>JAHDDW010000024.1 GCA_020629155.1 Acidimicrobiales bacterium | reverse complement strand
CCTCGCTCTAAAAAGGATGAATAGCAATGGGCAACGCGACTTATAAAAATTCAAAGTGGACCAACACTAGGCAAGTGCGCTTCTACCACGAAGAAAACAAATTCGAAGGTGGCGAAAGAAGACTTGTACATACTGCCACATTTAAAACACGAGAAGAATTTGAAAGAACGTTTGAACAACTTCATGAACAACAACCACCGACTAAAGGTTGGCGTTGGTTTTTTGAAGTGGACATAAGTCTATGAAGCGCCACTATAAAGAATTAGATAACCTCAATAGATTTGAGAGAAAGGTGCGAGGTGGGTTTACACGGGCCGCAAGACAAGTAATTAAACAACATATCGATGTTGTTAAGAATGGAAATAAATGGCAAGGGCGTGATGAACTTGATAAAACTTACATCTGCGCTATTACGGGCTATGAATTTGACAGCGGGTTAGAAATAGATCACCACCCTGTCGCATTTAGAGATACCTTGTTCGCTTTTGAACTTGCGCACAACGTCAATTTTATGAAGGTTGACCTGACAATACGCGGTGTGTGGGCTGACAAAGAGTTATGTAAAGCATTTTTTGACTTTCACGTTAAGCACGCCACGCTTCGAAAAGTAAACAGGGAGGCTCATAGGTTGTATCACCTCGGTCTTTCGACCGAAGCGATACAAGCTAAACTACTATGACTCTGCGATCTCGATTAGGTACTCGGCCATGAGTCCTACGTCTTGTTTAGTTACCACTTTATTATTTTTAAGCGTTCGTACAACATCGCCGCGTAGCGCCTTATCTTCGTTAGACGGTTGGCTCGGGATGTCTGGATTCGCAGCGGGTATGTCGTACACTCTTACATACTCGATGTCCATCGTCGCCGGATAGTCTTCAGGTGATGCCGGTCCTGGCCAGTTACCACCAACAGCAAGGTTCAACAAGAAGTGTCGTGGATGCGTCTTCATGTCTGGCGGTGTCGGTAATCTGAAAACTTCAACGTCATTGAAGTACCAAATTATCCACTGCTCATCCCACCACAAACCGTATAAGTTGTATGACTTCGATAGATCGATGTTGACTTTAACCTCAGCGCTTGTCGTGATCATCTCACCCGTAGCTACCGAGTGAAGCGACACGTGATAGGCTGTGATGCTTTTAACAATCTCCACGATATCGATCTCGGGCAGAACGCTAATGCCCTTGGGCCACGTTAGATGCGTAGGTAGTAGCCAGAAAGCAGGCCATGCGCCTTGTGCGTTGGGTGACTTTATCATTCCCTCCCAATACCCGTACAACCGAGAGTCGCCGTTGTCACGTGTTGTGAGAACGCCAGAACAATACGGTTGGTTTGCGGCAACAGCAAGTAGTTTTGGTGGTGTCGATACGGCGGTTATGCCTAGTCCTTCGTGACTCAGTTCAAACGGATTCGGCAAATTAGCTTTGCGGGGGTCAACGTAATATTGTTGTTCGTTGTTAATTATTTGCTCTCTTGACCAAATATAACGAGTGGTGAACGACTCCAAATCAGTTAGAAATTTAAAGTCGTAATCGACACTAAGATTTAGAAGGTTTCTATCCAAATTCATTTTACGTACCTCTCGTAAAAGTCATCAAACGTTTTTGTTTGCGTGTCTCCGACAATGGCCAATAACTCCACGGTGTCGGAGCCGTCACATTGTCGTGACTCACCGATCAAAGAGAACGCACGCAACCATTGATCAGACAACGATGTATCCAACATGCGGCTCATAAACCGCTGGCACATAGCAGACGACTTGGGTTCCTGAAAATCTGCACTGCCGTTTGGAACATTCCCGTTTGGTACAGCTACGTAATTTGTTTTCGACTTAACAAGCGCTAAGTTTTCCGGCAGTGTCTTACTCTCATTAAAAGCGGTAGAGCCTACTGAGTGTTGGTATACGGAAATCATTTTCGTATCGACATCACTGGGCAACACTCGCAGCATGCGTGCTGTAAAGTCAGACGGACCACCTTCGGCAATCGATACTTTGTTGCCGGAACGAATAGTCGCCGTCACACGTCTCGCCAACTCGGTTGCTGACGATGCCTTTTCGTTATGAGCATCCAGCACGTTCGGATAGATTGACCGCCAGTATTCGACGCTCCCGTCTACGAATTTTAAATGCGGGCCATTCTCGCCCCAAGCACCAATCACCACTGTGGGGTTCAAACCAAGTTTATCGACAATGTATTTACTCATCGCCACTGCTTGATGGTCATCTTGATCTGGCCACGAATCGTAATTTAAAATCAGTAGGTCACCAGTTGTCTTACTAACGGTAAATCCTTGAGGCACCAACTCGAACCAATCGATTGCGGTTCCTCGGGACCGGCCTGATACGATGATTCGGTTTTTGCCTGCCGGTAATTGCATGTCCAGCAACGCCACGGATTTTTCGTGACCGGACTCACCGACTGTCGTTGTCTGCCAATTACCGTCGCGAGTGAACCATGCTTTTAACCATCCCGTTGTCGGGTGTTGCAACCAGATATCGTTGCCAGGTTCCGCAACATTGAAAATCGTCTCCGACCGTGCCCGCATTTGAAATCGGTAGAGACCGGCGACCGGCACATCAAAATCCAGAATAAGGTTCGCAGCGTCAATACGTTGAGACAGAAGGTATCGTTCGGTCTCCCCTATCCATTCGACATAATTACCTCGGTTATTCCACCCTTTCGAAAGCAGAACGTCTTCGGCCTGAATGAGCAGCCCGCTAGTGTCTGTGGGCGGCGAACTTGGTTGGACCGGTGTTGAGCCACCGGAAGGTGAGTTAGCGCCTATACGGGCACTAGAGCACACATAACCACCGTCTACCGGATCGCAGTCTTCACGCTTGATATTGGGGTACATAGCTGTGAAATTGGCAATGGCCCCCCCTAGCGTTTTACCGTTCGCCGTACAAGCGCTCTCACAGCCGTTTACAGCGACGTTGCTGTCGGGAGTATCGACGGTAGGCGTGACAGGAGAACTCAGCGCTCCGTTGAATACGTTGCCTGACTTCACGAGATTCGCCACTGAAGCACCGCCGTTGGTGTAAATCGCACTCCCAGTGTTGTTATTGATGACGTTATCGGTGATTGAGACGTTGGCCACGCTGTCCGATTTGAACGGCTCTGACAACTCGATACCGTGGATACCTCCGAGACAGTTCGCACACGATCCGTCAGTGATCTCGTTTCCGGTGATCTCCACGTCCATAGCGCGTGCAATGTAGAGCTGACCACCACCAGTCATACCAACCCCGTATTGGGGTGACACGGGCCATTGGCCGCGATTGTGGTTGCGGCGGAATACGTTGTCTTTGATGAGCGCTTTGTTTGCTCCTAAAAGCGCCACCGCATTTGTACTATTGTCATAAAATTCAGAATAGGAAATCTCAATATTTGTTGACGGAGTTGAACCGTGCCCGACATACAGACCGAGCACACCCGAGTTCGACAACACACTATTGGTAAACGTAAAGCCGTCAACCGATTGTGTGTAGATGACATATCGCTTCCCGTTTTGAATCGTGACGTTGTCCATCACTACGTCATTTGAATAGCGCACATGGAACATGCGAGCGCACTTATCGGCCACGGCACACGGTGCATCGCGAGCGTCGTCGTCAAACACAGCGTTGGTAATTTTGATATCACCACTGTTCACGATGTCCAGTACCGAGCATGAGCGCTGGTTAGCTGTCCGCGTGACTGTGTGGCCGTTACCGTCGAAGGTAAGCCCTTGCACACCGTCCAGCGTCATGCAGAGTGATTCAGTGGTGATGTCTCGCGTAAGTCTAATCGTGTCGTATCTGTCAGCGTCGTTAGCGCAACGACTCAACGAGTCAGTATCTCCGGCAAGACACGTGAATTGCATGTCTTCGACATCCGGTGACGGCAGTTCGGGTTGGGCTTTTTGAATACAGCTACCGGAATTAAAAGCGGTAATCGCTTCGGTGATTGTCGTGGTGTCGCTGATCGGTATGCAGTCTTCCGCGTGTGCGGGTTGCAGGGTGCAAGCTGCTAATAAGATAAGAGTTGCGGCTATGCCGAGTAATGTACGTTTCATTGTTAGGGTGAACATCCGGTGTGAAAATGGATGTTCACCCTATCATATGTGACCTAAACAATTTACAACGTTACTTGTTTGCAGCTTCCCATTCGCGAAGTAGTTCACGTAATCTTGCCTTGCGTTTAGGTACAGTCTTTCTGATCTCGTCTTTCTCTTCTTCAGTCTGTGCAATGTCGATTAGATTTTGCAGTTGTGTATCTAAGAACCGATCCGACATTTCCCACTTTGGAATCCGACCGCGCACAATGTTGTTGGCATCGTCAGCGCTACCGCCGTTACGGTCAATGAGTTCTCGAATCTCTTGTTGTGTGAGTCCTAACTTTTCCGCAGCAACCGCACTGCCGATTAACTTGGTATATACCCGCGTACGGCGCTCCATGAAATCGTCAACCGCCTCGCTAAGTTCTTCATCGGTCACTTCACCGACTGCACCAGCCACCTTACTCAAGACAGTCGGCATCTCACGCTTAGCTTGTGCCAACGAGTACACCGTGTTTCCGAACGTCTTTTCCATGTTGGCAGTACGTAGCCGGAAACCTAATGCAGCGAGCACTTCTTCAACAACTGTTACCTGCTGACCACCACGTACTTTACTGCCGTCTGATGCTTCGTAAGCGTCTTGAGCACGACCTAGTGTGGTATTGCGAACGGCTTTCCAAAAATGCTTGCCCGCTGCGATAGCCTTGTCACCGCTCGATGCTGTCTCATCCCATATCGGCGTGCCGAACGACGTGGTGTTACTGTGAATTTCAGACACCGCCGATACTGCAATCTCCGGTGAGATGTACGGATCAACGAAACGGTGTAAGCCGAACTTCACGCGCTCCGGCATATCTTCGAATGAACCGTTGAACAACGAGACGATAGGCTCGTTGATGTACGCGTAAAAGTTGTAGCGCGTCATGTCCAGGTATTGCGGTTGTCCGTTCTCATCAAAGCCTGTGTAGTAATACGTTGAGTTACGAACAAAGTCTGCACTTTGCATAGCCTTAAAGTTTTCGTCGTCTTCTTCATCGAATCCTACGTTAGCCATTGATGTTATAGCCGCCATAGCAAACATAGAGTGTGCAACAGCAAACCCTGTCGCCCTCTTAATGGCACTGCTCATGTCATTGTTATCAATGTCACGCTTAACCATAAGCACATGGTTTCTGGAAGTCCGCATAACTTCCCAAGGGAATGACGTAAACGTTGCCATAGCTGGAAACTTACCGAGCGATTGGACAGCATTAGGGACCATTGAGTAAGTCGCATACCCGTCTCGTATTTGACGCGCAGCCTCTAACTTCAATTCCCTATCGCTTGTGAACCGTGGTGAACCGTCTTTCTTCTTTTGCTTCTTTAAGCGTGCAACTTCTGCTGTGAAACCGAGCATCTTCCAAAAGTCATCGCCCATCGCATAGCTGCGTTGCATAAAGTCTATCGCTTCTCCAGTCTTGTTTCTTACCCACGATGTGTTGTGCATCTTCTTACCGCGAAAAGGTTTCATCGCGTCTTGTATTTCACGGGCAGTAGCGCTTTCACCGAACACACCCAACTCCAACATCTCAGTGATGGACGCCAATTGTGCTTTGCTACTGGAGTTCATCAACTCGTTGAAGGCGGTTTTTGCTGAAGTTTTAACACCCCCGTCCCCAAGCATAATGTCAAACAAATGTCCGTTGGCTAACGCTTGGCTAATACCACTGACAAAGTTAATAATTTGAGTTTCAAACGACGATACTGTCTTGTTGTACTTCACCACGGCGTTAATCTTTAGCCATGCGTCCAGCCATGCCGGATTCTCAGTCACTTCAACAATTGATCGCAACGCTTCACGCATCTCAGGTGTTGTCCACATTTTAGACAACGGTGAGTATGACTTTAACTTCTTACTTGTCATCGGTACTAGCGCTACACCGTCGGGCGCATCTTCGGGCTTTGCAAACAGCCGACCTGTTGCTTCGAGATGGTTATACATGCCGTGCAAGAAACGATGATTAGCCAGGTTGGTGTCAATCTTCAACGCTGTTGCCGCGTAGTTAGCACGGATGTCACGATACTCACCCATCAGCGCACGGAATGGTTCTGGAATATCACCACGTCGTTTGAAGATGGACATATCGCGTGAACCGTACTGACGACCAACCGAGATGAACGCTGATGATTCACCACGCTCTACCATTTCAGACAGCATGTTGAGTGTCTTGTTTTTAGCGGCGCTATACGTCAAGCTTTTATCGCCTTGCATCATGTACGACACGGCGCGTCGGAAGACTTCAGGGTAGTCTTTCTGAACACGCTCTATCCAATCGGGGTTGTCGAACACTTCGTATGAACGGTGTATGTACTCACCTTTGTTGGATTTTATTTTATCAATGCTGTAGAGCAGCGCTACTATCTCCATAGGCACACGAGTGTCGTCGGGGTCCAGCTTCGTCACATCATTGTTGGCGTCCTTTAATGCCTGAAGCATATCGAAGTAACGCTTGCTATCCATACCACGTTCGATCAGTGCAATTTGATCGCGCATAGACTCTACGATTGCGTCAGCCTTTTCATCCAGACTGTTGCGCATATCAGCGATAGCATCCATCACGTCTTTGTTAAAGCTAATGTCTGACGACTTGCCTTGTAGAATATTGTTGGCTTGCTCGTAGTGTTCAGTCGATGCGTTACGGTACTGCTTCTTAATTGCCTTTTCTAATGTTCGACGATAGAAGTTTGCCCAACGCTCCGCCGCTCTTTGCTGTCCTTCGTTCTGCCAGTAAAGATCAAAACCTTCTTTGTCTAGGCCTCGCTCTTTTGTAAAGTTCCGCCTTGCGAATGCAGCCGCTCTATCTGACAAGTTGGTAGTCTTAGACTGGGCACTTTCAATAGAAAACATAACGGCTTCTGACATCGTTTGTCGCAGCCCAGTTTGCGCAAAGTTTTTATAACCCATTCTTTGCGTATATCCATTCTCAGCAATGTTCAACATCTCAATGATGCGACGACGCCCAACGTCACCTTTAGGAACCGGTATGCCAACTTCTTCAAGCCACTTGCGTATGAGCGCTTCCAACTTGCGACCAGCACGCATAAGAGGACCGTTACGGCTTTCACCGTAATGCGTCAGTATCTCTTCCATTATGATTAGCGTATCGGACGGGGAGTTACCTTTGTGACTGTAGTTGTACCCGCCCAAATCCATACCGAACTCACGCTTTAAACGACGTACGTCTGCTGCACCTATTTCATTAAACAAGTCGGCCATTGCCTGACGCACTTTCTTATAGTCGCCGAACTCCATCATTAGACCGGAGTGAATCGCTTCGTGGTACACCGTGCTGCGCAGATCGCCGACCGTCTTATGTACAGACTCATCGGCTTTTATCTCGTGCGTAAGGAGGTTGAACGAGCCAAACAACGTGCCGTTCTGAGTACCTTGCGGGTTCATGTTCTTATTGGTGTACTGCGCACGAAGTTCTGGCGGTATCTTAGACATGTCTGTTGGGTTCAGACGTTCTTTGATTGCACCAATAACTTTGTTAACCGCACCCTTCGCTTTATTAGCTGCGCGACGTTCACGCTGAAGCCTACCTTTACTCTCCGAGTCAACGACTTTTTGATTAGCCTTCTTAACCGTGGTGTTCGTCGGTTTCTTAGCCTGGACAGTTTTAGCCGGGGCTTTGGCAAATTCAACACGCCCGTCTTTCGTTAGCGTTGATGTCAGCGCATTGCCGTCAGCGTCAGAGTAAGTAAAGTTTTTAGGTAGTGACTTACGTTCTGCACGTTCACCACGTTCGGTACGCTGTTTCTTTGACTCCAGCATCTTAGCGTCGGCTTGTGTAGCGTCTGTGTCTGTACCGTACGTAAAGTCAACACCTTTAACGGTCAACTTGTTGCCGTTGTAGTCACCCTCTATTACTTTTTCGGCTAACTTAGCGCGTACTTTTTCAAGTCTGTTAGTAACATCACTGGCGTCGAGAATGAAGTATTCGTCACCTGACTTGTGGTAAGCCTGATCACCGAACTCTTCTTGCAATGCCTTGCCAACTTCAGCGAGCATTGCGTCGCCCATATCGTGATTGCCGTAATCGTTAATGGACGCAAGGCTATCCACATCGATTGACGTAAACTCTTTGGCATCTACTTTATCTTCAGCGTACGCACGCCCATTAGAGATACCCGTTCCTTCTTCTTTGTACAGTGCGTTGAACGTCTCTTCCGGTGACATCGCAGCAACACGTGCCCGCTTGTCAAAGTCTTTACGTTCGTTAGTCTTACCTTCTGGTGGAACGTCGTTGACTGAACCGGTGGTATCAGCCGGATAACTACGAGTACCCGTGTTGATAACACCGTCAGTATGAACTTCATCAAAAGTGCGAGGCACAGAACCAACATCGTTCTGTGCCGTCTCACTCGTTTCTACTGCGGATACGACGTTGCTGTCTTCGGACTCACTCCGCCCGACTTCTGCGTCACCTTCGCGTTCGATGGTTTCGTCGTTCTGGAGTCCGGTCGAGTTCTCGACTTGGTTCCCGCTGGCGTCGATCCCGTCGGGCACGCTCTCCCCGTCATTGTTTTCATAATTTACTCCTTCTTCAAAATTGACTTCACTGTCTAGTGAAGTTTCGTCTACATCACTATCGTCGCTTAGTTCGCTATAGATAGTGTCCAACTCTTCAAGCGTAACAATCTCATCCAGACTATTGTCGAACTCCGATATTGAAGTTTCTACATCTAGGTCATTGGCTGGAAGTGCTTGTTCAACCTCGCGTGCATCCTCAATGTCCATCTCATCCAACAAGTCAGCAACCGATTTTTCTTTGTTCACCACGGGGTTAAGATCAGGACTTGTATTCTTATTGCCGTCAGTGTCTTCTACTGTCGCGTTCTCTTTCGCTTGTCCAGCAAGACCAGACACAGCGTTTAACGGACCGCCCATAGCAGCCCCCGCAACAGCGTTCATTCCCGCGTTCTTAGCAACGTCATCCATTGCCCGCGTTTCGCCGTCAGCCTCTCCGAGAGCGATGTTAGCGGCGATATCAGTGGCACCGGCAGACACAACTTCTTGCGTCGCTTCACCGGCTGCACCTTTGAGTGCTGCACCGGTTACTGCCTTAGACAGTTCCTTGAAGCCTGTACCGACTAGTTCTTTAGCAGCATCGCCGGTCAGCGCTTTGGTGAGTACGTTAGTGCCAGGTGCAGCACCGGTAGCGGTAACAACTGAGAACGCAAGCGCTCCGACTTTGTCAGCGTAGCTAGCCGATGTAATTTTGATTGCTTGCTCTAACGTTAGCGAAGGCTCCCTTTCCATCTCAGCGATAACGTCTTCATTTTGTGCCCAGAGTTCGGGATCAACCCTAGAGAGTTCGTTGTACGACTCGTTGCGTGCTCGACCACCTTCTAACGCACCACCGAACGATGCTGCTGTGCCAATGCGACCGGCAGCACTAGCACCGCCAACCAGCTTACCTACCGCACCGGTAGCCGCTAACTCTGCTGACTGCCCGACAAGATCATCAAACAGCACTGACGGACTCGACGCCATGATTGCCGCTGAATCCATAAACCCTTCCGCGTTTTCCAGATCCATGTCACGCATGTGGCGACGATCACGAAGAATTTCCGTCTTCTGATCTTCGAAAAATTGTTCACCGGTAGCGAACGTTCTATCGTTGGTGGCGTGGAAACTTTCCGCCGAACCTTCACCGGCAACAGCGTCAATCACATTGTTATAACCAGTCGCCGAGTAAACCCAGTTTAGAAACTGCCCACCGTGGCGTAACAAGGAGTTAACAGACTTTGCCGCTGCTGCACTTGTATCACTGGCAAACTCACCAAACGTCCTGTCTTCTTCGGCAAGGTTATCGCTCTCTACTACCCAATCCGGCGCATTATCTAATTCAGTAAGCGCATCATTAAAGCTAGTGTCTTGAGCTGCTGGTATTTTATCAAGTAGATTGTTTAGGTCACTTTTTCCAGTAGACAACCCTTCATCTACAGGAGGTGGTGCTCCCAATATGTCGTCGATACCGTCCATGTATTACTCCGCGTTTCGCCGCTGCTCTTTCTTTACACGTACGAGTTGTTTGACTAATTCTTCCACCGACATCTGCCGTCGTTCTGCTGCCATAACCAAATCAGAACCAGACACATTGATACCGTGATCTTTAAGACCTGAAGCGGTAGCGTCATACTCTTTGCTCTTGATAGCCACGTTAATGTATCGGCTCATGACGACCGAAGGATCACCGGATAGATACTCAGGATCATTTTGAGCAAGCTCTATAGCACGGTTAACAAGATCACGTTGACCGCTATCTAACGATCCGTTTCTACTTAAACCAAAATGCTCTTTGACTTGAGTCTCAGCCGCCTTACGCACATCCGTCTGCGCACTTCTACGTTGAGCAACTGTAAGACCTTCTGCACCACTGTTCGATCCGTTAGCGCTTGTACCTTCGCTTGCCGCCCGAGCACGATTGAGTTCAGCTTCAGAGTTAATTTCATTGACTTCGGCGGCTTCTCGTGTGGCTGCTGTTTCTTCGTCAGCGAGTGTTTGCATTTTAGCCGCTTCGATACGCTCGAAGACATCTGCGATGTCGTACTCGGCAGGCTCTTGTGTCATCTTGTCCATGACAATATCGCCCTTCTTATCGCGCACTGTGACGATACCAGTTTCAGCATCGAACTCTAGCTTGTCGCCGTCGGGTATTCCATACAACGGCGAATCGATCATGTACTGTAAACCTTGCGCTAAATCTTTAGGTTT
Organism: Acidimicrobiales bacterium; assembly: GCA_020629155.1. GTDB lineage: Bacteria > Actinomycetota > Acidimicrobiia > Acidimicrobiales > SZUA-35 > JAHDDW01. The sequence goes on along the minus strand of JAHDDW010000024.1, from coordinate 7,096 downwards.
ACCGTTTTTAATTACCGTTGCTAACACTTCTTCGGATCGGTCTGCCAACGCCACTTGCTGTTGCGAAACTTCTTCCGAGTTTTTTATGGACTGTAGTCTTTGTAGAACTTCAGCTTCTTTAGCAGCCATATTTTCCATTATGGTTTTTCGCTGTTTGGTGTCCGCTGCTATAACCGCTGTTTCGACATCAACCACGGACATCTCGAACAGCATTCTTGCGTCATTACTTTTGGTTGCCGCGTTGAGCGCTGCCGCCGCATATCGATCCGGTGCTGTGTTGCGAAGTTGAACGAGTTCGTCCAACGTCTTTTCGTTTTGCATTGCAGCGCTGTCGTTACTCAAGTTCATAGCCGTCGTTCTGGCGTCTGCTTGTTCAACGGCTGCACCGTGTAAGTCAACACGGCGACCTTCTTGTGCGGCGGCAAGTGACATCTGCTGTGCCGTCTGCTGGTTAGATAAATCGACCGCTTTCTTTTTACTACCGTACATGTCGGCGGTTCGAGTCTCTTGCAAATCTTTCAGTTTGATTGCTTGTTTACCGGCGCTATTGTTAATGTCTTGTGCTTCGAGATTACCGGCGTGAAGATCAATCGCACGACTTTCTCGACCGTCGGCAATTGCCTGCTGACGTTCGCGCAGTTCACGCGCCTGCAACTGGTCTTTTTTGGCTTGCACATAATCGAAGCCTTGCGTGCCTTTATCGATCATGTCACTGACGATTGCACCGGCACTGGGTAGAAAAGCTGGCATGGTAAGACTCCCTAATTATCGTCGTTGTAGATAGAACGGTATGTTTGCGCTGTCGCCGCCTTGCGAGTTCTGAACAGCGCCGTTACCGTGTGCTCCTTGTGCTGCCGGTTGGCCACCTCCGCCCATCATACCGCCTATTGCACCACCAATGGCACCGCCTATCGGACCACCTAATGCCATTCCACCTAATTTCGCTATTGCACCGAAGCCTGCACCGGCTTTCGCAGCGTGAGCATTAGAGTAACCCTGATGCCGTGCGCCGTCGCTTTTAATGGCCGCAGCATGGTTGAGATTGGCATTGTAGTCGGCACCGTACATGGCGTTTAAGCTGTTCATGATGCGTGACTCCATACCTCTACCGTTAGCATTAAAGAACGATGCCTTACGCAAGAATTGCTTATCGGATTCTTCAGTTCGGGCTTCGTTGGCAACGTTTGCAGCACCACGTGCTCGGTCATAGTTGTTGAGCCGGTCCATTCGTATTGCCTGCTGACTTCCAGGCTGCATGCCGTACTGCATAGCCTGCTCTCGCTGCGCTTGCGCATTAGCGTCGAACTGCGTGGTGAACTCGTCACGCGCACTGTTAGCAACGTTAGTTGAATTGTCTGTGTTGATTGCCTGTATCAACTCACCTTCCATCGGCTGATAGATGTTTTCGTTTCGGTCTCGAAGTTTATCTATCTCAGAACCGATAGCGCCTTTCTGCTCTTGCGCCACGGTGTACGCCCGATCATTGTAATCGGACGCTTGTCGGTACAAGCCGTCAGCCGTAGCCGCTTCTGCGCGAGCGTTACGACGGTCCTGCTTACCGAAAAAGTTTTTAACACCGTTACGGATTTTACTGCTGCCGTAAAGCATGCCGACCGGCCCACCGATCAATCCACCCTTCAATGCTTTTTTAAACGAAAAACCCATGATCAATCCTCTAATTTTTCTATGTCGCTTTCAGTTGCCAAACCCAATGCGATTAGGTCCGCACGAGTAACGACACGTTCACCACTGTTCTTTCCTTGAAACCTACGTTGCACTGCGTCACGTATAGGCTCTAACGCCCTACGGATTGTTGACGGAGATGTCATTGGGTCCAAGTGAGTCGGTATCTGTACAAACTTTCTATTCACAATTAACTTCCCGTGTGCATTTCGCTAATTGATCCGGCAAGATCGACTTGTGTAATTTCAATATTACCTTCAAGTTTGTAGCTCCACACCCTTGCCCGATCATGATAATTGATACGATCTTCGTCTTCTTGCGTAATCACCTCTTCGTGCATCAACTGACGGTCGGCATAAACGCACAACTTGACAGACGCCACTTCGAGAGGATCGGCTAATGGCGGTAGGTCCGTTCCGGCCACTGGATATTCAGCGACCATCGATTGTCCTACTGCTCCCCCGACTCCGACTGCAACACCCAATGCCAACGCCGTTGCCACCTCACCCTCTCTCGTGGCCGCTACAGCCGCCTCAGCCTCACGTATGGCTGCTAACTCCAACGGGGTAGGATTAGCAGCCAAGTCTGGCGATAGGATACGTCGTGACGTTATGGCGTAAGGTGAGCCGTTACCGTGTTCGCTAGACTCCCACCGGTACATCAACTTGGTGTTGTCAGCGTCAAATTGATACAGGACATTTTCAGACGCGTAGTACAGATTATCGTTACCTTCGCCGACTACCGCCGCACTAGCCCACAATGAGAGCCTACGTATCGTAGCGTTCTCTTCTCGCGTATCGAATACCCAAGTACCGCCTTGGGCACTATCGCTGTAGAACGCCATGTACGCGCCGGAGCGATACACAGCATTAAACGTCTCAGGCTTTAACGCTCTCCATGACTGAGCGTCAACCATATCGATAGTCATCGCCCTTGCTCCACCTGGCCCGATGTAGAACAGTGTCGTAGGTGCAGCGTAGAAGACACCGTTTGCCCCCTGAACCATGCTGCGCTTTGACACACAAGGCTCCCTATCATTCAGCCGGATAGGGACGATGTTTTCAGGATTGACGATAGTGGCTATTTCAGGGTAGCCCTTAGTGCCGATGACAGCCGTGTTCTCATAACTGCTGACTGCAATGACATCACTGCCAACCGTGAACTCATAGGGCCATGCGTTTAGATTGTAAGGTTCTGACACAACAACTTTGCGTGTGTCTTTAACGAAGCCGAGCGCAATGCCGTTAGACATCACGTGCAACCCGATCATGTTGTCCGGTGGCGGAAAGTTAGTTAATGAATCGAGCGTCTTTCCAAGCACTGTCGTCAACGCATTGTCGAAAATCGTATCCTGTTCGATAGATACTTTCTCAACTAATTGCGATTGATCACCGGCACCACGGTAGAGACTCCACTCGACAATGCCGTAGCTGCCCAAGTCTAGTGATCCAAGCCTACCGCCGAAGACAGTAATACCGTCGCCGTTTTTATACGTGACTTCTAAGGCTTCTGACTGCGCACTTTCTTCACCCCAAATATTTGTGTACGTCATGACATAGAACGTATTGATATCATCGCCCGTACCCACTGCAACTTGCGATTGCAGGATAGGCTTTTCCGGTGGAGCCGGTAAACCAAGTTTGTACGTTATGTCATTGGCTAGACCTTCCACCGTTGCTTGCCGTGGCGTATCTAAACCTGTAAAGAAGATACGATCTATCGCCGAGTCAATCGGCGTCTCAACCGCATCGACATCTTCCGACCACGTAAAGAACACACCGTCATGTTCAAAAACAGAATTGACATTGACAGTCGATACGTTTGGGACAACGACTGGCCCATTGATAGGACGTAGTGAATCCGAAACAATAAGACAGTCGAGTGCAACTTCAGCCGTGTTATCACCACGTCGTCGTGTTGTACGTTTCGGGAACTCCCCCGAAAACTTATCGTTTCTAATCAGCATTAGAATACCCTTGTGACGCTGTTGTCAGATGTGTTTAATATAAAACACTGCCCGCTTGCAGCACCGGCAACTTGTTCGTTTGCAGCAAGGTTTTCTGTATTCCAAAAAGCACTATTTTGACCGATACCTTCTACGCCCATCTCATACGACGCTGCCGGATCGATAGTTACACTTCTTGCGACATATAGAATTAAACCGCCCGCACTTGGCCCTGTCTTAGCTTCTCCACTGGGGTATTCTGTTTCGGGCACAGCGTGAAACTTTTCGGTTTGTGCTGTTGCGCCAATGACGATAGTGTCGGCAATTATTATCAGTCCACCTCCGCCTTGCTCCGGTACGGTATTAAACCCGTTTTGTGTATCGCCCGCATCGAAGTATGCAGCACCGGCACCTCCGTGTAGAGATGTCAGTGGTATCCCCGCTCTCAGTGCCACTTCCAAATGTTGCGCTGATATGTAGTTAGCGCGTGCCCTAACGGAGTTGGAAAATCCGTATAGATCAGATTGTCCAGCAAATGCAAACTTTGAAGTAGATATTGTTTTGGTTGAGTGCGTTCCACCCGTCGGCCCCATGTGTCGTGTTGGCCAGTAACTACCAGAGCGACACCCTATGATTCGACCGCTTTGTGTAAACGCACCTTTAACTCTAAGAATTGCAACACCAATCGTATTCTCAGTAGTCAAAACACTACCTGCTGGAATATTCAGTGCATCATATTCGTTGATTGTAAAGCTGTTAACTTCTAAAGGCGTTGATGTAGGAACTAAAACACTACCGTCCCGACCGTCTCCAGTGTACGTTACGTTGTTAGGAAACACCGATGTAATTAGAGCGTCTGAGTTGGCTTTTGCTATCCGTGATGCAGACTGTTGAGTGACCGCTTTAGTATTGTCACCGTCAACATCAAACGTTTCTTCTGAAGTACCGGCCAATTGCGCAATACCCGCTTTCAGCGTCGTTGCTGCTGTTGTTGACGGGTTGTTTAATATCCATCCGCCGACCGATGCTGCGTACGTCAGTGAGTAAGTGACGTTTGCTTTAATCGCTCCAGGTTCTAGTGCTCCGTCTGCTTCTGAGTACCGCACGCGTGCTGCACCCAAACCGTTAACGTTGAGTGTGACAAAGTTGCTGGTGTTATCACCGACCGCCTGTACATTAACAGTCAGCTTGTCCGAGTAAGCAGCGATGTTGGCTATCGTCGCTGTCATGGTTGTAACCGTACCAGCCGCAAGACCGTAGTTTAATCCACGCTTGACTGTTAGATTATCCGCACCTTGTCGAACGAATTGTTCGTATGCTTCTTTCGTCAGGTTGTGGCTTACGATAGCACCTACTGCAAATGCGGAAGCACTAGAGCCTTCTTGTGCACGACTGACGGTTATCGTATTACCTGAACGCGATGTACCCCACACGACTTCGTGCGTTAGCGTGTCCGCCGAGATAAGTACAATCGGGAACCAGTCGCCCGTGCTTGGGTTAGGAAACCGACTGCCGTCAGCAACAGTGATCACTGTGTCGGTGCTGGAGTTAGAACCCAACGCAACTGTGAGCGATGACTGTGCAAAATTACTGATCAACAACGCCATTAGACTTGACCTCTGTATGCCGGTGAGTTGTGCGCACCGTATCTATGTTGAGTTGGAGCGGCGAAAAACTCAGTCTCCAGCTTTTGATTGGTGGTGATGAATCCACGGTCGATAGCGCGTCGTGCGTCGGCCATTTCTTCTTCAAATATGTTTCTATACTTAGCGGCTAGTTCTTCACTACTCCACGCTCGATTAGGCATGGCGTGCGCTTTGGAGAGAGCGCCTGCGGCGACCATCTTCTGATAGTCTCTCCATAGTATTCCTGGCAACGCTAGAGCCTCTTGCGTCGGCTTTAGGGAGACCGTCACAAGTATGCCCTCGCGTCGAGTACCGGTTTGCGTAATCGGATCGCTATCGTACTTAGGCGCATTTCTAAGCGTAATCAACCCGCGCTCATTAACAAAGAAATCACCGGACTCAGCATTAAGAAATCGTCCGTTAACTTTGACAGACAATATTGAATGAATTTGACTGTTGACTAACGCCGGTATCTCATAGTCGTTCTGCCCAAGTACCGTTGGTATCTCGGCCAACTCACCGGCCCATATTGCCGCATCCTCGCACGCTTCGATAGCCGCTTCGATGAGTCGGCTTTCGATGATCGGCTGTGGTGCCCCAATTAAATACGGCTCTAGTCGTGGCATCCACTGTTCAAACGCTGTTGGTGAGCTATCCGCAACGAATGCTGTAGACGTGGTAGCCGTACCTGTAATAACCGTTAGTAGGCTGGCAAAGCTAGCATCAACCTCAGCCTTAGTAGGTCCGTCATAGTCAGCCATAGCCGCATCGACTTGAGCGTTAACTTGCGCTTCATTCAGATCGTTGAGATTTGTGATTGCTGCTTGCGTAGCGTCATGTTCAGCAACCAACACTGTCGTTCTAGCGTCCGCTTGAACTTTAGTCTCCAAGGCACTTACGTCAGCTTTAAAATCGTTAACACCCGAAACATTCGTGCCTGCAACACTAATGACGTTAACGTCTGCTGACAGATTGGATACGTTTGCCTTTAGATCGTCTGGACCAGTGACGTTAGTACCGCCGACACTTACCACGTTGACATCGTTCGACAATCCGTTGATTGCCGATTGTGTCGCGTCATGCTCAGCCACTAAGACAGCTTGTCGTGCATCCGCTTGCGCCTTAGTTTCTAAAGGCGATAGATCGACTGACACGTTCGCCACGTCAGTAGCGGTAGCCGTGTTGTAGTTGGTTAGTGCTGCGGTAACTACACCTTGAATACCGGCGAGTACCGCTTCTCCGTCAGTGTTGTTGAGTATGGCGTTCTCAATAGTCTGCGCCAGTGATGCTTTGAACGTTTGGCCGTCAGCGTCGTTAAGTAATGCTGTTTCAAGTTCAACCGCCGACACGTCGTTGAGTGCTGCAATTGCGTTGAGCACCGGAGACAGATCGACAGTTGTTGTCGATGCTTTAAAGTCATCCGCAACTACCTGCATAGCCGCAACAACTTGCGCAACCGTATGCGTACTGAATCCGGTAGCCGTTAACCAGTTACCTTGATTCAATTGAAGTTCATTGGTATCAACAAGAATCGCATCCACCACTGTTTGCACTGGCGCTAGATCGACGCTTGCGCTTTGAGCATCCAGTAATTCTTTTCCGGCTTGACCTTCAGTTGTAAATCCTGAAACATCATGCTGCCAAACTATTTGTGGTACTTCGGACAGTTGTGTGTCTATCGAACCTGCAACCGGCGTGACTCCACCCGATAAAGCTAACGCCATTGCATCGCGTATCGATTGTGGCGTGACTGCTTCTGCTGCCGATAGATAGGCTACCGGACCATTGACACCGTCAACCGGCGTGCCGTCTGCCGATATAGCAAATGCAGCCAATGTCGAAT
>JAHDDW010000002.1 GCA_020629155.1 Acidimicrobiales bacterium | reverse complement strand
TCACTCTCCCGTATTTGTTTAACGCTCCGACAAGGCTCATGATTTCCTCGTACCATCCCAACATCTCATCGCTGTTAGAAGCCCCGTCGTGTAAGGCTTCTATTTGGCTGTCAAATGTTGGATGGAATAAAACACGGAGACCCACAACCCAACTATAACCCATAAGTGATATAACTGCAAGATGATATTGATCTGGTTGGCGGAAGGCTTCTGGATGCTCACGGCGGCTGGTCTATTTCCGATAGGAACGCTATGAGTGTTTCGACTGTCGTAGACCAGATGAACCGATTGTGGTTCGGGGATAACCTTGAGGTGCTTCGCAAGGAGATAGGTGATGAGTCAGTCGATCTGATCTACCTTGATCCGCCGTTTAACTCCGACCGAAGTTACAACATTTTATTCTCGACCATTGACGGCGATAGCGATCAGGCCCAGATCAGAGCGTTCGACGATTCGTGGCTTTGGGGTATCGAAGCTCAAGAAACCTACAACGAGCTTGTACATGGCGGAGCGCCGATCAAAGTAGTTGAAACCATCACAGCGTTACGGCGAATCCTCGGCGACAACAATATGTTGGCGTATCTGGTCATGATGACGGCCCGGTTCGTTGAGCTTCACCGAGTTCTGAAACCGTCAGGATCGATATATGTTCATTGCGATCAAACAGCGAACCATTACCTGAAGATTATTCTCGATGCCGTTTTCGGCCCAGAAAATTTCCTCAACAATATAGTTTGGCTCTACGGTCTGGGCGGTAGCTCGAAACGGTACTGGCCTAAAAAACACGACGACATTTTGTGGTACTCAAAACAGCCAGACAAACAATATTTCGAAGCGTCCCGTATCCCTGCAACTTCGCAGAAAATGAAAGGCAAAACCAAGAAAGCACTCGATTGGTGGGACATACCAGCGATCAACAACATGGCAAAAGAACGACTTGGCTACCCAACACAGAAACCGGTAGCGCTGCTTGAACGGATCATCGAATCCAGCTCCAAACCCGGTGACGTGGTTCTAGATCCATTCTGTGGCTGCGGAACAACTATCGAAGCCGCTGAAAAACTCGGTAGACACTGGATCGGCATCGACATCACCTACCTTGCCATCAACCTTATTCAAGAAAGAATAACAGACCGGCTCGGAGCCGAAACCCGGCCTTATGAAATCTGCGGCATACCAAAGGACACCGCCGGAGCCGAAGCTCTGTTTCAGAACGATCCGTTCGAGTTCGAACGATGGGCCGTCACACTGTTACGTGGGCAGCCGAACGAGAAACAACGAGGCGACAAAGGAGTCGACGGCATCGCAAGATTCCCTGTCGATAACGAGATCGGCTACGGACGAATCATCATCTCCATCAAAGGCGGTAAGAAACTCAACCCAGCGATGGTTCGAGATCTGATCGGAACCCTCGAAGCCCAAGGCGCTGAACTAGCTGTCATGACCACCTTGACAAGCCCAACGGCTGGGATGCTTGAAGCCGCTAGGCAAGCTGGAACATACAAACAGCATGGCAACACCTACCCCAGAGTGCAGATAATCACCGTCGGCGAACTCCTCGACGGCAAACAAACGGCTACCCCGACCACGATCAATCCGTACCGGATAAAAGGCCCTAAACAGCGCGAACTATTTAGTAAATAACTATGCGAGAAGTCTGAGCATTAGCTCGACGGACTGTTTCTTGTCAGCAGGTGTTGGCTCTTGCCGGTCTGTGCAGTCTCGGTGATGTAGATGATTTCTGACCCAGACCGGAAGTGTTTCGTAGGCTGAAAAACTCGTGTTTGCAAAGGTCATAGCTCCTGAAACGGACCTTTTGGGTGAGGGAAGGTTGTGAGGAGCTGCTTTGAGATGCCGGTTAAGACAGGTCGGCCCATTGCATCCAGTCTTCTTCAGGAGATAATCGAACAGCTCGATGTGTAGCGCTTCGGTCCAAACATCCAGTGCTTTGTATGCCACGAGTGGAGCGCTTGCAGGAGACCCAATTCCTGACAATGTGAGTTCGACGGGCTCTGCTTTTGAATCCGATCGGTCTACTCTGAGACATTCTTGCGTGACAGGGTCAAAGGATTCAAAGATGAAAGGCGAGTGAGTCGCCACGATAATCTGCAACTCCGTTGAGGTGAACATCTGTCTAATCGCTTCGATATATCGTGTCTGCCAGGTCGGGTGAAGACTCAGCTCTGGCTCGTCAATGAGCACCAACCCACCTGTGCTTGGCTCTAAGTGTGCGAGGATAAACCCAAGCCTGAACACGATCTGCTTCTCACCAGAACTCAAAGAATCGAGGTCGCATTCCATGCCGTGGGCGTCCTCGAAAAGAACACGATGCTTGCCGTCGCCCGCACGAACCTCTTTGAAGATCTTTGAGCCTCCCATTAGAAACTCATATGACTCCTGAAACCGGTCCATTCTTCGGACCGGGTTCGTGCCAGGTGCTATCTGCCCACCTTGTTTTTGGAACTCCCTATCAAGGTCTGCGGCGTCCATATTTTTCAGATCAACTAGTAGCTGAGGGATGAACTGATTGAGATTAGTAGCCTTCTCAGCTGTTCCAGAAGAAGGTTCTGGGATATCTCCTGTGACCGCCTTTATCTCTTGCACCTTAAAAATCGACTCAGTGGGCAGATATACAACAGGTAACGGCGCGTCCCCATGCTGAATCTCTACTGACTCACCGCTAGCATCTATGACGGAGCTATCCCATCTATTTGATTCGATTCGCTCGTGTACCAGAAATAGACTCCCCTCGGTTCCACGGTCGATTTCGAAGCGGACCTTTTGACCTTCACCGAAAAGTTGACCCCCACCCTTTCTTGTCAGGGCCTGATGGATAAGGTCCATGAATCGGGTCTTGCCAGATCCGTTATTCCCAACAAGATAGTGCACCTGTTTATTTTCAGCCTTGAAAAATTCAATATTGAAATCCCCTAAAGCTATATCGCCTTGTACCGATACTGACGTCAGTTTCATTGTGGACTCTCTGGTTTCGTATTGGGGATTTGTGCAGGTCTTGATCGAACTGAGTCGTACTCTAAATAATAATAATTCCTGCCACTTGGTCAAGAGCCGATTATTCAAGCACCTTCCAGGGCCGTCGCTACAGGTTCGTCGCCTCTATTCGGTTCTCTGCAATCCAGTCGTCGATGTCATCTGGGTGGAATCGTACGTATTTCCCGATTTTGTGGTAGGTGATTCGGCGTTGAGCTACGAGGCGTCGCACGAACCGTGGTGTGACGCCGAGCTGTTCGGCTGCTTGGTCGATGTTGAGCAACATGGGTCTTGTCCTTTCAGAAGATGGTGTGGGTGATGGCGAGTAGGGTGATGGTTCGGATGGTGTGGTCGACGGTGGGGAAGAACCAGCGGAACACGCCTGAGGTGATTCGTGTGATGGTGCGTTGTAGGCTCATAGTCGCTCCTTCAGTTGTTGTTGGGTGACGTATGCGATTTGGCTGGCCATCACTTGGTTGGTGATGTAGCTGTTGGTTTGGGTGGCTAGCGCTCGACCTGGTGTTGAGTCGAGGGTTCGGGTGATGTCGGGGTCGAGGGTTCCGAATAGCATTTGTCGGCCTTGTTGGTCGAGTGTGCCGATGGCGATTCGTGCTCCGATGTTGTTTCGTAGTTGCCCGCCGTATGGTCCGAGTGCTTGTGTGTCGGGTCGTTGCGCTGCTATGGCGAGGTGGATGCCTGCTGAGCGTCCCATCGCTGCGATCGTGTTCAACGCAACGGCAATGTTCTCCCGGATCGTCTTATCGGTTTTGCCCATCAGTAGGGTCGGGGTTTCGTCTACGACGATGAGTTGTCGTGACCAGTTTTCGTTGTGCCAGGTTTCTTCGCCTTTCTCATCCAATATTTCTTGCCTGCGGTATAGCTCTTTCAATGTTGTTTGGAGCATGTGTTCGGTTTCGTGCAGTCGGGCGAGAACAGTGACCCCATGGCTCTTGGTCCAGTGATATTCACCTGACCGCTTGGGGTTGACCACGATGGTTTCCCAGTCGCTTTCGGCAGCGTGGAGCAGGCAGAGACGAATCACACTACCTTTCCCGCCTCCTGTCGATCCGGTAATAAAGAGATGCGGAGTGTGGTCGACGTTCCACGTTAAATCGGTTCCGTCGGCACATTGGCCGAGGTAGATCTCGTTCTCAGATTTAGCGACTTTGGTACGGTCGAGTTGCAGCATTGTCGGTAGTGCCTGTTTTGTGAGGGTGATTTGTAGGTGGCCGGGTGTGGTTTCTCGCCACGTTGCTTGAGCGTGGTTAGTGAGGCGTCGTAGCGAGTCGGCCATCTCAGCCCACGAACCGATTCTGTGGTCGGCGAGGGGTTGTAGCTCGACGGTGGTGCGGGACGGTTCAATTGTTAGTGCCCGTAGTTTCGGTGTGTGGGCTGTCCGGCCGTAGGTTCTCGACCAGCCGAGCTGCGTTGTATACGTTGGCCATTTTCTACGCCAGACGGAATGGCGGTATCGCTCGATTGATGCCCGCCACTCTGCGGTCACAATTTGTCGTAGTTGAGGTAACGGTAAAACAGTGACAGCGACGAGCGCTATAGGGCGAATCCAAATTGCGGTAGCGATCAGTGCTATGGCTGGTGTTGCGAGGTTCCGGAAATCCCAGAACGTTTGCCATGCCCATACGATCGTGCGGACGAGGGTGGCGGCGGCTTGTTCGGCGAGGTCGGGTTGTGGTTGGTTTGGGTTTTGGTTGCCGGGGTCAAACCCGGTTATCGGATCGGTCACGTCTTTCTACCTTTCTCATCGTCAGTATTTTCGGTGGGGTGGTTGTCGCCGTCGGGTTGGTTTTGTTTGAAGAGTGGTAGTTGTTTTTCTTTCCAGTAGGCGTCTTCGAGACGGCGTGCCCAGCCTCGGATGATCGGGTTGTTGGATTGGTACATGCGTTTGATGAGTCGCAGGAACTCGTTGCTTTCAGTCATAAGAATCGGTTCTTTCGAATTGGGGTTGGTGGGAGTCGGCCAGCTTTGTTGCTTCTGGTCGACTCCCAGGTGGTTGGTGATGGTCATTTAGCTAGCGGCACCTGTTGGCGCTGTGGTTGGTTTCCTTCCTGCGGGTTTGGTTGTTTTGATTGCGTCGGCTATGAATGATTGGCCGAGTTGCCCGTTACGTGACCAGAACCGGACCGTGAGTCCTTCGAAGTCGATTTCGCTGTCGAACGCGGCTTCTGGTTTCTCTGTAGCTGGAACCGTTACCGTCCCGGTGGCAGCGTCTGAGGTGTCAGGGCTGAGGATGGTGACGGTGACTTTCCATAGGAGTTGTCCGGTGTCGGGGTGCCGTGTTTGGTTCGGCGAGCGGTTGCCGTCGGTCCATTCGTAATGCTCGGCTGCTTTGATGTACCGGAATTTGAGTCCTCCGGTGTTTACGTGTAGCTGGTTGATGGTCATATTCTTTTCCTTTTTGTTGTTGTTTTGATGTGGGGGATGTCCCCACCTCTGTCGAGTCGACACCAGCCGATATGGCGGGCGACGACGCGAAATGTCGCTTCAGCGTCTTGATGCTGCTGAGCGTGAATGAGCGAAATGATGGCGGGGCGGTGGTGGCGCATCAGGTGCAGCCATATCTCGTTATCGATAAGTAGTTCGGTTTCGCCGTCTTGTTCTTGCGACGCGATTTCCTCATCTGACAACTCGTTACTGGGGTATTGTTTTTTGAGGTAAGGGGAGGTGGTGATGGTGTGTCGTCGTTTCGATGCGTGGACGTATTCGCGCCAGAGTCTCCGGTCGTTGGGGTGATCATTGTCGATGGCGTCTTCGAGGATTTGGAACGGCGTGCGTGACCCTCCGCCACGACCTTTCTTCAAATCGGAGCGGGCGAGTTCGTAGTTGATCTTCGAAACATAGGTTCCGATCCCGGCAGAGGTTTTTACGCTGCGGATGTCGACGCCGAACGCTGGGTCGACTTTCTTACCGGTCATGTTGGCGATTCTTGTGATCCAACGGCGACGGAACCACCCTGCGATCTCCCAAAACTCGTCTTGAAATTCGTTGACTGGCTTGTCGAGAAACATGAGGACGTGAAGGTGTGGATGCCAGCCGGTATCGGGGCTATGCGTTAGGTCGAACGACCTTATGAACCCTGTAACCCGAACTGTTTTTTCGCTCCGACAGTTTTGTCGTCGCCGTAGAATTGTTTCCCGCCGATAATCGATGACCAAGCTTTAGCGACGACATCCCAAAGATCAGCTAGCCGTTCGGTCAAGTTATGAGGCAACGTGACGGTTAGGAAGATGAGTCCGCCGCCTGCGTCGATGTGTTGTTCGGCTTTCCGGTTGATCTCAACCGCTCGCTGGTGACGGATTTTCGCTGCGCATGGCGGACACGCATGCACTGATCCGCATTGCTGCAACCCGGATGTGTGAACAGTGCCGTGGACGCTGCGTTTCACTGCGACGGTGCTGGTGATCGGATACTTTCCGCAGCGTCCTATACGGTGGCGGTCGCCGAATAGTTTGTTGTTGTAGCTACGCGCCGCCCACCCAAACGCACGCCGCTTATCGTGTCGTTGTTTAGCGGTGGGGACATGTTTTTGGTTACTTACCAAGACGCCGCTGAAGCAAGGAGAAGAAGAGGTAGAGGGAAGAGAAGGAGAGGAGAGGGTGGTGTCGGGGTGCTTCGGCTGCGCCTCCGCACCCCCGAGGTAAGAATCAGACACGATCTTCACCTCTTGCAACGACATCTTGAAAGGCTTGCTCGGGATTGCTCAGCGTTGCTACGCCACAAACCTTCGCGTCCGCACCGCCAGTCCGAGCACAAGTTCCGGCACCACACCTCACATGACCGACCGCCACGACCCGACCCACACAAGTCACGTCATGCGTGACGTGCCGCAGGCCTGATGGCAGCAAGAACCGTTCACTGGCCGGGTGGCGGCTGATGCTGCTAGCGGTATCGATGCTTGCTGGCGATGTTTTGGGGTACGCCAAATACAGCGTTGGTAGGGTGGTGGACATCGGAGACTTCTGGTTCCTTTCAAGATTTTGGGGGGGTCGGGGTTTCTGGTTGTTTGGGTTGGAAGAGACGAGATTGTTTAGCGACTAACTGTCTCTTCCAACCCTGCTGCAAAGCCACGCATAACTGGGGTGTGACTCCAATAGAAGCGATCATAGGTTGCTGCTTGTATCTTTGTGAAGAACCAAATTTCTTCACCTTTGAGTGAAGATTAAATGTGGCTGCTTGTATTTTGGTTCAGCGCGTTTCGGGTATTTGTGCTGTAATAACTCGATGGGGATGCCGGAAGCTAGGAAAGAAATAGGCGAAATCTTTCGCGTCTATTTAGCTGTGCATGATTACTCGCAAACCTATGTCGCTGAACTACTCAAGGAACAGTTCCCGAATGTTGCTCGTTCGGAGTCGCATCTCTCGCAGGTGAAGAAAGGCAAAGGGAAAGCCTCAGTCGAGTTGTTGGATGCGTTGGATGTGGTGTTGAACACCGGCGGGGAAATGGGGGCCGTGTACCGGCGGGCGAACACTATCGGGCCACCGACAACAAGTCAACACAGTTCCAGCCAACACCGAACCAACCAGAAACCCGGTGACGGTGATACTGGGTTTTCAGCGACAGTGGTTTCGCTCATAGGTGAAGCGTATGGTCATTTGTGGATGGGTGACGGCCCGGTCGTGACCCCGATCGTCGGGCCGTTCCGTCATTTCTACCCAGTGCACGTGCACCGGTCGACCGAAACGACAGTGTTTTTCGGGTTCGAGTTCGGCGCAGCGGTAACCGCCCGCTGGTACCACAAACGCCGGTTTATGGATGTGTTTGACCTGGCTATATGGGTGAAAGAACAAACCGACGCGTACTGGCAGCGCGTCGCCCGTGACCTGAAACCAAACATCGTCTACGGCGACCCGTTCTACAGCGTCTTCATCGATCGCGATGACCACACGATGACTAACGAACAGATCCAAGCAACCGTCAGACTAACGTCGTCACTGCCGCAACTCGCATTGAACATCCCCGACGACGGTTACGATGGCGATCCGAGCGTGATCGATTTGACTCGTGAAATCCCCGGCGACGTTTTCGGCGGCACACCGTTTTCCAGCCCCCGCTTATCGTACGGTCACGCGACAAGCGACGGCCTCGCCTACTACAAACAATGCCGCAGTCATGCGTTGCCGGTGAAAGAAGTCGTCGCTGCTGCGATACAGATCCAAGCAGCAGTGTTGTTTATCAAACAAATCCGGCAGCGCACCGGCTACGACGGAATAGGAGAATACGTTTTGACGTTACGTCAAATCGATTTAGACCTGAGATCTCGGATTGTCGGGTCGCATATGGGACGCTACCAACGCGTTATTGATGCGCTCTATAACGAGACGCAGATCTCTGAGCGTGTCCGTAATGCCATCGAACACGTCACCATTCATTCAAGGGATGAACGAATAAAGTACTTGCCACCAAAACCATAAAACAGCTATCATAGAGATAGCTGCAAAACCTTCTATCGGGTGCGACTCCAAACACATTCACTTCTACTGTTTGGAGAAACAACTATGTTGCCTATAGCAACAAAACACGTACTGCGTAGCCATCGTGAGCTTCACGACCACGCCCGTCAACTAACCGCCTACTGCCGTAATAATGATGCGCTTGTGGAGGTGGTCGGCGCGGCGCCGCTCAACACCACACCAAGGGTCTATGACCCTGGGCGGGGTCAAAACATTTGGACTGTCACCCGTCTTGAAGACGACCCGCTCATCCGTAAAGGCGAAATGGCTATCCCCACAGGCCAACTCAACAATTTAAAGAAAATTGATGATGCTGGCGTCGAATTCACTGAGCTTCTTATCGCTCACGAACTACCAGCAGAAGCAATCCCGACGAGCCGAACGGGTGGTGATTGGCGTGAGTTAGACCGCCACGACCTCGCCGTACTGGAACATAACGCTCGGGTACCGGCACCGTTACCGACAGTCCGAGAAACACGCCGTGTCGGCGACCGGATCGAGCATTTAACAAGACGCACCATAGACGGCGTTTCCCGGCTCGCCAAAACTGGCGACGCTGTAGGGCGGTTTTCCTGGAAGGTCGGGCTAGGGGCGGCTACTGGGGTAGTCGCAGCCTTAGTCGCTCTCGACCCGATAATCATCGGCACAACAACCATAAGCGGCCAGCCGAACGAAGGCGAACTAGCAGCGTACTTTATGTTGGCTCGTTGGGACTGGTAGACGTTATGCGGCTCGACCAACTCATAGAGCAAAGCTCAACACACGAAGCAACAAAAGTACTAGTTGATCGTCGAGTCACGACAGCTAGCCGCACGGCACTCACCTGTTGTGCGGCTAGCACCGCGATCTACAACCAAACCCGAACAGACAACGCAACCAACCTCGTTGAGTGGGTGATCGATTGGTTCGGGTTCCCAACCGCAGGATTCACCTACACCATAATCGTGCTACTCATCGGAGCCGTACTGGCTTTAGCGACGAAGGGGTTTAGCGAAGCGAACGAACAGACCCACAAAATCGTTGTCGGGTTCACCATCGCAGCAGCAGTAACCGTCATCCCAATACTGCTCGCCGTCCTCGTGTGGGTCTTATTCGTCGTGGCGATAATCGCTGTGTTCGCAGCGACAATCGGATTCGCGATACTCGTCCTCTGGGCGCTCACACAAATCAACTAACCAGGAAAAGAGAAAGTGGTGGGGTCTGACCGTTCCAGCGGGTTGAGACTGAGCGGCGGATATTGATCGTGGTGGTGTGTCACGACGGCTACGTCCTGTAAAGAACGGCTCTTCGAGCCGGTTTTTCTTTCAGCATTCACAAACCCCAAGAACGTTCCGGCTTAAACACGCAGGCTAGATCCGAGTGGAAGTGTTAGTTGATTGGGTAGGGGTTTCGTGAGGTCCGGAAAAACCCAGCCACCCCGTGACGGGGTATTTGGTTGGCTGGTTCGTTGACAGGTCTACACCGCCGCAGATGTGGCGGGGCAAGAGATCGAGGCGCAGCCTCGACCCCGAAAAATAAGTGGGGTCCTGAACCAAAGGATCAATTGCCATGTACAGCGAACGAGAAAAAACTATCTGGAAACAACGACTCGACGGGCTCCACCAAACCCAACCCGAAGCCGTCAAAATCGCACGCGAGATCTTAGCGTCCGACGAATACAACGGGTGGGTTAATAGAGAATCATGCGTGCTTTCGATGCATTTATCATCGGATGAAGACTTGTACCGTCAGACGTTAGCGAGGATCGACGGCACGGAAACGATCGGTGAAGCAGCGGTGGTGATTGAGCGGTGGGTGAAAGAAAAACACTCAGTCCTCCACCACGAACCACCAAACCGGCTCGCACCTATCTGGTTGAATGTGCTCGCTGATGTGGGCAGCCTGTGGCGGGCCGACTGGCAAGCAGTCACTGAATCTATCGCCGGTTGACGTGTCATTGACGCTGACCAGGAGAGCGTTGTCGTTCCTGGTCAGCACGGAGGTTCTAGGCAGTAAGGGTGAGTAGATGAGCTTGGTATGTTGGGGCGTTGTCCCAGCCAGGGGTAAGTAGCCCGATTGGTTCGTATCCCCATTTCTCGTACGCAGTGACTGCTGGGATGTTGTCAGGTTCGACGAGTAACGTTGCTCGTTTCTCGGTTCGCCGTTCCATGAAATCAGTGTGTAGCGTTTCAGCGATATGTTTGCGGCGGTGTGGCTCTGTGACGAGGATTTCGCTGACTGCGACGGTCCGGTCGCCGGTCTCATGTAACTGGTTGTCGGAAAGGCTGGTTTGCAGTCCTTCCCCCCATCGACTGTTTTCACGCAAAGCGAAACCATAGATATAGCCGACAAGGACGCTATCGATAGTCGCTGTGATTAGTTCCCAGAGCGGCGCTGTCATGTGACTGGTTAGTTGCTGGCGGTAACGTGTTTCGTTGAAAAAGTTCGGGTCTGCGTCTTTATAAACGTCGAGGTAGGTTTCGATCAGCTGCTCGACTAGTGGTTGTGCTTCCTCGGTGTTGTATCGGGTGTAGGTGAGCTGTTTCATGAGAAGGCTTTCTGGTAGGCATCGGTAAACCCGTGAGCAGCTTGGCTGCTTGTGTCACGGTCTGCGATTTTGGTGTGGAGGTTACGCAAAATCTTGTTGGTTCGCTCGGATTGAGACACGGCGGCGAGTTCAACAGCTTGAGTTCCTGTCTCACACGCCCGCACCCAGTCCCCTGCAATAGCTGCTGTGTCAGCTAGCCGAGAGGTGTAATAAGCGATGTTGCGTTGAAAGTTCGGGTCTGGGTTCTCAACGATCGAGGTGAACTCTGTTAACGCTCGCTGTGTGTCGCCTAAATCGAGGTAACCGATAGCGGTCAACCCGCTAGCTTCCATGTCGGTGACGAAATCTATGAACACCGGGTCGTCTTGGTGTTTACCTTTTTCGAGGTGCCGATGAGCGTTTCTTAGCTCACTATGAAATCGGCTTCTTTCGCCGAGTTCAGCGTACGCGTTAGCAGCGCGTAGGTGCGTTAACGCCCGCAGCCGTGGTGTAGCCCACCCTCCTGTTAGAGTTTGCGCCGCCTGAGCTGCGTGTAATGCCTGAACAGCTGACTTATTGCGATGAAACATAGAAAGGTAAGCGAGAGCTTGAGTTTCAACGAACGGATCATTAGCTAGACGAGCTGATGTGATAGCGGCGTGTTGATGTTTATGGGCGTTCGGGTGGTCATTGTCGTCGTATGCCAGCCATCCAGCCCAAGCATGAATCTCGCCATGTTGCGCTTGAAGCCGCTGCGCCACCGCTAGTGAGGCATTACCGTCGAGTTTCGACTCGACCGACGCGAGAAGCATACTCACATCGCTTCGAAGGGCCGCTGACCCGATGGCGGTGTCCTGTGATTCTATGTGTTTGATTGCTGTATCTATAGCATCGACGTCGTCGCTGGTCGCGCTCGGGCGTGCCGAAACGGGTTGGGCAAAGGCGAGGGTCAAGATTGACGCGAAAGCGCTCGTTGTGAATTGTCGTCGGTCCGTAGACCCAAATTTATCAGAAGCGGTTTCTTCGTTCCACCTGATGTCAAAGGGTTTTTGCTCGGTATCGAGATGGCGGTACGTACCGACATCTTTAATCAGGTCAGCAACATCGCATTGGTAAAGCTCAGCAAGTTTTTCAAGAACAGCGAACCCAGGCCGCCGGTTCTCCCAAACCCCTACGTCTTTATCAGTCTTGATCTGGTCAGGCCATTTCTTGTTCCATTCGTCAGCGGCCTCGCGTTGGGTCCATCCATGAGCGACACGTAACGCCGCTCGGCATGACAACCCAGACCACCGATGCTGCAACTCGACACCGATAGCGGTCCATGACAAACCCTCAGAACGTAAATGACGGCTTGTCTCTATTTGGAGTTGGCGTTGCTGGCGGTCCACGTATCCCAACCTTACATACAGATGTATCCCACAATACCCCATGAATTTCAGCAGGGTAAAGCAGGCGAACCCCCGCGTTTCTAGCGGTTCAACAAACAGCTCACGCATGAAACACTCAAACCAGTAACCAAACA
The DNA here is from genome assembly GCA_020629155.1 of Acidimicrobiales bacterium. Taxonomy (GTDB): domain Bacteria; phylum Actinomycetota; class Acidimicrobiia; order Acidimicrobiales; family SZUA-35; genus JAHDDW01. The sequence goes on along the minus strand of JAHDDW010000002.1, from coordinate 240,511 downwards.
ACGGTAACCAGCGGCAAACACCATCAGTCGCTCCGAACCCGAAAAAGTAAGTCGTCCCCCCACGAGCGTCAGCGGGAACACCCATCAGCCATCGTTTCCCGCTGACGCCGACCCCTTTAGCCACCGGACCTGCCAGGAGGTGAGTTCAGCCATGACTTTTTTATTGATCACTGTGATTGTCGTCCTTGTCGTGCTTCTAGCACTGGTCGCTAGTGTCGCAATGTTTTACGCCGAACGCGAAAACAAGCGCACCCAGCAAAACGCCGACCTGAACGCGGCCCTGTTCTTCGAAACCATCGAACGCGGCACGACACGCTGGTGACCGTCCAGACCAATGCCAGCGAGCTTTCTACAAACCCAAACACAGAAAGAGAAAAACTGATGAGAAAAATGATGAAACCGCCCGACAACGTATCTCCAGGCCGACGGAAACGCCGTCTCCGGTTCAATATGGCTGTGACGGTGCTGCTATCAACGTTGCTAACAATAACGACGGTAGCAGCACCGGTATCGGCAACCGAAAACAACGATGATGTTGATGAAAGCGTCGAGGAAGTAGCCGACGCGTTAGAGACAGTGATGGAACACGTCCCAGCGTTAGAAGCCGAGTTAAACAAAACTCAAGTGCCGGTCGAAGACGTTGACGTCAACCCGACAAGCGGCGTGATCGTATCGACCGACCCCAGCGTCATCGGCGATGGTGTTGAGATACCTGTCGACGCCGACGATCCAGTAGAGATACCAATAACCGGTACCGAAACGCTCGAAGTCGCTCCGACCGAGAACGAAGGCACACCTGATGCGCAACTGTTAGACGACGGATCGGTTGTGTACGTTGATGCCTATACCGACACTGACGTGGTGGTTCAGGCTGGTGTTGACGGCGCAGCTCGGTTTATCACGGTTATTAACAGCGATCTCGGGCCGACCGTGTTCCCGTTCCCGATTGACACTAGCGATGGTAGCGGTATCGATTTCACTATCGAAGAAGACGGCAGCGTGACGGTTCATTCCGATGGCTGGCCGGTAGCGGTTGTTGACGTGCCGTGGGCTTATGACGCCAACGGCGTAGAAGTCCCCACCAGCTACACAACAATCGGAGACACGTTGCAGTTGAACGTCGACCACAGTGCGGTAACCGCATACCCCGTAACTGCTGACCCGTGGTTCTCTAAAATCGGTACCGCGTTGAAGTGCGCTGGCGAGTTGGCAGCGAACTTCGGTCCGTTTATCGTCACAAAAATCGGGAAAGCCGCCCCGAAACTAGCGAAGCTAGCGAAATCCTCACCCAAACTGTTGCAGGCGTTGAAAGTGTTAGGAGGGTCTGAAAGCGCTATCAAACTTGTTGTCGGCAAACTCATCACGAAACTACCTTCCATAGCCAAAAACCGGTTGGGTAGCACCGTCAAAGGGTTAGCGACGAAATACGACAACGCAAGCCCGGCAGCGAAAAAGTCGTTGACCTACGTCCAGGCGACAGCGACCGGTCTAATCTTCGACTTGTTAGGTATAGGTAACTGCGTTAAGTTAGTCAAAGGCTAGCGGACCGAACAACCAACTTTTTTGTTGAAAGGAACGCACCGATGATAGCTACATTCGCTATATACCTCACAACGATATTCACGCTATATGTGATGGCGGGGTTCATCGAACACCGCACACAAAACCAGCAGACAGCATCGATTGTTAAATGGGTGTCTATCGCCACGAGTGTCGTCCTAACCGTTCTAGCGCTACGAGCTATAGAACAAAACGGAGGCACAACAGCAGCGAAACTGTTGTTCGTCGCAGCAACACTCGCCGTAATAGCGGTGAACTGGCGAGTCGCAGCGAAATTAGAAACCCGACACAACTAAATCCACAAACGATCGGCGGAACCGCCAGACACATAGATGGTTCCGCCGATCCGGTGATCAGCCTAAACATGCTCTTAAAAACTAATTTCGCATATAAATTTCCGTTTAACCCCGAAGCGTGATAGCTTGCGAAACGTTCTGGAACATCCGCCGAACGCTAGGAACAACCGTCTTGAACCGTAGTTTAAGAATCGTCAAACAAGCCGCCGTCACCGCAATCGGAGGTTTCGCAGCAGTCGCACTATATGCGACCGCCGCAGCCGCCACTGAAACACCTCCCGAAGAAATACCAGCCGAAGAACCGGCAGAACAAGCAGATACTGAACAGCGACAGATAGAACCCGTCGAAGAGTCAAACCCTTCGGAACCAGCAGCAGAGTCCACGACAAACAGCGATCGAGTCTCGGACGAGAATCAGCCGCAAGTCGACTTTTCAGCGTCAGTTGAAAACTTGCCGTCTGACCAGCAAACAGATGAACCGTCAGAATCCGAAGAACTCGACAGTGAAGTAACGTCATGCGATGCAGATCAGGAACAGTCTTGCGGAACAGAAACTAAACAAACCCCCGGTGGTGAGGCACCAGCTGTAACCGCTGCTGCTGACGGCGAATCAGCAACCGAGGAAATAGTCGAGATCGAAAGCATTTCCGGCGAGTTCAACAACCAGAAAATCCTAAACAGAGACCATGCCGACACGACTAACACAGTCGCTATCGAAACCGACGGCGGCTACTACGAAGTAGTCCTCCGCAGCCGAGACGACACCCACCAGCCAGGTGTCCACACCAGCCAGACACAAGAACAGTGGGTTCTCGACTTGCTCGACACTAACGGCAGCGTAATCGAAACAACCAAAGCGACAACCGACCTCAGCGACGAAGCAATCGAAAGACGCGACGAGGTCGGAACCTACGACTTCACCGGCATCACCGCTGTCAGAGGACGACACGTTAGGCAAGGCACATCGATCAACTCAATCCAACCAACATCATTCACCCTCAAACCAACCGAATGCATCATCGATTGTGAAACACAAGTCGATGTAAACGGACCCTCAATCGAAACCGTCTTATTCAAAGACGAACGCCTCATCGGGGTCGAAGGCCAACAAAACACAACCTCAAAAATCCCTGTCGATATCGCACCAGGCAGATACGAAATATTTTTGGTTTCTAAAGATAGCAATCACCCTGACCAGGCATCTCAACCGGACGAAAAGTGGCGTCTAAATGGATACGATGAGGCTGGCAAGCTTGTGTTGGAGACTTCACCCACCAGCGATCTGCCCGACGGAAAGCAGGCAGACCCCTCATATGTCGGGGGTTACACCCTTACTACCGCTATAGCCTCAGTCGAAGGTCAACACGCTGTCCTCGGAGGAGGGCCGAACTCGATAGAGCCTGCTACGGCTACTTTCATACCGGTCGACCTGGACTTGCTCAGTGAATCGATTGAGGAAGAGAATCCTATACCCAGAGCCGAAGTGAAATCATCAACATTCACAGTGGGGGTTGATGGCACAATCGATGATGAAGCAACATTAGCCATCGATGGAGTGATCCCTGGGCTGTTCATCGCTGGATCAAACACAGCGCTAAATGTGAGTGAAGCTCTAAGAGCTGGCGCTGTCGCCGCAACAGCGAGCACACCACAACAAGTCGTCACCATCGACGTCACCGAAGACTGGAATGGGATAGACCGATCAACACTCAAAGGTATCGTCTTCGGGGACTCCGATGGAAGAATAGATGTCGATCTGGCTCTAAGCGACGACGCACCAACTGACGGGAATCAAGTTTACGCAAAAATACGTCTAACAGATGGGAACGGAGAATTCTTCGAAATCAAAAACGACAACCCCGACGGGTTCTTCTTCAAAATCAACCCACGAAGAAGCGCACCCCCAAACGCAGACGGAAACAACGACATAACTGTCCGGGCGTCTGCCTGCGTCGACCTTGGCCGCCCCAGGGGAGACCAATGCACCTATCAAGAACGCAACTTCGAAGTAGCCGACAGAATTGACTATCAAGACGAATGCGCTAACCGCATAGCCGACCGGCTTGAAAGCGGTATTGACTACTTTGGCCTATCTAAAAATTTACTCCATTCCACGGTATGCGACGATGACGATCTCGATACCTCGATTCATATCTTAATTGCTGACCTTGCAGACCCCCGGGTCGACCCTGGAATATCAATCGATGGGGCTGGAACTAGGCAATCCTCGTACACCCTACGGCCCATAAGCGGCCATGCCCAACTTTTCGGTGACACTGTAATTGCTGTCAATGGTAATAAATGGGCAGGTGATCAAGGAAGAGGGAGTGAGCCGAACGATCAGGCCACAGGCCCCATATGGACCACGATAGTCAACGGTACAACCCTTTTCGACAATGTAAACAGCGCAGAAGTTCTCATAGGCTTCAACGAAGAAAATAACGAGGCTCGTTTTTTCGAAAAACCTCAAGGTCCACTGCCTGACTTCGGTGAACACGGTCACGATGTTGTTGGCTCGATTACGTCAGTCGTTAAAAACAATGAATGTAATGACGCTGCAAATGCCGAGAATAACTATTCAGCTATCGGGTTGAAAGACGAACGGTATTTAGTGATGTTGTCCTCCTCCGCAGGAGAGAAAGTCAGAGCGAATAGGGGTCTTTGTCCTGTGTTCAAAGCTCTCGGTGTGTCTGATGCCTTAAGGTTGGACGGAGGATCAGCTACCTCAGCATATACGACCAGCGCTGGTCACCTAAACGAGCTTGAAGGCCTAGACGATCTAGTTTTTGGGAATTCAAGGAATATTTTGAACGCTATTGCTGTGCGCTCTGTTTAATGTAAATGTATGATGTTTGGTATGAAGTTAATGGCAACTAGATCGTCTGTTTATCTAGTATCCATCTTGATTTCTCTAATCATCACTCTCATCTCACTGGGATACCAGCGAGATCTAAACATAGTCGTGGAGCCAGGATGTACCTTTGCGGCCGAATGTTTTAGTCCTTCAAAGGTTGCGGGGTTTCCATTCGGTATGCTCTACGACGACCCAGGTATTTCAGTCAGTGATTCAATTGGTATCGAGGATGATTGGAGATGGCTGGGATTTTTCCTTAATTGGATTCTCTATGAGATTTTCACATTGTTGGCAATGATTTTGGTTAAGGTTCTCCCAGGGAAATTGCTAGGATCGCGAGGATCCGTCGGCGCTACTTCCTAGAAATTTTTGTGTGAAGATTCACTAAGAGTAGATGTCGCACTGAGAGCTTCGAAGTGGAGCGTCCGTGCCACGCTCGTGCCACTGGCAGGGGTCAAAAGCGGGTTTCAACGGTAAACTGGGGTCGAGGTTGTTTCTGCTGTCGCAGCCCCGTACACAGGGAAAACACTGGTTTTAGAGGGTTTTCGAGGCATCAGTTTTATTGTCTTGAAAACCGACGAGCCTTTGCGGGCTCCGGGGGTTCGAATCCCCCTCTCTCCGCCACTGTTTTCCCTGTTCAGAGCATGTTTTAGCTAACTGAATCTGAACAGGGGAAAACATGTTTATAGGGGAAGCGTTTCTGGTCTGTACCACTGTGGTACCACTAGCAGAAGCTAACAACGGTGTGTTACGGTTATATATGGCACGTGTGTTGGGTGGTGAACGGTGATGCAGAAAGTTCAAGTGTTTTCTATTGGCACGTCGAAAACAAAACCGCCGACGATTTCGTCCAACTAAGCGACGAATGGACAGAGACGCGACTGCTAGATGCTTTGACCAAAAATCTTGATTTAAACGATACGGAAATAACCTCGACTGAAGACTTTATTAACTTAATCTTGAAACCTTCAATCCGAACACAAAAGTTCAAGCGGGCGGTCTTTGGCTACACCGAAGATATATCCAAACCGAACTGGAACGCACTAGTAGACAGTAGCGGCAAGGTCGAAACCAGTGAAAGCTTCAACCCAAAGACAGGAAAAAGAGAGACAAAAATAGATAGACTTATCCAATAATCGTGTTGTAAAGGTAGGTGGTGATGCTTAGGGACGAGATAGCAACGCTCTCTCAGTATGAGAACCGAATCAAGCGCGCTCGGCAGTCTATCGAGATAGCAGAAAAACAGATAGTTGAGGGTGTGATAGCTGATGATTACATGGACAAAATATCACACCAAATTTGGAGCGATACGTTGCTTCAAATACGGGCGGGTTACTCAGCTGGCTATGGTCTAGACGAGTTAGCGGCTATTGCGAGAGGTTTCTACCAGGGCGTTCCTTCAGGTTCTGAGAATTTTACTGCTGGTCTTGATGTTTCGGCTTGGACAGTATCGTTCGGTATCTTGTTTTCGATAGACAAAGAACTGTTGCGAAAAACGATGCGCTATGGAGTTGTCCCAGCGCCTCCACCAAAACGCAGCCGTCTTTTCTATCGTCTGCTCGCCACCGAGGTCGACATACCAGAACATATTTACGCTATAAAGGAAACTAGTTCCTCTCCCTTTCTCGCCGATATCGTCGACTCGATCGAAACCGACGGAAAGGAAGCAGCCTCGCAGGCGTTGAACCAGTTCGTTCGCAAAAAATGGTATCCAGCGAAACGCGGGTATAGCTGGTGGGGAAGCCATAAACGTCCCTTTATGTATGTCGGGTATTGGGCGTTCGACGCTGCCGCTGCCGCCGTCACGTACGGTCTTGATGATAGTGCTTTGGAGGGCCACAAGTATTACCCGTGGGACCTGGCTGAATACGCACGATCTCTCCGTGGCTAAACTCTTATCGGACCGTTCGACCATGAGAGGTTCGTCACATTCAGGGTTATGGCAGTTACCTCTAGCAGCAAGTGCAAGCGTCGTTTCCATCGCCTCAGACAACTGTGTCTTACCAGACATATCAGCGAGTCTACTCGATTCCGAAACATCGAGATTTCCTAAGCGAAACGTTCCAGAGAGAACAATGCGTCGGCTCGTCGTCTAGCGACAGTGCTTGATGATTTCCGTCTCACTAGCGATGGGTTCGTTGTTGACCGACGATGGTCGGGTATGGATCGCAGACGCTTAACTCATGCTGTATGTCGTCACGGGGTTCATCGAATACCGTATACAAAACCAGCAGACAGCATCGTTTTCTAAATAGGTGTCTATCGCAGCTAGTGGCGTCCTAACTGTTCTGGCGTTACGAGCGATAGAACAAAACGGAGGCGCAACAGCAGTGAAACTAGCTTTTATCGTTGCGATCCTCGTAGTTATAGCAGCCAAACTAGAAACCCGACACAACTAACACTATCAACCCCGATATTGTTGGACTCAGGTCACGTTTCGGCGAACAATGATAAATTACTTAGCTTTAAGTTCAATTTCGACTTTGCGGTCTTTTTCTAAGTCTTCTTTGGCAGCGTCTTTGCCGAATTGAGCCTCGTCCGAACCTTTGCCAACAGCAGAAATATCAGCTTCTGCTACGCCGTCTCTGATTAGCCTAGCCATGACTGCTTTGGCTCTATCTTCAGAAATTTCATCATTAGCAGCAGCATTACCTGTCACGTCTGTATGGCCCTCGACCACAACTGTCACATCCAGCTTGGCAATAGATTCGGCAATTTCTTTCAGTAAAGCATCACTAGCTTCTGGAATGTCGGCTTTAGCTTGAGCAAACTGGATTGGTGAAGCCTTAAGCTTGCTGTTAATCGACTCTTCGGCATCTTCGATAGCTTTCGCTGGATCGACAGCCACAGTAGTTGAAGCAGCAGTGCTAGAACTAGATCCAACGCTAGTAGTCGCACCTTCAGCTGGGGCGGCAGTAGAAGCCACCGTGGGGTCTGTGTTAGGTGATGCTGAATCTAGTTCGAACCCACTTGTTGGATCAGGTGAAGGATTTGCATTTTCTAGGGGGTTCTCGGCTTGGCGAGTAACCTGGCCGTCGTCGCCTTTGCAAGTGCTAGCAAAAACGATAATGCAAACGAACAGTACTGCAACAGCAGCCAAATAACCCCAAGCAATCACACCTTCGTCAGCGTCGGGGCGCTGCACGACAGGTACTTTTCCGCTAGGTTTACTGTCGATAGAAGTAATGCTATCCACAGGGGGACCTTTAATTTCGCTGAATTTGTGGTCTGGGGGTGGAACTTGGCTACTCACAATCTACATTTTGGCAGAAAAAGCTTCAGATTCCTCCTCACCTGGCAAAATATCACCCAACGGTTATTGGCTATCAAACGAGTTCAGGGCGTGCCAAGGACGAAAGTCTCGTTATAATCCACTAGGCTGAACAGGTGACAAGCTCGTTTGGAAAACTGTTTCGCACCACCACCTTCGGAGAATCGCACGGCCCAGCTGTCGGTGTTATTGTTGACGGCTGCCCGCCTCGACTGCCGATTGACTTGGCCTTGATTCAACGCGATATCGATCGCCGCCGCACAGGCCAAAGCCGCCTTGTGTCACAACGCAAAGAGTCCGATCAGGTTGAGCTGCTATCAGGTGTTTTCGAAGGCCAGACAACAGGCACACCTATTGCAATGGTTTTCCCGAATAAAGACCAGCGGCCCAAGGCCTATGACCATCTTAAAGACCTCTATCGCCCCAGCCACGCCGACTATACGTACGACGCAAAATATGGTTTTCGCGACTACCGAGGCGGCGGGCGTTCTTCTGCTCGGGAGACAACTTCTCGTGTTGCATCAGCTGCAATCGCCCGACAGCTTCTAACCCAGAAAGCTACTATTGAGGTACTCGGTTGGGTGAGCCAAATCCATACTATCGAATCAACTATGACAGCTGACGAAGTGACCTTTGACGCAGTTGAGGCGCACCCAACTCGCTGCCCAGACCCAGCTGTAGCGCCCCAGATGGAAGCAGCCGTAAAGCAAGCAAGTAAAGATGGTGACTCGCTTGGCGGCGTTGTGACTGTGGTTGCTAAAGGAGTGCCAGCGGGCCTAGGCGCACCTGTTTTTGACCGCATCGAAGCCGATCTAGCGAAAGCGATGCTTTCGCTACCAGCTTCAAAAGGCTTCGAGGTTGGCTCTGGTTTCGCAGGCACCAAGATGAAAGGCTCTGAACATAATGACCCTTTTGTCCCAGGCGAGTCAGGGCCGCAAACAACAAGCAACTATTCAGGCGGCGTGCAAGGTGGCATCAGTAACGGGCAAGATATTGTCTGCCGTGTTGCTTTTAAACCAACAGCAACTATCGCATCAGCGCAGCAAACAGTAACCACAGACGGGCAAACAACGTCACTCGCTGCCAAAGGCCGTCACGACCCATGCGTTTTGCCACGAGCGGTGCCTGTAGTCGAAGCTATGATGCTTCTGGTGCTAGCTGATCATTGGCTGCTGCAACGCACCGTAAACATTGACTAGTCCACTAGGATTGGCGTTATGGCTAAAACTGTTGATACAGGCGATAGTGCCCCAAGTAGAGCTGATAAAACAGGGGGAGCTGCAATTTCTAAAACTCCTTTCAAGGACTATTTTGATGCTGCCCTTGTAACTTCGATCGGTGAAAAGATACAAACAAACTTTGCTGCTTTTGACGTTTCTTTATTCGTCGAACAAACGCTTATCGATTGGGATGAACGTACGTTTACACAGCGTTCTGAACAGATTGCCTTCTGCCTTCATGCGCAGTTGCCTGCAGGCGAAGCGGGCATTTCGATTCTGACTAAAACGCTTCCTGATGAGCTTCAAGGAACAAAAGATGTTCTCAACGACAACTATTGGTTATGGCCTTTCGGCGATTATCTTAAACTATACGGTCATGAAGTGGGTTTGGATGCTTTCCTGGCAGCGTGTTATGAGCTGACAAAACGCTTCACCGCCGAGTTTGCTATTCGACCTAGATTGCTAACTGATCAAGACGCAATTATTGCTCAGCTTAAAGAATGGACGCAAGATGAGAACCCTCATGTGCGTCGATTTGTGAGCGAAGGAACACGACCTCGATTGCCGTGGGCTAAAAAGCTGGATATAGGTGCGGAAACATCGCTTGAACTCCTAGGTTTGTTGCGTGCTGACCGTTCTGCATATGTGAAAAAGTCGGTCGCTAATCACTTGAATGATTTAGCAAAAGAGCATGATCAGGTGCTCGACACTTTGGAAGACTGGTTTGCCGAAGATAACACTGACACGAAGTGGATTGTGCGTCATGCTGTGCGTAATCACCTTAAAGCGGGGGACAAGCGCGTGCTCGCCATGTTTGGCTATAAAAAGCCTGAGATTGAGATCACAGAAGTCGCGATGGATCCTTCCGAATTGCCTATAGGTGAATCAACAACTGTGGCTTTTTCTATGCGTTCACAAAGTCAAAAACCACAAAAAATAATGATTGATATCATTGTGGGTTATGTAAAAGCCAACGGTGAACGCAAACCAAAAGTCTTTAAATACAAGGATTTTATGTTACATCCAAATGAAATTATCCGCTGTGAGAAAAAACTTTTGATGCAGCAACGCAGCACTCGTAAGCTCTATCGAGGTGAACACACTATCGCTATCCAGGTAAATGGCGTCACAACAGTCGAAACCATGTTTCAACTTACGTAAAAAGTAGTTCAAACTGCGACTTGTTTTTTATTGCGACTAAAGTACCTTACGTGTTTGTAGTCCTCTAGCGACCTGGACTTCAGCGTCAGGAATAATTGTGAATCAGATCAACAGAACAAAAGAATACTCGTATGAGTTAACAGAAGTGGAAAAGCGGGAACTAACTCGTGCCCTATGCGAATTAGACGATCCCTTAGAAAGTAATACATATAGTCAATATAAGCTAGTGGTTATTCCTGGCACCAATCCAATTTCCAATCTTGCAAGAGAACTACATCGAAAGGTTTTTGATGAGAAGTTCGACAAAATTGATCACTCTGCAGATTTCATGGACAGAGAATATGGAGCATATGAGTCAGATAGTTTATTCTTCATACTTTTTGACACTTCAAATAACCAAGTAGTAGGATCTATTCGCATTATTGACTCTGACAATAATAAATCTATAACGGACCTTGCTGAGCACACCTTAGATCTTGAACTTTTAGATCTTGTTAAACAAGAGCTCGCTTCTTCCTCTACTGTCTGGGATATAGCAACGCTAGCAGTCCACTCATCCTATCGAGGAGGCGCAGTAGGGGCATCTTTATACTATGCTCTTTACTCGGTCTCCAGATTGTTGGGTGTTTCTATGTGGGTTTCGATTATGGATCCCAAGCCATTGAACCTATTAAGAAAAGTAGGAATACCTCTAAAAGCCTGCTTGAAAGAACATGAAATTATACACTATCTTTCCTATCCGTCTTTGCCCGTTTACGCGATTGTGGATGATATAAGTAAATCAGTTGTTGATGAAGCTTGTTTCAACGGTACACAAGGGAAAAGGAAAATGATTAGCCAAATTCTAATTGGCTTAGACGCCGTCCCAGCAAACACTCGCTACATCGGCGATAGGTATAATCACATACTAGCAAATAGAGCAATTGATCTACGATAAACCCCTTTAAACGGCTTTATTTTCAAAAATATAAGTCGATAGTTTCTATGTGATGCTGCGTAAACTCAGAGTTCCGCTAATAGCTTTATCGGTTATTCTGATTTCGGTGCCGTTCAAGAACTCAGGCGGTTTTATTTCTTATTGTATCATCGCAGCTTTATTAGGGGTGTTGAGCTTCTCGCAAAGGGAACGAAAACTAGCTCTCTTAGGCACTGCATGTTTTTTATTTATCGCAGGTCACTCGTGTAGATATTTTGAGATACTCTCACTTCCTTCTATATTTTTTGCCATTGCTTATCTATTGATCCTAGCGGCCGCATTTGAAACTATCTGGCAACGATGCCAACGCATAGAAATGGTGACCGTATTAGAGGCCACTGTTTTTGTCACTACTGGGGTCATGATAATGATCTATATTGGCAACCTTCTTTTGACTAGTTCCTTAGAAGGTTTGCTATCACAAGGAACTCTCTTAGCATGTGGCTTAGTTTTTTTAGGAGCCTTTTTAGGGAGGTCCTCCAACATATTTACTCGCATGGCAACTATCTCAATTGGCTTAGCAATAGCACTAGAAGTGTTCAATCCACAACTTTCGAATGACATTTACTATCAAGCTTGGGCGCTCCCTTATGTGCCACTCCTGTATGTACTAGGTTTTTCGAAAAGTGAACGCCATCTAACAACCGCTTCTGTGTCTGCACGGCGAAAATTTGGACCGACTCAGCAAACAATGTTCGGGTTTTTGCTGCTTGTTCCAATAGCGACTGTAAGTTTGGCTTCCATAACAGGAAAGGCACCCATAGTAAAGTTATCCGCATTCGCAATCGTTACTGTCGTGCTTATCTTAATTCGGTTTGGTCTGTTGATCAAATTGCGGGATTGGTCTCACAGCCAAGAAGTTAAGCTACGTCAGTTCAGTCAAGATATTATCACTTCAACCGAATCTGCAGATCTAGACGATCTTACGATTGCGACGCTACATAAACTTATAGATACAAATGGCAATGTCGGTATCATCGAGGTTACCTCCAGCGAATTGCTACTTGTCAGAGAATCTAGTAGAAGTTTTTTTACAAGCTCAAGATTGCGAACGCTGCATATAGGTGACCTTAATGAAAAAGCTAGTGAATGGTTCGACTCAAATATAACTGGGGGATCGCGAATCACTATTGAAGTTCCTGTAGTCGATAGGGCTGTCCGTAAGGATGTTAAAACCTTCTTCGTAGCTGAGATTCCAGGGATGGTTGAAGCTGATTTAGAAGAACATTTTCGTTCGGCTGCGGCCCAGTATAGTTTGGCTTTAAATGCGAATGCTCTTGCTGAACAAATTCAAGAGGAGCGTGCAAATAACAGATTCAACACACTCTCGCAAGACTCAAATGACATGGTTTTTCTTGTTGACTATATTTCCAAGCGCATAGATTTCGCAGGTTCAACAGTTGAACGCTTAGGGTACAACCGTGACGACTATCTCGGAAAGCCAATTCTCTCCTATGTTTTTGAAGACGACGTCAAAGCAGCAAAACAGTTTTTGAATGGCTCCTACAAAAAGAAATCTCGAAAAACTATCGATATACGTCTTTGTCAAAAAGATTCAGATGCCAGATGGTATGCCATGTCGATCCGTGACCTTTCTGACTCAGATGACCTCAACGGGCTGCTCCTCAACTTTTCAGACATTCACGACCGCAAACTGTCTGACTTGAACCTTCGCAACTCAGAGGCACGGTTTCGCTCACTTGTCCAAAACAGCAGCGACGTTTCACTACTTGTTGACGATGAACTAACCGTCTCGTTCGTAAGTCCAAATATCACATCGGTGTTTCAGCTAGACACGCAACACCTTACAGGGACAAACCTTCTAAGCTTCCTTAAAGCCTGCTCACAAGAGACACTACAGCACGCTTTGCGCAGCAGTAAACAAACAAACCGACCTGTACAGGCAGAAGTTGAAATACAAAACTCACTTGGCTCTGGCTATAAATTAGCTTCTGTTACGGTTGCTCAATCCGAGCTTGATGAAAAAGACATGTTTGTGCTAACCATGCGAGACATCTCTAACACCAGGCAACTAGAAAACAGCTTACGCAAACAGGCTCTCTATGACGACCTTACAGGCCTTCTAAACAGAAACGCCTTTGTTCACGAAGTGCAGGTTGCGATTAAAGACCTTGGCTTTTCTCAAGCGGTTGCTGTCATCGTCCTCAATATTCGCGACTTTAAAGAAATCAACGACAGTATCGGTTTCGCCGCTGGCGACAGAGTCCTCGCATTGGTCGCATCGCGCCTGCAATCGACGCTTCGCGGCGATGATATTCTCTGTCGACTGTCCGCCGATGAGTTTGCCGTCCTTTCACATGTAAAAGATGCGTCGAAAGCTATCCACCTTGCACAAATTATTACAGATACATTTGAAGAACCGTTTGCTTTAGACGATCACCAAAACCACCCATTAGAAGTTTCTGTAGGCGTAGCTATGGCGTCACAACGAAACACCAGCCCATCAGAACTTGTTCAACAAGCGTTAGTTGCAATGCATCGCTCCAAAACAGGGAATGAAGACAACAAGCCAACGCTTTTCACAAAAGAAATGCAGCAAGAAGCAGTCGACCGGTTTGAGTTGGCTGCCGACCTGCGAAGAGCGTTGGATCAAGACGAATTTAACCTTGTTTATCAGCCTTTGATCTCTCTTAATGATAATACGGTTCACAGTTTTGAAGCGCTGCTCCGCTGGGACCACCCGACAAGAGGCAATATTTCGCCTGCTGTTTTTATTCCACTTGCTGAAAGCAACGGTATGATCATCGAAATCGGGCGATGGGTATTGCGTCATGCCTGCGCCAAACTCATCGAATGGCAGACAACATATCGCGAATTTAGCGACACTTCTATGGCCGTCAATTTATCAGCAAGGCAGCTAGATATTGAAGGCGAACTAAACAAACTGGTAGATATTGTCAACAACGTTGGGGTGAATCCAAATAATGTAACTATTGAACTAACTGAGTCAGTTATGGTCGAAGACGCCGACAAAATTCGGTCACAACTTGAGCATCTCAGAGCGATGGGCATTTCAATAGCTATTGATGACTTTGGCACAGGAGTTAACGGCCTGGCTCATCTACGAGATTTCCCGTTTGACATAATCAAAATAGATAAGGTTTATATAGACCAGATAGGGCAAACCGATGAAGGGACAAAGCTTGTGAAACAACTGGTTGAACTATCAAAAGGTGTTGGCGCTAAAAAAGTGGTCGCTGAAGGCATCGAAACTCCCGATCAAGCTGAAGCTTTAATTCAGATGGGCTGCCACATAGGGCAAGGCTTCTATTTAGCACGACCGATGGCTGAAGATAAACTGATCACCTGGCTACAGGCTAGACGCACTGGTGAGCTGCTTGGTGCTTAACGCAACGCACAGGCAATAGTGATTTATTGCACAATAAAGGACTCCGCTAGAGATAGCCTAGATTGACATGGACGACTTTGAACCTGTCACAAATGCTCCTGAACGTATCGACCAAGACACTACGCCTGTGCGGTCAACTGCTAGATCAAGAGATAAAAAAGTGCAGCAAAACAGGCTACGTTTAGCCACAGCACTTGCCGTCTTGTTTGCTCTCCTGCTGCTTTTCCTTCGGTACGACCCGCTTCGTGTCATCATCGGCTTGACAGGGTCGTTATGTATCTTAAAGATTGGGACCGCTATTCTTGGAGCGCTTGCGCGTCCGATGCCTGATGCTCCGCCTCCAGGCGAACTTCGCAAAGTGAAACTGACCTATCGCTGTTCGGTTTGCGGCACGCAGTTGCGTGTCACGCTTGCAAATAATCAGGTGCCTGAGCCTCCGAAGCATTGCACCGAACCTATGGAACTCACTACGAACCTCGACGACCTGTAGTAAACTTTCCCACAATCTGTGGATAAGTTTGCTAGGTTTTTCCCGAATCTTCTTTTCAATAAAAAAATTTTCGGCCTAGAAAGAGTCATATTCAAACCTGCTTGTTGTAGCAACAAGATGTGGACAACCGTTAGCGGTATCTAGAAGCAGCTCTCAGCATTACGTTGTGCAAACACTATTAGCGATACATGGTCGATGCGATGATTCCGATCAGAATCGAAACCAGGCCGCCAATAAGATACCACGTAGATGCTGGGTTAATGATCGTATAATTTGCCAAGATTACAAGCATGCCCAGAATGATTCCAGCGAACATAACGATCGGCACAATAATAGGTGAACCGTCTCTTCGTTGCTTCTCCTGACCTAGATGAACTGTAAGATCATCTTTTTTTGCAGTTACTCTTCTGTTTTTACTTTTTTGTTGACGTACCACAGTGCTACACTACACCTTACAGACCACATATGGTAGCTTTCTGACACAACTATGAGACATAGGGGTCAGCAGACCAAAAATAGAAGTTATTTTTTTCGAAATAACGCGATTTCAGTATTTGGCTGGTCAGGACCATTACGGAAAAGAATTTCAGCGTTAATTTGCTCAGAGACCCTCTCATAATAATTCTCGTCGTAATGCTTAAATTTAAATAATTCAACTGTACGAGAAGAAAACCGACCATGTTTAACGTTTCGACAGTACATCTTAACTGATGTTCCATTCAGCTCTTTATCGATCGCGCTGTACAAGTCATCGATGTCATAGGTAGCGCCAATAGCCGCTAACGGCTCGAAGAAAAATTTGACACGTTCTGGACGTTTCTGGGCTTCAACCTCAAGTGTATGTTCAAGGCAATTCGTTGTTCTTGTCTCCAACAATAAGTAATCGCCAGGATCCATCGAGTTCCCTAAAGAACATAGAAACTTCCAGTCCTGTTCAATATTGCCTATCGTATTCCCAAGCATATTGATTAGCGTTTTTCTTCCTGGACTATTCTGAAGCACTAAATCTTTTGCTCGTAAAGTTTTCTTGTTGAAATCAGTAACGACTCCAGTGACTTTCAGGTTCTGTATCTTCTTTTTGATTTGGCCAATAGCAACTCCCAACATGAGAGGACTTATATCAACAGGAAAGTAATGGAGGTCTTCAACTGTCTTTTGGACTTCTTCCAGAACGGTACTATCTTTGACACCGTCGCCTGGGCCGAGACTTAAAAAATCAAGATTCGTTTCCTCGCTTACCCTTTGACCTATCTCTTTCGCTGCATCATTCACTCTTGCTACTGACGCCGCCTCATGGGGGTTTAGTGTCACATCGGCAAAAGAAAGCCATGCACTCGTACCTTGGTAAGAACAATAGTTTTGGTTTTCCGGTATTGGCCGACTAGCAAGAATCATCTCGATTATACGTTCGTGCCTGTCCTTGAGGTCATTAATCGCAGTCGGGCTCCATACAAACCATGAAGGAAATTCACCAATTTCTAATTTTGGAATCACCGCTGGTTGCTTTTCATCTCCGTCGGTAAGGTGAGTGACAAAAGCACTCACAACTCGATCAGACTTTTCTGTGAGCGTTTG
This sequence comes from Acidimicrobiales bacterium, assembly GCA_020629155.1. Taxonomy (GTDB): domain Bacteria; phylum Actinomycetota; class Acidimicrobiia; order Acidimicrobiales; family SZUA-35; genus JAHDDW01. The sequence continues at coordinate 223,738 of JAHDDW010000002.1, read as the reverse complement.
GAAAGCGGCTTGTTGACTATTCGGCCAATACTCACACGCTTGAATTAAGCTAGAATTAAGATCCGCATTCGCTTGTCCAGCTATTATTTCAGCTAAAGCTGAAACAGCAACTGTCTCCACAACTTGCTCTGGATCTAGTAAGGCTTTTTTAGAACTCCGTAACTTATCTACTTCAGCATGGATAAGCCAATAGTCGACGTTTACCCATGGCTGAAGACTGACCTCACCTCCAGCATGTCGAAACAGAATATGCCAATTTAGCGACTGCGCAGAGAACCCGAACTGTTCTTTTAGTTTCTCTGTCGACCCATACTTCTTTAAAATTTTATTAAGGCTTTTTTTCGAACCTTTCCATTCATCATTACCTACTGGGACAGCACAACGATTTTCAACAACACGATGGATAAGATCAACAAGATCGATAGAACGTGAAACTAGTTCAATAGTCACAGGCCCTTCTGGCGCAGGCATTACGAGAAGAGGGGGACTCGGTGCTAACAACAACCAGACTTGCGAACTATTCATCGAAATTATCTCCTAACAAAATATCCATAAAATTTGATTTACCTGCGTTACAGACGCATAATAGCATCTCAAAGCAAGAAACTCAGCTAGGCTTACCTCTGTGAGCAAAAAAAAAGTTCTGATAATCGACAATTATGACTCGTTTGTCTATATTCTGGCGCAATACATTGGTGAGCTTGGCGCTGAACCTATTGTTGTCCGCAATGATCAGATAACAATAGAAGAGATCCAAGCTGACAAACCCGACGGGTTGCTTATCTCTCCTGGACCTGGCGAACCCAAAGATGCAGGCATTTCACTAGATGCAATCAAAACTTTTGCCGGCGTTTTCCCCATTTTTGGAGTATGTCTTGGACATCAATGCATCGGCGAACTATATGGCGGTTCTGTCATCCGAGCACCGCAACTCATGCACGGGAAAACTTCACATATCAACCACACTAATAGCGGTGTGTTTACAGACTTGCCGACTCCAGTAGAAGCAACCCGATATCATTCGCTGCTCGTCGAGCGAAACACACTCCCAGACGAGCTAGAGATTACCGCCGAGACAAAAGACGGCCTCATTATGGGGCTTCGCCACAAAGAACTTGACGTTGAAGGGGTTCAGTTTCACCCTGAATCAGTACTCACCAACGGCGGCAAACATATGATTCAAAAATTTCTAGACAAACTTTAAGGCGAACCAGGTTCTGCTACAGTCGTCGTAGCGTTGTCATCTGCTGTCGTGGTTGAGCTGTCAACCGTTGTCGAAGTATCATCAACAGTCGTTGTTGTTCCTTTGAGCACACCAACTTTAATTGTTACCACAAACGGCAAGTCCGCTACTCGGCCAGGTTGCGGCGACTGGTCAGTCACTTTACCAATATTCAAATCGCCTGGTTCGAGTTCTTCGGTGACCTGCTCGACAGTAAACCCTTGATTGACAAGCAATTCAACAGCTGTCTCAACTTTTCTAGATTTAACATTAGGGACAGTAACATTAGATTTGCCTTCTGAAACGTACACGGCTATCTGCCCGCCGATTGGCACTGATTCGCCTGCAGCTGGCACTGTACGTACAACGTTACCCTCGGCAATAGTATCGTCAGGGGTGGTGATAATTTCTGTAGCAAACCCAGCTCCTGTCAATTCTCCAACCGCATCAGTTTGAGATTTGTTAGTAACGTCAGGAACGGCCAAGTTGGAAGGCCCTGTCGAAATCTGAATAGTTACGTCGCTGCCTGGGTTAGCGTCGCTGCCTGCAGCTGGTGATGAAGCAACAACTTTTCCAGCCTCGACCGTGTCACTTGCGACTTCTTCTGGTTTGGCTACTAAACCTAGGGCCGCCAAATCATCGGTGGCTTTCTCTTGAGAGGATCCGACTAGCTGCGGTACTTGAACAGCGTCAGCAGCCTTGCTAACTAAAATAGTGACGGTGCCACCTTCTTTAAGAAGTGTTTCTGCCTCTGGATCCTGCCCAAAAACCTCTCCTGGCGTTACACCCTCTTTAAACTCGGCTTGAGGTTCAACTGTGAACCCTAGCGCCTCTAATGTTTGAGTCGCTTCATTTTGTGAATCTCCAACCACATTTTCGACTTTAATACCTTCATCAGTTTCGCCACCAGACCCAGCATCATCATTAAACGCTTGCACGATAAGGAATACTAAACCGACGAGTAGAAGTAACAAAAACCCAAGCATTACAATAAACGCGCCAGTGCGGCTAGGCGGCTCGTAATATTCTTCAACAGCTTCGTCTTGCTTCACTGCGACGGTGGCTGGCACAGCGCGAGTAGTATCTATAACCGCACGTGTCGAACCAGTGTCCATTCCAGCAACTGGCATAGCTTGCGTCGCTGGTGCTGAGGCCTGCACCTGTGTTGCTTCAGTTCCATTTGTAGAAGCAGGCGCTGAAGCATTCTTTACGCCAATCAGTGCTTTGCCTTCAACAAAACGTTTCAAGTCAACTCGAACGTCTTCGGCAGCTGGATAACGCGAACGAGGGTCTTTTTGCATCAGCTGATAAATAATCGATGAAAGCGGCTGTGGCACAGAAGCATTGCGAGCTGTCACAAGCGGAGCAGGCTCTTGCACATGCTTATAAGCAATAGCTACCGGTGAATCACCGCTGAAAGGTGTGGACCCAGCGACCATCTCAAACAAAACAACGCCAAGTGCGTACAAATCGCTACGAGGATCAACATTCTTGCCTTGCGCCTGCTCTGGAGAAAAATAGCTTGCGGTTCCCATAACAGAACCAGTTTGTGTCAACTCGTCTTCGCCGCCGCCAAAAGCACGGGCGATACCAAAGTCGGCGACTTTCACCTGACCATCACGAGTGATCATAATATTGCCTGGTTTGACGTCTCTGTGGACGGTGCCGTTGCGATGAGCGAACCCAAGCGCCCCAGCCACCTCGGCAGCGATACTCGCGGCCTTAAGCGGCTCTAAATGGCCCTCAGAAGAAATAAACTCAGCAAGTGTGCGACCTTCAATGTATTCCATGACGATGAAATAGGTATCTTCGTGTTGACCCCAGTCATACACCGCAACAATACTCGGATGGTTTAGCTTGGCTGCCGCTTGCGCTTCACGACGGAAACGAGCCACAAAGGTTGGTTCAGCTGCATATTGAGCAAAAAGAACTTTAACGGCAACAGGTCGATCAAGCAGTTGATCTTTCGCCAAAAACACATCGGCCATACCACCACGAGCTATGCGGCGGTGCAGTTCATATCTTCCGTTAAGTATCGGTCGCGCTTGCGAAGCGTTAGTCACAACGTTTTTATCCTAGTGATATTTGGTCAAGATCGGCACATTTCTAATGAAAAGTAATGTCATCGGAAAAACTCTTCAAAAACTTGCTTTGCTATCGGAGCGGCAGCTGCCCCGCCTGTTTCCTGCTGGCTTTCAACAATAACTGCAACGGCAAGTTCTGGGTCTTCGTCTTGAGGCCCAGCAAAAGCAATAACCCACGCATGTGAAGAACCAGTCGACCCTATCTGCGCTGTTCCTGTTTTGGCGCCAACATCAAGACCTGGCATCTGCAGATTGGTCGCCGTGCCAGAAGAAACAACGGCACGCATCGCCTCGCGAATATCTCTTGCGGAGCCTCTCTCTGTTGCCTCTAGCCATTGTTGTTCTTTGCCTCGAATATCAGAAAAATCTGGCTCGACTTCTGAATCAACCGTTTTAGCTACAATGTTAGGCCTTTTCATCTTGCCATCGTCTGCAATAGCAGCCGCGACCATAGCCATATGCAAAGGCGAGGCCTGCACATCATCTTGGCCGATAGCTGCACGCCCTAAACGAGGCGAATTATCGTAGATGCCTGCTGGGATCTCATCAGTTGGTTTACGAAATTGTTCGCCATAATCAACAGGGAAATTGCTTGTTGCTACAGGATCTAAATCAAACGGGATCTCTTTATTAAAACCAAATCTTTCAGCACCAGCAACCATTTTTTCTGGACCTAGAAGTTCAACGGCAAGGCGACCAAAACCAGCATTGCATGACCGTGTGATCATTTCTTTTAAGGTGCCGCCACACACGCCGTTTCCAAAATTGGGAATGCCTACGCTACTTGGTGGAGGAACATACCTGGTCTCGTCAGGAAATCTATATCTGTCAAGATCAACTGCATCTTCGTCAAGGCCAGTTGCAGCTGTAACCACTTTAAACGTCGACCCAGGAAAGTAACGCTCCTCGTATGCTTTAGCGCATAACGACGTCTCGCTGCAGTTCGGGCGCTCGTTTCCGTTGTTTATACGTTCTAACGCATCTTGCACTTCTGAACTGTTAAGGCTTGCCAACGGGTCAGGATTGTACGAAGGGAAACTCCACAGCGCCTTAATGTCGCCTGTTTTAGGGTCTATTGCCACGACAGAACCATTGCGGTTGCCAAGCGCTTCTTTCGCCACTACCTGCACGTTATGGTCCAACGTTAAGATAACATCTTCAGTTTTGTTGCCGCCTTCGAGAGAGTCGAACAACCCTTTGATTTGGGTTATCGCTTCTGCGCCGACGAGTTTATCGCTATAGGCCTCTTCGACCCCACTGGCCCCTTGCGTCAACGAAATGTAGCCAACGCTATGGGCGTACAGCTCGCCTTGAGGGTAGCGGCGGCGCCATTTAAAATCTGACCCAGGCGTCGTCGCTTGCGACTCGGCAACAACAACCCCATCAGCGGTGAAAATAGAGCCACGATTCTGGTTAAAAAGACGCTGAATTTTTCGAGTATTACCAGGAAAGTCCTCCAACGCTTGCGCATCAAAAACCTGCACACGATTAAGCTGCACAAACAGCACAAGAAAACAACCGAGAAGGACCAGCGTGACATGACGAAGCGGTTTTCTCATACCTTTACTTCTTTCCAGCGCACCTTTTCAGCCTCAGACAAACCAGGGCTTTCATCCCACCCTTTAACGGTTTGCTGCACACTATTGTGAGAGATCTTCACCAAAATAGCTAAAATAATATAGTTAGCTACAAGCGAAGACCCGCCATACGAAACAAACGGCAGCGTTACACCAGTCAGAGGCAACACACGTAACACGCCGCCAATAATAACAAACGCCTGGAACCCAAGCAGAAAAGTGAGACCCAGCGCAAAAAGTGTCTCAAAACCTGAAGCGGCGCTTAAGGCAATCCGAAGGCCTGATGCAACAAACAACAAAAACAGTGTCAAAACGGCTGTGGCTCCAAGCAAGCCAAGCTCTTCAGCAATGGCTGCAAATATCATGTCAGATTCAGAGTACGGGATCTTATGAGGAGAACCCTGCCCAATGCCTGTGCCGAACAAACCACCGTCAGCGGCTGCAAACTGCGCTTCGAGGATTTGGAATCCTCCATCTTTAGGATCAGCAAAGGGGTCAAGCCAATTTGTCACTCTGCTTTGCACGTGAGAAAACCTTGCCCAAGATCCATATGCAGCCGCTGAAAAAACTGATAGACCTAAAACGACGAACAGCAACCGACTTGTCGCAACATAAATCATCACCAAAAACAGCGTAAAAAATAGCAAGGAAGAGCCTAAATCTCGCTGCAAAACCATAACTACCAAAGCAACGCCCCAAGCAAAAATCAGTGGCGCTAAATATTTAAACGGCGGAAGATGGATCGGCCCTATCTTGTGGTGATCGAGTTGTAGAAGTTCACGTTTATCGATCAGATACCCGGCAAGAAACGCAGCAAAAACAACCTTAGCGAACTCGCCTGGTTGAATAGAGAAACTACCAACACGCAGCCAAATTCTAGCGCCATTAATGGTTACACCTAAACCTGGAATCAATGGAGTAAGAAGAAGGAAAACACCAGCAATTGCTAACAAATACTTGTAGCTTTCAAGCCACTGGATATCTTTTATAAAAACCAACGTAAGACAAAAAACACCCATGCCTATAAATGTCCACGCTGCTTGATTTGCTGCTAGATCTGGTTTTATGCGGGCGATCATCACATAACCCAACGCGTTTAATAACCCCACGATTGGAAAGATTGTTCCATCAGCAAAAGGAGCAAGTAATCGAATGCCAAAGTGAGCTGCCAACAGTAGGCCCAACACAACAATAAGGAATGCAATCGTATTATCTGGCGCGGTGGAAGTAATGCCTAAAGCCACTAGACCATAGCCCGTGGCTGTTACTAGTGCGACGATAAAAAGAAGCCTAAGCTCTAAACTGCGGGCCTTCATAGCTATTCATCGCTATCTAAATCGTCCACACGAACCTGCAAGTTCTGAGCGAAACTATCTGCCTTCTCGAATGAAGGGAACGACTTTTGCTCAGCAACAAATTTCGCTGAGTCTTCAGTTAAATCAGAAACTTTCAAATTAGGAAAAAGTTTTTTCTCTTTTGCCTTCAGCCATAAGAACCCGTCTTTTTTGCCGTTAAACACAGCGACAGTGTCACCTTTTTGACCGATAAACCATGTTTGATTGTTATACCAGCTAGCGCCTAGATACAACGACGAGGTAATAGCAAACAACAAAAGCGCAAGCGTGAAGAGCCCAAGAAATTTCTTCTTTCCATCTTTTGTCTTGCCAGCTTTTTCTTCAACGTCGGTGATTTCTTCAACTTCTGGCGCTGTAATCTCAGATGATTCAGCGACGGCAACTGGTTTCGCCTCAGCGAGGGCAGGCGACTCTTCGGTTGGCTCTGTCTCAACTTGTTCGTCTTCGCTGCTTTCATCAGCTGCATCGTTTTCATCTAGAATGCTCGGCGGATACGGATCATTGCTTTCCAGCGCAGCTAGTTCTTCATCGTTAAAAACAACATCTTCTGTAGGGATCTCTTCTATAGAAATCTCATCGTCGTCATCGGTTGCGATAACATCGATGACGGCAGCTGTCACGTTATCGCGTGCTTCTGTCTCTAGTACAGCATCAACTAATACTTGAGCGGCTTCTTGCGGATCTTTTGTTTCAACAAGCAGACGAGCTATCTCTGTTTCGGAAATCTCGTTAAATAGACCGTCGCTGCACAACAAAAATCTGTCGCCAGGTTCGACGCTTAAAGGGAAACGATCGACTTCGACGTCGGGGCCTATGCCAACAGCTCGTGTCAAAATATTTCTTTTTGGATGCACCAGCGCTTCTTCAGGGGTGATCTGGTTGCAGTCGATTAGTTCTTGCACGAAACTGTGATCGTTTGTGACCTGCGCAAGATAGTTGCCTCGCAACCAATACGCTCTGCTATCACCGATATTGACCACCGAAACAGTCGCATCATCGTGAAGTGTCATCGCCACTAGTGTTGTTCCCATGCCAGCAAGCTCGTCTTCCATCGACGCGCTATGCACAGCCTTATTAGCTTCAACAGCTATATCAACAAATTCTTGCGGCGTCACAGTTTCTTCGATGTCTTTAAACTTTGAGACAACTAAAGAAGAAGCCACGTCGCCGCCGAGATGACCACCCATGCCGTCAGCAACAATAATCACACGCTCGCCAGCGAAACCGCTGTCTTGATTTGCCTCTCTGGCATTACCAACATCTGTGACTACATATCCTTGTAAACGCATCAACGAAGCTCCATCACGATACCGCCAACTTGGACGCGGTCTCCCGCTCCGATCTTCACAGATCCTTGTAAGCGTTCTCGATTGACATATGTACCATTAGTAGAACCTAAGTCTTCCACGATCACATCTCCTGCCTCTAGCATAACGCGTGCATGCAGTTGTGAGATAAAAACATCTTGAAGACTGATATGACAGCTAGATGAACGACCGATTGAAAGCTCATCTCGCAAAATATATTCAGTGCCGACCAGCTCCTGCGGTTCAAGCACGACAAGACGATCAGGTCGCGGCACCGAACGCGCAGCAGAAGCAGGCGGGTCAGGTAAAAGATCAGAACGAACGCCACCTTTGTTTTTGCGAGATTCTACTTTTTGCAAAGCAACTCTTGTCGTCGAACCCGACCACGTTGCACGCAAAATACTGAAGAAGAATATATACATAAGGCCCAAAAAGAACCATTTTAGTATGACCGCAGGATCGTCCACAGACGTATAACTCTATAGGAGATGTCTAAACAATTCTACATTGCCCCAGTATTTCCGCAGCACCCAGTGCGGTAAGGTGCAGCACAGAAACGATTGTTTAGTAATGAAACCATAGTTTCACAGGGCCAAACGCGATCTCATCACCATCGACAAGGTTCGTTCTCTGCGTTTTGCGGCCGCTGATTGTGCATCCATTTGTTGACCCTAAGTCGACTATCTCAAATGAGTCACCTTTGGGGCGCAATTCGGCATGACGCCGCGAAACATTCACGTCATCTATCACAATATCGCATTCAGAAAGACGCCCTATTGTCATTACTTTATTTTCTAATTGATAGCGCACACCGCTTTGCGTTTCAAGCCAACAGTGCGAATCACCATCAGGGATTCTCTCGTCATAGGAAGGATGAACACTCGTTGAACCAACCTTTAATGAAGAGTCTGCATTGATTTCAATCGTGACTGGACCAACCAGATGCAACGCCTGGTCTTTCACATGTTCTCTTATGATGGTCGCGAGCTCTTTTTGAAGCTCGCCATCGGCGGCTGTAATCTGCTTGTGATCCTTCGACGAAACCCTCAGCATGTATTTATTGGCCGCTAACGCGTTGCCGTTGGGGTCTACCTTGCGTGTCATCTCAAGCTCTTTGATAAGCCGACGACCAAGTTCGGCAGACTGCAAATCGGATTTAAACGCCCGAGCAGACGTGCCTTCTATAAAACGTTCAAGCTTCTCTTCAAGATCTTTGAGGACCATGATTCTACGCTAGGCCAAGAAACCCCATTAAACAATAGGTACTTAGGTTTGTAGGTTGACTGCCGACGCAACCCTTAGGTAATAGCGGTTTTTGGAGAAGGTTCATGTTTGCTATGGTGAGGAATACAGTTTTTAGAGGTTTAATCAACCAATTGAAGGTGTGGATTTTCTTGTAGCCATTCTTTGATTTGCATTGAAGACACTTCCCACGGTCGAGGGCCAAGTTTTTCTTCAAAATGATGCAACCTGAAATAGTCAAGCGCCTGACGATCAAAAATTTGCGTAGGATCTTCCTCGAAACCTAACGAATCAGCCATCAGGTCGGCACTTAAACATGCAGAACCACGCACACTATCAAGATTGTAGGCGTCTGGTTCGTTGCGTCCACGAATTACTTCTAAAGGGTGCCCTCCAGAAGTTGAATCGAAGCGTTCAACAAGCCAGATAGGACCAGGAATAACTTGTCGTTTGTAAACAACCATCACAGATTTAACTGGAGCAATTTCTTGCGCCCTAATTTCTGGCGTTTCGATGGCTGCTTCAACAGGCGAAGAGTCCAACCCGAATGCAGCTTGAGCCGCCTCGACTGAAACAGGCACACCTGTAGCAAAAAACTGTACAGCATCTTGTTCAATGAAAGATTGACGCTCCTGCTCACTTCGTTCAATCCACCAAGCAACACTTACCATGTTCCATCCGCCGACTTTGCGGACCATTACTTGATCAATAGCGGTCATTACTTTGTCTCTTCAGTTAATTTGTATGGCCACTGTGTTGTTTCTAGTGAGAAACCAGTCATCTCTTCGGCAGGCGACACACGCAGACCAAAGAATCGTTGAATAAACCAATAAACAGCATAAGAAGTGAATGCCGCCCAGATAACACAAACAGCAACACCGAGCAGCTGAACACCAAACTGTTCCATGCGGCTTCGCTCTAACGTCCCAGCACCTGAGAAGAAAGCCAACGAAACAGTACCAAAGGCAGCGCAAAAACCGTGAGCTGGAATGACACCTAACGCATCGTCGACACCTCTTTTTAAGAGCCAGTCATTGCCGTATGAATAGATAACGCCAGCAATAAGACCTGTTGCGATAGCACCGAGTGGTGTGACAACATCAGCACCTGGAGTAATCGCCACCAAGCCACCAATAGCACCACCTGCGAGTTTCATATTTAAGCTATATCGATGCTGAAAAAGATAGGCAAACAAACCAGCGCCAATCAAACCAGACACAGCCGCTAGGTTTGTGACAATAATACCCATCAAAGCGCTGCCATTAAAGGTCAAGAAGCTGCCACCGTTGAATCCCCACCAACCAAACCAAAGAATAAGGACACCTAGCATCGTCATGCCAACGCTTGTGCCGGCCATTTCTCTAACTTCGCCACCAGGACCAAAACGACCTATTCGAGGCCCAATCATCGCAATGCCGACGAACGCCGCAGTGGCTCCAAGTAAGTGAACAACTGTTCCGCCAGCAAAATCGTGGAACCCTAACTCTGCAAGCCACGCACCATTATCGCCATTAACAAAGTTGCCCCACACCCAGTGGCCGTAGACAGGATAAATCACAACAGCTAAGGCCACTGCAATAACCGAATAGGCAAGCACCGTTGTTCGCTCTACTAGCGAACCAGACACCAGCGTAATAGCAGTACCCGCGAAAGCTAATTGGAACAAGAAAAAGAGCCCACCGCTGATTTCATCACCAAAAATATCAGCATTGTTATCTATTAAACGACCGAAGGTTCCATCTAGAAGAAACATGTCTGTCCCGATGAGGCCTTCAAGTGAAGAGCCAAACATTAGACCGAAACCAACAAGAAAGAACCCGATGCTGCTTATAGTCCAGTCAACTAGGTTTTTGATTGCAACAACAGAAGCATGCACAGGCCGAGCTAAGCCGACCTCATAGCAAAGAAAACCAGCTTGCATAAAAAAGACAAGCGATGCCGACACTAATACCCACAGCTGATTAGCGTCACTTAACACGGGTGAGGACACGTTAGTGGCTTCTATCGTGCGAGATTGGATCCAAAGATCATTTTGTTCTGCTTCTGACAATGAACTAAATTCAGCGGTGTTTTCTATCTTCTCTTGCGCCTCAATAGCAATGGACTCGACGGTGTCAGGCGGCGAATCGAAGACAAAGGGGATAGCTGCAATCACCACCACGAAAAACACAAAAACCATCGCAAAAAAGGCTCGCAACGCCTTTGCTTTAGAATCTATCGATTTAGACATTTTGTCAGCTTTCTGATAATTAATCGAACAATACGCACTATCGGCTGCTTAGTCTGTGAACTAAGTAAACCACAATTACTAAACTGTTTGTACAACCATACCCTCGCAGATAAACTAGCCGCTTACCTCTATGCACCAGACCCCCAAACCAAATCATCGTAACACAACTGGAATATTCACGTTGCGTGACTGAACCACCAAATTGGCCCAGACTTTCCGCAACATATTCGACACATTTAACACGCTATGCGGTTACAAATTCGTCAACGAAATTCACCACTTGACGTTCTTGAATTACGACGATGTAATTAATGAGCTGGACTGCAAAAATCAAGATCTGGCTGTGAATAATTTTGGGCAATATTCACAGCAGGCCAATCCAGATTAGAAAAACTGATAGGGTGTACTTTCGAATGACTATATTAAACAACGAAACTTTTATGACCTCAACAACGACGGATACGTCCGAACCAAAAATCGAGATGAGAGTCAAAAAACGCAACGGCACACTTGAATCAGTTGACGTAAATAAAATCGTCAACGCAGTAGCGCAATGCTGCGAAGGTCTCCTCAATGTGGATCCGTTACGTGTCGCAACTCGAACTATTTCTGCGTTAGCTGACGGAGCAACCACACGAGAGCTTGACGAGCTTTCTATCCGCACGGCCGCAGGTTTTATTGTTGAAGAACCAAACTATTCACAAGTTGCAGCGCGCCTACTTTCGACGTATATCGATAAAGAAGTGCGCAATCAAAATATTCCTTGGTTCTCAGAAGCAATCAAGAACGGTCACGATCTTGGCTTAATAAGCGATGAAGTGCTTGCCTTCGTCAACGAACACGCACCTTCACTTAATGCTGCCATAAGTTCTGACCGCGACCGTCTCTTTCAATTCTTTGGCTTGCGAACGGTCTATGATCGTTATCTTTTGAAACACCCTGACACACGGCAAGTTGTTGAAACACCACAATATTTCTTTCTTCGTGTTGCGTGTGGTCTTTCTTCAACGCCAGAAGAAGCTATTCGTTTCTATGACCTTATGTCGTCGTTAGCGTACCTTCCTTCGAGCCCGACCTTGTTTAACTCGGGCACACGCCACGCGCAAATGTCTTCATGCTATCTCCTTGACTCTCCAGAAGATAGCCTCGAAAGCATTTACAAACGCTACAGCGACATTGCTCGCCTTTCTAAGTTTGCTGGCGGTATTGGCGTTGCTTGGCATAGAATCCGCTCAAAAGGTTCGCTTATTAAAGGCACAAACGGCCTTTCAAGCGGTATCGTTCCATGGCTAAAAACACTAGATTCTTCTGTTGCTGCGGTTAACCAAGGAGGCCGCCGCAAAGGTGCTGCTTGTGTCTATCTTGAGACCTGGCATGCCGATGTTGACGAGTTTTTAGAACTGCGTGAAAACACTGGCGACCACCAACGACGCACCCACAACTTGAACTTAGCGAACTGGATCCCAGACCTCTTCATGGAACGGGTGGACAAAGATTGGCAATGGTCACTGTTTGATCCGAAGGTTGTTCCAGAACTCACCGATCTTTATGGCGACGATTTCCGCAAAGCATACGAAGAGGCTGAATCAAAAGGTCTCTATGAAAAACAAGTAAACGCTCGCGATCTCTACAGCAAGATGATGCGTACATTAGCGCAAACAGGCAACGGCTGGGTCACCTTTAAAGACGCTTCTAACCTCAAATGCAACCAGACAGGTTGGAAACCAAAGAAGAATGATGAAAGCGCTCATGTCGTCCATCTTTCTAACTTGTGCACAGAAATTCTTGAAGTTACTAACCAAGGCGAAACAGCGGTATGCAACCTCGGTTCTGTAAACCTTGGCTCATTTGTTGACGAAGATTCAAACACTTTCGACTTTGAACGGCTCGCCACAACAGTTCTTCAAGTTGTTCCCTTCCTCGACCGTGTCGTAGACATTAACTTCTACCCAACCGATGAAGCTGCAACATCTAACGCTAAATGGCGACCAGTTGGTCTTGGCCTTATGGGCTTGCAAGACGTCTTTTTCAAAATGGGTCTAGCGTTTGACTCGCCTCAAGCGCAAGAGCTGTCAGCTAAAATCTCAGAAGAAATTTACTTCAACGCCTTGTGGGCTTCGACAGAACTTGCCGAAGAAAACGGCCCGCACGGTGCTTTCAAAAAGACCCGCGCAGCTGCTGGCGACCTACAATTTGACTTATGGAACGTAAAACCACAAGATGAGAAGCGTTGGAAGACAGTGCGAGACCGCATCGCTACACATGGTCTACGCAACTCGCTTCTTATCGCAATCGCTCCAACTGCGACGATCGCTTCGATCGCAGGTTGTTATGAGTGCATCGAGCCACAGGTTTCTAACCTTTTCAAGAAAGAAACCCTTTCGGGTGAGTTCCTCCAAATCAACCGGTATCTCGTTGAAGAACTCAAAAAGTTAGATCTTTGGGATGCTCAGATGATAGCCGAGCTAAAACAAGCTGAAGGTTCTGTCCAGTCGATTGCTCGCATACCAGACTCGCTTAAAGCGATTTATCGCACAGCGTGGGAGATCCCACAACGAGCGCTAATCGATATGGCCGCTGGCCGAGGCGCATACATTGACCAAAGCCAGTCGCTTAACTTGTTTATGGAGTCGCCGAACATTGGCAAGCTTTCTTCTATGTATATGCATGCCTGGAAAAAAGGTCTCAAAACAACGTATTATCTACGGTCTCGACCTGCAACAAAAATAAACAAAACAACAACACCAGGGCCAGCACCTATTGACGGAACTAAAAAGTTCTCTGATGCTGAAGCACTGGCTTGCTCTTTGGAAAATCCTGAGTCATGCGAAGCGTGTGACTAAGAAGCATCTTATAGCAACGTAATTCTTTACTTACAACTACATTTCCGCCACTACCTACCAGAAAGAACCAACCTTTTATGGCTGTAACAAACGACGCTTTTCCTCTAGAACAAGCAGAACCTGCAAAGCAAGAACTTGAACGACCAAACCATATATTAGATCCTGGGTTTGATTTGACATTGCGGCCAATGCGCTACCCAGTGTTCTATGAGATGTATCAAGACGCAATCAAAAACACCTGGACCGTCGACGAAATCGACTTCTCTGATGACTTCATCGATCTTGATCGTAAGCTTATGCCAGCAGAACGTCACCTTGTGAGCCGCCTTGTCGCTTTTTTCGCTACAGGTGATTCAATCGTTGCGAACAATCTGGTATTAAATCTCTACAAACATATTAACGCTCCAGAAGCTCGCATGTACCTTTCTCGCCAGCTGTATGAAGAGGCGCTGCACGTACAGTTTTATCTAACGCTGCTCGACAACTACATTCCAGACCACGACGAGCGCGCCGAAGCGTTCGCAGCAGTACAAAACATTCCTTCGATTAAGCGCAAAGCCGACTTCTGCTTCAAATGGATCGGGTCAATCGACAAACTAGAACGCATCGAAACGCCAGAAGAACGCAAACAGTTTCTTCTTAACCTTATTTGCTTCGCAGCGTGTATCGAAGGGCTTTTCTTCTTCGCAGCGTTCGCGTACGTGTACTTCTTGCGTTCAAAAGGTTTCCTTAACGGTCTCGCCTCAGGAACAAACTGGGTCTTTCGAGACGAAAGCTGCCACATGAACTTTGCCTTTGAAGTGGTGAATACGATCAGAGCTGAAGAGCCAGAACTGTTCGACGACGAACTAAATGAACAGATCGTTGAAATGATGAAAGAAGCTGTCGATGCAGAACATCTTTTCGCAGCTGACGTTCTCGGCGAAGGTGTGCCTGGCATGAGCCTTGCCGACACACGCACCTATCTAGAGTTTGTTGCCGATCAACGTCTGCGTCAACTTGGTTTGCCAGCGCAATTTGGCGCAAAAAACCCATTTGACTTTATGGAATTACAAGACGTGCAAGAGTTAACAAACTTCTTCGAACGCACTGTTTCTGCCTACCAGGTAGGTGTCGAAGGAAGCGTCTCATTCGACGAAGACTTCTAACAAATCCACGTTTTTGCTAGACGCAGAAGAAGGCGATGTCGTCAGGTGTCGCCTTTCTCATCTCTAACTAAGCTTCGCCAATTGCCGACATGAGTTGTGTGTCTAAGGTCAGCGAGTTCTTCGACAAATTTTTTTATTCTACGAAGAGCAAGTTAGTCATTTTTGCTTTTGTTATACAACTAGGCGTTATGTCAGCCCTTTTTTTCATTCCTTATTTTCGAGGACAGCAACAACTTAGTCTCATTATTTATGCAATCCAATATGCGGTTCTGGTTTTTCTCTACGCAGTTCGCGCCAAAAACGATACAGGTAACGTTCGAATTGGCTGGCTGCTCTTAGCAACAACCGTTTCGTTGGCTGTCATTAGCAACGTCACCACAATATTTGGAGACCCAACGGTAGGGTATCCACCTGAGACATCGCTACCTATCTTCTTTTTTCTGACTACTTCTTTGATATTCCTGTCCTGGGACGGCATCCTATCGGTTTCGCGTACACGAGTGATTTTAGAAACATTATGGCTATCGACACTCTTTCTGATGGTTGCCTGGCATCCGCTTATCCAACCATTTTCTCAGCTGCAAACCGCTAGTTTTTCTGACCAAATCTCGTTCGCTTTACTACCTGTTTCCGGGTTGTTAACAATTGCTTTATGTCTCGCGGTAGTAAACCAGTCTTCGTCCAAAGAATTTTTAAGCTTTTCAGTAGCGGCAATTACGGCTGCCGTGACATGCATAGGTTCGATGGCTGAAATCTGGAACCAAGAGGTAGGTGGAACAAAATATTTTGAAGGATACGACTACATCTGGCATTTTGGGGTTTTTTGCGCTGGGGTTCTCTCTCAAGTTTCTTTTGACTGGAAAACTAAAAAGGCCACGAATGTGCGCACATACGATAGCAGAATGTTGCTGTATGCATCTCTAGTCATAGGTTTTGGAATCATGGCCTTCACTGTTCCAACCGAACTTTTAGCGTTCCTTGGTGGATTCGGTTTTCTTATACTATTGATGGCTTCAAACATAGGAGCTGTCAACAAAGAGAACAGACAATTGACTTCAGAACTGCGAGATTTAGCCCTAAAAGATTATCTTACTGGGCTGCCAAACAGACGAAGCCTTATGGAATACCTCGATTTTCGAGAAAGCAAGCAGTATGGAATATTGTTCATCGATCTCGACTATTTCAAAGAAGTAAATGACACCTATGGACATGAAGCAGGCGATAGAGTTCTGAAAGAAATGGCAGAACGGTTAAGAAATAATTTACGAGACAACGACTTTGTCGCCCGCCTTGGCGGTGACGAGTTTGTCGTAGTGTTAAATGACGCAACCAAAAAGCAAACGTTCGCGGTTGCGCAGAAATTACAATCTGTTATTCATAAAGAATTTGAGCTTTTTAACGGTTCGGCAAAAATAGGGATAACCGTCGGCGTCTATGCTGGTAAAGGGTTGGCGGCTTCAGATATGCTTGATAAGGCCGATCAAGCGATGCTTCTAGGTAAACGACGCCGTCAGCATAGCGACGAAGCTTCCAAGCCGCTAGAGATAGTCTAAGCCAGCTGCTTCTTACGTAACAAAAAAGCGAGCTGCCCTTTCTATAAGCTTAAAAATCCCATAGAAAACCAAAACAAAAATACTCGGCGGCAAAATCCAGGGGATAGCAATGTATGCGGCGATTAGACCTGCGATATATTGCTTCCCCCACAGAAACGATGCGGGCAAAGGAACGAGACTCGCAACCGCAATAACTGGCCAAGCGTTTTCTATGACGCCATACCCGAAAGATGCCATCCCGAGAAAGGCTAAAAGAAACCACAGAATCACTGACAGTTTCCGCCAAACAACGTCGAGATAACGCGTGTGTAAGGCGACAGCAGTCCACATTACCCACCGACGGCCAAACGGCACCCCTAAATCTCGTAGCATGAAACGAAAATATCTGTCAGCATCTTGGCGTGTGATGCCAGTGATAGGTGTTTTATTGCTGTTTGTTGTCAGCCTGTCATGGATTAGCGCTGCTGGCGTGTACAAGCCATATTTAGGCACCAGCCATGTGGCCCAATCTGGCACTGATGCTAAATCAGTTATAGGCAAACGGTCAGGCGAAACCAGACGAATTTCAGCAAGCTGCGCATCAGAAAGGCCTTTCTCTTCTAACCCTGTATCGCCTAAATAGATAAGGCTGCTCTGCAACGCAAAACGTGTTGCGCTTATCTGCGAGAAACGCACGACATTGCCTGATATGCCACCGTCAACTTTAAAACTATCAGACCAAGGCGCCTGGACTTTTCCGCTAAATCCGCTGCTCACAAGCTAAATCCTAGCGCAACTAGAAGTGTTGCGGTTATCCTTCACCCCAGTTTCTCCAACACTACTGTTGAACTATGGTCGTAAAGACCCAGTACTATGTACTATAACTACTACAGTTCAGCATAAAAAGAATGGTACATTTCATAAATGGCGGCTTCAAAAAGTTTTATAGATCTGAAAGATGCCGTCTACATTTTTGTACGCAAATATCGTAACGCTTCGATCCTTGTGGCAGTGCTTGGATTTCTTCTAGGTATCACAATTGCCGCGGTTCTGGCGACAAAATCAGACACAATCTTAACGGTTGCAGCGCCTGAACCAGCAACTCCAGCAACAACACTGCGGTGGGTCGACAACACAAGCTCGTCAGTACAGGCCGTTGATTCAAAGCAACCAACTGCTTTGGAGCCGTCTACGACATCGGAGCCTGTCGCTGCTACATCTGCAGAAGTCGGTACAACTGCGTCTACCTCATTGACGACAGTCGAAGGACCTGCAATCGCAAACAATACGGTTGATGGTTTCAGTCCGGTGAACGGCAAGCAGGTTGTTTGGGGTGATAACTTTGACACCTTCGATGCATCTAAATGGTCTGTTGAAAATTCGACGTATGGCGACGGTAATAACGAAATGCAATGTTACGTGCCAAGAAATACACAAGTAGCAAACGGTCACCTTATTTTGACGGCAAAGAAAGAATCGGTCACCTGCCCAGGGAACAGAACTAGAAAGGTGAGTTCGGGTATGGTGCGAGGCAAAAACGTTCAGTTCGAACCAGGCCAAGGTATCGAGTTTCGTGTCAAACTGACACCTAGCGATGAAGCTAACCAAGGTGGCTTGTGGCCAGCACTATGGTCTTCAAGCTGGGGTGGCGGTGGCTGGCCCAAAGGTGGAGAACTTGACTATCTAGAGGTTATGACAGCAAAAGGTTTTGATAATCCTGTGTTTAGTATGCATTTCGCCGGCAAAAATGGGCAGCATGACCTTATCAACAAGCATCAACGGCTGAGTGAACCATTTAGTGCGAAATGGCGCACAGTGCGTTTCGACTATGGCAAAGGCGGCAAGCTTCGTTGGTACCTTGACGGGGAACTTGTACATTCGGTTGATTCAGCGCCAACGTTGCAGGGCTATCCAGAACCGTTTAACAAAACAGTCACCGACCTAAAAATAAACTTAGCAATCGGTGGTAGGCCAGGGCCGCTAGACGACCGTGCGCTGGGCAGCGATGGCGCAACATTTGCTGTTGATTACGTCAAAATTTTCCCGCTCTAGTGGTGTTACCTTAACCAAAATAGTCAGGTTCGTTGCCTGCTTTCCATTTAATGTTGCAGCCGATGCTTGGCTGCTGATCGCTTGGCGCTTCGCCACCAGAAACAAGATTTGTTAATGCGCTATGCAAGTCTGAACCAGTAATTTCAACATCATTTCCTGGGCGGCTAGCATCAAATTGACCACGGTAATACAAGGCATGGCTCGAATCGAACAAGAATAAATCTGGGGTGCACGCAGCAGTATACGCTTTTGCTATTTCTTGTGATTCGTCATAGAGATAGGCGAAGTTGAATCCCAATCGTTGTGCTTGTGCTTTGAGCTTTTCGGGTGCGTCATCGGGGTAAGACTCAACATCGTTAGCAGATATGGCCACGACGGCGACACGATCAGCGAATTCGTTTGCAACTGCCGCAAGCTGTTCTTCAAGGTGAATCACAAACGGACAGTGAGCGCTTATGAACATAACAAGAAGTGGTTTGTCAGCAAAATCTGCCTTGCTGACAGTTTCGCCAGAAATAACATCAGGTAACGAAAAATCAGGGGCAACGCTGCCTAAATCGAGCATTGTTGACGGGGTGAGTACCATTGTGGCTCCTTAAAAGTTGTGTAGTGATAAACCTAGTACGTCTATAAACCAACGCAACCTCAACGCTATTCCTTAACGGAGATTTAGAGTAGGCTGGTACTTACTTCTACTGTTTCGACACTCCGCCCAGACGGAAGTTGTGCATCTTGAGAAAAATCTGGACAACCTACTACTTGCCTCAAGTCTTGCACTGTTGCTTTAAGTGGCTCATATAGATCATCGTCAGCTGCCGGCGAATAGAGAGATCCAACAATAGTATCTATGTTATCTAGGGCTTGTTTAAGCTGTTTAGGCTTGTGAAGGTTTCTCGCGCAAATACCTAAATTTCTTTCCAAATTATCGTAGCGCTCATTGCTCGGGTAAACATCCTTATACTTCGCAGCAGCTACACGAACGGCCTTAAACGATTGAAAACGCAACCTATGATGCCGCGGTTGTCGCCGACTCCTGATCATTTGCCTTAAAAGTCTAGGATCAGTTGGAAAGGCTTCGCTCAAACTAAGTCCTTGTTAGACCACACCACCAGCTTATCATATGTTCAACAAGCAGCACCGATTGATTCTAGCTCACTGCAGAGCGCTACTCTACATTAAGCAGATCAACAACAAACACAAGCGTTTCGCCTGGACCTATGTCAGCGCCTGCTCCCGTCTCGCCATAGGCGTACTCAGGAGGCAAAATAAGCTGACGTCGACCGCCAACTTTCATACCTTTCACGCCCTCATCCCAACCCGAAATTACCTGTCCAGAGCCGAGTAAGAAACTAAACGAACCTGTTCGATCCCAACTTGCATCGAATTGCACACCATCTTTGTAACGAACACCGACATATTGCACGGTAACGGTCTTGCCGTCGACGGCTTCAGCCCCTTCGCCGATAACCGCATCTTGGCTAACGATTTCACTCGGCGCTGGCCCATCAGGAATGCTCGGCGTAGGTTTTTGGTCAACGAAAGCCATTTCTTCAGGGAAAGAGACAGTAGGAGACGAACCTTCATCGGCTGAACCAGAACCAGAACTGCAAGCAGTTGAAGCTAGGAGGACGACACTAACAAGAGATACAACAAGACGCATACTCCAGACTGTATGATTTTCTATAAATCATGTGGCGGATGGTTGCTAAAGCAATAGTGTGATCACAATGATTTCACTTCAAGAGCTAGCGCCGCTGCAACCACATCGAATCGAAGCGCACGTTGGCAACACTCCTCTCCTAGACCTCAGCCATTTTGCGCACAGCCATGGGGTGCACCCCGCCGTGTCATTATTTGCTAAAGCTGAATGGTTCAACCCAAGTGGCTCAGTAAAAGATCGAGCGGCGCTGCATATTGTGCGCATCGCAGAACACACAAAACAGCTTGCTGGCGACAAAGTGTTGTTAGATTCCACCTCGGGAAACACCGGCATTGCCTATGCAATGTTGGGGGCGTCACGCGGTTTTCGGGTCAAACTAACTATTCCAGCCAACGCCAGCCCAGAGCGCATGAAAATTTTGCGAGCCTATGGCGCTGATATCGAGCTGACAGATCCACTTGAAGGTTCTGACGGTGCACTTGTTGTGGCAAAAGAAATGGCCGCCGCTGACGATCAGCTTTTTTATGCCGATCAATACAGCAACCCTGCTAATTGGCAGGCACATTACTGGACAACAGCCACCGAGATTTGGGAGCAAACCAACCAGCAGATAACACATTTCGTTGCAGGGCTAGGCACAAGCGGCACATTTGTCGGAACCACGAAACGGCTGAAAGAGCTAGACTCTTCAATCGTGTGCATCTCGGCCGAACCTGACAGCCCATTCAATGGACTGGAAGGGTGGAAACATATGGAAACGGCCATTAAACCAGCGATCTACGACGACTCGCTGGCTGATAGCGTTGCCGCCACGCCAACAGAAGCCAGCTATCAAGTCGCTAAAAAGCTTGCCTCTACCGTCGGGCTGTTTGTAAGCCCATCAGCAGCTGGGTCTGTGCTCAGCGCAATCGAAACAGCTAAAACGTTGGAAGAAGGTACCGTCGTGACTGTGATGGCCGACAATGCATTCAAGTATCTAAGCGAGCGTTTCTGGCAAGAACAGACCTTGAACTAACCGAAACAGCTAGTGCCTATAGAACTCATACCCTTCACACCTGGAGAAGCAGGTTTCTTCGTTTGAGTTATGCTGCACACTGCAAAGGTTGAAGCTGGTGTGGCAGGATGGGGCATTGAGAGCATCGAACTACTAGCGATACTCAATAACATATTGAACTGGGGCTGCGCCCCCAATCGGCGCACTGTAGACCACAACGCACAAAGAGCCTTCTGTTGACGAGTTGGCTGTTTCTGCCGAATTTTTTTGATTGCTTGGTTATACAAATTTTGTTGAATTCTAAATTTGGTCGTCTCAGGTTCAAATCGCTTGGCGACATCTTGGTTCAAATCAAATTCACCTTCAAATTTTGTATGCAGCAAATAACAAGCAGCATCTTTAACATCGTCACGTGGGCTTTGGTAGGTCTTCAAAAGTATTGCTTTAAACTCTTGTCGTGCGACACTAGGTGAAAAACTTTCAGCCAAAAGTTTTTCGGCAACCAAAAGATCGCACATTCCCTGTTCTTCTGGCATCGTGAATATATCCTTCGTAGCACTATATTTACGCTGCACGAGCTACCACGTAACGACAACTCTCCATAGAAGTATGATCATAGGGGCACAGTCAACTCTGTGCAAATGGTTCACCTGGTGAGGTGCCCCTGCGAGAAGCTGCCGAACGCAGCTTTTATCCGCCATATTCAAAACGACACGACTTGCTGGCGTATAGAATTCTACGTACGACCATCTGAAAGTGCCCCTCCTATGTTCAGCGGAATAGTCACAGGAAACTATGAAGTCACAGCCATTTCTCAAAAAGACACGTTTGCGCAGCTCTCCATAGCGACCCCACCAACTTTTATTGACGGGGCGCAAATCGGTGCGTCTATCGCTGTGAACGGCGTTTGTTTAACCGTAACGAGACTAGAAACAGGCCTTACCCATTTTGATGTCATAGCGCCGACGTTAGAGCGCACAAACTTGGCTGGTATCAAAGCAGGCGATTTCGTTAATATGGAGCGGAGTCTGATCGTCGGGCAAGAAAACGGCGGGCATGATGTTTCTGGCCATGTTGACACCACTGCCGAAGTGGTTGCCTGCGACATTAACCCTGATGAAAGCACCTATGTGCAATTGCGTGTTGATCCGCTGTGGATGCGCTATATGTTCCCGCGAGGGTTTGTTGCAGTTAACGGCGCAAGCCTCACCATTGCAGGTGTGCAAAAAGAAACCAACACATTCGAGCTGTGGCTGATTCCTGAAACGCTGCGGTTAACTAACTTGGCGTCTCTCACACTAGCCGCCCGAGTAAATATCGAAATCCACAAAGGCGTGCAAGTGCTTGTCGACACCATCAGAGACAGTGCCACCGAGCTACTAAAAAGCTATATGGTTGAAGGTGCGCTCGATATTGAACGTGTCCAAGAATTAGCGCAACTATCGGGAAAGCACACACCACAAATATGATCACACTAAGCGAAGACGTGAAGCAACAAATCTGGGAGCACGGCACGGCAACCTATCCATATGAGGGCTGTGGGTTGCTCCTCGGAGCGCTAGGCGATAACGGGGCTGTTGTTCAAGCCATTTTTGTGTGCGATAACGTGTGGCCAGATAAAGAAGAGAGCAAGGTTCGTTTCAAAATAGACGAAGAGCAATGGTTAGCCGCCGAGCTGGCCGCTATGGGGGACGGGTATGACATAATCGGTGTTTATCACAGCCACCCTGACCACCCTGCGGTTGCTTCTCCACGAGATCTAGCGTGGGCAGCCTTCAGCGGCTACAGCTATCTAATCACCGAAATTCGCGAGGGTGAACCCGTTGTTAGCCGTTCTTGGCAACTAAACGCCGACCACAGCGCCTTCACCGAAGAAGATGTCGTGATTGTTGAGGGCTAGGGCTGAGTCTAAAGAAGTTTTTCACAGGTCAAAGCCCGTGTAGAAATCAGTTCGAGTAGTCGCTGAGCGAACCCGCTGCCTGCTTCGCTGAGGTCTGTATCGGCAATTGCCAATTCTAATGCATGCCCTACTGTTGTAGTCAGCTGCAATGCTCTCTGCAATAAAACATCTTTCTCTAGACCATGCTTCTCAGCAAAACGACTCCATAATCCAGGCCTATCAATTTGTGCTACTTTATAGCCCGTACCCAATTTCATTGCAAACGAAATTTTTCTCTGATTTGTAGTGTCATAAGGCAGGAAACTTGCGACATCATACAGTGGTGCCATCCTTACTGTTGCCCCAGAGAGTAGCAGGGTATAGTTTTTAGCGTGTGCGTCTGTACCTGCTATAAGCCAGTTGTAAAGTAATGCATCAATGAATCGCTTGCGATCTATTCCAGCTGCTGATTGTGTTACGTTGTCCTTAATCAAAGTAAGCACATCATTGACAGATGGGCCACCGTCGGATTGATATTTGCGTGCAGGGTGAACAGAAGATGCTTGGCAGAAATCTTCTTGATGAACTCTACGCCAACCTTCGTTAGTTTCCAGGCGATCAAACCTTTTCACAACAATAGCGCTTGTCTGATCTGTTTCAAGATATTTGGTACGACAAGAGCTGATGTTAAGATAGCCAGCAGCCTTTAAACACAAATGCTCATTAAGTGCTTGAAATTCTAAATCAGATACGGCAGGTTTTATGATATGGGTGGTAGGCATAGAGCCGCTAGGTACACCCCATTTCGGACCGTCTTTAAGCAACGCCGTTTTTGTTTGCGCCCCACCCAAACTGAACCGACCGTTAAAGTCTTTCTGCAACCATTTTGTGCCATCTGTCGCAAGGGTATCGATTATCGTATTGAACTCATTTGGATTCAGCCACTGAACTGAACCTTGCCGACACTGCAAAGCCTCGATTTCGCTTGTGTCGCAAAACTGTACAGCACCAGCACAATCGAGGCCAATAGGAGTTGCCAGAAATGCAAAAGGTGACGCGGCAGAAATTGAAAACTCTCTTGCCCAGCGCTGCAAAACTGCCTCGCTGTCTGGCAGTAGACCCCAAAGCCAAGGCGAGATCTTTTTGTCGTCATATCCAAACTCTCTCAAAGGCATCGATACCGATAATGGCGTAGCGTTTGGGTTGTTTAGGTATTGCTCATCGTAAGTGAACGTAAGCCGATTATTTTCGAAGCGGCTTAGCCTGCCAGCATACTGACTTTCTATGAATACTTCTAGATGATCAGACATTTTCTATTCCTGCTTGCACGATAGCATCGAGATTTACCGTGTTCGTCTGCGGCTTGGGATACAAGTCAAAAACAAGATCGAGACGTTCGGCAACCTTAAAAACAAGACCAAGCTCTACGGAAGCTTTTCCTGCTTCTAGTTGCGCAAGCCATGACCTGCTCACGTTACATTTTTTTGCCAGTTCGGCTTGCGTTAAACCCAGGCTTTTTCTGCGGCTCTTGATTTTGCTTCCTACATCAGTTACTTGGCGCAACATAAGCTTTCCTGCAAATAAGCGTTTACGAACGAAGACACGGATAAAAATGTCTTCGTTCGTAAACATTACTGTAAATGTGTACGAACGTCAACATTTATTTTGAGTACTGCCAGCGAAACATGTTTGACGACAGCTAAAAAGTTTCTTAGTCTAACAATCGGCTCCCAAAAAACTGGATTCTGCTCCTGCCGCCAGGCTTTATACAGAAATAGTTTCGGTTTTATAGGTAGCTATTGATCGTTTTGACTTGTCAAATTCAATCCCAACTAGATGAACAACAGTCCCCAGAGAGGCATATTTGTCTGCATAGCTTTTCAGCTTGATCTGCTCCAGTGGATCGGTGGCGTTTGCTTTACCTACAACCTTGAACTCAAATATATAGACGACAACGTTACCATCAGATGCAGCGACTTTAAGCGTCATATCAATGCGGCCTCGACTTGTAACATCTTCGGCAATAACATCAACGCTTAGGGAAGCAAAAAAGGCATACAGAACTGACGCATAATAGCCTTCATATTTAGCTATTGAATTTTTTCGATAATTATCATTAGCAATACCTTCAAACAGCGAAATAAGATGATGTTTGAGCCCAACAAGATCTCCATTCTGTAACGTTTTTAGCACAGGCAAACGATCTGGCGAAGCATCAAGTAGATAGTTTTCTAAAACAATTTTATTGAAGCTATTGCGCACCTCGCGATTTGGGAACCCAAGCAAATATATAGGTTCCTCAAACTCCACATTAACTTCTTTTATTGTTAGATAGCCTGTTTGAAACAAGACGGCCTCTAGCTTGAGATTATCTATGTCAAAACTATTTAGCATTTCGCCGCTGGCTTCAAGGTTTTCGAAATCTGGCACATGATAATACGAAGCTTTTAGCAGCTCTAACAGAAACGTAGGTGTGCCAGTTTCAAACCAGTACGGCCTGAACTCTTGATTCTCTTCTAAGAAAAGCAAAATATCGAAAGGATTGTAAACTTTCTCACCTGTCCAGTTGTACCCGTTGTACCATTGCTTGACTCGCTCAAGATTTGTTTCCTGCAAGTACTCTGCAAAGCAGTGCTCTAACTCTTCTTGTGTGTAACCACACAAAGCGCTATAGGCCTTGCTTAGTGTTATATCTCTCAGGTTATTTAAACCGCTGAATACCGACACTTTTGAGAATTTAGACACCCCTGTTAGGAAAGCAAACTGCACATTCGCGTCCTGGTCTTTAATGACAGAATAAAAGCTCCGCAAAGCATCTCGGATGGCACCAGCTTTCTCGTCAGCCAAATTATCGAGCAAAGGTTTATCGTATTCGTCAACAAGCACGACCACATTTTGCCCGTAGACTTTTTTCGCTTCACCAATAACATTTGAGAAATAACTGGCCATATCGTAGCCTTTCTCACAGTTCAATCCTAAACGACTCTGATTCTCGTCAAGAATAGCCTCTATGAATTGTTGAAGATGTTCTACATCTTCAACAATTCCTTTGGCGAACGAAATGCTAACAACAGGGTAGTGGATATCCCAATTCCAATGATTTTCAATATGCAAACCTTCAAAAAGTGGTTTGTTGCCTTCGAAAAGTTCTTTGATTGTGTCAACGAGAACTGACTTGCCAAAACGACGAGGACGGGATAGAAAGAAATATTTGCCTCGATCGATGAGGTTCTTTAACAACAACGTTTTGTCTACATAAATAAAATCATTTTCGATTATCTGACTAAACGTGCTGATCCCAACAGGCAATTTCTTCATAACACCCCTTAAAGAGCTGTGGTCGTCAACGGTAGCTACACTGCGCTATGCACTTAATATGTAGCCATATCGGAGTCGACTTCTTCGGCCCAAAGGTTGATGCCGCCGTCGAGGTTCCAGATTTTTTCAAACCCTAATGGTGCCAGCTCTTTCAAAACAGCTGCGCTGCGGCCGCCTGTTCGACACTGCACAATCGTTTCTTTGTTAGGATCAAGCTCGCTCACACGGTCTAGCACTTCACCTTTAGGGATCAACACAGAACCATAGGCTTCCAAGTTAGAGATTTCCCACTCGTGCGGTTCACGCACGTCGAGGATCTGTAGTTTGTCGCCGTTGTCAAGACGAGCTTTCAACTCTTTTGGCGTAATTTGAGGAACTTCCATGGCGTCATCATCTTTCTCGTCTGGATTCACATACAAACTGTGATCGTGTGCTGGCATTTGACAGAACTGTTCATAATCTATCAGTTCGGTCACCGTAGGAGAATCTCCACACACTGCACAAGTAGGATTTTTTTGAAGATTCAGCTCGTTGAACTCCATGCCCAATGCATCAAAAAGCAGCAGGCGGTTTTTCATAGGCTCACCAATGCCAAGAATCAGCTTCACCGTTTCAGTTGCTTGCATCGTGCCGATGATGCCAGGCAAAATGCCGAGCACGCCACCTTCTGCACAACTAGGAACCAAACCAGGAGGCGGCGGCTCAGGGTAGAGACAGCGATAGCATGGTCCATCGTCTAGACCAAAGATAGACAGCTGCCCTTCAAAACGATAGATGCTGCCATACACATTAGGTTTGCCCAGCAACACACAAGCATCGTTCACAAGATAGCGAGTAGGAAAATTGTCGGTGCCGTCAACAACAACATCGTAAGGAGCGAAAATGTCTAGCGCGTTATCAGCGTTCAATGGTTCTTGATAAAGGTCAACTTGCGCGTCAGGGTTGCTGCCCAGAATACGCTTTTTTGCAGCCTCTATTTTAGGGGTGTTAACATCGTCTGTGCTGTAAAGCACTTGACGTTGCAAGTTGGACTCATCAACAATGTCGTAGTCGACAAGGCCAAGGCGACCAACGCCAGCTGCAGCGAGGTAAAGCGCAAGCGGCGAGCCTAGCCCACCAGCGCCAATCATCAAAACACTCGCAGATTTTAGCTTTTTTTGCCCTTCCACACCAACGTTGGGAAGAATGAGGTGACGACTATAGCGAGAAATCTCGGCTTGGTTCAGCTTTGTTTTGCTGACGTCAAGGTTGAGATAACTCACTTTGCTGCACCGCCAGCGATGGAAGGAACAATTAGCAGCGTATCGTCTGGCTTGATAACAGTGTTTTCGCCTTCGAGGTGGCGGATATCGTTTTTGCCGACGTAGATATTAACGAAACTGCGCAGCTGGTCATCTTCATACAGATGCGACTTGATAGCTGGATATTTGACGGTGAGGTCAGCTAACGCCTGGCCAACGGTATCGCCAGCAACGTCAACGTTGCTTTCCTGATCAACATATTGACGTAACGGTGTGGGAATTCTAATTGTGGACATAGCAAATCCTCCTGAGAAACCAGCATATTAGCAGGAAATTTCAATTCCTACTAACTAAGTCAAGATTAGAAACAGTGCCATCCCAACACTATATTCCAACTTATGGACGAAAAAGTGAAGTTCTAACATTCGCCGTCTACATTTTCTAGATTTTTGGAAAAGTCAACTATCAATAGAAACGCTTACCCCACGGCTAGTGTCACTCGCCGCCACAGATTTTCTCTTCTGGTTTACTTTGCAAACGGCTGTGACTATAAGAACTGCTCCGATAATTTTCTCGGCTGTCATTTGTTCATCCAGTAACAATAATGCCGCCACCATTGTAAAAACTATGTGCGTTATATTTAGAGAAATCCAACGGTTAGCGCCAATGCGTTGAATAGCCTCGTTGGAGGCAACGCCATTAAGCCAGCCCGCAAATGCTGATAGTGCTACAAATGCAAACACCTGTGTGACAAAAAACGTTTTCCCATAAACAAACAATGCTATAGAAGTGTGCAACACGGCTCCGATAAACCAGAAAACGTCTGCAACAAACCTGGGATCAAAAGAACTAACTGCGATTTTAGTTATTGCATTATTCAGCCCATAGACCACAATAGCTGCGAGAATAAACAAATCGCCTGTGTTGATATCGAAACCTCTGACGCCAACAGTCGCTACATATAGCCCCATAAACAGTACAGGAAGCCATATTTTGCTGTTTGGTGTTGGCTTTTCTTTGGCTACCAGAAAGGCGAACAAAGCTGTCGTCAAAATAATAGCCGTAGACACGATACTTGTATTGGTAGAAGTCGTCAGGCTTTGCCCGTACATCATTAATCCGATGGCCAGAGCTGACAAAACACCAATTGCAAGGATTAAATATAGTTTATTCGCTTGCCGAAGATTTTGTTTCGTAGAAGCTGGCCGCAGACAAAGATCAACGAAACCAAACCCGCCGCCAACAAACAAGACACTTGCTACATAACGATATGGCTCAAAGTCGTTCTCTGAAAACACGAACCTATTAGTTACAGCGCCAACAGTGAAAAGCATACCTGAAACAACAGCAAAGAGAATGCCAGGCAAATTCCTACGATTGCTACCCATATTGTTTCAAGTCTACAGTCAGCAATCGAAGCAGCCTCGAAGCGACTTGTTCTATTGTGACATTTCTTTGCAAATTAGTTTTGACTGAGTCACTTCTCGGAAGCCTTCATCGCCGTTGGTTCTCCCGACACTGGATTTTTTGTAACCACCGAAAGGGTATGCAGGGCTCCATATGTTTGCATAATTGTGTCCAACTGTTCCCGATTTGATCTGCATAGCGACCCGATCAAAAAGATCATGATCATTGGTATGTACGTGGCTTCCTAAACCGAACACTGTGTCATTTGCAAGCTCAATCGCTTCCTCTTCGGAAGAGAAAGAAACTACTGGTAAAACAGGTCCAAATGTTTCCTCTTTCCATATTTTCATATCGGTTGAGATATTGGTAACTATCGTGGCTTTATAAAAGGCGCCTTCTTTATCTTCAGGTCGCATACCTCCAGCACAAATTTTCGCGCCTTTAGCAACGGCCTCAGCTACTTGTTCCTCCAGCTTCTTTAGTATCCGCTCAGATACAACTGGACCTAATGTGGTATCTGGATTTGCTGGGTCGCCTAACACAGATGACTCAGCTAACAATGAAAGTTTTGAAACTATCTCGTCGAACGAATTTTCGTGAACTATCAAACGCTTCACTGCATCGCAATTCTGTCCTGACTTAGCAAACCTTCTAGAAAATATATGTTCAACCAACGTATCATCGATATGGATATCATTGAAGATAAGTAGTGGAGCAGACCCTCCCATTTCTCCGATAAATGGAATCATTTTCTCTGCGGCTACCATCCTAAGCGTATGCCCAGTTTCTGTACTCCCAGTAAAGGAAATTAAATCTACATCAGATCTAGCTAACTGTTCACCTACAGTTCCGTCTCCGTAAACGACATTAAAAACACCGTCAGGAAACCCAGATTCTGCGAAAAGATCGGCCATCATTTGAGAAAATAACGGATTCTCTTCTGATGTTTTGTACACAATGGTATTACCAGCTAACAGCGCTTGGCCACATTGAAATGCAATGTTTAGAAACGGAAAATTCCATGGAGCAATAGCAGCAATAACACCCCAAGGTTCATAGACGACCTGAACGGCTCCATCAGAATCAAGAAGCTTAGGTTTAAGACATTCAGAAGACATCGCAACGTATGCTCTAAGATACTCTAGCGTTATCGACACCTCATCTTCAGCAGTAGAGCGCAACATGCCAGTTTCTTTAACAATCAAAGAAACAATCTCATCTCGGTTCTGATCACAAGTATCGACAAAAGAAACCATACGCTTCTTTTTTTGAGAAAGCGACAAACCCGAGTACTCGGTCAACGCGCCACGAGCTTTCTCGACGAACGTCTCGATGGTAACTTTTGAAGAGGCTTCAACAGATCCAACGAGAGAACCATTAAAAGGGTTAAACGAATCAAGCATACGTAAAAGCGTAACCTAAAAAAGCTTGAATGAGTAGCGATTCGCCTTGAGCTTGTTATGGAGGTTGCTGCATCAGTTATGTCGCGGTTGGACTCAACGACCTACACAAGAGAATAGTAGCTTTGCTAATACGGCAGAATCGGTGAATGAACTATACAAAACAGAGTTGAACCACAATACAAACTCCGTATCACAAATCGGAAATAGACTCCCGATTTGTTGTATAAATCGGAAATAGACTCCCGATTTGTGATACGCTTGAACCGTGTTTGAACGAGCTATAGAATTACCTGAAGATCACAGTTTTTTTCTCTTTGGACAAAGAGGAACTGGCAAAAGCACTTTGCTGGAGAGAAGAATTGCAAATTTTTCTGGCTCTGTTCTCCATATAGATCTTTTAGATTCTCAGATCTATCAAGAACTTTCGAGGCAGCCTTGGAGACTGCGTGAGCGTATTGAAGGTTTCGATACCGTTTTCATCGACGAAATTCAAAAGATTCCAGCGCTTCTAGACGAAGTGCATAAGGCTATTGAATCAAAATCGATCAGGTTTTTATTAACAGGTTCAAGTGCCAGAAAACTTAAACGATCTGGTGTTAATCTTCTAGCTGGGCGAGCGATTCAATACAGATTATATCCATTGAGCTTTCTTGAGCTAGGTGACCAGTTTGATTTAGACCAAGCATTGTCTTGGGGTACACTTCCTGAGGTCGTCACTACGAAATCGGAAAAATTGCGATTAGGTTTCCTTCATACATATGTTGACACCTACCTCAAAGAAGAAATTGCCTACGAACAGATTGTTCGTGATCTTAATCCATTCTCTAGGTTTCTTGAAGTAGCGGCACAATGCAATGGCGAAAGTATTAACTACGCAAATTTAGCCTCAGACTCAGGAGTCAGCGCAAAAACTGTCAAGTCGTTCTATTCAATCCTAGAAGATACATTGCTGGGGTTTAGACTTCCTAGCTACCACAAATCGATTCGTAAACAGCAGAGGAAAGCAGAAAAATTTTATTTCTACGATCTTGGAGTGGTCCGAGCCTTAAACAACAACCTGGGCGTTCCTTTACTGCCTAAAACCTCAGAATATGGAAAACTTTTTGAAGCGTACATCATAAACGAATTTGTACGACTAAACGAATATATGCAGAAACGGTTTCGGTTTTACCAGCTACGGGTTGGACATAAAGACGAAATCGATTTGATTATAGAAGCCCCTGATAAGTCCGTTACACTCATTGAACTTAAAGCAAGAGCAACCGTTAGCCCTAAAGATGTCAGTTCGATGCATCGCTTATCGAAACAGTTTGATGATCCTCAGACGTATGTCTTATCACAAGACAAGACACAGAGAGTTATCGGAGGAACACGATGCGTGCACTGGCAACAAGGCCTAGCCGAGATCTTTGACTTTCCGCAAACCTAACTACCTTTCTCAGCCATGCAAGTATCCAGAACTCTAGCTATTTTGTTGCTTAGTTTTCCGAGCGAACTTTACCCCGACGCCGCTTGGCCCGAATCGACCTGTAAATGTTCCAAGAACAACTAGAAGCGGTCGAGGTTCATAACTTTAACCCAGGCAGCCACGAAGTCAGTGACGAACTTATTTTGCGCGTCAGCCGATCCATACACTTCAGCAATAGCGCGTAGTTGTGAATTGGAGCCAAAGATAAGATCACAGCGGCTTGCTGTCCAACGCTGATCACCTGTCGCGCGATCTTTGCCGACAAACACGTTACTAACAGAACCCTCAGCGCTTTCGTCGGCGGGGCTCCATTCGGTACCGATATCAAGCACGTTGACGAAAAAGTCGGTGCTAAGTGTGTCAGCCTTATCGGTCAATACGCCTAAGTCAGAGCCGTCAGCATTGGCGCCTAGCATACGAAGGCCGCCGACAAGTACCGTCATTTCAGGAGCGCTCAGTGTTAGCTGCTGTGCACGGTCAAGAAGAAACGCTTCGCTATGCTGTCCAGTATGTTTGTCGCTAAGGTAGTTGCGGAAACCGTCAGCTGTTAGCTCTAACACAGCAAATGAGTCAACATCGGTTTGTTCTTGTGTAGCGTCACCACGACCAGGAGTGAAAGGCACAGTGATAGTAACACCAGCGTTGCGGGCAGCTGTTTCAACAGCGACGCAGCCACCAAGAACAATCAAATCAGCGAGTGAAACCGCTTTGCCACCGCTTTCAAAAGCGCTGCGGACCTCTTCAAGCTTGCCTAAAATTTGTGTTAGCTTCGCAGGGTTGTTAACTTCCCAACCGTTTTGTGGTGCAAGGGCGATGCGTGCACCGTTTGCGCCACCTCGTTTGTCGCTGTTGCGAAACGTTGACGCTGATGCCCACGCTGTTGATACAAGATCTGAAACGCTAAGCCCAGTCTCTAAAATCTTAGCTTTAAGCGTGGCGATATCATCAGCGTCTAGGTCACCCACACTAGCAGGTATGCGATCTTGCCAGAGGAGCTCGTCTGCTGGTACTTCAGGGCCGAGGTAGCGCTCTATTGGCCCCATATCGCGGTGGCATAACTTGAACCATGCTTTAGCGAATGCATCAGCAAACTCTTGCGGGTTCTCGTGGAAACGACGAGAGATCGGCTCATAGATTGGGTCCATCCGCAACGCCATATCGGCTGTTGTCATCATCGGCGCGTGCGTGATTGATGGGTCATGTGCGTCTGGTACGGTTCCAGCTGCTGTCGGCGCTGTCCATTGATGTGCGCCTGCTGGGCTTTTTGTTAGCTCCCATTCGTGACCAAATAGCGTGTCGAAATAGCTGCTATCCCACGCGATTGGTGTTGCTGTCCACGCGCCTTCAACGCCACTTGTTGTTGTGTGCACGCCTTTGCCGGTGCCGAAATCGTTCTTCCAACCCAAGCCCATTTGTTCGATCGAAGCAGCTTCTGGTTCAGCACCAACAAGATCAGGATCGCCAGCGCCGTGTGCTTTACCAAACGTGTGGCCACCAGCGACCAACGCAACAGTTTCTTCGTCATTCATCGCCATGCGGGCAAACGTTTCTCGGATGTCGCGGGCAGAAGCAAGCGGGTCTGGCACGCCATTAGGCCCTTCAGGATTCACGTAGATAAGGCCCATCTGCACAGCGCCAAGTGGGTTCGCCAACTCGCGATCGCCGCTATAACGCTTATCATCAAGCCACGTTGTTTCTGGACCCCAATAAATGTCTTCTTCGGGAGCCCACACGTCTTCACGTCCGCCGGCAAACCCGAATGTTTCAAATCCCATAGATTCAAGCGCCACGTTGCCAGCTAAAATCATCAGATCGGCCCACGATAACTTTGCACCATATTTCTGTTTAATCGGCCGCAGCAACGTGCGAGCTTTGTCGAGGTTGCCGTTGTCTGGCCAGCTGTTCAAAGGAGCGAAACGTTGTGTGCCGCTGCCAGCACCGCCACGACCGTCTTCGATGCGATAGGTGCCCGCACTGTGCCACGCCATGCGAATAAACAACGGGCCATAGTGCCCGTAATCGGCTGGCCACCATTCTTGCGAGTCTGTCATTAAGGCAGTAAGATCTGCCTTCACCGCAGCCAAGTCAAGCGTTTTGAACGCTTCGACATAGTTAAAATCTTCCCCCATTGGGTTCGAAGCGGTGCCGTGTTGATGCAAAACATTCAAGTTCAACTGGTTAGGCCACCATTGCTGGTTTGCTGTCGCCGCTATAGTTGCGGGGTTTTGATGCATCACAGGACATTGCGCTGCGTTCTCTTCATTCTGTTGGGTCATCGACTCGGCTCCTCTTGTAGAACGCAGGCTAGGCGCTATGCGTCACGGGTCATGCATTGATCATTGCACGAGCAGCGCAAATGTTCAACAGTTATAACCTGTTGATTGCATCGGGACAAACAATGGGTAGATGTGAAAGCTGATGAGTTTCTACCGTGACGTTGCCATATTTTGCAGCACTTGAGTTTTCCTCTGGCTATCTGCCGCCTGCAACTTCAATAAAGGTGCCTGTGACGTACGAAGCCTTGTCGCCCAACAGCCATTGGACAGCGTCTGCGACTTCTTCTGGCTTGCCGCCTCGTGCCATGGGTACTCCTGAGGCGAGTCGATTTACTCGATCAGGCTCGCCGCTATCGGCGTGAATATCGGTATAGATAAGGCCTGGCCGTATGGCATTTACTCGGATGCCTTGGGTTGCTACTTCTCTTGCAAGTCCGATAGTTAACGTGTCAACGGCTGCCTTAGAAGCGGCATAGTCAACATATTCTCTGGGTGAACCCAGCCGTGACGCAACTGAAGAAATGTTGACGATTGCGCCGCCGCTGCCTCCATGATCGGTTGACATTCGCAGCACTGCTTCACGGCTACACAAAAAATAACTTGTAACGTTTGTTGTTAATACTTTGTTGATTCTTTCCGCTGAAAGCTCGACAACAGTCGCTTGGTTCATCAAAATCCCGACGTTGTTAACAAGCGCTGTAACAGCACCTAGTTGTGCGTCTACTGTTTCAAAGAGTCGGACGACTTCGTTTTCTTGGCTTACGTCAGCTTGCACGGTTATGCATTCCACGCCATACGTTTTTGCTTGGGAAGAGACGTTTTCCGCTGACGCTTTGTCGCTCTTATAGT
The DNA here is from genome assembly GCA_020629155.1 of Acidimicrobiales bacterium. Lineage (GTDB taxonomy): Bacteria > Actinomycetota > Acidimicrobiia > Acidimicrobiales > SZUA-35 > JAHDDW01. Next base: position 188,651 of record JAHDDW010000002.1, on the reverse strand, counting down.
TGATACATACGTTATAGCCATTAGCCGCAGCGGTAATCGCAATGGCGGCACCAATGCCACGACTTCCGCCAGTAACGACAAGCACTGGTTTGTGTGTATTGTCTTTAACCATGTAGCGTCTCATTCTGAAAGGTTTAGCGGATTGTTATTTTCTAATTGTGGCTCTAGTAAGTTACTTTCAGAGCTAACGTTATGCTGCAGAAGAGTCTTTAGGGATAGCTTCGATTAGTGATCGCAGTGCTTTGTTAACTAATTTGTCTGTTGTGAATATTTTGGCAAGATCTTCGTCTAAGGCTACGAGTGTTCTACCTTCGGCATCAGCAAATCGATTTGGTTTCGCTGAACTGTAGTCAAAGTTATACTCTGGTTCTATCTCATCGTTGGAAGACATTTTTCTCGTGCCTTTCTCTTTCTAGCGTAGTTGTTTTTCGGGCACTTATTATTCTTATTAGATCTACGTCTTTCTGTATGAAGCTTACAACCAATAGCTTTCCCTTGCCAGAGTGGCCGATAATGAGCTCTCTTGTCTCATCATGTGAGTGCAGCTCATCATCAAAGATAACTCCGAAGGGGTTGCGGAACACAGATGATGCTTTGTTAAAAGATACTCCATGTTTCTTGGAGTTAGAAATTGCCTTTATCTTTATCCCAAGCAAACGTTAACGCTAACATCTGATGATTCTGCTCAAGGAAACTAAAATGCTATTAGTTACTTGCAATTTTTTTTAAATATATTTAACTGTGTTATGTGGGTGCAAAAGTTTTTGACAACGTTAGCTTGTTGTAAAAACCGACTCTTTTGAGATTTGACAACTGGATTGTTTACCGATCGGGACAAAAATCTACTTGAGAATCCTAAAATAGTGACATTTGTACCGATCGGTAAAAAATATGGATTCTTTGCTATAGTGGATATGAATTTTACCGATCGGGATACTTATGGTTGTTAAAAAAGTTCGTACATCTGAAGAGCTGGGAAGTGTTATTAGAAGTTTCAGAAAGTCCAATGCGATTACATTAGAGCAAGTTTCTGGACTTACAACACTTGGAACACGGTTTCTGTCAGAGCTTGAACGAGGAAAGAAGTCGGCGCATCTTGGCAAGACGCTGGAAGTGCTACACAGTCTTGGCTTAGAAGTTGTGATTCAGTCAAGAAATCATGAAACAAAAGTAGCTATTGATGAGTGACACTAGCGAGTTGTCTGTCTGGATGCAGGACCAAATAGTAGGGTCTATAACTCGTGATGTTTCAGGAATAATGGATTTCAGGTATGCGGAGTCATGGCAAAAATCTGGATATGGCATTTCTCAACGAATGCCTCTTAAAACAACTTATTATTCAAGTTCTGAGGGGGTAGCCCACCGTTTCTTCAGCAACTTGTTACCCGAGGGCAATGCAAGGGATCGTCTTTGCAGAAATCTAAAGATTCCAGATACAGATTTTGATTTACTGCGGTCTTTAGGCAGTGAATGTGCTGGAGCTTTAACTATTCTCCCAGAGAAAGAACAAAACACGACTGATGGTTCGTATAAAAAATTGAATGATCAACAGTTTGAAGACATACTATTTTCTAAAGGGTCAACACTCAAACCATGGGCACAAGGGAACCTGCCTAGGCTTTCTCTTGCTGGAGCTCAAGAGAAGTTAGCAGTTTATTACGATGGTGCAAACTTTTATTTACCTCAAAAATCAGCAGCTTCGAACCATATTATAAAATTTGAAATTGCCGGTTATTCTAACGTGCCAGCATATGAATATTTTTTAACAGAACTTGCCCGATCCTGCGCACTGCCAGTAGTTGCTTGTGGTTTCTATGGATCTCAATCGAACAGATATTTGTTGGTTGAACGCTATGACCGGCTCCAAAACGGAGCCACCGTCCAGCGCAGGCATCAGGAAGACTTCTGTCAGGCTCTTGGCTTGAGTCACAATAACAAGTATCAGGCATTTAACGGTCCTTCATTTGCTCAATGCTTAGAACTTGTGAGGGAAGTGTGTGCGAACCCAATAGATGACAGTGAAAGCTTGCTGCAGTGGTTAGTCTTTAATTTATTGTGCGGCAACTCTGATGGCCATGCCAAAAATATATCGTTGCTTTACGGCGAAAACGGCAGTCTTTCTTTGGCTCCTTTTTATGATCTGGTGTGCACGCGAGCGATCGATCACATTGATGCAAAAATGGCTTTTTCGATTGGCGGCGAGTTTGATCCTGGAAGAATAACCAAGGAACATATGCATGCCCTTGCGAAAGAGTGCCGTATTAAACCCTCGTATTTTGATGCGTTAGTAACAAAAATGGGGACTTCGATTAGACGACACCTTGACATAGTGAAGACCGACTTTGAAGAAAAGCATGGCCCGTATCCTGCGCTGCAAAGAGTCGAACAGGTTATCAATAAGATGACGCAGAAAATCTTGCGTGAATACTAGCCACTATAATTTTCGATAGACCAAGGGCATTCTCAATCCTATTTCTAATCCTTATAGTTATCGTTGTGGGCGTTATTTTTAAAGAACTACTTATATTTTTGAGACAGAAGACTTTCATCGCAACAGTCTTATTGTTTTCTGTCTGCTTCATTGGTCTGGCCGTAGTTGAATTTTTTCACTCTCGTAGTGGATTTGAATCAGATGAAGTGGATCTTTGTATCCAAACTGAGAAACAAAGCGATAATTTTTCTTTGAATAACGCTTCTCTGGTCGAAGACGGATGCTTCTTGCAGGCTGACCAACGTTACTACGCCGTTGAGATTCTAGACGAGGAAAGACCATTCATGATGAGTTACAGATCAGAAGGCAGGTATAGCTGGAATTCTCATATGCAAGAAATTCTTGAGCCTTCTTTTATCACTGTTTCCCGAGAATATGGGGAATCTGATAAACCCAGAACGTACCCAGAAAGAATGGCCAGGTTAGGGCTTCAAGGAGCACTGCCTGATGCAGGGCTTGTATTGTTTGTTGGTTCAGCACTTATAGGTTTGTCATATATAAAAAAGTCTAACAATAATCGTGTCTCGGTTCCTGTTATCGCTTCGATCCTATTTGCCTTGATTGTTGCATCAGTCTTGGTAGTAAGCTTATTAGGTGTTGCTGCTACAAGGGGAACTTTTTTTGGAGCAGATAGTAGATTCTATTGGGACATCGTGTTTGCGATGATCCGCATAGCAGGAGTACAGGCTGTTTTTATGATTATCTTGCTCTCATTTAGTGTCCTTCTAAAGTCAACGAGTAGGGCCGTCTTGTCGCTTTTTGGGTTGTTCTCACTCAGTTTGTATCTATGGGAGTTCTTGCCTTGGCTGAGTTATATTGATTTTTTTAGAAATGCAGATGCAATAAACTCTTTAGGTGAGGTCACAAACGGGATAGTTTATATAGAATATGTTCCAACCAAATACTACTTTGAGCTGAAATTCTCTGTGCTGGTGGTTATAGCCTGGGCGGTAATAGCTTTATGGTTACTGGCAAGATCAAAAAAACCACTAAGAGATTTATGAAATAAGTGAAGCCATTTCCTGCAAAGAGCTAAACGATACAGCGTAGGAGGGTGGGTTAGCAGAAGGATACGTTGAGTGCAGCGTGCAGGCAGGCCCAAAAACGGCTACATTTGCGTCTCAGAGGTGTCGAACGTTAAGATTTAGAGCAGAAATGTCACAAATATGACCGAAAACAAAATAAATTCTTTAAGATTTCGATGGTGAGCCAACCGTTAGTAATTGTCGAGTCCCCAGCCAAAGCGAAAACCATCTCTGGATATTTAGGAGATGATTTCCTTGTCGAGTCCTCAATCGGCCACGTGCGAGACTTGCCAGCAAAGGCTGCTGAGATCCCTAAAAAATACAAGTCCGAGAAGTGGGCACGTATGGGCATCGATGTCGATAACGACTTCACACCTATATATGTAGTGTCCGAACGGAAAAAAGATCACGTCAAAAAACTAAAAAATATGCTCAAAGACGCGAGTGAACTTATTCTCGCAACTGATGAGGATCGCGAAGGGGAAGCTATCGCGTGGCACCTGTTAGAGGTCCTCAAACCTAAAGTGCCTGTGAAAAGAATGGTTTTTCACGAAATCACGCCTGAAGCTATCCGTCGAGCAATTGATAATCCACGTGAAGTTGACCAACGCCTCGTGAACGCCCAGGAAGCACGTCGTCTGCTTGACCGGCTCTATGGCTATGAAGTGTCGCCCGTGCTGTGGAAAAAAGTAAAACCGCGTCTTTCGGCAGGGCGTGTGCAAAGTGTCGCAACACGAATCATTGTCGAACGCGAGCGTGAACGCATTGCCTTTGTATCGGCTAACTATTGGGATGTCGTCGGCACGTTTTCTGCCGAAAAAGAAAACTTTACTGCCGCACTACTTGAGCTTGACGGCAAACGAATTGCTACAGGTAAAGAGTTCGGCCAAGATGGCGTCTTAAGCAAAAAAGATCTCGTTCACTTGGATGAACCAACTGCTAAAGCATTAGTCACAGACCTTACAAACAAAAAAGCAACCGTCGTTTCTCGTGAAGCGAAACCCTATCGTCGCCGCCCATCAGCACCGTTTATTACCTCAACATTTCAGCAAGAAGCCAGCGGTAAACTTCGCTTGTCGTCAGCACAGTCGATGCGCGTCGCCCAGGGGCTCTACGAGCGCGGTTTTATAACCTATATGCGTACCGATTCAACTACGTTGTCAAAATCGGCACTCGATGCAGCGCGCAGCCAGATCGCTGCACGCTTTGGTAAACAATATGTACCCGATGCGCCTCGCAGCTATCAGAAAAAAGTCAAAAACGCACAAGAAGCACACGAAGCGATCCGCCCCGCTGGTGATAAGTTCCGCACACCTGAAGAAGTCGCTTCGCAATTAAGCCCTCCCGAGTTGCGTGTCTATACGTTGATTTGGCAGCGCACGATTGCGTCGCAGATGACTGACGCAACTGGTGAAACAGTGACGCTTCGCCTATCAGCAAAATCAAGCAACGACCAGACAGGACTTTTCTCAACCTCTGGAACCGTTATTAAACATCAAGGTTTTTTGAAAGTCTATGGCGACAGGCAAGAGACAAAAGACAAAAAAGGCAACACCGAGAAACGCTTGCCAGCGTTAGAAAAAGGTGACAACGCTACTCTTGTTTCACTCGTTGCCGCTGGCCACGACACGCAGCCGCCTGCTCGTTACACCGAAGCGTCACTTGTGAAACGCCTAGAAGAGCTTGGTGTTGGTCGCCCGTCAACCTATGCGTCGATTATGGGCACGATCCAAGCACGAGGTTATGCGTGGAAAAAAGGCACGGCACTTGTGCCAAGCTTCCTCGCGTTTGCTGTTATAACCTTGCTTGAACAGCACTTTTTAGATCTGGTAGATTACGCCTTCACCGCTCGCATGGAAGATGACTTGGATAATATCGCCGCCGGCGACCAAGATGCTGTTCCGTGGCTGACACAGTTCTATTTCGGTGTGAATGAAGATCCAGGTTTGCGTGACAAAGTTAATGATCGTCTCGGCGACATTGATGCGCGGGCTATCAACTCGATTTTGATTGGTGCCGACAAAAATGGTGAACCTATCGTCGCTCGCGTTGGTAAATTTGGCCCCTATCTTGAGCGAGGCGAAGACACAAAATCTATTCCTGATGACATCGCACCTGACGAGTTGACCGCTGCATATGCCGAAGAAATTTTAAGCGTGCCAGATATCATTGCGCTTGGAGAAGACCCTGAAACTGGGTTGGAAGTTATGGTGCGAGACGGCAAATATGGCCCGTATGTGCAGCTTGGTCAAATGAGTGAAGACAAAAAGGCCGAAAAACCTCGCACGTCGTCGTTGTTTAAAACCATGACAATGGAACGCACCACGCTGGAAGACGCGTTAGAGCTTTTGACGATTCCCCGTGTGCTGGGCGACGACCCAACAGACGGGCGTGAAATCACGGCCTATAACGGGCCGCACGGGCCATACATCAAGAAAGAGCCACTAGAAGAAGGCAAACGAGCCGATACACGCAGCTTTGAAAACGAAGAAGAGCTTTTGACAATAAGCCTCGAAAAAGCAAGCAAAATGTTTGCCGAGCCGAAACGGCGCAAAGGCCAACGTGCAGCTGCTGGGCCGTTGAAAGAGCTTGGCGTTGACCCAACAACTGATTTGCCTGTGGTGGTCAAAAACGGTCGCTTCGGCGAATACGTTACTGATGGTGAAATAAACGCAAGTTTGACGGTTGACGATTCGGTTGAACGTATTGACATTACTCGCGCGTCTGAGCTGCTTGCAGGCAGACGTCGCAAACTGGCATTAGATCCACCAGATCCTAAAAAGAAAAAGAAACCAGCGAAAAAGAAACCAGCGAAGAAAAAAGCTAAAGCCAAAAAGAAACCTGCGGCCAAGAAAAAACCTGCCGCTAAAAAGAAAACCACCAAAGGGTGAGTGGCGCATGTGGATAGCGTTTGAAGGCGGCGAAGGCTCTGGCAAAAGCACCCAGGCAGCGCTTTTTGCCGAACGCATCGATGCGGTGTTAACAAGAGAACCAGGTGCAACGCCGCTAGGCGTGCAGTTGCGTTCGCTGCTGCTTTCGCCAAAAACAGGCACGATTGACGCGCACGCTGAGACCTTGCTGATGGCCGCTGATCGTGCACAAAACTTGCGTGATGTTGTGTTGCCTGCGCTTGCAGATGGCCGCCACGTGGTGACTGACCGTTCGGTGTATTCATCGATGGCTTATCAAGGCGAAGGTCGCCAACTTGGTTTTGATGCTGTCCGTGAAGTGAACCAGTGGGCGTTAGGTGACCACTGGCCAGATCTTGTGGTGTTGCTTGATATTGACTTTGCTCAAGCACGGGCACGTCTCGGCGACTCGCTAGATAGGTTCGAGCAAGAAGGTGAAACCTTTCACCGTTCAATATTTGACGCGTACCGCAAGCTTGCGTCGCTAGAGCCTGATCGCTGGGTCACTGTTGATGCAAGCGGCGACCAGCAACGTGTCGCTGAAGATCTTTGGCAAAAAGTATCGCCACGGTTAGTGTAGATTACTCGTTTGCTACGACGACAGCTTGGAGTTCTTTGACGGCGATGTCTTGTGTTGTTGAGATTGGGATGCTGGCAAAGTCGCCAAGAGGGCCAACATTTGATGTGGCCTCAACTTTAAAAGTAACTGTTGTTGCTAGCGTATGAGGACTACCCTCTGTTGCCCGCCCATAGGTATAGGCGCACGGATAGGTATCTGACGAACGGCCTCGCTGGTATTTCTCGCCTTGACCGCAATAAACAGTTGACGCTCCAGGTTCGCCTGGCTGCCATGAAGATTCAATTGGTGTCATTGTCGCAGTAACCGTTACACGCCCAGCCGATGCCGATGCAGTGTAGCTCTTCCAATATTCATCATCGATGTGAAACAGCAACGGTGTCTGTGCATACACTTTATCAAACCCAGGCTGCACACTAAACTGAGGCACTCCAGGTGATACCGAATCAATAGCCGTTGCAACTAACGCTTCGATATCAATCAAACCATTTTCAGGATATAAAATGTCGTTATAACCACTGCCACATGCCCACCAGCGACCAGTCTTAGAGTAAGCAAGCATCGAGAGGGTCTCAGCGGTAGGGTTTGCTGGCACTGCCTGCCCAATATCAAAACCGGTGCCATCGCTCCCAAAGGAAGCAATAGGAAAGCTTCTATCGGTATCATCGTCTGTCCAAATCCGCCACTTGTTTCCTTCATCATCACACGTGTTGTCTCCACTGCCACTCTTTGGTTTCGGTTTATAAAGCTGATCACTAGCAGTAACTTCGACGCCATTCGGGATTGTGCGCACCATTGCTTCTTCTGCAACACGTTCATAGGGCGCTGATTCTTGAGCATAAGATTTGGATCCAAATAAAGCACAGAAAACGGCACCCAATATAAATAGAACTACAATTTTACGCATGGACTTTTCCCTTCAACGGTTTTGATATATTGCACTGCGCTAACATGCCAATCAGAGTCATTGTTTTCACGTAACAATTCGACAAGATAGATAAAAGTGAAAGCATCAGCATCTTGACGTTGCGGTTCTTCAGGTGCCGCCTTATAGCTATTTGTATAGTGACAGTCTTGAAATTGTAGGATGTGTTCACCAACAGGCGCATTCTCTACATCGCTAAAAGTATGTGAGTCAATAGCGTTAGTGGGTAAACGTATAATTCGATTCTCTTCTTGCAGATCTGTAATGAAGCGAATATTTGGTTTGTTTTGACTATCCATTCCAAGCTCTAATAAAGGCCTATAGTCCGCATCGGCGAAAGGCGGCCCAATTGCTGCATCGAATGCTTGCCAGTAAGCCTCATATCGACGCATCGCTCCTTCGCCTTCTCGTGTGTCGATTTGGATTCGGTCGGTTGTAGGTGTGGCTTCTGCCACTGTGGTTTGTGTCGTAAGATTCAGCGAATCTAGTGAGGTATTAGCTGCACCCGTTTCGTCGTTAGGTGAATTGGTGCACCCAGAACACACGAGCAAAAACCCAGCCACAAGTGCTGCCATTTTCAGTTGTTTCATTTTCGTCTCCATCATACATCTCATCTATATTCACATATTAATCAGGTGTAACAAGCGCAGCGCTGCCAGTCGACGATATTGTTTTTGTCACACCTGTCACAGCTTCAACCTGTTCAGATACTGTTACCTCGATACGATCATCTTGCACTTGTATCGAGACCACTTCTAGCTCTGGGTAACGAGTAGCTAAACGATACACAGCTTGTCGAGCTAACTCTTGACTAAATGCTTCGCCGCCCTCAAGATACAGAACGTCTTCATCTAGAGCTTGCGCCCCAGCTCTAGCCATATTTGTTGCTGCTTCGCGAGTTGTCGTATGCGCTTTAACATACTGGGCGTGTGCCATAACCGCAACAAACAACACAGCCATAAAAATCATAAGAAACGCCGACACGATAGCTATTGAGCCGCGCTCGCAATCGCAATCGCAATCAATATCGTTAGTTCGCACCGCCGCTCCTTCGTTTGTCTACGACTTCTATCGCTGTGGCAGTCTTTGAAATATCGCGACTTGCAAAACCCATGAAACCTTTTGTCGTCCCTGAACAAGTCACCGCCACTTCGACGAAACCGTTAGGAGAAAGATCAGCTTCAAGAGAAACCACCGAGCAAACAACCCCTTCACTGGTAGACCCGCTTTGCACAACGTTATTTGCAGCCGAACGAGCACCGCTTACTGTCACCTGCTGTGATGCCGCACGGGCTGCCTCTTCTGCTGCTGTTTGTGCAGAAGAAGACGTTGACTGCACAATCACCGTAAACCAGAAAATAAGAAAAAGCACTGCTACGAAAAGAGGTAAAATAACCGCCGATTCTAAAGCCAGCGAACCACGCTCTTTGCCCCTCATCGCCGCTGCCCAGGAGAAATAGCTCGTTCGATCGGCGTGTCGACTTGTGCAGAAACGCGTAAGTCGATCGGCAGAATCTTAAACGGCGTCCCTGTTATCTCAACCGAAACAGTGTCGGTGCTATAGGTAATTGAAGATTCAATAGTATTGAGCCCTGGAATTTCTCTAGCAGCGTTCTCTGCCGCTGCGTAGCCACGCTGCTTATCTGAACCAAACTGCGCAGCGGCTTCTGCGCTATTTTCTGCCGCCCCTTGCACAGCAGTGTTTGCAACCGCCAGCAAAGCCAGTTGCGCTAAAAGAGCGATCACAAAAAAGAAAAATGGCAGCACTAGAGCAGCTTCGATTGAAACGAAACCAGCCTGGTTTTTTTGAGTAGGCACCTGGTTATAAGGTCGTTGGTACGTTGTCAGCTATGTTGTCGCCAAGTGTCACAAACCTTGCAGCGATAATCGTTGCAATTGTGATCAGTGTTCCGATCACGAAAGCGGCTTCGATAGACACGCCACCTTTTTCGCCTGCACGTGCTTGATGAAATAAACACCACGCATGAACTTTGCTAACCATAGAAAACGCTTTCATCGCCATAACTTTCTTGTCAAAACGGGTGCCGTTCACCCGAAGAAAGAGCCGAAAGCGTCGTTGGTTTCGTCCCAAGTTTCAAGTGGTTCACAGTAGAACCAGGCACCAAACTAATCCATGTTGAAGCAAAAAGAAACACATACAACAAGAAACAATGGAAGAAAGTCTGAAAAAACCCCGAAGCTTACCTTTCTAACGCTGCTATTTGGGGAAAAATTTACTAGTCATCGGTGGATATCGCCTCGACAAGTAGCAAGTAAGTCCTCTTTCTCAGTTGAACACGTGTCATTCCTAGCCACGACCACGTCATTCCCAGCTGCGACTGGGAATCTAACCAAGGAGAGATCCCCAATCAAGTTGGGGATGACGAGACTAGGTTGGGGATGACGTGGTCAAGTTGGGGATGACGAGACCAAGTGGGGATGACTGTGGCTGGGTATGAAGAAAATCGACAATAGTTTTTTGCTACATCTTGAATAACCTAAAATACACAAACACCCTGGAATAAACCATCTAGACTCATTCACTATGGGATCTACAACGACGAAAGAAACAAGCCACGTTAGCGAAACAGTCTGTGCTATGGCCTGGTCTGATCTCTACAAACAGCACAGCGTTCGTCAAATTCTTGAAAATGCCGCGAAGGATCCTGTGCATGCATATCTTTTTTTGGGGGCTGCTGGTAGTGGGATGAACCAGGCAGCGACAGGGTTTGCTTCATTGCTTCTTGCCCCTTCTTTGCCGCAGGAAGATCAAGAACGTGCAGTTGCACAAGTTAAATCGTTGACGCATCCAGATATTGTGCGCATTGAAGCCGAAGGATCAAGTTTGCGTGTCGCTGAAGCTCAGCAGGCAATTGCAGCGGCAAGCCGCTCGCCGTTTGAGTCAGCTAGGAAGGTGATCGTCATCTCAAAAATCGAAACGCTTGAGCAGAATGCGGTTGGCAAACTGCTTAAAGTTATCGAAGAGCCGCCACAATCAACCGTGTTTGTTCTCCTTGGAGCAGAGCTGCCTCCTGAATTGATCACTATTGCAAGTCGTTGCGTTTCAGTCAGTTTCGCGCCTTACACAAGTGAAGAGATTAAACAGGCGCTACTTGACGAAAACGTTGAAGATGTGCAAGCAGAAAACGCTGCGCTCGCAGCAGGAGGCAGCATTGATCGCGCCCGCTTGCTTGCCAAAGATGACGGTCTTTTGGCTCGGCTTGGAGTGTGGCAAACTATTCCCGAGAAGTTAGACGGTTCAGGTGCACGCGTTTTTGAGGTGGTAAAAACTATTCAAGAAGGTGTGACATCTGCGCTTACTCCACTTGAAGCCCAACAAGCAGAGGAATTACAGGAGTTAGAGGCGCATGAAAAAGAGTTCGGGGCGAGAGGTTCAGGCCGCAGTGATCTTGTCGCCCGGCACAAACGTGAACAACGCTCACTGCGTCAAGACGAACTAACCTTTGGGTTGGCCACTTTGTCAAGATGGTACCGAGATTCACTTGTTGAGAACTACCAAGAAACAACTGTCACGAAACTTACTCACATTCAACAGTTCTCACAAGAGCTTGTCCGTAACCCTAATGAGGTGCTGCAATTGCAAAACCTTCTGCTAAAACTTTCAGCGTGACTATGCTTTAAATCTGACTACTACAAATATTGTCTTAATGTGGCGTCAACATTTGTCCTGAATGCTAGGCTGGTCTTTATGCCCGGATAGCTCAGTTGGTAGAGCAACTCATTCGTAATGAGTAGGTCGGCGGTTCAACTCCGCCTTCGGGCTCTGGTTAAAATCCCTACTATTGGTTAGGGTTTTGAAAGATTCGGCGCTTCTCCTAGTTGAATTCAACAGACTGAGTATTTGGCCATTCTTCTACCCAAAAACTATAAGCAGACGATTTGTTGACGCTATACGCGAAACTAACCAGTATTTCCAAGAAATTCAAAGGGTACTACTATTCGAAGAGATTTTGGATCCAACGAGAATATCTGAGGTCGTGAAGTTGTACGGTCTAGATAAAAGTAATCTCATTCTTCAATTCCAGCATAGAGTTAACAAGAACTTTATAGATTCCGTTAGGACTAGATTTAATAATTCGGTTATTGCCACAATTGGTCTTCAGCAGATCGACTTCAAAGAGTATTTTGACTACTTGAACAATATTCTTAGCCCAAACGATAGTGTCCTTGTGGACTGCTCAGTTTACCAGCCAGATCTCCTGCTCCCTGGCACCTCGCCAATCGACCTAGATAAGTTAGTTAAAATTCAGAACCTGACTGATATCTTAGACAAAGGCGACGTCCCAATTTTCATAGCTGATGATGGGTCATGCGAGGAAATGGCTTCATACATCGATCATTTAAAAACCACCAGTATTTCTTTAGCAGGAGTTGACATTCAAAACGTTGTAGAAATGCCTTCTGCGGAACAAAGGTATATTTCATTAAGCTCATCTGAAAACCAGGCTTTAGTAAGAAAGTGTCCAGATAGAATCAGAGCATGGGATAAATTCGTGGAAAAGTATGTACACCAATGACTTCTGTGCAAAAGATTGTTTTTACTGGCGTGCCAGGTTCTGGAAAGTCATGGTTTCTCAATCAACTACTTGAAATTCAAAAGGCCGCTAAGAAACAAATTTTTTTAGTGGTCCCAGAGGTCCCAACTGTGTTTGTAGATAGCGGTCTCAGCGCTAAAGGTTGGGAGTCGCTAACACAATCACGAGCAGACGATATTAGTTTCATGCAAGTGATTCAAGAAACGCGTATAGCGTTTGAACGCTATTGGGTTGAAGTTGCGTCTCAAGCGAACATTCCTTTTTTGCTTATGGATAGAGGAACAGTGGATAATGGTTCCTATCTTGAAAGCCACGAGGACTATGAAAGAATATTTGGCCGCTCTCTAGAAATGGATTTAACTCGATATGATTATGTTCTCCATCTAGGAGGAGATTTAGATAAGCAGCAAAAAAAGTTTTCTGATCCAGATATAGAAGCAACAATCAAACTTGAATCTCGATTGCGGAGCCTATGGAGTAAACATCCGGGCTACTACTTTTTTCCTTTTGATGGATCTTATGAGTCTCGCAATGTCGATGTATTTCGTGTATTAGCAAACATAGATCCAATTTTGAAGAGACTATCTTCAAAGTCAGCACAACTATCTCAAGCGTCGCCTGAGATAGTTAAAAAATCTGACGCTCCAGTCACAAGAACACTAAATAATTGGCTGGTTCCTGAAAAAGCTTTCGAAACTATTCATGAAGACCAAATGGTAGTAATGCTAGTGGGAGGACCTTCGTATGAAACTGCTTTTCATGATAACCCATCTCCAGAGGTCCTGGTGCAGCTTAAAGGGTCAGTCACAATTGAATTTATCCAGTCTCGAAAAATTAGGCAGCTAGTTTTATATGAGGGTGATATGTGCATATTGCCTCCGAATGTTCCGCATCGTCCAATTCGAGCCAAAGATACACAAGGCCTTGTCATTGAAAGAATGCGTTCAAAGAATGAGGTCGAGCACAAATCTTGGTACTGTCGTGCTTGTGTTGAAATCATAAAAAAGTTCACAATCGACGAAGTTGTTCCTAGGAATCCAATCGATATCTGTACTGGCTGCACCTCAAAATTAACTAGTCTATATGCTGTTCTTAATCCAAAGGTTTCTTCCCGACAATATCGACAGCCTCCTCAAAGATTTAAACCGCTGATCCCTAAGGGTCCATCTCAAAGTCAAAAAAGACATTATGCACCGTACCCGACTAAGAATAGATGAAAAGTATGCGTAAACAAGAGAAATCAAGAGAACGAGCTTTGTTCAGTTGCTACGACAAAACTGGAATCGAAACACTTGCTGAAAGCTGTTTAGAAAGTGGATTCGATCTGATCGCTTCATCAGGATCATACCGTTACCTCAGAAACAAAAACCTAGAAGTTGTATCTATTGAGGAAATCTCTCCTTTGCAAGGCACAGAGTACTTATCAAAAACCTTGCAGCACTGTGTCCACGAAGGGTTTTTCCGACAGGAACCTGATTATGAAGCAAGATTCAAAATTACTCAGAAGAGCATACCTCCAATTGGGCTTGTGTGCAGTAATCTTTACCCTTTAAAAGATTTCACTTCAGACGATGCCCTGGCAAGAACTTTGGAGTGGGTTGATGTAGGGGGTCCAGCTCTTTTAACTAATGCGATAAGAAATTATCAATCAATATTTGTATTAACATGCCAAACTGATTACGAGGAGTGCTCAGCTCATCTTAGCAGTACAGATGATGACAAAAGATACCGTAAGTATTTAGCCAGCAAGGCAGCAGTTGTTCTACATGAGTATTATAGCTTTTTAAATCGACACTTTATTGAAGGGGAAATCAATGAGTTCTGAAAATGTTTTGTTAACTGATGAGGCGTTGAAGCTTCTTGTTAAGTGTGAAGGCCTCAAAGCAGTTGAACGTCATACCAAAGTTCTTAAAGGTCAGCGATGCGAGAACTCAGCTGAGCATAGTTGGCATGCATCGCTAGCATGTCTTTTGTTGCGCGAATATGAACCAGAAGGGATAGACCATTTGAAGGTTCTTAGCATGCTTGTTGTGCATGAGCTTGTCGAGGTTAATGCTGGTGACTACAAGTTTTTTGAAGATAACTATGATGAAAAGGCTGCGGCGGAATTACAAGCTGCGAATGATTTATTTCCTGCTGACAGCACGGTACCTGTGCAAGCAGTACGATCGATTTGGTTTGAATTTGAATTTTCTGACTCGGCAGAAGCTAAGTATGCTCAAGCGATAGATATGTTTATGCCAACGTTAGTGAACTGTGTTGATGATGGGAAAGCATGGGGGGAGTATAGAACAAGTAGATCTGCTTTTCTTGCTAAAAAGTCAGCTATTCGTGATGGCTCGGAGAAACTATGGGAGCTGTTTGTTTCACTAGTAGATTTTTCTGTCACTAAAGGATGGATCGATTCGAAGTAGCTTTTAAACTGCTGGCCAGCACTTGAATTTGTTTGCTGCGACAGCGGCTATTCATACACCTGTCAGTCGGGTTGCTTTGAATGAGTCGATCTCGTACAGCATCAGCCATCACTTTATGACAGGTAGCGTGCATCTTGCGGATCGAGGAGAACCTCAGCCCTTTATTGTGCATGTACTGGTACACGTCGTCGAAATCGTTTGCTGTAAGCGCTGATAACTGCTTGCTATCCATAAGCGGTACGGCGTATCGATTAAGCATCTGCTCGTAATCTTGATGAGTTCGACGTTTAAGTGTGTGTTTCTTCCCAGGGTTAGCTTTAGGGTCACGCTGTTCTAAATATCGATCTATGTACTCTTTGAAAGTTTCTTTCGTCTGGCCCATCTCCCCGCTATAAAATTTGCGCAAAAGTTCAGGCATAGCCCGTTCAGCCTCACGTTTGGTGTCAAAACCGCCGAGGCTTTTTCGTTTGCGCTTGCCCTTGATGCTTGAGTCTTCTGCGATAACAAACCAGCGTTTCAACCTTTTCCGCTTAGAAGTTCCGTCTGGCTTCTTTGCCTGCGACCAGTATTCTCTTTTCTCCACATGAGCCATATCTATTTTTATCAACATTTGGCCATTCTTTGGCCCTAAAATCTACAAATAGAAACTACGAAACCAAAATAGACGGATAGTCATGTTCCCAAAACCCTACCAAATAGAGCGTTTCCGCGAATCACACTACTAGACGAAACAGGCTAGATGTTATTCGTAATGAGTAGGTCGGCGGTTCAACTCCGCCTTCGGGCTCCACTCTCACCAGGGAAACGCTGACCAAACAGTTTCCAAGATATCAAGCTCGATAAAAATCCAGGAAATATGTCAGCTGACTTGCATCGAACTATTTCAAGAGTGTCAACACTGTTTTATGCTTTTTTAATTATAGAAAAAGTTGCGTTAGCCCCCTACTGCTGTCAGCTGTGCCCACAGAGGCGCAAGTAGAAAATGGCACGCCTTGAAATATGGTGAACAAGTGTAACTTCTAAGTAAAACGTTAGACGAAGCCAGTAAATCCAGACCAACTGATACAACAATGGAAGATATCAAAGCAAGAGTTCTGAGGAAGCATAATCTCGCGGATGAAACCTATAGGATATTTCACTCGCTGAAAAGATATCGAAGAAATAGTAGATTACGGCCTAAGTGAGCTTAGCCTTCATCTTTTTTGAATCAGCTTTAGTTTGCTGGCTTGCTCTTAAGCATAATTTCTTTAGGCGTTGACCCTCGTCTTTGGGTGTTTCAATTTTTGGTCTTGCCACAAACTACTTGCCAGCAAAACAATTAACAATAAATTGACAAACTCGAACTCTTGATTAGAGCATATTCCGTGTTAAATAATTAAATAGAGCAAGCTCAAAGAGTGCGCTAACACTCGATGAGTTCTAGTCCAACTACTAGTAATAACTAGATAATCCGCCTACGCCATGGGTCCCAAAAGTAACCTTTTGAAACGACCCGCCAAAACTGATTCACCCTGGGGTTTGTGGAGGGACTCGAATAGATTTCTGAACAGAGAATAGACCACAACATCAGAGGAAATACTCGGATCAGCTTCTGTCTAGTTTATTTTTGCTTGTATAGTTCGAGATCGTCTAATACTTGGGAAGCATGATTTGGGGCGTCAGTGACCTCGTAAGCCGCCGCTATTTTTCCGCTTGGCGCAATTAGGTAGCTTATGCGAAGTGGCATATCTGCGTATTGGTCGTCAGGACTTCTCACAGCTTCATACTGCTGGGAGACTTTCCTGTCAACATCAGACAGCAATGGAAATTCGAAGCCATATTCTTCTGCAAAGATTTTGTTATCTTCGGGTGTGTCGTAAGAAAGACCAGCGATGACGCAACCGTGGTCACTGAAACTTTTGATAGTGTTTTGCAGCGCACAACCTTCTTTGGTGCAAGTTGGCGTAGAGGCCTTTGGGTACCACCAAAGGAAGTTCCAGACAGCTAAGTCGAGCTGGAACTCCTGATTCAGATGTGTTTGCAGTTTGAATGTGGGGGCTTTAGAGTTAGTAGCAAGCATAGGGAATATACTACCTGATCTATTTGCGCGATGCGCAAAGTTGACGATTTAGCCATTCCCTCCTCATGCCCAAAACAAAATCTACTAGCAACCCAAAAGCTCTCTTGACAGAAGATGCTTCGACCGATGAGGTTTAGTTATCAACAGTTACTCACCAATTTTTCGTGCGATTAAAACTACATTCTCACGTCCGTCTAGCGCTATATACTTTGGGGTGTCACGTCTGTTAAACAGATACGACTCCTCAACGTGCATGCCCGCAAGTTTTGCTGATCTTGAAAGCACATAGGGATCTAACAGATGTAGTCTATCTGGCAGCTCAGATATGGTCGGATCTGAGGAATACTGTTTAAGATTGTCGCATTCACCAGGCCAAGTTTCGCCTAATGCTACAGCTTTTTCATACTCAGGAATGAAGCCCTTAATGTTTGCCGCATACGGTGAACCTGAGATGGAAAGAAAAATTCCGTTAGGTGATAGCCATTCATATATTCTTTGTAAACCTCTGTCGATTTCTGGTCCGCTCAAAAAGTTGAGCAGATTTGAAGCGTGTATCACATCGAAACTGTTGGCTTCAAAGTCTAGATCTTCGGGAAACCATCCAGATATAGTGTGGAGGCGTTTCTTTGCTGAAAGCGACACTGATTCTTGTATGGCCTTCAGGTGGTTCTCGTCAACGTCATTTGCATAGACTGTCGCCCCTACTTCTAAAGCAGCCAAAGTTGCAACGCCCATAGCGCACCCAAGGTCGAGGACAGGACGGTTAGCATGTCGTGCTTCTTCAACAAACCTTTGGTTGATTTCATTCAAGACAGTTGTTGTCCTGCCTAGCTTATTTAAAGTTACAACACTCTCGTTCTTGGCTGAATTATTGCTATGTTCAGAGTTCATTTGCTATATCTCCTTTTGAATTCATTGTATTTTGCTCTTAGTTCAGTAGCCACACTGTGAACATCATTAACATGCATACTCTTGCAGTAATATCCGAAATGATACTGAAGAACGCTCATCTCGCGGTCGGTAAAAATAATTGTTCCATCAGGTTTAATCTCCTTAATTCCTTCAACTGCTGAACCTTCAAGGTTGACCCTTTTAGCTTCCTTCTCGTTTGATGCTGTTCCACAATCGAGACTCACACTTCCGTTACCTATGCGCACCGGATACCCTCCAACGAGTCCTTGTGGTCCAGGGGCGTGGAGCCTGTGCCTATTCTCTTCATCCAACAAAGCACTTGCCACCCTAGCGACGCTGGAAGAGGCAACAGCTTGTCCATCAATTCCACGCACACGACGATAGTCGTTAACTACGCCTGTGAACACTTTATGATGATTTAGTTTTGAATCTACTTCACAGCCATCTACTAAGATTTTAAGCATATAAGGTGCATCCCCAGGAGATCCAATGCTTGAAATAGAGTTGCAGGCTACATGGTGAGCCGCAAATCGGATTTGTAATCGACTTTGGGGTACGTCAAGTTCCTTCGAAATAATACGCTCTAGTGTCGGCACTAAGTTAGCGATATTACCTCCTCCGATTGTTGGAGCACAACCCTGTGTGTGAAGTGCACAGTTAACCGCATCAGGAAATGAGGCGTTAACAACAAGAGGGCTAGTATCGCAATCGATACTAGCTTCCATAACAGCTTTTGCTGTCGAAAGATGGTTCGGCAACCATGGACCTATGTTGGCTTGAAGTAATTCTTGATATATAGGTTTGGGCAGCAATGAAATTTCCCAGAAACTCTGAAGACTTGTTGCATTGATAACTAAATCTGGCAAAAAATCATTGAGAAGTTTCATGACTTGAGTTTTGTCAAATACGTCCACTCTTCTAAAATCTATCTGAGGTTTAAATCCTAAACTCATAGCAACAGTGATGCTAAGGTTCACTCGTTTGCGCATCTTCTCAGTATTGCGAGATGCAACTATTATTTGATATTGATCGTTCATCCGCGATAAAAAATCAACTACATTGCCTCCTATTACTCCGATGCCGAATACAAGAATCTTTTTCCGGCCTTGTTTCACCATCTCAATTCCTTTATCAAATAATCTGGTTGGATTTCGTTTTTATTGAAGGAAGAATTTTCCTTCGATCTGACTTCATGTATGCCAGTCGCAGTTACCAAAAGTGTCGCTGTGCCAAATTTTTTGCCTCCCAAGACATCGGTCTTGAGTGAGTCTCCAATTGTGAGTATCTCATTGTTGGCAAATGATTTCAGCTGTCGACTTTTTTCTGCTATTAGTTTTGCATTCTGAAAAATATTGACAGCAGGCTTACCAAACAAATACGTTGCGCCGCCTAGATTTTTGTATATCGGGGCGAGGACTCCGCTTCCTGTGTGGGTTGTGTCTCCTATCCGAACTTTAACATCTGGATTTGTAACAATTAGGGGCACGTCTTGATCCGAAGCTTGGCGCAGCATATCCAACATTTTTTGTGAAACCTGTGCCTGTTCTAGCAGTCCCATGCTTATTATCACATCAGCATCTTCGATCTTTGATACAATTCTGAGGCCTGTCTCTGAGATCCAATTACCTTCTGCTTGCGTCCCCAAGATGAAAGCATTAGAGCCAAACTTTCGGTTATTTAAGGTACGTTTCCGAATACTCTCTAAAGCCAGATCACCTCCAGTGACGACGCCGGTGTAGAGGTCTTGTTCTATCCCAAGCGAACTTAGAAAATGTATAACTTGACTTGCAGTTCGACTAGTATTCGAGATTAGAACGACTTGTATCCCAAATTCAGTGAAGATTTTTAGGGCTTCAACAGCACGATGAAATTTTGTTTGTCCATCAATTAGCACTCCCCATATATCTAAGAAAACAACTTTGAAGTTTGTGATGATTTCTCTAGCATTAGTTAGCTGGGTTGGAGTTTCTCTCATGGTCTCCAACTGTGTTTTTGGCTGCTGAGTGCTTCCAGAAATACTGGAGTAATTCTATCTGTGATAGCCGACCTTATTTCATTGCGGCATCGTGTAAATGGTTTCTCAAAAAGTTTCTCATGCTCATTATTCCATTCTCCTCGCCACGCTTTCTCTATTTCGAGAGAAGCTGAATAAGTAAATGATGTTCCGATAGAAGCGATATTTGCCCTTAACAAAAAACCGTTAAATCCGTGTGATTGCGCAGGAGCAAAAGCCACCTTGCATCGCTTTAAGATCCACTTTGTTAGATCCGCACTCTCAGTTAATTTTGTCTCAGCCGATGTAACTTGTTTGACGAAACCGTTAAAGTCCAACAACAGGGAATGGCCAGCAATAGGTTGATGATGCACCGTTATGAGGGGATCTTGTATGCCGTGTGCAGATCTTAGTTTAGAATCGAGTTCCTTTATTTCTGAGGAAAGCAAGGTTATGCGTTTTTGAATTTCTTCAAGATTTGCTTTTTTGTAAACCGTAGAAGCTTTTAGGGCTCCTAATGCAGCTACTTTCGATAGATGTGGAATTGTTGCGGAACTCGAAGTTATAGAATCTTGAAGGTTCCTAACTAAGTCGGCAGGCCCACAACCCCACCCGATTCTCATGTTGGCCAAACCATGCATTTTACTGGCCCCAGATACTGTAAGAAGTTGTTGTGCAGCTTCTGTTTGGGCAAGACGCTGAACCTTGCTTTTCCCTGCAGGCAAGCAATTAGCGAATAGTGCATCTTCTATTGCCCATATATTAGAACGAGTAAGTACGCGAGCAATCTCCAATAAAGTTTGACCACGGCATACAACGCCCGATATTGATGGGTTGAATAACACCACAACTGGCTTTCTCACGTTTGTATTATTTTGGATTGCACGGTCAAGCGCGAAAGCGTTTGGTATAAGATCATCACCATTGCGTTGTGGAACTACGACCAACTTTAGACTGCGATAGTCACACCAGGATGCAAGTGGATGATAAAAACCTGGAAATGTGATTACTGAGTCCCCTGGTTTGGTTAAATAGTCTAAAGCTGCAGTAATCAAACGTGAAGTCCCAGCATCGATAACAATATTTTTTGACAGGTCAATCGGGATGCCAATACTTTGCATTTCTTGCGATATACAATCTTCGAGTTCTTCATGTCGCTGAAGAAACATGTAGTTCTCGACTGGAAAACTGTCTGGATCATGCAAAGCAGAAATCATGTTCTTAATTGCCTCTGGGTAAGGCCGGCGTATTCCTTCGCCATGTGCAAAAGAAATTACATCATGGTCAAACATGCTTGGCCACCGCTCATCTGTTTGAGTGTCACTGCCCGATAAAGCAGTTCGTGCTCGCAACAACTTTGCAGTGGTGCTTGATTTAAGAAAATCGTTCTTGTCTTGTTTGTTTAATGATTTAGAAATCATGTTCTGCCAGGCCATGCAGACATCTTCTTCGCCAAACCAAAAATGTTTTGTCCTGAAAAACTCATACAGATTAGGGTCACACCGCCAGTCCATTCTGTCATAATTCAAAATTTAATGTGTTGGGGAATCCTGGCACATTAAATTTCGAATTATGCAATAACTTAGGCGAGAAAAAGCTGAAGGTAGTTTCCATTGGCGAAAGGCTACCTGATTCTCGACTCGAGCGTTAGTGTCTCTTAAGGTTTCAGTGCTCCGTTGAGATTTGTCATGCTAGTACGATTAATTCGGAAGGTGCCAGAAACAGTCTGCGTCATAAAAAGTGGCATAAATCAGTAACTCATAGATCTCAACTGAACCTGCTCATTTTGGAAACGACCGCATAGACTAAAGCATTATGAGTCTTCTAGTTATCTGGCATTGGCATCTCAGTCGAATTTTGGCTATTAGCGCCGTTGGTCTTGTCCTCACTATCGCAATCCTTTATTTAATTATTGTGCGTAAACCGCAGTATCCGAAGAAGCAATAATGAACGAAGCTGTCGATTGGGATTTTGCCCTTAAAATTGCCACAAAAATAGCGAAGAAAGAAGACTTTGAGAAAAGTTATTTAGCTGACTCGGTCGACGAAGATTTTGCTCAAGCAACACCTCAAGCTGAAGCGCTTGTGCGTAAAGAAACTGGTTTAATCACCCCCTCTGTCGCCAAAGCAAAGGTGATTGACCGCATCAGTTGGGTCGAAGCGAACATTTCAAGTTTTAACCGTTTGCTGAAACCGTTTTTTAACAAAATGGAAGACCATGAAGACGCACCTGACTTTTCTGACTCAAAACTAGGGCGCAGGCTTGGCGCACGTGCTACTCGTTTAAACCCTTTCGTTGATACCGCTCGATCCAAATTTCATACGTCAGGCAAGAAACTTGCTGGTGCTGAAGTCGGTGCGTTGCTGGGCTGGATGTCAGGTCGTGTGCTCGGCCAATATGATTTGCTTATCACCGAAGACGACGCTCCGCAAGATCAAGATTGGGTCTATTATGTTGGGCCTAACATTGTGTCTCTAGAGAAGCGCTATGGTTTCCCACCGAAAGAGTTTAGGCTTTGGATTGCGGTCCATGAATGCACGCATCGGGCGCAGTTTATGGGCGTGCCTTGGCTGCGAGACTATTTCTTGTCGCTTGTGAACTCTTTGCTTGACGACGTGAACCCAGATTCGCAGCAGCTGATTTCTTCAATCAAAAACGCTATCGCAAACAAACGTAACAAAGGCGACGACTCACAGCCGCAAAGCGCTGGCATTGCTAGCTTGTTCGCGTCAGAAGATCAAAAGAAAACGATGGATAAAGTTGCTGGTTTGATGAGCCTACTTGAAGGCCATGGCGATATCGTGATGGATCGAGCGACGAAAGATATAATTCCTAGTCAGCCACGGTTTTCTCGAATTATGAGCACTCGCCGTACTGAAGCTTCTGGGTTCAATAAGTTGTTTCAAAAAGCGACAGGTATGCAAGCGAAACTTGCGCAATATGAAGAAGGCGAAGCTTTTATTCATAGTGTTGAAGCCACTGGCGGCAAAGAGCTTTTCGATCAGGTGTGGACAGGGCCAGAAGCGCTGCCGACGTTAGAAGAAATTCGCACCCCACAATTGTGGATTGACAGAATTTCGGCCTGATGGCTTCCGCAAGTCAAGCGCTCGCAGAAGCATATGGCTGCTCACAACTTGAAGTGCTGTTGACCAGCTGTGACTTTCCTGCTGCTGGCACTGCCGTTACATGTGCGGTTTCTGGCGGCGCCGACTCGCTATCGTTGCTTGTGTTAGCTGTGGCACATGGGCTCGACGTTGAAGCCGTCCATATCGACCATGGCTTGCGAGAAGGTTCGGCTCGCGAAGCTGGTGTTGTGCGCGAGGCAGCATTACGTTTCGGGGCTAGGTTTCGCTCAGAAAAAGTCGTGATCGAAGGCAACACGAACATAGAAGAGAAATCGCGCCTAGCACGCAAGCAGACACTTGGTCCAGATGCGTTAACAGGCCACACCGCTGATGACCAGGCTGAAACGCTGCTCATCAACTTGTTGCGCGGTGCTGGGCTTGGCGGTTTAGCGGCTATGAAGCCAGGCGGCATTCATCCAATCTTGCGACTTCGCCGCAGCGACACCGTGCAGCTTTGCAAAGACCTTAACCTGGCACCTGTGCAAGATCCGTCCAATGAAGACCCCCGATTTGTGCGTAATCGAGTTCGCCATGAACTGCTTCCACTTATGGATGCAATCTCGGGTCGAGATAGTGTTGCGCTATTGAATCGCACCGCCCGATATAGCCGTCAAGCAGACGACTATATCGCTGCGCAAGCTGCCACATTAGACCCAACAGATACACGGATGTTGAAAAAGCAAGATCCGCTGTTGCAGCAGTATGCCCTTGCTTGCTGGCTTCGTGATGCGCTTGGTCATCCTCCATCTTCGGCCGAGCTTGAACGAGTGCGTAGCGTTGTCGATCACAGTGTTTTGGCGTGTGAAATAAGCGGGCGACGTCGAATCACTCGAACCGACGGAAGGCTGCGCATTGAACACCAGCCTGATCAATAGAAGTCTTAAAGCATTGTCAGTGTCAAGCCAGATATGTTTACAGACCGCTCGGCTGATTCAGGTGATCGATTAACAACCCCGCCTACTGTAATTGTATTCAAAGACGAAAAAGCTCGTCCAATGGGTTTGCCCAAACGACCGCAACCAATAATGTTTAACTTCATAAATGACCCTTCAACGGCAAGGTTCATTGGAGAATCTGCAAGCTAGCCTAAGGCGCCAAGTAAACCTTAAAAAGAAAAAGAACCCCCAGAATGGGGGGTCCGTAAGTTTCTGATGTTTTGACACATCGTATCTGTGGAGCTGGCGAGAATCGAACTCGCGACCTCCTGCTTGCAAAGCAGGCGCTCTAGCCAACTGAGCTACAGCCCCAGAACAGAGATAACTATAGTACTGGGTTTTTGTAGTTCTCCTACGATTCGACACAAAAATGTATCAGATTTATTGATCTTTAATCGCGTAGAAACTTCCACCACGAGAACCAACATAGATTGATCCATCCCACACAGCTGGCGTGGACTCTATGCAACCTGAGTCAGCGACCGTGTACGCCCAGTTTTTATTTGGCGTATTTGATGCAGTCAAGTCAAACGAATGCAACGTGCCTAAACAGTCACCTTGCAAAAGAGTGTCGTCGATCACAACAGGCGATGCCCAAAGCTTGCTGCCAAACGAAAGCTGCCACTGCTCTTGCCCAGTTGAGGTATCTAACGCTAAAACTTTGCCATAGGAGGTTGGAACGATGAGTGTGTCTTTATAAAGCGCAGGAGTAGCCCATACGCCACTATTTTTGCCAATGTTGGCTGGTTTGCTCCATACAAGAGGGTCGTCAGCGTTCGTCGGATCCAACTTGATGATTTGCCCTATCTCATCTGCTCTAGAAGTGCCGCGTTCATACTCAGCTACCGCGTAAAGAAAACCTTGTTTGTCTACAACAATTGACGCATCAATATCGTCACCTGCCCAGAAACGAAAACTACGCGTTGGAGTTTCTCCTTCTTTCACACCAGAAATATCCCACCCCTGTATAAGGCCACCCGAATTAGCGAAATAAAGCGTATTGCCACTTATCGCTAGCGAATTTTCGATTGAAAGATCGGTGTTGCGATTAGGTTGTCCAGCAAGGTCTTGTTCAAGTTGGCTATCCCATCCTTGCTCAGAAAAAACCTGTTCGGGTGCTATCGTTACTAACCCCTGCAGATTGGTAGATCGGTTAAGTTTATAGATATAGAATCGTGAATTCTCGCCTCCGATAAAGAGATAATCATCGATAACAAGCGCAGACGAATCCCAATCATCATTCCAACGTGTAGCATCTTGCCCACCAAGTTCAGCCGAAAGGCTCCAGAGCTGCTCAGGAGCCTGCCGATCCATCGCCACAATGTGAAAAAAACCATCGCGACTGCCTGTGTAAAGCAACGGATAACCGTCTGGGTCTATAGTGACCGAACCTTTAATAATGTCTTCGGTGAAATACGGTTCAAAAACTTTGTCACCCGTCTCGGCATCATAAAAATTGACTGCTTTGTTATAAGCCCCGACAGCAACCCACCAGCGGCCATCATTCTTTGGCGATTTAAAAACCGCTGGCTGCCCTGTCCATCCAGTGCCACACCATTGCTTCGTTGTCTGGTTTGGGAAAACACCATCAACCGTGAGAGAGCAGCCTATCGGTTGATTCCATTTTGGGGCTGGGTCTTTCGGCAATGGGCCCTGCCCATAGTAGGTTCTCGTTGGGTTACCACGAAAGGTAAGCAAACCTTCATCTGTCCAAGGTGTTTGAGAAGAAGCAGGGTCAACCCAGTAGGTTACTTGGTCGATTTCTTTAGTTTCGATATCTTGTCTATCGCTAGGTTCTTGCGATGTTGGGCCAGCTGGCACTGTCGCTTCGGTTTCATCTACATCACTAGCAGCAACAACCGAATCAGGTCTAAATTGTTGATTGGCAACGGTAAAAGCTGTGAGTGAGAAAACACAAAGAACCGCACCTACTATTTTTGGTGCCAACCGCTTTTTTGGCAAGCGTCGTTGTTCTGTCCGTTGTTGAATAGCGATCGCAGAAGCCACTTCGTCTCTTGATTTTCCGCTGCTAGCCACATACATAGTGTGCCGTATCTCACCGATATTTAGTCGTCGACACATAAAATATTCGCCGCGTTTAGGCAACGTTGCTGATGCCTGTGCTTTCTCCTGTACTGGCTCCGACGAGCATTGGACAGCCTTGACAGTGACATCAACGAAACGGGGATAGGCCAGATCTGTCCAGGTATAGATGGCAAGAAGCGGCCGTCAAATGTTGGAACGGTGGTAGAGGCTTCGGTTTAACATTTTTTTATGGACGAATCAGGCGACGTCTACAAAATAGCCCGAAAAGACGAAGATGCCGGGCCGAGTGGTGTCAGCTGCAGCTTGGACCGACCTTGATGCCATTGACATACCGCCTGTCGACGATATTTACATCATTGTCGCTACCGCATCGAGTAAGCAGCTATCTCCAGGGATCTACCGAATCGAACGGACACAGCTCGAAACAATAGTCGGCCCGATCGGTGCTGAACGTCGAATAGAAAACCAAACCCAAAACGAACAGCTACGAAACCTGCTAGCAGATACTGGCACAGTTGAAAACATGCCAAAAAAATTCGCACCGGAAAACCTTATGGAACAAAAACACGCTCACAACTAACCCGCCGATCAAAGATAACTTTGTGGACCGTCCGCCTGGCCATACATTCCAACCCGACGTTGCTCCCAGCGTTAATCTTCGTGTTAATCCAACGCCTAAACCGAAACAGGCGGTGCCACACCTCAAACTCACATGAACGAACCATAGCACGAGTGCGTTGCACAGTACGGCGACTACAGCCCATACAATCAGCGAGCGTTCCCTATTCGACAAACATACGAAATTTCTTTCAACACTTTTGGATGTCTCACATCCCAGGCGGTTAACGCACCTTGTTTGCTGCCTATACTTGATCATCTAATGGCAGGAAAACCCGACGATCTCATAGCGTTCATAGATGAATCAAAACGCCCTATACGAAACCGTCGAACAGGCAAAGCAGATACCACCCAATGGCACTACGTCCTAGCCGCCGTTGTCATCATGCGAACAGACCTAGACAATGTACGCCGTAAGATACTACAGATAGAAGCAGATCTAAACTACGAGCTGCACTACCACGAAATGAAAAGCCACACACGCCGCCGTAACGCCATAGACGCAATCGGCGAAATCACCGAATGGGAAAGCTACATAACAGAAACTAACAAACCAATAAAACCAGGAGCAGACTACGAACATGGAGCACGAGCCTCACAACTTCGTAGCTGCTTTTCTTATTTACATTCATTAGAAATAAAAAATCTGGTTCTAGAAACACGTGCGATGCCTAACGGAAACCAAACATTAGATGCTAAAGACGCATCAGTCTTAGAAAAACTTCGCCACCAAACAGATATAGACAATAATTTCCGTCTCGATCACGTCACTAAAAACGAGACGATTCTTAAAATAGCTGACCTTCTTGCTAGCTCAAGAACTGACATGCTTTGCGCTAAAGACGAATCAATCTACCCAAGAATCGGACATAGAGCCACAATCATCAAATCAGAATAAAAACAGTTCCCAAAAACGCAGAGACCTCGGGATCTTGCTACAAGACCAATCCGAGGCTTACTTACATGCAGCATCACCACATGTCCTACTGTCTATTATCGGCTAAACCAACCAAAAAATCAACCCCACAACGCAACAAACCAACGACAAACAGCGTGAAATCATCGTTTTTAACAGTTCATGCCATCATAGCTGAACACTATGGCCAGCAGATAAACAGAGATAGTCTTTAATGTTCTGGGCGAGTCTGGTGTGGTGGGGTCGTTGCTGCCACTATCATGTGAGCCATGACAACGATTGAGCTTCTTCAACCAGACGACTGGCATGTCCACTTGCGCAATGATGAAATGTTAGCCGCTGTTGTTGGCTACAGTGCACAGCGTTTCCGCTATGCGATGGTAATGCCGAACCTTATGCCACCGATCACTTCAAGCGAAGCAGCCGCAACATATCGAGCACAAATTCTTCAACATGTGCCTGCATCAAAAAGCGGTTTTAACCCACAAATGGCCATCTATTGTTCAGATACCGTTGACCTAAATGATCTCAAAGCAGGGATTGCCTCCGGCGCTATAGCTGCAGTGAAATATTATCCAGCTGGAGCCACAACAAACTCTGCCGCTGGTGGCCAGTCGATGGCCGATTTTATGACTCTCTATGAAGTGCTTGCTGAGTCTGGGGTTCGTTTACTTGTTCATGCCGAATCGACAGACCCAACGGTTGACTTATTTGATCGTGAAGCTGTTTTTCTTGAACGCCAACTGGCAACTGTGTGTGAGCGACTTCCCGAGTTGCAAGTCACCGTCGAACATGTTTCGACTGCTGCGGGCATAGATTTTGTTGCAGCTCATGATCAAGCTGTTGCAACTATAACGCCGCATCATTTGTCGAAAGAGCGTTCTGATTTGTTGGCACATGGCATGAAACCAGACCTTTTTTGTAAACCAATTATTAACTCGGCAGCTGATCGAGATGCCCTTGTGGCTGCTGCAACTAGCGGGGAGAGCAGTTTTTTCTTAGGAACAGATTCAGCCCCGCATCCAACAACAGCAAAATATGGGCCAACAGCTAAGGCTGGTATTTTCAACGCCGCCTACGGGCTAGAAGTTGTCGCTGAAGTTTTCTATCAGCAAAACAAGTTAGATCAACTTGAAGCGTTCACTTCGCGTAACGGCGCTAAAGCCTACGGTGTAGATGTTGCTGACACCAAGATTCGACTCACAAGAGAAGCAGTAGACGCAGACATAGCAACAAGTTTCACAACCGCTGCTGGCGACGAGGTCGTCCTTTTCGGAACCGATGAAGCCGCTTTGTGGAAAGTTGAGCAACTATGATAAAAATAGGTGTACTCACTGTTTCTGACAGGGCAAGCAAAGGCGAATACGAAGATTTGGGCGGTCCAGCGATTGTTGACTACTTAAACGAAGTGGTAATAAGTGAATGGGAACCAATCACTGTGATTGTTCCCGATGTGCAAGACACGATAGCAGCAGCGATCAAAGACTTTGCGACGCAAGAGTGCGCCATGGTTATTACGACAGGCGGCACCGGGCCAGCGCCTCGCGACGTTACCCCCGAAGCGACCGAAGCAGCGTGTGACAAGCTGTTGCCTGGGTTCGGTGAACAGATGAGAACAGCGTCGCTTCAGTATGTACCAACTGCGATTCTATCTCGCCAAATCGCTGGACTATGTGGCACAACTTTTGTGATTAATTTACCTGGCAAACCTAAAGCGATAGCGCAATGTCTTGATGCAGTGTTTGCAGCAATTCCTGCATGTATTGAAATGGCTGGCGGCCCACATTTGGAAACGAACACAACCAGATTCACGGCCTTTCACCCTGTCCACAAACATTAATGCGGCATGGTTTTGTCCTTTCCAATGTTTGTTGTTGACTGCCACGAGGGTAGCATCTTGGGTGAAACAGCCTAAAAATTTGAAACGGTGGACAAATGATAAAAAATAGAGTGTTCAAAAAAGCGTGTGTTGCAATGGCGTCGGGCGTCATGCTTGCTGGTTCGTTTATGTTCCTTCATTCCTCGCAAGCGACAGCTCACCAAGCTTGCAGTGGCGTGGGCACACATTCTCACCCCTACAACTATTCAGTTAAACATGTGAAAATAAACCATAAACTTTGGAGAGTAGATATTTACAGCAATGGGGTACGCCAAAGTTCAACATATAAGAGTTGCGTCCTTTACATTTAGTAGTGAAGTCGGGGAGGCATATTCGAACAGAATGTGTTCTCCTCGAAGAAATGTGTTTTAAGATAAGTGGTATTGGATAAGTTTTGATTAATATAAACAGTGCAGCTGGGAGAAACCGTAGATGGCTAACAGCAGTTGCCTTAACGGTATTTCTTTTTTCAGCGTGCGGGGGAGCAACGGAAGATCAAGGGTCAGCCGGCTCTGATTCTCAAAGCACTAAGACCGAAGCAGCAGATTCGAAGACCTTGCCAGGGCAACCTTTGGAAGAACTGCCAGTTGTAACAACAAGCTGCGGTTCGATTGCTGACTCCATCGAAAATTTAGCTGATCAAGCTGATTCGATTATCGTCGCACGATTGGATGCTGTTCAATCAGGGTACTTTTATGGAAAAAATGATTTGGAAGCAGATGATACTGATCCAGCGACAGTTTGGAACGAGCAATTGCTTCTTGAATTTGAAGTAGTTGAAGTTATTAAAGGCGAACCTGAAAACAGAATCCAAGTTCCTATATTTGGGTATCAAGCTTCTGGTAATGAACCGAGCGCTACGCGAACAGCCATTTTTGAAGCTTGTGGTCTCCGTGTAAATGAAACAAATAGTAATGAGCTATTTGGGTTGACTCTAGATGCGAGGCTTGATGATGGAACTTATAGGTTTCAAGAGATTTTACATCTGACAGAAGATGGTGAATTGAAACAAGGAAAAACTGACACGTTCTCTTCTCTATTCGCTAGTAAAGAAGGGCAAAACTTTCGTGAGATTTTCACCCAGGAAGCTAGCTGATAGTGATAATCTGTTAGCGTAATCGTGCTGCTAGTGGAATCATGTAGGAGTCGCTAGAATTTAAGCTGGTGTAGTTCTAACGGTGGGATTGTAGATGCCTGTGTATGCAGACAGTGCTATTGGCGAATACGTTAATGTTGAATTGGTCGGCCAGGGTGGTTCTGCGACTGTATACAAAGCTGTCAACGCAAACCAACAGTTAGTCGCTGTTAAAGTTTTATCTGGAATGTGGTCGGCAGATGATCTGCATCGATTCTCTCGCGAACAAGAAGCGATGCATTATCTAAATGACATCGACGGCGTTGTTCCGCTGCTTGACGTCGGCGTTTCTTCACAAGGCGCGCCGTTCATTGTGATGCCTTATTATCAGAAAGGTTCATTGCAAAGTCAGCTAGACAATGCTGGGCCTTTGCCAGAGCAGCAAGCGCTGCGTCACATCTTGCGGCTAGGTGAAATACTAGCTGCGTGTCACAAACGTGGGATCTATCACAGAGATATTAAACCAGGCAACATTTTAATCGATGCAAACGATTCTCTTTGGCTCGCCGATTTTGGTATTACACAGATACACGATGGGCAGCCTTTAGCCGCAAACATTTCTTATACGCCCAGTTTTTGCCCGCCTGAGATGCACCGTGTCGAAAAAGACGCTGCAAGTGGAGTCGCAATCGATGTCTATGGGTTAGCTGCGACTGCATGGGCGTTGCTTTCTGGTCGTGCGCCTTTTTCTAACAGTGTCGGCCCGACAGATTCGCTTGTGCGGCTTATGCGTATAGCTTCTGACCCCGTTGGCTCACCTGGCGATCAGGTAAGTTCAACGGTTGCTTCGGTTATCGAGACGGCTATGGCGAAGGATTCGACGCAGCGCTATCAAACAATTGAAGAGTTTATAGCGCAACTTCATAGCCCTCAACCGATGGTCATAGCACCGAGTGCAACGCGGGCGATTGCTGGTTCGCACTCGTCAAGTACTATTTCAAACGATGAGCTAACACGGCAAGTTCCGTATGAGGAAGCAGTTCAGCTTTTTTCAAGTGAAGCGACACAAATTCAGCCTCAAATTGAGGCGTCTGGCCAAGCTGAAGATCGGAAAACAAAGAACCTTATGTTGCCGCTGCTTGCTGCAGCTTTTGTCTTAACGATAATTGCTGGCGCAACTTTTTTGTGGGTAGCGCCTGGAAGTGGCACGCCAAAAGCGGCGCCGACACCTACAGCCGATGTTGCTAACGTTGCAACGTCACTACCTGGAGTTGAAAGTAAACAAGCAGTAGCAAGTCAACCCGAACAGGCGGTTACAGTGCCTGTTGAGGAACAAACAACTAGCACCGAAAAAACAGCGATGAGTCTGGCAGAAGTAGCTGCTCCGACAACAGCCCAACCTGTACTAGTTGACCAACTAGATCTTACGATCTCGAAATGGGGTCTAGCGAGAACCGACGGTGGTGTTCAGAAAAAAGTTTATTTCTCCTATAGATGTCCTTCTTCATCATTTGACATAACGTACACATTTAAACTGCCTCGTGCTGATAACACTTGTCAACCAGGCGAGATAGTGGAAACCTCTGTCACCGAACCAGAAGTTCGCAAAGTGGGGCAAGTGCCATTTGGGCAAGTCATCACGATTACTATAGAAACTCGCGATGGTTTAAAAGAGAGCCAATCTGTGACGTTTGAAAACCCTTATAAAATCAAAACGGGTTGTTATGAAGAAACCTGCGAAATAGAAACAATTGAGTAGGTTGCTGTAATGGATATAGGTATTGGTGGATACTCCCAGATTGAGTTGATTGGTCGTGGGGGTTCAGCGTCGGTTTTTCGCGCGGTTGGTGCTGATGGTCGGGTAGTTGCGATTAAAGTTTTGTCAGGTGTCTGGTCGGCTGATGATTTGCGGCGGTTCTCGCGTGAGCAAGAAGCTATGTATCGTCTTGAAAGTATTGCTGGGGTGGTTCCCTTGCTGGGCACAGGTGTTTCTTCACAAGGCGCGCCGTTTATTGTGATGCCCTATTACCCAGGAGGTTCACTGCAAGATCGCTTGAAAAACTCTGGTTCTATGAGTGAGCAAGAAGCGTTGCTGATGATCTCTCGTCTAGGCGAGATACTCACTGCGTGCCACAGCCGTGGCATTTATCATCGAGACGTTAAACCAGGCAATGTGCTCATTGGCGATGATGGTGCGCTTTGGCTAACCGATTTCGGTATTACTGAGATAGACGATGGTCGAACCGCGACTACGTCTAACCTTTTCACAGCGAACTATTGCCCACCTGAGGCTTTCCGTTTAGGCCGCAATGCTGTTGATGGTGTTGCGATTGATGGCTATGGTTTGGCAGCTATGGCGTGGGCGTTGCTGGCTGGTCATGCCCCTTTCAGTGGCGATGGCGTGCCGACTGACCCGTTAGCGCAGCTTGTCTATATTGATAGCGAGCCTGTTGGTTCTCCTGGCGCTCATGTGAGTCGTGCAGTTGTTTCTGTCTTAGAAACAGCGATGTCGAAAGATCCTACGCTGCGTTATCAGACTATTGAATCATTTATAGAGCAGCTTCATAGTCCAAATCCTACAACCAGTAGCGTCTTGCCTAGTGTGGTTTCATTTAATGATCGGTCAACAAATGCTGCGAATGCTCAACGGCGTGAATATTCTGACAAAAAGTCTAAAAAAGCTATTTTAGTTGGTTCAGCGCTATCGATTAGTGCTCTTCTCGTCGGGTCTGCAATAGCGTTGTGGTCGTTGTCTCAAGCATCGCAAGAAAACGCAGGTGAGGTAGATGTCGAGAGCTTGAGCGTTTCAGCTAGCGAACTAACTGAAACCTCGGTAACGTCAGGTGCAAAAGAAGCACCCGAGGGGCTGTCATCTAGTAGCGCCACTCAATCACAAGAGGCGAGCGGCACGTCGGCCGATCCGTCAGAGTCTAGTACAGTTTCTGATGGATCAACCACCACAATGAGTGCCATGGCTGAGTCGTCACCTGCAGCGTCAACAACTGAGCTGCCTTTCGAGAAGCTTGATTTGAAAGTATATAGCGCAGGTGCTGGGCCGAGAGATGGAGGAAATTTCGTACGTGTCAGTTATTCTTACCGATGCCCATCTACCACCTATCTCGTGACGCATTCATTCCTTGAGGCGCGAGCAGGTCAGTCCTGTGTGAGCGGTTCTGTCGTCGAGGCAGAAGTTGAAAGCCCTATCATTTATACAGATGAGCAACTTCAGCAGGGCATCCCTATGGAAGTCACTATAGAAACTGCGGCGGGTGTGAAAGAGACAGGTTCTATCCCTTTTTTCGTGTCAGGGTAACTGCGTCAGATCTGTTACATGTTGCGTGCTGTGCTCTATGATAGGTTCAGCTCTGTACAATCTAGTGCGCTTCTAAAAATCAGTTTTTCTGTCGATCTGCTTGGTTAAACGCATGGTGGGATCTGCGTGATCTATCATTTTTAGAGCTTGCCCTAGTTGCTCAACGTTGAGGTCTGCACATAATGTTTTTGAAAGAAAAGTCTCTGTCTGCTGCAGGAGTATCAGCATCGTTCAAAGAGAACTGGTTGTCGAACCCGAAAGCTGACTTGCTTTCGGGGCTTGTCGTGGCCTTAGCCTTGATCCCTGAAGCTATTTCGTTTTCGATTATCGCTGGGGTGGATCCTAAAGTTGGTTTATACGCTTCGTTCTCGATCGCTATTGTGATCGCTTTTGCTGGTGGTCGTTCGGGAATGATCTCGGCGGCAACTGGCGCTATGGCCCTTGTTATCGTGCCGCTAGTTGCAGATTACGGCCTGCAATATTTGTTTGCGGCGACTATTTTGGCTGGTATTTTGCAGATTGGTTTTGGGTATCTGGGTGTGGGTTCCTTGATGCGATTTGTGCCACGTAGCGTCATGATCGGGTTTGTTAACGCGTTGGCGATCCTTATTTTCTTGGCGCAACTTCCAGAAATTTTTATGCTTGAAAAGGGTGAGCATTTCGGCTTCGGTAAGTTGGGCGATCTTGACTTTGGCCGTTTTGCTTTCAACGCTGGTTTTATTGTTGCTGGTTTGGTGATTATTTACGGCTTGCCGCGTATAACTAAGTTAGTTCCTTCGCCTCTTGTAGCGATTGTTGTGTTGTCTGCAGTTGTTATTGGCTTTAACTATGACTTGCCGACGGTTGGCGACAAAGGCGATTTGCCGTCGTCGCTACCTTTGCTAAGCCTGCCTGATATCGCTTTTTCTGCTGAAACACTACGCATTATTTTGCCGTATTCAATCACGCTGGCGCTTGTCGGTCTGCTTGAATCGTTACTTACTGCACAGCTTCTTGATGATATGACAGATACGCTCTCGAACAAAAATACCGAGTCGAAAGGTCAAGGTATTGCTAATATTGTGACTGGCTTTTTCGGGGGCATGGCAGGCTGTGCTATGATTGGCCAGTCAATGATTAACCACCGCAGTGGTGGGCGAACAAGACTTTCAACCTTAGCATCTGGCGTGTTTCTTCTAGTGCTTATCTTGTTGCTTGGCGAATGGGTTGCTCAAATTCCTATGGCGGCTCTTGTCGCAGTAATGATTATGGTTTCTGTCGGCACGTTCAACTGGCGAAGCGTTGCGTTGCCAACGCTGAAAACGGTGCCGTTAACCGAGTCGCTTATTATGGCTGCAACGGTCGCAATTGTTGTGTTAACACATAACTTGGCGTATGGCGTTGCCGCTGGCGTGCTGCTTTCAGCAGTGTTTTTTGCTCGTCACGTTGCCCACATTGTGAAAGTTACCAGTGTGGTTGACCCTGACAACATTGAGCGGTTGTATGCTGTGACAGGCGAGCTTTTCTTTGCGTCAACAAATAATCTTGTTTATTTATTTGATTATGACGCAGTGAAAGTGGATCGTGTCGAAATTGACTTAAGTGGCGCGCGTATTTGGGACACTTCGGCGGTTGCTGCTCTTGATGCTGTAGTCGCAAAATTTGCTGATCGTGGCATCAAAGCTGAACTTGTCGGACTCAACGAGCATGCAGAAAAGCTGCATGTGAACACCACAGGCAAAGTGTCATCGCATTAAATATCGATCTGGTGACTATTCGCCCGCTGGTCTAACTTCGCTTTTGGTTCCGTTATGTTAGATATTGCCACGGGTTTGGGTTTTTAATTCCTAGCGCTACAGTAATTAGTAGTAATCAATGCAATAGGGCGGCATTTGCGGACAGCTTTCAACTGGTAAAATTCATTTGAATATGTTGGAAAGTTTTAACCAGGGAGCCCTCACATGATTTCGGAATAAGATTTCGATCGAAAGAGCGCGAAGGGTTGCCGTATATGAGAAAATTAGTGAAGTTGATACTCGCTTCTGCTGCGATATTGTTGGCAGGTTGTAGCGATTCTTTAAACTCAGCTGAGGAATCGTCAGTTTCTGCCGCAGGGTCGACTGAGAGATCACTTGAAAAAGTTTTAAGCAGTTTTGTTGATACAGATACATATCGAGTTGAGTATTCACAAAGTCACTTTGTCCAGACAGGTTCAGATGAGTCAGCAACTGTTGATTTTGGAAATGGTGAACCTGTAGGGAGTACGTTTGTTGATGGTGATGTATCCGAAAATATTTTCTATTTTGATCGGCTATTTCCCTTCGTTGATGAGAGCGTGGAAATGGTTATATGGACAAAGGGTGATGACGTAGTAGTAGATACAACACAAATGGAGAAGTTGGAAGCGTTTGGTTTTGAGGGTATTGCGAAAGAAGAGTTAGGCGTATTCTATATCGATGGTTCAAGACCTGAGTTGCAAGGTTCTCTTGTTGATTCCTCAGGAATAGTTTTGCCGGAAGACTGGAAGCGGACCGTCTCTAATCTTGTCAATAACATGGAATCTATTGAGGAGCAGAAAATTTCTGAAGGCAAGATTTTTAGAGGCACGTTGTCTTATCTTGACGTTATTGAATATCTGGATTGGTCTGTAGAAACCGAATGGCGCAATAGCGGTCTTGTCTCTTCTAGCGAAGCTAGTGAGGGCACTGTTGAGGACTACTACAAGAATGCTATTAGTAGTTTGGATACTGAAATTTCAGTTACTGTTAATGACAGTAATCAAATTAGCAAGATTGAGATACAAGCTGATCTTGGACAGGTGATATCGGAAGCGATAACTGGAAATCCTTTCGGTTTGGAAGAGTCTCGTTTGGAACAGTTAAAAGAAGACTACCCGCAGCCTTACAAACAAGAAAAAATGATCACTTATGATTTTGATTATCAAGAAGTAAAAAATGTGGAGATGCCAGATTTTAACGAAATCGAAGATCGTACTTTAGAAGCAATCGAAAGTCGAGCAAATCCAAACCCAACGTTTGAAAGTAAGAAATCGTCTGTCTCGGAAGAAGGTTCTCAAGGGGGCACACAAGAGAGTTCTGGACTTCTCGATGGGGTTAAAGCTGCAGATGATGCGACTTTGGGACACGCCGGCGGTTGCTGTTCTTGATGCTGTGGTCGCTAAATTTGCTGATCGTGGCATCAAAGCTGAACTTGTCGGACTCAACGAGCATGCAGAAAAGCTGCATGTGAATACCACAGGCAAAGTGTCATCGCACTAGAATAGCCGACATTGCTATACTGGCGCCTGGGATGGTGCATACACCAGAGTTTTCTTTAAACAGGCTCCGTGGCGATGCAGAAAAGGCCGAAAAAGTCTATGCCGATGTTGACAAACCTTCGACGGCTGAAGACGTTGCGGACTGTATACACCTTGCAGTTGGCTTGCCATTGCATGTCAATATTGATCAGGTGACTATCCGCCCGCTGGCTCAAAGCGCGAATCATAAAGTTCACCGAGGCAAACTGTTTAGTTGACGACGCC
Source organism: Acidimicrobiales bacterium (assembly GCA_020629155.1). Lineage (GTDB taxonomy): Bacteria > Actinomycetota > Acidimicrobiia > Acidimicrobiales > SZUA-35 > JAHDDW01. The sequence continues at coordinate 151,363 of JAHDDW010000002.1, read as the reverse complement.
TTCTTGGTTAAGATAAGAAAAGCGGGTTGGCCAGTTTAAATCGAGAGCGATAAGTAAAAAATCTGTAGCCAAGTATTCTAGAACCATTAGCTCCGCTTTAACGTTAGTAACCTGGGCTCTAAAGGTCCCTGGGTTCGCTCTTATCTATCAAAGCTTCTATCTGCTCTTGCTCGGCTATATCATCCATTTCGGTTCGCTTGGTCTTGGGTCAGCTGAAACAGCACTGCAAGCAGTGCCTCATTCTTTAAAAGATTCATCGAGACTTCTGAGTGATTCGATTTTAGGCGGTGGAGAGAAGTGCATTGGCCCCTGATGAGCCCTGGACTCATTGCAGGTGCTGGTCTCATCATGCTGGCGACGATTAAAGAACTCCCAGCTACGCTACTGCTTGCGCCAATTGAGTTCGAGACGTTAGCGACAGAGATTTTTAGCGCCGAAGGTGAAAGTTTTGCAACCAAATCAGGGCTACTCTCACTCATCTTACTTAGCGTTTCTGGTTCTTTAACGTGGCTGCTAGTAATACGTAACAGCGAGTAATGAAGGCGCTTACTTAGGCAAAGCTAGCTGCAGCATTCCTAGAAGTCTCGTTATGTTTTATCCTGACTAGCGCATGGACCAGGTGTTAGGCCCGCTTTCAACATTTCCTCATGATGTTTAACGCCAGCAGCTGTTACTGCTCCCTTTAGCGTCTCTCTAGCGCTATCCGCTGCAGCTTGCCTGCCCTGTATTCCTAGTGGCGCGGATTTTAAGGCTTTGTCAATTTTTTTTAGATCTACTTTGCCATCCTTCACTGCCTCAGGGAGGCGACGGGCTATTAAATCTCTACTCGTAGAAAGTCTCGCAGCCAAGGCTTCTTGATCGATACCAGAAACTCCTACTTTTTGGAATCCATCATTGAAATCTTTCAAGGCTTCAACAAGCTCTTCGAACTGCGTTAATTCCAAGTCTGCATCATCAACCTCAGCTTTAGCAGAATCTATTTCGTGCTGTGTCTGTAAGGTCTCCATTCTATGCAGTTCATTGGCAGACCGTTCATCAAGTGCTTTGCTCAACACATCTCTCAAAGTGGCAATTCGGGTGTCGTTTGTCTCCTTGTAGATGTTAACCAGATCTAACAAAAAGGTCGGATCTGAGTCGATAGGTACACCCTTATACTTGTTCGCCGCATCAGCTCCCAACGCAGCTATCAGTCCTTCAAGAGCTTCCGCTGGGGTAACTACTTCTTGAGAATTAACTTCTTGAGACCCGCCAAGAGGTGGACCATCTCCAAAAAGGCTCACATTTACTCCTATATACTAACTGTACCATAATCAACAAGCAACAACGCTTTTGTCACCCGATGGATGTGTTTGAACTAATAGAGAAGGTATATAAAGCTTGTAACGAAGCCAGGTCTAAGATGAAGAATGATAAGTTGAGCCTTGCTGGCAAAGACCTTACTCGTCGTAAACTTATCTTTTTTGATTTCTCTAATCTTGATCTCAGTAACGTTCAATGGTGGGTGCTCAACTTGGACAGGCGGAGTTGAATAACACGAATTTAGACGGCGCTGATTTAACTGACGCCAGTCGGGTCTTTCTGCTAGCGAACAAGAGTGGAAAAGCTTGTTGGTACACGGCTGATAGGGGCTAAAGTCTGGCGAGTCGATCGACTAGCTTTGCAGCATGTTCTACTTTAGTCCCGTGTTGCTGGTCGACTTTTTGAAGCCGATTCTTTATCTCTTCAAGAGCAACAAGTTTGATCTGATAAAGAGCTTTGCAGAACTCAATGTCTTTGTCTCTGTTGGCTAATGCTTTAAAAATCCATAGATCATGTATCTCTAGGCAAAGGGCAGTCACTCCATCAGTGGAAGGTGTGCGATAGCGTACTAAACGCTCTTCCCAACCTTGTGGCAAAATAGCGGTTGTTTTGAGACGCCCTGAGCATAAATTCTAAAAGTGTCATGGAACATGGAAAGTTCGCCTATGGATCCATCGAGTAAATCTGATTTCTCAGAGTTTGGGTCGTGTATCGCTGCGACGTCTACTTCGATAGATCGTTCAGCTTCTGGAGGAAGGTTTTCAGATATAGTTCCAAATAGTGCCGATAACTATAACTCTTGCTTTCACCCAGAATTGTTACCAGAGGTAGGGTCGTTATTAGTTGTTGTGTCGTTGGTGTCAGCATCGTCTAGTTCTGGCTTGTCTAAGTTCTTTAAGCGTTCTACCAAATTCCTCCAGAAGCTCTGATGGAGTGATCGAACTGTTCTTGTTCATGTTGATTTCCTAAATTCTTTTAGAACGCTGGTTCTTTGTTGAGTGGTGAGGATTCCAGAAATGGTGAAACCTGGCGGGCTAAACTTCGCTTTTGATCTCGCGTCATTTTGGGAACGATATTGATCGCTAATTTGCGGTCGATATGTTAAAATATGGCTATGGAATATAAACATTCTTTGCATAACGGATCTTTGGCAGCGCCATCGAAAGAGGACGATGAAGCATGGCAAAAGCTTACATCTGAGCAGAAACAAAAAGTATTCGATGACGCTATACAAACTGGCGTAGACTCACGGCCAAGCGAAAAGACTGTTGAAGATATTTGGCGAGATTCTGTAGAAAGACTAAGCACCCACGTATAAATGACAACTAGAAAGTACGTTCTAAGCGGACTCGCAGAACAAGACCTAATAGAAATAAACGACTACGGTTTATACGAATTCGGATTCTACGCAGCCGAAAAATATAAAACAGGAATCGTAAAAACATTAAAAATGCTAGTCAGCTATCCACAAATGGGCAAACTGGACGAAAGACATAGCCCTTTACATGTTTTTTCGTTCAAAAATCATCAAATCTACTATGCAATAGAGAAAACGCATATATACATAATCCGCATATTGCATAGTAGAAGAAACCCAAGAACACCGCTCGATACAAACTAAATCCGAGTATCTCCTAGACTTGAATCTGTTGTATTTCAGGTCCAGCAGCGGCAAAGTGTCAGCGCACTAGCAGCTGGAAATTTGTGAGGAGCCTATAGCGTGTAACTATGATTCGCCCAGCAGTGATAGACGATGCAGATGTGATTGCTGACATCATTATTTCTTGTCGGGAAGATTGGCGTTCATGGGCTGGGGAAGCCCTTGAAAAACATGATCACAAAGAACTTGCAGCATTCTGGGTTGATCGTATCGCCAACCCAGAAAATAGTACGCTTTGCTATGACAAAGGTGAAGTGCTTGTTGTGTCTTCAGCAGGTCCTGAGCGTGATTCATATGAACCTTCTAGCCAATCGTCGCAAAGTGCTCATTTGTCAACATTTTTCGCTCGGCCTACTATGCATGGGTCGGGAGTGTCAGCACAAATTCACGATGCGTTATTGACAGAGTTGAAGACTAGAAAATGTACAACAGTGAGGCTTTGGGTTCCTGCAGGGGCAGCAAGAGCTAGAAGTTTTTATGCCCGTAAGAAATGGGCAGAAACAGGTAAGACTACTATGTACGCAGGTTTGGAGCGATTAGAAATGCGACGAGATGTCCAATTGGGGCAGTCATCAGATCAAGCTGACCAATAGGAGTGTTGCGTCGCTTCAGCCACCAATATAAGTACTAAAGATATAGCGCTATATCGGCACAAAATTAATAAACTTTCAACCAAAATGTGTGTAATAACAGTATGAAGTAGCTGAATATGCGGCTCGGTAGTAACTGTTTGGCATTTGCTGGCATTAGCATGGAGTTGTGGTTCACTATTTTGATAACGCAGCGACAACTGCGATGAAACAGTCTGCGTTGGACGCGATGATTCCTTTGTTGACGCAAACCTATGGCAATCCTTCTGGGGCTCATAAAATGGCACGCGATGCGAACAGGGTTTTAGACGACGCTAGAGAGATGCTCAGCAACGTTATTGGTTGTAAACCAGGCGATATTGTCTTCACTGGGGGAGGCACCGAGGCCGACAATCTTGCTATTAAAGGAATTGTTGACTTGCAAGGCGGTCTGGCTGTATGTTCTGCTATTGAACATCACGCAGTGCTGCACCCTGTCGAGGCGCTAGGCGGCAAAATAGCTCCTGTGACGCCTTCTGGCGTTGTCGACCTTGAAGCGTTAGCGTCACTTGTTGATGAAGAAGTTTCTGTTGTGTCGGTTATGGCAGCCAACAACGAATCTGGCGTTATTCAGCCAATCGGCCAGATAGCAGACGTTATCGCACAAAAAAACCCTGCTGCGGTGTTCCATTGTGATGCGGTGCAGGCGTTATGCTGGCTCGACATTAAAGAACATTGCGCAAAAGCTGACCTGCTCACGTTAAGCGCCCACAAATTTGGCGGCCCTAAAGGTGTAGGCGCGCTTATAGTGCGCGATGGCCATAAAATAGCGCCACAACTCATCGGCGGCAGTCAAGAACGCGAGCGTCGTGGCGGCACTCAAAATGTTGCTGGCGCTATAGCGATGGCTGTTGCTGCTGTCGAGACAGACGCGCAGCGCAACGAGAAAGTCAAACAGGTCGCCCGTTTGCGAGATAGACTGGTTGAAGGCATTTTGTCTCGTGTTGACAATGTGGTTGAATCTGGCGTGACAGATGGCGATCGGTCGCATAAGACAGCTAATATTTGTCATTTGTGTTTTGAAGGCGTGGAGAGCGAAGCGTTGTTATTTTTATTGGAAAGAAAAAATATTATGGGGTCAGCTGCGTCGTCGTGCGCGAGTGGCGCTGCCGAGGCCAGCCATGTGCTCGCTGCTATGGGCTATTCCAAATCTCAGGCTGTTGGGTCGTTGCGGCTGTCTTTGGGCTATGAAACTACCGACGCAGACGTTGATGCCGTGATCGACTATTTGCCAATTGCAGTGCAGCAAATCAGGGGGGCTAACCGATGAGTCAAGTTCTTGTAGCAATGTCAGGTGGGGTTGACTCTTCAGTGGCGGCCGCTTTATTAAAACAGCAAGGCCACGACATTGTGGGTGTCACGTTGAAACTATGGGGCGGCGAGTCCGACTCGGGCTGTTGCTCTGTTTCTGATGTTGAAGATGCTCGCCGTGTCGCAAACGAGCTCGATATTGAGCATCATGTTTTTAACTTCGGTGAAGAGTTCGACGAGTTTGTAGTCGACCCGTATGTTGCTGATCATCAAGCTGGTCTTACCCCGAACCCGTGCGTTGAATGTAACCGTCATATCAAGTTCGCGAAATTGTTTCGCCGTGCTGATGCGTTAGGTATCAGCCAGGTGGCGACCGGCCACCACGCCCGTATCACAACCGATGCTACTGGCGTGCGCCGCATCGCCCGTGGTGCTGACGACGCGAAAGACCAGTCCTATGTTTTGCATATGCTAGGCCAAGAAGAACTTGCCCGTGTGCTGCTACCAGTCGGCGATATCACCAAAGAGCGTGTTCGTGAACTAGCGGGCGAGTTGGGTCTGCGAACAGCCGACAAACCCGATAGTCAAGATGTGTGTTTTATCCATTCAACGGGCGGTCGTGAAGTGTTTCTTGGTGACCGTATCAGCCTGAAACCTGGCAAGCTGGTTGATAACGATGGCCAGCAAGTGGGCAGCGTCGATTCGATTGAACTGGTAACGCTGGGGCAGCGTCGAGGGTTGAACCTTGGCGGCGATCAAAGCCGACGTTATGTCACCGCGATCGATAAGCAAGCTGGCGTGGTCACCGTCGGACCGAAAAGTGATTTGCTGGTTAAAACGCAGCTGCTTAGCGGTTTTGCGTGGACGCATGAGCCGCTTGATGGCAGCTTTTTGGTGCAGTGCTCGGCGCATGGGTCGACTCGTGAAGCGACGTTAGAAACCACAGGCGAAAATTATGTTTTGCGATGGTCAGAGCCGCAACCCAAAGTGGCTGCTGGTCAATCTGTTGTGCTCTACAAAGATGATGCGGTTGTTGCTGGGGCGAGCGCTGCCGACGGTGATGTGCAGGCAACCGTCGAGGCTGCGTCATGACAAAGACGTTTTCGTCTGAACAAATAGACGAAGCTGCTGAGGCGTTACGCAACGGCCAGCTGGTTGCGTTCCCGACCGAAACGGTCTATGGTCTTGGCGCAGACGCAACAAACCCTGAGGCGGTTGCGAACATTTTTGAAGCGAAAGGTCGCCCTGTTGGCCATCCTCTTATTGTGCACATAGCCAATGCTGAGCAACTGCGTCTATGGGTGCGAGAAGTCCCCGAGTCTGCCGAGAAACTAGCCGAAGCGTTTTGGCCTGGGCCGCTAACAATGGTGCTATCTCGCAACGGCAGGGTAGCTGCCGAAGCAGTTGGTTCTAAACCAACTATTGCTATTCGTGTGCCCGACCATCCAGTTGCTTTAGAATTGCTGGCTTCTTTCGACGGCGGTGTCGCTGCGCCATCGGCGAACAAATTTGGAGGCGTGAGCCCAACCACTGCGGCGCATGTTGTGGACGATTTGGATGACATCGTTGACGTGGTTATCGACGGCGGCAAATGCGGCGTGGGCGTCGAATCAACAATCGTTGATCTCACTGGTGATATGCCTGTTGTTTTGCGTCCAGGCGGCGTTTCAGCTGCGGCTATCGAGTCGGCGCTTGGCGTGTCATTAGCAGATGATGTTGGCGAAGCTCGCGCTCCAGGCATGCTTTCTTCTCACTATGCGCCCAATGCGTCGATTGAGCTGAAAACTTTAGAAGAAGTGACGGCTGAAGATTTCACTGTTGAACCTGGTACGGGCGTTATCGCTTCGGTGAGTGTCGATGTTTCTCCTTCGTGGACGCTACCCGTTGACGCAACTGCCTATGCCAAGAATCTTTATGCTGTGCTTCGAGAAGCCGACGCTCGCGGCGTAAAAAAGTTACTTATCGTGCCGCCAAGCGAAGGTGAACTACTCGAAGCGGTGCTTGACCGCCTCGCAAAAGCCGCCGCTCCTCGCTTGTGAACGATATTGGGCCCTCAATAATGGGTTGGCGGCAAGTCCAAGAATTGGTGAAGATCCTTTCTCTCAAGGTGCGTGAAGATTTTGGAGATCTGGATTGTATTGTTGGTGTTGCCCGTGGCGGTTGGATACCTGCAAGGCTTCTTGCTTCTGAACTTACTGTAAAAAGGCTTTATAACTTCGGTATTGCATATAGTGACGAAAGCAGAACAGACGTAGATCTCTATCAAAATACTGTCATCGAAAGACAACGAGTTCTTATTATCGAGGATGCTGTTGAATCGGGGCGGTCATTGGAATACGGGAAAAGTCAACTTGTCGATCGCGATAACGTTGTTGCCTCGGCAGCTCTGCTAAGACAGGTAAGCAGTCGTTACAAGCCTGACTATGTGTCAGAAGTTCAAGCTATTCCATCGTTTCCTTGGGAATAGAGAAAATAGAGAACTCAGCTGTCTTTAAGACAGCTCGATCGTGTTGTATCACATCATAAATGAAACAATTGTTTCATTTATGATGTGATAGGGTTGTGTTGTGAACTTTGCACGTCCGCTCCAAGCAATAATTCCTGGCTCTCAAGGCAAAATATTGTCCGTACTGGTTACTGTTGAAAGTGAGCTCAACGTACGTACGATTGCTCGATTAGCCTCGGTTAGTAACGCTCAAGCTTCAAGAGTTCTGGCGCAACTAGTTGATCTAGGTTTGCTTATACGGCGCGAAGTCGCACCTGCATCACTTTTTATGTTCAACAAAAAACATGTCTTGGCCGCACCTTTGTTAGAGATAGTGCAAAGCCGTGAGACGTTTGTAAAAATTCTGGCTCAGAAGATCAGCACCCTGGAAGCACCCCCTTCAAACGTAACTATTTTTGGTTCGTTCGTAACTGGGGAAGCTGATGTGGACAGTGACATAGATATTGCCGTTGTTCGTCCAAGTGGGGTCGACGAAAACCTGTGGCTACATACTGTTGATTCGATTTCTACTTTTGTAGAAGAGAGCACTGGGAACGAGGCGGATATTTTGGAGTTAGATGAGTGTGAAATCGGTGGCAGAATGGAAAAGCCTACGCAGTTGTGGAAAGATATCTGTGAAGTGAGCATTCTTGTCTATGGATACTCGTTAAAAGAGCTGGCGATTAAACATGCCTAAGCCAATACGAACTAAAAAAGTTATGGCTAGCCAAGTTTCGTCGTATCTGAGCAAGGCAAAAGAGTTTCTGTCGGCTGCCGAGAGTGAGCTAGCTGCAGGACGGACTATTGCGGCGACAAGTTTAGCGATCCATTCTGCAATTAACGCAGCTGATGTAGTTTGCGGCGTTCGGCTTGGAGAGAGGGCAAAAGGTGGGGATCACTCACAAGTCGTCAAGCTGCTGCGACAAGCAGGTCGTGATGGTGAAAAAGTGGCTAAGGAACTTAAGCGGCTCTTGCCGTTAAAGACAAAAAGCGAGTATGAGCCTGACGAGATTGCGTTGCCAGTTGCTGCGAGAGCTATTGAACGGGCCAGCCGCTGTGTGCTAACAGCTCGGGCCGTTGCATCCTCAGCAAATTGAGGTCTGGCTTTCGAAGATAGCTCTTGCAGTTTGAGAAGCCGTGTTTAGCTCATCGCAAAGCTGATTCTCCTTTGACTTAGCTTGTGAGCAAGAAGTGCATGGTTGCGGGGGTGGTCGTCAAGGTTCGAGACACAGGCATTAAAACACATGCGAACAAAAAGTTCTTTGAGGTCGGTAGTTGCCATTGAACTAGAAGTCATTGTCTAGTTCTTGTCGTTGTGATTTGACTGCTTTGCTTGGTCGATTGATGCGTTCTAGTGTTTTGCCCTCTTCGTCGTTGTCAGGGTCTGCTACGTAGTGCAAATCGTCGAGCAAGTTGAGCATCCAAAGTGTTTTGATGTAAGAGCCGATAGAGGTTGTTGCGTTTCCTTTTTCTATAGCTGCTATTATTTGGCGACTAACGCCTACTTTTTCGGCAAGTTCTTGCATTGTGATAACACGACGAAGTCGGGCCGTTTTGATATTGGATCCCAATTTTTTAAGAGAAGCCTCAACTGGAGCGGGGAGACTATTTGCTGGTTTGCGTGCGACCATACTTGGCTCCATGTTGTCTATAATTTACTCAACCTTAGTATAGGTTAACTATACATAACATTTTTGCCGTATGCTAATTTTTGTCGGCGCATGTATTTGACTGACTTCAATGATTTCGTCTACGAATATGCTGTTGAGATGGCAGGCAGAAAAAACTAATAACGCCGAACTTCTTGCGGCCTCTCAAGCGATCGAGACTGCGTTAGAGCTGGCGTTAACGAATCCAAAAACTCGAACACAAGACATTGGCGGTTTGCTTGGCTGCGCTGCTTTCGGCAACATAGTGAAAGATAACATTTTTTCGGGCGTTTCTTTCTAATAGGATTATCGTTCAGGTTTTGCTTAGTTCTTTGCGTCAGGCTTGGCTATGCTTTAGTAAGCAATCTAGCAAAGAATCAGAGGGCGTTATGGCATTGCGTGACAAGTTGAAGCGACGGACAGAAGAGAAATTAGGGCCAGGTCAACCTGTTTATCAGGTGTTTATGGGTCAAACTGGCCCAAGCCCTTATTGGGCGTTTCTTTCTTGGTGGATTCTTATCTTCGGCGCAAGGTATAGAGTTTTCGCTTTAACGAATAGTGGCCTGCACGTTTTTTCTGCCTCAGGTTGGTGGCCGTCGAAGCCGAAGGAGCTTCTCTATACGATAACCACTCCAACCTTGCCAGAAGTGTCAGGTATCTGGACTAAAGGTCATATCAATAACGACAAAGTATGGTTGCATCGCCGTTTCAAAAAAGATGTTGCCGCAACGCAACTAGCGTTGGGTCAGCTTGGTGCTGTTGGGCCAACCAAAGCGCCTCCTGGCCAGTATTTGCCTTATGAATACAAACCTTCTAGTTGATTTTTATTTTAACTTTCACAAATATGGTTTCTGTATCGTAAGGTTGGTCTGTCGGTATACTCAAGAAATAAAAGATTTAATGGGGGGTTTGCAAAAATGCATAGTAGATTGACTGCTACTTACAATGAAGCTCTTGACGCAGAGGCATATCGTTTAATTGAGCATTTAAAAAAAGAACAGCAAGATTTAGCTGTTGCTCTGGGAATTGTACAAAATTTTTCTGAAAATCTATTTGACTTTCTTGTTCAAGATCTTAATCTGCAAGTGAGCTCTTTTGAATTTGAGTCAGTTACTTCTTGGCTTATCATTGAGCCAATTTCTATAGAAGAAGATACAGATATTCCTATATATAGATGTCAAGATGTTATTTCGCAAGCAATTCGTTCTTCGGAGCAATTAATGTCAAAACGGCTGAAAGTGTTACTTTCAGCAACAAAGTATTTGCATAACGCAGTAGACGATGAAGTCATTGAGAATCCATATAGTTTACTGAAAATTCTGAAAGGGATCCAAACAGGTTGGGCTTCTTCCGACAAGGTTTCTGAAGAGGCGTTAGAGCTTTTGCTTGACGTCTATTATGCGTTTTATGACAGTGGGTATTGGAATGAGCTAACAGCTATCTCTCCAAAAGAAATATCGTCTGGTAATTTAATTTATGTTTTAAATAGTTTTTTTGAAGCGCTTGCAACTCGCAGAAATTTAGGTGTTGTGCAAGCGAAAAATTTGTTGAACAGTTTGCAAGACAAGGTTCCTTCTGGAAAATTTGAAAGCTTTTTTGAGTTGGAATTAGGCTATATAAATGGATTGGCTGGTGATTACACATCTGCTCGTCGTCAGTTCTTAAAGTTGTGTACAACTTTGGTTCCTTTTAACCCCGAAAGACGAGATCATGTGCGATCCCGTCTTTACTATGGAGATATGTTGATAATGGATGGAGATTTTTTGGCCGCCATTTCAGTACTTGAAGAGGCAGCTGTGCATTCTGCTGATGTAAATACTCTTGACTGGGTAGAATTTACTCGACATATTGCACACAGTTATAGATTTTCTTTTGATTATAGAGAAGCAGTTTTTCACTATAGTAAAGCGTTGCATGCTGTAAGTAACGCCCCGAGTATGGCCGCGAAGTTGCATACCAATTTAGCTGAAAGTTATGCGTTGTATGACCCGCATCTTGCTTTGCAATATGTCGAGAAAGCATGCTCCTTAAACTCAGCGCTAGGAAATCAAATTGAACTAGGTAAATGCTATGCGGCAAAAGCTGCTGCTTTGGGGAAAGTAGGCCAGTTCGATAGTGCAAAGGTTGCGGCATGTAAATCTATAGCAAACGCTAAATCGAGTGGATATGTCGCCGGTGAAGCATTCGCGTTGCAAAACTTATGTTATATCAATGTAGGTATGGGAGAGATCGCAGAAGCAGAGAGAATTTTTGATGAGCTCAGCGGTGTAGTTGCAGGAATAGAAACGTATGATCATCTTCTCATTGGTCCGACCGTCGCGCTTGACAAAAACATTAATTCGGCTCGAACTAGTTTTCAATGGGTCGACAGAAATGATCTAATTTCAAAGATTAAACTGGCTGTTGCTATGCCTGGATAGCCAATTATGTCAGGCTATGAGCCAGTTAAAATGCAGGTTAACCCTAGAAGCGAAACTCCTGTCGCTGCTGTTTTGCGTCGCAGGTCAGTTTTTTCATTTAAGAAGAGTGCGCTGGCTATTGCTATCGCAATAAGGCTTAAACCAGAAGCATAGTTGACAATAGCCACTTTAAATTGAGTGACAGCGAGAACATACATCCACCCTTGAAGTAAACGTGCAAGGATAACAGCGACATTATCTTTGAGAAGAATTTCTTTGTACTGTGCTGTGCCTACTTTTGTTAGGAGTGAGAGGCCGCTCAGAAAAAGTATGTTGAGCGGTAAGGCGAGTAGCATATGGGTTCCGAGGCCTAAAGTGTCAACGTTATGTTTTTCGAAAATAGCGTGAATAGAAAAAGTGATAGCTGTTGCGATACCCCAAAGCATTGAAGAGTCGATGCTGCGTAGGTTTTTGAGGCTTAAGATCAAAATCGACCCGAAGATACTAACGCCACCAACTATTTGTAAAGTTGCTGGCAACTCGGAGAGAAAGATCGCAGCGAAAATAGTTGTTAACAAGAGTCTGAGGTTGAACGCTATAGCAAAGTTTGCTGCCTCCATTTTCTTTAGCGCTACAACGCTCAAAATCATATAGGTTACCACAGCTATGGAGCCTGCAATAAGTGTGACTATGTTGCCAACACCGATTTGGCCGAGGTCATAGTCTAAAACGCCAGTAGCGAGCAACGCTAGTGTTATCGCAAAAGAAGCTGCCTGTAAGACAAGTATTAAGGCGTAAGGGTTAACGCCCGCTAACGCAGATTTGCGTAGAATAACAACATAGATTACGACACCTAAAACATGCAGGCTAATAAACAGTAGACCCACTATTAAAATGCAAAGTTAGAAGTTCTACTGTTAAACGACTTCAACTCGTTTTGGATGCTTGATTTAGACGTGTGACCTTCTGAGACTTGTAGTTCTCCTGTAAGAACCTGGAATGAGAAGTCTGGCAAATCAGAAAAACGTGTTAAAGGTTCGAGTGGTTTGCCCGTAAGCGAAAGCGCCATTTCATAGTCGTTGCTGCTTCTAGTGTAACCTACGTATGTAAAGCCTTGATTTTCGTAGATAGGGGTAGCTTTTTCTTCTACGTCTGTTCTTAATAGGAGATAATCGAAGTTTCGGGCAAGGCTCCATCGTATAATGGCGCTAGACAGCCTAGTGCCAATGCCTTGACGACGGAATTCTTCGACAACAGCAAGTCGTTTCATTTCACCAACCTTAGGTGAATTCTTTAGATGTTTTAACGCTGCAAAACCTGCTAGTTTTTCGTTACACAATGCGATGAAAAAAGTCCCTTTTCTGTGTAAATAGAACTCTTCAATATTGTTCAGGTCTTTCTGGGAGCTAAGAACATCTGAAAAAGTAGTGTTTTGGGTTTGCGCTTTCCTGATCGTGAGATGTGCTCCAGCTATATCTAGAGACCAATCTATTGAAGGGTTAAAAGGTCTGATGTGAAACTTTGCTTCGTTTCTTTTACTATCGCCCAGAATTGTCACACTAGTTTTTCGTCACAAAAAACAAGCACTGAAGTTTTATTTGGGAGAAATTGGTTTTGAGGGTTGATTTTGAGTGGGCGCTGATTCAGCAGCAGCTGATAATTTAGCTGTGACTAGGCTATGAGCGCGTACTAGATGCTTCGCACGTTGCTCACACGTTTCTATTCGCCTGGTCTGTTTTTTCCTATGAGCTGTCGATGCTGTTTCGCCATCGAAGTTTTCTTTTATAGACAGTATTTGTGTTTTTGCTAGTTCTGAATCTTCTAGCGTGGCTTTTAGAAGTTTGTCGCAAAGAGAAGATAAATTATCTTTGGAGCCTGCCTTTGCTTGTTGCGTGTCTCCAAAGAAGGCTGGTTGGCCAGCAGGTTTAGACTCGGTGGAACTAGCCTCGGTTAAGCTGGCATAGGATACTCCGAAACGGCGAAAAAAATCGTTTTGTTGGGATGAGTCTAGTTCAGGCCAGTGGTCTTTGTCCCAGGGATCTACTATTGATGATCGGGTGCGTCGAATAAGTGCTGAGGGATCTAGATAGAGCGCTGCGATCAAAGTAGCTGCGGCCTGCCTAAGAGGTTGCCCCCTCATAGGGGAAGTTTCTGAAAAGCTTGACATGTGGTCTCCATTCTGCACGCACAGTTCTTTTATTGTCCATCCTAGTAGGAAAAGGTTGAAATGTGTCGACAGAGGTTACATTCGTTTTTGAATTGAAGCTCTTAAGGGTTTAGTGAGCTACAATTTTCTCTATGGCAACGAACAATTCTAGTTCTTTACGAATAGCTCTTGCAGCTCCTTGCATGGAGCCTGTTGTGAAAGAGATGAAATATGGAGGAACTGAACGGGTTGTGTATGCGCTGGCTGAGGCGTTAGCGCAAATGGGTCATGAGGTTACGCTTTATTCATCAGAAGGTTCACACGTTCCTGGTATTGCTAGACATATTGAGATAGGGCCTATTCTGCGTAAAGAAGCGGCTGATCCTGATGAGATGAAACGTCGGCATGCAATCTTACTTTCTGACGCTCTTACGCGTATCGAATCCGAACAAGACAACTATGACATTCTTCACTCTCACTTGGAAGAGGTAACCTATGGGTTCGGAAAAAAACTTTCTATCCCCGTCTTGACAACTTGTCACGGGCCTTTCGACCGAGAATATAAGCAAGAAGGGCTGAAGAAGCATCCAGAAACGCTACTCGCACCGATAAGCGATGCTCAAAAAACGGTTCTCGATGAATACTTCAAAGAACAATTCGACGGCAAGACCCAGCCTAACTGGACTCCTACAGTGCCACATGGGCTGCCTTTAGGTGAATACTTCTCAGCACAAAATCTGTAGGTTCTGACGCGCCGCTTGTCTGCATGGGCAAAATCACGCCGTTTAAAAGAATAGATGTAGCTATAGAAATCACACGACAAGCTGGACGTCGTTTGATTTTGGCAGCCAAGATAGATCCAGCTGATGTAGATTATTACAATAGTGAAATCAAAGAACTAATTGAAACGAGCGATCATGTCGACTTCATAGGAGAAGTTAGTGAATCGGATAAGCCTGCGTTGCTTGCTGGTGCTGCAGGTGTGCTTCTCCCTTTTCTATGGCTGGAACCTTTTGGCCTGATAGTAATTGAAGCATTAGCTGCTGGCACTCCTGTTATCGTCCCTCATATTGGAGCCTTCCCAGAAATAGTAGGTTTTGATGGTGAGGTAGGTGTTGTCTGCGGAGAAACTCGGTTGACTAGAGAAGTTATAAAAGGCAGCGAAGAAGAGAAAGCATTTATCAAACAAGCAGTTGAAGCCATCGATTGTTTGGAAGGCATTACTTCAACTGCATGTCGAGAGCGAGCCAGCTGGTTCACTCCTGAAAGAATGGCTGAAAGCTACGTGAACCTTTATCGTGAAGCGATGTGTAAGCATCCAAGTTTTGAAGCGGGCTCAGTGCTGTCTTCAAGTTGTGTGACAACGCCTAAAATAAACAGCTTGGGTTTATAACAGAATTTACTTCTCGGCGGTGAAGGCGATGCCCGAACCGTCTTTATCAAGCAACGTTAGTGTATCTGCTTCGATGGTGTAGCTCACTTTTTGTGCATCAAAGAGTTTGGTGAATGTGCCTGCGTATTTGCGTTCGTCATAGGCACATGCAACATGGTCTTCTGCTGGTGGTTTCGATGTGATTATGCCGAATGTTATTTCGCCGTCGCCGCTGGTTACGATCGGTCCGCCTGTTTTGCCATTGTTAATAGTCACAGCTCCTTCGGTTAGCAAGCAGCCGTCAAACCCTTTGAGTGATGCTCCTGTTTCGTCTTGAATAAACGTTAGATGGCCTGGTTCTGTAGTTGGCAGGGTCGAAGCTGTGTTGCCTTCCAAAAATGAGGTCGCAACCCATTTCGTGTCAATAAGCGATAACGCATCGCCGTCTTGGCGTGTGAAGGTTACTTCACCGCTGTCGTTTGTTAACGTAAGCATGTCGCTTTGCAAATCAACCGTTGGCGCTCCGCTGATAAGAGCGGTTACAAAATTTTCTTGCTGCGTCAAGGCCTGATCGCAGCCTATTTGCGTTTGCGAAAGCCCTGTTGTGGCTAACTTGTTATCGATAATTTCGTATGAGCCGCCAGCGCTATTACATCCCGTCGAAAACGAAATAGTGTCATCTTCCAAAGTCAAATCAATACGTGTGTTTTCTATAATCGCTAAACTAGTCGCATCTTGAGTAAGCGCTGTGGCACTGTAGCTTCCTTCAAAATTTGTTGCGTTTTGCGTTGTCTGTGAAGTTTCAGTACTGGCGCCACAACTGGCTAGCAGCAAGCATGTCGTCAGTAGAAGATAGAGTTTCGGCATCGCTGGTTATCGTAGCAGACAAGCAGGTTCTCGTTAACAATCAGCCCAGGTTTGTTCAATTTCTAAAACTTCAAGCTGTGGCTCGGCCCAAACCATCCGCTCGATCGAATCGGCAATAGCTTCGACTTGGCTGACATTGTCGCCAACAATAGACGCGCCAAGTTGCAAACGTTGCCAACTATCTTGTCCGCCAACTTCAGCTGCCCCTACGCTATGGAGTTGATCAATTCTTCTAACTAAAGATTGCAAAACAGCGCGCTTGTTCTTTAGCGATTGCGAGGCGGGCACGCGAGCGTCAATATGTAAAATTAAAACATGCATTACGAGTCAGCGTATCGCAACAGTGTTAGGTTTTTATGCCTCTGATCTGTGCTTCTTTTATAACTTTACCAGGCAGTGTGGGGGTGAAAATAATTGTATCTGTCGTCAAAGTTTTGTTTTGCTTGCGGTCGCGCAACGTCAACTCAACGTTTTCTTTTGTGTGGGCTGCAAGCGCTAGCCCATAGGTAGTGCGTGACAAGTCGGCTGTTTGCGTTTTGTCTGCGTCTTCATCAGCGGCTGGGCTGAGGCGCAGCGTATTTTTTCTTTGCAGAAGAACAGCGTCGAGAAGTTGCAAATAGTCATGCACAACAAAACCTGCTGGCACGAACACAAGCCATCGTCTAGAAAATTGGTGAAAGACATTGAAGCTTAGAAACCCGACCCCAATACTTACCACTGTGATAAGGGCACCAAAAAGCCGACGATCGTTCGCAAGCAGAAGGACACCGCTTGCGACGACAAGAAACGCTGCTAGCCAAAGCAAAGGCAACACAAACATCATTATCGTAGGCGGCCGCAACGCCATGCGTCGTTCTGGCCCATAGGCAGATCCGTTAATCATCGGGTCGCCAAAGCTTGGGAGAAAAATCGAAACACTGCCAATCAATGCGACACTTACCGTTAGCAGCGAAACATTTGATGCTCCCTGCAGGTATGCCGCAATGGCGCTACTGCCGACAGATACCGGAGCGAGCATGCGGATAACGGTGAGGCTTAAAGCCGAAGGTGTGAGAATAGCAATGAGGCCAAGAAACCAGCCACCCCATAAGGTTATCTCTAAAAAAAGATGGCCTGCGGCAGGAAGGTTTGCTGTCGCATCGGCGAAAGTTTGCCACATCGCAAAAGGTAAGATTATCCAAAAAATGCGAGCTGGTAAAAGGCCGAGGTGGTTGAGAAGCATACAATTCCATTCTGCCGTCTGTGTCGCGTTTGCAAACAACAACGCAACAGTTTTGTTTAAGCGTTATGCACTCCTTTGCTAGCTGCACTATCACTAAACCTGTGAAATCGAGATGTTACACAACTCTATGAAGCCGTTCACCTGCCAGAAAAGCTTCCATGCAGGCTATGAAGGTTGCATACTTTTTAGCCGAGGCCTGTGTTGTCGTGTAGCCAATTGGAGGATACAGCGTTGTCTGAGGGAGAGAAGCGAACCATCGAGCATCCTTTGGGCTCATTTCATCTGCATGGTCAAAAAGGAGTGAAATGTTTTTTAGCCGCAACGTTTCTGCAAGAGCATCTAAGTCAAATAATTCCATAGGTGAAGTAGTAACTAGCACCGTGTCATTTCCTATATTCGATAACCTGTCTTGATCAAAAAACTGCTGGGTTTGTTTGTTGGCTTCTAGATGTATTGAAACAACATCACAGGTTTGAAGCAACTCGTTTAAAGGCATATACGGTATAGCATTTTCTTTTTCAGGTTTGCGAGTGCGGGACCAATAGCAAACCTTCGCCCCAAAACCGTCATGCAAGAGAGAAGCTAGCCGCTGCCCGATTGCTCCATAGCCGACAATGCCGAATTTGAGTGACGCTAGCTCAGTTCCGCTGTAGTCGTCTTCGCTATAGTTCTCACTTAGCGCTTGATAATGGGCTGTGTGCAGCCGACGATAATGCGCAAGCAGCATTGAGACGGCAAATTCTGCTACCGCATTTGTGCTGTAGTCAGCGATATTGCAGACAGCAATCGACTTTTTCTTGCAATAGTCACTATCTATTTTAGAGTGACCTGTGCCGAGTATGCCGACGTAGCGTATTGCTGGCATTTTTTCGAGTAAGGTTTTATCGGCAACGGTTCCTAACTTGAGCAATAATGCATCAGTTTGGATTGTCACATCCAGAGTAACTTCATGCAGATCTGGAGTGAAAACTGTTTTTTCTGCAATTTCTGGAAGCTTATCGAGCTGTGGTTTAGGTAGATCATCTTCTGTACATCCTAAAGCGAGTATTTGTTTAAACATTTGGCCCTTTGTGGAAAACTTTTGTGTAATTTTCACTATAAAACAAAGGAATGTCTCATAAATATACAATGTTTGTTTACGTGAACAAACAAATAGAGGTCGTGGGCATGGAAGCGTCGAAACTTGAAGAATATGGACTTAGGGCAAGCGAAGCGCTGGTGTATGTGCTTTTGTTAAAGCAAGGCCCACAGACAGTGCTAGCTATTTCTCGTTTTTTGTCTTTAGATCGTTCAAAGGTTTACCGTGTGATCGAACAGCTTCGGCAACGCAAACTTATTGAACATAGTCAAGCTGGATGGGGAAAGAAAATCAAAGCAGCCCCAGCTGAAAACCTTGCACTCCTTGTGCAAGCCGAGGTAGAACAAGCGCAAGCCAAACAGGAAAATATCGCTTCGATAATCAGTGAACTTCAAGCGAATAGTTTTGGTGCTAGCGCAGGTTTTGAGATCAAAAATTATGTTGGTAAAGACGGCCTGCGGCAAATGTTTTGGAATCAGTTAGCTGCGCCAGATAGAAAGATTTTGTGTTTTAGTCATTTGAACCGGAATGCGGTAGTAGGCAAAAAGTTTGCCGAAACGATACGTGCTGAGCAAATAAAAAAACAGATCATGCTTTATGAAGTAGAGAATGATACCGAGCAAGATGATGAAGTGTATACCAAGCTAAAAGGGTGGGAAAAATTTTATAAACTGCGAACCATTTCGCCCGCCTTGTGTGAGATAAAACATCACGTTGCTATTTCTGGGCATACAGTTTCTATCATAAATTGGCTTGAAGATGGTGAAGTCGGTGTTGAAATCATAAACGAATCGTTTGCAAAAATGCAGCGTCAGCTTTTCCAAAACATCTGGAATCAAGGAAGCGATTTCCAAGATGCAACGCTGCGTTTCCTACATAATGGCAAAGGGTAACAAACAGTTTTAAGTTGCATTTTGATAGCTATTTCGTCGGATTCAAGCAGGCGAAATTGTCTATAGCTACAATAGTGCCGTGGATGAATCGAAAGTGTGGTTGTTGACAGCTCCGGCAACACCTTATTTTGTTTTCCCTGGTTTGGACGAGCCTGTCGATTTGCGTTCCCGCTCTATCGACTTGTTAGAACTTGTCCGCCACATTGTTCTATCTCGACGCGGTGTTGATGTTTCGCCAACGGGCTGGCGTTCGACGAAGAAAAGCCTTTCAAAACTTTTAGATCGCATCGACACTATCGATGAGATCAAGGAACGTTTAGGGTTTAAAAAAAGTGAACTTTCATGGAAAATTATTCTCAGATTTTCTAAAGGGGCTGTAAGTTTGCAGCCATGGATAGAAGTGGACTATTGGTTGATGGCGGAAATGACTGACAATCTTGTTCTCGAATACGAACCAGAAGAGCATAAAGAGTTGTCGGTGACGGCGCTGAAAAAGTTGATTGAGGGCAGTCCGCAAGAGCTGCTCGATGACGATTTGCAGAAAGCTGTTTCGCTGTGGGGTTCGTCACGAGAGGTCGCGTTTCAATTTCTTGACTCTAAGGTGCTGCCAACGGTCGGAACGTTCTGTAAGTATATGCAAAATTTGCAGAGTGGTTTTATTGAACAGCCTGGTATTCCGAAAGAAATCGGCGAGTTTTCAGCAGATTTCTTTTGGAACGCAACAGAGCTCAACAAACTCGTTAACCGTGAAGACAAAATAATCGAAGCGATCCTCGACGACAAAAAAATCCCTTCATACTATTTCTATGATAACTACGCTGGGACAAAGTTATGGCTCACACTAGCTGATGTGAAAACTCATGCGCCTCAAGCGGCTGCTGTCGCCGAAATCGAACGTATTGCCCCTCAGATTGCTCAAAACTTTTCAGATGTCCCCTCGTTGGACTTTATAAGTTTAGGGCCTGGCGATGGTGTGGTAGACACCAAAATAATTAGTTCTTTGCTGGTCGAAGTTGAGGATATCTGCTATCGGCCAATTGATATTAGCCCGCTTATGTTAGCAACGGCGATATCTCATATGAAAGGTCAGCTCTTCGAGGTCGATATTTCTGGTGTGGTCGCAGACTTTACAAGCAAGTTGGTGCGCATCAATGACTCATTGGAGGCAAGCAGTAGAGGTGCGCGAAAACTTGTTACTATCTCAGGTAATACGTTTGGGAATATTGTTAACGAATGGAATCTTATTAACAGAATTAATAGGGTTCTTTCACCAGGTGACTTCTTTCTGATAGATGTAGGAAGGCTAGAGAGAGTCGTTGGGTATAAAGATTCCTTAAGATCGAGCGTTGCAGCACAAGAATTCTACTGTAACCCCCTGTGGTCTATTGAAGCTGAGTATGATACTGCCAATCTTGTCCCCGAAATTGAGGATCATCAACATGGCAAGTCAGTGAAACTTTATTGCAAGAATGTATCTCACAAACGATTTTCCAGCCGTAAGGTTCACCTCTTTGAAGTTAAATACTATGAAAATTCTTTGTTCGATGAAATGGCAAGAGTCCTCAACGCAGAAATAGTTCAGAACGCTACAGAGAGTGGCTTGCGGCAGTTTGCTTTATTCAAAAAGAACTAGGCTCCACTCGTTATGAGCCTGCTTCTAAGAGCACTTTTGCTCGAAGCTCGGTTTGTGAATACTTTGGTTCGAAATAGATAATATTCTTCGACTCTTCAGGGTCTTTTTTGGTGTCTTCTGGCTTCTCAGTTGAAGTTGCTGTTTCTTTGACGGTAGCGGCAGTCGTTGTCGGCTTCTGTGTCGCTATTGGCTTTTGTGTTGTTGGTACAGCAGTCGCTTGTGTTTGTGGCGTTGTTGTGGCTGGGGGTTGCGTCACGGGCGCTGCTGTCTGCGGCGGTGCGGTTGCAGGCGCGGCAGTTGTCGCTGGGGCTTGGATTGTTGGCGGCGACGTTGTTTGCGTTGTCTGGCCTAGCTGCATAAAGCGATGCGTTGTCCACATTTTGCCGCTAGGGGCATACACCACGCCCACGCCGACATGCGTAAAACGAGGATCGATAAGGTTTTTATAGTGCAATGGGCTTTGCACAAACGCTTCAAACAGACTGGCGGTGTCATGTGAAGTGCTTACGCCAACGTTTTCGCCTAACGCTTTCCAGTTCGAAGTGACTCCAGCGCTGATATCAGGTGCGTGATAGAGCTTGTCTTGTGTCGACATGGTTTGTGCCCAGCTGCGTGAAGCAGCAGTAAGCTCGCCGTCAACTTGCAACGGCGCTAAACCTTTAGAAACTCGCAAATTGTTAATCAACTCGACAAAATCAGCTTCGTCTTGCGTTGTGCCAGCATGGGCTGGTGTGCTCGTAGCGAATACGATAGCGGAAAAGGCGATCACTAAGGCAACTACGCCATGAGCTATGCGTGAGCCAAAAATGCTACTTGTATGCATAGCGACTCCCCGTCAGATAGCTACGAGTTGTGTATCGACGAAGACCTAAAATTACTTAAGCGAGTGAGGGCTCACTAAGGTGTCGGATAGGTTATATTCCTAGCTCAACAGGCCTGCTGACCCAGTTCCTAGGCATAATTTTTCTAATACCTTTTGTTATCTCAGTGGTGCTGATAGGCGTATACGTGAGCTGACCAGGACGGTCTTCGCTGCCTGTTTTAGCGGCTAACCACTGGCCTTCATTGCCTGCGTCCACCCCATAAAGCTCAGATTGCTCTTGAGAGTCATCTGTCGACCATGTGGTGCTTATCTTCCAACGTCTAGCATTTTTGCCGTGAAATTTCAAGATTAAGTCAGCCTGTCGATCGCTTAGGCCGCCTTTAGTTAATATAGAAAGAGCTGCTTCGGCAACAGGGCGTTTGCGTTGTGCTTCTAAAAGAATTTCTGAACTGATTGAAATAGGGGCCGTGCCCATTTGTTTAGGTCGCCGTAGCACAATCAGATCGGCTAAGATCTGCGGAATGCGTTCGGTTGCGATTGGTTGATAGTCTGTCGTGATGCTGTCAAGACTGTGTCCACGAACACCGCGCGTTGTGGTGGCCCAAAGGTCAGTTGTAGAGGTTCGTACATCGATTTCGATCTCGACTTTAACGACTAGGCTTGCATTTTTTATGGTGCTAAAAATTTGGTACGCCAGCGGATCAAGAATGCCTTCAGTGGCCACTTTGCCGTCACCTAAACGTTTGAGCTCTTCAGTAGAAGGCGGCTCAGTCGTGTCTTTTGCCCGCAGCGCTTCTGATTCTAAGCTTTCGATATGTGACATGCGTTGTGTAACATCGATCAAATCATTTGGTAATCGAAGATGACCAGTTGCCCGATCAAATAAAGGTACTAAATGGCTGCTTTGCATTTGGCTGTTCATCGCAACTCCTAGTATAGAATCGAAATCGTGTCGATCCCCTCAAATATGTTGCCTATTGGTTTTCGGCAGAAACTTGTAACAACTGCAGTACAGTAGAGATCAAAAGCACGTTCGCTTAGTATTGAGGTCATGAACCTTACTATCGCAGAGCTATGGCTCGCGCCCTGTAAATCTGTGCCAGCAGCAACTGTCAACTCACTTACTTTCGATCGCTGTGGCTTGTTCGGCGATCGAGAATATATGTGGGTTGAAGGTGAAGCCCATACGAATGAAACGTATCAGAAAGGGCAAGTTTCGCTTCCAGGTAGATTTCTCACGCAACGCGAAGATCGGTCTATGACGCAGATGACAGCTTCATACAGCGACGATCTTGAAACAGTTGTGTTCTCGCATCGGAATGCGAATGCTTCTGAAGCTTCACTGCGACATAACCGTGTTGCAGAGCGTGCAGATAACCTTGTAGCGGTATCAGTTTGGAGTTGGAATGGGTTTGGAGTCGATCAAGGCGATGAAGCTGCCGCATGGGGTTCACTTCTGCTTGGCCGACCTGTTCGGCTTGTTGCCAGAAGTGACAGTCGGCCAAGGTTTGTCGAAGGTGATCCATCGCTAGGACACCTAGGTTTCAGCGACGGGTTCCCTCTTGTTATTACTAGCGTTGCGTCGGTCGCCGAGTTAAATCGGTGGCTTAGCGAAAAAGGTGCTGAAACTGTTCCTGCTGATCGTTTCCGTGCAAATATTGTGCTTGGCGACGTTGAAGCTTTCGCCGAAGACTATATAGAGAAAATTGAGCTTGTTTATAAAGGTTTGCCGCTAACGCTGCGTCGGGTAAAAGCGTGTGGTCGATGCCCTATTCCTGATACGGATCAAAAAACAGGCGTCCGCAAGCGAGATGTTCGATCAGTCTTGGGAAAGAACCGTCGCGGCGTGCATAAAGATGCAGCCAGATATGGGGTTGGTAAAGAGGTTTTCTTCGGACAGAACTTTATAGTTGAGCCGCCGAAAGAAATGTTGGCTCAAGATAAGGGCAGCGACAACTATGCAACGATCAATGTTGGCGACGCAGCCACAGCAGTGCTTTCACCAGAAACAAACTGGGTTAGGGCTTAAGAAGTTTCTAGGCGGATTTGGGTTTCGAGCAGACGTCTAGTTTCCTCAACAGCATAAAGCGGTAATGAAAGCAGTGTTGCTACTAGTTGCATTTTTTCAAATCCCTGCTCCACTGTGTGGCGTATAGTTTGCGAAGAGGGTGGATTCATATCAAATCGCAATGCAACTGTAGAACCCTTACTTCGCAGAAACTGCACAAGTGATTTTAATGAGCCAGCAGAACCTGCTTTCACCTCAATTGGTATGATCTGCATGTTTATCTGAAGAAGAAAGTCGACTTCTGCATTGCCTTGTTTGCCTTCACGAAGCCAGTAGAAACTTTCAGGCCTGACGTTGCTGCCCATACTATAGAGAAGATGTTGATGGATGAACTGTTCAGCTAGATTTCCTTTTGAAAGAAAGTCAGACCGTTTATAGTCTTGTTCTCGTAGCTGTGTGATTCCTGACAAGGTTGACAGCATCCCACAATCGATCATATGTGTGTTTTTTTAAATTTATTTCATGCAAAGTATGTTTGTGTTTGGTTGCAAAGTTATGGACTAGCGTTGATTTCCCAACTTGTCTGGCCCCTCTGATAACAAGGGGTTTTCTAGTTGATTGCTTGTACTACTTCTCTAGATCTTTTTCGGCGAATCGTTCCATGTCGACAACTATAACACTTTTGGTCAAAACAGGGGGGTGTTGTAGCCAAGATGGAAGCAAATAAAGAAACAGGTAGCTGCTGAATCTAGTTTCTGCCAAGATGGTAATAGATTCAGTTTCTTGTGGGTCTGGTGTTCGACTGTCAGAAAAGCGTTGATGCGATCAACGGCGACTGCTGCCGTTAACCTAATACCACAGAAAGAAAACCTCATGCGTAGGTCTAGGCAACAGCAGAAACATAGTGGTTAGCTGACGGACTAGAAGGAGTTTTTGCTACAATTTATTGCCAGGTGCACATACTAGTTCTCTCGCAATAGTCCGCCGCTGTTTGCGAGTGTGATCTGTGCAAAATGAATAGAGGAATCGTGTCAAAAAAAGCAATAATGATCGGTGTGGCTTTGCTAGTGGTTGGTTCAGTGCCTTCCATCATTGAATGGAAAAGCCCTACCGCCTTAATTCCAGCCTTTCTAGGGCTGCTGCTGGCAGGTTTCGGCGTCGCTGCCGATCAAAAACCTGCGATGAGTCATCACTTTATGCACGGCGCAGCAATGGTTGCATTGTTGGGCGTTCTTGGAAGCGCTGGTTCATTTCTTGCACGACGGCCATCACCTGCTTCTTGGGCAGGAGCGTCACAGTTGCTGTCAGTCGTGTTGTGCGGCGTGTTTCTTTTCTGGGCTATACAGTCGTTTAAAGCAGCTCGGCTAGCGCGTGAAGCAAAGCAGGCGTGATTTGTTGTGCTTATCAATGTCGGGATCAATCACCAAACAGCCCCGCTTGAAGTCTTAGAAAAAATAACATTTTCCGCCGACGAGAGTGTCGACGCACTTGCGGCCTTCCATGCTTCGCCTGTTGTCTCAGAAGTAGTGCTTGTGTCTACCTGCAACAGGGTCGAGGTCTATGCCCAGGGTGAGAAGTTTCACGATGCTTACCAACATATTCTGCAATGCTTAGCAGCACATGGCCAGCTCAACGAAGATTTGTTGAGTTCGCATCTTTATGTTCACTATGGTCCAGAAGCTGTCCGTCATTTATTTTCTGTTGCCTGTGGACTCGATTCGGCTGTGCTTGGCGAGCACGAAATTCTGGGACAGGTGCACCGTTCGCTAGCAGCTGCGCAGAAAGCTGCTACAACAGGGCCAAACTTGCATCTTCTTTTTCAGCGTGCTGCTGAATGCGGCAAAAAAGCTCGCACAGAAACTGCTATCGGGCGTCATACAATGTCGATTGCCTATGCCATCATCGAAAACACTAAGACCAGTTTTGCTACTCATAGTGAAGAAAACCCTTTGAACGTTCTGTTGCTCGGCGCAGGTGAGTTTGGTTCGTCGATCGTGCGCACTATGGCAAAGGTTTTACCTCTACGTCTCACCGTGGCGAATCGAACAAAAAAGCGTGCCGACAAACTTGCCGCTGAACTCGCTGGTCGTTCTATAGAGTTTGATTCCTACCTAGAACATGTTTCTTCGAGTGATGTGATTATTTCGGCTACATCTGCCCCGACGGTTCTTTTCTCAACTGAAAACGTGGCACCGCTCGTCGGTGGAAAGAGCACGCTTTTTGTTGATGTCGCTGTACCTCGTGACGTTTCACAAGAAATAGCAGAATTGCCTAATGCGAGCGTTTTGACTCTTGCACAGCTACAAGAACAAGTACAATCGAGCGCTACTGCACGCAGTCAGGAAGTAGCTGCGGTGCAAGAAATAATTTCCCAAGAAGTCCAACGGTATCTACGCGATGATAAAAAACGTTCTGTTTCTCCTTTAATTGGCGATCTGCATCGGTGGGCTGATGATGTGCGCAATAAAGAAGTCGATCGTTATGCAAAAATGTTTGCCGAGCTAGGAGACAAAGACAAAAAAGCGATTGAGGCGTTAACAAAAAGCGTTGTGGCGAAGTTGTTGCACGGCCCGACGGTGAAGCTTAAAGATACAGCTGGTACCCTTGAAGGCGAGCTACTCGCTCAGGCTTCTAGAGAATTTTTTGATCAATCGTGATTATTAGGATAGCGACACGAAAATCGCCGTTGGCGTTATGGCAAGCAAACAATATTTATGACCTTATAAGTGCTGTCGATCGCAGTTTAAAAGTTTTTCTCGTGCCTGTTTCAACGAAAGCCGATCAAGATCTCACGCTTCCTATTAAAGAACTAGGCGGCAAAGGCGCTTTTAGCAAAGGCGTACAAAACGTTGTGCTTTCAGGTCAAGCCGACATTGCAGTGCATTCAGCAAAAGACCTGCAAGCGAAAACACCTGACGGTTTACGGATAGGGGCATTCCCTGTGCGAGGTGAAATCACTGACTGCCTCGTCGGCTCCACTATGAAAGATTTGCCTAACGGTGCAACGGTGGCGACTGGTTCTCGGCGGCGTGAAATCTTGCTGTTAGAGCAGCGCCCTGATTTGAAGATCGTTGGTTTGCGCGGCGGTATTGATACTCGTTTAAAGAAACTGGACGAAGTTGACGCTATCGTGATGGCGACTGTTGCGTTAAAACGTCTAGGGAAAGACTTGCCTGTGGTGCAAGAGCTTGACCCTGAAATGTTCATTCCGCAAGTTGGGCAGGGTGCGTTAGCAGTTGAAGCCCGCAGTGACGACTATCAAATTCTCGACATTTTGGCTGCTGTTGATCATCGCCCGACAGGTTTGGCGGTAAGCACCGAACGTAAATTCTTAGCTGAACTCGGCGGTGATTGTGATATGCCTGCTGGGGCGCACGCTTTCCGACACGGTAATGATCTGCGTGTGCGAGGGTTTCTCGGCGATGCTGCTGGTGCGATGCATCGCGGTGAGCAGATCGGTGCGTGGCGTGCTGATCCGGGCCGTAAGTTGGCGGCTAGTTTGAAACAAGCTGCACTTGGGTACACCTTGTGACGCTTGCGTTGGCTGGTTGCCGAGTGGTTGTCACCCGCAGCGAATCAGATGCGCAGTGGCTTAGCGAACAGTTACGCAATGTTGGTGCCGAACCTGTCAACGTGCCGTTGATAAAGATAGAGTTCTCAACGAGTGAGAAGTTAACAAAGGCTCTCGCCTCGCTTGCAGACGGTTCATGTAAGTGGGCAGTGGTTACTTCGGTTAACGGGGCGCGGGTTGTCGCCGCTTGGTTTCAGAGAGCAAATGTTTTGCAGCAATACAAGTTAGCTGCTGTGGGTCGACAAAGCGCATCTGCCTTGGAGGAAGCTGGTCTGCGAGTAGACGTCCGCCCAGCAGTGCAAACCGCCGCCGATCTAGTAACTGCATTTCCTGATGCTGGCAAGCCAGGCGAGTCAGTCGCAGCGTTCTTGGGTGATTTAGCAAGCGAAACTGTTGTTGACGGGCTGACATCGAAAGGATATAACGTTACTCGTGTTGAAGTCTACTGCGCTAAGTCGCCTACGTATAGCGCTGGGCAAGTTACATTTTTGAAAAACGAACTAGCTGCATCTGATGCAATTCTTTTCACGTCCCCTTCAACCGTGCAACGATTCGTTGCGTTATTTGGTGCTGATTTAGCGCCGCAGCTTGCTATTTGTATCGGCCCTTCAACAGCGGCCGCAGCCGCCAAAGCTGGTATTGCCCATATCGTGGCGCAATACCATTCTCAAGAAGGTGTACTCGACGCTTTATGTGAAGCGTGGAAATGACTGCCTGCTCGTTGCTCTTGCTTATTGGCGTGGAAAGATATTGACTTCGACAGAAGGTTTTGAAACATCGGTAACACTTATTTCTGCGTTAAAAACACTAGCATTGCTCGGATCGACAAAAGAACATGCAATAACTTGTTTCCCGAGTTGATTTGTCACAAGAATAATATTTTCGTCTTCACATCGAACAGTGCTGTAATCATAGCTAAAGCCTCCTTTTTCGTTTAAACGGTCGACGGCTGCTATCTCAAATTTAGAAAGATCTTCTGCCATGATGACGTTTACCGTTTTTAGAAGAATCCGGCCACTATTTTGCACTACTCCTTCGACGAGCACTTCTCGTTTGTCTTCAGTAAAAGCACTGCATCGAAAAACTTGACCTATGGCCGGGTTCGGTATCTCTGGGCATTGCGGTTCAAGGTCACCTTTGGCGACAATAGCAGCCACATCATTTTTGATAAGACGTTCACTGGTTTGCTTGATCGTGAGCGTTTCGTCAGCTTTAGGAGTGGTATTTCCAGTGCAAGAAGCAAAAACTAGTAGTGATAAAACAAATAGAGTTGTTGTAACAGTTCTCATCAAAATATCCCTAGCTAAGAATACATGGTATAGCTTTTTCCTTCAAACAGAGTGTTGTGTTGGCTGCAACTAAGAAAGTCGGCTGGTAGAGTTACTTCCATTAAGCCGCCGTGCCACAGCAGGAACATGCAGGGTCGCAAAATCGTTCGGTGGTGGTTGAAAGCCTCCGATAGAAAGCTTAGCTGTAGTGCCGCCGCTAGGTTTCTGAGAATCTTGACGCTTCCTTGCCTCGTGGAGTGAATTGGCTTTCTTTAGAATATTTTCTGGAGCCACGTAGGTGCGCTGCTTAACTACAACGGCTAACCCTTTTCTTTGTAACAGTTGCAGCGCAAGCGTCACTTTATTACTTTTATTAGGATTCATAAGTCTTGTTCCAGGAGCAAGTTTTTTACTGAATATATTTTTTTGTATTTCCTCCGCTAGCGAAGGCGAACTCGCATTAGCTGAACTTATACGATAAGTCTTGCTAGTTATGAATTGTCCAGTAGTATCTTTGGCTTCGAGTAACTCAAATGCGCACGTGAGAACTTCTGGCGATTCCACTCGATAAATTGTTTGAGCGCCTTGCTTTTCTTTAGCCAAAAAACCTTGGTCGTATAGCGAAGCAAAAGTTCTTTGAACTATTTCTTTTCGTGAAGTAAAATTCTCTGACGTGATATGAATGCCCCCAAAGGCCCTGGTCCAGTTCTCAAGGCCTGCGAGGGTTTCTCCTGCATCTAACTTCTTATTTCGTAGTAGAAGAATAATAGTGTCTCGTATGGTTGCTGTACTAAATTCCTCAGAGCTTTTATTCAATGATGAGACCAGAGTTTGAGGATCGGTAAATTGCTCAGTTTCTTTGGTTAACGCTTCCTGGATAAACCCTAGATGAGCCACTTGGTGTTTCCCGTTGAGCTGAGTAACCCAGCCTTCAAGCAATTCAAAAGCTTCGCTAAGCACTGAACGGCGACAGTCTAAATTCTTTGCAAGTTCTGTCTGGTCAGGTAGCATTGTTTGTGGCTGAAGCGGAGCCTCATCACTACTTATTCCATTGCGGATGAGCAGCTTGAAAGCAGCAGCAATTTCCTCTGCTGTTGAAAGGGGCGTACTCGAAGCAGCCCTTAGAAGAGAAACAAGATATGTTGCTTCTAGTGGAGTAGCCTCGGGGTCTGCCATAGGTGTTAGCCTACTTCGCAAAGTGTCCATCAACAAGCAGGCTTGTCATAGTCTTGTGTCAGGTCAGCTCGGTGACTAGTTGCAGCACGGCTTTGCCATAGCGTTCCACTTTCGCTGGGCCTATCCCTGGTACTGCCAGGAGGTCTTTTTCTGTTTGTGGCTGCAAGCGGACAATGGCAGCAAGCGTGCGATTGTTAAAAACAATGTAAGCAGGCATTAAATCTTGTTCAGCTCGGTCTCGACGCCAGTCGACTAACGCTTTATACAGCGGATCGTCGGCAGGCAGGTCAGGTTTCAATAGCGACTGTGAAACAGGTTTCTTTTTCGAGGCGGCAGCTTTTTTAGGTGGAGGAGAAAGTGCATCCAGATACGGAGACCTCTTACGTGTTGTTGTTTTCTCGCCGAATTGGCGTTGCTCAGACCAACTCAAAACCAGCTGCCGCTTCGCTCGGGTGAACGCAACATGCAAAAGTCGTCGTTCCTCAGCTAACTCGGCAGGTGTATCTGCATAACCGATAGGCACCAGACCATATTCAAGACCAGCGACATAGACGGTCGTCCACTCAAGCCCTTTCGCCGCATGAAACGTCATTATTTCGACTGACTGTGAGGCAGCAGAAAGATGGTCACGCCCGATAGTTGCTTGCAAAAGTTCAATGAACGAAACAGTCGTGCTTTCTGGGTGCGTGTCAAGGTGGTCACTTGCAAGACGCACAAGCGCTAACCGATTCGCATGTCGTGTGGTTTCGGCCACGCTAGCATCATCGGATGGTTTCTGTCGCTCAACGGCGTCTTTCAGTATCGAAAAACCTTGCTGTAATTCGGTCGTTTGTCGCAACGCACGAAGCAGTTCTTTCACTTCTGGCTGGCTTGTAAGGCTGGAGCCGCCTTTTATCGAGACGGGAACATTTTGTTTGCGGCACTGTTCGGCAAGCAACGCTGTTTGTGCGTTAGTACGAACCAAAATAGCTTGCTCACTATATGTTGTGCCCTGTTCGTACGCTTTTTTTGTTGCTAACGCAATGGCTTTCGCTTCGTCAACGTCTGTTGCATACGAATGAATCTGTGGTTTTTCACCTTCGGGCTGATGCGCTATGGGCGGTGATTTGGTCCGCATATTTGACGGCAGGACGCTATGGCCAGCAGTAATAACTTGCGAAGTGGAACGATAGTTATGTCCAAGTTGAATCGTTTGCGCTCCATGAAACTTATTTTCAAACCATTGGAGATACGACGCGTCGGCACCGTTCCAACCATAGATAGCCTGGTTCGGGTCGCCGACAACGCAAAGATCTTCGCGATTGTTGAGCCATGCTTTTAACAAGTTGAATTGCAGAGGGTTAATATCTTGAAATTCGTCAACGAAAAAATGTTGCTGCTGTGACGCTACTTCATCAGCGAACTGCTCATCGTTAAGATCTCGAATTGCAAGCCAAAGCAGGTCGTCAAAATCGACCAAACGACGAGCACGTTTTTCTTCCTTATAGCGCTTCAAAATAGTGATCATCTCTGCCATAGGTAACGGCGGAGTGCGTTTCGCCCGAGTCGTGGCATGACGGTAGGTCTGCTCGGTTAACGCGCGCGCCGATGCCCATTCAAGCTCTGAGGTCACATCTAACGGCAGGTTTTTGTCACCTTTAGGCAATAGTCGAGCGACGAAACCTATTTTTCGATCTAGGAGCTGCGGTGGCGTTATTTTGCGTTGCGCCCACCGTTTGTGAAGCTGCGCATAGGCCAGCGAATGAAACGTGCCTGTTTTAATGCCGCCAACGGCAAGAGATGCAAGTCGCTGGCCCAGTTCGCCAGCCGCTTTTCGAGTGAATGTTACTGCCACAGTTTTGGTAGGGTCAAGATCTTTTTGTGCTGCTCTCCAAGCTATGCGTCTTGTTAAAACACGAGTTTTCCCACTACCAGCACCTGCCAAAATGGCAAGATGGCCCGCTGTCGACGTCACGGCTTCAAGCTGGGTCTCGTCGAGGTTGTCAAGCACGGAAGGGTTTTTGAGAGATGTCATAGGTCGTGCTTCGCTAGAGCAAAAAAGTTCATAGGTATAGCCTACTAGGATGTAGTCTTTTTCGGCTACTTACATTTATTTCCCAAAAGTGGATGGTTGGCTAGGTTGTTATCCCTAGTTTTTTTGCTAGGGTCAGATTGGGCTAGGTTTATTTGCTCAAATACTATGTAAGGCGGAGTATATGAAATTGGTGGGAAAGAAAATGTTGGGCGCTCTCGTGGCGGTCGGTCTCTTTGGAGGGGCAGCTGTCCTTTCCTCGCAGAGTGTTTTGGCTGCAGATTCTGATCCGAAAGCTCCATCTGCGTGTACTGCGACAAGGTCTGTCGACCGGAAATCTGTCAACGTCGAGTGGAAAGCGGCAAATAAAGACCAAGCTGCTCGCTATGTTGTGGAACGTCGTCGTAACAACGGCTCGTGGTATTGGGCAGGCCGAGCAGAAGCGCCAAAAACTCAACTATCTGATAAGACTCTTCGTTCGCAAGACCAATATAAATTCCGTGTGTATACCCGCACAAATAAAGGAAAAATTTCAGGGGTGCGTCCTTGCGTTTTAGTTTCTGCTAGCAAGACACCAGCTACAACGAAACCAACAACAGAACCTACGCCTGTAACAACAACTGCGCCGAAGGAAAACACTACGCCTGTTACTACTGCGAAACAAACGACCACAACGGTCAAGCGAACAACCACAACAGCTAAGCCTGCTATAAAAAACCCTGTATCGAACGCTGGTCCTGTTCCTGTTCCTCAATGTGGAACTTATTGGGGCAGTTACGTTAATTCACGTTTGCATGGTGGCGGAACAGACGCAGCGGCTAAATTGCGAGCTATCAACAAGGTTGAAAGCACAATCGGACGCACGTTTGATATAGATCACCAATTCTATCGTTGGGACGATTTCGCTAACCAAACAAACCTTGACCGTTACGTTAAAAAATCTGCTGCAGAAGGAAGAATCCCGTTTCTTTCTTGGAAACCTGTCTATAAAGACGGCACCAATATTTCTTGGGCCTCTATAGCTAACGGGCAACACGACAAGTTGATTCGAGAAAAAGCGAGACTCGTTAAATCGCTAAACATGCCAGTGTTTATTTCATTCGACCATGAAGCGAACGCTCGCGTTGGTGACTTTCAGCCTGGAAACACAGGCGGAGGACACATAAAAGCTGACGCTGGCTCAGAAGCACAGTATGTTGCAGCGTGGCGTCAAGTCCACAAGATTTATGAACAAGAAGGCGTCACAAATGTGAGTTGGGTTTGGTTAATGAGCCGAACGCCATTTGCTAATGGCGGTGCGTTTGCAGATCGTCTTTATCCTGGAGATACCTATGTCGACTGGGTTGGTCTAGATCCTTATAACTTCTTCCATGGCGGTAGAACATGGTCACATTTAGAGCCTTTGATGCAAGATTTCACCAAATGGGTTGAACGTCGCAACATCAATAAGCCGTGGATGCTCGGCGAGTGGGGATCTGTGGAAGATCCAAACCAGTCAGGCCGCAAAGCT
This sequence comes from Acidimicrobiales bacterium, assembly GCA_020629155.1. GTDB lineage: Bacteria > Actinomycetota > Acidimicrobiia > Acidimicrobiales > SZUA-35 > JAHDDW01. Next base: position 118,413 of record JAHDDW010000002.1, on the reverse strand, counting down.
CAATGGTATCACAACGCAGCAAACTACATAGAGTCAGAAAATAGGCTTAAAGCGGTTGTGCATTTTGAATCAAACCCAGAATATAACTGGCGATACGACTCAAGCACAAGTTCTAAGTCAGCGTTTGCTGCCGTCGGAAATCGCAACCACTTTAAACAATCTTGCTAAACAATTGAATTTCTATTGAACCAGCGACCCACTCTGAAAAAGAGTGGGTCGCTGTTTGTTTTGCGGTCATTTGAGAAAACGCAAAGAGGTTGGCTAGTGGCTATGATGCATATGTGGATAAAACAGATGAAATCATAGTTTCGGTTGACTTGGGTGGCACTAACGTGCGTGCAGCTTTGGTTGATGCTTCTGGTGAGTTGCTAAACGTTAGCAAACGGTCAGTTTCTTTGGAAGCAGCGACGCCTGAGATCGTGCCCGATATTATAAAGGAAATTTCTGCTGGCAGCGATGTTTCTTCGGCTGTTATCGGACTTCCAGGTTTAATAAACTATACGACACAAGAAATGGTTAACCCGCCTAATTTGCCTGAGCGTTGGGTTAGCTATCTCACAAAACAATGGCTAGAAGAGCAATCGGGTTTATCTGTTCAGCTGGCTAACGATGCTGATCTTGCCGCAGTTGGCGAAGCATACTTCGGTGGCGGCAAAGGCTTGAGTGACATTATTTTTGTGACCATTTCGACAGGTGTCGGCGGCGGTGTTGTTCTTGGCGGAAAACTTGTTCATGGCAAGTTGTCTGCAAACGACATGGGCCATATCACTGTTGATTATCAAGCGGCGATTGCTGGCAAACGATACACCCCAGAATTATTAGGGTCAGGCACAGGTCTAGCAGCGACAGCTGCCTCGCTAGGCTTAGCAGAAGAAACAGAAGCGTTAGCTGCCCTGGTTCGTAGCGGAGACCCACAAGCGGTAAAAGTTTGGAATGAAGGTTTGCAAGCGGTAGCAGCTGGTATTGCTAGCGTCGCATGGATATACGCTCCAGAGCTGATCGTCATCGGCGGCGGCGTCGGATTAAACGCCGACATCACACATCCTGTTATCGCTGACTTCTTGAAAAACTTTGGCCCTGAACAAGCTGGTCTTCACATTCCGTTAGCTGCAGCATCACTTGGCGATGATGCAGGACTTGTCGGCGGAGCAGCATGGCACAAAGCGTTTGCGTAAAGGCGTCAAAGGACTAGCGGTACGTCGCCATTTAGACGACACACCACTAGCCTAGATGTAATGGCTAAACAATACCTGATGCGCACCTATGGGTGCCAAATGAATGAACACGATTCGGAGCGAATTGCGGGGCTTCTAGAGTCTGACGGGTATGAAGCAACTTCGGAAGAAAATGATGCAGATGTTATTGTGCTCAATACCTGCTGTATCAGAGAAAACGCCGACAACAAGCTCTATGGTGCGTTAGGTAACTTGAAGCATCTCAAAGAAGATAATCCTGATCTGCAAATTGTTGTGGGCGGCTGTTTAGCGCAAAAAGACCGAGAGAAGATTCAATCCAAAGCAGGCCATGTTGACGTGGTTTTCGGCACCCATAACGTGCATCGAGCAACTGAGCTGATGGAACAAGCTCGCAATGGGGGTCCTGTTACCGAAATTTGGGAAGAAGCAGCCGATGATGACGATGCGTTTGCTTCGGCATTGCCAGCCAAAAACGAATCCGACTATGCTGCTTGGTTAACTATTCAAGTCGGTTGCGATAACTCGTGTGCGTTTTGCATCGTGCCATCTGTGCGAGGAAAAGAAATAAGCCGCCCGATCGATGAAATCGTGGCTGAAGCGCAGCGACTAGCTGCTCGTGGGGTGTCTGAAATAACGCTTCTTGGGCAAAACGTTAACTCTTATGGTCGTGATCTTGCCTTAGCGAAACGTAAAGCTGGCGAAGCGGTCAAAGCTCGCCCTATGTTCGCCGAACTGCTTCGCCGTGTAGGCCAGACTGAAGGCATCCGTCGAGTCTATTACACCAGCCCACACCCGAAAGATATGACTCAAGACGTGTTTGATGCCATGGCAGAAGTTCCGTCAGTTGTTCCTCACCTGCATTTTCCTCTTCAATCTGGTTCTGATCGGATACTCAAAAAGATGCATCGTGGCTACACAGGTAAACGGTTCTTAGAGAAAGTAGCCGCAGCTCGCGAAACACTAGGCGATGTCGCTATCACCACTGACATTATTGTAGGCTTCCCAGGCGAAACAGAAGAAGATTTTGTGCAAACCTTAGAAGTTGCTGCTGAAGCTCAATTTGACAATGCGTACACTTTTATTTTCTCTCCTCGTGAAGGGACACAGGCTGCTGAGATGCAGGACGATTTCTGTGATCCAGCCGAAATGCAAGACCGGTACATCAGGCTACGCGAAGTGACTCGACGTTCAGCTTTGCTGAAATATCAGGCACGCATAGGAAAAGTTGAAGAGTTTGTTGTTGAAGGCCCTTCTAAAAAAGATCCAGCCGTTTTGACAGGTCGTTCAGCACAAAACAAGTTGATACATTTCCCGTCAAACCCTCTTAAAAAAGGCACCTATGTGCATGTAAAGGTAACTGATGCATCGCACCAATACCTTCTTGGCGAATTCGTCGAACAAGTTGAGAAACCCCGTTACCGTACCAAAATAGAAGTAGCAGCGCTATAAACTCAGCCTGGCGAAGTGGGCCAGCTCGAATAGATTTCTAATGAGTTATTCGTTGTCGTTTCGATTTGATGGTCGAGTGCAGCAAGAGTGCATATGCTTGTAGACTAAAAAGGGACGCAGCCTTGATATCTCACCACTTGATTAGAAACAGATCTATAGTTGTAGCGGCAGGTAGTTCAAAAGATGCCCAAAGATGATGAATGTGAGGTTGGCGTACCTTGAATAGTCAAGTTGATATGAAAGAGCTAGATATTTCAATCTTGTTTAGAGCCGTTTCGATAGTAGCAATTGTGATGCATCATTTAGAGTTGATTAGCGTAACAGGTGGTGCTTTGTTTCTGCTTTTTCTAGCTGGGTACAATTTTGTTGTGTTCACGCTTCCAAAAGCTAAAAAACTTCATTCCGAAGATTCACCTACTTTAAAAGCATTCCTCAGATATTCATGGAGGCTGTATTTACCAGTTGCTGCATATCTAGCTGCTCTATTTATTTTGCTGCGTAGATTCTACATCCACAGTATTTTGATGATAAGTAACTTTCAAGAACCGACGTATAGCGACGGTATTCGTTACTGGTTTATAGAGGTGCTTATCCAAATTATTTTGATTACTGGGATCTTTCTCTCTTTCTCTCAAACGGCAAGAAGTTATATGTTTGACAAACCATATAACTTCTTTTTGGTGGCTACAGGTGTTTGTTTCTTTATGAGGCTCATAACCTGGAATTTGTCAGTTTCAACAGGGCTGTTAGAAGTATTTCCTCATCAGTTGCCTAACGTTATTGCGTTCGTGTTTTTCCTTGGAGGACTTGTGGCATCTAGTCAAGAGACACGTCAGCGTCTTTTTTCTAGCTTGTTTATCGCATTTGTTCTGTTAGTGCCTATCATGCTGGGGCAAGCAAGACGAGATTTTATTATTCTGCTGATTTCGTCTTTACTTCTAGTGTGGTTTAAAGAAATAAAAGTATTCGCGTTTATGAAGTTTCCTATCTTTCAAGTTGCGTTTGCTTCCTTATTTATTTACTTGACTCATTTCCAAGTTGTGTCAACTTTTGAAAACTTTACAATGAGCATAGTCACAAAATATGCTGCTCTTGCGGTTTCGATCGCTCTTGGGATTGTTGGAAAAATCCTTTGGACTGCCGTAATAAAGATGTTGTCACGCAATAGTGTGTCACGAAAGATTATTTGGGCATAACAAGGGGAAGAAGACACCACCTAGTCATGCCAAGGAGTGTCAACGCCGATGGTGTGACAGCCTGGCAGCGCATCGGTAAGCCATGACGCGATAAAATAGCTATCTTTCTTTGGCGAGACAATCAGCAATTTCGATTTCGGAGCATGCCAATGACGATAATCGGCGGCGTTTGCGACAACATCGAGTGAAGCACCGACAGAGCAAACAACCATGTGAGGTTGCCCATCAAGTGAGGTCATTGTCATAGCGGCTGGCAGATCAGTGAGAACTGTATCTCGTGGAGACATCGTGGAAAGTATGACAGGATCTGTCATACCAATACGTTGAGGGTTAGCAGCAAGATGTGATCGAAGCCACCCTTGCCTATTTATCCTCGCCAATGGATGTGACGCCACGACATCGCTGTTCCTAACCTTGGCGACAGCTTCAACAACAGCAGCTACAGACTCGGCTATCGGACGCTTAGGGTTGAGCATAAGCTGCAATTCGCGATCGGCCTGGCCGACGCCCACATCAAGATGCAGTTCTCCTTCATGGGTTATCACACGCCCAATTTCTAGACCTTTATAGTCTAAAATAAGACGGTCATATGATTGTATGACGGAAACCTCGTCAGAAGCATGCGGCAGCGCTAGATCCCACATGGCTTGGGGCAGGGTGGGAGGTGGAACAATAGCACAAGACTGTGCGACGCTAACATCTGTTGCGTTAAAAGCCCAGATGGTGACAGTAAAAGGCAAGGCAGCAAAATAGGAAGCTTTGCGAGCGTAATCGCCAGCGCAGCTTGATGGAGCAAATGCGTGAAGGGCTTTCACGCTATGGCGCTTCGCCCAAAATAACGCTTTCCCGAGGTCAGTACCAGAGTCGCTCAACAGAAAAAAAGCGGTGTCGTCGACAAGCGACGCACCACTATCTTCATCTACCGAAGGTAGTTCTACAGCAAGAGCTGCCTTCGCATAGGTTGCGAGAGCAACTGCTGCGTTAGGGGTTGTTTTTGTATTGCGCATCCCCTGAGTAGGTTAGTTCTCTTCCGAACTTGCCTTTGCTTCGGCAGCTTTGTTTTTGCGGCGAGAACCATAACGACGCTCGAAGCGCTCAACACGACCAGCAGTATCGACGATACGCATGGTGCCTGTGTAGAAAGGATGACTAGCAGAAGAAATTTCTACCTTCGCCAAAGGATATGTTTGACCATCTTCCCATTCGATGGTTTCATTTGTCTCAATAGTTGATCGCGTCAAAAAAGAAAACTCGGTTGACGTATCAGAGAATACTACTGGACGGTAATTAGGGTGAATATCAGACTTCATAACTAAACCAGTGTGCCAAATTTTCGCTTGAAAACATCACTACTTGAGGGAAAATCTAGAAGAGATATCTTTTATGCAAATAATTCTGCGTTTGTAGCTGCTTTGTTGAGATCTTCAAGCAGTTTAGTTATGTTCGCAACATTGTCTGAATCCTCTTCAGTGGGGCTTGCCGCAGTCCAGTTAGTGTCTGTTAATAACTCTTTGTTTCGAGTGGAAGATTCAAGCAGATCAATAGCTGGCGTTATTTTTTTGTCAGCTGCACGCTGATCAAGTTTAAGCTCGCTATTGCTCGTGTTTCTAAATTCTCGATAGATAACATCGTCTAGTGGCGAGCCTGTTTCGATTTGCGCCGTGGCTATGATCGTCAACGATCCGCTCTCTTCAAGGTTTCTAGCAGCCCCGAAAAGCTTCTTAGCAGGATATAGCGCGTTGCTGTCAAGTTCGCCTGCAAGGATTCGTCCCGTAGAAAGCGACGTGTTATACGCTTTTGTCAGCTGCGTAATCCCGTCAAGAATCACACAAACATCTTGGCCTTCTTCAACCATCCGTTTCGCACGTTCAATAGTCAGTTCTGCAACAGCGGTATGTTCCTCTGCTGGCCTGTCAAAGGTCGAGGCGACCACTTCACCATTTTCAAGATGGCGAGCCATCGCCGTAACTTCTTCGGGTCGTTCATCAATAAGTAAAACAAGTAACGCAAGATCTTTGTGGTTCGCTTCTAAAGAGGTGGCTACTTCTTTAATCAGATCAGTTTTCCCAGTCCGAGGAGGTGTCGCGATAAGCGCTCGCTGGCCTTTCCCTACTGGAGCCACAAGGTCGATAACACGAGAAGTCAGATTCTGTGGCTGGTCTTCACGCTCCAGAACTAGCTGTTCTGTGGGGAAAACAGGTGTAAGTTTTTCGAAACGCGGCCGAGCTTTTGCTTCCTCGACGGTTTTGCCGTTTACGGCGGTAATTTCTTGAAAGCAAGGGTTTTTTTCGTGGCGGTGCGCTGGCACAGCAAGGCCAGAAAGCTGATCGCCCTTACGAAGGCCAAGCTGGCGGACTTGCTTCACCGAAACATACACGTCATCCCTGCTCGGCAAAATGCCGTTGACTCGAAGAAAGCCGTAGCCTTCGTCACGCAAATCAAGATAGCCGTCAACTTTTTCAGGTTCTTTAGATATCGGATCGTTGCCAGCTTCTTCACGTTCTCGACCTCGCCCACGATTGCGTCCACGACCGTTGTTGCGTCGAGAATCTCGATCTCCGTTGCCGTTTTTAAGACGTGAATTGGGTTTTGCTGTGTCTTTGCCGTCCGACTTTTTTGCAGAGTCAGAAGTTTTCGACTCCTGAGGTTTTTGGGGTTCCTTGGCTTCGATGTCTGCTGCCTGAGATGGTTCTTTTGCTACTTTCTTACGTGGGCGCTCAGCTTTTTTCGGTTTCTCAGCGGGCTCTTCTTCTGGAGCCTCTGCTGCTGGCAACACAACACCAGAAAGTTCAAGAACCTGATCAATCAAAGCAGCTTTGCGGATCCGTGGTGAAGCTTTGCCGCCTAATGCGGTAACGATCGACCGTAATTCGTCTTTGTCTTTCTTCTCAAGACTTTTTCGTTCCGTGCTTGCTTGATCAACCATTGCGCTAATAACTCCCGTAAAACAAAATAGGTGACATGTGAAGATCTAAGTAGCATGAGTAGTTGAAAGCCGACCAAAGATCATGTCGTAAGAGTTTCAACACTACAACGTTAAAGCCATGGAAACAACGGCAGCAGCGAAGGTCTGGCTAGATAGACTTTTTTGACGCCTTGATAGGTAGCCTTATGTGTATGGAAGGCAACCTACAAAATGCAGACGCTCTTGTTCTCTTTGGTATAACAGGAGATCTGGCTCGCAAGAAGCTTTTTGCTTCGCTCTACCAGCTTGAAGTAGACAAAAAATTGAACGGGCCGATTGTTGGTGTTGCGACCAGACCATGGACTGTGCCGATTCTAAAAGAGAAAGTTCGTGAAGCGTTACTTGCTGACGACATCGCAATAGATGAAGCCATTTGGGAACGATTTGCGATGCGTTTCGACTATGTTTCAGGTGATTATCGCAATAATGAGACGTTTGATCATGTTGCCAAAAAAGTTGGCGATGCGACATGTCCTGTTTGTTATCTAGCGATTCCGCCGTCGTTATTTGTGACGGTCGTTGATGGCTTGGCTGCTGTCGGACTTAACAAAGGCCGGGTTGTTTTAGAGAAACCTTTTGGGCGAGATCTGACAAGTTCGCAGCAGTTAGACAGCGCAGTGAAAGCACATTACCCCGAAGAAAGAATTTATCGAATCGACCACTTTCTCGGCAAAGAGCCTGTTTTGAATCTGCTTGTGTTCCGCTTCGCGAATTCAATACTTGAACCGCTTTGGAACCGCCATTACATCAAAAGTGTCACGATTGAGATGGCCGAAGATTTTGGTGTCGAAGGTCGAGGCAAATTCTATGACAACGTCGGCGCTATGCGAGACGTTGTGCAAAACCATCTGCTGCAAATACTGGCACTGTTGGCTATGGAGCCGCCTGTTAGCGAAGAAGCCGATGCAATGAGCGACGAAGTTGTCAAAGTGTTGAAGGCAATGCGACCTTTTAAACCAACAACCGTATGGCGTGGCCAATACGAAGGGTATCTCAACGAAGAAGGCGTCGCTGAGGATTCCGATACTGAAACCTATGTTGCGTTAGAAGCAAAAATAGATTCATGGCGTTGGGCTGGCGTGCCGTGGCGAATTCGAACAGGTAAAGCATTAAATAAAACGTTCACAGAAGCTGTCGTCGAGTTTACAGCGCCGCCTCGCTATCTTTTCACTGGCCAAAAACGTCCCTCGCCTAACCGTTTGCGATTTGTGATGAAACCAGATGACGTGATCGAACTTGAAATGCAAGCAAAACAGCCAGGCGACAACCTTGTAAGTGAGCTGATTAACCTTGAAGTGGATCAAAAAGGTACAGAGTCTGGTTCTGGTCCGTACCATCGTCTGCTTGGTGATGCTATCGAAGGCGACAAACGACTTTTCGCTCGCGGCGATCAGGTCGAAGAAGCATGGAGGATCGTGCAGCCCGTGCTCGATGATCCGCTACCTGTCGAACAATACAGCTATGGAGCGGAGCGTCCAGACCAGCCAGATTGCGTCGAATAAGTCTCAACAGAAGATACGAAAGAAGTGCGAATGACAGATACAGGCAACGCCCACCATATTCTTAAAGAAGCAGAGGGACACGAATGGGTTTCACTTGCTGTTCAAACCTTCACTGAAGCAATTAACAAAGCAATCGCAACAAACGGCCGCTGTTTGTTTGCGCTCAGCGGCGGCTCAACGCCGTGGCCCGTGTTTGTAGAACTTGCAAAAGCGCCTATTGCGTGGGAAAAAGTAACGCTGCTGCAAGCTGACGATCGCATCGTTGAAGGTGACAGCACGCAGCGCAACTTGTTGCAACAGCAAGAACTTTTTGCCGAAACAGGCGCTGGTTGGCTGCCATTGCCGGTCGAAGAAGTGCTCGCCGTCGTCGAGCAAGGTGCGTCGCTTAGCAACCCAGATGATCCTGCTATTGCTGCTGTGCTTGGTGCCTTTGGTGAGTCTTTGTTGTCGCTCGCTGGCAACCCTCCTGAGCTTGATGTTGTTCACCTTGGTTTGGGATCTGATGGACACACCGCTTCACTTATCCCAGGCGACCCTGCCGTTGATGATGCTACTTGTCTTGTTGCTATAACTAAAGAGCCCTATCAAGGGACGTATCGTATGACGCTTGGTCGCAGCGTACTTGATGTAAGTAAGCAACTCGTTTGGCTCACAAAAGGCAGCGATAAAGCTCCGATGGTTGAACGGCTGATCGCAAACGATGCTACGATCCCCGCAGGGCTACTCAACGCACAGAATTCAACGATTATTAGCGAACCATAAGTTGCTGTGCTGGTTTATAAACAAGATGGCATAACAATCCAAAAGGCGAAATCTGCAGAATACGCAGACGTCGTTGCGTTGGTGAGAGAGGCCTATACCCATATTGAGCCTTTCTTGGGTGAGCCATATATCACTCTTGGCAATGTTAGAGAGCGTAACGAAAAAGGCTTTGACCTCTATGTTTGCAGAAATTTAGAAGGCGAACTCATTGGATCGTTCCATCTGCTTAAAGAGCGAGAAGAAAACGTACTTTTTATGGGTCGTTTAGCTATAAAAAAGTCGGAACAAGGCCAGGGTCTGGGCAAGAAAATAGTTTCAATCATCATTGACTACGCGAAGAAGATCGGTGCGCAGCAAGTGCAACTGTATTTCTTAGAGCAAGACAGTTGGTTGGAAAGCTACTATCAAGGTCAAGGGTTTCGCTCTACCAATGTGCCGTTGCCGTGGCGAGGCATAACGGCCTACGAGATGCGCTACACCATCGCTGACTAGCTATTTCTAGCATTTTAGCAGCCAGATTAGTTACCCCAAAGGATAGAGCGCGTTCTTCCTTCTAGATTTTTGCGACTAAACATCGGTAGCGACCCGCAATATCTTTGATAGCTTCGACATAGCTGAAAGAGTTTTGCGCTTCAACGCACAGATGGGTTTCTTGCCCTGGGGCGAACTCTACCACCAGTGTGCCTTGTTTGGTTAACCAGTTTGGTGCGTTTGCGATAATGTGGTCTAGGTCTTCTAGGCCTGTTGGTCCTGAAACTAAGGCGCTGTCTGGTTCGTATTCTTGAACGTTGACGCCAAAAGCGTCGTCTGGTGCGCAATATGGCGGATTTGAAACGATCACGTCGCACGCTCCTTGTAAATCAGCATCTAATGCTTCGAACCAGTCGCCGTGTTGCAGCGTGACGGTTGAGCCTTTGCGGCCGAGCCCAGCAAGGTTAGCTCGTGCAACCGTCAACGCATCATGCGAAGCGTCAGTAAGCCAAACGTCTACGTTGTCGCATTCAGCAGCGATGCTTAGCCCGATGACGCCAGAGCCTGTGCCGAGGTCGACAACCTTCGCCGACCCATTTGCAGCAACGCATTGTTTGACAGCGGCGATTGCGTGGCCGGCAACTTCTTCGGTTTCAGGGCGAGGGATAAGCACTCTTTTATCAACGAAAACATCTAGCGTTCTAAAACCCCATGAGCCTAAAACGTATTGCAACGGTTCGCCGCCAGATAGCCGGGCGATCATTGCGTCAAGTGACGCGACACAACGTTTCGTTGCGTCTTGCAGCAAAGCTTCAGGCCAGTGCACGCCGTGGTAGCCGCTTGCCTGCTCGCATAGCCGTTTTGCGCAGACGCCAGGGTTGGGAACATTGCCAGCAGCTAGCGTTGACTCGGTTTCGCTAAGTAACTCTTTCCAAATCATGAGATATCTTTAACTTGATTCGGCTTGTAACTGCCTTGTGCGTTCGTCTTGGACAAGCGCATCACTTATGTCGTCTAGTTCGCCAGCAAGAACTCGGTCAAGTTTGTGGAGTGTTAAACCTAGTCGATGGTCTGTGACTCGGCTTTCTTTAAAGTTGTATGTGCGGATCTTTTCTGATCGGCCGCCGCTGCCTGTTTGCCCTTTGCGAGCCTCGGACGCTTCGATTCGTTGCTTATCTTGTTCTTGTTTCAAGAGACGAGATCGTAGAACTTTCAGAGCCTTCTCGCGGTTTTGTAGCTGGCTTTTTTCGTCCTGCATCGACACCACAAGCCCTGTAGGCAAGTGCGTGATGCGCACGGCTGAGTCTGTGGTGTTAACGTGCTGGCCGCCTGAACCTGACGAACGGTAGGTGTCAAAACGTAGATCGTTATGGTTCACCTCAATGTCTATTTCATCGGCTTCTGGCAGTACTGTTACGGTCGAAGATGAGGTATGGACACGACCTTGTGATTCAGTGCTGGGCACTCGTTGCACACGATGCGGCCCTGCTTCAAATTTCATGCGAGTCCACACGTTGTCGCCTTTTAACATGAATGTTACTTCGCTAAAACCACCCATATCAGATGCTTTAGAGCCCAGCGGTTCGAATCCCCAGCCCTGTGCGCTGGCATAGGAGCGATACATTTCATAAAGGTCGCGAGCGAAAAGGTTGGCTTCTTCGCCGCCTTCAGCACCGCGTATTTCCATGATGACGTTACGGCCAGCGTTAGGATCTTTAGGGAGGAGCAGAAGCTTCAGTTCTTCTTCAAGTTTTTCTATCTGCTGGTGTGCTTGTGCCTGTTCGTTGCGTAGCTCGTCGGCTTCGTCTCCAGAAACTTCGCCAATCATTTCTGCCAAGGTTTCAACGTCTTCGTGGCGTTCGCGTAGCGTTGCTCCCAATTTGACGATGTCTGTTAAATCAGCGTATCGACGAGAAAGCTTGACGAACTTTTTTTGGTCAGCAACGATCGCAGGGTCAGCAATGCGGCCTTCTAGCTCTTTATGCTCTCGAACGAGTGATTCTATACGATCTAACACCCTTTGAGGCTAGCGAATATTTGAGTCTTTCCCTTGTCTGGTGGGATGCAGTGGTGCACAATTGCTACTGCAACATGGCCTATTCGTCATCCTCAACTTGATTGAGGGGATCTACGTCAATGAGTAGATAGATTTGGAAGCATTCCCTGTAAGGAGTTGTTGTGCACCGTGCTATAAAGAATATTTTCACTGCTGCGAGACAGCAAGAAGGCGCAGGTTTTTGGGTTAACCGCCCGTTTCCGACCGCAAATCTTGACATGTTAGACCCCTTCTTATTGCTTGACGAAATGGGTCCAGAAACATTTGCCGCTGGCGAAGCAAAAGGTGCGCCCGATCATCCGCATCGAGGTTTTGAAACGGTCACCTATATTCTAGAAGGCGAGTTTGAGCATAAAGATTCGACAGGTGGACATGGGGTTATCACTGCTGGCGATGTGCAGTGGATGACCGCTGGCGATGGCGTGGTGCATTCTGAAATGCCCAGTGACGCGATGCAACAAAAAGGTGGCAAGTTGCATGGTTTTCAGCTGTGGGTTAATCTGCCGCAAGCTAAAAAGCGAGTTCCGCCTCGCTATCAACCGTTAGATCAGAAAAACATTGCGCTGATCGAGCGCGATGGTTGGCAGGTTCGACTTCTGGCAGGGTCGCTTCTTGGGGTCGATGGCCCAGCCGCAACGCATACGTCTATTATCTACGCCCATGTGACAGTACAGCCTGGCGCGATCGCTTCATTCGAAGCGCCTGCCACCTATAACTGTGGACTTTACGTTTTCGCAGGCAGCGCAAACGTGGGGGAGTCTAATGCGCTGCTTGAGAAACAACAGTTTGTTTCCTATGAACGAGCCGCAGGCGCTATTGAGATAGAAGCAAAATCGGACGAACCGTTCGAGGCGCTTTTTATGGGCGGCGAACCATTGAATGAACCTGTTGCTCGTTATGGTCCATTCGTGATGAACACCAGAGCAGAACTGCAAGAAGCAGTCGAAGATTTCAACGCTGGCCGCATGGGTAAAATAGCGCCAGAAGGTTTGTAACGGTGACTCGAAGCCTGCGCGAGATGGACTATGACTATTTAACATCTAAGCGAGAAGATCGTATTGTCTATTCAATGCCAGGCCATGCCCCTTCTTTGGTGACAACAATAGCGCCTAACGGCACTGTTAACGTCGGAGCGTTTGAGCAGACAATGCTTTGCTCTAACGTGCCTCCTGTTATCATTTTGGCTGTCTCGCCTAAAAGCGATACATTGCATAATCTTCGAGATCATCGAGAGTGCGTTATAGGGTACCCTTATCCAGCTTCTGTGCAAAAGGTTTATGATGCTGGTGTGCGCCTTCCTAGAGGAATATCAGAAGTTGAGTTGGTTGGTTTCAATACAGAACCAGCAGTTACCGTGGAGCCGCCTAGGCTTCGTGAATGCTGGTTTGTAGCTGAGGGGCAACTGCTTTGGGAGCAAGATTCTGGCGACCATGTCGCTTGCGGCATTTCAGTGAATCATGTAGCACTGGACGCTAGTTTCTGGGATGACGATTATAAGAATCGGCGAGTAAAGTTGCCAGCTTTGTATTACACCGTTGGAGGAAACTTTTTTGAGGTCGGAGATCATAAAAAAGTGCAAGCCTCAAGTTTCGTGCGGAATACTGGCCATGCAGGCTAAAAATCGTATTTTTGCCAAGCATATTGAGGCTGTGTGAGGTGCTTGCTCGGGTGTCCATTTATTGGGCTTGCGCCGATTCGTTGTGAGAGTGTTTCTAGGTGGCTGCCTTCTGGTAGTAGCCCTTTAAAGAAAGGGGTAGCTGATTGTTCTTCGCTTTGAACTGGTAAAGAACACGAGAGTAACGGTGTGTTGATTGGCCATAGTTCTTGTGCTTCGTGAGAATAGGTGAGTCGAATATCGTTGAACTTTGCTGCTCGTAAGGTTGCTATGTGGGTGTCGCCCCACCAGCAAAATAGTTGGTTGGCTGCGTCTTTCTTTGTAGTCATTGTTCGATATCCGTTTCCATTTCAGCAGTGATAGAAACGCCAAGAAGTCTGAGAAGCCCAAGAATTCTTTCGACTTGTTTGACTGTGTGGCCCGCCTCGATTTTTGCGATGTAGGTGCGTTCTGTCCGCGTCATTTCTGCTAGTTGTTGTTGTGTCAAGCCTCGTGTTATTCGTGCTTCTGTTAGCGTTCGGTTGAGATCTTGTGCGCTTCTAATAATGAATCGTTTTGTGCTCATTTTAACACAATAGCACACAATTGACCCATTGTGTTAAAATAAGCACAAACGTTGTTTGGCAAAGTCTATCTCGGACGATTGATTCCATCCCATCCGCACCAAAGATCTGTCATTGCTTCGACTTTGAAGGCGTCATGGTCTTTGTGTTGCAACCTGAAATATGTGCCGTAGCGGACGTGAGGCGAAAGGTTGACTGCACAGGTGTGACCTACTTGATAGTGAACAAAGAAGGCGTCTCCTGGTTTTGCTAATACATGCTTCGGTTCAGGCAAGGTGACGGAAGGCATTCCTTCAAGTCCATTAAGTAAATCGTCTGTTCCATGTTCCTTGAAGTGGTTTGCATAGCTTTCGTGTGTTCTAGGCCATAAGACGAAATTGCCTGAGTAAGGAACTTTTGTTTCGCTTAAGGCGATGCCGACGAGCATAGTAAAGTTCCATATTTCTCCTTTAGGAACTCCATTGTCTGGCGTGTGGATTCCATCGATATGTGGCGTGAGTTCTTTTGAGCTATCACTTGCCTGAGGGAAACGTAAAGCTATTTGCGCTCGGTCTTCATTAATGATCTTGCCCTTGCCAATAGCTGATTCAGCTAAGTCCCAAAGCGGGCTTTTCTTCAACAAGTCGCAGATAGCAGGCGACTCGCATAGCTCAGGGGTGAAAGACTGAGAGCTGAACGTTGTCATATCTTTTTCGTTCATGCCTTTGCCGAGAGACATATTTATAGCTTGTAGCGCTTTATTGATGAGTGGTTGCGGCACGATGTTCCGCAGGTGCAAATAGCCTTCATCAACAAGCCTTTGTTCTTGTGTCTCGGTTAGTTCCATCCCAAAACCATAACTTACAAACAGGCAGCGGCAAAACGAATTTGGCTGGCCGATAGGTATGGTGGGTGGGTATCGCAAGTTAAAATCAAAAAGGTCGATCCGCGTTCGTTCCTCACAAGCACAATACATGGGATGGAATGGGTCGCCGCTGGAGAAGTATCTCAGCTTGACGATTCCTTCGAAATATATGGAGCGCATCGAAAAGTCTTCTTTAATCCGCCATGGAAACGTGTTCTTGAAGTCGAAGGACAACTTGACGGTTCGTTGGAAAATTTTTGGAAAGTCGCTCTCGACATGCCAAACCTGAGCCGACTATGTGTTATCACTGATATGAATATGGAGACTCCAAAGACGCTCACAGATTTAGGATGGCAGATTGCACTGGCACAAAGGATGCGGGTCTCTGGACGGCTGGTGGGCTTTGTTTTAGTAGGACACCCACAAAAACCTACGCCAACGGTCCCAGAGCCTTTTAACACTTGGAGAAACGGTTTCATAGAAAAACAAATCATTACAGCCTAAATAATGTCGCTGAAGGATTCCTAAGCGTTTGAAAGGGTTGAAGAAGGCCACAGAATTAACCGAGAGGTTAGTTAGTTTTTTCTACGCCCAGCATTAGCAGGATCAAGCCGATTGTTCTGTCTTTGTCTTTAGGGTCACTTTCAGCAACTAGTAAGGTCAATGCAGTAAGAGCTTGTGGGCTAATTTCTTGCGTGTTAAGTAGTTCTACTTCTTTAAGAAACCAGATAAACGAGTACGCTCCCGAGCGTTTGTTTCCGTCGTTAAACACATGATTCTTAACGACAAAATAGAGTAGATTCGCCGCCTTTTCTTCCAACGTTGGATATACATCTTGACCACCGAAAGACTGAAACACATTGCCAAATATTCCTTCAAATGACCCTGCGTTCTTTTCTTGAGCAAAAAGATCTGTCGCTTCACCTTCTGCAATAAGTTGCGTTTTGAGTTTCTTCAGATCTTTGTGAAGCTCAGAAGCCTTAAGGTCAACGGCTTTTCGAACGTTGCCTGTTGTGGGTAATTCAGATTTGTCATACGCATCGAGTGAGAACCAGGTTTTGGCAAACTGCACTGATAAATCTGCTACCTGAGAACTTCCTACATAGTGGGCATCAGCGGCGAGCTGCTTCATTTCCTCCATAGCTTGTATAAAGCGAGATTGATTCTTTTTTATCAAAGTAGGGTTAATCGCAAACCCTTCCACGATATAGGCCTTTAGTGTCTCGGTAGCCCATCTGCGAAAATGTGTGGCGTTTCTAGAGCTGACTCGGTAACCAACTGAAATGATGACGTCAAGATTGTAATGCTTGATATCGCGTGTAACGTCTCTGGATCCTTCTTTTTGAACTATTCGGAATTTCCGAATAGTTGGATCTTCCTCAAGCTCATCAGTTGCGTAAATATTGTTGAGATGCTCATTGATGGTTGGAATGTTCACATCGAAAAGCTCCGCAATTTGTTTCTGAGAAGCCCAAATAGTATCTTCATCAGTGTCGACGGACAACGCAATTGCGCCCCGTTCGTTTTGATATACGGCAATCGTGGATTTTTCATTCGTTGTCATAGGGTAAGCATAGCAACAAACAACATCAAGCAAACGTATGTTCTATTGGGTTAGGGGCTAATTCAAAGATTTGTTCTTGGTGAGAAGCTACCATGGACAGATGGCTATACCAGGTTCGTTCGCAGCTGTTGAAGTTTGTGGTATTAAAAAAACTTTCCAAGTGAAACAAAAAACCGCTGGGCTTCGTTCTAGTTTTTCTTCTTTGGTGACGCCGACGGTCCGCTCTGTTGAAGCAGTTCGCGGCGTCGATTTTTCTTTACCTACTGGTGAAATTTTGGCTTTTATTGGCCCTAATGGTGCTGGTAAATCAACAATGATCAAAATCTTGACAGGGATCTTGCACCCAAGCGTTGGCACTGCAACAGTGCTTGGCATAACACCGTGGAAAGATCGCAAAAAACTTGCATACCAAATCGGAACCGTGTTTGGTCAAAAACCGCAGCTGCACTATCACCTGCCAGCGGGCGATACGTTTAAACTTTTTTCGAAAATGTACGAGCTTGACGCTGATCAGTATAAAAACAGGCGTGGGTTTTTAGTTGAAGCATTAGAGCTGCAAGACTTCTTAAAAACGCCTGTGCGTAAGTTGAGCTTAGGGCAGCGAATGAAGTGTGAAATAGCAGCATCTCTTTTGCACGACCCGAAAATAATTTTTTTAGATGAACCAACAATTGGTTTAGACGTCGTAGCGAAACAGCAAATCCGCACGGCTATACAGACTCTTCATGAAGAACTTAACACGACTATTTTTTTGACAAGTCATGACGCTGGCGATATTGAATCGTTATGTCGTCGAGCCATTATCATCAATCACGGATCGGTGATTTTCGACGACAAAATCGAGGTGCTTCGCAAAAAGTTTCTGCAGCACAAAGTCTTGACTGCTAGATTTTCATCTCCATTGGAAAGCGTATTTGCAATGGCGGGTGTTGCAGTGGCAGATCAAACATCGTATGCCTTGACCGTTGAGTTCGACACGAATGTTGTAGCCAGCGAACTCGTTGTGAAAAACATTTTTGATTTCGCAACGTGTAGCGATATCACTATCTCGGACCCTTCGCTAGAAGAAACAATCCACGAAATCTATACCGAAAAGGGCAACGAGCTATGACGGGCATGTACGCTTCGGTGCGTAAATACTGGTCCCTCACGTCTGTCAACTTCTCTAATCAGCTAGCCTATGCAGCCGAAACGGTTAGTCGTGGGTTTTTTATCCTCGTCATTCTCTTTATTTTTGTGCAACTATGGAGCGCCGTTTTTACTTCACAAGGATCAACAGAAATAGCGGGCCTTACACTGTCAGAAACACTTTGGTATTTCTTGCTTGTCGAGGTGCTTGAAATTGGTCGATCTAAACATGATATGACCATTGCAGAAGAAGTAAAGTCGGGAACGATCGCGTATGCTCTCGTCCGCCCATATAACTATTTGGGCTACCATTTTGCTTATTCTGCTGGCGAAACCATACCAAAGCTGTTGTTGCTTGCAGGCATGGGGCTGCCACTAATTCTTTTCTATGCAGGGCTGCCGCCAACCACCATCATCAGCGCAGTAGCGGCGTTGATTGCTGTTTCGCTTGCGCTGCTTCTCAACTTTCTTATTTATTCAATAATTGGCCTCGCTGCATTTGTCGTTGAAGAAGTTGGGCCACTGCGAATGATTTACCAGAAGCTAGTTTTTGTTTTAGGAGGTCTTCTGCTGCCACTCGACTTTCTACCAAGTTGGCTTTACAACATAGCTATTTTGTTACCGTTTCAGCTGACGACGTATGCGCCCGCGAAGCTTCTTGTCGACTTCTCTTGGAACCATTTTGGTTTGACGCTGACGCTGCAGGCTTTATGGCTAACGATTTTCGCAGTTCTTCTACGACTGCAATATGGCAGCGCTGTTAAACGATTGGAGGTGAACGGCGGATGAAAAATCTTTCTTGGCTAACGAAGGTTTGCAACGAACTTTCGTTTCTAAAAACGTTGGCTGGTGTGAACCTTGCAGCAGCCCTTGCGTATCGAACAAGTTTCATCGTGCAAGTTGTAGGTATGCTACTTAACAACATTGTCTATCTCTGTTTCTGGATTCTTTTCTTCGACCGATTTGACACGGTTGCTGGTTATGAAGCGAATGATATGTTTCTGTTGTTCTCGATCGTTGCAGCTTCGTATGGGTTATCTACTGTTTTTGCTGGAAATACATCTGGCAAGCTGGCGTATCTCGTTGCACAAGGCCGTTTGGATTATTACCTTGTGCTACCGAGAACGTTGATTTCACACATCATTTTTTCTCGCATGCAGCTAAACGGGTTGGGTGATCTGCTCTTTGGCGCCGCCCTATATCTGACCGTGGCTTCAAACATGGCAGAGCTGGCAACGTTTATTCTTGTGGTCATGTTGTCTGCTTTATTTTGGTCTGCTGCCATGGTTATGCTCGGCTGTTTAGCGTTTTTCTTCGGAAATGCGCAGCAAGTAGCCACTCAAGGAGAAGGCAGTATGATCATCTCGGCAACCTACCCAATAGGCATTTTTTCAGGCACCACCAAAGTATTGCTGTTCACAGTCATCCCAGCAGCGTTCGTCGGTTTCGTGCCCACACAGGTCGTCGCAGATAGTGATTGGTTATTGTTGCTAGGTTTAGCGGCTGCTGTGGCTTTTGCGTGGCTATTCACCGTGGCAACGTTTTCGCTCGGCTTACGCAGGTATGAATCGGGCAGCGCTATCAACACCAATATGTAGAGTCGCCGCAGTTTATGATGCTCAGCTGTTTCTGCAGTCGGCTTGATTGCACTGAGGATTCATTGCGAGGGTAACAATGTTAGACTTGCCTTGTGATTATCGTGTATGTGGTTGGTGGGATTGTTCTTTTCTTAGTGTTATTTGTCATTGTTGTTTATAACGGTTTCGTTCGCAAACGAAACATGGTCAAAAATTCGTTCAGTTCGATTGACGTCAACTTGATGAAACGTGCCGATCTTATCCCTTCGCTCGTTGAAACGGTGAAAGGCTATGCGGCACATGAAAAACAAACGTTGACACAACTAACGCAGCTTCGCCAGCAGATTCAGCAAACCTATCAAGGCGGTGTCAGCCCTCAGCGGCTTGAACTTGAAGAACAAGTTCGCCCTGCGCTAGGGCAACTCTTCGCAGTTGCTGAGGCCTACCCCGACTTAAAAGCAGACAGCCAATTTCTTAACCTACAGCGAAACCTAACTGAGGTTGAAGAGCAGCTTTCTGCATCGCGACGTTCTTATAACGCATCGGTCATGGCTATGAACACCTCTGTTTCTGCTTTTCCGACAAATATCGTGGCTTCACTTTTTGGTTTCAAAGAGGTCCGCTATTTTGAAGCGGCAGAAGATAAACGAGGCGCAGTCGCAACAAATTTCACTGGTTGATGGGTTGAAATGGGGAGTTCGTAATGCTTGATAGTAGCAATATTTTGCAGCAGTTGCAGCCGACCTTGCAGATGTTGGACCAGCAACGACGCAGCATAAAAAACGTTTTGGGATACGGTTTGATTCCTGTTGCCGCAGCAGGCATTATCGTTTTGGTTGCTCCGCAACTAGCGTTTATCGCACTTGGTGTTCTTATCATCGGTTTGATAGCAACAGGCTGGATTTATCACAGAAAATCTTCGCAGTATCGGTGGCGTTACAAAAGCTTGGTTGTTCCTGCACTTGTGAACCTCATCAGCCCTGAGCTTGCCTTTGATGCAGACGGAGGCATCGGCGCAGACTATTTTATGCATTCGGAACTGTTTCGCAGTAGGCCAGATCGTTATAGTACTGAAGATCTGCTTTGGGGTCGTTATGGCGAAACCGATTTGCAGATGGCCGAAGTGCATGCCGAGTCAGAACATCGAGACAGCGACGGTGACCGTTCATACTCCACTATTTTTAAAGGAATTCTTTTTATCGCCGACTTTCACAAAGATTTTCACGGTCGCACGTTTTTGATGCCTGACGTGGCTGAGCGTATGTTCGGCGGTGTCGGACGTGCATTGCAAGGTCTTGTTGGCCGTAAAAACACTGACCTGTTGCAGATGGAAGACCCTGAGTTTGAAAAAGCGTTCGCTGTACACGCGACTGATCAAGTCGAAGGCCGCTATATTCTTAGCTCGTCGATGATGCAGCGTATTTTGGCGGTGCGGGCGAAGTTTGGTAACAGCAAAATTCGTGTCGCGTTTAAAGATTCAGCTGTGTGGATCGCAGTGCCTTATAAAAGAAACTTTTTAGAAGCCTCAACGGGAACCACCGCTACAGACACGACGCAAATACGATTCTTCTTGGAAGAAATCAAAGTGTTTCTAGATTTAGTTGACGAGCTAAATCTAAACACCCGCATCTGGACAAAAGAGTAACCAGTTGATTAATAGGATATGCGATCAGATACTATTCTGTAAATTGAGCAATTCTTTAGGTGGATTCGTCTCGATTTTTAACCACTCTTCTTCTGAAATATTGAGAAAATAATTCAGCCACTTATCTTGCTTCGAGATAGTGTTAAACCTTTGAGCAATATCAATTATTTGATGAACTTGGTTAAGGTAAGAGTCTGTTATGTCTTCAGTGTTTTGAGTCGATGCGGCTTCAGAGTCAACATAGGCGATTCCTTTTTTAGTTAACGAAAATCCGCTAGAAATACATGCTTGCAGCATCTCAACTTGATATGCAAAAGTGTAAGTTTCTATCATAGGTAAAATCTTTTCGAGTGTCGTATGCTCAAAAGCTTTAAAGGCTCGATTGGTATCTGTTATGATTTCTGCTAGCTGGGGCAAGAAGTACTTCCATATGCTAATGAATAGCAAGCCCCTTTGATTGCGGCTGCCTCCGATTAAGGAAACAGAATCCGCTTCACGGCGTGAACCAGCGACTACGTTGGCCTTTCCTTCTACTATGTCTTTCATAATTATTCCTAATTGCATCGGATGAATAGAAAGATCAGCATCATTATCTACGACAATATGTAATTTGGTCAAATCCCTTTGAGAATGTAACGCTTTTCGCATCCCAAATAGCGTAGAACCACCTTTTAACGCTACGATTTGGACCATTTTTATGCGTGATCTTTGGGGGTAAATCGGGATCATCATCTTCAATAGCCTTACCCAGAAAAAAAACTTCGTGATCTAACTCTGGATATTCTTCCACTATTTGAGTCGCCATCTTTCCTGAATTCTCTGGACACTCGTCGTCTACAATCATCATTCGGCCTGAGAAGTGAGGGTTGAGATTCTCAAAATGTTGAATACATTCGATTTTAGTCCGTAAAGAATTTTCTCCGTGAGGATGCTCGTCTCTTCTTTGCATCCTTCCAGTTTCTTTGTAGAGCGGGTTTACCAAAGTTAACGCAACAGGAATATTTAGGCCTTTGATAACTTGTTCCGATTCTATAAATTTAAGCATTGTTCGAAACGGTAAAGCCTGCGCTCCATACTTTTTTGCTTCTTTGTCGATGGTGGCGAGATCACTATCTTGATGCACAAACCATTCTTTCACTTTATTGTAGTAATCTTTAGAATTTTGCGTGATGGTATCATACGCTTCTAGAAAAGTAACTGGTTCATTTATTAGAAACTTCATTGGGGTCTTTCTCATTTCCTTAGAACATACGCGACCCTTAGAAGCTTAGTCAAGTTGGAAACTAGCTCCACAATCATAATTAAACGGATAAACAGCAAAACATAATTTAGGAGGGAAATAGTAGGCAGCGTAGACCTCAGCGTTCTTATGGGTCGTTGCAGCGAAACTGACTCGTGATAGCGTAAGCATATGTCGAGTCGGTGAATTTGAACACACGGTTACTTCTTTCTATCTTTAGACACTACCAATTCATACGCTAGGCTCTGAAGTAGCCGCTAAAGAAAAAATAGATATCGTGTTTAAAAATGTGGACCCCTTTATTGGTACAGAACCAGCAAATTTACCTGAGCAAAAAGGTTTGGCAGCGACGTGGTGGTGGCCCAAACCAGCTGTTGGTAACACCCATCCAGGCCCTTGCTATCCATTTGGCATGGTGTCGGCCACTCCATATTCTGGCGCCTACCCCACAGGCTATGGACTCTATAACATTTCTACCGAAGGCCTCCCCGAACGGCTCTTCGACAAATACCAAGCTTCTGGATTCACCCATTTTCAGCATTCAGGTACGGGTGCAATCCGCAAATATTACAACTACTTTCGGGTTACGCCGATGCTTGGCCCTCTCGATGATCTAGATACGCAGTGGGAATTACAAGACGAAAAGGCCGAACCAGGCTATTATAGCACCACGCTTGGCTCTGGTATTGGTTGTGAACTAACGGCAGGCCCTAAGTCTGTGGTGCATCGCTATAGTTTTCCAGCGCATAACGACGCTCGGATTGTGCTTGATTTTTCGCTTGGAGGTTTAGCAACCGAACACGGCCGCACCATACCGTTAAGTGCGAAAGTTGAAAGTTTCGGGCCTGGCAAAATGTCAGGCACTGTGGTTTTTGAAGGCGTACCAATCTCTATATATGCAGAATTATCTGAACCGACGTGGCGGCAAATGCCATGGTATGACAAGCGTCTGATGACAGGTGGCACGGGCCTTGAGTTCGACTTTATTCGTCGTACGACGCTGCGCCCTTTTGGCTATCTTTTTCGAGGCCCGACAGAAGCTGGGCGAAGCATTGAACTGCGCATTGGTTTCTCTCTACGAGGAGTCGAACAGGCGCGCACTAATCTGTATACCGATTGCGGTTCGGAGCCTCTATGTTTTGAAGAGCGTAAAGCAAGCACGCAAGCAGTGTGGGATACCAAACTGAGTAAGATCAAGATTACAACGTCAGATACTGATCGTGAAAAAATATTTGCGACAAGCCTGTATCATTCGTTGATTAAACCATGCTCAGCAGCTGACGAGTCTCCTTTTTGGCCGCAAAATAGCCCGTTTATCTTTGATTTCGCAACGATGTGGGACATATACAAAACACAGTTGCCGTTGCTCACCTGTGTTGACAGTTCTATGGCTGTTGACATTGTGAACTCGCTGCTGCTTGTCAGCCAAATTGAAGGCAATTTTCCTATTGGCTATAGGTTATCGAGAGGGTTCGACCGCTTTAACAGGCAAGCAAGCGCGTTGGCGCATACGCTTATCGCTGACCTTTTCTCTATAGAAATACCTGGGCTTGATTGGGAGTTAATTCTTGCTCATATGCATATGGACTTGCTGCGCAATTATGGTGAAGACTTCATTGAAAAAGGTATCGCGCATCCTATTAGCCATACAACAGACATTACCTATGGTTACTATTGCACAGCAAAAATAGCACGCAACCTAGGCGACAAAAAATTGGCTGCCGAGCTATGTAAGCAGGCAAACAAATGGGGTCGCGCCTATGACGCTACAACAGGCTTGTTGGCAGATTCCAACTTCTATGAAGGCGGCAAGTGGAATTATTCATTCAAACTTATGCACGACATGGAGGGGCGCATCAAGTTAGCTGGAGGTAAAGAAAAATTTGTTTCGATGCTTGATACTTTCTTTGGCTATGGGCAGCCTCGCGTGAACCAGCTCGGCGTGAACCCTTCACAAGAAGAGCTGGCAAGAGGGTATGCATTAAACCGATTTGAAGGTCTCAACAACGAGCCTGACATTGAAGCTCCCTGGGCTTACTACTATGCAGGTCGTCCTGATAAAACAGCCGAGGTTGTGCACAGTGCTGTCCATAATCAGTTTGCAACAGGTCGAGGCGGTTTGCCAGGCAACGACGATTCTGGCGGTTTAAGCTCGTGGTACGTGTGGGCTTCGTTAGGTCTGTTCCCCGTTGCTGGGCAAGGCATCTTTTTGATCCACCCGCCTTCGTGGGAAACTGCCGAACTAACAGTTGGAGAAAAAACTTTTGCACTCCAGACAAAAGGGTTTAATAAGCCTAGCAAAGACAGCCCTGTGCAATATGTTGAGTCTGTTACGCTAAATGGTAAAAAGTTAGATGCAGTTTCGTTCGCTATGAAACAGCTTTACGAAGGCGGCGAAATAATAGTTTCTTTAGCTGATTCACCAACCCAGTGGGGACATGGTTCGCGACCTTCTACAGCTGACTGCTATTGAGAGTCCTATTCTTTCGTGAGATCATACTATATTTCGCCAAAGCCGCCGTAAGCAACAAGCTCATCGCAAGGAAGAACATCGTAACCGTCGAAGAAACCTCCACGTTTTTGTACACCAAGATGCTTAGAAAAACGACCACCACGAAACGAAAGAACTGCTGCAACGACGAGAACGCAGAAACAGCTGTCGCTCGAACATGTGAACCGACATTCGCGTTAATAGCCACTGACACCCAGGCTTCTGCCATCATTCCGCTGCATGTAAAGATCACAAACACGAAGCCGCCAGCTAGTAGTGAGTTTGAGAAGAGATACGCGCCAAACCAAGCAATTGCGCTACATGATAGTAGCCAGATGAAGCCAGATCGGTCACCCAACAAGGCTTGTACCTTATCGAGGTTATACACAAAAAAGGCAGCGACGAAAAAAGCAAAACTCAAGACGAAACTAAAACTTGCATCGGTGTAGCCGAACCGTTCACCCATCAAGGTGCGGATAAACCCCCAGGACCAAATTACATAAGAAAATCGCAGCACACCATACACTATGGTGAAAAGAATAAACGTCTTCTTCGTAAGTGCCGCTATGCCGTCTCTAGTTTGTTGCAAAAAACTAGCTCTCTCTGCTTTATTCCGACCAGCTATATCTGGCATTTTTTGAACGAGGTGCGCACCTAAAAGAAAACTCGAAGAAACTAAAACCCACGGCAAAAACTTGTGTATCTTCCATGCGAAACCGCCAATCATCGCGGCAGTTGCCAACCCCAGCAATCTGGCTACTTTCGATCGCCCTATAACAGTGGTGAAATAATCTGGCCGTTTTGCCTCTAAGAAATAGTCGTACACGAGCGCTTCGACAGAACCGCTTTGCAAAGAGACTCCGATAGCTATAAGTGAACTTGCGATATAGAAAAACGCGGCATGTGTTGAACCTAAAAGGTAAATTCCGTTGCTTAACGCGACGAGTAGGCAGCCGACTGTTGCAATTTTCTTCCTGCCTAGAAGGTCAGCAAGCGTGCCAGAGGGCACTTCAACCAAAAAACCTGCGGCAAAGGCAAGACATTCCATAACAATAATTTCTGTATATGAAAGAAAATCTCTGACATAGAAAAGCCAAACACCGTTAGCGAACCACGCACTTCGACACGCCGTGAACCCATAGAATAGATACGCTGTTTTGGATAAAGTGAATTGGCGACGCACTCTTATCGAGAGTACCACGCTAGCTAGTGGTTTTGTAGTCGACCACGATGTTAACACTGGCGAAACACTGCGGAAACAATTGTCCTCTACCTTCGACGCTAACCCTTCTTTTAGGGATCGTCGATGTAAGGAGTGCATATGTTATCCAAGTTGCGTATCGCAGCTGTGTTTCTGTTTGTTGGTGTTTTTCTGGCAACGCCTGCCTATGGGCAAGAGCCTGACCCTGTCGCAAGCTTAGACGCAGTGGTTGACAACCTATGGATTGTTATCGCTGGCATCTTGGTTTTTCTGATGCAAGCAGGGTTTGCTTTTGTTGAAGCTGGTTTAACGCGAGCAAAAAATGTTGCCAACATTATGGCGAAAAACTTAGCTGATGTCACCATCGGCGTGCTGGTGTTTTTCTTTGTCGGCTTTTCGCTGGCGTTCGGCGAAGGTGGTAACAGCGTCTGGGGCTGGGGCAACTCATTCATTGGAGCCAGTCAAGAAACATTTACTGCCACTGGTGAAGATCTATCACCTGCGACAGTATTCTTTTTCCAAGCAATGTTTGCTGCTGCTGCGGTCACGATCGTGTCAGGTGCTATCGCTGGACGCGCCAAGTTCAGCACCTATATTCTTTTCGGCATAGTCATGACAGGGCTTATCTATCCACTCGTTGTGCATTGGACATGGGGCGGCGGTTTCATCTCTGAAATAACCATCGGCGATGCTGCCTATAGCGACTTTGCTGGCTCGACGATTGTGCACAGCGTCGGTGGTTTCGCTGCGTTAATGGGCGCACTAATTATCGGCCCTCGCATTGGCAAATACGGTAAAGATGGCAAACCAAAAGCAATGCCTGGCCATTCGATGCCGTTTGTTGTAATCGGTGTGTTTATTCTATGGTTCGGCTGGTTTGGTTTTAACGCTGGCTCTGAGCTAGCAGCCGACAACCTTATCTCTTATCTCGCATTGAACACTGCGCTTGCAGCTGCGGCTGGTGTTGTTGGCGCTAGCGCGTTGACATGGCTCAAAACAGGCAAACCTGATGTTGGCATGGCTGGCAACGGTGCGTTAGCAGGGCTTGTATCGATAACCGCTGGTGTAGGAACCATCACCCCGTTTGGTGCAGTCTGTGTTGGTTTCATCGGCGGCATTATTGTTGTCGGGTCAGTGCTATTCTTTGAACGAGTCAAAATCGACGACCCAGTTGGCGCTATCTCAGTGCACGGTGTTTGCGGTGTGTGGGGCACCTTAGCGATCGGATTCTTCGCAGTGAACCCAGACGCGTTTGTTGAAAGCGTCGCAGGCGATGAATACAGCCCGTCAGGTCTTTTCTATGGAGGCGATCTAGATCAACTTCTTGTGCAAGCGTTGTTTGTGCTCATCGTTGCTGCTTGGGTTATCCCAACCTCTGGTGCGCTTTTCCTTGCGCTGAAATACACAGTAGGACTGCGAGTTAGCGAAACTGAAGAGCTTGCAGGCCTAGACGTGATAGAACACGGAGCTCCTGGTTATAGCATCACGTTGCCAGCTGGCATTGTGCCCGAGGCTGACCCGCAGGTGATTCTTCAACCAAGTGAGAAAGAAGTGATTCTTCCTTCAGACACTGCTATCGCATAACAGAATACTCCGCCAGCGCAAAGAGGCAGGGCTGCCATAGTCGGCTCTGCCTCTTCATCCTCGTCCTGCTATGTGTTTTGTGGCGCAAGTAGCTATCTAAAAACACTTACTAGAAGGTAGCCTTAGAGTTGTGTCTCAAGCATCAACGAAGTTAAAGGCAATTGATCCTTCTAAACCTATAGAACGCACTCGTGCGTGGTGGCATCAGCATCTAGAACCCGAACAGCGACGCCGTGTGATGAAAGACCTGTCTGTATCTCGGGTCGAATATTGGATTTATCGTTTTGCCGTCATGTTGACGTTGTCTGTCATTGTCGCAGTGATGGGTCTGAAACTCAACTCTGCGGCGGTAGTGATTGGAGCGATGCTGCTGGCGCCGTTGATGCAGCCAGTGCTAGCTATCGCAGCGTGTGTCTCGTTAGCGTTGTTTGTCAAATCACTTAAATCGTTATTGAGGGTAACGTTAGCAACGTTGTGGTGCATTGCTATTGCCTACATTTTGTCCAAAATAATGCCTGATGAGATCTTGACAGAAGAAATCATCTCAAGGACACGGCCCGACAGTAAAGACTTAGTAGTCGCATTGGCAGCAGGTGCCGCAGGTGCCTATGCCACAATTAGAGAAGACGCATCCGCGTCGTTGCCAGGTGTTGCCGTCGCGGTTGCGTTAGTGCCGCCGCTTGGTGCAATAGGTGTGACATTAGAAGCAGGTCAGTGGGATCTGGCATGGGGCGCAACGCTTTTGTATGTGACAAACCTTGTGGCGATAGTGTTTGCCAGCATCGTGGTTTTTGTGTCGACAGGTTTTGTGCCGCCACGTCGTCTTTTGTCGAACTTAAAGCAGGTCGCTGTTGCTGTTGTAATTATCTTAGGCACCATTGTTTTGGTAGGCGTGCCGCTTGTGAGAGCCTCATTAGCTTCTGCTGAAGATGTGACTAATAATGAACTTGTCAGCCAAATAGTACGAGATGAGCTTGTATCAGACACAGACGAAATTCTTGATATTGATGTTTCTAACGAGCGGATAAAAGTTAACTTGCGTGGCACAGGTGAGCCGCCAGATGATGCTGCGCTTAAAGAACGTCTTCGATCGCAATTTGGTGATAGGCGAGTAGTGGTGCAATGGATTCGTGCCGAAATAGCCACTACGACTACTACTGTCATAGAACCTTCTGAACAGCTTCTTGCCGAGGCGACGCAAATTATCAATCAATGGTTAGCAGAAGATGACGCTTCTAATACGTTAGACGGCGTGCGTTTAGAGAGCGGCGATCTTCAGGTTGAGGCGTCAGGGTCTGGCACGCCTCCATCGCTTGACGAGTTAATAGAAAGTTTGCAGTTCTCTTTAGGCGACGATATCAACGCTTCGCTTCGTTGGACGCAGCGAGAAACAATCACTGTTGAGAATGCTTCTAGAGAGTTCACCGCGCAAAAGATGCGTTTTGCTATAAACCAGTGGGCTGCCGAGCGTGATGTGATGGTCAGCCATTTTGACTATGACGGTTCGAGTGTCGAACTTGATTTAGCTGGTGTGACCGAACCTGAAATTTCTGTACTGTCGCAAGAGCTAGAACAAATAGCGGCGAAAGAAATAACAGTCAACGTTTATTTCACCGAACGTAGTCGATTAACAACAACCACAACAACGCCACGCACAACAATTGACACCGACCAAACGACAACGACTGCGTAACTTTTTCGAACCGGCGCATCAAGTGTAGTCTAGCCTGACCCATAAGGGTCAGTTGATGCGGCTGATCATTGTTGAAAGCAGGGCGTTGCTTTGGCTTGGCTCTGTAGCCAACCGTGCCTCATACAGCGAGACAAGAACATTGCCTTTTCTAACCACCTGGACGTCTAGCTGAAAGAGAAAGAAGCTGCTTTGCACGGCGAAAGATTCGTCGCCGATGCCTGCGCCAGCTTTTGCTGACCATCCGTCATTACAATATAAGAACGCTGGAGCAATACGGGTATGTAAGTAGTTGGTAGCTTCAGCAGCAGTACGGAAAGGAAGCACGGTCATCACATATGTTTGGCCGTTATCGTCCTCTCGTTCGGAAGCGAAAGCGCCATAAGGATAGCCAGGTTCTGCACAGCTGCGAGGGCTTTGAGGAGCTAGAAGCTTTTCGTCGGTAATCGTGTAACCTGGCGTTACATTTTCGCTAGGTATGACTTTGTAATAGCGTTCGGCAGGTGCTTGTGGTCGACGAATACGAAATTCGGGTGATGCGGCGATCCACCGCACAGCGCCGTGTCGGGTAAGCTCACCAGATTGAATTTTTCCAAGCCAATAGTTAAAACCGTCTTGATCGTAGTTTCTGCCCAGCACGTTTTGGTAGACGATTGCCACGAATTGGGCGTCAGTAGCGTTGCCATATCGTTTTTTAAACTCTGGGCCGTTAGCAAACGCCCACGCAATATCGTCTAGGTTTGCCCCATTTCGAGATTGTTGGATCCAGTATTGAGCGCCTTCTAGTTCTGCTTCACGGTTGAAGAAAGCACGATACAGTCGTAACACATCGGCATGTTCTGGTTGAAATTCTTCTGACCAGCGGATGTCATCAACAGACGTTGCCGTAGCAATAGGTGCAGCCGCAACAGGGGTAGCGAGCGTGGTAATGGCAGCTAGCGAAACAAAAACAACAGCCAGGATCTTGCGGAGTTTGTGCATTCGAAGCGCGAAAATGTTGGGCATGACAAATAGTCGGTGCCTGTTGCGCGGAACTTTAATCAAGGGGTAGAAAGAAATTATCCGCCTAGATTTCTAGCCTATTTAGGTCGCCATTCCTACGAAAGTGGGAATCTCCGCTGAACAAGATCCCCGATTCTATATGGCCTAGCATCTCCTAAACTTCCTTTCGGTTAAGATAGTGTCTATGCTTGATACGCCAGTTTGCTTTATCGCAACCGCTAACCCTGTTGAATCCCGCGATTTTTATGAAAATATGTTAGGGCTGCAATGCCAATCTGACGACCTGTATGCGATGGTGTTTACGCTTGGAAGCAACACGCTGCGGATCCAAAAAGTTGCGTCGATCCCTGAAACAAACCACACGGTCCTTGGTTGGGAAGTAACCAACATTAGGCAGTGTGTTGCTGCTTTGGCGAAGAAAGGCGTCCAGTTTGAGAAATTCCCACACTTGCCACAAGACGAACTAGGCGTTTGGGCGTCGCCTAGTGGCGCATCTGTCGCCTGGTTTAAAGACCCCGACGACAACACGTTATCGCTAACCGAACTGTAAGTTCCAGAACCTTGTTCACCTGTGCGGAGCTGTAGAGTAGCTCTCTGTTAAAGCAAAAGCGTTTTCAATAGCAAGTTGGTCGTCGGAGGGAGTCTGCGGGTTGTTTTGGTAAGAGTCCGCAATCTGTTTTCCGATACGTCGGCGTTCTATCTCCACTGTCGAATTGTCAACGGGTTTGTCCATTTTAGAGTTTGTCTTGGAGATATTCTGCGATTTGGATGGTGTTTAATGCTGCGCCTTTGCGCAAGTTGTCGCCTGCGATAAACAGCGACAAACCGTTAGCAAGCGTTTCGTCCTGTCGGATACGACCCACGAGCGACACATCAATGCCTGTGGCTTTAAGCGGCGTCGGCACGTCGTCGAGTTTAACGCCAACAGCGGATGCCAAAATTTCTTTCGCGCGATCGACACTAAGCGCAGAGTCAAAAGAAGCATTAACCGCAAGGCAATGACCAGAAAAAACAGGGATTCGTACACACAATGCAGAGACGAGCAAGGTCGGAAGCGACAAGATTTTTCTGCTCTCAAATCGCAGCTTCTGCTCTTCAGACGTTTCTTCTAAACCGTCGTCGACGATATCACCAGCGAACGGCACAGCGTTATAGGCAATCGGCTCAACATACACATTAGGTTGTCCAACGTCGATAGCATCGCCTTGATAGGCAAGGGCTGTAGCATCGCCAGCTTTGGCAACTTGTGCCGCTAGTTCGTTCACGCCAGCCAGACCAGAGCCAGACGTTGCCTGATAGCTGCTGACTGTCAACGCCTGCAAGGTTGCTTCTTCGTGCAGCGGTTTCAGCACAGGCATCGCAACCATGGTCGTGCAGTTCGGGTTTGCGATGATGCCTTTGGGTCGTTCAAGCGCTGCTTCGTCGTTGACATCGGCAACAACAAGCGGCACCTCTGGATCCATACGCCACGCTGACGAATTGTCGATCACAATCGGCCCTTGCGAAGCAACCTTAGGGGCAAGTGCTTTTGAGGTAGCGCCACCAGCAGAGAAAATCGCAATATCTAAACCGCTGTAATCAGCGGTTTGTGCATCTTCAACCACATAGTCTGTATCTTTCCAGCTGATTGTTTTGCCAGCCGATCGAGCCGATGCAAACAATCGTAGCTCTTCAAGTAAAACGTTTCGCTCTTCGAGCAGCGATAATAAAACAGTGCCGACTTGTCCTGTCGCACCAATAATTCCTAAACGCATTTGTTCTCCTTCTTTCTAGTAATAGTGAGATGGCCTACTCAGCAACTAGCGAAGCTTGCGCGTAACGCGTCGAGTGCAACACAACACTGAGGGGGCATCTGCAATAGCAAGAGATTTTAGTAATCTAATCCGAATGTAGTGTGTAACAGCTGCACAGCTTGTTCTGCCTTTGAAGGTTCAATAACGCAGCTGATACGAATCGGCGACGTTGAAATCATATCGATATTGATATTCTCATCGCCAAGTGCGCCGAACATTTTAGCGGCAACACCTGGGTTTGATTTCATGCCTGCCCCGACGAGCGTGACAACGCCAACCGAAGGCGTCACCGCAATGGAGTCAGCTTCAATCGACGCAAGATACGTCGCGTCTAGCGAGGTTTTTGCTAAATCAATTTGCTCAGATGGAATAGTGAAAGAAACGTCAGTTAGTCCATCGGCTGAAACGTTTTGGACGATAACATCGACGTTTAAGCCCATCTCTGAGACTTTCCCAAACAACGAAGCTGACAGACCTGGCTTGTCAGGCACACCAATTACCGTTACTTTTGCTTTGCTTGTTTCGTGTGTGACCGCTTTGACAATTGCTTTTTCCATTTCTTGGTCCTCTCTAACAACCATGGTGCCGCTTTCCCACGTAAACGCCGACCGTATATGCAAGGTGACATTGTGCGAATAGGCAAACTCTACTGAACGCAGCGCTGGTTTTGGGCAGCCCGCAGCGGTCATTTCTAATAATTCTTGGAATGTGACGGTTTCCATTTTGCTGGCTTTAGCGACAAGTCGAGGGTCTGCGCTGTAGACGCCTGAAACGTCGGTATAGAGTTCGCACATGGTGGCGTCGAGCGCTTGCGCCAATGCGACGGCAGTTGTATCGCTGCCGCCTCTACCGAGAAAAGTTACATTTTTGTCGGTCGATACGCCTTGTGAGCCAGCGACTACCGGCACAGCGCCTTCAGTAAGTGCTTGCTTAATACGTGTAGGGTTAATCTCTAGAATGCGAGCGTTTTGATGGTTCGTGTCGGTGAGGAAGCCTGCTTGGCTGCCAGTGAATGATTGTGCTGGCACTCCCAGATCGGCGAGTGCCATACAAACAAGTGCAACTGCTTTACGCTCACCAGCGGTGATCAACATGTCCATTTCTCGGCCAGGACGTTTCGATGAGACTTGCTTCGCCATATAGAGAAGATCGTCGGTTTCTTTGCCCATGGCCGAAACAACGAGAGCTATTTCGTCACCGCGTCGTCGGCATCGAGCCACATGGTCGGCTACTTCTCGGATCCGCTCTGGAGTTGAAACTGACGTTCCCCCAAATTTTTGTACTAGTAAAGACACTCTTTCAAGGATAGCGTCTTCGTCAGGGTATGTCAGGTGTTTTACTCGCTGGATTGCTCGCGAATGTAGTCTAAGCCGCTGGTTACTGCTTTGACTTGTGCCTGAATGCAAATCTCGTCGTCGACTCTTGGGCTATCTGGATACATTTCTGTCGTGGTGCTATATGGAGCGCCTGTGAAACTTGCGCATCGCCCTAGCGCGTCAGGTTGGTAACAGACAACGCCATCTTGCAAAATCGATCTTCCGATAATCATGGCGTCTTTATCAGCCTGTGCAATAGGCGTCACTTTGCTGACACCCTTAATAACATCTGCCTGAAACATTTTTGCGGGTTTGCTGGCATCGCAGACAACATAGAAACCGTTTGGAATGTCGCTAGAGCTGTGTGTCTTGCCGTCGCGAGCAGCCAATGCCGGCTCAAATTCATCTCTATCGCTGTTTGTTGTTTCGTGTAGGTCGAGGTGTGCAGCAATTTGTACGTTTAGGGCATCGATGTAGGTCATCAGTAGTTCGCATTCTTTTGCTGGGCTGTTTGTTATGAATGATCGGTTTGGGTCGATTGTGTCTGGGTTCCAGCGGTTGATGGTTTCATAGCCCCAGGGGCTGACGCATGGAGCGATAATAATATTGAAATTTTTGTTATGGGTTTCGGCTTCTGTTGCGGCAAATCGTAGTGCGCCTTGTACACCGCTTGTTTCGTAGCCGTGTACTCCGCCTGTGATGAAAGCGACTGGTTTCTTGTCCTGCCACGAACGGCTGTGTAACGCAAAAAGTGTATAGTTGCTAGCTTCATAGACTAACTCGCCGTATTGTTTGATCTCAAATAGTGTTTTGAGTTGTGGGAGTTTGTCGAGTACCTCGGTTTTGTATGAGCGTTTTATTGTCTGTTGTTTAAGCCATGTCTGCTTTTCAGTGG
Source organism: Acidimicrobiales bacterium (assembly GCA_020629155.1). GTDB lineage: Bacteria > Actinomycetota > Acidimicrobiia > Acidimicrobiales > SZUA-35 > JAHDDW01. Next base: position 84,668 of record JAHDDW010000002.1, on the reverse strand, counting down.
TGCCCCATTTTTTCCCTGGTTTGCCAATTGGATAGAGATAGTCATTCATAGTTTCTTAAACTCCTTTAAACGGTGGCAGCATAGTTGGCCTTGAGTAGCTGGATCCCAGAGAAAATCTTCAATTGCTTGTCTGCAATATGCCACTACCTGCGGTAGTTGTAGGTCCAGAGAATGTATGTAAATCAAAAATATTTCTTTACACATCAAATTCTATATTTGGCTGGACCCACCCGCCGAATCAATTTAGATTTTTGTGAGTTGGTTTATTGCTTGTGATAGATCGGCTTTTGTGCCGCCTATTGATAGGAGTGCTTTTATTTGTCGGTCGATTGTGACTGATGGGTCGCCTGCTTCCAGGTTAGCTATTCTCGATTGGCTGGTTTTACTTAGGGCGGCGGCGTCTTTTTGTGTGGCTTTGTTTCGTTCGCGTACTTGTTTAAGGACGGTGCCTAATGTGACTTTTAGATCTGTGTAGATTGTTTCTTCGGTGGTAAGGCCGAGAAAGTCGGAGGTGTCCCCTACTGTCCAGCCTTTTTCTTCGAGTTTTTTCTTTTTTGCTGCATCCATATTTTTTAAACCTCGTCGTATTTGGCTAATCTTCTTTTGCTGTTATCTATTACTTTCTTCGGTGTTGTCTGTGTTTTCTTTTGGAATACTTCGGCGATTATTATTGCGTCTTGGTCTGTTCTGTAGATGGCTCTCCATGTCGAGTTTTTGTCTTGTATTCGCAGTTCATGGCAACGGTTGCCTATTGTTGGCATAGGTCTTGACTGAGGCATGGATAGTGTTTGTCCGAGCTGTAAAAGTCTCAGTAGATAGCCTGCCTCTAGTCGCGCTTCGGTTGACAGTGGTGGTGTTTTTATTTCTCCGTGAAGTCATACAAGTGGTTTGCTATCAATAACCATAACTAAGTATATCAGATTTGATATACATTGTAAACAGTGGATAGATGTAGTAGAAAAGCGAGTTATTCTTCAACGCTTTATAAGGCTTATCGTGGTGGGATCTAGATGGTTGATTCCTAGCCTACTCAGGTCATCATTCCCACGAAAGTGGGAATCTCTGATTGACAAGATCCCCGATTTCTCACAGATGACCACCTGGAATCAAGATAGAGTAAAATGACAGCGCTACTTGTGTGTAAAATACTTTAAAATTCGACATGTTCTTGGAATCAACCATCTAGTGGTGGGTGGTTCAAAAATTGATGTTTGAAACATCTTTTCTGCCTCTAGTCAGTTATAGCTATACATCGAGAGACTCAAGCCTTACGCCTAGTCTTCGTTAGGGTATGTCAGGTGTTTTGTTCGTGGGATTGCTCGCGAATGTAGTCTAAGCCGCTGGTTACTGCTTTGACTTGTGCCTGAATGCAAATCTCGTCGTCGGCTCTTGGGCTATCTGGATACATTTCAGTTAATGTACTAAAAGGAGAATTTGTGAAGCCAGTACACATGCCTAGTGTTTGGAATCTGTAGTTGATAACGCCTTTTTGCGTGATCGGCGAGCCGATTAACATTTCGTTTTCGTCAGCAGGTGCTATGTGCGTTACTTCACTCACACCGTCGATGATTCGTTTCTGGAATTCTTTTGCAGGTTTTTGGGTGTTGCCGACGAGATAAAAACCATCTGGGATATCCCAAACATCGTGTGTTGTAGCGTCACGAGCAGCTAGCGCTGGCCTAAACTCGCTATTGTCAGTATCTGTTGTTTCGTGCAAATCTAGGTGCGCAGTAATCTGAATGTTTAGATTTTTGACATAGGTCATCAACAGTTCGCATTCTTTCGCTGGACTATTTGGCACAAACGATCGATTTGGGTCGATTGCGTCGGGGTTCCAACGGTTGATAGTCTCATAACCCCATGGGCTGACGCATGGAGCGACAATGATATTGAAATCTTTGCTATAGGTTTCTGCCTCTCTTGCAGCAAACCGCAGTGCACCTTGTACCCCGCTCGTCTCGTAGCCGTGTACACCGCCTGTGATGAAAGCGATTGGCTTGCGTTCATGCCAAGAACGACTGCGCAACGCAAAAAGTGGATAGTTGTCGGCTTGGTATGATAACTCTCCGTATTGCTCGATTTCGAACAGCGTTTCAAGCTCTGTAAGTTTGTCGAGTACTTCGGCTTTATATGAGCGTTTTATTGTCTGTTGGTTATGCCACGCCTGCTTTTCAACAGCACCCCATTTCTTCCCTGGCTCTCCAATTGGATAAAGATAGTCATTCATACTTTGTTACATTCCTTTAAACAGTGACAACATAGTTGGTCTTGAAAACCGGATTTCAGAAAAAGCTTCAATTGCTTGTTTGCATGACCTAATTGCCCATAGTCAGTTTGTTGCTACTTTAATGCTACAGACTGTCTTATTGTTTACGTCGACGTCATCATCGATATAAAATGTGATCCGTGCAGCTGTCCCGAAAGTAGCTTGAAAGTTTTTGTCTTCGTGGTTCTAGATCGAATATATCTATCTAGAACCCCTTCGTATGCAAATGTGCGGGTGGTCATCTGTGAGAAATCGGGGATCTTGTCCAGCAGAGATTCCCACTTTCGTGGGAATGACGACCTGGATAGGGTAGGAATCAACCATCTAGAGGATGTCGGCGCCGTTGTAGCTTGCGTCGCCTTCACGTCCTTCAACCAACTTTGCTATAACGCCGCACACTTCGCCGACCTGATCACTAGCTCGTCCTAGCAGTTTTTCAGGGCTTTTTACAAGTTCGCGCAGTTGCTGTGCAGAACCTGGGAAACGCTCGTCATTACCAAGCTTTTCTAACAACAACGTCCCGTCGGCGTTGCCCTCACGAACTGCTAGCGCTGTAGCGACTGCGTGTTCTTTAATAAGCTCATGTGCTACTTCACGCCCCACATTATTTTGCACGGCATGCATCAAAAGCGTGGTCGAGGCTAAGAACGGAAGGTAACGGGTCAATTCGGATTTGATCACGCCAGGGAACACGCCGTATTCTCGCAGGACCGCAAACGAGGTTTCATACAAGCCATCAAATGCAAGAAATGAGTTAGGCAACACAACACGGCGCACTACAGAGCAGGAAACATCGCCTTCGTTCCACTGATCGCCAGCCAAGCTAGACGCCATCGTCACATAGCCACGCAAAATAGTAAACAAACCGTTGATCCGCTCACACGATCGAGCATTCATTTTGTGTGGCATAGCCGACGAGCCAACCTGACCTGGTTGAAAACCTTCAGTCGCTAAGTCGTGCGACGCCATCAAACGCACCTGCAACGCAAGGTTTGCGGGAGCAGATGCTAGCTGCAAAAGCGTCGACACAACTTCAAAATCGTACGACCGAGGATAGACCTGACCAACACACGCTAACGTATTGCCAACGCCAAGATGGTGCGCAACTTTGCGTTCGAGTTCTACCGCTTTTTCTCCAGAACCTAGCAATGTGACTTGATCTTGCTGGGTTCCAACAGGGCCTTTAATCCCACGCAACGCAAAACCTTCAAGCAGTGCTTGTAGTCTTCGATGCGCCGTCAAGAGCTCTTCAGCGATTTGAGCAAATCGTTTCCCCACCGTTGTAGGTTGCGCAGGCACATTATGACTACGACCGACAATAGACAAAGCACTATATTGGGCCGCTTTTTCGGCCAGACGGCTTAGCAAAGCAACCGTTCGTCCCTCTAAAAGCTGTAACGCCTGCCACATCGTCAGCTGTTCAACATTTTCGGTTAAATCACGGCTTGTCAACCCTTTGTGGGCATGTTGATGACCAGCAAGTTCATTAAATTCATGCAGTCGTGCAGGAATGTCGTGACGAGTAACCTCTTCGCGTTTACGGATCGAGGCTAGGTCAACTGAATCAATAACGGCTTCATAGTCGGCGATAACAGACGGGTCAACATCAAGCCCCAGCTCAATTTGCGCTTTCAGAACAGCAACCCAGAAACGGCGTTCGAGCTTAACACGCTCTTCATTATCAAAAAGTGCGGTTATTTCGTCGCTTGCATAACGATCAGCAAGAACATTTACTATGGTCATTTGGCCTCTTAAGGGGATGTCTAATAATTTTACATCCCCTCGGTATTTCCGCTGCGCTTAGCGCGTTGACACGCAGCTGTAGCGGTTCTTTACGCAAGCTGTATAGCAGAAAAGCCATAGGAGATGTCTATCAGTATACATCTCCTCGATTTATCCGCTCGACTTGGGGGCATTTCCACGCAGATTTTAAGGGTTCTCGATCCAGGTAATTCAGCAGAAAAACAATGCAAGACATCATTAAAGCTAGGTAGGAAAAAAGACGATACGTACATCATTAGAACGTCTAACTTTCGGAAAGCAACATGAGCGAACGCTGCCATAACGATTCACTAGATAGTGCAGACGATGTCTGTGATTCCTGCTATGGATCATTCTGCTCAGATTGCTTGGTGACCTTACGAACAAAACCCCATCCGATTTGCAAAGAGTGCGCCCTTATACTCTCTGGAGTTAGAGGGACAAGGAAACCGAAAATCATCGGCGATAAAAAAACGGTAAAGCAGCGACGCCAGAACCTTAAAAAACAGGCGAAAAACGAGAAATATTTCTCGTTTTTCGATGATGAAAAAGACGAAGTTGACACGCCAAGTTTTGAAGCGATCAGCGAGATCAGAAACAGTACGCCAGCACCTGCAGCAGATGCTAAGCCATCAGAAGCGGATGCTCCGCAAGAAGAACTGCTAGCAGAACCTGATCCAAAAGAAGCTATTGCAGCTGTCCCTGTGGCTGTCGAAGAACGTGCCGAACCATCTGAAAACCAAAAAGAAACGGGCCTTGATGCTGGCGATACGCAACCCAAAGGGTTCGATGCCATTGAAGAGTTTGACTTAGGGTTAGAAACAACAAGTGTGCGTCATAAAAAAAGCGACCGGATGACATTCGCAACGCAGGTAGAAGAAATACCGCTACCAGAGCCAACACATCTAACCATCGAACAACTAGCAGCAGCGAAAGAAGAGCCGCCCGTCGCCACGCTAGACATAGTCACGCCGCAGTCGCCCAAAGACTACATCCGTTTAGGGTCATTCGATAAGTCTGCAATCGACCTTGCGAACACTTCGTATACCCCTAAACAAACAGCGGCGTCAGAAATACCGTCAGAAGCTGGCAGCGCTGTTGTAGAGAAAACTTCAATACGGCAACAAATCGACGCTATGGCGCAGCCGCCATCACATCGACGTTTGCATCAAAAAGAAAACACGGCAGAAGTGCCAGCGGTGCTAAACAACGTGCACCCGTCTGAGCTGCAACGAGAAGAGACCTTTGAAACCTCATTGATGCGTCCTGAAGAAGAAAAAGTGGAAGCATTTGTGGGGGCCCCAGCGGAAGAAGAGCTAGATCAACGCGGGGTGTATGTTCCGCCTGCGCTTCGAGGTAAAGGGTATAACGATAGCCCTCTGCCCAAACGCAGACGAGAAGAAAACTAGTAGTTCGCCACTAGATGGTTGATTTCAAGCCTATTCAAGTTGTCATTAACTATCTAGACAGCGCCGAAATCTACGTATTGTTTACGGCTCGGCCCGATAGAAACATAGCGTATAGGTACGCCAACTTGTTCTTCAAGAGCGTCGAGGAATGTTTTCGCTTCAGCAGGAAGATCAGCTGGATCTTTCACCGATGTTAGATCTGTTTTCCATCCTGAAAATTCTTGATACACCGGTGTTGCTTTATGAACCTGTGATTGATGGTACGGAAGTTTCGTGACCTCTTCACCGTCAAGATCGTATGCTACACAAATTTTGACTTTGTCTAACATGTCAAGCACGTCAAGTTTTGTGATAGCTAGCTCGGTTAAGCCGTTAAGACGCACAGCGTGACGCAACATAACCGCATCGACCCACCCCGTGCGGCGACGGCGACCTGTGTTGGTGCCGTATTCGTGGCCAACGTCAACGAAATGGTCGCCGACTTCATCGAAAAGTTCGGTTGGGAAAGGGCCTGCGCCAACACGGGTTACATAGGCTTTTGCTACGCCAATGACGCGTTCGATATGTTTTGGTCCGACACCAGCGCCTGGACACGCACCACCAGAGGTAGGGTTGCTTGATGTCACAAACGGATAGGTGCCATGGTCAATATCGAGGAACGTGGCTTGTGCGCCTTCGAACAAAATGTTTTTTCCAGCTTCAAGATCGTTATGGACAAGATCAACCGTGTCAGCAATATGAGGTTTGAGACCTTCAAGGCACTGTTCAAGAACTTTGTCTGCTAGTTCATCTGGGTCGACAGGTAGACGGTTAAATGCTTTCGTCAAAATTTTGTTTGTATGTGATAAAACCGCTTCAATTTTTTTCCTGAAAATAGATTCGTCAAGAAGGTCTTGTACGCGAATGCCAACACGCAGCGCTTTATCGGCATACGCTGGGCCGATACCGCGTTTAGTTGTCCCCAACTTTGCGCTTCCTAAGTGGCGTTCTTGTAACGCGTCGAGCTGTTGGTGATAGGGCATGATCAAGTGTGCGTTGCCAGACACTTTCAAGCGGCTGCAATCAACCCCTCGATCTGTCAGTGTCTTCATCTCGGCGAGCAGTACAAACGGGTCAACAACAACACCGTTGCCGATGACAGGTGTTATATGGTCATATAGCACGCCACTGGGTACAAGTTGCAGCGCAAACTTTTCTCCATCAACTACTAAGGTGTGGCCAGCATTGTGGCCCCCCTGGTAGCGGACCACCATTGACATATCTTTAGCGAGAAGATCGGCGAAACGCCCTTTACCCTCATCGCCCCATTGAGTTCCAACAATTATAGAAGCAGGCACTTGATTAAGCCTAGCAGATTGACAGAACATACCCACTGAACCAAAACGAACAGTATGAAACAGCTCGTTGAGCATCTAATGTCTGATGGTTGATTCTAAGCCTGGGTCGTCATTCCCACGAAAGTCGGAATCTCTGCTGGGCAAGATCCCGATTTCTCGGGGGTGGCCACCCTGGGATCAAGAGAGCTCAAATACGATAGTGCTAGTTGTGTGTAAAGTTACTTTAAAGTTTGACGTGTCCTTGGAATCAACCATCTAGTGCTTGCTGCGTCATCCCAGAGGTTCAGCTTTTGAGCGTTTGCAAGCGTAACGATATTTCATCAAATACTTGCTCCATGCTGCTATGACAAACCAGGCACTCTAAAAGTGACTAAGAAATCTATCTTTCTTTTTCAAATCCAACAGCAGAACCACTGCTTGAAATATGATTCTTGGGCAATTAACTCACACACAACGTTAGGTAGTATATGAAAAAACTGGGCATAGCTGTTATCTCGCTGCTGATACTCGCAAGCACCTTGCTGGTGTCACAGCCTGCTCATGCAGAATCAGAACAAAGCGAAGCGACGTTCAAACTTTGCTCCGACGAAGAAGCGGACCTTTTGCGGCTCTATTTCGCTTTATTCGATCGCAAACCAGATCAAAAAGGTGGCGATTACTGGGTGCACGCGTTCAGGCAAAACGCTTCACTCGATGATCTGGCTTACTGGATGAGTAAAAGTCCAGAGTTTTCTATCAAATACAAAAAGGTGACCACTAAAGATGAATTGATAGACAAGTTCTACAAAAATATTTTCAAACGCAAACCAGATGCAGAAGGTAAAGCCTACTGGATGAATCAGCTAGATCAAGGTCTTTCCCCTCACCTAGTCGCTCGATGGATGGCTAAATCGCCCGAGCTAGCGAAACGCCACCCGTACGCTGTTGCACCTAGCTGTCCAGAGTTAGAGAAAGCGAAAGGGGTCGACCATAAAACGCAAGAAAAGGAAGACCACAAAAAAGAAGAAACCAAGAAAACAACCGTGTACTACAAAAACTGCACTGAAGTATGGAAGTATTTAGGGCGACCAATCACCAAAACAGACAAGGGTTATAGCCACGACCTTGATAGAGACAAAGACGGGATTGGCTGTGAATCAGAACCAAGTTAGGCCTAAAGCGTAAACTGCCGATTGTGCTGATGTCGCTTGATATGAGCACAATCGCTAGCAGTAGCCCATTTCGGGGAAACTGGTATTCGCCTAGTTGGTCGATTCCAAGGGCATGTCGAACTTGAAAGTATTTTGCACGCAAGTAGCGCTATCGTTTTTTGCTCTGTCTTGATCCAGGGTAGTCATCGTAGGGAATCGGGGATCTTGTCCAGCAGAGATTCCCACTTTCGTGCGAATGACGATCTGAATAGGCTTGGAATCAATCTAGTTTGTGTGTGATTCCACAGCATATGGACTTTATCAACGATACAGACTTGGTGACAGGTACACTAAGCCTGATGGCAAAATATAGTGAATCAATGGGGTCAACTGCACTTACTTTATCTGATGGGCGTAGTGTTAGTGTTATACCTAAGGCTACAGAACCATCTGAAATTCGAATTACAGACAACACATTTGATGTCGCTCTACCCTACCCAAGCTGTGGCTACGGAGGCCATCAGCTAGAACTCTCAAAGAATGAACGCTTTCTAGCAGCCGGGTTTTTCTCTGGTCAAGGTGACAACTGGATTGAGCTGTTCGAGTTAAACCCTTTGAGACACAGTAAAAGTATCTCATGCAAGTCGGGTTTCAGCTCATGTCCAACATTTTCTGATGATGAGAAGCTACTCATTATTGCGTGCACAGTTAACGCTTCGCTATATGTAGAGGATTATAAAAACAACGACAGCGAGTTTGTTGAAGACGATACCACAGTGCCATGGGTAACCTTGGAAGTAATTGATATCGAGACAAATACGATCTCAACTTGTGAGGTCAAGGTTTTATTGCGTAAAGGGCAGCCCATAGAACAAGAAACAGATTTCTACTTAGGTAACCAAATCGACGTTTCAGCTAAGGGAATACAGCTTTATCGCGCTTGGGATGAGCCTGTGATAGTTCCGTTTCCACTCACCGACATAACGATCGAAGGACCTGCATAGTTTTAGCGGTTACGAATGTAAGCATTAAACGCAAGTAGATGTGTTGTGCTGCACTGAATGCTTGAATGGAGTGACTGAGCTTTTTCATCATGTATTGTGACTGTGCTATTGTTGCCATCGTTCACTTTCGGTGCATGTAGAGCGGCCATACTAGGCTACAGCGATAGCCATGAGATCATTCTGTAGTTCCATGAAATCCAACAAGAGAAACCTCGTTTGAAGTAATGTTTTTGTCAATTCGCTCACACACGTTAGGTTACATATGAAAAAATTAGGTATAGCTATTGTTTCTCTCTTACTGCTGGTCAGCACGCTGCTAATCAGCGCGCCTGCGTATGCAGAATCAGGCGAGGATGAAGTATCATTTAAACTTTGTTCAGATGGTGAAGCCGATTTATTGCGTCTTTATTTTGCGCTGTTTAACCGTGAAGCAGACCAAGATGGTGGCGATTACTGGATTAACGAACACAGGCAAGGAGCATCTCTGAGCCAATTAGCTTTTTGGATGTCTAAAGGGCCTGAGTTCTATATCAAATACAAAGGAATCGAAACAAACGCTGATTTGGTAGACAAGTTCTATCAAAACATTTTCAAACGAACACCAGACGATGAAGGGAAAACCTATTGGGTCGGACAACTTGATGAAGGCCTTGAGCCACATCTTGCCGTGCGTTGGATGGCACAATCGCCTGAACTCGCTGCACGTCACCCATATGAAGTCGCCGACAGCTGCCCAGAGTTAGAAGAATCAGAAGAAGAGACTGAAGACAAAACTTACGCCAACTGCACCGAAGTGTGGGAAGACTTAGGTCGCGCGATTAAATATAGCGATGCAGGTTATAGCCATGATCTAGACACTGACAAAGACGGCACTGGCTGCGAAACAGACCCTCGCTAGGACTAAAGTGTAAACCCGATTGTGCTGATGTCGCTTGATATCAGCACAATCGATAGCATTAACCAATGTCGATACATGCAATCAGCTTTGACCTCGTCGGCACACTAATCAAAAAACCTGGGCCTTTTACGGAGCAAGACCACGCATTGCTACTCCCTTACCTTCACGATTGCGGCTACGACGGCGATGCTAAAACATTTTATATTCTCTGGCGTACGCGCTACGAACAGCTAGCTGTTGAGTCAGCTAAAATCCATAAAGAATTCTCTATGTCACAGCTATGTGAACTCGTTTTTGCTCAATTACGGATCGAAGCAAACATACCACTCTTTTGTGAAAAGTATCTTGCAATTTGGAGCAAGAAAGCAACGCTCATCAGCGAAGTTCGATCGACGCTTGATGCGCTGTCTAAACACTTTACGCTTTTAGTAATTTCAAATACGCACTACGCCCCGCTTGTCTATACCAACCTTCGCGAACACCATTTACTAAAATATTTTCGACATATCACTACCTCTATAGAACATGGACAAAGAAAACCATCATCATCTATTTTCCTTGATAGCTGCAAGCAAGTAGAACTAGAGCCGCATCAGCTACTTCATGTAGGTGATAGCTATGACGATGACTACCTAGGGGCTACTGCTGCAGGGTTGCAGGCACGCTTGCTTGATCCGACGCTTTCTTACCAGATACCAGCAGCTCATCAAGTACAACATCTAGCTCAGTTGGTTGAAGAAATGGTCGATATGAAGTAGCGCTATGGTTCCAGCTGCTAAACAGCTAGAGTTGATGTCTTCTAACGCACTTCGACTGGAGAAAACCTATGTCTATTTATGAACACCAATCCACGTTTGCTGGTCTACCAGTTGTTAACTTTGATCTTAAAGATCCAAATGCGTTATTGAAAGGCGCTATCCGACTTTCAACAGATGAGGACAATTATGATGCAATGACGAATCAGGCACCGATACTTCTTGATGCGCTAGCAAGCTCGCCAAACAAAAATGAAGTCTCTGCGATTGTCATAGGGCCATACGGGGCATGCTACGAAGTCGACACGCAAGCGATCGTGCAATGGTTTGTTGATAACCCAACAATTTCCTAAACTTCGCGCGCTTTTCATAGGAGACTTAACAGCAGAAGACAGCGAGATTTCTTGGATACAACAAAGCGACATAACACCGATACTTAACGCTTTGCCAGATCTTGAGGTTCTTACTGTTCGCGGCGGCGAAGGTCTTGTTGTGAAACCTTTTACACACCAGAAACTAACCAGCTTAACCTTTCAGACAGGTGGGTTGCCTAAGAATGTTGTCGGCAATGTCGGCCAATCGACCGCACCCGCGTTGGAGCATCTCGAATTTTGGTTTGGCGTGCAAGACTATGGTGGAGACACAGAAATAGCCGACCTTGAACCTCTCCTACATTCAAAGTCTTTCCCTTCACTCAAATCTTTAGGATTAAGAAACTCAGTATTTACTGCCGAGTTCATGACAATGCTTGCTTCAGCACCTCTTGTCCAGCGGCTCCAGAAACTTGATCTTTCTCAAGGTGTCCTTACAGATGAACATGTTCAGCTACTGGTAGATAGCAAGTCTTTTGGGCATCTCACAGCTCTGAATCTTACAGAAAACTACTTGTCTGAAGATATGGTTCAGAAGCTCCAAAAACTTTCTTTTGAAGTCAATGCGTCTGAGCAGAAAGAGCCAGATGAATGGGATGAAGAGATCTGCTATTACCCGTCTGTGACAGAATAAGCCACTTTTTATGGCTGCTAACCATATTGTGGTTATCGCTAATCCAGATGACCGGCGGTTTCAATATTTCAAAAGAGCAGCTATCGATGCTGGGATGAAAGTAACGCTTTGGGATTGGCAAGACGTTTGGCGTAATCAAGAACCGCCTTGCCAAAACGATGTTTCATGGGTGCGTATTGAGTCACCTGGGCCTAACGGCAGCTCGCAAGATATTGCCCTGCTGGCTGATTGGTATGCGAAATTTAGTGATGTTACACACACTGCAACAAGCTATTTTCATTCGTCGCAGCTGCTGAACGATCCAACTGAAACCGCTGTTATGTTGGACAAAGTTGCCTGCCATGCACACTTACAAAACGCCAACATTTCAGTTCCTGATGCTTTGGCACCTGTTTACAGTTATGAGGCGTTGCGCAAAGCGTTACGTGAGAACCGGTGGCAACGATTTTTTGTTAAACCTCGTTATGGTTCATCGGCTAGCGGTGTTTTAGCAGTAGCTTTAAGCGAACAGAAAGTGCATGCCACGACAACAGTCTCTCTTGAACACAAACCAATTCGACTCAAGAACAAAATCGGGTTATGTCGATACACCAATCATGATGACATCGAGACTATTGTGAACTATCTTGCAGCTGATGGACTTCACATCGAGCGTTGGTTTCCGAAAATAGGATTTGACGGCGCAACAGCCGACCTTCGAATGCTTACTGTTGCCGGCCATGTGACCCATGGCGTTCTACGTTCAAGCCAGGGGCCAATAACAAACCTTCAAGCAGGTAACAAACGTGGCGATCTTCAACGTTTTCGTCAACATGTCGGTCAGCGAACTTGGCAGAAAATAGTCGAGGAGTGCACGAAAGTAGCTGCTTGTTTTTCTGGTTGTTTACATCTTGGCATCGATGTTATGGTTTCAGCTGCTGGCGCTGTTGCTGTGGCCGAGGTCAACGCTTTTGGCGACCTTCTCCCTAATACTGCTTTCTGCGGCGATCCGACACTTTTCCCGAGCTCACGAGCAACCAAATCTACCTACGCTAGCGAAATTGAAGCATTACAATCTGGGCTATGGCAAGCATGGACGAAATGATCAAAAATGATGAAATGAATATGAACGATATTGTTGGTTCATGCGATATTGCCCTGATAACGCTTGACACGTTACGCTTTGACGTTACTGTCGAGGCGATGTCGGCAGGAGAAACACGTAACTTCGCACGCTACTTGTCGAAAGGCTGGGGAAAACGGCACAGCCCAGCTAGCTTTACCTATGCTGCACATGCAGCATTTTTTGCTGGTTTCCTTCCCACACCAAGCTACCCGGGGCCACATAGCCGACTGTTTGCGCTCACCTTCGCCGGCAGCGAAACAATCGACGAGAACACCGCTGTTTTTGATGCTCCCGATATTTTCAGCGGACTTTCTCATGCTGATTACCACACGCTGTGTGTTGGTGGCGTAGGGTTTTTTAACTTACAGAACCCATTAAGTAAAACATTGCCAAGCCTTTTCGCTGAACGTCATTGGGAAACCTCCTATGGCGTCACAAACCCGCATTCGCTTGAAGCACAAACACAGCGATGCGCTACCTCGCTAGCGTCACTGCCGAAAGACAAGCTAGCGTTCACGTTCATTAACGTGTCCGCTATGCATCAACCCAATTGTCATTACTTACCCGAGGCCAAACAAGACACAATTGAAAGCCACAGAGCGGCATTACGCTATGTTGATCAGCAACTACCTGCTTTGATTGAGACCTTAACCGCGCGACGTGACTGCTTTGTTATTTTCACAAGTGACCATGGCACACGCTACGGCGATGGCGGCTACACCGGCCACCGGTTAGCACACGAAGCAGTATGGACTGTACCTTACGCACATGCGCTCCTCAGGAAAATGTCTTAAGAGAGATCGAATCCCGGCCGATTCTTAACAACCTCGCCGATAAAAACTGTTTGATGGTGATATCTGTTTTGCGATGCGGTCAAGCTGTTTCTCGGTTTGAGGGTAGTTGTTATTCCATAATCTTTCTTTTTGCGCTGGCCAGATAGTAATAGAATCTCTTCGGCCTAGCCCTGCCGGATGTAGCCTGCCCATAGAATTGTTTGTGAACCCCAAAACGATTATGTTTAGAAAGCCGATTTGGTATAGAAAGGCCCATTGCCAGCAGTCTGCTATCTCAGACTCAGTAGAAGCGCAATGGATGCCTCCTGTAAGTTTTTGCGATGAGCCGATTGACACCATTAGGTTTGAAGGAAGCTGGCGAGTTTTACTAAATGATTTAATCTGATCTCGGGTGCTTCGACTGGTAACGCCGCTGCCATATCTAAGATGTAAACGTTTCTGATCACCGTCAAACATACAAAACTTGATCATTGCCCAGTGAGCCAAATCGGCTTGTTGGTCAACTGTCAACGACGTCGGCAGTCCCAGAATAAGACGCTTCAAGATAGGTTTCGATTTGTTTTCAGCACTACCCATCCAACCGCTATTGCAATCGTAACAGGGAGCTTTAGCAGAGGTTTTTTAGTTGCTGGACGCTCCAACTTTCCCGTACTGTATCTTGGTTTAAGACCAAGACCAAACTTTGGCCCTCTATCTATCCAATGCCTAGTGGTTAAAGAAATAGAATCCCATGAAAATGAATCTTCTAAAAAATCGTTGAACCATTCCGAAAAAAGATGTTCATCATTTAATCCTTTCTTGTCACACCAGTAGCAATGACCCTTGTTTATACCAGCCGAACGGTTCATAAAGTTCTCACTGTTTTTCTTTCGAGTTTAGAATCATTTCGATTTGATCTTGATGGTTGGAATCTGCAATACCTGCATCGACGTACAACCTACTTCCTGGCTGGAAAAGTAGATCATACAATGTGCTTGCATGAATGAGGTCTGAAGTTGTTTTGTAACCAGCAAAACCCGCAAATTCCACAGCTTCATACGAAGAAGTACTTCTATGTTCCTTGACGTATATTTCTATATCATCTGTATCGTTCCAATCAGCGAGATTCCCATGTGTATCTTTCCAAGGCGGCTCAGAAACTTTAATTATTAGATAACCTAAATTTTTCGCTTCTGGGTCCTTTAATGGTTCAGCTCCATCTTGAAAAAAATCGTTGGGTATTTTCCCGTCTACTGATTTCGGCAAGCCATATTTTAGAGCTAAGGCGTCAAGCACTTCTGAATTCGTATCTTTTGAAACCCTCCAAACCCATCCTTCTTCAAGATCATCTGGATCTTCTAACTCGCCTTCAGTAGCTGTCCATCCCTCTGGAACGCTTAAACGTATAGGAGGTTCAGAAAAGACGACTGGTTTTACCTCTTCTGCCTCAGACATTTTTAGTTCCTCTGACTCAGGATCTTTCGATTTTTCTGGCTCAGATATTCTTGGTTCAAGGCCTTCTGAAGCACACGCAGACAGGAAAAACGTAACGAGGAACAGGCACCTAGAAACTATTTTAATTGAAATTTTTCTCACTCTTGCAGTTTACCTTCAGAGACAAGAAACGAGCTAGATTGACACACCTCATCGATCTTAAAGGAAGGCTTACGAGTCGTACTAGAGATCTAAACCAGAAGCGTTCTGAAACGTCAACTAAACGTCTCGTTTTTGCTCATAGCAGACCTGTATGTAGTGATTTGTCCTTTGCCACCTGTTTGAGCAACTAGTCCTTTGCTTTTTAAATTGCGTAGGTGTTTACGAATAGTTGCTGGAGCATGGCCCGTCAGTTCAGAAATTTTTGCAACGGTTATTGGTGTATCTTCAATCGATTCAAAAATGGTTAAAGCAGTACCTGATAAATCAGAAATATGGGAAAGGCTACGATTGGGTTGTTTCAGAACCACCGTGAAACGCAATCCATTATCATCAAATATGGGTTCAGGTAGCTTCGCTTGCCGTAAAGTTTTCAAAACTGTGGGGATGCCTGAGGCTAGCGCTTCCACGACTCTACTTCCGTCAGGCAATCGCACGTATTGACAAATGCGCAGCAGATGGGCGTTGCGTGCAGAGCTTACTCCAACATTACCTAACCGATTTAATGTTACGCCATAGAGCCCACCTGGGTTTTTCATAACCAATGTTTCCTCATCGAGTCTTAGTAACGCCGATTCAGTTAAGCCCCAAGGCGAATAATCTCTGTGAATAAGGGCGTTAGAGAGCAATTCTCGTACTGCTTCTAGAGGCCACTGTTGGCGATCTCGCACGGTGCCATCAGTTTGTGCCTTTATCGCAGTTGGTGTTGTCCTGGCGACCCAAGCCAGAGCGTCGCTTAACATGTGAGGGATTGGTCCATCAAACCGCTGCGCATCTTGCGCACGCTCTCCAGATGAAGTTATCTGGACAGCTTGCAGTGATGCCATTGGTAAAAACTGTTGAGGGTAAACACCTAGAGCTAAAAGGCCTGCGACTGATGGTGTTCTACCTTCGCCAACTAAGACCCCCATCCGCCAGAGCAGCTCGTCTCGACTTTTAATACGAGATAGCTGCGAAGAAGCTTGATGACAGGTAGCAACAAAGTTGTCAACCAGAGCAGAATCTAAATCTTCAATTGTAGCATCAGCTACTAAATCTGAATCAAAGCGTGGTTGAGAGCGACTTGCAAGCAGCCATTGAATCTCTGGCTGAGAAGCACGATAATCGCCATCCCATGCTCTGATCCATACTCCTTGAAATTTACCTGATATTACTTCGGCAGGTTTCTGGGCGGCATCAAGTTCTGACACAAATGCAACAATAATCTGCTTACCTTCAAATGCGCACTCTTCGATTTCTAAGACCAATGGTGGTTTTATTGCTTGTCGAGCTTTTGAAGCTAAAGCTTCTTTTATTTTTCGTACATTTCGAAGTTCGACAGGTTTAAAGTTGCTTGCTTCGTCAAGCCCAAGAATGATCATGCCTCCGCCAGGTTTATTTGACAGAGAGCTAAGTGTTGGAATGATAGATTCTGGGAAACCACCTGCTGCCGATTTAACTTCTATATGGGGAAGGTCACCTCTTTCTATGCGCAGTTCTGCAACGATAGATTCGATGTTAATGTTGACCATAGTTTTAAATGTAACATAACACGAGTTACATTTGGTTACATTTGGTTACATTTAGTTGTTTCGACACTTTTTAATAGTGGGTTAGTGCACCTACGGTATTGCCTTTCTCGTCAAGGTTGGGGTTGCCCCTTTGAACCGTAGTAGACAAAAGTTTGTGTTAGTAGTAGATACAATATTGCTATATGGCTTTTCCTTGGGGCGGCAAATTCAAAGTGCTCAGTCTTCTTTTCTTAAGCGTTTTTGCTGGATGTGACAGCACAGAACAAGCATGTACTTTAATAGCTGCTGTTCCAGGAGTTCATTTTCAAGCTGGCGATGGGATCATAGTAACTAAAGCATGCGTGGACAATCAGTGCACAGAAAAAATTGAAGATACAAAAATCAATGTTAATCCTGTTCCTAATAGAGTTCAGACGCATACCTTTTCTGTCGTCGGCAAGCAAAATGGAGAAGTTTTTACTCATGTCGGACAAGTCGCAACTGAGTTGAGTTATCCAAATGGCGAGGAATGTCCTCCTGGGGATCCTAGTGCATACATTGTAGTAACTAAAGAGCAAGCTGTAGTTAGATAGCCATTTGACATCTCTCAAACAGATGAACTCTATAGAGAAGACCGCTAAGTAAGTTTTTTGCGGCCTGTTTCTCAGCGGTTGATCAAGTACACTGGAAACAGTTGGCTTTACGTAAGGTGTCACTATGCAACAAATTGGTCTTCTTCTGCTTCTTTTGATAATGGGTGCTATCACAATTGCACTTGGCCTTGCTGTGGTGCTTATTGATCGCATAAACTTTCCACAGCGCAAGTTTAAAGCGAAGCAGGTGCCAACAAACACTCCTCGTGATCGCACCGGGGCGCATATAAAAACAGTAGCAAAAAAACGCTAACGCCGTGTTATGGGAGGTTCGCATGATCATGGACATTCGCATATCGAGCTAAGCAGTGCTGGCGGGCGTCACAAAAATCGTCTGCTTCTCGCCTTTTTTATTATTGCTGCCTTTTTTGTTGTAGAAGCTATTGCTAGCTTTCTAACCAACTCCTTAGCGCTTCTATCTGATGCTGGACATATGCTCACTGATGTCGTTGGTCTAGGTGTGGCCTTTGCGGCCATTCAGCTTGCGGCACGTTTCCAAACAAAAAATACGAAACATTCACCGCATACGTTTGGCCTCTATCGGCTAGAAATTTTAGCGGCGCTTTTGAATGCTTTGCTGCTTTTCGTCGTTGGTATTTGGGTTCTAATCGAAGCGGTTGGACGTCTCGGAAACAGCGACGAAGTGCTGGCAACAGAGATGCTGCTGGTCGCAACCCTCGGGCTGTTAGCAAATATTGCGGCTTTCTTACTGCTTCGAGATGGCGCGAAAGAGTCGTTGAATATTCAAGGTGCGTACCTTGAAGTTATCGCAGATATGATTGGCTCGGTCGGTGTGATTGTCGCTGCGATCGCTATCAAAGTGTCTGGGTGGGCGTGGATTGATCCTGTTGTTGGCGCCGCTATCGGGCTATGGATTTTGCCGCGCACGGCTTTGCTCGGCCGTAATGCTATACGCATTTTGTTGCAGTCGGCGCCGAAAAGGGTTGACCTAGAAGCGCTGCACACGTCGCTCGCTTCGATTGGCAATGTTATCGATGTGCACGATATTCACGTGTGGACACTGACATCAAACATGGACGCCGCAACTGCGCATATTACAACAGAAGAAGACGCCGATGCTCACCTTGTGCTTGACACCGCACGAGATATCTTAGCGGCAGACTACGGTATTGCTCACACGACAATTCAGGTGGAACCAGCATCGCATAGCGACTGCATCGAAGCCCACTGGTAATAGGTCTTGCCTCTAAACAAATTTGAGTGTTTCAGGCGATTCATCCAGAAGCAAATCTGCTGGAACGCCAAGCCAGTCTTGTGCCCAAGAAGCTTGATATTGGCCAAAGGTCACCGTAGGTTTGATGTTGCCTTTCTCGTCAAGGTCGTTCAACGAAATATCGTCGCCGTAGATGCCTGGTTTTACTGGCCCTATCGCCATTGTCATAGAGCCATTTCCGTGATCTAAGCCGTCACCTGACACCTGACATCGACGACCGAATTCGCTTATTATGCAGACAAGCACATCATCTTTTTTGCCCATAGTCTCGATGTCGTTTAAGAACGCGCCGAGTGCTCCGTCAACACCTTTCATAAGCTCTGGATAAGCAAACCCCATGCCGCTATGGTTGTCGAATCCAGAAATTTTTGTTTGAATTATTTTTACACCTATGTCAGCACGGATTAGATGCGCAGCAATAGCAAGTTGGGCTCCTAAATCGCGTCCAGTAGCGTTATCTCCCGAATCATAGGAAGCTAGCTCACTCGCAGCAGACTCGGCAGCCGAAGGAAAAACATTTTTTGGGTTATAAATTTTTGAGAAAATATCTCCCGTGGCGTCAGAAAGAGGATCACCTTTAAACGAAGAAACTGCTTCTCGATAGGCAGCATAGGTTGCGTCTTTGTCGCTGATCACGTCTAGCTGTGCTAAGTCGCTTGTGCTTAAGAAAGGTGCTGTTATATTGCGCATTCCCAACGAGTAGCCATAGGTTGACGCAGCCAACAGGCCAGCGTCGGGATCTTGCGAGCCTATAGCGTTGCCTAAACGTGCTAGAAACCCTGTCCGATAATTTTCGCTACCGCTATTACCCAGATTTACTTGATCTTGCATTTGGAAATGCGACAGGTTGCCGTCGGTATGGCCGATGCCTTGCACAATCGCTAACTGGTCTTTACGCTCATGTAAATTCACAAGTTCTCGATGAAGCCCAAACTGGTCGTTTATAGGAAGCACTTCATTCTGTGGAACAGCTAACCCGCCGCGCAGATCATAGTATTTGCCAGTTCCATAGGGCGGCACCATAGAAAGACCGTCGTTGCCGCCGAAAAGTTCGATAACGACAAGAATGCGGTCTTTGTATTTAGGGTCAATCGTAAGTCCCGAAAAATCTTGTGCAGTTTCAACCACTGGTTCTTTTGTGGCCGTCACGTTATCTGAACCCATGATGAGTGGCGAGGTGCTATTTTTAAGCGGATTGGCCACGTCGACCTTAGCTTTTTGGTCGACGGTTATGCCATCAGATTTATTGAGCAGTGTTAAAAGCGCACCCCCGCCAAGGCCTACTGCTCCAGTGCCAGCAAGACTTAGTAAGAAGTTTCGTCGAGTGACCGTTTTTTTTGCATACGGATTGTTTATGTTGTTGCTCATATTGCGTTAAACTCCGGACTGCTTAACGTCACAAGCCAGCGAAGTTTGTTTGTGTCGCCGCCTTTCGAGTCAAGCGATTTTAGCAACGCTAATGTAGCGTCGCTAATGCTGTACAGGCCACAACTGTCTAATACCTCATCAAGAGAAGCCTGCGGAAAAGAAATTCTTCGTAAAAAGTTAGCTCGCCAAAGCATTGATCCTGGGTTGAACCATTGTGATTGCGGCCAGCCAGCGACATTCGGCGGGTTATACGGTGTCTGGCTCAAAAGGCGAAGGTCTTTTTCGTCATAAGGGTGGCTGTTATTTACAGCCCCTTGCACGGCGCAGTAGTATTCAAGCCCTGTGCGCGTGCGCGCATAATAATTTTCGTCAAATGCGCTATCTGATACTATTTTTTCGATAAGCGGCTTCATTTCGAGATCCTGCCCAGACCACCATTTGCCAAGCTCATCAGCTTTTGGCTTAGGAATTTCAGTGCCTACAAGGTGGAACCACAATAATGAGGCGATGCGAGTAGCGGTAGCCTCCATAGAGCATAGTTTGTCGATGACGGAAAAAAGATCCCATTTTTTAGTTTCACCCATAAAGGTGACTTCGCGGGTATCAGGAATGTTCCATTTAGAAGTGCCTGGCGCTTCACCCTTTTGATGATCTCCGTCTGGGTAGCCATCCCAAGCATGAGCAAACCATCCAGAAAGGGCGATGGTTGCCGCCTTTACATCATCTTGCGTGTAATGACCCGTGCCTGTTGTGAAAAGCTCCATGAGCTCTCTAGCTAAGTTTTCGTTAGGGGCATCTTTGCTATTTTGATTTGCGTTAAGAAAGACAATTAAGGCCCCTGAACTGCAAAACTTTTTAAGTAGATCCCTATAGTTGCCAAAACATCCCTGGCGTAAAATATTTAGCTGGTCTGCGACCATAAGCTCACTAATTTTAAACGTATTGCACGTTAAAAACGTATGGAAAAACCAGGTCATGCGTTCTTGGAGCGGATTCGACGGTTTCAACATTTTGTCGACCCACCAAGAAACTGTACCACTTGCATATGTTTTGAACGACTCACCTGGTGCAATGCTTGTGTCTGGCGGAGCTGCTAAAAGGTCTTTGACGATCTCCCCACGCGAAGCAGAAGCATATTTGTTCACCAACGACTGATCATTATTTAGCGTCACTCGTCGAACGAGTTGCGCCGCCATGCTGTGAGAAGGTTTTCTGTCCGCCATATGCCAAGCATACAGGCTTATATATGGTTCTTCAAGGCTACTTATACACAGGCGTATGATTCGCAGAGCCTAAACTAGATGGTTTATTCCAAGGTGTTTGTGTATTCTAGATTGCCAACTTGATCTCTCCATCCCCCACTTGGTCCCGTCATCCCCACTTGGTCCCGTCATCCCCAACTTGATTGGGGATCTCCATGGTTGGATTCCCAGTCGGGGCTGGGAATGACGTGGTGTGGCTTGAAATAGCTATTTAGCCGTTAAAGATGTTGGCGTTTGTGTCGGACCAGCCCAATTCCAATAGCGAGAAAAACCAAGGCTGCAGAAGTTGAATATCGATATGAGACCCCTGTGAATGCTAACTGTCCTAACTCTGCACTGTCTACTTGCTGGTTAGTAACGGTCGTAGCTGGCTGCGTTGTTTTTTGTGTAGCCACAGTTGTGCTATTTGGCTCTAGAGTGGTTTGCCCCGTCGTCTCTGAAACGTCTGTTGTTTCAATAATGGTTGTTGACGATGTGGTTGTTGTAGTCTCTGGCGGAGGTTCTGAGATCTGTTTTGCGTTTGCGTCGTTATTTGTTTCAGTTTCGGCGCTGTTTTCGTCTGGGTTTGGTGGTGTTCCTTCTATAACAAGTTCAGTAATATCACCTTCGGCAGGACATACGCAGCGTTGTGAACATCAACTCCATAGGCCGCTTCGTGGATGCCGCTGGCTGTTATGTAATTGAATCACTTTCGTCTAATTGCATCAACCCAACACAACTAGTTATTGCGCTACAGTCAACCTCGGTTGCGTTTCCACTTAGCGTCACACCGCTGACGCCTGAGTCAAATACGTCAGTGACGCTCCAGCCCGCTGCGGCATGACGCTGCCCAATGTTAGACACCGTTATAGTCCACGAAACAGGGTCGCCCACTGCTTGGGGCGCAGGAGCAGCCAGCGTCTTTGTGACTGTAAGGTCGGGTTGTGGCTCGGCAAGCATTGGCCCTATCCATGAAAGATACTCAGTAATGCCGTCACATTGGCTAGCTTGGGCGCATGAATCATCTTCGCCAACGATCACAAGCATCGATGCGACTGACTCTGTGGGTTCAACGAACCCGATAAATCGAGATGCTTGGTTACCGCAGCCAAGATTGTCAGTTGATTGCGCTGCGCCTCCACAAACGCTGTCATCGATGCTAGCTTCATCAGGTAAAATCTCTGTCGACTGGATGACATTACCCGCACTGTCAAGTAACTTGACGATAGCCAATGCGCCGCCGCCACCAGTAACTGGTGGCCGGGTTTCAAGATCGCCAAACCATAAACCAAATGCTCCAACAGGTCGAGAAAATTCAAACAAAGCTGCATCTAACTGGTTCCCAGCCGGAAACGTCGTTGCGTTCCAAAAGGTCGCTGGAGTTGCTCCAAGGCCTGAAAAACTAGCCGTTGATGGCATCAACATGCCAGCAGGAGCCGATGTTAGATCAGCTGGGCGTGGGGCGCAATCTTGCAGTCGAGCCGAATCTGAAAATTTTGCATTGTTAGAAAGAGCCCCAGTTGATGCATCTGTTGGGTTTGTCGCGTTCGCTGGTGGTACTTGTCTGCGAGAAACCGTGACCGACACGTCACTTACACCAGGGAAAGACAACACAGCCGAGTCACCTGAAACATCGTCGGCAGGGGTCACAGCTGGAGACAAATAGGTAAAATTAGCAGACACTGCTGCGGCCGCCCAATCATCCATAAGTGCCAACGTATCAGATTCTTCAACAGCGTTAGCCGAGCCGCTGGCGCATTTGCTGCCAAAAACAGATCCCGTTTTTGTGGTTGTGCCCTGCACATCATCAGACCAAATGGTCGGCCCGTCTGTCCCAGCCGCTACTACAGGAGAAGGCCCTGAAAGGGCGCCGATGAGACATGCAGCTATTGCCATGGCAAAAAATTTTCCAGAAGCAAAGAAACGCATACCTATGTATCGGCCAGATTCTTGCCTACCAGACTAGGCCTTATGGCACAAATTGCTTAGGTTGCAACTTTCTCAAGTCAGCGTATCTTTGTCATCCAGCTGTGCGTGTCGGCGGCTTTGCCGACCTGAATATTTGTGAGCGCTTCTCGTAAACGCAGTGTGTTCGGCCCGTTCTGGCCATCGCCGAATGTGATTTTTTGTCCTTCTAGCACGATGCTGCCGACAGGAGCGAGCACCGCAGCAGTGCCAGAAAGGAATGCTTCGCCTTGCCACGAAATTAGTTCGTCGACAGGTAGCTTACGTTCTTGCACGTCATAGCCCAGTTCTTTTGCGAGCGTTACCGCTGACTGTCTTGTAATGCCATGGAGAAACGAGTCGTCAAGCTCGCGTGTGATCACCGTAGTATCATCGATCAAAAAGAAATTGGCTGCCCCTGTTTCTGTGACATCATCGCCAGCAGCAAAAAGCACCTGATCAACGCCATGGTCTGCTTTTGCTTTGAGTGTTGGGCCTAACGCCATCGCATAGTTAGCTCCTGATTTCACTGCACCAAATTGTGGGGTTGTGCGAGGCTGCTGTGTCTCAATCAGTAGCGATAAAGGTCGGATGCCGCCCTTGAAATAGTCACCTACAGGCGAATTGACAACATAGAGCAGCCCAGAGGTGGTTGGCGATGCAGCAGCTCCAATGTTTTCTAACGTGCCGATAAAAGCAGGGCGGATATAGAGCGACCCAGGGTTTGGCGGTGTATCGCCGGCGTTAGCAGTTGCAGCGTCGAGAATAAGCTGTTTGAGTAATGTTGCGTCTGGTGTTTCGACGTGGAACTTTGCGATGCTTTCTTGCATGCGTGCAACGTGATCGTCGAGGCGAAAAATGGCGACAGAACCGTCAGCCTGTCGGTGAGCCTTCAAACCTTCGAAACACGTGCTTGCGTAATGCAAAACATGCGACCCAGGGTGCATCGAGAAAGGCTGCAAAGGTTGGGTCTGGCCACTATAGCTGTAGGAGCCGTTCTCATAGGTCGCGACAGTCATATGATCACTGAAGATAGTTCCAAAAGGTTCAGCAAAAGGATCAAGTGTGGTAGTCATCTGTATCTTTCGACTAGCGATAAGGTTCCCTTAGTATAGGGCCAAAATTTCTGTATCCTAGCGGAATAGCACTCCAAACGGCCTGTAGATTTATTTGCACTCACATGATGTAAACTCGACTTTTGCATGCGTATGTGTGCTGTAAATTGTATAAAGGCGGATGCATGTTATTAGTTTGGGGTTTCAAAGCTCGTTACAAAATTATCGAATCGGGCATGTTTGCATGTCCTCACGAAGGCGTTGATCGTGGGTTTTCAAAAAAAGAAGCAAAACGTTGGTTCACTTTTTTCTGGATTCCAATACTTCCGTTAAATGCCTTAGGCGAGTTCGTAGAATGCGATTCCTGTAAATCTTCATATGACCCTCGCGTGTTAACAAACCCGACGACAGCACAGATTATGGACAATCTCGCCAACGCAGTTCGCTATGCGGTTGTGGCGATTATCAACGCTGACGGCGTGGTCAACGACTTAGAGAAAAAGCGTGGGCTTGAAATCATGCAACAATATTCTGACACGCCGTATACGCAGCAACATCTAGATGAAGACATCAAAACATTGCCGTCGGCTGGTCTTGCGGTGCAGCTTTCAACCTTGGCTGGTTCACTGAACGAGCACGGAAAAGAGACGTTATTAAACGCCTGTGTTGATCTTGCTGTCGCTGATGGTTCGGTTGATGCCGCCGAGATGAAAGAAATTCAGCAAGCTGGTGTTGGCCTTGGCATGACACAAGCGCATGTTCGAGGTGTTCTTGCAACAGCAACTGACCGTTTAGGTGCCTGATAGATTGTGTTGTTGCTGGACCACCTGACGGAAATGGTTTACTATGCGTGTAGTTAGTCGATAGAAAATCAGCAAAAATAGAGTAGAAAGTAAGGTAGCTATGGCAGGCAAAGGTGAACTTTTCCAACGCAAAGACGACAAATGGTGTTTCCGAGTCAAAGCTGGCAACGGCGAAATCGTAGCCACAAGCCAGGCATACAAATCGAAAGACGCCGCCAAGAAGACGCTTACAAAACTCTTAGCTGGTGAATACGCAGGTGACATAGTCGAAGTGGAAGCGTAAAGCTTCTAAAACAACGTTGTAAGCGCTATCAGGGCTGCCTTGAGTGGTCAGCAAGTGTTTTTGTGTTTAGATAGCGGACGATCTACCCCACCACCAAATAGTAAAGTAGCTTGTTGTAGCTACTGTTAAACAGGCGAATATGATCTGGGGCCAAATCACAGGAGGGACGCCTTCGGAGCCAGACACGGCTAGTAGCCCTGGGACTGCGATCGGGAACCATCCTCCGACGCCGAACAAAACAGATAACTGCCCGAAAGCGACGAGGACAATTACGGCGCCGACTGACGCAAAATATCCTCTAGTAATACTTGCCACGACGGAGACAGTCATAGCCAGAACACTTGAAGAAAAAGAAACAATAAATAGCTTCCATAACGAACCAGCGATGTTGAGGCCGTCAACTTCGAGACTTGCTGTAGCGCCGAGGGTTCCAGCTATAAAAACCATCGCGGTTGCGGTCAGCAGCGACCAGATTGCGAGTACAAGCAGCTTGCCTGCAGCGATTGAAGCCAGCGAAACAGGGAGTGCAAAGAGCGACGAAAATGTTCGCTCGGCGTATTCCCTGCCGAATATCCACGAAACAACAAAACCTGAGGCAACAAACACAGCAGCTGCCGATACCTGGCTTGCCACGTTAAGGTAGCCTTCCCAGCCGCCATCACCCACCAATGCTTCAGCTTTCAGAGCAAGCGTTGAAGCAGGGTTGCGTCCTACGAGCGCAGACATGGCAAGGCTTAACGCTGGGACAAGAAGAACAACTGCAACAGTAGCGAGTAACGCTACGGGGGAGCGGCGAAACTTCATAACTTCGACGTTGAACGCTCGCTGCATCAGTTAGCCCCTTTCATCTGGTCTGCCTCATAAATCATCTCAAAAAAAGTCGTTTCGAGGTCCGCACCGTCAGGGTCGAGTTTGCCTACAAGCTTCCCAGACTGCAAAACCCACATGCTATGGGCTATGCGAGCAACCTGGTCGAGGTGATGGCTGGAAACAAATATTGAAACACCATCATCGGCCACTTCTGCGAGCATTTCTCTCACTGCTACGACACCAGCAGGATCTAGCCCATTGGCAGGCTCATCTAGAATGAGTATCGACGGCTTGTGTAACATTGCCGAAGCGAGAGCAAGTTTTTGCCTATTCCCAAGCGAGAGTTTACGAGCAGCTCGACTGCTGTATTGTGCGATTCCGAATTTTTCAGCTGTTGCAGCAACCATTTCGTCAATAAGACTTTCCTCTACGCCGTGTAGAATCGCCGAGACTTTGAGATTTTCAACAACTGAAAGCTCTGCATAGGCAAAGGGGGTTTCAATCAAATAACCCACGTTGCGCCATTGGGGTCGACCAGTGTTGACGTCAACGCCGCTAATGAAAGCGCTGCCCTTATCAGGTTTGATCATCCCTAGAAACATTCGCATGAGGGTTGTTTTCCCTGCGCC
The DNA here is from genome assembly GCA_020629155.1 of Acidimicrobiales bacterium. GTDB lineage: Bacteria > Actinomycetota > Acidimicrobiia > Acidimicrobiales > SZUA-35 > JAHDDW01. The sequence goes on along the minus strand of JAHDDW010000002.1, from coordinate 58,062 downwards.
GTTGAGGCCGATTAGCGCATGGATTTCGCCGGCAGGCACTGCCAAGCTAACATCGTCAACAACTATATGACCGTCGTACGATTTGCTAAGCCCTGTAGCTTCTATGCGAGAAGAATGGGCGTGGTTTCTATTCATGTAGTGAGCAAGCTTCGGCAATACTGGAAACCAGGTCTTTGCTGTCAGTGGTCACTAAGATAATGTTGTTTCTCATGCTCTTAGCTTAATACCAATTTTCTACCGCTAGGCCGTCGACTCGTTCGAATTCCTTTGTGTTTCTAGTTATGAGTGTCGCACTATTTTTTAACGCCGTTGCTGCTATCAAAATATCATATAGCCCAATAGATGTACCTTTGGCTTCGAGCGCTGCGCGTGTTTTCGCTGCGGTTAGTGCCTCTTCATGTCCGAAAGAAGTAATCGAGACAGATTCGAGTAGTGCATGCAGTTGCATTGTTCGTTTCTGTGGCGATGTTGATTTGTGAATCCCTACTTGAAGTTCGGAGACGACTGTGGAGGGGATAAAAATCTGTTTTGGAGAAACTGCCAGCAGGTTCTTTGCAACGTGGCCTTGATCTTTAAAATAGTAAATCAAAGTATTTGTGTCTAAAAAAAAGTTCATAGATCTTCGCGAGACAGGTCAGAGCCCAAAGAATCCCGCAGTCGTTCAGCTGTTGGGAACTCTTGCCAAGCTCCAGCCAGGTCTTTAACTGAAGTCGGCCATTCGGCTGAAAGTCGATTTCGGATAAGTTCAGAAACTAAGCTGCTTTGCGAAACGTGAGTTTCCTCCGCCGCTTTTTTAAGTTGTTTCGCTACTTCGTCTTCTAAGTAAATAGTTAGTTAAGCCATAAGCAACCTCCGCAAGTATAAGTGTGCATATAATTGCGTAAACTGTCAAAGAGTGTACTGTAAGCTGTTCTTTTATACTGGATAAATGGCGGATATTTCTGAAAGAAAAAGTCCAATTATCCTTTATGTTCTGATTGGGTTAGCGGCAGTCTTATGTGTTGGGATGGTTTCCTCAGCTGCGAAATCGAACAGACAGCTCAAGGCGAAAGAAGTAGTAGATTCTACACTTTGGCTAGAGCAGGAGGATGGAGATGGTAATCTTCTGTCTGAAAACGTTATAGATCAGCGTGCTCAAGAGCTGCAAGAAAGCATCGAAATGAACTCTAGCTATAAGGTCTATAGCGTCCGCTACAGAGGTAGGACTGAAACATCTGAAGAAACCAAAGCCTATTTTGCAGATTCGCCTGAGATGGTTGGGTTGCTCTCTGAACAGACTGTAGCTCCGAGCCTGACTGTTACGACTCACCTATCGGATCTGAACAAATTTAAGAGGCTAGAATCAGATCCTTACATAACAGAAGTTACTAATCCAGAGCCTTTCCTGTTGATTGAGTATCAAGACATTGTTTCGCGACATACAAAAATAATGCTAGTTCTTGCTGTGCTGCAGCTTATAACTATTGCAGTGATAGTTTTTCTGTTAAAACAGCAGCGAGAGCCTTGGACATGTCAAGCTAGTTGAAGCGACGTGTATGAACCCTTAACGGATCTCAGTGGCTATTTCAACATCATAGATGACGATGAATTCTTGTACTGTTTCTAAATCTATGGCTATTGATTCGAGGCGAGCGAAAAAAATCATATAGGGGACGTAGTCGCTACGGAATTCGTATGCTCTTATTAGTGAATCTTCTTTGAACGGCTGAAGCAAAGTTGGCCATAACTCTTTGAAAGCGCTAATTAAATTAGGCATTATCTCGTCGACAAGAATCGGGTGGCTTCTTAAACTATGAATCTCTAACTCGTTGATGAATCTATTTAGACAAGACTCGTCAAACCTTACGTTCCTGTATGTTGCCATTCAAGCTATACAGGTGATCCCGAGCGCTTATCGATCACCGTCGGGGCTGGTATCTTATGCACACCTCTAGCTTTTGCTTTTTCGATTAGGCCATCAAATATAGCTATGGTTTCATGTTCTGCGGTTCTGCGGTCTAACTGAGCTTGATCCAATTCTTTCTGAATCTGATGTGGTGTCAGACCTAAGAATTCTGGCTTCATCTTACCTGGCATGTATAGCTCCTTCGCGATAATCTGTTATTCAACCTTTCTACCCCATTATTGCATAGATAGCACGTTTCTGCTCCTAGTCGTAGCTTGCCTGGGTTCTAGAACCGCTTGATCATGGGTTGGAAATGCCGACTTTGATAGGTGGACTCTTTTCGGAGAACATATAGCAAAAAGCTTCGTTCGGTGTCGTTTTTGTCGAGCGTCGATTTTCCGAAGCGTTTGCGATGGGCACTAGTTTTAACACTTTTCTACCACGGGTCGCTACTGCTTTTTGGGTCCTATAAAGGCACCTACGATGCTTATGTGCATATGTTTATGGGTGACCATTATGCACGAGACTGGTTCAGCAGCTGGGATCAACGCTGGTATACAGGCTTCACAACGGTGTCATATCCGCCTGGCACACACATGGCAATGGCAGCGTTATCAAAGGTTTTAGGCAGTTTAGAACTGGCTTTTGTCACGGTGCAGATAACGATGCTGCTGATGCTAACAATCGGGGTCTATCGATTTTCGCGCCTGTGGGTATCAAAAGAGGCCGCTGCAAACGCAGCATTACTGTTAGTGGCTTCGTCGGCGATAGCAGAAACCGTGCATCTTTATGGCCAGTTGCCAACAACGTTCGCGCTCGCATTTTTGTTGAACGCGTTGCCGTTTATTAGCCGTTGGGTGTTTGAAGGGCGGCTCAAAAACTTGCTCTCAGGCGTGGTTGTGTTGGGCGCATGTACCGCAGGTCATCACGTTACTACGCTTTTTGGGTCCATCTTTTTCTTAGGGCCAGTGCTTGTTGCCGGTCTGCTTCGACAATCGCGAATTGCTCTACCAGGCGAAATAGGGGGAGAGTTTCGCAGCGTGTTGTCGATACAAAACGCGTTGCCGATGCTGGCAAGACGTTTACGCAGAGTCTGGCCAGCAACAGTACGGTTGGCAGTTGTTGGCCCGTTGCTGATCTGCGTGCTTGTAATTGTCGTGATGCCGTATTGGATTTGGTCTGGGCAAGACCCGATCAACCAGGTCGCCATCCCACACGGCAGTCGAGCAAACTTTTTAGCTGACCGCAACATCGGGTTAATCTTTTTTGCGATTCCATGGGGTCTCATGTTTTTTGTATTGCCCTATGCGCTTGTTCGCGCAGTCGTCAGCCGCATGTGGCCGTTAGCCGCATCGCTATTCTTACTTTTTGTGTTGGGCACTGGCGGCACAACACCAGTACCAAGAATGCTGCTGGGCGGCGCGTTCGACATCTTGACGCTAGACAGGTTCACGTTCTGGGCGGCGATAATGATCTTGCCGCTCGCTGGGTTGTTAGTCACAAGTATAGAACGTGGGTCTATAGCATCGTGGTTACGTCACACAGGCGGCACTTTTCTGCTTCGCTTCGTTCAGATAAGTCTGGTGGTAGCAATGATTGCGTTGTCGCTTTTTTCTGCGACGCTAGCAAAATATCGCCCGTTCCAGCCAGACGAAATAGCAACCGACCCGATCGTGTCGTTCATCGAAAAAGATCAGCACGAGCGCTGGCGTTACCTAACCCTTGGGTTCGGCGATCAAATGGCTCGATTGTCTGCACAAACAACAGCCACACAAGTCGACGGCAACTATCATTCAGCAAGGCGGTTGCCAGAGCTCACTTCTACTAGCATCGAACGGCTTGAAGGCGCTAAATACCGTGGTGTATCTGGGTTGGGGTCGTTGCAACAGTTTTTAGAGGTGCCAGAGAAATACAATCTCAAATTTGTGTTCTCTAACGACAAATTTTATGACCCGTTACTAACGTTTGCTGGATGGCATCAACTTGGCCCGTTGGAAAACGGCATTGTCGTGTGGGAGCGTGCAGACATTGAACCACTGCCAGCGCAGTTGCCCGACAACCAGGCACCGTATTGGCAACGATTTATGTGGGGAACGATTCCTCCAACAATGATTTGTGGAGCATTTGTATTGCTGTTTCTTAACCTGTGGTCATCGACGCGGAAAACTGAGTACTTGCTGCGTGCTAACGCGCCGAGCGCAGCGGAAATACCGAAGGGATGTACAATAAAAAATCATCCCAGTGCAGCGGCGAAGTTTTGGGGGCCGTTTGCGTGGATAGATCGATTGCTGCAAAAGCTTGCTGCAAAAGTCGAGACAACAACGCAGACAAAAGTCTCGGTTGGCGAGAAAATTCTGGCGCGAGTTCGCGGCAGGATAAGCAAAAAAATATCCTGGAAAGTAAAACTGCTGCGGATTTGTGTGTTAGCAGTATTGTGTGCGTCGCTGTTCGCCAAACCGATGCTAGCAGTTGCGCAACAACCGACAATAGAAGACGTTATCGAAACCTATTACGAGGATCTAGACTTTCGTCGTTTCGCTGATGCCTATAGTCGGCTAGATCCTCAAGCTGGCATTGACTATGAGCTGTGGCGCTTGCAGCTTTCAGTCAACGGCGGTTTACTAGCATCATATGCAAAACTCGACTCAATCGACACAGAAATTCTTGAGCGCAGTGATACAAAAGCGGTCGTGCGGGTAAAAGCCACGTATCTCACTGCGTTGGATTGGTACGACAGTACCCAAGATATTGAGCTGCGCAAGCGCAACGGCTCATGGTTTATTGTGCCGCAGCCAGCTGACCCGACAGTGCCGCCAGATCAGCTCGTGCGACGAAGCGAAGTCGACTATCTTGTGCAAGGCCGTCGGCGAGTCACATCTGCAACAAGTGATTTGGCCGACATTCAAGACCGCCCTGAAATAGCGATCACTTCGGCACAGTTAGTGGCAAAAGACGATTTGCCTGTTGTGGTCGGCCAGATCCTAAACACCGACGTAGACCCAGCTGACTTGACGGTGACCGCTATTTTGCGTGACGCTGACGGTCAGCAGATAGCAAAATATAATGCCACCGACTTCATGTCTAAAACGCTGAACCCTGGTGAGACGACCCCGTTTCGAGTTGACTTTCAAGATGTAGCAGCAGGTGAAAACGTTGACTTTGATCCATTGGTGCAAAAACCGTTGACGCTTGAGGCAGACATCGCTTCGGTTGAGGTGTATGCCAAGGCTGTAGTGACTTCCTATGGGCTCTACCGTGGCGTAGGTGTCAACGACATAGAAGTAACAGACGACGGTAACCTTGCAGGCGAGTTGCGTAATGACGGCACGAGAGAAGTTGCGATTCCAATGGTGCTTGCCTCCTATATAGATGACAATGGTGATGTGTTGTGGGTTGATCGTCACTATGTGCCGCAGGCTATTCGTTCACAGCGTTCGCAGCCGTTTGAAATGGCGATCAAAGATGTAGCAGATCTTGAAAACGTTGATGTGCCTGTCGAAATCTACGCCAACGGTATTGCGCCGATATTCGAAGGCGATAGTAATATAGTGCGCCTGCCGCTTACGTCAGCAAACAAAGCAAAATCAGTAGAACTACAAGTTGTTTCCATGATGGCCGATAACAGTTGAAGCCAGCATTACATGCACCCTAATGGGTTTAAATTGTGAACATAAGGCATAGCAAAAGAACCATAACTACTTTTTTCATGCCTATAAGACGCCGCAAGTTCGCAAAAAGTTCCCCAAGTATTTCCTCAACGTAGGTATATTTCCTTGCTGTCTAGTTTTTCGATACGTATGATATCCTGAATCTTATTCAACACTGTTGTTGAATGATTAAGAAGAATTTTGGGAGCTGGCAATATGAATAGTACAAAAGTTTGGGCTTTCGCTGCGGTAGTCCTAACTGGTGTATGCGGTTGGCTAGGGTATTTAATAATGGAGCAAGAAGGTATCGGCCCGTTTGCTTCGGATGACGTGCAAATCGAAACACAAGATGCCAAAGCAAGTGCTCCAGCCTCGTCACTTGCCCAGCCTGAAGAAGTTAAAACAATCGATGAAGAGTTATCTTCTGGAAACGTTGCAGAAGAACGCAAATCTGAGATGCGTAACGGCACGTTATACCTGGAAGGTACAGTTGATTCAGAAGAAAACAGTGCTTTCTTTGAAGCGTTGGGTGTTGCAATTTTGGGTGATGAAGACAAAGTTGTGAACAACTATGAGATTGATGAAGAGATTACAACTAATCTAAAAGATGACTTTACTGTGGCAGTGGTAAGCCCCAATATTTTTGAAGCTGGGATAACAGAAATTGACCCTGATGCTACGATTCCTTCGTTAGAGGCTTTGGTAAAATTTTTAGAATTCTCAGACACACTTGAAGTTGAAATATATGCCTACACTGACACGCAAAGGGCCGAAAGTAAACCTGAAGACCAAAATCAGCAGCTAGCTATAGCTCGTGCAGATGCTGTTGAAGAGTGGCTAATTGATCAAGGTGTTGCAGCTGATCGAATATCGAAAAACCCAGTGGGAGAAACTGAACAATTTGGTAAGAATGACACTCCCGAAGGTCGCGAGGCAAATCGACGCATCGTGTTTCAATTCTCAAAGCTAACTCCTCCAGAAGGTTTCTTAGAAAGCTTGCAATCGGCAGAAGGCAAAGAAACGGCGGACTCTGCTGCCGGAGAGAAGCAAGAAGCTAACGCATCTTCGACCACTGAAAAAAGCGACGAGGAAACAACCACAACAGAATAGTTCTGTTGGTTCTTTAGCGGTCTGGCATTCTCTGAAGTTGGTTTCGCGTGCTCTTAACGATTGTTCCAATGAGCTGCAACGTTAGCTGCTAGATCTGGGTCGGTTGCATCAAACCAAGTAATGCGTGGGTCACGTCGAAACCAGCGTTGTTGGCGTCGAGCGAATCGTCTAATACGTTGTTTTGCTTCTGCGACTGCTTCTTCAAACGATAACTGGCCGTCAAGGTGAGCGAAAAATTCTTTATACCCCAACGCTTGTCGTGCTGTTTTCGACAGATTGCCTGCATGTAAACGTTTCGCTTCTTCTAAGAAGCCTTCTTTTAGTTGAGCGTCGAAGCGTTGGTTAATCCTGTTGTCTAATACATCACGATCTATGTCTAAACCAACTTGACAAAAATCATTTGCAGGGTATTTATCAACCCCAGGGCCGAACGAAGAAAAGGGCTGTCCAGAACCCAGCGTTACTTCTAACGCGCGAAGGATGCGCCGTCTATTTGTTGGTTCCATTTTGGCAGCTGCCACGGGGTCTTTTTTGTCAAGCTGCTGCCAGAGAAGTTCTGTGGTTGGCTCTTGTTCAAGTTGCGCACGCACATCGGGAAACTGCCCTGGGATAGTAAAGTTATCAACAACAGCTTGCACATATAGCCCTGTGCCCCCAACAATTAGCGGTGTTGCTCGCCGCTTCTGGCAGTCCACCAGCACCTGACGAGCTAACTCTTGGAACTGAGAAAGAGCGAACGTCGCTGACGAGTCCACAACGTCAACAAGATGATAGGGGACTGCTTCACGCTCTTCAACAGATGGCTTTGCGGTGCCTATATCCATCTGGCGATACACTGCCATTGCGTCAGCTGAAATAATTTCGGCAGGCGTATACGTAGTGGCTAACGACAGAGCAAGTGCTGATTTGCCAGATGCTGTCGGCCCCACGATAACAAGCGGCTTTAGCACGGCGTGCCTTTGCTTAAAAGTGTCGCTGCCATGATGTAATGGTCTAGCTTGACGATGTTGGGTGTCGTGCCATAACCGTCATAAAAGCTATAGAGCGCCTCGGGGCCGATAAGTGCATGCAGATTAATGTGGTTGATGGCTAGGTCATAATAACGGTCGGCGATAACACACTGGTCGATATCTTTGAGCGCTGCAACTCGGTCGCCCTCTACATATGCAAGATCAGCTAGTTGATAACCGAATGAGACCACAAGGTCGTCATCGATGGTTTGCGGTTTTGCGTGTGTGAAATTGGTGAGCAGCTCTTCAGCTTGGTAACGGCTATAAGGCTCGACGAGGCGAGTCGGCGAAAATGCGGGATGGTTTAACCGTGATGATATTTGCTCGAACGTATCTTCCCACGTTATCGTGTCGAGTAATACAGCAAGGTTGGTGTGTGCGATGTCGTGAAAGGCCCGTAGTGTTTGGCCGAGTGTTGTTGCAATAAAGTCAGTGCTTGGGTGCGCATCAAGTTGTGAGGCTACGACTCCTTTATAACTGTTGGATGGCTTCCAAAGAGAGTCTTCCCAGACGAGGCCTTCTTTGTCTGCGTCAAGCGTCGAAAGTATATCTTTTTCGTTTAACGAAACCGCTTCTTGATCCACCCGTTCAGGCTACCTATCGTTTGTGAAGTTGGGGCATCTTGATTGTGTTAAATGCAAGCCTTGGAAGCTGACGCAGTTGCTGCTGGCCAGTTTCCAAGGGTCCGCAGAAGATTTTAGCCAGCTTCTGAATGTGTCACAGGTTGTTCACCCATCCATTCACGCAGCGTGTTTTTCAGTTTTGTTTGCTGAATGAAAATATCATGTTCTGGGTTATTGTTTGCTTCTTGTGGTGCTTTGAAATAGAAACTTAGCCATTCTTGGATACCTGATTCGCCTGCTCGTGCAGCAAGGTCTAAGAAGAGCGCAAGGTCTAACACAATCGGTGCAGCCAAAATAGAGTCACGGCAGAGAAAGTCGATTTTCATTTGCATCGGGTAGCCCATCCAACCGAAAATGTCGATTGCGTCCCAGCCTTCTTTGTTGTCGCCACGTGGTGGGTAGTAGTTGATGCGAACAACGTGATCAATATTGCCATAAAGGTCTGGATAGGTTTCAGGCTGCAAAATGGTGTCTATAACGCCAAGTTTCGAGCTTTCTTTGGTTTTGAAGTTTTCTGGCGCGTCAAGAACTTCACCGTCACGGTTACCTAAAATGTTTGTTGAAAACCACCCACGCAGGCCAAGCATTCGTGCTTTCAAACCAGGAGCAATCAAGGTTTTCATCAAGGTTTGACCTGTTTTGAAGTCTTTACCAGCAATAGGCACGTTGCGTGCGTCGGCAAGTTCTTGCATACACGGCAAGTCGACAGAAAGGTTCGGTGCGCCGTTCGCGAATGGAACGCCTGCTTGAATCGAGGCGTATGCATAAATTTGGCTTGGTGAAATGTTGTCGTCGTCATTCTTGAGCCCTTCTTCAAACGCTGCGAGGGTCATATGCACGTCACTTGCTTCTTGGTAGGCTTCGGTCGAGCCGCACCACACCATAACCATGCGGTCACAGCCGTTTTCTTCACCGAACGAGGCGATGTCTGCTATTAATGCTTCAGCTTGCGCCCATTTTGATGTCTCTTTTTTAACTCGGGTGCCTTCAAGGCGAGTCACCCACTTATTGTCAAAAACAGCGTCCATAGCGACGACACCTTCAAGCTCTGATGAGATTGGGGCTAAGTCTTTATCTTCCAACACGCCTGCGGTGCGGGCTGCATCAAGTGCGTTTGCCGAAACTGGATCCCAACCACCAAAAACAAGGTCATCTAAGGTGGCAAGTGGAACAAATTCGTTGATCTTAGGGTTGCGGTTCTCCTCTTTTGAGCCAAGGCGGACGTGCGCCATCTGACTGACGGAGCCTATTGGGGCGGCTCCTTGGCTGCGAGCTGCGAGCACACCTGCAATAAATGTGCTGGCAACGGCACCAATGCCAGGTGTTAGAATGCCGAGCTTGCCAGAAGCAGGGGCGATGGTTTTAGCTTTTGTTGTGTTTTTAGACATGACGGCAATGATAAGTTATAGTAAAGTGTATTTGTTGTCGTTTAAGTAATGCTTAACTATTGTTTATTGAGCTTGTAGACTAACTAGCATGCTGCAACTAACAACTCAACAGCTTCTTTATCTAGCAACAGTCGACAAAACAGGTTCACTGAGCAATGCCGCAAAAACATTGGGCGTGTCATTGTCAGCCATAAGTCAGGGCCTGACTGAGCTAGAACGTCGATGCGGCGTAGCGCTTTTCCAGACGCAAGGACGCACAAAAGTGTCAAACCCTGATGCGCGCGAGATCTATCGCTATGCAGCGAGCGTTGTGACGTTGACAAAAGACATGGAAAGTTGGTTGCGTTCGACTAAAGAAGGCATGGTTGGCTCGATTCATATTGGCATGATCGATGTGGCGGCTGTGCAGCATTATCCACAATTGTTAAAATCGTTCAAAGCGGCTCGCCCTGATGTTGATTTGCATATAACTGTCGCTCCGTCGAGTCAGCTGGTAGCTAAGGTTCGCAGCGGCGAGTTGGCATTGGCGATAATTGCGCAGCCAAGTGATGCGTTGGCAGGTATTGATGAGATTGCGCTTTTAAAAGAGCCCATGGCAGTGTATGGGCCAAAAGGTGCAGCTAAAATAAAGCCGCCGCAGTGGGGCCCATGGGTGACATTTCCTCAAGGTTCACACACCAGGCGGCTGGCTTCCGAAGCACTGCAAAAGCTGGGTTGCCGTTTTGAAGTAGCAGCCGAATCGCACCAGCCAGAGGTGCTGAAAGAGATGGTTGCCCTTGGAATGGGGTGGACTGTTTTGCCACTATCTCAGGCTGAAGGTCATGACGAAATTTATAGAGCCAGTGCATCGCCGCTCTTCTATAGAAACCTTGTTATCGCGCGTCGAGAGCAACGAACCCACAACCCACTCGCCGAGTCGCTTGTCAAAGCATTAGTAAACAACCCACAGAAGAGTAAGTATAGATAGAACTCCGTAGTGGCAAGCTTTGTGAGATAGAGGAACTTTCGATATTTGACGCAACGGGAATCATCTAGATAGGTCCATCATGTTTCTGCTAGCCTTCTCATGTTGTTTCTATTTTCGAGGTCTGCGAGATTTTGACTCTACAAGTTTCGATGGGTCTAGACGGGTTTGTTCTATTTGATCAACAAGTTCTTTATTGCGTAGCAACGCTAGTTCATGGCGTGTCACAATTTCCGCTGGCTCGAATAGCAGCGTGCCGTCTTCTAAACCTGTGACAAGATATTTACTACCTGGTTTAACTTCAAGGCTTTTAAGTGAGCTGGTGCGTCCACGGTCGTCTACTTCAATTAGTGAAGTGTTCATACTGTTATCCTCTTCTCGATTCGCATCATACAACATTATACCACATAACCCATAAACCCACAAACCGCCATATGGGAAAGTGGGTATTGTTGTGTGGGTTGATACAATATATATATGTCTCTTCTTTTTCATGTCGACGCTGAAAACGCTTTAAACCAGCTACAAAACGACGCCACACAAAAACATTTATACAACAAAATCAACGACGCGTTAGACCTCATCGAAGACCACCCCACAACGTCAAAGGCGCGGCAACGACGGTACCACCAAACCAAACTATGGGGAATACCAGTCTACGGAAACAAACAAGACTGGCTCATCATCTGGGAACCAGCAGACAACAACCAAATAATCCACTACATCGGACCAGAAATCTAAACCACCATGCCTTCCACCCCGCCAGTCAACATGGACACCTTCAATGGCATCACCTGCGAAGCCGCTACACCCATTACCTACATGCCGCTAGAAATACGCGGATACTATCAAACATGCAGAAACTAGCGGCCGTCTTATCACTAACAGAAACAGGCAGGATAGTAACGAACCGACACGCTGGGTTCATCATCCGCAAAGCCCTACCGTCATCAAAACTGAGAGTGTCGAAACTATTCGAAAAAGATCAATCCTAAACCGTGACAGGCTAGGTTAGGGTGCGAAAAATCGGTTGCCAATTCTTCTCCTTAATTATGAAGCTATATGGTCGATGTACACAATATCTATGTCATCGGTTGATCAGCTCACAGTAGAAGATAGAGTCCAGCGGCAGACTTCTGCTATTGACGAACAACCGTCTAGGTCTGTAGCCATACGCAGGATGCTCGTTCTCGCTAGTGATTGGCTAGCAATAACCTTCGCTCTTTTTGTAGCTAACTATGTATTTGGTATCGATAATCTAGTATTGTTAGGTAACTTTGGTTTTCTTTTCTGTGGCTGGATGGTTGTAGGCCGTCTCTATAACGCCCGATTAGTTACCGATCGACGACAAGAGTTAGCACGACTTATTCGCTGTGGTGTGCGTACGGTAGTTACCATAGGCGTTGCGGCCTTACTCGTTGGCGCTGACGTAACGTTGCGAGCTTCGATAGCGCTATTTTTTCTAAGTCTTGTGGCGGTGATCATCGAGCGTGAACTTGTACGACGTTGGTTTGCTCGTCGGCGTAAGTCAGGGCAGGCGCTGTGGGGATCGGTCCTCGTCGCGGCTGGAGAAACAGGCCAGCAGTTGCAAGATTCTATTGGCGCTGACGTTTCAAGCCCACATACTATTTTGGAGCGTATAGACCCAAACGACTATGACACGAAGGAGGCTTTGCTGACGCAAACACTGCTTGCTGTACAGCGGATCGGCGCAAAAGGAGTTGTTGTCGTCGAATCTTCTATTAGCGGTCAGCGAGTAAACCATTTAGTGCGAGGCCTACTTGATGCAGGGCTATATGTCGATTTGGCATCAGCGCTTTCTGATATTGCGACCGAACGTCTTGCGACAAGAAGCCTGGGATCGTCGGTGGCTATGTGGATAGCGCCTCGCCCTCGCAGCGGCTGGCGTGCGTTTGCGAAAAGAACTTTTGACGTCACCATTGCAGGCGGCATTTTATTGGCTGCGGCCCCCGTGTTTGCTGTACTTGCTTTGTTAGTGAAGTTCACTTCCCCTGGCCCTATATTTTTTCGTCAGGAACGAGTTGGACGCTTTGGTAAACCTTTCGCGATGATGAAGTTTCGCTCGATGGTTGTTGACGCCGAAGAACGTCTTGCTGATCTTGCTCAAACAAACGAAGGTGATGGGCCGCTATTTAAAATGCGTAATGACCCTCGCATAACTAAAATAGGGGCTTTTTTGCGTAAAACGTCACTCGATGAACTGCCGCAACTTATCAACGTTCTTAAAAACGAGATGAGTCTGGTTGGCCCAAGACCAGCGTTGCAAGCAGAAACAGCAGCGTGGGAAAAAGATCTTTTCGCTCGTCTCGAAGTGCAGCCAGGGATCACAGGCATGTGGCAGGTGTCGGGTCGAAGCGGTACAACATTCGCAGAGTACACTCGTCTGGACCTTTATTATGTGCACAACTGGTCGCTGCTCGTCGACGTTTCTATTCTTCTAAAAACTATCCCCGCGGTAATGAAAAGCGACGGAGCCTATTAGGTCACTTGTTCGCGAGCGAGAAGTTTGCCTTTATTCCGAGTTGCCAAATAAGCGTTTTGGCTGCTTGATTTTCGGCAAGTATCGCGTTGCGAAAGTCAACGGCTAAAGGGCCGCTCCAACTTTTTAGCGCCTGTTGCGCCGATTGATCGCGACGTTCAATTGCTGCTTCTAACGTTGCGGCAATTGTTTTGATTCGCTCTGAAATATCTTGTTGCATCATAGAGTGGTAATAGGTCATTGCATCCCTTGCGATAGTTTCTTGTCTATAACAGGTGCATGAAAAAGTTCAGACGTCACCAATTTTTAAAATAAATTAGGGCATCTCTATTCATTATAGATGCCCTCGGTATTCCCGCTCCGCTCGGGGCGTTTCCACGCAGATTTTAGCGGTTCTCTAGTAAAACGATTCGATGTAAAACGAATAAATAGAGACAGTCTTTAGAAAAGCAAGGTGTGCTCTCTATTGATACGCCGAAAGGTCAATGGAGCCAAGGGTATCTGGTAGTTCATCAGCGAAAAGCCAAACATCGAAAACAGACGATAGGTCTTGTTCGGAAGTTCTCTCAGCTACATCAATAAACTGCTGTGTCGAAGCGTTCCCATATTTATAGGTTTCAGCATAGTTTTGTAAGATCTCAAAGAACGTCTCGTCGCCAACTTCTAGCCGCAAAGCATGCAAAACAAAAGCGCCGCGAATATACACTGACGGCGAAAACATTTGAGCGGCATCTTCTGGCGGTCTTGCAGGAGAAGACGCAAGGTTTACTCCAAGGGGCAGATGTCTGCTAATCACACGTTCGATGTCACGCTGTTCGTTGAATTCAAACCAGAGATACGATCCATAGGTCGCAAATCCTTCATTGAGCCAAAGATCGCCGAACGTAGTAGGAGTAACAGAATCGCCGAACCATTGGTGGGCTAGTTCATGGGCAATAATTTCCTGGTTTATACTGTTTGAACCAAAAACAGAAAGTGTTTGATTTTCTAACGCGCCTCGCAAATTGGGATCATCAACAACAGCTGAGCCATAGACATCAAAAGGGAATGGCCCAAATTGATCAGAAAAAAACTGGAGCATCTCGTCTTGAGAGTCGAAAGCGTTGCGTTTCGCCGCTGGTAACGATGCAGGAAATACGTTGCGGATAGCAACACCGTTTACTGTGTCTTGTTCGTCTAAAACAAAATCGCCAATGAGAAGCGTTGTAAGATAGCTAGCGATTGGTTGCTCCATTGCATATGACCATGTGATGTCGCCGTTTGTTTCACGCTGTTTGTCGACAAGGGTTCCGTTGCTAAACACATTTTGTGAAGCATCAGTTGTTACTTGTAGCGAAAATTGTGCTTTGTCACTAATGTGGTCGTTCACTGGAAACCAGTGAGCAGCACCGAAAGGTTCGCCCAGCACATAGATGAAGTCTTCTCGTTGGCGCCAGCCTCCGCCGAAAATTCCTTTTGTTGTTTCAGTGGGGGTGCCTTCATAGTCGACAGATAACATCAATTCTTCACCTGATTGAAAAACTTTGTCTAATGAGATGACTAGTTCATCGTTTTTTTGAGAAAAATCTAGATTCTGCCCGTCGGTGGATGTGATAGCTGTTGCTTGTAAATCAGCAAAGTCAAAATTGATGCGCTCTACATCTTGGGTCGTCACTACTGTGATTTCGGCAGTGCCTGTTAAATACTTTTCGGCGTTATCCCACACTAAAGACACGTCATATTGCTTAACGTCGTAGCCTCCATTGCCTAGACCGGGAGCCCGAAGGTCGTTGACGCTCGCCGCTCCATGCAGCGAATTTGACCCTCCACAGGCTCCAGCTACGAGTAACGCCACAGCGCCTACGGCGGCAATTCTACCTAATCGTTCAAGTTTTCTTAACATTTGACCTACTAGTGAGTGTAAGAACGCCTATTTGACAAGACTCTTCGACAACCTACCCTCATGGTAGGGTAGTAAAGAATTAATCCTTTAGTATATAGATGCGAGGGATTTACTAAGGCGGAACAAATGAACGACGGAAATCAAAGCGGCGATCGGTCAGATCAGGACCTTTACAACGACTACGACCCAGAGACAGCCGAACTTCCTGTAATAGATTCCCAGACCGAATCTATTGATTTAAGTAGCGTCCCTGATGCGCCTGACGGCTATGGATTGCCTAAACAAGTTGACGCCATCACCCCTGATGAAGCTTTTGCTCCGAGTACCTCGGGCATTGAAGAGTTCACGCAATATGACGACGGCACGTATTTCGACGATATAGAACATGTGACAGAGCCGCAGGTAGCGGCACTAGACCCGTTGGACGAATTCGAGTTCGGTTCAGACGACAACGCCGATGACCAGCATGTGCGTTTCATCGATGAACGACCGCAAGGAGCGGTCAACGGTCGAGTTCTTGCTGTTATCGGTGCGGTTGGTTTTGTGTTGATCGCCTCGCTTATCGTCGGCTATGCGCTTTCTCGGGGAGGGAGCGATGACGGCGGCAACGAAATTGTTGCAGCTGATGGCTCGGACGAAGATGAAGATAAACTTGCAAGCGAAAGCGGTACGACTGTCGCTCAGACAGTGTCCTCAGATGGAGGCGCACTTGACCCTATCGGAGAAGAACCAGGCGCCTCAGTCGAAGAACCAGCAGACCCTGCTTCTCCTGTCACAGTCGCTTCCCCTCAAGAAACAACAAAAGGTGGCGTAAGTGTTCCATTTGTTACGACAAAACCAACGACAGCTTCTTCGGGCGTAACCACAAAGCCATCAACCGTGACGACAGTAAATGATCCAGTAACCACGGTCGATACCCCTGTGACTACAGTCGATTCGTCTACTACCACCATTGAAGATGAACCTACTACCACGGTTGAGGTGGCAACGGTTGCAGTCCCTAACGTTGTTGGGTTAACTGCTCAAGAAGCGCAAGGTCTTATCGAGGACGCTGATCTGGTTTTCAAAACAAAGCTAGTCAAAAACGCACTGGATGCAGATGGCGAGCCACTTCCGAATAACTATGTTATTTCGTCTAGCCCTGGAGCAGGCGTGGAGGTAGAAGAAGGTTCAACTGTTGAAGTTTCTGTCAATAGAGTTGTGCCAGTGACGCCGCTGGCGGCTGCAGGTCAGGCTGTTAATCCCTAAAATTCTCGAACTGTAACGCTAGGTCGAGATCTTCTTCTTTAAGCGCCGCAATTACTTCTTGCAGATGGTCTCTTTTCTTGCCTGAGACTCGTATTTTTTCTCCCTGCACAGAGGGTTGCACGCCTTTGAGTTTCATAGCTTTAATCGTAAGGTTGATCTTTTTGGCGATTTCGGTAGAAATACCAGATTTCAGGTCTACCTGGAGACGAACTCGTCCGCCCGCAGCATCTTGTTCATCATTAAACTCAACAGATTTTAGTGAAACCTTGCGTTTGACAAGCTTCTCTTCAAGCACTTGTTTGAATGCTGTCATTCGGTCGGTGCTTGCTGTCTCCAAAATAATGTTCATCTCTTTGTCTGACAGCTTTATGGATGAGTTTGTCCCTTTGAAGTCATAACGATTTGTTACTTCTCTATCGGTTTGGTCTACTGCGTTACGCACTTCGTCTAGGGTGATTTCTGAAACAATATCAAAACTTGGCATAGTTAAAAACTATCCGAACTTTACGATAAAACGATTGAACCAAAGGAAATAACTGCTACCATTTGTAGGCCTGGGTCGGTGCCCGAGTGGCCAAAGGGATCGGACTGTAACTCCGCTGTGCTTGCACTACGTAGGTTCAAATCCTACCCGGCCCACCAGATAAACCAAGCAAGGGGCGGGCACAATGTTTGCTTGCCCCTTGGGTTTGTGCTTAGCGGTTGCGCAACAGCAGCTGCATGATTGTTACGTCACGCCATTTGCCGAACTTCCTGCCAACTTCACGTTCGATACCTACTGTCTCAAAACCACGTTTGGTGTGAAGTTGTAGACTCGATTCTTGCGTAGTTGAAACTCGGGCGAACAAACTATGAAACCCTTGCAGATGTGCTGATTCGATGATCTTGTCAAGCAACATTGTGCCCAAGCCGTTGCCTCGTTGGTCTTTGGCGATATAGATCGAATTTTCTACAGAAGATCGGTAGCCATGAGATGAGCGATAGAAACTTAAGGCTGCGAAACCGACGACGACGCCATTTTTTTCGGCAACTAAAACCGAAAGTAGCCCTGAACGGTCTTCAATCCATTGTTTTTGTTCACGTAAGGTGCGTGGTTTGATGTCAAGAGTTGCTAGAGAACTCATCACTTCGCAATTGTAAATATGGCAGATAGCTTCGGCATCAGAATCATTAGCATGTCGAACTATCACAAAGATAAGTCTAGCAGAGCTCTACGTTCTCCCTCAATGTGGGAGAATCAAATTTGTGTCTATATTTGCCTACTGGAATATGGCCCGATTCACCTGGTTAAGATTCAAGCAACACGGTAGTATTAAAGGCAATATCGACTACCTTTCGAGGCGACTAGCAACTAATGATAAATCATGTTAAAACTGCGGTTCTTCTTGGCGGACTAGCTGGCCTGATGATGGGGGTCGGGTTTTTCTTTGGCCCAACTGGATTGACGATCGCTTTTCTTATTTCGCTCGTCACGATCGGCGGGTCATATTTTTTCAGTGACAAGCTTGCGATCCGTGCTGCTAAGGCAATCCCGCTTGACGACTCTCAACTTCCTAAATATCGAGCGATTATGGAGGAGTTGACACAGCGTGCTGGCATGCCAATGCCTGCATTATACATTTCTCCAGAGCAGCAGCCTAACGCTTTTGCGACAGGCCGTAACCCTAAGAACGCAGCAGTTTGTGTAACCGAGGGGTTGCTTCGGAATTTATCTTGGAGTGAGATTCGTGGGGTTCTTGCTCATGAACTTGCGCATATCAAAAATCGTGACATTTTGACGAGCTCGGTTGCTGCGATGATCGCAACTGTTATTAGTTATGCAGCAAATATGGCTATGTGGACGGCGATGCGTTCACCGAGCCAGTCCAACCGTCGAGACAACGGTAACCCATTTATCATTCTAGGGTTTTCACTACTTGCGCCACTTGCAGCTGGCCTTATTAAAATGGCGATTAGTCGCAGCAGAGAATACGCAGCTGATCGTTCGGCCGCTCGACTTATCGACGACGGCGAACCATTAGCAAGAGCATTAGAGAAGCTTCACGGTTTTTCGCAGCAAATCACTTCTTCTGTCCCGCCGCCGCAGGCTAGTCATTACATTATTAATCCTCTCACAAATCGCAAACTGAAGTTCTCTGAAAAATTCGCAACGCACCCGAAAGCCGAAGAGCGCATTCGTCGTCTTCGTTCAGGCGAATGGCGAAGCTAGGAAGATAAGCAATGGCTTTGTGGTCTATGTTTTTGATATTGCGAGCTGCTGGTTTGTTCCTTTGGAAGAGATTTTTTCAAAAACATCGTATTTTGCTAGAAGCTGTCTAGTCTTTATCGTTATGGGTATCTCTAAAAACGCTTTCGTTGTCGCCGCTGCATTCTTTGCGCTGCTTAGCGTAGCTGGGTGTGGTCGTTATGTTAATGACAGCGCAACAGCGGGTGATCCTGCGCCTTCGCTAGCGCTGCCTCCTGCGCCTGCGAGTGTCGTCGCAGTGCCAAACAATCAGACTAGTGTTTCTGTTGCTGGCGTCACACTGGCTGATGAGCCTCTTGACCCTAACGCTATTGGCGTGCAAGTAACTAGTGCAAATACTGTTGTGAGCCCGCCTACTGTAGCTAGCACGGTTCCGCCCGTATCGCTACCTGCTAAGACTACCGTTCCGCAGTCAGCAACAACTAAAGCTACCCCTACACCAACTGTCGCAACCAAATCGGTTGATTACACTGTTAAAGATGGTGACACACTTTCAGTTATCGCGCAAAACAATGGCGTGAAGCTTTCGTCGCTTGCAGCTTTTAATGGTATTTCTGACCGAGATACCCTTAAACCTGGGCAAGTGTTAAAAATTCCTCAATAAAAATTTTTGGAATAGTTCCTGCTGTTACAGCGATTCGATTTCTTTGACGACGGCGAGCGTGGCGCTCATCCCAAGCCGACTCGCACCTGCGTCAACCATACGGTCAACATCTGACAACGTGCGTATCGCTCCTGAGGCTTTAACCCCGATCGAGTCGCCAACGGTTTGCCTCATTAAAGAAACTGCTTCCACACTCGCACCTCCAGCAGCATTGAAACCAGTTGAAGTTTTAACAAAGTTTGCTCCAGCCTCAACGGCTACTTCACACGCGCGTTTGATCTCTTCAGCAGACAACACAGCCGTTTCTAAAATAACCTTGAGAACCAGACCCGAGCAAGCACCTCTCACAGCCTCAATATGTGAAGCTATAGCTGCATATTCATTTGACGCGACCAGGCCGAGAGGGATGACCATGTCTATTTCTTCAGCGCCAGCACGTACAACATGTTGCGTTTCGCTCACAACACTCGATGTCAACATTGCTCCCAAAGGAAAGCCAACAACACTGCAAACTGCAACGTGCGAACCTTGAAGTTTTTGCGCAACTGCTTCTACCCAGCAGCTGTTCACACAAACCGACGCCGTTTTTAGCTGTAATGCTTCGTCGCAGGTGTTCATAACGTCGGCAACAGTAGCTTGCGGTTTCAAAATAGTGTGGTCAACCATCGATGTGAACTGGTTCAGACGGTTGCTTTGGATTCCAGACCTTTGGCTTTCTTTATCTATCATGCGGGCATCTTGAAAAATTGTAGATGCCCACTGCACTGGCGCTCTGCTCGGGTCATGCCATGGAGGTTTTCACGTGTGTTTGTGCAAGCAAGCAATAAACAAAAGTTATTTTTAGAGATAGCCATATGAAGTAGCCTACTCCTTACAACCGCTTATCTTCGATTCCTTTTTATCTTTCGACGAGACAGACCAAGCGAGCCGAAACCACTGATTATCGCCATATAGAAACCAATGTCATACAATATGCCAGTATTATCTGGCTCATAAATGCGCACCTGGTCATCAAAAAAGTGCAAAATAATCGCTAATGGAGCGGTCCAACCATGCCAGATGCCCCACAGGAAATTAGCGGGTTCAGCAGCTGAATACGCATCTGTTCCAGCGAAACAGCCACTAGCTACAAACGTACTTACAACGAGAACTACAACTATTTTCCAGTTGCCCACCTTGATGCCCATCTTCTCAGGGTAGCCATATTTCTATGAAGTGGCACAAATCGGGCGGCTGCTCTCCTATTTAAGAGATACGCTTACACCTATGGCTTCGTATGATCTGATTGTTATAGGTGCTGGCCCTGCAGGAGCAGCGGCAGCAATTACAGCCGCTCGTGGGGGAGCCAGCGTAGCTGTCTTTGACAAAGCGAAATATGGGCGAGACAAAGTATGCGGCGATGGGTTAACGCCGCGAGCTGTCACGGCGTTGCAAGAGCTCGATATAGATCTAGCAACGACACACACGATAGATGGTTTGCGAATGATTGCAGGCAAAAAAGTTCGTGAACTTGCGTGGCCGCAAACATCACGGTTTGCTTCACATGGCGCTGTCTGGCCGCGTCGAGAGCTAGATAAACACCTTATAGATGTTGCAGCTAATGCTGGTGCGGAACTTGTTTGGGAAGCTGAAGCGGTGCCTGTGATAGAGAACGATGTTGTTACTGGCGTTAAGGTTGGCGACAAAACTATTGCGGCAAAAATGGTTGTTATCGCCACAGGAGCGCAAGGAAAAGTCGCGCGCATGCTCGGCGCGGTACGCGACGAAGACGAACCGTTTGGCCTTGCAATTCGCAGCTATGCAGAATCGCCTCGCCATGATGACAAACATTTAGAAGCCTGCTTGACACTTAAAGACAAAAACGGTACGGCGGTCCCTGGCTATGGTTGGATGTTCCCAGCAGGCGATGGCACGGTCAATATCGGCGTCGGTGCGTTGTCGACAATGAAAAACTTTAAAAAATTGAACCTCAACACGTTGCTTGATTCCTACCGTGCGTTGGTGCAAGAAAGCTGGGATATCGGCCCTAATCTTGAACGCCCTAGAGCGTGGCGGTTGCCGATGAGCGTTAAGAAACGTCATGGCATGGGCTGGGTCGCAATTGGTGACGCCGCTGGTCTTGTGAACCCAATGAACGGCGAAGGCATAGACTATGGCCTAGAATCAGGCATGCTTGCTGCACAACTCTTCCTCGACGACCCGCAGACAGCGCATAGCCGTTATGACGAACAGGTTGGGCAACGGTTTGACCAGTTCTTGCGCACAGGACGGCGTTTTTCGTTTCTTATCGGCCACCCTTGGATTCTGCGCAGTGGCCTGCGTGTAGCCGTTGGTACGCAATCGATAGCTAATATCACTCTAGGTGTTATGGGTAACCTGATAGATTCAGAAACCCCTGGGGCCGCTGGCAAGGTTTTAACAGTTGCAGATAAACTTCTCGCAGTTGCAGACCCGCTATTGCGCAAAAGTCGTGCTTAGTGATCTCGTCGAGGCCTTACAAGTTGTGGTAACGCACTTGCCAGCAGACCCGCTACTATCTGCGTGAAACGCGACGGGCGCAGCGGTAATATTGAGGGCATCTGCAATTATGAGAGATGCCGAAAAGCAATAGAGAGCATTGTCTAAAAAGGTTTTCGTCTGATAAAATGAGGGCTCGCTTGTTCCAAGCGACTGGGTAGGGAGTGATTTTGAGTCACAATATTTATGAACTGTTTTTGTCAAAGTTTGCTGATTCTCTTAATAGACCTTTTTTGACAATCCCAGGTGGCTTAACATACACATTTGGCCAGCTAGATCGCCGCAGCGCTGCTATGGCTACTGTTCTAGCGCATAATGGTGTGCGTCCTGGTGATCGTGTTGTCGCCCAAATAGATAAATCTCCAGATGCTATTGCGCTGTATCTTGCGTGTTTGCGAGGTGGGTTCACGTATGTGCCGCTGCCTAAAAACCGTTCAGTTGAAGATATCGGTTTCTATCTAGGTGATGTCGAACCGTCAGTGCTGATTTGCAAAGAAGAAGACGTCACTAAGTTTAAACCTGTGGCTGATATTGTTGGCGTCCCAACAGTGCATACCTTAAGTTCTCGCAGCACAGGCACGCTCGCTGACGCTGCAAATGAAGTAACACCTGTGAACGCTATTGTCCGACGAGATGCCAGCGATATGGCATGTATTCTTTATACTTCTGGTTCGGCTGGCCGTTCTAAAGGCGTCATGATCACCCACGGCAACTTAATAAGCAACGCCCAAGTTCTGCACGCTATTTGGCGATGGCGACAAGGTGACGTTTTGCTTCATCAGCTGCCAATCTCAAACAATTTTGGGCTTTTCACAGCATTGCACACAGCAATTATGAATGCTTCGGAAGTAATCTTTCTTCCCGAATACAGTCGAGAAGCTGTCGTCAAAAACTTACAGCGAGTCACTGTCGCAATGGCGTTGCCAAAACAATACGAAGAGTTGCTAAGTGACCCAGAGTTTGGTTCTGTTGACTGCCGTACTGTTCGGCTGTTTATTTCCAGCTCAGCGCCGCTGCTTCATTCGACGTTCAGTCGGTTTTTAGAACGCACAGGCCATGCAATTTGCGAAGGCTATAGCATAACCGAATGCGGCATCATTGCTTCTAACCCACCTGAAGGCGAACGACTTGCTGGCAGCGTCGGCTATGCACTACCCAATGTTGCTATGCGTATCGCAGACGCTGATGACAACCCGTTGAGCTCAAACGAGGTTGGCGAAGTGCAAGTGAAAGGCGCAAACCTTTTTGCTGGTTACTGGCAAATGCCTGACCATTTCGCAGAAGAAACCACTGCTGACGGATTCTTCAAAACAGGCGACGCAGGTTTTTTCGGTACAGACGGCAGGCTTACGCTCGCTGGACGTCTTGCCAGTTTAGTCGTCTCAGGCGGCATGGATATTTATCCTAAAGAAATCGAAATAATTCTAGATTCTATTCCAGGAGTTTTAGCAAGCGCAGTAATAGGGCTACCGCATCCGACGTTGGATGAAGCAGTCGCTGCTTTAATTGTTGGCGATCACAGAGTGACCCCTGCAATGTTAGCTGAGGCGATAGCGCAGCGAGTTTCGCCACATAAAGTGCCGCTTGAATTTCTTTTCGTTGATGACTTACCCAGGTCTTCAACTGGGCGTGTCAAAAAGTCTAACCTGCGCGCTAAATACGCTGAGCTTTTCACAGCAGAAGCTATTGGTTAACAATGGCCTTCACTCACAAGGCCATTTTTGTAGCTTTCCTTAAACAATTGTTACTGTGCAGCGATGTTTTATACCGCTTCTGCAGCTTCAGAATCTAAATCGATAATGCCGAGACGAACAGCGCTTAGCACAGCATGGGTTAGTGACTGAGCGTCAAGCTTGCGATAGATAGCATTAAGATGATTGTGCACAGTTTTTGTTGTGATCCCAAGATGACGACCAGCTTGTTTTGTGCTCATCCCATCAGCAATTGCCTGCAAAATCTCTACCTGACGTGCAGAAAGCAGCTCTTGACTTGGCGCTTCGTTTCGGACGCTGTTAAGCATCGCTCCTGCTAAAGCTGGAGATAGTACGGTTTCTCCGTCAACAACACGCAAAACAGTTTCCCGAACTTCGTTAAACGATGTGCCTTTACTCATGTACGCACTTGCGCCAGCGGTGATTGCGTCACGTGTCTTGTCGATATCGTCATGCATTGTAAGAACAGCCACTTTGATGCCTGGCATCTCTTCTTTAATTCTGCGGGTGGCTTCAATTCCGTCCATAACAGGCATTGATAAATCCATCAACACAACTTGTGGCTGTAGCGCCCTAGCTAACGAAACAGCTTCTTCGCCTGTTGCGGCTTCACCAACAACGGTGTCACCAGCTCCTTCAAAAGACTTTTTAAGACCTTCTCGTAAGAGGGCGTGATCGTCAGCGAGTAAAATGTTTATCATAATTCTTTCCACCTAATCTAGTGTTTGCTTTGTTTGCACAGTAATTGTTGTCCCCTGCCCAGGTTTGCTCGAAATGTCTAAAAGTGCACCAATAGCGGCTGCACGTTCACGCATACCTACTAAACCGTATGCGTTACCTCGTATTCCTTTGCCAGGTTCAAATCCTCTACCATCGTCAGTAACAGCCAACACACCTTTCCCATCGGCAACTTTCCAATGAATATAAACCCTAGAAGCGGCCGCATGTTTTTCAATATTTGTAAGCGCTTCTTGAGATATCCGTAGCAGTTCATTCTCAACAGGTGCTGAAAGTCTACTTAAATCATCGGGAACATGCAATTCCACCTCAAGTTTGCTCCGCTTTTTAAAGCGTTCAATAACTTCAGGCAAGACAATAGTAAGCGGCCTCTGCGAAGTGACCGCGGTCCGAAGTTCTAAAAGTGTGTCTCTAAATTCGGCGATTGTTGCTTGCACCTCATCCTGCAGGTTTTTCAGATCAGGATTCTTTTTCTTCTCGTTATTGGTAATTCGTTCAAGTTCGATGGCGATATAGGTGAGATATTGACCAAGGCGATCGTGCAGATCTCTCGCAATTCGTGTGCGCTCCTCAGCCGCTGCTAAGGTGCGTAGACGGTTAAATGAACGTGCGTTAGCTAACGTTAAGGCCAGCACGTCGGCTAAGCCTTCAAGCAGTTCTTTATCGGCGTTGCCGTAATGGTGAGCATCATAATGTTCAACTGCTAAAAGCCCGACATCGTTATAGTTGGCGATCAAGCGAACATACATTGCGCTGCCTGAACGATCGTAGTAAGCAGATAAATCATTGATCAGAGTTGCTTTAGCACTGCGAGTCGCTTTGACTAACGGCTCAGGAAGCTCAGCTGTCGATGTTTCTGGTTCAATCTGAAAACCATCTTGAAGCAGCGGCGCCCATTTTTCTTCTTCATAAATCAAAATAGCCATACGATGGGGCTGGAAAGTCTGTTGTATTTGCTTTTTTGTAGTTTCGACAACTTCGGTTAAATCCAATGAAGAAGGCAACGTACGAGCCAGCCCATGCAACGTTTCGAGCAAGCTATTTGTCTCGACAAGCCTGTCACGTTGGCCTAACAGAACTCTACTTCTATCAACCTGCATAACACGATCGAAAGCAAGACCAGGCAAAATTCCGATTGCGGCAAGAGCTAAAATTTCTAACGCCGTCGGGAAACGGAAAAGATCACCGCTGACATAAAGTACCAGCGTGGAAACAACGAGAGAAATCGCAGCTGCAAGTGTTCCATAGAAAAATCCCCAACCAAACGCAACGATAGCCACTGCAACAAAAACTGTGCCAACAAAAGGGTTCGCGAACCCTTCTCGCAATCCAATAGCAGCAGCCAAAATTGCAACATCTGCTAATGCGAAAATGAGTGACACTTTTTTTGCGTTGCTAATTCGTATCGGGTTAATCGTGCGCCAGGAAGTAAGAAAAACCGCAATAGCAAGTGTTGCAACAACGCGAACTTCACCCTCGCCAGCCAACACAGTCGCAAAAAATAAACCAACAAGAAGCGAACCCCATCGCAACGCGGCGACAGCAGTACCAATGGACGAATTCATCGAAGAGCTAAACTTTGGTGCCTTGCTCTGGTCGTTAAGAGGTACACGCTTGGCTGCATTTAATTTTCTTGGATTCCCAGCCATAGTCGTAACCATCGGCACCTTTGCGTAGCGGTCAAGGTTGCCTGCTCCAGGCTATCGATGATTCCACGCCTACGCAATGAAAATCGCGACGTATGTAGGTCAAACAACCCATAAGATTGGTTGAGTGTTTCACAGAAGGCCCCAGGCCGTGCAAAGGTTGTTCAAGATCGGCTGCGCCTAGCCGACAAACAATGAGGGACCTTCACAACACAAGTAGGCAAGGAAGGCAAAAAAGACAACGCTTAGGGGGAGTTGCCATGACAAACATCAAAAGTACTAGTCAGAGCACTAGCCCCAATCTGCTAAACCCAACCTTCGACAAATTTTTTATTCAATGGATCGCCCTTGGAGCGATCGCTTCAGCAATGCTTGTAGCAGCACAACCGAAACTGTTTAACGCAGTGCTGCTACTCGACGTCTGGTTGCTCGGCTATCACCATGTGATTTCAACCTACACACGAACTATTTTCGACGAACAGACAAGAACGCAACATCGAAAAATGTTGCTATGGGCTCCTATTGTCACTGTTGTCTTTGTTGTTGCGCTGAGCCAAGGGATCGGCCTGTGGACACTAACATCTGTCTATTTTTATTGGCAATGGTGGCACTATACAAGGCAATCTTGGGGCGTTAGTCGAGTCTATGAACGCAAAGCAGGGCTGGCTGAACCCAGCGAAAACCCTATGATGGCAAAGTTCGTATTCTACTTGTTTCCTGCATGGGGGATACTATGGCGCAGCGCACAACAGCATGAAACGTTTTTAGGGACCGAATTTAAATCAGTGCCTGTTCCCGAAATAGCAGCTCATAGCGTCGGAATTATCGCATGTGCAGGTGTGATCTGGCTAGCGTTTAAAAGATATCAAGCGTGGCGACGTGGCGAAGCTTCGCCGCTACATACCCTTTATCTGGCAAGTCACTTTATGGTTTTTGGGTTCGGTTATCTGCTCATCGGTAACGTCACGATTGGATGGCTAGCTATAAATATTTGGCATAATGCACAATACATAGCTTTTGTTTGGTATTTCAACAATCGCAGGTTTACTAAAAACAGTGACGCATCTTTGCTTTCTCGGCTGTCGCAAACCTCAAAAAAATGGCAGTACTTCGGGCTTTGCCTGGCAGCAAGCTCAATTATTTATTTCACGCTCTCCCAAACATTAGCGTTACTCATTCCGCCGATAGTGATGTATCAGATAATCAACTTTCATCACTATATTGTTGACTCTTATATTTGGAAAGTTAGACAAAAACCTATGCAAAAAACATTAGGGCTTGTCGAACAAAAATAAAGGCCGCCTTCTCTGAAGGCGACCTTTTGAACAAACGTAAGCTGCAACTATGCGTTAGAGTTACTTCTTTTTGTTTAGAAAGGTTTCTCGCGTTGGGCGGTCATAGGGTTTATTCAACGGGAATTCCTCAACTAATTCATTAGCCTGAGGTACCCAGTTGTCTCGTTCGATACGGCCAGGGAAAGCACTGATTGCTTCGGTCACCTTAGCAATATCTTCTTCGGTGAAGGCAGCAAGTTGTTCCCACGACTGTATTCCGAAACTGTTAAGCGTTTTTTCCATAACTGGCCCGATGCCATTAACGACCTTAAGGTCATCTTTATGGTTCGCTCCTAGCGTTCCTAACTTGGTTGTACCTGTGCTCCAGGACGTATCTTCAGCTGCTTTAGAAACTTTAGACGGCCTTGTTGGAGGCACAACTTTCACCTCAGGTTGGCTAGTCGCAACCGTTGACACAGGAGTGCTTTGACGACGCAGTTGAGCCAGCTCATTTTCAAGCGCTGGAACTTTCTCAGCTTTCGCTTTGAGAGCAGCGTTTTGAGTTTCGAGCTCGCCAACACGAGCAGATTTTATTTTGCATTCGCTGAGTTCTGTCTCAAGCGATTCAACCTTGCCAGCTTTGTCTCGAAGCGTAGCAACTTCATTTTCAAGCGCTGATGCTTTCTCAGCTTTTGCCTTCAAAGAAGCTAGTTGTGTCTCCAGCTCAGAAACTTTTGTCGCTTTACTGCGAAGGTCAACAACTTCGCCTTCGAGCACTGATGCTTTCTCAGCTTGTGCTTTTAGTGAAGCTAGTTGTGTTTCCAAACCAGAAACCTTTGATGCTTCGCCTTTCAAGCTTGAAACCTGCAAGGCTAAATCACTGTTTTTTGACGATGCTGTTTTGAGTTCAGCTAGTTCGCTCTCTAAACGAGTTGACTTCTGCGCGCGATTACGTAAATCAATAAGTTCTGTTTCGAGCGCAGGAATTTTCTCTGTTTTAGCTTTTGCGGATACGAGCTGAGCTTTAAGAGAAGCCACTTCTGCCTCTAACGTTTCAGTGTTTGAAGATTTACTCTTTAATGCAGCAAGTTCTGCTTCGAGTCCCTTATTTTTACTAGCCGAAACTTTCAGAGAAGCCAGCTCAGCTTCGACATCTTTTTTTGAAGAGGCAGAAGCTTTCAGCGACGCTATCTCCGATTCAAGTGCAGCAACTTTTTTTGTGTCTGACTTCAACGTACTAGTTTCATCTTTGACTTGTGTTTCTTTCTTACGGTCAAACCACCACCAAAGCAGTCCGATCATAAGTCCTATGAGAAAACATAGGAGAAGTGCGAGAAATATCTTTGTAAATAACCAACCCATGAGGGTTCCTTTCGTAGTTTGTGAAAATTTTCTGGAAGGGGATACCTTCCGATTCGTGTGTGTAAGTAGATTTGAATTAGCCGCGTTCCCATGCAATTCGACGGTTTTTCTGCTTGTCAGCCGAACTGAGTTCTGGCGTAACAAGCGGTTGTGTTTCACCTTTGCCATCAGCCGTTAAACGAGATGCGTCTATGCCTTTTTGTTCAACTAGATACGCTACAACAGCTTCTGCTCGTGCTTGGCTAAGCGCAGCGTTAATAGAAGCCGCACCGTCAGTATCTGTGTGGCCAACAACAACGAGAGACCCTACTTGAGGATTTTCTGCTAGTATCGTCGCTGCTTTATCTAACGTTGCAAACGAGTTGTTACGAATGTTTGACCGGTTTTTAGTGAACTCAATCGGTTCAAGTTCAAACAGCTTGTTTAATGTTTCGTCGATTGCGTTACCTGATGCAGGCGGATTTTCTGAAGAAGGAGGTTCTTTCTTCGAGGTTTCTGGGGCGAGCGCCTTTTCGCCAGTTGTTGTTGCGGGCGTATCGTCGCTGCTTGGCGCCGATGAGGCCGTCGTGGCTGTTGGCGATGCTGGGTTTTGCTCACCACCGATCGCATCTGTCGGCCTGTACACAACGCTGTTGACAGCATCTTGTGTCTTTACTGCTGCAACAGCTGCTTGCTCTTCGCTGGCTGGGCCTTCTAAAATAATGTTTAACCCGTCGCTTGCAAACCCATCGGATCCCTCAATTCCAACGACTGAAACGTTCGCGTCTAACTGTTGATCTGCTAATGCTGATGTCGCGGCGTCAGTTGATGCTGACGCTGTCATCATTGTAAGCAGCAGTGCTTTTATCGCTAAAGCAAAAAAAGCAAGCAGTGGGACAGCCCACCGATTCTTCCTAAGAATAGACAATTGCAAACTCCTTAAATAGTTACCATATGTCGATTAACATGTGTACCTAGTCTAGTAGATGTCGCAGCTTCTATCTGGTGAAACACACATACCGTAAACAGACATTAATAGGAATCGCTAAAGGAAAACGCTGAAACTCTGAGAGCCCTCTTAAACAGCTGTTGACGCACTAGTTTAGTTTGTCGCAGATTTTCACTATTCTGCGTGGCAGCGCCCCAACAGTCGAACTAGTTAAGTGTTTCTCTATATTATTGTTTTCTGCTGAACCGCTTAACACGCAAACTGCTTAAAGCTGCGTGCTAATGCTGCGAGCGAAGCGGAAATGCAAAGTGCATCCACAATTTTTAGAGACGCCTGTAAAGATCTGCGACAAAAGACGTCGCCTTGCAAGCTATAAACAGCAAGAGAAGCTACGCTAAAAGGCGATGCAGCAAAGCACAGAACTTAAAAACTATACAACATTTCGCGTCGGCGGCAGTCCAGACACTTTTTTCCATTTTGTGAAGGCGTCAGAGTATGAGGCTGCTCTCGGTGACCTTGACGAACATCGTGTTATTGGCGGCGGCAGCAATCTTTTAGTAGCAGATAGCGGCGTCGACGGCACTGTTGTTGCGCTTACTAGCGACCAGTCAGCCATTGTCGATATCGACAGAACTGACGTGATCATCGATGCTGGTGGTAATTGGCATGAAACGGTTGTAGCTATCGCAGCGGCTGGTCTGGGCGGCCCCGAATCGCTTATTGGCATCCCAGGGACAGTTGGCGGCGCTATTGTGCAAAATATTGGTGCTTACGGATTTGAAATTTGCTCGTTTATACGCCACGTTTTTGCTTACGACAAGCTTGAGAAACGTAAAGTCACGATAGAAGTAAGTGACTGTGGGTTTTCCTACAGAGATTCACGATTTAAATCCACTGATCGAGGCAGGTTCGTTATTCTTGGCGCTTGTTTGCGTTTGCAGAAAACGTCTCGTCATACACCGAAATATCGCGAGTTGCGTGAACAGCTCTCACAAGCTTCGCCTAGCAGCAGCGAAGATTTTGATATCGCACTCGTTCACGAACATGTTTTAGCGTTGCGGCACGGCAAAAATATGGTGTGGTCACAGCAAGACTCTGGAACATGGGGCGCTGGATCTTTTTTCGTGAACCCTATAGTCGACGTGGCTGTGCACACTTCTATTTGTGCGACAGACCCAGAGAGAAAAGTGCCTTCTTGGCCAGCTAGCGGTAGCAAAGTAAAATTGTCAGCTGGCTGGCTTGTTGAGCAAGCTGGTTTTACGCGAGGTCATAACTGGGAGAAGGTTGGCTTAGCTAACGGCCATGCGCTTGGCTTAGTTAATCGTTCACAACAAGCACAGGCAGCAGATGTAATCGCAGCCGCTAATAACATTGGTAAGGCCGTACACGAGTCTTTCGGAATACGTCTTCTTGCCGAACCAATCCTTCTTGGTTTCGATAAAAACATGCCCCTTTCTTTCGATGCCCATATCGAATAATATCTGATCGGTATCTTTGTTAACGAAACTCAACCCAGTTAACGAAATGCAGCGCTCAACAGTAATTGTTTGCAAGTACAATCATCGATATGTATAGTTCGAGAAAATCTGTAGTGGCTGCGGCCGCTGTTTTGCTTGGCCTACTTGTCGCTACAGGCTGCGAAAGCGATCGTTTCGAACTCGATATTGCCGCAGAAAATAAGTGCGAGGAACCTATCTATATTGCAAGGTCATTCTTTGGGAGTTATCAAGGTGAGTGGCAAAAAGTAGAACCAGGACAGATTATTTTCGTTGATTACGCAATAACCTTGGAGGAAAACTTTGAAGGTGACACGTTCTTGTATTCTGTAGCTTCTGCTTCCAGCGATACTTCAAGACCTAGCATTTGGATAGATTATGAAGTTGAAGTTGCATCACTGAAAATCGGTGATGGAGTTGACGCGAATGGTTTGAGCTACGAGGCTATTCTAACCTTGGAAGGAGACTCATGCCTGTAATCGGTGGCGTTGAGGCAGAGAAAAAGAAGTTTCCAATGTGGGTCATTATCATTTTGTCAGTGGTGGCTCTCTACAGTGCAGTTGCAATATATTCTTTAGTCTTCAGCGAGGAGGCCAATGAATCTAATTCTAGCGATAGAGCTTTAGAGGTCAGTGTAAAGAATTCTTGCGAGCAAAAAATCAGCATAGCACTTTACTCAGACACAGGCTGGATCGATGTCCCCAAAGGAGCAACCGTGTACTACGGTATGGCCGAACCGACACGAGAAGAATCACTTCGAATATCAGTTGCAGCGGAGAAAAATGCTAACCCTTCATTAGGCGCAAATATCGACTATGCGCAGCTGAAAGAAATCAACCCAAACCACAGGTTGCTGCAGGTAAACGACGATTTGTGTGAAGTGCCAGGTAGCTAGCTACTGTTCTAGTTCCATTTCGACGGTTGTGCCTGTTGGTTCTGATCGGAAGCTGACGCTGCTGCTCAAATGTTCAATAAGTGGAATGCCGAATGAGCCTTCAATGTCAAGACGTTCAGGGTTTGTGATAGCAGGCACATTCATCAATGATGGCAAACCTGGCCCTTTGTCTTGCACGATGAGGCGCACTAGCCCGTCATTAATCTCGCATGTAACCTTAACCGTAGCGCTAGGGTTGGTTGACTGATTTGCTTGAATAGCGTTTGTTGTCGCTTCAGAAGTGACCCATCGAAGATCGTCAAGGCGTTCACCATGCAGAGCGCCGACAGAATTTGTGGCGGCAGACACAATCATCCGCACGACAGAAACCATATTGACGCGAGACGGAATTTCTATCTCGATGCTATATGGTTCGTGCGACCGATTTGCCATATCCATTACAATTAAAGGTAGCTTAATTCTTGTGCAAAAGTGGCGAATTGTTTCAGCAAAAACTCATTTGTGATTCCAGTAGATTCACGCCAAGCAGCAAACGTTGTGACTGAACCCCCAGTAGGCGTAACTAGCCAACGCCATGGAAACAATTTTGCTATTTCAAGTGGCTGTGCCGCCTGTTTCCATCGAAGCGTAGGAATAGCAGTAGCGGCCAGATTTTCCCCCGATAAGATTTTTGAACGTTCGCCACGCCACAAACGAACCTCTCTTTTTTCGCTGAGTTCAGCCAAAGTCTCAATCCAAAAAATTAGTTTTTTAGAAGAAAACTTTTTTTCACGAAGGCTGGCCTCATCGAATACAAACACGGCAGGCAACGAGGGGTAGGCTGTCAACGCCTGATCATTATCTCCTAACGATTGAGGATGTAGCCACACCGCTGTCGGTTCGCCGCCACCCGAAAGCAGATCGGGTTGTACACTGGCAAAACGCTGACTTTCTATTTGAACATCTGCGATAGAACTATTCCATGGCGTTTGTGGCCACCTTTCCACCGGACACGTCGTGCCTCTTTCGCACGAAGCGCATAGACCTGGAGCGCGCTCCTCAACTTGCCAACGCGAGAACTGTCGCGCCGAAGCACTCGCTAGTCGCCAGTTTAACTGGTTAGCCGCTTCGGATCCGTCAATCAAGTGCCGTTGAAAATAGTCTGCGCCTTCCTGCCAGTTATTGCCTAGTCTCGAAACCCAATCGCTGGCGAACCAACGCCGAGCTTCATGCGGCATCCAGCCGTCTTCTTCAAGTTCGTCAACTGTGAGCTCAATACAGCCCATTGAATGATCTATGTGGTGTGTCGCATCACCAGCGCGGCGGTTTAGAGGTGTAGGTTCACGGCGGCTATACCAATGACGAGCGTACTCCTGCCATAATAGGTTTGTTCTGAAAGCAGCTACATCTTCTGCTGGGCCGTCGACAACATAGTCCCAAAGTTGTTCCAACGACAACAAGCCATGGCTTACCCATGGCGATAGGGTCGAAACTGAACGAGATCTAATTGGGTATACCTCTTCACGACTTTTGTGATACCCAGCAACATCGAAAGCTGCTAACGCTTTGTTTGCAGCCTCTTGCCCGCCTCGAATTGTCGGCGAACCATCGCTTTGGTCAGAACATAGATCGGCTAAGTACGTCGCGACGAAACGCGACGCCTGAAACCGCCCTTTGTCTGGAGTTGGTAGCTGCTTCATAGATCTCGATCGGCAACAGTCGCGCAAAGACAAAGAAAACAGGTAGATCTTCCTAAAAACCATCTAAGGGTTTTGGTGTGTTAACTACTTGTCTTACGTTGGGTTAGCCGAGGATAGGTTTTTGTTGAATGTGACGATTTCAATTCCTTTTTCGTGATCTCTATCTTCTATCCGTCTTCCAACTTCTAGATAGTTTGATCCCTCATAGAGACGGAGGGCCCCTTGTTGTTCGCTGGTGGTGCTAACAACTATCTGTTCTATATTTTTTTCTTTAATGTCGCGTTCGAGCAGTGTAAGAAACCAGCGTCCGATACCTTTGCCTTGCAAATCTGGAGTTACTCTCATTCTTTTAATCTCGGCGAATGTTTTTTGGCAGGTGTATCCGCCCATAACAACTAGTTCATTATCGATATGGCCAAGCATAAAGTCGCCACCGCTATCAATAAATTTTTCTTGAATCCCTAACATATCCTTAGACCAGCTACCACTTTCAGGCAACATGCCTATGTGTTTTTCGGCAGCTTCGTTTAATTCGGCTGTATCTGCGAAGTCTGAAGGTTTCCAGCGTCGAACTAGTATTCTTTCAACGATTTTTCTTTCCATCAACGTAGTTTACAAGGTTCGATCTTTCATTTAAGGGTGAGTCGATTTGTTTGATTGAAACCTTAAACATCTGACGGCTAGAGAAAATTGATAAGGAAGAGGTACCCTTTAAGGAATGAGTACCTATAAAAAGCCTTTACTTGTTTTTGCTGCTGTGGTGGTTTTTCTCATGGCAGGGTACGGCATCTATAAGTTTCGCAAATCGTCTACAGTGGCGATTGGTGAGCTAACTAAAGGCCAATGTATAGCCTCGCTGCCTGCTGAAAGTGAAAACTCTCCAGGGCGTGTCAAAAAAGCCGATTGCGACTCAAGCGACATCCTTGAGGTTTTTGCTGTTGACATTGAAGGTTTTCCTATCAATTCGCAATATCCAGAACCCGAAGCTGCCGAAACGAAAACTAGAGCCTACTGCGAACGCCAATTTGCTGAATCGTTTTCACAGCTCTATGAAGAATCAGATCTGCAAATGAAGATCTATTACCCAACAGAATCGAACTGGGACAAAGGTGCTAGGCAAATCATTTGCTTCGCAACCAAAGATGTCGAAACA
Source organism: Acidimicrobiales bacterium (assembly GCA_020629155.1). Taxonomy (GTDB): domain Bacteria; phylum Actinomycetota; class Acidimicrobiia; order Acidimicrobiales; family SZUA-35; genus JAHDDW01. Next base: position 23,556 of record JAHDDW010000002.1, on the reverse strand, counting down.
GCTGTTTAATTCAATTTCAGTTTGAGCACGCCCAAATTCGCTAGAGCTTGTTGTTAAAGCCCACAATTTGACTTGTTGTAGCCGTTTCTCGATTCACCGGGCATCGTTCCTTGCCGACCTGAAAGAAATTCGCACGGATGATCGTTCTTAAGGCGACACAGCAACAGATGTGTAGCCCATGTGTGTCAGCGCACGCTGTTTTGAGAGGTCAAGTTTGCAGTAATCGAGATGACAGAACACAAGATTTGGGTGTTGCTTCAGAACTTGTAGAAACGAACCTTGCTAAATATAAACGTAAATCAGAACGACATCCACAGATTTTCATAGGCTACTTTTTTTGAGACAGTGCGAAACGTTGTCATAATCTCCTCATCTTAGCGAAATGTGCCACCTAAGACAGCGGGGAGATGTAACAGTGCTTCTTTGATAGGTAAGATTGTGATGCCGTCTTGCCGTTGTCTTTGTTTGCCGTCGTAAATCATGCATCTTTCAGCCATTGGATAGTCCTGATAAAAAGCACGTAAGCCTTTTGTATGGGATTTCCTAATTGCCGCCGTTCGTTTGACTTCAAAAGCAGGCAGTCGATCCTCGCCATAGAGAACAAAATAAACTTCTAAGCCGCCTTTGGTTCTCCAATAGTTTATTTCATAGCCTGTTTGTAAATAGTTAATTGTTGCCACAGTAGACTCGATCTATGGTCACTAAAAGCGACGCGCCTTTCCTCCGTCGAGTTCGGCTGAACGATCAACCGATTGAAGAACCTGTGGATCAACCAACTGGCCAGGAAACCGATGGCAGTGACGATGAATGGGACAAAAACGACTTTCCTGATTGGTATCAAGACAAAGTTGATGACAAACCTGAGCAGGGTGAACCGAATCAGTCAGAAGATGACGAAGCCTCGAACGACTACGCCCTTGACTTGCCAGCTGTACAAACGCTCGATCAGCTTAACTTTGGGCCGATGAACATTCTTGCGGGCAACAACGGTGCTGGTAAATCAACAATACTTGAAGCCATAGCGATTATCGCCAGGTTCAACCCAGAGGGCGGAAGCCGCAACTTGCGCTTCGCAACGCATGATACGCACAGCTCACTCGCTGACCACCTTGTGCTGGAATGGAATCGCAATCCGCGATGGGGCTGGTTTCTGCGTGCTGAAACGTTTTATGGCATGGCTAGCCATATCGAAGAAGACGAACATCTCGCCCCAACGTTCCCCAAATTTCACCACCGTTCACATGGCGAATCATTCCTAGACCTAGCAGCCAGTCGTTTCAGTGGCGCAGGGCTTTATCTGCTTGACGAGCCTGAATCTGCGCTTTCGATACAAGGCCTCATGTCGTTTTGTGCGTTGATGAGTCAGTCACTTGCGAAAGGCTCACAATTTATTATTTCTACACATTCTCCATTGCTGATGGCCTTCCCAGGTGCCCACGTTTTTGAGCTAAACGCCGAAACAGGAACCAAACAAACAACGTTTGAATCTTTGGAATCAACAGGGCTGTGGAAACGATTTTTCGCAGAACCTCAGGATTTCTACAAGAATTTACTGTCAGGGCAACGTTAACAGGTTTGTCTAGCTGCAAGACGTGTTCTAGATTTCACGGCCAAAAGCAGTAAAGGAGACCCGAAGGCCTCCTTTGCTACAGTAATGAAAATTGAGACTGTTTTTAAGCAGAAACAATCACAACACGGCGGTTAGCTTCAAGCGCGCCAGCAGATCCATGAGGAACTTTAGGAGTGCTTTCGCCAAAGCCTTTTGCTGTCAAACTGTCAGCAGCGATACCTTTTGAAACAAGGTACTGCTTTGCTCTATCAGCACGTTTCTGGCTGAGTCGCTGGTTTCCATCAGCTGGGCCCACATCATTTGTATGACCTTGAATTTCATAGCTACCCTCGTTGGCTTTGATAAATTCAGCAGCTTTATCAAGCGTTGCTTGGCCATCAGCGGTCAGCTGTGAAGAGAACTCTTCAAATTCAATAGGTTCAAGGTTCAAAGAACCAGCAGACCCAGAATCAGCTTTTGCTGTTGTGGGAGGAGTCGCAGTTGTGCTTGCAGCTGTTGTAGCTGGCGCAGCAGTTGTTGTTGGAGCCTCAACTGTTGTGCTAGGAGCATCAACGGTTGTTTCGCCAGCGACTGTTGTTTCTGTTGGTTCTACAGTTTCGTCAACTTCGATGCTGTTTACAACACTTGTAACACCCTCGTTGCCTTCAACTGCTGCAGCTGCTGCAGCCCGTAGCTCTTCTGTAGGCACTTTACCTTGAAGCGTTACAACACCGTCAGTGTTGGCAATAGCGTTCAATGCGTAGCCTTTGAGGCCATCGGTGTCAGCCATAGAAGCTTCTGCTTCTGTGGCTAATTTTTCGCCATCAACGACACTTGTGCTAGCAATTGTCGTCTCGTCGTTTGGTGTTTCCTCGTCTGAGCCGCACTGCTTAAGCAAGAATGCTATAGCAAGCACACCAGCGATAGCTGCCAGAAGCCACCAGAACCAGCCACGAGAAGCTTCTTCTTGTGCGACGCCTCTAGCTTTAGAAGCAGCAGCGCCAGAGGAAACCTTTGCGGTTTTAGCTTTGTTTTTGGCAGCAGACGCAGACTTGTAGCTTTTGCTTTTAGCAGCAGACGCACTAGCTGCAGCTCCAGCGACGCCAGCTTTGGCACCCTTCTTTGCTGTGTCAGCTTTCTTAGAAGCTTTTTCTGCAGCGACAGGCTTTTTCTTTTCAGATTTTTTAGCAGTTTTCTTTTTAGAAGCAACTAGGCCATCTTTAACAAGAGCAGCTTTTTCGTCGCCGAGCAATGAAGCAACGCCATCATTGTCCAGTTTTTCTTTTTTATGTGTCTTGGCAAGAAAACCCATAACGATAGGAGCCAGCATAGGTAGCAATTTGCCAACCATTTTTGGTTCCAAATCATTTTTGGAAGAAATAGTTTCGATTAAATCGTCACGATTGGATCCAAAAATCCCGTCGATTATATCGTTACCTTGGTCGGGTTTGCCTTCAGTAATAAATTCAGAAATCGTGTCAGCGTCTGGTGCTTGCGCAGAGTCTAGAAGACCTACTATGGTTTCAGAGCCTCCTGGCTGAGCAGCTTTATCAGCTAGTCCAGCCACAAGGCTAGGAGTAGAACCAGCGATAGCTTTCTTCGCTTGTTTCTTGTTTCCGCCTAGCAAACTGCCGATTTCGTCTAGAGTGCTCTCTTCATTGAGCAGCTCTGTTACCGATTCAAATATGGAGGGCATGTATAGGTGCCGTCCTTTCTCATCATCTTAATGTTCGAGACCATCTCGAATGTCAAACTAACAAAGTTAGATCCCTATCAAAAGACAAGACTTGACCTACTAATAATAGCGGTGGGAGGCAAAATAATATAAAACTGTTTCTAAATTGACAAGCTGCGACACAGACCAGGTCAGTTAAGCCATGTTTATAGGAAAAATAGCTGTACTCTCGATGCGGAAAACTGATCCGCACAGCTAGATGGTTGATTCCTAGCTTATTCAGGTCGTCAATCCCACGAAAGTGGGAATCTCAGCTGGGCAAGATCCCCGATTTCTCGGGAATGACCATCCCAGAATCAACCAGCTTGTTGCTTTCTTCGGGCGAGACCCTAGATAGCTGTCAAGCAATATGTCAGGCGGTCAGTGTTCGTCGTAGGCCGCTTGACAAAAACCATGATTGCAATAACCTTGCGGATTCCTAGCCAAATATTGTTGGTGGGCTTGTTCGGCATAATAAAACGGCCCAGCAAGAGCAATCTCTGTCTGAATCTGGCCATAACCAGCAGATGTGAGTCGTTTCTGATACTTGTCAGCTGAGGCTTCAAACACGGCCAATTGCTCGGGTGAAGAGGCATAGAGCGCAGATCGATAGTGAGGGCCTCGATCATTGCCTTGCCGATCTTTCTGTGTGGGGTCATGATTCTCCCAGAAAACTTTTAAGAGTTCTTCAACAGTAACCACCGCAGGATCAGACACAACAAGAACAGCTTCGGTATGGCCGGTCCTGCCCGTACAAGCTTCATGCCAAGTTGGATTTTTTGTTGTGCCGCCGCTGTAGCCGACTGCCGTTGTATGCACACCGTTGAGTTCCCAGAAAAGTCTTTCAGCGCCCCAAAAACAACCCATGCCAACAATCAACTGGGCAACATTGTTAGGGAATGGCTCGGTCATTGAAGTGCCAAGAACTAGATGTATTGGGTTTGTCAACAATGGCTGATCGCGGCCTTCGATAGGTTCATGAGAAGCGGACCCCAAACGAGATAAAAAACCCATAAAACAGCTCCTTCCAATAGTTAAGCGTACCTCAACGTATTCTTTTCTAGCACAACGCATTAACAGAAAACCGCTAAAATTACGTGTTGTCTCTTGCTGTGAAGCAGAAATGCAAAGGGTAGCAACAAGTAGCGATCCTCTAAAGTAAACAAGAACCGTCAGAGAACTATTCCAAACAGTCAGCCTCGTAGCGTTGATGATGTGCCTAAAATCGTGTGACAAAACGTGGTTGTCTCTGCTAGGTTTGCACCCATGGCTAGAGCATTGGCAACAATCGAAGAAGTTCTTGAAGTGAAACCGCATGATAACGCTGACGCGTTAGAGATTGCTGTTGTTCGAGGTTGGAACGTTATAACACGCATCGGGGAAGTGTCGCCAGGTGACAAAGTTATCTATTTTGAGATAGATACAATGCTGCACGCTGACGACGAAAGATTTTCATTCTTCATTAAACGAGGTGTTAAAACAGACCCCGTCGACGGGTACAAAGGACACGTTCTGCGGACCGCTAAACTGCGAGGTAAAATTTCACAAGGCCTGTTGCTGTCGGTCGAGCTTTTTGCTGATGAAATTGGCGATGACTTGACTGTCGGGCGAGACGTTACGTCTGTGCTCAACTTGCGTAAATGGGACCCTCCTGTGCCAGCGGCGCTTGCAGGCAAGGCAAAAGGAAACCGTCCAAGCTTTGTGCCGATGACCGACGCTGAGCGGATCCAAAATGTTACGCTGGCAGAGTTCTCTGACACGTCTAACTGGGTTGCGACAGAAAAAGTCGATGGCACCTCAACGTCATACTATTATCGAACCGACGCTGACGAGTCAGCAAATGAAACAAGTTTCGGCGCATGCAGTCGCAACTTGGAGCTTGAAAACGTTGGCCAGTCGCAGTGGAAAGTCGCCGAAGAGTTAGCTATCGAAGCGCTGCTGTCATCATTGGCGGCTGAGCTTGGTGCAACAAAGATAGTGTTGCAAGGTGAGCTTGTTGGCCCAGGGATACAAAGCAATCCACTGCAACTGCGAGAGCTGCGATATTTTGCTTTCAGGTTGATTGTCGATGGGCGAGACTTGCCGACACCGCAGTGGCCTGGATCTATTCGAAAACTAGCAGCGCCCGTGTTGGCCATAGATTTTCCTTCAACTATAGACGAGGCGATTGAAGCAGCTGACGCATTGGATTCGCAGGTTACGCCAGGGCGAACGCCTGAAGGGATTGTTTGGCGTTATGAAGGTGATGCCATAGTGCCTGAGCGCATTGTTAAAGCCATATCGAACAGATATTTACTAAAACAGAAAGACTGAATAGTATAAAAGAAGGGGTTGTTTTGTCCAATTTTAGACAAAACAACCCCTTCTTTTGTCTAAAATTGAGTGCACAATTTTATCTCCGATAAGTTTTTAGCCGATAGAGCGTAAATCTACTGTGAAGATAAGCGTCTCGTTCGGGCCGATTGCTCCGCCTGCGCCTCGGACACCATAGCCAAGATTCGGTGGGATTATCAAGGTTCGACGCCCGCCGACTTTCATACCTGTAACGCCTTGGTCCCAGCCGCTGATAACCTGTCCAGCGCCAAGAGTGAAGCTGAACTGGTCGCCACGGTTCCAAGAAGCGTCGAACTCTTTGCCTGTGCTCCAGGAAACGCCAACATAGTCAACGGCAACTTGGCTTCCAGGCGTTGCTTCAGTGCCGTCGCCGACAACATCATCAACAATAGTTAGTTCGCTTGGCTTATCGTCAGCAGGCACAGTAACAACAGGGCGTTCAAAAATATCCATCAAATCACCCTAGCTTCGAAACCAGCAAAATGAATACATAGAGATAGCCTTAATGAAGATTCGATTCGAGACTGGGGAACAATGCGAGTTATTATGCTGCACGGAACATACGGGAACCCGAACGAAAACTGGTTTCCCTCTATGGCTGACGAACTTTCTGATTTCGATGTGGTTATTCCAACGTTCCCGACTGTTGAGGGTCAGTCGTTAGATGCCTGGTTGAAAGTCCTTGACGAGACCGTAGGTTCGCTGCGTTCTGACGATATTGTCGTGGGTCATAGTATGGGCGCTGGCTTTTTGATTCGAGCGTTAGAGGCTTCAGAACCGCAAGGCGGCGCGATTAAAGCTTGTCTGTTAGTTAGTGGTTTTCTGACGCTTCTAGGCAACGAGGCGTTTGATCCTCATAATGCAAGTTTTGTTACTGGTCCATGCGATTTCGAACTTGTCAAGCAGCGCGCTGGTTACGTTCGGGTTTATCACGGGTCTGACGATCCGTATGTGCCAGAACAACTTGGCCGCACCATCGCCGATAGCCTCGACGCAGATTTTGTTTCGATTCGAAATGGTGGGCACCTTAATGCAGAAGCAGGGTTCACAACATTTAGTGAACTGCGAAACCAGATCTTTGCGATAGCCTCTAAAACTTGACGCCGACCGCCTTGCATAAAAACGCCATATAGTCAGAGGCTATTTCGCAATTGGCGGCAAACGTTTCTAGCAAGTCTGGTGAGGTGATTTGTTTCTGTGTCATTTTTGTTGACGCGATAAAATCTTTCCGTTTAAGGTCAACAAGCAGTGGATGGTCTTTGTCGTACCCTTTGGGCGGTCGGCTAAGCGAGTCGCCTTCTTGTGTGAATAACTCGATGAATGCTGCGTCTGTTGTCGCCTTCAGCCATGCTTTGGGGTTGGTGTCGATAGCTTCACGGATTTGATAGGCAACTTTCGTCTCTGGTCGCCACAGCCCGATACCCATGAAACAGGCGCTAGGTTCAATGTGTAGATAAAACCCTGGTGCGTGCACATCTTTTGCTTTTTCGTGGCGAAACTGCATTCCTGTATTTGTTTTATAGGGTGTTTTATCTTTCGAGAATCGAGTATCTTTATGAATACGAAAAAGAGACCCACCAGATTTGCGTGCACTCGCCACAAAATGCGGCGAGATAGCTTCCAACGCAGGCGTAAAATCTTCTATAAACTCAAGGGCGGGTTCACGAACATGTTCTTCAAAGGTTTCTTGATTCGCTTTGAACCATTCTCGTGAATTGTTCTGTGCAAGGTCTTTTAGAAAGGCAAACGTCTTAGTCGTGAAATATGGGTCGCTCATGGGGCAATCCTAAAGGGTTTTGATCTACGTAGAGCATATTTACACGATATTGATTTAACAGGTGGACTTTGGCGAAAAATGTGCCCCAAAGAAAACGGTGACTCCGAAAAGACGACGGAAGCTCACCTTAGAGGCCATCAAGATAGTGTTTGGTTTGCTAGTTTATTTCCATAATTATTTGCTTTATTCTATCGGTTTGGTGCCGTATGCTAGTGGAGAAGACCTGGTGCGACCGCTGCTTGCAAGTTTCCCAGGTTACGAACTATCTAGAACCTTCTGACGCTTAAAGTCAGAAGGTTCTAGTACTTTTATTGAACTAGTTCTCGAACAAAGTGTCTGTCATGTAGCAGAGTACCATCTTCAAGCAAACCCCATCTGCTGTAAGGTGTTTTCAGCTTTGCAAATTCCCTGCCAACTCTATTTCTATCCTTGGATCAAGCATCTGCTCTATTGTATCGTCCGTGTTGGTCATCTGAATTGGCAATCGATTGTTTACGATAAGCGGACTTTTGAGCTGGTTTTGCCTAAAGAATCGACCGTCAACACGAGCATGAACATCACAACAGCGACAAGGGCTACCGTTGCGCTAGGGGCGGTATCATAGTGGTAGCTTACAAGCGAGCCCACGATCACAGCAAAAACGCCGAAACCAACGGCGAAGACCATAATCATAGGGACAGTTTTTGCAAAAATCGATGCGGTTGCTGGCGGCGCGATTAAAAAGGCAAAGACAAGCAGGTTGCCAACTGTTTCAAAAGACGAGACTATAACAACTGCCAGCAAAAACAATAAAATTGCATTGGCAATCTTTGGCCTAAGGCCAAGAAGCGCTGCTTGTACTTCATCAAACGCAGCAGCAGCAAAAGCTCTATAAAGAAGCGTTACAGAAAGCACAGTGATTACAGCCACTATGGCTTGTTGCCAAATATCTGCCGAGCTTACTCCTGAAATTGACCCGAACAGAAATCGATTTAGATCGCCAATATTTGAACCCATCGGACTTGATATAAGGACAACAGCTAATGCTAAAAATCCAACGAAAAGTAAGCCAATCGATGTGTCATTAGGTAGAGAAGAGTTGTTACGCACCACGCTCATGCCTGCGACCATAACTATCGCTGCCAGCATTGCACCGAGGCTTGGATTAAAACCAAAAATGACAGCTAAAACTATGCCAGGGAGCACCCCGTGTGCTAACGCATCACTAAAAAAACTTAGCCCATTCACAACAACCCATGTGCCGACAAGCGATGTGCTAATAACAGTCAAAAGACTAACCCAAAGAAGGTTCTGCATAAAAACATTTTCAGTGAACGGCTCTATCCACCATGCAATAGGGTTTGTCAAAAATTCCACAGCTTTTCGTTTCTCCTGGACGTACACAGTCTAAAGGGTTTACGTAGAGAATCATTCTCACTTGCCGAAAAGAGTGGTATACTGCTACTTTGACGACAGGAAAGTTATGCGTACTACTTCACCAAAACTTTCATTAGAGGGCGTGTCTGTGCAGTTCGATGCTCAAACTGCTGTCGATAACATCTCATTTGACGCAAGTGGCGGCTCAGTTTTAGCGATCACAGGCCCAAACGGTTCTGGTAAAAGCACACTCCTCAACGTTATTGCTGGGCTCATCAAGCCGACACAAGGTAATGTTATTTCGCCTTTTAAAGGGTCCACCGCGTATCTGACGCAAAGCCACAACTACGAACGTTGGATGCCTATCAAAGCTATTGATATTATCAAAATGGGTCTCTATAAAAAAACAGGCCTGTGGCGCAGAATAGATCGAGAGTCTCGACAAAGATTAGACGAGGTTATTGGAGAGCTTCACATAACAGCGTTTGCCCAAAAACAATATTGGGAACTCTCTGGTGGTCAGAAACAGCGTGTGCGTCTTGCGCAAACATTAATCCAGAACCCTAAGCTGCTTTTGCTCGACGAACCGTTTACAGGTTTGGATGCAATCAGTCAGCAAGTTTTAGTGAAGCGGATCGATACACAAGCAGACCAAGGGTCAGTAACTGTTTTAGCGACACACAATCTTGACTTGCTTAACCATTGCAAACGCTGCGATGCTGTAACCGAAACAAATCATATACAACTTGCACAATAACCATGTAGGTCTAATGTGTGGCCTGCTGGTTTAAAAGCTTTTTCTTTAAGCACACTTTCGAATAGTGACGCGATTGTATCTTCGACACAATTATCGATTTCGATATCTTGAACATCGCCACAGCTGAGGCAAAACAGGTGGTGGTGATGGCCAGTGAAAAATTCACTTAACTCGTAATGGGCATGCTCTTTAATGCCAGATATTCGATCCACTATTTTGCACTGCACCAACACTTCTAAGTTTCTATAGGCGGAGCTTTGTGCAAGTTTTTTGTCTGTTGCCAAAATTTCTGGCAATGTTAGCGGCCCGTCGGTTTTGGCAAGCAGCTCTACGAGTCGTTTTCGCGCCGTTGTGTATCTAAAACTCAGCTCAGCCAGTTTCGACTCCGCAGCTTTATGCACGGACTTTTGCTTGACCACATCCATACCATTCAGCATACACGGCCAACTAAAAGATCTTACTGGGCCGACAGTCTGCATTGTATGAAGCCAAACCTAGGGCCAACAAAATAGTTGCTAACAAGGCTTTTGGCCCCATTGAGCTGCAAATAGATTAGGTTCTAAAATCGGCGGAGATTGCCAGAGACTGTTTGCTACATAGTTACACCCGTTTAGGGCTAAGGAGAATAGTGTTGGAAACAGATTGGCAACCGTATACTGTTTTGATAACGATTCTCATTTTTAAAGGTTGGCGATATGTCCCGCAGGTTCTCAAAATTGGTTAAAGGTGCTAGTGGTTTTTTGGCGGTCGCTGTTTTGGCGGCGTCTTGCGGCACGAGCGACACAAGTAATGCTTCAAATCAGCAAGATGAACTGCCAACAATTGCAGTGACTACTTCAATCTGGGGTGACGTAATCTCAAACGCAACATGTGACGGTTTGGTTGACGTTAACGTCATCATACCCCCAGGTGCTGACCCGCACTCCTTCGAGCTTTCACTGGCAGATCGCGAATTGCTAGACAATTCTGACCTAATTGTGGCCAATGGCCTCGCCCTTGAAGAAGGCCTTGTTGACACGCTGGAAACAGTTGAAGCAGACGGTAAAAAGATTTTCGAATTCGCCGACCATGTCGAAATACTTGAATATGAAGGTGAAGGTCATCACGACGACGAGCATGATGATGAACACGGTGATGAAAAAGATCATGGTGAAGAGAAGCATGGCGACGACAAAGAGCATAGCGATGAAGAGAAACACGACGAGGATGAAGAACATTCTGACGAAGGCAAAGACGAGCATAGCGATGAAGAAGGTCACGATGAGCACAATCATGAAGGTGGCGACCCTCATGTCTGGTTTAACCCCATCGGCGTTTCTGAAGCACTTTCAGAATTTGAAAAGGTAGCCGTTGAAGAGCTTGGCCTTGACAGCGAAAAAATAAATGAATGTATAACTGCCTATCAAGGAGAATTGCAATCGCTTGATGGTGAGATTAAAGAGCTATTTGCAGCAATACCAGTCGAAGAACGCAAACTTGTGACAGCGCACGATGCATTCGGCTATTTCGCTGATCAGTACGAATTGGAAATAGTCGGTGTGGTTCTGCCATCGCTTTCAACGCTTGGAGAAACAAACCCAGCCGAGCTTCAAGAACTGTCAGACAAGATAGTTGAAAATGATGTTTCAACCATCTTCTCTGAATTTCAGAGCTCGGACGAAGAAGCATCTGCTTTGGCGGAAGAACTCGACGGTGTTGAGCTCGTCACTCTCTATACGGGTTCGCTTGGAGAAGAAGGGTCAGGCGCAGACACTTACATCACGATGCTGCGAACTGATGCCCAGCTACTAGCAGATTCACTGTCATAAAAAACTCATTATGTTATAAGTCCAAAAAGCAGGTGGCTGCCCAGTAGGTAGTCGTCTACTTTTTGAGTATTTTAGTTACATTGCTAAGCAATGCATACATATTGTCGTATTTAGTAGGTATCCTTTGATGCATGGTGGCTGCGAAACCTGAAGATCTTCTAGCGTTTATAGACGAATCAAAACGCCCAGTACGCAACCGAAAAACGGGTAAGCCTGATACAACCCAATGGCAGTATGCCCTAGCAGCTGTGGTCATCATGCGAGCTGACCTTACTCTTGTGCGTCAGCAGCTTCAGCAGATCGAGGCCGATTTAAACTACAAACTTCACTATCACGAAATGAAAAGCCACACGCGCCGCCGCAATGCTATTGATGCGATTAATAGCATTGCCGAATGGGATGGCTACATTGCAGAAACCAGCAAGCCAATCAAACCAAGCGGAGAAAAAGAACACGGAGCCAGAGCTTCACAGCTTAAGCAAGCATTTGTGTACTTGGGTATTCGAGGCATTACACAAGTAGCTATCGAAACCAGAGTTCGACCAGAGGCAAAACATAAAACACTCGACAAGAATGACTTAGCTATGGCTAAAAAACTGCGAGATCAAAAAATAATTGATGCCCGTTTCCACCTTGAGCACGTTGGCAAAGAAGAGACCCTTCTTAAAATAGCTGACTTGCTAGCCAGTTCAAGAACCGACATGCTATGCGCTAGAGATGAAGCTATTTATCCAAGAATCGGACATAGAGTAACGAGCATAAAATAAAACAGGCCCTTAAAAGCGCAGAGACCCCGGGGTCTTGCTACAAGACCAAGTCGGGGCGTACTTACACGCAGCAGCGCTGCATGTCCTACCTCTAGTATCGGCTACAAACACTAAAAAGTCAACCCCTTTACTGAGTTAAGCGACATTTACTAGTGTTATTCTAAGTTTCAACCTATTCGGCAGATTCTGATGCTGGCAGTAATTCTGCTGGGTCGATTCGTGCGTGTACGAGCGCAGCTAGAAAGGTCGTAATTGGCACCGCGGCAACTAAGCCGATTGATCCACATAGCGTGCGTACTATTTCAACGGCAACAATTTCAGTGTTGGCAACCATGTCCAGCGACTGATTCGATATCGCAAACAGCAACAAGAGCGGCATGCTCACACCAGCATATGCTAGCAATAGCGTGTTGACGGTCGAAGCAATATGTTCTCGCCCCACACGAATGCCTGACGTGACCAAATCAGCAACGGTAAGCTCTGGATTGCGTAGACGTAGCTCGCTCACAGTCGCTACTTGTGTCACTGTGACATCGTCAAGCGCTCCTAACGCTCCGATGATTGCGCCTCCTAATAACAGTGCTCGCATGTCGATGCCTGCTGCGAGAATCGTGAGGGTTGCGCCCTCTTCGCTAGCAAGACCAGTGAAATTTCCTATCTCAAAAAAGAACCAGGACAGGCCTAATGTCAACGCCAAAGCGCTTAAGGTGCCTGCGAGCGCAACGGTTGTGCCTGGCGTAAAACCATGCGTTAAGTAGAGACTCAGAAAAGCAATCATGGAAGCGCCGACAACAGAAACAAGAATCGGATTGTTTCCGTCCAGCACCGATGGCGCTATGAAGGTGATCAAAATCACAACTGTTACAGCCATGGCTAGCAAAGCAGTTAGCCCACGAACACGGCTTAACGCGATCACTACGGCCACAAAAATTATAATGAGAAGCGTGAGCGAACCACGGCGTTCAACGCCAGCATAATCATAGGAATTTGACGACTCGTAATAGTCAAAAACAACAGTGTCGCCAACACTTAGTTCAGGGTTGCCGTATCTTTCAACAGGGACTTCGTTAAGTCCTATGAGTGTTCCAGCTTCCACGATGAGGTTACGGTTAACGACGTCGTCCTTTCGGTACGCCTTAGGGATATACTCGTCAACCGTCCTAGCAGTAAGTGTTATGCATTGGGGTCTATCTTCAGGTTCTTCAGGGTTTGAAAAGCTGCACTCCCCATTAATCACTTCTGTCAACTCCATAAGAACAGGTTCTGAGACAACACTAAACTCGGCAGCTTTTTCGGTAGCAGCAACTTTGCCACTGCCGTCAGGCCATAAAGCAATCACCCCGATAAATGTCGCAAGTGCTGCGCCACAGATGCCAGCTAGCACAACTTGCAGCGTAGTTTGCTTGCGCCATACAGCCCAACCACCTTCCATACCATGGCTGTGACCATGACTATGTGAATGACCATGATCATGAGAAGAGTCTGACGAGTGGGCAGGTTTGTCCATAAATGTACTCTATCGATGTTGTGAGCTAACGTAGCTTTCAGATTAAGAGTAAGCGATGCTGATTTGAAAAAATACAGCCGAAAATAATAATGGTAGAAAGCCAGTAAAGTAAGCAGTAACGTCAAGATGAGGAATAGTACTAATGGCTAAAACATGGCATATCGCAGGCAAAGCAAGAAACGATTTCGCTGACATGATCGAATCACTCACCGAAGAGCAGCTCAATAGCCCAACACTTTGCGACAAATGGACACCAAAACACATTTTGGCTCACCTAGTTGTTTTCGTGAACGATCCGCTCCCTACGTTTTTCCTCAATATCGCCAAACACAAATTCAACTTCGACGCTGCCTCTGTTGCTGCTGCTCAAAAAACTCTCGACGCGCATTCAGTCGAAGAGCTTGTCTCTATCCTTCGCACTAAATCAACGAAACCTGCGATTATTCCGACCTTTCCTGAAGGTCTATCAGTCGCAGACACAGCAGTCCATACACAAGATGTCCGCCGATCGGTTAATGCAGAAGGCAAACTTGATGAAGAAGTTCTACAAACAGCGTTGACCTTTCTCACAACCAACTCGAAAGCACAAAAAATCTTTGAGATTCCTAAACTCGACAGTCTTGCTTTTGAAGCAACTGACAGCAACTATACTTCAGGTGACGGCGCACTTATTTCTGGTGAAGGCGAAGCAATTATTCTTGCGTTGATGGGACGTCCCACACTTGACGAGCTGACAGGCGAAGGCGTAGCCAAGCTTCGAGAATTGCTCTAGCGTTGGCAGTTATAGCGCTTCAATAACGTCTTCGGTGCCGACATAGCTATGCGCAAACTGTGTGGCAGCGGTTCGGTCGTCTGCTAGCGCTTGCAACGCGTAGCCATCGCCTTCGTGTGTCATAGCAAGAAGTTTTCGAGAGAAAGATATAGAGAGCCTTATCTTCGATAGCCTCATTTTTTCGTACATAGGTACAAGTTCGTCTGCCTCAATGTCTGAAGCTAGATAGAAAGTAAATAGTTTCGACAAGGCATAGATGTCTTCCAGCGCCATATTCATGCCTTGGCCGCCTAGAGGTGCGACGATATGGGCTGCGTCGCCAGCAAGCATAACGCTTCTGTCGCCAAGTTGAAGTGGAGTCCGATAATGCAACAACATTTCTCTTTTGGCTGTTAGGCGTAATGAGTCGTTGACGCCTAAACGGTTTTTCAACTCGATGCTACATTTTTTATCGTCCCACTCATCGATTGTATCGTCTTGGTCAATTTGCAAGTAATAGCGAGATTCAGTTGCGGTCCGAGGGCTGTGGCAAGCGAACTTGTTGCCCCCAACGCCATAAATAACACCGTCGACGCCTGCAAGAGGGTTTGCTGTCATCACCAGCCATTTATAGGCAAGATCATGCCGCTCTGATTCCAAACGCAACGCAGCTCTTGTGGCGCCTCTGTTGCCGTCGCAACCCACGACGATGTCTGCTTCGATGGTTTCGCCGTTAGCAAGCACCACAGATGGGTTTTTCTCTTGCTTGATCGCCATAACTTCTGTGGCGAAACGCATAACTACTTTCTTTTGTCTTAAACGGTTGATTAGATTCTGGTTAAAGATAGTTTGAGGGCAGACTGGCCGCCCTTGCGTTTCGGTCAGCTCTGCAAGGGGCACGGTGATTGACTCGCCAGCTGGCGAGATAAAACGTGTCATCGTGACCATCTTTTTTGCGGGCGCGCAGGATGCTAATCCCAGCTCGTCGAGAATTCTAAACGAACTTGCTTTAAACAGTCCTGCTTTGTCGCGCGCATAAATTTGATTTTCGTCAGCTCGTTCTAGAACAGTAACGTCGAATCCAGCGTCGTGACACCAGTTCGCTAGGGTACACCCAGCTGGGCCTGCTCCAATGACAACAATCTTTTTCACAATGGACTCACCTTTATGGTCATCTAGCTTCGAGTTGACACGTCAGCCTACATAGATGCTGCACACATATTTTGAGTGTCTTAAAAATTAAGATACGAACAATGCTACAATTCGAAGTGCATCCTTACCCACACATGTAGAAAGAAGTTTGCAATGAGTGCATCTATAGAATCATTGGGCTATCCGTTGCTCTATAAATCGGGGCAACAACAGCCTGATGTGTCGCATGAAGGTTCGACGCGTCAATCGTTTCGTTCAAAGTTTCGAGCTCTTGAAGGGATGCAAAAAGAAGCGCTAATTACTAACCGTCAAACAGGCGATACATGGCGCATGGTCTGTGACGAAGGTGCGTATTTAAACGGCACAGACCTGTCTGCTTTCCCTCTCGGTTTTTTTGCTGCAGCTGTTGCTTTTTCTTTCACGAAAGAATTGTTTCGCCATGCGCACGACGCTGGCGTCACTTTTGCTAACTATACGTTGCAGCAAGCGACCTATTACACGATGGAAGGTTCTGCGCTTCGGGGCAATATGGTCGGCGGTTCACTGCCAGCAGAGATAGCCATCAAGGCTGATAGCAGCGCTTCAGCTGATGTTGTGCAAGAACTAATTGTGCTTGCACAAAAAACGTGTCCTGTGCAGGCTTGTATGGAGCAGGCATTACAAAACACGTTCGCTCTCTATCACAACGGCAAAAGAATTAGCGCAGGAGATGTTCTCGTTTCAGAAGCAGATGACCTTGTAGATCCGTCGGAAGAAATTTTGGTAGCTAAACCTGAAACAGCTACTCTTTCGTTAACAAACGCTTTAGAAAAACTTGCTTGCACGAAACCATTGCATACAGAGCCTAAAACGGTGGGCAGCTCTTTTAGTGAAGAGCAAAAACGCATGTTGCATATCGAAACAGTTTGCACTGTGACAAACAGCCAAATTATCGAAGCGAAAATTCAGGCTATTAAACCGAACGGGTCGCTGTTTTGTTTTCGTAGCGACCTATCTGAACAGGGGCGAGCTCCAAGTGCGTTAGCGTATCTTTCTGCAGGAGTAGGGTTTTGCTATATGACCCAAATTGGCCGCTATGTGGCTATCGCAAAGAAAAATTTGTCAGCCTATAGCGTAATTTTAGATACAGATTTTATTGTTGGCGATGGCAAAGCTCATGTTGAGCCTGTTGATACCCACACGTTCCTGACAACAGAAGAAGACGAAGCAACTGCGCAAAAAATCCAGTTTATGAGTGAACAAACATGCTTCCTTCATGCATCGCTTCGTCAAGAAAATGTTAGTGCGATAACTATCGAAACATAAGGGCATCCAAGGATACCCATAACTAGGTGCTGCTTTTTTGTTCGTAAGTGCACTA
This sequence comes from Acidimicrobiales bacterium, assembly GCA_020629155.1. Lineage (GTDB taxonomy): Bacteria > Actinomycetota > Acidimicrobiia > Acidimicrobiales > SZUA-35 > JAHDDW01. Next base: position 6,724 of record JAHDDW010000002.1, on the reverse strand, counting down.
CAGTATTGCCGTGAAAACCTATGTTTTGAAACTTTCATGTCCTGATCAGCCAGGTGTCGTGGCAAGCATTGCTCAAGGTTTGCTTGAACTTGGAGCAAACATTATTGCCAATAGCGAATTTCGAGAGCCTCAGACGAACACGTTTTGTATGCGTTCTGTATTCGAAACAACAATTGAAACACCCCAAAAGGTTAGCGATGCGTTGTTGCAGCGGAGTGCTTCTTTGCAAGCACACCTTTCGATCCGAGATCGCTCGGTTCCTCGTAAAGCGTTACTTATGGTATCTAAGTATGACCATTGCATGATTGACTTGTTCTACCGCATCCACAGTGGTGAACTTTCTCTAGAAATACCTATCGTTGTTTCTAACCATAACGATTTGCATGATCTTGCCGTTGCACATGATGCGCAATTTAAACACATCGAAGTTTCGGCAGATGCCAAGCAAAAAGCTGAGCAGCAGGTGGCCGAACTTATCGATACGCATGCTATTGACTTCATTGTGTTGGCTCGCTACATGCAGATTCTTTCACCTGCTTTTTGTGACGCACATGCTGGGTCGATTATTAATATTCATCACTCGTTTCTTCCGAGTTTTAAAGGTGCGGACCCGTACCAACAGGCATGGGACCGAGGTGTCAAGTTGATTGGGGCGACAGCGCACTATGTGACGCCTGAGCTAGACGAGGGGCCGATCATCACGCAAGATGTTGCTGCGGTGACACATCGGGAAACTCGTAACGAACTAGCCACAAAAGGTCGTGATGTTGAACGGCGTGTGCTTTCGCGTGCTGTTAAGGCTCATGCTGAAGATAGAATTTTTCTACTCGACCATAAAACGGTTGTTTTTGATTAGGTAAGGTGGCTGTGTATGCCAAAAATAAAGGTAACTACCGTTCTCGATGTTACACCCGAAGTGCTTTGGAACTATGTGCAACATATCGATTCCCATACACAGTGGATGAAAGACGCACATTCGATTTCGTTCACCAGTACGCAACGTCAGGGCGTAGGCACAACGTTTGATTGCCTTACAAAGGTTGGGCCTATCTCGCTGAATGACAAAATGGAAATAACACGGTGGGAAGAAAACGTTGCTATGGGTGTGACTCATAGCGGCATCGTGACAGGAGTTGGCGAGTTTCTGCTCACGCCGCTCGGTGAGAACCAAACGTTTTTCAGTTGGGAAGAAGAACTTTTCTTTCCCTGGTGGATGGGTGGGCCGTTAGGTGCTTTCCTAGCGAAACCAGTTTTGCGTTTGATTTGGAAGCAGAACCTAGCGTTGCTCAAACAACAAGTCGAATAAGCTGGCTACTGCTGATAAAGCCCAGCTTCAACAACTGCGTAGGAGGCTCCTGCTAAGGTCAGGCAAGTTAGCGCCGTCAAACCCCAACTTACATAGAGGTTCTCAGAAACTTTTTTAGACGCAATAAGCAGCACCCAAGCTGCTAGTGCGCCGCCTAAAAAGCCTCCCATATGGCCCCAGAAAGAAATTTGTGTAACCAATAGAGGCAACCCAAGGTTAAGTAAGGCTATGCCCCCTAAAGGTGTCTGAAAAATATTTACGCCACGATCATACAGCGCAACAGATAGTGCACCGATTAGTCCTAGGATCGCCCCTGAAGCCCCTAACGTCGGCGCAAAAAAGTTGAATTGCACTACCGCTAAAGACCCACCGAATAGACCACCAAAAAAGAACAGAGACAACGCAACTTTGCCGAAACGCTCTTCTAATTCTTTACCGAAGACCCAAAGCGCATAGCCATTCATGCCTAAGTGCACGATGTTCGCATGGGCAAAACCAGAGCTTATGACACGCCACCATTCACCATTTTCTACTTTTGTGCCAACCAGCCACCATGATGAACGCAACGCATACGATGGCGGGTTTTCGGAAGCGTCGCCGAAATAATGTAGCAAATACACGCCGATAATTGCCGCTAGAAGGGTGCCTACTGCATATGGTGCGCTTACGGATGCGCCTATACCATGATACACTTTTTGGCTGCTTGATTTGACGCAATCGGGGCAGTGGTAGCCCACAGAGGCCTGACGCATGCAAGATACGCACATAGGGTTTTCACACCGTTGGCATGAGACTGACGCCTTATTTTTCTTATGTTTATAACATGAAGCGTCTTGTTCAAGCACTAACAGTGACCTTTCCTGCGAAAGTGTTTAGGTTTAGTAAAATTACCCGCCATACGGCACGCTAACGATACTGGTACCCTCTAGTCTACAAGAAGTTACAAACACTTAGTTGGCTGACAGAGGATCAGTTGGCGCTCAAAAGGAGAAAATAATGCTAAAAGAATTCAAAGAATTCTTAGAAAAATTTAATGTAATCCCTGCGGCGGTAGGCCTTGTCCTAGCACTCGCTATCAAACCAGTCGTCGATGCCGTGGTTGACCTCATTATGCAGCTTGTCGGTCTTGCCGTGGGCAATAACGATCCTGGCAGTTTTGTTGCTAATCTCAAAATTGGTGGCGAAGTCGTCGGTCAAAGAGAACTTGAATCTGGAAAAATAGTTGAAGATGTCGAAGGTGGACTTCTTGTCGGGCCTTTCCTCCAAGAACTTATCTCTTTCATTGTTGTAGCATTCGTTGTCTTTATGATTGTTAAAGCTCTTAACAAAGGTGGAGCAAAAACTACTGCTGCGGCAACACCAGATCAAGCACTGCTTACTGAAATTCGTGATCTTCTAAAAAGTGGTCGCTAAAAAGTAGCGATTGCTATCTAACGTAAAGGGTGCAGTTGACATTTGTCAGCTGCACCCTTTTGTTTTTCTTCATAGCTCGATCCCGTCGTCCCCACTTGTTCTTGTCATCTCCAGCTTAGTCTCGTCGTCCCCACTTGATCTTGTCATCCTCCACTTGGTCTCGTCATCCCCAACTTGATTGGGGATCTCTCCTTGATTAGATTCCCAGTCGTGGCTGGGAATGACGTGGTGGTTGGCTGGGAATGACGTGGTGGTTGGCTGGGAGTGACGTGGTGGCTGGGAGTGACACGTATTTAGCTGGAAAAGAGAACTTGGAATAAACCATCTAGATCGATTTACAATGTGACAGGTGTACCGTCTTCGGTTTCGCCGAGTAAAGCAGCGCCGACATGTTGCACCGAGGTAATGCCCTCGACTCGTTGCTTCAAAATACGCTCTAACCCGTCTTTCAATGTCTGCGTCGACGCAGGACACGACACGCAAGCACCCACAAGTTCAACAGATACGACGCCTGAGGCTTCGTCAACGTCTCGAAGGAAAATATCGCCATTGTCTGCTTGCACAGCAGGTCGAATCGTTTTCACAACATCAGCCACTTTGCTGTAGAGATCGCTCTGATCGACAACTTCTTCAGAAGCATCTATTGTTGCATCTTTTATTGGCGATTCTTCAGGCATTATTTCTCCGCTATCGATTCGTTCTAGGCTACCTGAAACGCGGCGTTTTAGTCGACTTTCCTCTAGGGATACCTTCTAGCGCCTTTTTCTTGATCAATAGAGCAGCTACCCATCGAACGCAGCAGAAAACAGAGGGTATGTTCGATTAAAGACGGCCCTCTTTGTTAGAATTGAAAGTATGAACCTACGCTACTTCGCACAGTTAGTGGCCCACCAAGGCGGTTGGGACGAAATATTAATGGTGGTAGCGCCGTTGGGGATTGTAGGCTTCTTGCTTTGGCTGGCAAATAAACGAATTTCAGGGCAGCTAGAAGATGCAGATAACCTTGACCTAGGGGAGCGCGAACCAGTTACTAGCCAACCAGATGTCTCATCGAGCACCATATCCTAAAAATTTGAATAACTATGGAACTTTCACTTAACAAAAAAATTGGCCACACCATACGCGTTCAAGGCGACCCTGTTTTAACCACTCGCTGTAAAGAGGTTGAGTCCTTTGGCCCCAAGACCGAGAAGCTAGCAAAAACGTTGCTTAAAGCCCTCGATGAAGAAGATAACGGGATCGGGCTCGCTGCTAACCAAATAGGGATCAGCTTACGGGCGTTTGCTTATGACTTGCGAGATGTCAACCCAGAACGCCACCCAGGCCATGAAAATTCCGAGCAAATGTACGGCGTTATTTTTAACCCTGTTATCGAATCATTTTCCGAAGAGCTTTGGTCCTATGACGAAGGTTGCCTTTCTATTCCTCACTTTTTTTGGCCACTTGACCGTCCAGAAAAAATAACTGTTTCAGGGTTTACTAGCGCTGGTGAACCTTTGCATTTCGAACTTGATGGCTTAGCAGCTCGCCTGTTTCAACACGAGCTCGACCATCTTGACGGCCTCTTAATCTTCGACCGCATTGACAATAAAAACGAAAAAGCTGCAGCGCATAAACACGCGAAAGAAGTCCTAGAAATGTCGGCTTCAAGACTCGATAAGCTGAAAGATAAAACCAAATCACTACTTACGTAACTGCTAGCTGTCGATAACAATATTGGCTATGTCGGGGGCTTTGGGATAGCTGAGTTTCAGGCCGGTTAATGTCTGGTTGAGAATTTCTGAAACAACAATGTTTCGATACCATTTTCGGTTTGCTGGCACCACATACCAAGGGCAGTCCGCAGTACTTGTTTTGTTGAGTGCGTCTTGGAAAGCTTCTTGATACTGGTCCCACTTTGTGCGGTGCTCAAGGTCGCCTACGTCAAACTTCCAGTTTTTGGTCGGCTCGTCAAGGCGAGATTGTAGCCTGTTTCGCTGCTCATCTTTAGAGATATGCAGATATATTTTAATAACTGTCGTGCCCTCATCAGATAAAAGTTGCTCAAACGCTTTGATGTGATCGTAGCGTTTCTGCCAAACACGAGGCTCAACCAGGTCCATAACTCGCACAACGAGTACATCTTCATAGTGGCTTCGGTTGAAGACAGTCAACTCGCCTGCACCAGGTGTTTTTTGGTGGACGCGCCATAAATAGTCGTGCGCAAGCTCGTTGTTCGTTGGCTTTTTGAACGATTCAACTCGAACGCCACTAGGGTTCATCCCTTTCAGGACTTTGCCAATAGTGCCGTCTTTGCCGCCAGCGTCCATAGCTTGGAGAACAAGGAGCACTTTATGTTTGCCTTGCGCCCACAGCATAGCTTGTTGCTGCTGCAACTCTTTTGCCAGCGACGCGACATGTTTTTTTGCACCAGCTTTATCTGTCGGATCCCAAAATGGAGTGTCGTTAGCGTCGATGAGGCTTAGGTCAACACCTTGGCCAGGCGAAACTTGAAAATGATCGATAGCAAAGGTCACGGTTCTCAACACACTTTCTGACAGAATGTCACGTCTTGAGCTTGTAAAGCTCACCGTACTATATCGGCTCTTTGGTTGAGAAAATAACTCTTTGCTCACAGAAGATGCTACGTTAATGGATGTGATTGTAGCCGAGCTAGCGATATGTCATTCCCGGCCAATGGCTCCAACGAGACGAATCGCTTTAGGTGTGCAGAATTTGCCGACGCAGTACCCATATTATGGCGCTTTGCTGCTGGCTGCGATCGCTGCTGAGAACTATCGATGTATCTCTGCTGATCTGTGCGAAGAGCTCGATGATGTTCTCGCTAGCTACGTTGCTGGTCACAAAGTGTCACAGCCGATCGTACGTCATCGCTTTCAAGTCGACAGAGTCGGGCTTCTTTCGGCAAATCAACGAATACACAAACACAAAGATTCTTTGCGTTTTGAATTGAACAATGGAAGTGCTTTGCCAGAACAGCTGGTTTTAGGAGCAATTTTAGCGGCCCAATCACTGCCGTTAGAGTCTAGAGGGGTTGCATTTCGCAGCATGAAGAAAGCGCGAACATGGAACCAAAACGTAGACGCAAGCTTCACTAGCTATATTGTCGAGGGTTTTTTGGCTAGTGCCCAGGTCGCAGGTTCACGAAGCTGGGCATTGGAAACATTAGCTTTTAATCCGTTCAACGGCACGTCGCCTTCTAAACGCATCGTGAAAAAAAGGTTCCGCTCGTTGTTGCGCAAAGCACATCCCGATCACGGCGGCCTAGACAACTCGGCGGCGACACGCATCGAAGAGCTTACCGAGGCTCGCAATATTCTATTGGACACGCCTGTAGCCAAACACCACAGCGAAGCTGTCTAGCCAAGATTTACCGCTATCTCTATTCATTCGTTTTGTATCAAATCGCTTTACCAGAGAACCGCTAAAATCTGCGTGGAAACGCCCCGATCGGAGCGGAAATACCGAGGGTATCTAAACTAAATAGACATGCTTGGATGCCCTTTATTTAGTAGTCCAAAGATGATGAATCGGAACAGCCCACGTGTGTTCGTTTAATTGATAGCTAGCAGAACCTGCATAAAGTACTATCCCGACAATAAAATTCTTGCCGACTCGTTCTTTGAAAAGATTGATACCTTTGGTGTCTTGATTATGGACTGATGAAGCTGCTTTAACCTCTACAGCAACATATCTATTTTGTGGACTGACAAGGATGCAATCCACCTCTTGTTTGTTCTGCCGCCAATGGTAGATTTGTGACGCTGATGAAATCCAACTGGCTTGTGTTAACAGTTCTAGAGAAACAAAATTTTCCACTAGGCCGCCCCAGACATGAGGAGTAGTTAAAAGCTGGCTGGGTGCTACCTTTGCTGCCCAAGCTGCGAAACCTGTATCAAACACACTCAACTTTGGATGCGCTGTCAAGCTTTTGTGTGCGTTAGGTCTAACGCATAGTTCTCTTTGGGATTGCGGCAAGTTCAGTTTTGAATTAACGGGTTGTTT
>JAHDDW010000023.1 GCA_020629155.1 Acidimicrobiales bacterium | reverse complement strand
GGGACTATAGCTCAGTTGGTTAGAGCGCACCCCTGATAAGGGTGAGGTCGCTGGTTCAAATCCAGCTAGTCCCACGTTATTTCTTGAGGTTCTAGAGCTATGTTCAGTCTTATCAGAAGAGTTGGCACGGCTGTAGGAATTGCTGGTTTGTTAGCAGTGGTGTTCCGATTGCGTGGCGAGGGTGGCACGCCTCCTTCTACAGGCGGCTGGAAAGAAGTTTCAGAGTCAGACCTGGGTTAATGAAGATCGCTGTTGTTGGTTTAGGGGGCACGGGTTCTCATTGTGCGCGTCAGCTAGTTGTTTCGTCTCCAGAGCGATTGTACCTTTTCGATAGCGACACTACACGTCTGAAAAAGGTAGCGAACGTTATTGGTCAACAAGTCGACGTCGCAACGTTCGATCCCGACTATCCTCCCGCAGATATTGATGTCGCCATAGTAGCTTCTCCAACAGGGACGCATCTCACAGCAACAAAAACGTTGCTAGCTGCTGGTTGTCATGTCGTTTCGCTGTCTGATGACCTAACTGAGGTTGAGGGGCTTCTAACGTTGCATGATGAGGCTATGCGCAGTGGCCTGCATCTTGTTGTCGGCGCTGGGTTTGCACCTGGTTTGACCTGTTTGTTATCTCGGCTAGCTGCTCGACCTTTTGATAAGGTTTTTGGGATTAACATAGCAAAGTTTGGAACAGGCGGCCCTGCGTGTGCGCGTCAACATCATAGGGCATTGAAGAAAAATAGTTACGAATGGTTTGACGGGCGGTGGAATAAACGTCGCGGGGGGACAGGGCGAACGTTGCTCTGGTTTCCTGACCCTATAGGTGCGAAGGATTGCTATCGTGCGGCGCTGCCAAGTCCTATGCTTTTGCACCAGGCGTTCCCGCAAGCTGAGCGGATCTCAGCGCACATGGAAGCGAATCGTCGTGACCGGGTGACCTCTGGATTGCCGATGCTGCGGCCGCCGCATAAAGATGGCGGGCCAGGTGCTGTGCGTGTAGAAGTGCGTGGTGTCTGTGAAGGGAAGGTTCATACGAGTATTTATGCGGTTATGGACTTTCCGACGGTTGCTGCAGGCACAGTAGCTGCTGTTGCGGCGGCGGCGGTTGTTGCTGGTGAGGCGCCTGTAGGTGCAGTCGGCTTAGCGCTTTGGGACGATCCGTTTTCTCTTTTGAAAGAGCTGCATCGCAGAGGTGTGAAGGTCGCTGAGTTTACTACAAAAGAGTAGTCTGATAAGAATTTCGCTTGCCTGCACAAGCAACTCTTTCTTTCCAATGTAGTTCAAAACAAAAATAATTAAAGTTTTGTTTTGAACTAGTCGTTACTTAACGATAAGAAGATTTATAAATTTTTCTAAAGTTTTCTTCGGTCTGCGCCGAAACCTTTTTTGCATTGAGGAATAAACAAGAAAAGGGTAGATCATGCAAGAAGAATCTTTGAAAGAAATCAACGCTCGAATTGAAAAAGCGTTACCGCTCGTTAACCACGTAGTGTTTCAAGTAGCAGTACACTTTCCACGTCACGTAGATCGCGACGATCTTGCACGAGCAGGTGCACTTGGGTTGGTTGAAGCATCACGTCGGTTTGATGAAAGCCGTGGGGTTCCTTTCGAACGATTCGCAGCGCAGCGAATTCGTGGTTCTATCTTAGATTATGTGCGAGCAGCTGACTGGGCTCCTCGATCGGTGCGAATGTTAGCTCGTCGTCTTGAAGGTGTTGAGCAGCGACTCGCTTCCAAATTAGGTCGCGTCGCTACAAATGAAGAAATGTCTGATGCTATGGGTGTTTCAATGGCAGAACTAGCTCGTCTGCGAGACAGACTGTTTCGCTCAGTTGTGCTGGCATTAGATCATGAAACCAGCAGCGTTGACAGCGACGAAGATTTAACGCTGGTAGATATTTTGCGTGACCGAACGGCGGTCGACCCTCTTGAAGAACTAGAAAAAAGAGAAATACACACCTATTTGCGTGATGCCGTGAAGCTTCTGCCAGAACGTCAACGCCTAGTTATCATCGGTTATTTCTTGGAAGGAAAAACCTCACAAGATCTAGCACGTTTCTTAGGCGTCACAGAGTCAAGAATCTCACAGCTGCGAAGTGAAGCATTAGCGAACCTTAAATTGGGAATCGAATCGCAATACGACGGAAACGAAGAGGAAGAAAAAGATACACAACCTGTAGGACGAGTAGCAAAACGTCAAAACGACTTCGCAAAAAATATTAAAGAGTCATCTCTTTGGCAGAACCGTCTAGATCCATGGGACAACGAGTATCAAGTTCCTGAAGAACCGCTAATGCCAATCCGTTCGTTAAGTAACGCTTGAAAAATAGTAGCGAAAATATCTAAGCAATAGAAAAGACCCACTCTCAACAAGTGGGTCTTTTCTGCTTTTGGGATGAAATGCTAGTAACTAGCGTTCTTCTTTGAAGATGACGTGTTTGCGAACAATAGGATCAAACTTTTTTAGTTCGATACGTTCTCTTGTGTTGACTTTATTTTTCGTAGTTACATACATGTAACCTGTTCCAGCTGTGGAACGCAATTTAATAACAGGACGTTTGTCGCTCATTAGACTTTTTCTCCTCTGCGACGCATGTCAGCGATCACTGTTTCAATACCTTTTTTGTTGATAGTTTTGATTCCTTTAGCACTAACGCGGAGCTTTACCCAGCGCTTTTCTGAAGGAACCCAGAACCTTTGCGTTTGGATATTAGCATTCCAACGCCTGTTGGTAACACGGTGCGAGTGAGAAATGCTTCTACCAAAAGACGGCTTCCGACCGGTTACCTGGCAAATATTAGACATAATTTTAACCTTTATACGTACAACAAAAAAATTTCCGACCGTCAATCGGACCTTTAAATGGTAGCTAAATTATTCACCTATAGCTACCTTAGAGCCGTCATTTGTTGACAGGTTGCATTAAAGACGTTGAGTTTCTTCATCAAAGTCATATTCTGCTTCACTCGTGCTCAACATGATTAGTTTTTCATAGAACTCGTCAGGCTTATTCAAAAAGTCAATAACGCCAAGAGCTTGATCTTGACCAGCAGACTCGACACGTAATCGCGCATAGTCAAAAATTTCGCCAGATAGACTTCGCCCCATCGAAATATCGGTAACACGAACAAGAGGCATCGTTGAAATGGTTGACCCCAGAAACCCACCAGAAGCTAGAAGACGGCGATTCGTGATATAGCGTTTCTCATAAAAAGCCCACAATGCAAATCTGTTAACGAACCGGCCAGCCGTAAAAAAAATAATCAAAATAGCGATAGCAGGAATGTTTACTTGAAGAAAGGCAACTAGAAGAACCAGCAGTGAGCCATAAATAATGAGATCCTTCTTGCTTTGGTTTTTAAGTAAACGGAGCAAAACTATAGCGCTGACTAGAATCATTAGCCCGCCGATTGCTCCGCTTGGTGCAGAGCCGCTTGTCAAAATAGTCACAGCGAAAAGAATGGAAGCAGCTTCAAAAGTTGGCTGAATAAGTGACGCCCAATGTTGACGTTCGCAGTAAATAATTTTTTCACCCTTAACGAGAATATCTTCATGGCGTAAAGGGCTTATAAATGAAGACGCCGAAGCAGCGTCCTTACTTTTTCGAGCCATAGACGATTCCTTTAATTCGATGCTGGGCCGAAAGAATCTCCTGTGTTGAAACCACCGAAGGTTGTTTGCGTAGGCGTGTCATTATCTGAACCGAAGGTTTCGCTGCTATTGTCATTGTCAGCTAAATTGTCGATAAAAGTAACAGCGCTGTCGGCGACATTTCCCCAGAAACCAAAGAAGGACTTAGCAGCATTGCCTGATTGGTCTGGAGCTTGGATAATTAAATAAACGACGAACAGAAATGATAAGACGTACATCCATTGTTTAGGTTGTGGCATTACAGCCTCCTTAGCGAAAAAATCGCAAGTCTGTCAGCTCCACCCGACTGATTTATACTAACTTCTTTTTCTTTATTAGTCGACCTTTTCTTTGCTGATTAAAGAGTTTCGTCATAGTAATGCCAATATTCTACCTGTCTATCCCATCGGTGTTTCTGTTGCAGCTATCATCGTGCAGATAGATTTACGTGATATGCCACTAGGACTTGACGGTGATGCTGATGCCTTCGTTTTGTGATAGATCTATAAGTTCGTTGGTGATTTGTGGAGGAATCAAATTACTATCGTCATCTTCACCTGTGGGAATAAATTCTAGTTTCAGATCATCTGAACCTGTAACGAGCAATTTCGCTTTTGTTGTTGATCGCGAAGCTTCAGCGAGAAGTTCTTGCGCTACTCGCACAACAAGGTGTTGACGGGAGGGGTCATCGATTGGTTCAGCTTGCCAATCGATGGTAATGTAAGTCCCGACGTCTTCGCGTAACGCTGCGGCTTCAACTTCGACGGCTAGCCGCGTTGGATCTTTCACATCTTCGAATGGGCTTTCGTCAGAAAGTGGGTTTGTCGCTACACTATGACGCCAGGCTCGTTCACTTCGAGCTAGTTCGAGTTGCCACAGCGTTGCAGCGTTATGGTTTTCGCTTGTCGCCAACTCTTTAAAAACGGCGTCTGGTCGTGTAGCTAGGCTAACAATTTTTTTCTCGGCTTCTTGGAGTTGAGATTCTAGTTCAGCATGTTTATCTTTAAGCAGCGTTTTTTCTTTCCCGAGGTCGTCAATCTTTAGCGACTGAGCATGCGACAGCTCGTTTTTTGTTTTTATTGTGGCTTCGTGTTGTGCAATTTTTTCGTCTAATGATTGGATTCTAGTTTTTAGTGTTGCCGTTTTAGTGTCTTTACGTTCGATCTCTTCTGCTTGGTCGGCATTTGTTTCCTGTAATTGGGCAATGTGCGACTTTAAAGTTATCGTCTCGTTTTTTGTTAACCAAAAGAGAACTGCAAGCGCAATAGCTACGACAACAACAATGATGAAAGGAATCAACATAGTTAGCACCATATCTAAATTTGCGCGAACTGGCGACTTTCTGCTCTTTCGAGCTGCTTCTGTACATTGAGTTCGCTGTTGTGGTTGCACCCTTTTCAAAATTTAATCTCCTGCAAGGTGCTAACTGAAAAAGATCAGTCTACAATTTACAAACGTTAGCGCTTGTAGCTCAACTGGATAGAGCACCTGATTACGGATCAGGAGGTTTGGGGTTCGAATCCCTACAGGCGCGCTACATAATCCCTGGTCAGAAGCCTAAACGGAAATTGCTTAAACGTTTCATTCCTCAGTTTGTGTCACCATAGCGACATAAAGCCAAATCATCCAAGTCAAACGACACTAAACCTAATAAAATTGAGGAATGGATTCAGAAACAGTTCTCAAAGTTGTTAGGCGATATTAAAAAACAAAGCAGAGCAAAAAAACCCAAAAATAGTGAAACGCAACAAAACCTTGTAAGCTTAGCTGCAAGTGATTTAAGCGTGCATCCGCTAGAGCCAACTTATCGGCCATAATAGAACTTTCACTTAAAAATTTCATGGCATTATTCCCCGTACGGATGGGGTTCGGCTAGATCAGCCTGCAGCACTGCTGCGTCAAATTTTTAAGGAAATTACATATGAACGACGTCTTAACGCAACCATTTTACACGGTTGCGGAAATCATCGAAAAAACAGGATTATCACAAGCATTTGTGTACAAAAGTGTATCAACGGGCGAAATCCCGTCGCGCAAACTCGGCGGCAAAATCCTAATTCCAGCTGAATGGTTGAAAGAAATGTCAGCTATCCCAGAAGAGGGGGTGTAGCAATGTCCCCCCAAAAACCGTGCAACCTCCGCAAAGCGGAGGTGCAATTATGAGCATATCGCAATTAGATGGCTGTCATGCGTACCCGCTCAAGAGTCAGTTAAAGAAGATCTTGAACGGCGCTTTAAATCAGCTCGAATGGGAAGATCAAACGGTCTGTGAGCGAATCGGTGAGGACACGCAAAAAGTTGTTCGCGTCCTCGAAACTGTGAGCCTTGCGGTACGAGATTTGCTCGTCGACCTCAACGAAATAACTGAGGTTCTTCAGGAGCTCGGCTGTGAAGCGTGTGACGCTGCTGAGGAACGTGAGAGACGATCGGGGTTGTTCGATGAATAAGCAAAACTTTTTTGATTTAATGCAACGTCAGCAACGCAGAAACGAGCGTGTGGAGTGACCAAGACAGAACAACAGATCAATTTCGAGACGCTAGCGGCAGCACCGCCACGACCACAACGCAAGAAATTTGAACCCTCCGTATCGCCTGTGACCGGTGACGATAGTGAATGGCGTTCTTTGCTTGATTCTGAGCCTGAACCCACTATTGAAGCGGTTTGCGACGAATCTGTGGACGATGACCGTTCATCGGCAGCAGCAGAAAACCCTAGGGGTAGGGGTGCTGCCGCCGATCAGCTTGAAAGATCAATGTTTCAAGGCTGGCAGGAAATCCCTCTAGATGATTACGTGGTGATAGCAGGTGAAATCTTTACCAGATCAGACGGGGTTAAGCTTCTCTACAAAGCGGCGATCATTGCGATAGTTGCTGGCGGTGGGTCTTTCAAATCCTATTTAGCAATATTAATAGCAATCGAAGTTCTGCGACAAAAAAAGCGTGTTCTTTACATCGATTATGAACGGGACAGAGCTTTGCAGTATAAGCGAATGCGTGATGCTAAAGCACCAGAATGGCACACAGACACCGATTACCTCCGAGTGGTCAGGCCTGTAATGCCTTCGCTGCGTCAAGGCAGAATATTAGACATCGCAGGCCTTAATAGCATGTTGGAGTGGGAGCCTGATTTAGTTGTTGTAGATTCAGTGAATTTCGGGATGATCATGGAAGGGCTGAACCCTAACGAAATGGTCGACGTGCAACAATTCATGCAAGCTGTAGCGCTGCCTTTCAAATTGCAAGGCTCTCTAGTTCTGTTGATCGATCATTTGAGCAAAGCAGCTTTAGAGTCAGGCGGTAAAGCTATGGCTTTCGGTAGCGTCCAGAAAGATAACGCTCTTGATGCGCGACTGAATCTTAAAAATATTTTACCAATAGCCCCAGGAAAAAAAGGCGAACTCGTTTTGGTGAAAACAAAGGATAACCACGGGCATCTGGAAGCTATTTGCAATGATGACGACGAAGTAGCGCGAGTTGTAGTCGACTCGACAGGCGACTTTCTGGAATGGCAAGTGTTACCTCCCAACGGTAGCAGCAGCACCGAAACACGTCGTGTCGATAGCGGTAAATCTGGTCAAGCTGAATCTTTCGTGCTAGCTCAAATCAAACTAGAAGGCGATTGGGAACACACCGTGACTTCTTTGCAAGGGTTGCGGCCTCACAATCTGTCGGAGCGTCTTATAGCTAGAGCAGTGCGTGATCTCGTCCAGCGTGGCAGACTTGTTAAGGAAAACCGTAAACGTCGCTCGTCAGGCCGAACATGCGACGTGCTCGCATTACCTTCAACTTCATCGGCAGCAGCACCCCAACCCCTAGGAAAAAGTGCTGCCGCCGACCAGACCGCCGCACAATCACCCGACGCTGACGAACTTTTGAACAGTCAACAAACCTCACTTCTGGACGGCTTCTAATGAAAGAAAAACAGATAAGCGTCCTTTTGGCTGAATACCTTCAGCTTAAACATCCAAACGTGATTTACAGATTCGACCTAGCAGCTGACCTCAAAATGACGATCGGTCAAGCACGACGCAACAAGCTTATACATCCACACAAAGGACACCCCGACCTGTTTGTATCCGAGCCTAGAGGTAAGTACTGCGGTTTGTATCTTGAGCTGAAAGCAGAAGATGCTAGCCCGTTCCTTAAAGGTGGCGGTCTATCTCAATCGCAGCACATCCAACAACAAGCCCGATACCTGCACGAACTTCGAGATCGTGGTTATCAAGCAACTTTTTCGGTTGGTTTGGATCGCAGCATAAAAATTGTTGACAGATATCTAGCTTTACCAATTACCGCAAGACAAGGAGAAAAAGTGATTAGAAACATCGAAAACCCACCGAACTTTAGGAGCCGAACGTTATGACTCAGAAATGGACGAAAACAGAGCGTGAAACCGCTGGAATAGAAGCTTTACAGATGCGTATGCGTGGAATGTCGTTCGCTGAGGTAGCTGAACAGCTTCAATGCTCAAAATCGACTGCTCACGCTATCTATCGAGAAGCTTTAGACGCTATGAGACCGCACGAAAAATTTGAACTGTTCCGTAGCCGACAGTTAGCGGAACTCGCTTCTTTGAGGGAGACCGCTATGCGCAGCTTGGACCAGGTCGAGGATGAAGGCACTGTCGATCTCACGAAACTGGAACGGCTATGTAGCACCGTAACTGGGTTACACAAACGTGAGGCTTCTTTATGTGGTTTGGACCGTTTCGACCCAGCAAAAGAAACGCAGAAAAGCAGCCTCGGTTTGGATGAACGCATCCGTGGTTTGTTGTCTGAGATGGACGAGCTGGATATAGGGTTGATTTGAAGTCTGTCAATGAGGTTTCACAAACTCACGTTCGCTTGAAATGGGTCACCGCCGTGATCGAGATTCAGCGTATGGAAACTGTAGTCACCTGCGCTGATACTGCCGTGTAGGTGCCTGTATCCTGGACCTAACCCGACGTCTAGGCCTTCTGGTGTGGATTGACGGCAGCTTATGCGTGCGTCAAGGTTGAATCTTAGTTGTGTTGATATAGCTTCGTGTGATGCGAATTGTGTAGCGCAAATTATTGTCACGCCACAGGCACGGCTAAGCCTTGCAAGGCTCGCTAGAACGTCTTGCCGATAAGCTAGTTCTTGCTTGGCTTTACGTATTTGAGCGGTTAGTTCTTTATCTGCTGTTTCCGATGTTAACACTTCGAGCATTACTCCAGGGTCGACACTGGAAAGTTCTGCGACTTCGTCGATTATCACATAAATTCGGTCTTTTTCGCTCCAGTTGGTAGCACCAGCCTTAGCGAGCATCACGCCTCTAGCTTCAATCTCTGTCCGCAAATCAGCTAACAGAACATCAACATTTTTTAAACTGGTAGCCAGCTTGTCAAGCCTGTCAACATGGCGTGCTGCTTCAATCCCGAATTTCAGATCAACGAAAAATATTTGAGCGTCGGTCTGCCCTACTGTCTCCACTATCCGATGCAAAACTGTTGACTTACCCGAACCCGTGACACCGCTAACAAGCATGTGTGGCGTTCGGTGCGGCAATATCAAAGGGTCTCCGTGGTGGTAACGGCCGAACTCCCAGCCATCACGCTGGTTCACTATTATCTGCGGTCTTTTTAAACGGTCGATTAAAAGCATTTCTAGATTCCTTCCATAGGTGTGATAGAGATAAGCCCTTTGCTTGCTTGAGCGAACGGAGCTAGCACCGAGATAGAACGGATGCGTGGGTACGCTGCCGCTAAAACATCACTGTTCTCTTCCAAATCTTTCAACGTTGAACCGACGCTAGGTCTTATCGTTAAAACAATATTTCCGTCTTTCAGTTGTGGGAACTCACCCAATTTCGGAGCCGACATTACACTACGTATCAGCTCCCCATCGTCAACCAACCGCCTTATCCCAGATTGGCTATAAACAGTCGGCCATCTTCTACGGAACGCACAATATGTTTGTAGCAGTCTTAAATGTTTGAGGTGTGGGACGGTCGCTATAGCGGCGCTGCACAAAACGGCAACAATTACAGCAGTCCAGAACGCTGCAACGAGACCTGCAAACATGTTCACGAACAAAAAAAGCAAGACTGATATTGCGACAGTGGCTAGATTGCCGAACAACACATACAGCAACGTGCGTGCTGCTAAAAGAAACCGCATAACGTTAGGATGCTTGCGGCTCAGCCAGCTAAAAACGTAGATCATTTCTCAGCTTTCCTTATGTTTATGCGGTTAATGTAGCTGTTGGTTTCGTTCCTTACGAGTTCGATGATGTCGCCGTTGGCGTGTTCCCATGTGTCCACTTGCTCACTGATTTTGTACGCTCGACCGCCATACAGCCTTTCGGTGCGCTGCTTCAACTGAGGTAAACTATCCAGAGCGATAGCTACCTGATAGTAGGTGCGTGCTCCGTGCTCTGATTGGTGCAGAATATCAGCCAAAATTTCTTCGTATCGCTCTGTTTTTTTAGGCATTATCTTCCTTCTCTTGTTGTCCTATGTCTGGTCTAGCTATCGCTTGGATCACCGCTAGAACACGTTCGTTTATCGGGTTGCTCATCAACTCGAACAGCCTGCCGTCAGTGTGCAGCCACGTGTCGACTCTGCTTGACGTTAGATAAAAACTGTCGCCCCAAATCCGTTTATTCATGCGGGTTAGACAAGGCAACGACTCCATTAATTTACAGATTGTGTCGTAGTCACTACCTTCACAAATCTCAAGTGTTTCCTGTAGAATTTTTTCCTTTTTATCAACAGCTGTCGTAACCATTTTTGCCTTTCATAGTTTATTTTTTTGTTTAATAGGCGGGTCGTGCAGCCCTAGGGCCAGCTAAAAAGCTGCACAACCCACGATCTTCACGCTCTAACAAGCATCCCGTTTGCGTACCGTTCAAGCTCAGAGAAATCACAGGTACCGATATCTAGAACTGGTAGCCCGTTATCTGTCGTTCGGGTTATGTTCAGATTTGTTGTCCGCGTCATAAACGAAACAGCGCCGTCTATCCCACTGGTCTGCCACGCATAAAGAAAGTCTGCTTGACCGTCGCTATAAAGCCCCAATGCTCGCCACATATCCATAGAAACGTGCCCCTCAGACTCACCAACCACAGCCCTATTAGCTAGTGCTTCATCAGAAAGTTTTTCCTCTAAATCGTCGCCTAAAAGGCTCTTCGTTAATCCACGGCTGAACGTCATAAACCTTCGGCCTTTAAACACTTTCAAATAGTGCCGCCAAGTTTTTAACGCCCACACCTCGCCTTTGCTCGCAGCGTCAGCCACTTGAAACATTGTTTGATTATCTGATTTAGCGAGCTTCAAATCACTACGAGTCATCTCTTTGCTGATACTGGAGATATATTCACTGACTTGGCTTACGCCGTAGACAGGTCGCAGATCAACACCGTTTGTTTGATTGACTGTACGGCCGAGTTTTTTCTTCACCCAAAGCGACCACTTCGACTTAAAATACTCGTCGAGTTCGCCCCACTCATCGGTATGAACATGCGGATTCAACGGCTGATTCAGAAACAGCAACACATGTAGATGAGGGTGGAAACTATGCTGACCGTACGTAACCTCCAGGACACGGACATAGCCAATGCCGTAACGGTCTTTCAACCGCTGCCACCGAGCACCCTTCTTCAAATTATCCCACGCCTCAGACAAAGCGCCCAGCAACTCACCTAGGTCACTATCAAGCCTATGAGGCACCGTCAAAGTAAGAAGCGCGAAACTACCGCCACGGCTCTGATGCTCAACCGTCAGATCATTGACTAACTGCGCACGAGCTTTCTTAATCTTGCTAGCACACACAGGACAATGCCAAACACTCCCACACGACTGCAAGTTCCCTGTAAACACGCCACCGTTAACAGCACGCCTGATATCAACCCGAGCTTTACCACCCTGCAACGCACGACCACACAACGCCCGACCGTCCATATTCCCAGAAACCAACAGCTCATTCTTTAATAAATCACGGTTCAACTGAACGACACGACGAGACAACCTCTTACGCTCCAACACCGACATGTGGGAACTATTTCCATTGGTTCCAAGCGGCTCGGTGCCCTCGCCGTCAGCTGGGCTTGTCTCGTTCGAGAGTGCAAAGCTGCCTACGGCAGCCTGCGCGCCTTCGCCTAAGGCTACGGTGCTCGACACATCTCGACGGCCTACGCTACGCTGTCCTATTGCTTTGCTAGTTGAGTTGTCCATGATGTTAAATCCTTGTGTTAGATAGATCTTGTAAAAAGTTCTTTACGGGGTGCTGCTTGCGTCTACACGCGTGTGACTCAAATCAATGCCGCTGGTATACGGCCACTCAGCTGATTACTCACGTACGGAAGGGGTGTGTACGGTTTGCTGGTCGTGTTCTGTGACCCTGTCACGGTTGAGCCCTGGTCAGCCTCTAGGTTAAGACATTTCTCATGCTGCGCAGCATCTGGACTCGTGTCGATCGCTCGCATCGCACATCCAAGTTCTGCTGCTAGCAGACGGCTTTGCAACCCCAAAAATATAAGGTGGGGCCACCTGATCACGCCGTTGTGACAAGATGACCCCACGAATCGGATATATTTAAGCTGCTAACTTGCTGTCTTTCAACGGTGTGGAGGGTTTACTTTTAGAACCGCCGCTGTTAGTTATGCTGTCAGCTAGAAACGTGATACCGCTCCCGTTGTCCGAACTCCAATACATCAACCGCAAATTTTCGATTAATGGTTTGGTACCAGGTGTTAAAGCTGGATCGTTTTCGCTGCTGAAACCGACTTTTTCCACGTCGAAGTTGTCGCCGTTCTTAATCAGGATTTGCGCCGTGTATTTCGTCCAACCACGCTTAGCACCTTTCTCAATTTTGATTATTTCGCCTGTCTCTTTATTTTTTTTCGGTTCGTATTCAAGCAGTGATTGCACGTCAAGATTTATGTCGTAGAACTTCATTTGTTGGTCCTTAAAATTAGTTAATGGGTAGGGTTTGCTCTATTAAGTTGTTTTATTTGGTTTACAAGCAAGCTCAATGTCTTGCGAGTTCTTTTAAATATTGGCTTTGATTACAGCCAGCAGAGATAACGCTACGGTGCCGTACAGAGCTATGCCGATAAGCAGCATCGCTATTGTTTCAAGCTTCGCTAAACGCTGACTGCGTTGTTTAAACGGCTGCAAAGTGAAGTTGTAGCGTTCCTGTACACCTCGACCTAAGCCAGCGTCGAAAGCGAGTTGACGGCGTTTACGGTCACGATCGTTGAGTTCTAACGCTTCGATGAAAGCGTCGTCTTGTTCGACTATTTCGAGCTGCTTGTACGAGCCTTGTTCAACAGCCTTAACGAACTGTTGGTCACGTTGAGATGTGTGGCATGTCGGCTGTTCTAAAATCATCTGAGCCTCCATGTGCGGATAGCTGCGACAGCGAAAAACGCGAACATGAAAGCGTTGCCTGCATCTAGAACAATTCCGTCGTAGCGAAAAAAATTGAAGGCGGATAGCAACACAAGAAAAACGTTCCATCCCATTTTGAGAGCGATCAATCGACGGTATTCGTCAGCAAAATATTCATTCTTGTCACGCATATTCCACCTCAACATGAGGACCCAAATTAAGGCTGATTACGTTCTTCATTTGTCGAACGGTTAAGTGTTTTATGCTGTAAGTGAGAAAGTGCGAGGCTATTTCTTCTAGCTCGTCACGGTCGTAAGTTTCGTTGACACGCAAAAGCGCTGTTAGTATATCCATTAGCTGGCTCCTAGTATTGTTAGGTTGTTCAGTTAGGACTCATCGAGTGTTAGAGCACTCTTTGAGTCCGATCTATTTAATTAATAATGACTATAACTTAATATAGATTGGATGTCAACTACAATTAAATAAAAATTGTGGTAGTCTTATCTTTGTGCCTAGATCTACAGAAAAAATATCAAAAGACGAAGACTTGAGGCTCGCTAAATTACGTGAAGAAGGACCAAAAAAATTAGATGCTTGCCTTCAAGATCAAATCAAGAACATGCCTGTACTGGATCGCATAGCTACATTGGCAGAAACAGGACGACTCCGCTTCTTTTACGAAACTGTTAGCGAAGCGCGACTAGAAGGTCACTCTTGGCTAAGAATAGCGAATGCAGCCAAAGGTGTGGACACGACAAGAGACAGCCAAGACTTTTACCGTGTCTATCTCTCGTATTGTAAAAACAATAATGTTGAGCCTGTGAAGATCCGCAAAAACTGAAAGAAGCCACCCCTAAATAGAAGTGACAGGTTTTTATTCAATCACCATACGACCTTTAAACAAAGTTTGGTGGTTGAGTAAGTAGTAGTACGGACGCAGACCCTAAGGAATCTTGATACTACTACTAGATATCCACAGGCTTGTTAATCGGCGGCAGCACTTCCACCTATAGGGTCGGGCTGCTGCTGCCGTCCAGGAATCCCACTTTTTAAGCGGTTTCGTTCACTGGTCGGTCGGTTACCCCTAGGGGAAGGACGGCCAGCCAGTGAAGCTTATAGTAGTTCTAAACCAATATCGTTGAACAATTCTTGAGGGTCACGGCCATACATTTCGCATGCAGCTACTGCTCGCTCTCGCAAAGCAATAAACCCTTCTCGTAGCTCGTCAAGCATTTTTGTTTCGTTATCCATATTTATGCTCCTAGTCTCGTGTGGATGCATCCATTTTAGTAAAAGACAATGCTAAAAATCTAGTTCTTCGGCGACGAGGTCAGCTAAATCTTGATCGCTATCTTTAAACAAATGACCGTAGACATCGTAAGTAACCTGTATCGAGGAATGACCCATACGCTGCTGGATTCGTTTAGGGTTCTGATCACAATTGATAAGCAGGGAAGCGTGTGAATGGCGCAAGCCGTGGAAACTCGCGTAAGGTATGTCAACACCTGACTCTATTAATGTGTCCACTGTAGAAGAAAAAACTCTAGTGACTGTTTGAGGATGAATCCAACTGTGAGTCCTGGGGTTGCAGAAAACAAACACAGGCTTGGAACTGTCCTTAGGTATGCGTTCTTGTTCCTGCGCAGCGATCCATTGTTCAAAATCAGAGCTTAAACTATAACTCTCCAACTGTTTCAAATATGAATCTTCAAGAAAAGCTAGAACCTTGCTGTCAACTTTAAGAACTCTTTCCGAATTGTCTGACTTGGTGGATGTTAACCTGACATCACTGTAATCACCGAACGTTAAGGCCGTCTTTACAGATAACTCACCGCTACTAAAATCTACGTTATCCCATAGAAGCCCACATATTTCTGATCGTCTCATACCTGTTTTAGCGGCAACATTAAACATCCCAGCCAACCAATGCATACCGTCTTGATGGTAACCCCCTTCCCACTTTTTAGAGTTAAGCGCAGCGAAGAAAAGTTTCAATTGCGGCGGTTCCCAATAATCCAAGTCATTACGTTTCCTAGCGTTCTTAGTTTTAGCTGCTTTGCTTTTCGATCTAGATATCGGATTAGTTGGTATGCGCCCTTGAATTACGGCTCGGTTGAAAGACATATTTAAAATAAGTTTAAGCATTTTGATCATGCGGTCGCTGTAATCGTACGTCTGTGAATAACCGAGTTTCTCAACAAGGTTTTTCTTGCGTCCGTAAGAATCTTCACCGCTTTCCTTAAACACTGGAAAGTAGCTGATGTTGAAACGTTCAAAGAAAGTTTTTGCTTCATCGGTCAGCTCTAGACAATTAGCTTTCAAGTGAATGTACGCTGCTCTTCGCTTCTGCTTGCGTGACTCCTTGATCCTTTGTTCTGCCTGTCTAACTAGTCGTTTAGGTTTCTGTGATTGTTCTTCTCCAAATTTGAACTTTAAAGGATCTTTCTTGTACCGTCGATACCTTCTCCAGTCGTCGTCGCAAAAATCATCTAACAGCAGGTCGCCTAAGTCAGGGATCAGATGATAGCGCATAGGCCCTTTGTAACCGTTAAGGGTGCTTGGTTCTATGTCGTTTTCTTCCTCTACGTGTCGTAGCCATTCATTTAAACAGTCAGCTACTTTCAGGTCGTCTAAAGCTGTGGAAGTCCTAGTCAGTATTTCTATCTGCTGTTTCTGTAACTGTATGTGCGCTTCTATAGCCGATGATTCTTTGCGTAGGTACTGCTCACGGTGAATGTTTGTTGTGCCTTCGATCTCGTTTTGGTGTTTGCCTAAAGTTTTTCTGCGTGTCGAGTTGTCGCTTTCTAAGAGTTTGATGGCTTGTTTGCGTTTATCATCCAGCTCCAGCCTGTAAGTATTGGCGTATGTCCTATCGTCTAAACTTTTTTCGACTTGTTTTTTGAAAGACTCAGCCATACTTACTTTTGGGAAGCTGCCTAAGTTCTCTCTGTATCTAGTGCCGTCTGGTAGGATCCCTAGCTCTAGCACGAGGGAGCATCTAATAATTTTTTTCTTCTCCCTAGTTTTCCTGTAACTAAAAAAGTAGGGCGCTCGTTGTCTTGGCATAATAGATAATCTATTCGTTTGTGTCACCATGACGACATAACGACACAAAAACCATGCAAAACCGTGTAAAATGGTGGAGCGGTAAATCTCCACAATCTGCTTAAACAGCTAAATTAAAGCAAACCTAAGCAAGGCGCGGAGCTTTCCAGGCTGATTACGGATCAGGAGGTTTGGGGTTCGAATCCCTACAGGCGCGCTACATTTTTCCAGCACGTGGGTATCTTCTTGATGCTTTGCCTAGATGCTGTTTGTTTTGTTACGATTACATACAAGGTGGGCAGTATGTACAAACAAAGTTCTTTGCTGTTGGCCAGTTGCTTATTTCTATTGACTGCTTGCAGCCAGTCAGATGAGATAGCAACTGATTCAATTAGCATTACGACAGTTTCTGTGAGCTCGGCAAGTAGTGCTGAGCCAGTGACTTCAAATCAGAAAAACGAAGAGTCAACAACGGGCTCGACAACAACTTCTGTCTCTATAAACACAACAACAACGTCGGCTGCTTCGCAGCAAACAACTGCTACGACTGCGCAACGCGTGAAACCAGCGCCGAAATCGACAACAAAGCCGATAGATACACGTGACGCTGCGATGGCAATCGATTTTAATGCTCTTGAAAGTGGGCCCTATCGTGAGTCACAGATAAAGAACTCTTGGCCAGGTGTTGCCTGGGCAAACGATGGGCAGCGAGTTGAAATTATAGCTGCTGACAACGACAAGTTTCTTAGGGTTGCCTATCCCAAAGGTTCGGTGGGTCCTAGTGAAGGTGGAGCGCAATGGCTGGTTGAATTCGACGATTCTTATGACGAGCTATACCTTTCATACAAGGTGCGGTTCGGTCCAAATTTTGACTTCGTTAAAGGCGGTAAACTTCCAGGTCTTTTCGGCGGTGAGGGCAACACTGGGGGAGACAAACCTAATGGCAAAGATGGTTGGTCTGCCAGAATGATGTGGCGATCTGGCGGCCAGGCAGTTCAATACCTGTACCACCCCGATCAGCCAACGACGTACGGCGAAGATTTAGATTGGACAGCAGCTTCAGCAAAAGAGTTTCCGACAGAAAAGTGGGTTAGGGTAACGCATCAGATTGTGATGAATACGCCAGGTCAAAAAAACGGTGTTGTGCGAGGTTGGTGCGACGGCGAACTTGCATTAGAGCGAACAGATATCCGATTTAGAGACGTCGACTCATTTGCGATTGACGGGTTTTATTTCAGCACATTTTTTGGCGGCAACAGCAGCGACTGGCAAGCAAGCAAAAACGAATACGTAGACTTTGACGACTTTGTTGTTTCCACCAAACCTTTACAATAAGGCCGCTAAGCGATTCAAAATGGCAAACAGAATTGCGCTAGCATATTTCATATGGCTTCAAGTAACGCAGAAACAGTGGAACAATATTTATCGGAACTCCCAGACGATCGCCGTGCTGCCATTGCAGAAGTGCGCGAGGAAATTCTAGCAAATCTCAACGAAGGCTTCGTCGAAGAAATGCGTTGGGGAATGATCACTTATGAAGTACCTCTCGAAACCTATCCTGACACCTACAATAAGAAACCGTTGATGTTTGCTTCGCTAGCGTCTCAGAAAAACCATATGGCTGTCTATCTCACGACAATTTATGCCGACGAAGAGAAAAAGCAATGGTTTGAAGAGTGTTATAAAGCTACAGGGAAAAAGCTTGATATGGGCAAGTCTTGCGTGCGGTTCAAAAAAATTGAACAGTTGCCCGTCGAGCTAGTAGGTGAAGTCATCAAACAAACAACAGTTGAAAAGTTCATAGGTTATTACCAGAACAGATAAAAAATGAAAGCCCCGTCGTTCTCTCCCAACGACGGGCTCTTTCGATTTTATATGAGCGGAGAGGGTGGGATTTGAACCCACGGTGGGCTTGCGCCCACACTTCCTTAGCAGGGAAGCACAATCGGCCGCTCTGTCACCTCTCCAGGCCTTCGCAAGTGTAGCGGTTACTAGGCGCTATCGCTAATTGTTTAGCAGAGATTTTCTTAGGTCATTGCGAAACAGGCAAGAATAAATCATGGTAGGAGAGTGTTTCAATTCAAGATCGCTATGAGAGGTAAGTTATGTTAAAGGATAAACGTGTATGGGCTGGTGTGGCTGTGGTGCTTTTAGGCGTTGGGGCTTGGCTAGCGTTTGGGTTCTTTGGGATTCATAAAGCCATCGTCGACGACGAAGTAGCTGAAGATGGGCCAGTTTTCGCATCGGGAGCTCAGCTAGACGATGCTGAACCGTCAAGTAATGCAGTTGTAGAGACAACCGATGCAGCTGCGGTAGCCACATCAGCCGAACCTGACACTTCTGATGGGGTTGATGTTGCTGAAAGTACAGTGGACGAATCGACAGGTTTGACGCAAGAAGCAACGAGCACCACCGCCGCACCGACGACAGCAACGCCTGCACAACCTAGCGTTATCACAGAAAAAACGGGCTCTTTCAAGGGTTTGAAGAACTATTCAGTGTCAGGAACAGCAAATATTTTGTCTGATGGTCAGCAACGTTTTTTACGCTTCGAAGATGGGTTTGATTCAACTAATGGGCCAGACCTAAAGGTGTATCTGCGTGCCGAAAATGGTGAATTTATTAACCTTGGAAAATTAAAAGGAAATAAAGGCAGCCAAAACTATGAGGTAGATATTTCAGTGGATTTAGCTAAATATAACAAGGTAGAGGTTTGGTGTGAACGCTTTAGTGTAGGTTTTGGCTCGGCTAACTTGACCTAGGCTAATTTTGCTTGCATAAATAGGGAGTCAATCGGTGAATAATAAGCTATCATCGTCTACGGAGAGATGGCAGAGTGGACGAATGCACCGGTCTTGAAAACCGACGGGCCTTCGCGGGTCCCGGGGGTTCGAATCCC
>JAHDDW010000014.1 GCA_020629155.1 Acidimicrobiales bacterium | reverse complement strand
CAGGCATAAACCCACCCTACCAACACCGCTAACAATAACAAAACACTACACTAGTGCTTTTACTCTGCTTTAAACGCAGCCTTTTTATTTTTTACAAGCACCTCGACAACCCGAGGAGATGTCTTTTAGTTAAGCACTGCTGGCAGTGGTTTGCTGTGCACAAGCACGATTCGTTGCGTCGCACGTGTCAACGCTACATAAAGCGAACGTGCACCTTGTGGCTCTTCTTCCACAATCAAAGCTGGCTCAACCACCAGCGAAATATCGACTTCTAACCCTTTAACGCTTTCGACAGGCACGACTGTTATCTGCTGCGTCAAACCGTCGCGAAGCGCTCGACCTATTTCCATCCCGTTCGCTTCAAGATGATCAGAAACTTGCCCATAGAGTGAACGTGGGCAGATAACGGCCACATTCCCTGCAAACGAACCTTTAGTAAGTAACGTGACTTGATCAAAAATGGCTGGCATCAGGTGAGCAGCTTCCACAAACTGCGGCGCAGCACCTTCGCTCCGCACGCTAACAGGCGCGTCCAGTGAAGGAGCAGCATGACGCAGAACCTTAGCTGCGAGATCCATCGAAGGTTGCGCGATGCGGTAGCCCACGGTCAAACCTCGCTGCCGTGGGGGTTTACGAGCAGGCAGATGGTCGAGCACCTCATCCCACGAATCATAGGACCACGCCCCTGTCGACTGAGCGATATCGCCAACGATAGTCATCGAGCCGTTAAGCGACCGACGACTGATCATCCGCAGCTGCATCGGCGACAAATCCTGCGCCTCGTCAATAATGATGTGGCCATAGGTTCGCACCTCTTCACTTTCACGATTTTTTGGAGTGCTCCCTAAAATTTCGTGCGCTTCGTCAAGCAATGGCACGTCTTCGACGCTCCACAAAACACTCGTCGCTTTTTTCTCTTCTGACCATGGACGATACAACTGCTCTTGCTCTTGCGGAGTCAAAACGTTTTTGGCAGCTGACGCCAGCAGCGCAGCAGAACCAAACAAATCATGCAGCAACGCAGCAGGGGTTAATTTGGGCCACATCCACAAAAGCGCTTGTTTAATCTCTTCGCTGTCGCCGAGCTGCTCTTCAATAATCCGAGCATCTTTCCCATCTGGATGCACTTGAGACAGCGCTTGAAACAACGCTTGTTTCACGAATCGCAGCGCCTCGTTATGGTGTTTATAGCGACGCTGCGCTTTCTCGACAATCTCGACCGTAGCTACTGCGGCTAGGCGCAGCCGTCTCGCTCCCATGTTGACAACCAAATCTTCACGCAAACCACGTTGACGATCTTTCACTGCCTGCTTTAACACGTCGACTATAGAAAGACGACCTTTTATTTTTCCTACAGAAGGGTTGTCACGGCCTTGCACCCGCACACCAGCGACAAGATCAGCGAGCACGCTCAGCTCGACGCCAGCTTCACCCAACGAGGGAAGAACTTGCTCGACGTAGCCTAAGAAAAGCTTATTCGGCCCGATAACAAGAACACCTTGATCTTCAAGCGGGAAACGGTGCTCATATAAAAGATAAGCTGCTCGATGCAGCGCCACCACTGTTTTGCCAGTCCCTGGACCGCCTTGCACAACAAGCACGCCAGCCATAGCAGAGCGGATAATTTCGTCTTGTTCGGCCTGGATTGTGCCGACGATATCGCCGAGGCGACCTGTGCGAGATTCATCTAACGCAGCTATTAACGCACCTTGCCCGACAAGGGTCTTACCATCGACTTGTGTGCTTGTTTGTGTAGCCGCAGCGCCAAAAAATTCATCTTCGAGTGAAAGCACTTTACGTGCGCGACTTACGAAATGGCGGCGACGAACAAGGTTATAGGTGTTATTCGGCGACGCTCGATAGAACGGCTCGGCAGCTGGTGCGCGCCAGTCAACAATGAGTGGTTCTTGCTGCTCATTAGAAACAGCTAGACGACCAATGTGTAGGCTCGTGCCATCTTCACTGTCGATACGGCCGAAACAGATTGAACGCTCCCCCATGTCAAGACGACGAAGACGATTAGCGATGTTTTCATAAAAAACTTCGCGTTCCCAACGAGCCTGATTTGTGCCGCCTTTACCAACTTCAACCATTGACTTGAGCGCAACCGCATTTTCGCGAGCTTTCTCCAACGCTTCATACGCCAAATCAATATGGGCTTGTTCAGCTTGCAACTCATCAGTAGACTCAGACACTGTATGAGTCTACTAGCGAGACTGCAAATATAGCTCGCAAACTGCGGCTGCATTCATCGATAGAATATAAAACACCAGACCAAGCATATGGAAATAGATGTTGCGAAAAACAAAACGAACTTAGTTACGATCCAGGATTCGGCCCCAACCCAATCGTTCTCGCATTTCTATCTTGTCCTTGACTTCCACTAATTGCTGGATAATCTCCCGAAAAATGAGCAAGATTTAGATTATTTTCAGGCAATCCTATACTTTCGACCAACTCATCGACAGTAAGGAATTTGAGACTATCTACGCCTAACGCAGACCTCATGCCACCAACAGACATTTCATTTGCGAATAGCTCACCTTTTGTAGGAGTTGCAATGCCAAGAAAGTCTGGGTACCGAACGGGCGGCGAAGCGACACGCAAATGGACTTCCCTAGCACCAGCCTCTTTCAGCAAAGAAATAACATATGCGAGCGTCGAACCACGAACAATAGAGTCTTCGACAAGCACAATCGATTTGTCTTTTATCTGACCCGACACAACGTTATACTTAGCCTGGATAGCTCGCTCTCTTGAAGAGCCGCTCGTTATAAATGTTCTCCCTGAATATCGATTTTTAACTAATGCTGCACTATACGGAACATTCGAGGATTGGTGGTACCCTATTGCAGCAGGGATTGCCGAATCTGGAGCGCCTATTACCAAGTCAGGTTCGAGCCCCCGATCTTTTGATGCCAGACATGCACCAGTTTGATATCTGGCTTCGTAAACATTTACACCTTCAATCACACTATCTGGTCGGGCCAAATAAACGAATTCTAAGGAATCGATACGAAGGTTACCATCAGCAATAGCAGTTGTCTTATACCCACTATCATCAAGAATTAGAAGTTCTCCTGGCTTGACATCTGCAATAATCTCTCCACCAAGGGCATCAAGCGCCACACTTTCAGAAGCAACGATATAACCTCCTTCCACAGAACCATAAATTAACGGTCGAATTCCGTAAGAATCTCGGAAAGCAAACAATTTACCTTCTGCTAAGGCAACGCACGAAAAGGAGCCAGCAAAACTTGACCAGCAAGATTTTAAGGCCTCTACAAAACTACCTTTCTGATTCATAGATCGAGAAAGAACTAAAGACATCATCTGAGAATCGTTTAGTTTCTCTAAAGCTACCTCACCGAGTAAAGCTTTTAATTGACTCGTATCGGCGATATTCCCATTATGAGCAAGCAACAAACCTTCATCTGCACAAGGTTGAACAAAGTTCACATTGTCTGAATTGCCAGTCGTTGCATAACGTGTATGCCCTATTGCATTATTTCCGCTAAGCTGAGCAAGACGATTAGTCCAATCGCCCGAAGATACCAAGCCTAAATGTTTAGAGACATGAAAACCTTTTTCTTGAACAACCCCAATACCTGCGCCATCTTGCCCTCGATGTTGCAACGCCATTAGCGACGCGTGAACTAACTCTGAGGCGTCTGGATGAACTACACCAGCTACTCCACACTTCTCCTGGAGTTCAGGAAAAGAATGCCCCAAACTCGCAGAAAATAAATTAGCCACTAGCCGCCTCTTATCAAACCTATCAGTCAGGAAGCCATTGCTAGACTTAACCACACCTTCTTCTATAGCCACGATATCTATGTATTTGATCGAAAAACAACATAATAGAAGACTTAACTGATGAGTTTACAAATTTGCAGCAAAATAATCACTAAGCACAATGGTTCTAGTGACTATGATTGCCACGCTGGAGCTCCGACAGGTGTGAAAATTATCATCAGAATCAATAACAGGCCCAAGAAACGCTAAACTAGAAATGCGTGAGCGAAATTGTTAAATTGAAGAATTCAAGTATTATGAATCATAAAACTCAAAATAGGATCAATGATTATAAAACGGCAAACTGACACTAAGGCTGTTCTTTGGGGGAACGGGTCAAGCCATCGACTACTCACAATCGATGATGACGCTGGATACACGATAACAGACACGATCATCTGGGCTGGAACAACCTCAAAACTCCAATACCGCAACCATATCGAATCTTGTTACTGCATTTCAGGCCGTGGATGGGTTGAAGAGGTAAATGGCACACAACACCGTATCGAGCCAGGAACTCTCTATGCCTTAGACGACCATGATGCACACACGCTATCCGCTGATATTGACCAGGATCTTCGCCTGATCTGTATATTTTTTCCTGCTTTGCAAGGAGACGAAACACACGACTTGCTGGATGACTCTCACTCAGCTTACTGAGAAGTCCGATAGCTCAGCAGACATTGGACTTTAGACTAAAATTCACACTTAATACAATTTATACTGGCTAAACTAAGATATTAGAAACAGATCTATTGCGAATAATGTTGTAGGCTAATACTGAAATCAGCCTACAACATTATGCAGAGACAGCATCTCTACTTGAGTTGACAAAGAGTTCACAGCTAAAGCACCAGCCATACCAGGAAAACTGAAATCCTTTAAAGTCCATGTAGCACAATCAGTCGAGGATCCTATTTTGAGAACTCTTGGATATGCTTCTCTCAACTCAAGAGTAATTTCGCTTAAAGGCAAGAACATCCCAAGACCTAGAGCTTTCTGAATAGCTTCTTTCCGTGTCCATACTTTGAAGAATAGTTGTTTCTGAGAAGTTAAGCTAAGAGTTGTCCAAATTTCTTTTTCTTCAGATGACAAGACAACGTTTTCTACCTCTTTCACGTCTATAACTCTATCTACTTTCTCGCAGTCAACTCCAATAGAATCATGCTCAGAAACTGCAAACATTACCTGATCTTCGCAGTGGGCAACGCTGAACTCTATAGATACGCCCTCTACATAAGGTTTGCCCATTGAACTGGCAGCAATCAGAAATTCTGGCTCTAAATCAACATGAGACAAAATAATCACTCGCAATGCTGCTCTAAACCTAAGCCACCTTACCTTGAGGTGTTCGAAATTAAACCTTTCCGAGCTCACAATATCACTCTGAGTTACAGACCGACCGACATCGAGAAGGTTCACAATTTCTTCTTCGCAGGTACGATACACCCAGATATTAGTTACCACTATCGGCAATTTTCTCAAACGGAGCACAACGACTCAAGCTGCTAAATACTAGCGATGACATAATAAAATCATTCAAAATACTTCAGCTCCGTTACTCTTAACTATCTGGTTCGTTCACCTTGGATAGTTTGGATCAGAGTTGGTTGCAAGTGTCTGTTAGAAAAAACTCCGTAACCAGCATCGAAACGAGCACCTCCGCTAAGGTCTTGGAAACAACCTTCTGCTTCAGCAACTAAACAGACTGCTGGAGCATGGTCCCAAGGAGATGCAACCGATGGATCAGGGAAAACAACTCCATCGATTCTGCCAGCAGCTACATCAATGTAGTCATCATAAGTTGGGGGAACAATTTGGGCAATCGTTTCTAATTTTTTTACCACTGGGCTAGCAATTCCTGACCATACACTAATTCGACTCTCTGACAACTCTGATGTTTCAGACACTTTCAGAACATCTCCAGAACTAATACTGCTATTTTCATCACTGCTATGGGCTCCAAGTCCCTTTGCAGCCCACCAACGACGTTTCAAGGCTGGACGAGTTATGATTCCAAGCACGATTTCTCCATCTATGGCAAGCGCTATATGAGTGCCCCATGATTTATCTCCTTGAAGGTAGATCTCAGTACCATCAATCGGATCTAGGATCCAGCACCGATTTGATTCTCCCTTCTTCCCCATCTCCTCGCTTATCACAGCGTCTTTGGGTCTCTCAGAAGATAAGATATCTACCAACTCCTTTTCCACTCTTAGATCAACGACCGTAACAGGTGAGCCGTCTTCTTTTTGCTCCACCTGAACACTGTCTAATTTATAGGAACGGGCTACAGCAGCCACATGATCGGCCAGATCTAGGGCCAGTTGTATGTCACTTTTCATCTATACCTTTGACGAAAAACATCTAAGAGGTCTGCGACCATTACTTTTTAAACTAATCATTTTACTACAAACACTTGCTGTCAGCTTACCCATTAATAAAAAGTTAAACAAGTTCAACGCACACAGTATCAGTTTCCGTTTGTGATTGGACTGCCTCGCAACCCAGATTTAGGTGATAGATATGGAGGAACCTGGGAGTCTTTTCCGAAAGACAATCTGGGTTGAGGAGTAACTTGAGCACTGAACAATTTCGAGCACCCATGATGTGGGACTGACCCTTCCAGCATATGGTTAAGTCGTCTTACGAAATCATGTTTACCCGATTCACCAGCAGCCATTAACATTCCATCAAGATTCGAAAAAATTGTTAGCACTGCGTAAGCAGATGCCCGAGCATAATCACTCCGACAATCCACCAGTTTATACTCTGATTCTCTTAAAGTTGGGTGATATTCTATCAGTGCTGTATGATACTCGGACAAAACTGTCTCGAACCATTCTATTCGATCTTTAGGACCCACTGAAGAGAACATCAAAAGTGCTAAGTCTGATAGCGGGTTACCCCACATTGTGTATTGCCAATCAATCAACAGAGCATTTACAGAGCCAGATTTCTTCTCTTGAAAAATTATGTTATTTGACCACATATCACCATGACATATAGCCGACAACTTTGCCTCGTGATGAGCCTCAGCCAACACTTGTCTAATATTAGTCCCTAATACTTGCTCCACTAGTAAACGACGCAAACAACCTTGCAATTCTGCTTCAAAGGTAGACCGGGCATACTTAAATCCTAGTTCAAAGGCTTCGATGAGATCATCCGATTTGCAAGTATAAAGCCATGGCTTTGGCGCTTTATCCCCATGACTTGACACTTCTGCTGACCTTGAATGAAGAAACGCTAGACTCTTCACAGCAAGCATCGTTTGCTTATAAGTCATACCTTCAGAAAAGTTAGCAACTTCACCGTTAGTCAGATCCTCTAGAAATAGAGCACCTGACTCACCAGCTTCATAATGATAAAGCAAAGGTGTCACAGAAACTGAAGACAAAAAATTGTATGACTCAAACTCGCGACCAGAAGAATCAGTTTTCAACATAAGTTCAGACCACTCAGTGCCATCATCTAGCGAAAACTTAACGACACATGAATTTTGACCACAAGTCAGAAGGAAAACTGAACCCATATTTCCCATGTTCTCGCCTATTATTTCCAGAACGACTTGATCGTTTTCCCTAACTTCCCAACCTAACTTCTGCCGTATCCAAGGTTTTGTTATATCTTCATGTTTCATATCAAATCCAATAATCTTTTTGAAAAGTCTCAACAACTTAATGTCGACTTCATTTCGAGCTGCAACTCCTTAATCAAAGAGTTGATTTTCTTCGAAATAGTCATCAATGATTTTTTCAATCAGAGGCACCTTCTGGTCAAGCGCTTGCATCGCAAATTCCATATTCTCCACGCCAAGTTGACTATTTCGGAAAATAGGTGTGTAGGCTTCACCGAATATCGGCAAAAGGTTGTACAACGGATTTCTTTCGTTAAGATCTGCACTATTTAACGCTTCATACCAACGTTCATAAGGCACTAACTGAATTTCTGTAGATTTTTTTAATTTTTTGAATAAATCACTATACAAAATTGGGTTTGGATGAGCTATGTGAAAAGTATCACCTAAGTCGGCTCTTGTTGTAATTCCAACGATAAGCTTAGAAACGAAATCAACTGGCACAAAATCTATGATGGCTTCAACGTTTGGAGCCATTTTTAATTGGATGCACCCTTTCAAGAATTGAATAAGAAAATCAGGTCTTCTGTATATTCCTAAAATCGTAGTCGGCCTATAAATATGCGCAGCTATACCACTATGACGGGCTTTTTGCACTAGATTATCCGCTACCCATTTACTTTTTGCATACCCGCCGCCATAGAAGTTCTCAGGCAGGATTAAGGGACTTGTTTCATCAATAAAGCCATCGTGACCAACTACCGCTGAAGATTCAAAAATGGCGTCAGAGGAGACATAATGAACCATTTTTGGCCTTCTTTCAGAGGCCAATTTTAAAACACATAGTGTACCATCTACATTGGTAGCTTTTAGATGTAAATATGAATATAAAGAATTAACGTACGCACCATTATGAAAAATAGAATCTATTCTCTTTGTCAGTTCTTCATATGTTTTTTTATTACCAAAGTTTGGCAGCGAAAGATCACCTGTGACAACAGCAATACGATTGATGTAAGAACTCTCCCAGCAACCTAATCCAGAAGCACTCTCAGCTATTCTGGCAAGACCATCTGCCTCGTCCTTTGCTCTTACCAGGCAATGAATTTTTGCATCCGTTTGCTGAATCAGTTCTTTAAGAAAATGGCCCCCGAGAAATCCTGTGGACCCTGTCAAAAGAATATTTTTACAATGCTTTCTTCCTTGTAAACTTCTAGGCCTAACTATTTCAGTTGGGAGTTCAATTTCTTTAAGCAAATCACTTGAATTTACTTCCTTCTTTGACAACGGGAAGAAGTCGTTAGCTCTTAGCAATTCACAACATTCTTTAGCAGTAGCAACAAGGTACTCTACATCATCAGGCGTATGGCTAGCAGATAAAAAACTAACTCTAGTTTCAAGTATATAAATCCCTTTAGAAATCATTAAGTAGAAAAATAATTCTGTCTCTAGAGAAAACCTTTGAAGGCTATATTCATCATTAACTATGAAACGGAAGCAAGAAGAAAAATATATTATTTTTACAGGAAAATTTTCTGATTCAAAGTACAAATTTAACTGTTTCGCTAGAAGAGTCACCAGAGCAGAAACTTGCTCTTGCAAACCAGGGCCTTCATTTTTTAAATGCTTGAGCACAGATTCACAGGCAGCCATACTCAAAGGATTTCTGTTAAAGGTTCCTCCAAAAAAAGTGGTAGGAGCTTCTGGTACCGATTGATCTCTATAGTTCCAGTTCCCACCGTCTATAGCATCCAAATATTTTTTCTCACCAGCTACAGCGCCAACAGGCAAACCACCTCCTATGACCTTGCCATAAACAGCCAAATCTGCTTTTATGCCAGACCAAGCTTGGAAACCACCTGGGTGTACACGAAAACCAGTAATGACCTCATCGAATATTAATGCACAATCCATTTCAGAAGTTATCTCTCGAAGCTGCCTCAGGAACTCAATCGGTTGAAGATCTGGCCTACGACTTTGGATCGGCTCGACCAAGACAGCGGCAAGGCCATCCCCAAGAGAACGAATAACCTCAAGCGACTCAGCAGAGCCGTATTCTAGAACAGTCACATCGCGCATAGCTTGCATACTAATTCCTCGCGAAACTGGCAACGCATTTTGAAAATCCCCAGGTAGAGCAAGCGTAGCATCAGCCCAACCATGGTATGAACCTTCGAACATTACAAACTTAGTTTTCCCTGTCGCTGCTCTCGAAAACCTCAGAGCAGCCATAACAGCTTCCGTCCCAGAATTACAAAAAACAGCCCTCGGTAGGTCTACAGCCTCAGCAAGCAACTTTGCAGCCACTCCTGCTTTCTTTGTCATCGGACCTATGTGAAGCCCTTTATTGATTTGGCTTAATAACGAGTTAAGGACGGCTGGTGGCTGATGCCCTAGAAGATGCACGCCATATCCCATCGAAATGTCTAAATATCGATTCCCATCGATATCCCAAATAGCAGCCCCCTCTGATCTTTCAGCAACGATAGGATACAAGACTTCCTTAATTTCTTTTTTAAAGGGTGCCATACGACAATTAGCTGAATATGGACGGCCCGTCTCAGCTTGTTGTTGAGATCCTCTTGTACGAGCTGTATATTCCTTGATGAAGTCCTGCAAAAATCCCTTTTGCTTGTTACTTAGTTCTTGATTTTTGCCTTGAAAAATAAATGACCCTGGTTTTTCGGGTACCTGTTTAGTCTGCTTCTCGATTTTTAAGCTCTTTTTTTGTGGAGAACGCCTTTTAAGAGAATCAACAAGTTTACTTATAGTATTGTTTTCTTCAGCTAATTCTTGGAATGACAGCGATACATCATATTCTTTTTGAAGAAACTTACTCATCTTGATATAAGTCAACGAATCAGCACCGATAGAGCAGAAAGGAGTATCGTTGTCAAATTCATCGTTCGACAAACCCAATGCATTCACTAAGTACTGACGAGTTTTGGTTTCGATATCGTCTCGACTTGAGTCTTTATCTGTAACAAGGATCACTTCTTTCTGTTTCCTTCCAAGATTTTTTTCGCTCTGCTCCTCTTCAGAATCATTTCTCTCAGGGCTTTTATCTAGAACTAGCTTATTCTTCTTGAAAGAATAAGTGGGAAGAGAGATAAGTTTTGCGCTACAGCTTTTAAATAAGGATTTCCAATCGACTAGCCTTCCCCTCTGCCATTCTTGGGCAGCTTCTCTAAGTGCGCCAGATTGCCCCTTTGACCCATCAGCAATAAACACACCATCTATAGTTTCTTCGTTCTCCAGATATGAAAGAAGCGAAGAACGTAATTCATCATAATTCGGGACTATGAAACAGGCCCGCTTATCAAATACCCCGCGCCCTACAGCTAAAGTGTATGCTGCATCGTATAAAGAAACTTCTGGAGTAAGGAAGCTAAAGAAACGGCCCACGTTCGCTCTCAAATCTGTCCCATCACGACCAGAGAAAACGAACAGATACTTATTCTTATCGCAAGCTGGTTTTGATATTTCGTCTCGCTGATACGACTCAATTATGACATGAGCGTTTGTTCCACTCATACCAAACGAGCTAATTCCTGCAATACTAGATTCTGGGAGTTGTAAACTCTCGGTCGGGACTTCAATTCTGCTTTTACTCCATTCAAAGTTGTGATTAAGTGGATGGCTATACAACTGCGCAGGGACTCTTTTGTTCTGTAAACAAAGCACTGCTTTTATAAGACCAGCTACTCCAGAAGCTTCTTCCAAATGCCCGATTTGAGATTTAACCGATCCGACCAAAAGCGAATCCTTGTTACTTTCAAACACTTTAGATAGTGCGTTTAGCTCAATTGGATCTCCTAGCTGCGTTCCCGTCCCATGTGCTTCAATATAAGATATTTGACTCGGCGAAACTTGGGCTTTATCTAACGCTTTGTTAATGAGTTCTCTCTGAGACTGGCCATTAGGAACTGTAATACCAGAACTCGCCCCATCGTGGTTAACTGCAGAACCTTTTATCACGGCGTGAATCGGATTTTTTTCCTCTAAAGCCTTACTAAGCCGTTTAACAATAACAATGCCACATCCTTCGCCCTGGCCGTAGCCATCCGCATTGTCTGCAAATGTTTTAGAACGACCATCTGGAGCCAACGCCTTAAGTTGACTAAGCTGTATCGGTTCTTCCGGACCAAGTATTAACTTTACTCCGCCAACAATTGCTTCTTCGCAGTCTCCCTGACTGATCGCGTTTATGGCATTATGAAGTGCTACCAAAGAAGAGGAGCAAGCAGTAGATAGTGTCATACTTGGCCCCTGTAAACCCAATACATGAGAAATTCTTCCAGCAGAGAAACTCAACGTATTTCCTGTAACAAAATGAGATTCAGAATTAGACTGTCGATCAACCTTTAATGCATAGTCATTTATAAAATCATCCGCACCAACGAAAACCCCGAAATTACTTTTATGGAGGTTTAAAGGATTAATTCCTGCATTTTCAAGTGCTTCCCAGGTCACCTCCAGAAGAAGGCGCTGGCTTGGATTCATATATAGCGCTTCACGCGGAGAGATACCAAAGAACAGAGAATCAAAAGAATACGGTTCTTCTATGAAAGAAGCTTTGCGTATATTAACTTTACCTGGCGCTTCAAAATCCGAATCATAATATTCAGTTATTTGCCATCTATCTGCAGGAATATCTCTCAGAGTGTCCTGGCCATTAGCTAAGAGTTCCCAAAACTCATATGGGTTATTTGCTTGAGGGAACCTACAGCCCATACCCACTATGGCGATGTTATCTTCCATTGCATTGTCATCTTTTTTAGGATTTTTGATATATACGTGCGGACCGCTTTTACCTTCGGTTTCGTTTCGTGAAATTTCTTCGTGAAGATGAAGGACTAGGTCGTTTACGCAAGGATAATCAAAAACTACAGTGGATGAAAGCTGAATTCCTAGTTTATTCTGTAAGCGAGATCTAAGTGTTATCGCTCCCAATGAATCTAAACCTACCTTGGTAAAACCAACTTGTTTATCAAAAACTTCTGAAGCACCTATAAGTTTTTTGACTTCTTCAGTTACTAGCTGCTCTAAAGAACTATTCGTGTATGCTGACGGGGATTCTTCATCTTTGTCTTCTATAGCTTCGGCCCCACAAACCAGTGCTAGTATTTGCGATTTGTCTAACTTATTGGATTTTGTCCAATCATTTGCTGTAACAGCTACCTGCGATAAGTCTTGTCTCAAACTTTGGGCTAGATAGGAAATACCTGCTGCAGGGTTTACTAAACTTTCGCCTTCAGCCTGTAGTTTTTTCTTATTCTCAGCACATAATCTTTCATGCATGCCCTCACCTTCCCAGCTACCCCAGTTAATAGAGAGACCTGGTAGATTCAAGCTACGCCGATAGTGCGCTAATGCATCAAGAAAAGAGTTAGAGGCAGCGTAACTAGCTTGACCTGCATACCCGATAAGGGACGCAGTCGAGGAATACATGACAAAAAAGTCAAGATCTAAATTCTCTGTTTCAAGGTGAAGATTCCACGAACCAGTTACCTTAGGAGAAAATACACGTTTAGATTTTTCTCGATTATTCTTAGCTAACACCCCGTCATCTAGAATCCCAGCACATTGAAAGACACCTTTCAGGTTATCGAATGATGATATGACAGATCGGATCTCAGCTTGATTAGCTATATCAGCTTTTTCAATACTGACCTCTGTTGAACTTGCGATAGTGTCTAGAAACTCTTGATTCTGATCTCGGATAAGGCCTTTTCTTCCGACTAGAACTATCTTTTTTGGATTTAGTTTTGCAACTTCTAGAGCTAAAACCCGACCCAAGCCACCTGTTCCACCTGTTATTAGATATTCTCCCTCTTTCTTAATTGGTAAATCAACGAGAGTGTTTCCCTGACCCGTGCCTCTAGCACTCAGTCGTCGAACACTCACTTCACACTTGTCATCTAGCCGATAAAAGGATTCTCTGTTTACCGAACTTAGCAAAGAGCCTAGCTTTTCTAAAACACTTATTGAGCATGCAGACTCCACAAAAGTAAAAAGTGTTTCTGGATATTCTCTGTTAGCCACCTCGCACAAACCGCTTAGAGGTGAGTGCAGCAAACCGCTACTCGAAGAAGTATTTTTCGCCAGAAACCACACTCTTTCAGGTTGCATAGAAGTAACAGAATTTAAAAATTCAACTGTTTGGTTGTACAAAATTTCCGTCGATATCGGAAGTTCTATTGCCCCAAGCTCATCTACCAACGCTACGACATGCAAGTCCCCGCGTTCACGTCCCATTCTTCTACACACAGCATCAGCGTCTGACGGCCCTAGATTCGACCAACTTTCGACGTATTCCACCGTTTCATTCTCAAGGTTTAGTTTGTCTAGCAAGCCATTAAGTAGTGGATTCCTCTCTCCTACTACAAGCCATTTCTTGGTTGTTTTGCCTTTGAATTCCAATTCAGCGTTTTGATAAGCTATATCGTAACAATCTAAAAGTTCTGATTTTTCTTCACTCTCAAACTTTGCAGGTAGCCAATATCTCGTACGTTGAAAAGGATACGTAGGAATGCGGACAGGTGAGACTTCAGGCTGAATTTTATTAAACGATTGCCAGTTTATAGAATAACCAATCTCATATAAACGGCTTAGAGTATCCAGATAAGTATACTCGTCGTTTTGGGCCAGGCTTGTGAGCCATACTGTCGATTCATGGTCTATACAACTCTTGCCAAGAGCAACTAAAGTAGATTTTGGGCCTAGCTCTAGATATGTATCCACTCCAAGTTTGGACATTGTGCTAAAGCTCTGCTTAAAGTTAACAGGTTTAACAATGTGATCGGCCCAATAATCTGCTGTAAGAGAATTTGTGTCTTGTGGTAAGCCTCCGGTGGAGTTAAGAATAATATCTATTTCTGGCTCTTTGAAAGAGAACTGTCTAGCGAACCGTTGGAATTCTTCTTGTATCGGCTTCATATGAAACGAATGAAAGGCATTAGTCACGTTAAGCGGTATACAACTAACACCTATGGATTCTAGTTTTTTGCACATCTCCATGACAGAGTTTTTCTCACCTGAAATAACAGTTTGAGTAGAAGTGTTATAAGCTGCAATGTTAACGCCTTCTAAAAGAAGATCTTTTAGACTTGTCCCAGCCATCTCTACTTGTGCCATCATCCCATTCTGAGGCAAAGAAGACATGAGTCGTCCTCTTTCCGCCACTAGCTGTAAACCAACTTCAAGGTCAAACACACCAGCTACATGAGCTGCCATGTACTCTCCGATACTATGACCAGCCACAACATTCGGTTTCACGTTCCATGACAACCACATTTTAGACAAAGCATACCCGACAGAAAAAAGGACAGCTTGGAGATAGCGAGTAGCCCCTAAAAGAAAGTCTTCGCCATATAATAATTCAGTTAACGGAATTTGTTCAACAGTCTTTAATATCTCTTCACAGTCTTGAATAGCTTGTCTAAAAACAGGGATATTCTCAAACAAGAACTCGCCTATCCCCCGATATTGCGAACCCTGACCCGAGAATAAAAAAGCTAAGGATCTATCCTCCGCTCCAGGAACGGAGAAAACATCCATTTCTGCCTTGGCTAAAAGTCTTTTACGAGCTTCATTAGGATCTTTAGCTACAACACCTACTCTATGGTTAAAATGTTGACGGCCATTATTTGCAGCAAGGCAAACTTGACTGAGGCTAGCTGGGGTGGTATTTAGAAAGTTCGAAAATTGATGTAGATTTTCTTTCAAAGCAGGTAGCGTCTTCGCGGACACTGTCAACAGTGCCTTGCCAGGTCTGTTTAGATTCTTATCAGAAGCTTGAGGAGACTCCTGGAGCACAAGGTGACAGTTCGTTCCGCCCATTCCAAAAGAACTGACTCCTGCTATTCTAGGTGCTCCATTTTTTGTCTCCCATTTTCTGAGCAAAGTATTCACAACAAATGGAGAATCAGCAAAATCTATTTTAGGGTTTGGTTCAGAAAAATTAATTGAAGGAGGAATTTGTTTATAGTGCAAAGCCATAATAGTTTTAATGAGTCCAATTACACCCGATGCTTCATCAAGATGTCCAATATTTGATTTCACAGATCCTATGTAACAAGTATTTTTAGATTCTGACGTTGATCGGAAAGCTTCGTTTAATGCCCCCACTTCAATAGGGTCGCCCAGCACTGTTCCAGTCCCATGTGTTTCGACATAGGAGATTTTGTCACTTATGACCCCAGCATCTTGGTGAGCGTTTATAATTACTTCTTTTTGTGCTTCAAAGCTTGGAGCAGCATAATCAAGCTTCTGAGCACCATCGTTGTTGAGCGCTGAGCCTTTGATGACACCCCATATTAGGTCATTATCCTCTAAGGCCTTTTCCAAAGACTTAAGCACAACAATGCCGACACCATTGCCAAATACTGTTCCAGTAGATCCCTTATCGAATGGACGACATACCCCGTCTGATGAAAGCATCATGCCTTCATGAAATTTATAGCCCATTTTCTGTGGATGAATTATTGAAACACCACCAGCTAAAGCTACTTCACACTCTCCATTTAGGATTGATTTACAAGCTACATGGACGGCCGCCAAAGAGGTCGCACATGTAGCTTGAATGTTGACAGAGGGTCCAGTAAGATTCATTTTGTAAGAAACTCGAGATGTTAAGTGATCTCTGGAGTTGCCTTGCTCGATGTATAGATCGGAGGCCTCATCGAAGTGTCGATGGCTTAAAAAAGGCTTACCAGCTAACTTATTAGGGAGTACGTTATTTACCAGATAAGTACTCAAGCTAGAACCAGCAAAAACTCCTATTCTTCCTCTATAACTTCTTGGATCAATCAGCGCATTCTCTAAAGCTTCCCATCCGCACTCTAGGAAGATACGCTGCTGAGGGTCGATACACTCAGCTTCTTTTTTACTATAACCAAAAAAACCTGCATCAAACAAATCAATATCTGACAAGGAGGAAGATACGTCTATTGAATCTTGATTTTTGTAAGTTGATGCAGAAATTTCATCAGCTGACAGTGCTTCGATTGAATTTACTCCATTACTGAGATTACTCCAGAATTCTTCTAGATTTTTAGCCCCTGGCACCCTGCATGAAATACCTACAACAGCGATCTCAGACGTTGCCTCTGCCGATCTAGATGAGTTCTGTTCCAACGTTTTAGGGAGAAGATAACTAGACAGCGTTCTAACACTAGGGTACCTTAGAAGCGTTGTAGCAGGAAGAGACACCTTCAAGGTTTCTTCGACTCTCTCATGAGCGTATGTGAGCATGAGAGAAGTTCCTCCCATATCGAAAAAAGAACTTTCATAATCAACTTCTTGGATTCCTAGCAGTTCTTGCCAAATCGTAGCTATCTTCTTTTCTATGTCTGACGTGTTGCATGACTTCAGATCAGTTAATACAATTTTCTCCTCTTCTGAAGATAGTTTAGCTAAATGCTTCAAGTCGACTTTGCCGCTTGGAGTAATGGGCAGTTGCTCCACAAACTTAATTCGCTTGGGAACCATATACGATGGCAGAGACTTGCGCAGACGCATAAATAAATTTTCTAATACAACATCATCATTGTTAACAGCTTTAGAATCAAGAACGATGTAAGCAAAAAGTTCGTTAATGTCATACTCATTCGATTGAGCTACAACGGAGCATTGAGTGATTGCAGGATCTTCCGATATTTGAGCTTCAACCTCGCTGAGCTCTACTCTCATACC
Source organism: Acidimicrobiales bacterium (assembly GCA_020629155.1). Taxonomy (GTDB): domain Bacteria; phylum Actinomycetota; class Acidimicrobiia; order Acidimicrobiales; family SZUA-35; genus JAHDDW01. The sequence continues at coordinate 64,526 of JAHDDW010000014.1, read as the reverse complement.
TCCTATTTTCACTTGATTATCGGTTCTTCCAAGACAGACGATGTTCCCATCAGGAAGGTACTTACCTAAATCTAGGGTCTTATAAAGATAATCACCATGGATCTTATACGGACTCTTAATAAATCGTTCAGCATTGAGCTGCTTACGATTTCGATAACCCTGCGCTAAACAAGCACCATCGACATAAATATCTCCTACCTCTCCGATGGGAACTGGCTTCAGCTGAGAATCCAGTAAATAAACATTAGTGTTAAATACATTTGGTTTCCCGATCGGGGCGACTAATGGCCAACTATCTGGGTCACCTTTTAAGGTGTACGTTGCTACAGTTAGGCACTCGGTTGAGCCGTAATTATTTCGTACAGTACAAGCCGTTTCACTTGCGAATGTTCTTATTTCGGGAGTGATGCGTAACGGCTCTCCTCCGATAATAAGTTCTTTTAGACTATTTGGGTAACCTCTTTTCTGAGCTACGTAAGCCACTTGCTGCAAAGTGACAAATGACATATACCACTTTTCAATTTTTTTCTCAGATACGTACTCTAGTAACGTCATCGCATTTACACGAGTTGGCTCATCAACTTGGATAAGTGTTCCGCCAGTACACAACCCAGCAAATATCTCATGGAAAGCTACATCAAAACTTATGGGCGAATAGAGAAGAATCCTAGTACCAGGATCAGACAACCATGCGTTCTTATGCCAAGCGATTAAGTTTGCAAGTGCGCTATGCTGAATCTCTACACCTTTCGGTTTACCTGTAGAACCAGAAGTATATATACAATAAGCAATAGATTCTGAATTGGATGCAGTATTTGGGCAGATAGAAGATATTTGAGTTGTTCTATCTAGATCATAGGCTAACAATTCCAGTCGATCGAATGCACGACGCAGCTCAGTTGCAATGTAATTCTTACCCAAGATAACTTTACTAATACCAGAATCAGCGACCATAAACCTAATGCGATTTAAAGGATAGTTTGGATCTAAGGGAACAATCCCAGCACCTGACTTTAGAATTCCTATGACAGCAACAATCATTTCTATCGAACGGTCCATGCAGACTCCGACCAACTCACCAGCGCTAACGCCGCTATCAAGTATCTCATTTGCTAGTTGGTTAGCTTTATCATCAAGCTCTTGGTAAGTTAAAGATCTTCCACTGAACTCGACACTAATCAGGTTAGGTGTACGCCTTACCTGTTCAACAAACAAATGGTCCACAGTAACACTATCAACTTCATCTATTTCGAAATTCCAGAAATCTCTAACAGAACTAACCACAACACCGCCTACAACATTAACTTACTCTCCATCTAATTGTAGTCGATGATTTAGTCAAGCCCTTCTACTCATAACAACTATAGTTTCCCTTTCAAATAGTAAGTACAAAATCAAGGGTCAACCCCAGGAGGCATCCCATAGAACTCTGATCTCCACAGGGTAATTTGACTGCGTAATTGATTGGGTGGGTTTGCTCGAATAAGCTGGCGCAACCCTCCAATGTTAGCAGCCTATGAAATTTCGTCCGTCTCAAAAAACCTATAGCATCATTTCGGCTTTAGGTATGCGTGCCGTGGCAATAGCCACAACCGCAGGCGTGGCGGCCGCTGGTGTTTTTTGGCTCGGAGAAAGCGCATTCGGCATCGCTTCGCTTTCACTAGTCACAACAGGGCTCCTCTCAACCGTTGCCGCTGGCGGCGTAGGCAGAGTTATCTTGCGAGACTTAGGAGAAAAACCGTATGCGAACGGGCTCGCTTTCTTGAATGCAAACACAAAAAATATTTTGTTGTGGAGCCTTCTCGCTGCGACGCTCCACATCGCAATAGCTTCTTTTCTGCTTATGCAAGTTGGCGAAATTGAGTTTAACAAAACCTGGTTCATCTTGCTAGGAACACTCCACACGCTGCATGCTGGGTGGCTAGCGTTATTTGCTGACCTGCACCGAGCCGCGAAAAGAAACATCACCGCTGATCTTATTCTCGGCAGGCTAGGCGGGCCTCTCGCTGCGATCATCGCACTCGCGAGCCTCGTCGCAGCAAAAATGTTTTCACAAACATCACCGACCATGCTACTTCTAGGGTATGCAGCGGGGTGTTTCTGCGCCCTTGCCTTTGCAATCGTCAAAGCTTACGAACAGACGCAATGGGGAATAGGGCCCGAGCATCTCTACCAGAAAGTACACCGATCGTATGCTCTGCAACTTGTTGCCTCACAAGCAGTCGGGCCTTTTAACGCAGCGATACCTGCATGGTTTGCTACCTTTGTCTTAAGTGCAGAGCAAATCGGTGTACTGCAATTTTCGATGCAAATGGCAGCTCCCATAGGCGCAACAATGTTGGCAGTGCAAAGCCGCTTTATCGCTAACCTTGGAATATCAAATAAAGAACAGCGAAACACCAAAGACCTTCAGCAGATTCATGATAGAGCTGCCGCCCCAATCGCTGCGTTATCGCTCGGCGCAGCTGGCATCGTTTTAGCTGCACTGTACCCAGCTTCAACACTGTTTTCGCCGCAGCTACGACCGCTGCTCATAGGCCTTGTTTGCGCTGCTGTTGCCATCCAGCTGTGGAACGCATTCTTAGGCATCACAGGCACGCAACTACAGCTAAGCGGCAACGCAGCAATTGTTTTTCGTTCAGGCCTACTACGTGCTGTGTCAACAGCGGCGCTTATTGTGGTGCTTGGCGACCAACCACTGGGTTTTGCGCTAGCGCTAATTCTCCCAGGGTTCTTTTGGCCCTACACGCTTTTACGAGCTGTAAAATCTCGAACAGGTATAGACACCTTTTGTTTACGCAAAGAGCCATACATTGATTTAGCGTCTGATATGCGCTCTAAAAGAAGGAAAATAGCATCATGACAGATGACCAGAAAATCGTTGCTATTTATAGGGCGACACTTTTTAAAGCGTCGGAAACTTTTGTTACCGCTCAAGCCAAACTGCTTCACCGTTATGACCCACATCTTGTTGGCTGCCAGCTCGACAAGCAACATACTGGCAAACAGCAAGACGGATTCTCGCTGGCGTGGCCAAGCAAAACAGAACTGATGAAAACTGCATTCGGCAAAGAATCTACAGCGCTTAGCGAAGTATTAGCGACAACCAAAGCTACCGTGACTCACGCACATTTCGGGCCAGATGCCACGCAAATCATGCCTTCATGTAAAGCGCTTGCTATCCCTCTTGTTGTCACCTTGCACGGGTTTGACGTGCTTTCCAAACGTCATAGTCATCGCAGCCCACAATGGCTTGCGTATTTGATGCAGCAAAAGAAAACCGCAGACTATGCTTCAACGGTTATCTGTGTCTCTGACTTTCTTTATAAAAACGCTCGTAAACATGGCGCTTACAAAAAAGCTAACCTTATTCGCCATTACATCGGGATTGACTATGACCACATTGTCAGCCAAGCAGAACCATATCAAGCACAAAAAGCAGATAATCAGATAGCGTTTGTCGGTCGACTCGCCCCTAAAAAAGGCATCCCAGACTTTGTAAAGATAATTCGCCACCTCCGAGGGTTAGGGTACAAAAACCCTGTGACTATCGTTGGCGATGGGATAGAAGCACCGCTTGTCAAGAGACTCTGCTCAGAATATGAAGACATCACCTGGCTAGGTGCGCAACCGCATGACGTGCTTTTGCAGGTGCTAAGTCAATCAGCTGTCGCTATTTTGCCAAGCCAAACCGCTTCAAGTGGCGATGCGGAATCTTTAGGTCTAGTATTTGCAGAAGCGCTTGCTGCAGGTTGCGCCCCCGTTGGCTATCGCCATGGAGGCATCGCTGAAGTGACGCCCGAAGATTTGCTTGTAGAGGAAAAAGATTTGCAAGCGCTTTTCACCAAAACACAGAAAATTCTAGATAACAAAATCATGAGGGATGAGCTTGTTACTCTGGGCAAAAAACACATACAAGACAACTTCGATATCCGACGACAAACACCTGAGCTAGAAGACATTTATGACAGCACAAGCAGCTAACCCTCACGCCAAGATCAAACGCCCCTCACGCTTTCGCTTGCAAGCATCAGCTGAGCATTTTAAAAACTTTAAAAACCGTCTAGCGGCCTCGCCTGACTATTTCGTTTTCGGCAATCAGAAATCAGGCACATCACTTCTTGCCGCAGCACTCGCCGAAGTTTGTGATACTGCTTTCACAAACGACTTAGCACTTGAACGCTACTCGCCCACTTACCGCCACTTGCATCCTAGCGATTCGAACTATTTAGAAACTGTTATTAATCGTTCGCGCCATCGTTTCGCGTCTGGCGTTTTTAAAGAACCTTCGCTCACGTTCTTTTGGGAAGACCTTCTTGCTCGTTTCAGCGACGCAAAAGCTATTTTCGTGGTACGTAACCCTTTCGATAACATTAGAAGCTGTCTCGACCGTATGGGATTTTTAGTCAATGGTGAACTTATTTCTACACCTGTGGAGATTCCATATCCGTGGACACATCTTGTTAACATGCGTGATAATCCGAACGCACCCGACTATGAGACAGAATTAACCCTTGATGTACTCATCCATAAACTTGCGTTGCGTTGGCAGGAGATGGCCAAATGTGCTCTTAAAGCATGGGGTAAGGGGACACCTTTTATCCGCTATGAGCTTTTTTTGCAAGAGCCGCACGTTTTGATGAACCAACTTGGGTTAGAAGGCAATATCAAAAAAGCTTTCGACACGTTCCACCAGAAACCTGGCGCGAACAGACATGTCGACGCCCGTTTCGTTTTGAAGCAATACGAGGAAGATATTCTCGACATTGTCGCTTTTGAAAGCAAACATTTGGGTTATGAGTTGTAAGAGATGTTATGCAACGTTCTAACGCTATCGAGGTTGTTGGCCTGTCGAAAAGGTATGTGATTGGTAGACATAAGGCAAGCAGCATTACTGAGGCGATTTCGAATACGTTTGCAGGCAGAAAACGCAAAACGTCGGCTGAGACGAATGAAATCTGGCCGCTTAAAGACATCTCGTTTACAGTGCCGCAAGGACAAACGCTGGGTATTGTTGGCCGTAACGGCGCTGGCAAAAGCACGCTGTTAAAGATTTTGAGCCGTATAACGACCCCGACAGAAGGCTATAGCCGAACCTATGGCCGGGTCGGTTCACTCCTCGAAGTAGGAACAGGGTTTTCTCGTGAGTTGACAGGGCGAGAAAATGTGTATCTTAACGGCACTATTTTAGGGATGAAACGACAAGAGATCACTCGACAATTCGACGACATCGTTGCGTTTGCAAATGTAGAACGTTTTATTGATACCCCGCTTAAGCGGTATTCCTCTGGTATGCAGATGCGACTTGCTTTCTCTGTGGCTGCTCATCTCGCTGCCGATATTTTAATTATCGACGAGGTGCTTGCCGTTGGTGACGATGAATTCCAAAAACGGTGCATGGCCAAGATGGGTGAGATCGAAAAATCTGGACGTACTATTTTACTTGTTAGCCACAATATGGCAGCGGTGCGTCAGCTGTGCAGCCGCTCTATTTTCCTCAGCGAGGGTTCTATCATCGATGACGGGCCGACACCAAAGGTGCTTGATACGTATCTCGATGCTTCTGGCGGCAAGTCACAAATACAGCGACCTCGCAAAGACCAGCCTTTCACTCTAACAGAAGCGAAAATGAATGACGCTGGCGAAAACGAAACGGTGAAAGCTGGCGAATCGTTTACCTTAGCGCTCACTGGATATCTGCGAGATGCTACAACGCAATGTATGGTCAGTGCCTATCTTTTAACGAACGATGGGACGCATGTTTTTGACGAATTTACGCCTGAGAGTGTGATGCCTAACCCAATGACGCCAGGTGAATATACGTTCAGTTTTACGGTGCCTGGCGTGCTTGCACCAGGCACGTATCGTCTTGGCTATTGGGTGCAAATTGTCGACCAATCGTGGGATGTTTGGGAAGACGACATTTTAGTTTTTGAAGTTAGCACGTCGCAACGGCCTGCTGATGGTCGCATTCTAGATCTACGATCACGCTGGACAGTCGAGAAAGCAGGTGCCTCATGAAACAGACGGTTGCCAGCCATAGTGTTGATGACATCGAGATAGGTCCAGCTGTTGACCTTACGAGCATTGCCGATAACAACCTGTGGGTGACCAATAGCAGTGCAAAGCGGCGATGGCCGAGTCGTCTGCGTGAATTAGCGGCGACGAAAGAACTTGCCTTCTTTTTCGCCGCGCGAGATCTCAAGCTACGTTATCGACAAACCTTTTTTGGGGTTGCGTGGGCGGTAATCCAACCCGTCGCACAAGCTGTTATTGCATTGTTTATTTTCGGGCGTCTGCTTAACGCTCCGAGTGATGGCGTCGCCTATATTTTATTTGCCTACACAGGGTTTGTCGGCTGGACCTATATTCAACGTTCGTTCACCGCTGCTTCAGATAGCTTGGTCGCCAACCCAGATTTGCTAGCTAAAATCTTTTTCCCTCGGCTGCATGCACCGTTAGGCAGTGTGCTGCCTGCTTTAGTTGACTTAGCTGTCGGCATGGTCTTGCTGGTTCCGTTGCTTGCTTATTATGATCAGTGGCCATCTTGGCGGGTGCTAACCACTCCCCTTTGGGCACTAGCGCTGGTGCTTTGCGCGTTAGCGCCTGGCGTGCTGCTTGCAGCCGTGAACATAAACTATCGTGATGTGAAACATATGATTCCGTTTGCAAGCCAGCTGTGGTTTTATCTTACTCCGATTGCTTATAGCTCGACGATTGTGCCCGAAACATGGCTGCCGCTGTATCGTTTGAACCCAGCAACAACCGCACTTGATGGTTTACGATGGGCACTACTCGGCACACCTTTCCCGAGTTATAGCTGGATCTCAGCACTCAGCGGCCTTGCCTTGTTGGCGCTTGCTTTGACCACGTTCGTACGCCTAGAAAAATCCTTCGCCGACGTGATTTAGAGCACAACTAGCTGGAAGCACCTTTTATTGAAGGTCTCCAGCTATTAAAGTGAGTGAGGAATAAGCATTAGATGTGTTACGAAACATCACATCGACATAAACTTGTAAAAGCTGTTATCGTGACTCTCTCACTTCACAGCATTTTTTAAAGTTCTATTGCATAGCAGGGTTGACTTTTTGTTAATTTTAGCCGATAATGGAAACAGACACGCAGTTAGCTGCGTGTAAGTACGCCCTGGCTCTGTCTTGTTGCAAGACCCCAGGGTCTCTGCGTTTTTATGGGTTGTTTTTATTTAGGTTTGACGATTATGACTCTATGCCCAATTTGTGGATAGATCGTTTCGTCGCTCACACAAAGCATATCGGTTCGTGAGCTAGCAAGCAGGTCAGCTATTTTTAGTATGGGTTCTTGTTTCGTTTCATGTCTGATTTGAAAGGTTCGAGCTACTTTTTTAGTGGCGTAGAGTTTCTGAAGAACCGCGATATCTTTGTTGTCTAGCGTAGGTCGGCTGGTTTTTCGTTTGGCCCGTGTTTCTAAAATAACTTTCGTTGATTGGTAATTATTAGCGAGCATTTGAAATGATTGTTTGAGTTGACTGGCTCGTGTTCTGTGTTCTTCAGCGTTACTCTGTCCAATGGGTTTCATCGTTTCAAAGAGTATGCCGTTCCATTCTTTTATCTGCTCAATCGCTTCTATTGCGTTACAACGGCGAGTGTTGCTTTTCATTTCTTGGTAGTGAAGCTCGTAGTTTAGATCGGCTTCGATCCGTAGTATTTTTTGGCGTACGCTCTCTAGATCTATTCGCATTATGATCACGACGGCTAGAACGTAGTGCCATTGAGTGATATCTACTTTGCCTGTTCTACGGTTTCGCATGGGACGTTTTGATTCGTCTATGAACGCTATGAACTCGTCGGGTTGTCCTGCCATTAGACGACCAATTATAGACCTTAAAGTTACTTATTGCATATTGTTTCACTATGCAAGGGGTAGCAAAATTATCTTAGCTAGCCAAAACCTCATCCTTATGTAGGCAAACCTAGGCAAGATGCCATTAGAGTAAGTGCGTGGAACAAGAACTGCAATTTGCTAAAGCTATTGCGCAGCAAGCTGGCGTGATGATGCTTAAAAACTTTGGCAAAGATCATAGCTATGAGACAAAGGATGACCGCACACCTGTTACAGCGATTGACAAAGCGATCAATGACCTTCTGATCAAACAAGTGCAGACGAACTATAGCGACCATGGCGTGCTCGGTGAAGAAGCAAGTTGGGGCAGCGGTCAAGAAAAATATCAGTGGCTTTGCGATCCGATCGACGGCACTGTCCCCTATATGCTTGCTATCCCAGCCAGCATTTTTATGGTTGCGCTGCTAGAAAACGGCGTACCTGTCATGTCGCTGCTCTATAACCCGTACACGAATGAGATGTTTCACGCCATCAAAAACAAAGGCGCATTTTGCAACGATGAACAAATCAACGTCAACGATGCACACTTTGAAGATGGCTATGTTTTGCTAGGCACAACAGCTTTTCCTTATGTTGACGCTATCAAACAACACGGCGGCAAAGTCCAACCTGTACCAGCGACAGGCTACAAGTGTATTTCAGTCGCCCGCGGCAAAGCCATCGCTGTTATAAAACACACCTCTGACTTTCATGACGTCGGACCAGCGTCGCTACTCATCGAAGAAGCAGGCGGGAAAGTAACGGACCTTTCAGGAAACAACGTCGACCGCTATGACAGACCTATTGGCGGCACGTTGCTCTCTAATGGTGCATGTCATGAAAAACTAGTCAGTATAGTAACAACACATTTTCTTTCAAATTCTAACTAAGGTCTGTTTGCTGCCGACAAGATCCTATGAAGGAAGCAGCATGGATGACTCTAACAAAGGAAGGATTATAGCTGCAGTTCTCGCCATCTTTCTCGGTGTCGGAGGTGTCTTCACGCTCGTCAGGTTTGTTCAAACTAGTGAAGAACGGGCATTAGCTGGACAAGAATTAGTCGAGGTTTATATCGTTTCCGATGCGATACAAGCAGGGACACCAGCTAAAGAATTAGAATCATCAGTAGAAAAAAGAAAAATACCTGCCAATATCAAAGCCGATGGATCAATTGTCGACCTTTCCAAACTAGGCGAACTCGTTACTAGCGTTGACTTAGTAGCCGGAGAACAACTTGTCCAAAGCCGCTTCTCAGCAAGCCTCTCTCGGACAGTCGCAGGAGGACAAGTTCCTGTACCAGATGGACTACTTGAAGCGACTATACAAATAAATCCTGAACGCGCCGTTGGTGGACAAATTGAACCAGGTGACAAAATCTCGCTGCTTGTCTCAATCGATATTGATCAGAACGGTCAAACTGTTCCAGCAACCAAGACCCTCCTCACAAGCGTTCTGGTAACAAACATTCAAACAGGCGGAGCGTTAGCTTTACCAGATACAGCTATCAATCCAGGTCAAGAGGAAGACAGGATCAGACAAACACCTGCTTCAGACTTGTTGTTTACTGTGGCCGTCGAACCAGAACAGCTGCAACGTATTATCTTCGCGAAAGAGTACGGATCTATCTGGTTAGCAAGCGAGCCTGCTCTGTTAGCAGAAACGGATCTTGATCTTATTACGTTACAAACACTGTTCGAAGATATAGCACTCTCTTCTCCGACAGAACCTTCTATCGATGAAGCTGATGACTCAGATGACGGATCTTCACAGCCTGCTGCAGACAGACAGGAGCAGTAATGCATCAAATACTACTTCTAACAAACGATCATCACTGGACACAGTTAGAGCCAGCCTCTTTGGGAAGCGAATACGAGCTACTAGTAGAAAAATTCGCCCCTGATAAAATTACTTCAGAAGAAATCCAACGCAGAACAACGGCTGCATCGGCACAAGTTCTTGTTTTCGGACCAGATGTGGAAGAAAATATTTTACTCGAAACATCACTAGCTATCTCTATTGCAGGTAGAACAGAATGCCTTGCCCTGGCAAACCCAACCGAAAACTTTCTAAGAAAAGCAATGCAAAGCGGCGTAAGAGATGTCGTAGACCCTTCAGGAGGACCCGACAAGCTTACAAAATCTCTACTTGTTCTAGAACGTATATCGAAAGCTAAAACAGCCTACGAAGCAAACAAGACTGTATCAGAAAGAGACGGTATCGTCGCTATCGTCGGGCCAATCGGAGGGGTAGGAAAATCAACTATTGCGGTAAACACCGCCGTCGCTCTAGCACAAGAACACCCCAATGAAGTTGTACTTGTCGACTTAGATCTAGTAGCAGGAGAAATAGCCGAACTTCTTCACATCGAAGCAACCACAGATATATCGCATCTAGCTGTTAAAGATTGGGTTGTTAATTCAACAAACCTCAAGTTAAGCCTTGCTTCCCATGCAAGTGGCTTATTAGTACTCCCCGCTCCTTCTGATCTAGGACAGGCCGAAAAAGTAGATGAAGATGTTCTTGGGCCTATTTTTGAGCAGCTTAGAAATTCTTTTAGATACGTCATTATCGATACGGGGCCTGGTTCTACAGATGCCACGCTGGCAGCCATACAAACGGCTTCTGATGTTATTTTTGTGACATGTCCTGAAGTCAGCGGAGTACGAGTTTTAGATAAACATATGAAAGCACTGCATACAGTCGGCCTAGTGTCACGCAAGCAGCATCTCATTCTAAACAAAGCAAACCCAAAAAGCGGGTTAACACAAGAAGACATTGAGTCCATCGTGGGGTTAGAAGTATCTATAGTTCTTCCTGAAGAACCGAAGGTGATTACTTCAGGCAACCAAGCTATCCCATACCTTGAGATGCAACCGAAGAGCCCATTATCCTCTGGTTTTAAACACGCTGCCCACATTGTTAAAGGAGAAACCGTTACAACGACTAATAAACCGAAATCTAGAGGATGGTTTAAATAATGTCTCTGGGCAAAATGTTACTTTCTGCGCAAGGACGCAAACCACCACCTGCTAGCAAAGATCACGACGACAAGAACATGTCTCAAAGTCCAATTGAAGGATTCAGCGATCGCGCTCGTTTGAAACTTGTCGAACGTATCGGTGCCTCGTTCAACGATGATATCAGCTCCAACGAATTACGTGTAAAGGTTTCAGAAGAGCTAAAACTGTTAATAGCTGCCGAGAACTTACCTCTTAACCCTTCTGAGCAAAGCAAAGTACTCTCTGACGTCATCAACGACGTTCTAGGGTACGGACCAATTGAAAGTTTGCTGCAAGACTCTCAGGTCAGCGAAATCATGGTTAATGGCACAGATTCCATTTACGCTGAAATTGCTGGCAAAGTTGTACTAACGGACATAAGGTTTCGCACAAATGAACATCTGCGTCGTGTAATCGAAAAAATTGTTTCAACCGTGGGAAGAAGAATCGACGAATCGATCCCTATGGTCGACGCACGACTCCCTGACGGCTCGCGTGTCAACGCAATAATAGAGCCACTAGCCGTAGACGGACCATCGTTAACTATCCGTAAATTTTCCAAAGATGGTTTAACCGCTGACGATTTGCTTGCTAGCGGTTCTCTTACACTCCCTGCTTTACATTTCGTGCGTTCGTGTGTGCAAGGCAAACTAAACATTGTTATCTCTGGCGGGACTGGCACAGGCAAAACCACTTTTCTGAACGTGATGTCTAGCTTTATCGCAGAAGGCGATCGAATTGTCACGATTGAAGACGCTGTCGAGTTACGCTTGCGACAACGCCATGTTATCCGTTTAGAATGCAGACCTCCCAATATGGAAGGCAAAGGTGAGATTGCTATTCGTGATCTTGTGCGCAATAGCTTACGTATGCGACCTGATCGTATCATCGTTGGCGAATGCAGAGGCGGCGAAGCCTTAGATATGCTCCAGGCAATGAATACAGGCCATGAGGGGTCGCTAACGACATTGCATGCGAACACACCACGAGACGCTATTTCTCGACTAGAAACTATGGTTTTGTTAACAGGATTTGACCTACCAACGCGCGCTATACGTGAACAAACCGCATCTGCTGTCGATTTAATCGTACAACTAGAGAGACTTCGAAATGGTAAACGTGTCGTGTCTTATATCACCGAAGTTGTCGGCATGGAAGGTGAACAAATCACCTTAAACGAAATTTTTAAGCTCCATTACCGCAACGAATCAGATCAGAACCCAACCCTTACTGCAACAGGTGTTAGGCCTCAACATAGCGACAAGCTTATGAAAAATGGTGTCTCGCTCGACTCCTCAATTTTTGAAGGAGGGTAAATGCAAACCACGTCTTCAGGAAATGAAGCAACCGAGTTACCTGTCATTTCTATCGATACACGCACTCCTGGAGAGGTTCGTTTACGTTTTCTGAAACCACTCGATACTGAAGAGGTAACAGAAGGAACAGTTGTTTTACAAATTGCAGGAAAACCTGTCGATTTTCAAATCAATGGCACTCAAGTAGAGTCGCTTGGCATCAGTTTAGTTATAGACACTTCTGGTTCGATGCAAGGCGAAGCCTTAGCGTCGGCGCAAGAAGCCGCAATTCAGTTTATTTCTTCCCTACCCCAAGACTCTCTTGTGTCTATTATCGCTGCGGGTGAAAAATCGACATTGCTTCAACCAGCCACTTCTAACCAAGATTCTCTGCTAGCAGCTATAAATAACCTTCAGGCTCAAGGTGAAACGTCTCTTTATGACGGGGTTGCTATCGGCCTGCAATCGTTACCACAGACGAACAGACAAGCCGTTGTGCTTTTAAGTGACGGTGGCGACACTGTCAGCGAATCAACGCTCGAAGAAAGTATAGAGGCAGTAGAAAGTTCATCTGCTCGTCTTTTTTCTGTTGGTCTAGCAACGGACGAAGCAAATAGCGAGGTGTTACAACAACTCGCTCAAGCATCTGGCGGTCAAAGCGTTTCTGCTGATTCAACGCAAGACTTAGAGCAAATTTTTAGCGATATTGCTATTGGTCTCGGCGTTGAATATGAGATCATTGCTCCTTTCCCGGAAGAAGGTCAAACTTCTGTAACTATCCAAGTTGGTTCTACCAATTGGTCAAGAACAGTTCTACCTTCGGCTCTCAGCAAAGGCGACTCGGCAACATTTACTGCCCAGCCAGACCCACAAGTATTTCTTTCTACCGAAAGTTTTGCTTCGTCGGCAAGTTTGTTGTGGGTAGGCACCGTATTGCTATGTGGTGCGGTGGTTTGCACAGGATGGTACCTCGTATCGAGCCGGAAAGACCACTCACAAAAAAAGTCTAACCGCTCACCTCAACTTGCCACACTTCGAGAACTGCGACAAAATGCCACTAACGTTTTTGAAGGTAACCTTGTCCGAAACGAAACAAAAGCTGACCTGGCACTAAAAATTGAACAGGCTGGTTTAGAAATACGAGCAGGAGAATTTCTCCTTATTATCGTTTTGCTGACCATGTTTCTAGCTGCTATCGCTTCTCTAGCATTTGGTTTCTTTTTCGGCCTTTTCGCAGGTTTTCTAGGGATTGCTTTACCTAACCTTTTTTTGCGTTTACTACGTAAGCGTCGACTTAAAAAATTTGCTGATCAACTCCCTGCTGTGTTGAATTTACTATCAAACTCTTTGAAGGCAGGGTACTCTTTACCTCAAGCAGTGAACGCTGTAACAAAAGATGTCCACGAGCCGATTCATTCTGAGCTCAACAGAGCCTTAATCGAAGCAAGAATCGGCGGAGATTTAACTCAATCTTTAGGAGCCGTCGCTAGCCGAACTGGAAATAATGACATGCAATGGGCTGTTGACGCAATAGAAATAAACGCGCAAGTCGGTGGCGACCTCGTCGAAGTATTAGAAAATGTGTCACAAACAATACGCGCACGGATTCGTCTGAAAGCGCAAGTGTCTGCTTTGACTGCGGAAGGAAGACTATCAGCTTTTGTTCTGCTTGGATTACCGCCATCGTTAACGCTTCTCATAGCTCTGATAAACCCAGAATACTTTGAAGGTATCTGGGGAACTTCAATCGGGTATGGCTTATTTGGCTGTCAGCTACTGCTTCTCATTTTGGGTGGTCTCTGGCTCAAAAAAATGATCTCATCGGTGTCGCTATGACAACGATAACTATCTATGCAGCGAGTACCTCCATAGTTATTTCACTTGGTTTACTTTTCTACATATTTGCGCCACGACAGAAACCCAATCTCTTAACGAACCGACCAATTTCACCTTTTCGTCAACGCAAATTGAGCGTCTCGCCTTTAGAACGAGTTCTTATGCCGCCGTTTCTAACTTTAGCACGTTACATCAAAAAATTAACTCCTGGAGGGTTTACTGAATCTACTGCTGAAAAGTTAATTCTTTCAGGTTTCGTCGCTAAAATATCCATCGAAGTTTTGCTAGGGATAAAATTGGTTAGCGGCATCCTTATAGGTTTACTTGTATTTCTATTCGCACCATTTAATCCTTTTCTCACCAAACTAGCACTATCTATCTTTTCGGCCTTTGTTGGATTTCTGCTACCAGATATTCGGATCAGTCGCGCCGCAGACGCACGGCAGAAAGCTATCCGCTCGGACCTTCCCGAAGTGATGGACCAGTTAACCGTCATCGTCGAATCTGGTTTAGGTTTCGATAGTGCCTTACGCAAAGTTGTACAAAGCTCTGAAGGACCCCTTGTTGAAGAGTTTGCTCGTGTGCTTTATGCAATTCGCTTGGGGCAAACACGCCATGATGCCTTGGGTCAAGTAGTAGACCGAACCGATGTCGAGGAACTTAAACAATTTATTTCTGCCATTCGCCAAGCAGACCATCTAGGTATACCTATTGCACGCATACTTCGCACACAAAGTGAACAAATGCGAGAACTTCAACGGCTAGCCGCTGAAGAAGCAGCTATGCGCCTCCCTGTAAAACTTATTTTCCCGATGGTTTTTTGTATGTTACCCGCACTATTTATTGTGTTAATCGGACCTGTTATTATTAGGGTAGCCCAAAATGGTTTGGGTTAACAGTTGGCACCATCGACGCTACAAATCTTTACCGACGGTTCAGGGTCCCCATCTTGGATAATCCCTGGCTGCAATTCTACTTCGATATACCTTCCGCTGTTCTTACCTGTAACTTTGAAGTCTGTCAACTTTGCACTTACGATTTTAGTTAATTTCATTTGCAAGTTCGCTCCGTTGCCCTCAGCGTGACTGAATAATGCAACAGAAAATAACGCACCAGAGTTTTTAAGTGTTGTTAATGCAGATTTATGCGCTCCTGACAGCGCGCCAGGTGATCCTTCATAGCATCCAACGGGTTCGACCGAACATGAAGTGATTGCAGACGTTGTCATTACTCCCTCTGGGTAGCTGTTAAGAATCCAATCAACTATTTCTGGTGTGTTATTTGACCCTCCGTTAAAGTCGACGAATCCCCAGTTTCCTGGAGCGGCGCCGTTTGCGCTACATGCTGCTACGTTCGTATCACTGGTGAATGAAAACCGTATAGTTTGTTTTACTGTTGGGTTTACAAGCCATTGTTGTAAATCAGTAGTAGCTTGTTCACAGAACGCAAAAGGACGTAAACCAGACTCAAGTTCTACTCCGAAAGAGGCTGATGTGCTCGACTCAGCTGGCCTGCTTGAAATGCCGATTATAGGAGCGAAAGCAAAAGCTACATCGTCTGTAGCTGTTACTTGTATTACCCCGTCAGACCCCCCAGAAGATGTCTGCGTACATGTGTAGGCGTCTAGATTTTCGTAATTAAGTTGTAAATAGCTATATGCAGCACTGCAACCATCTTGACCATCAACTACGGCGTTCGCTCCTGCTAAAGCAGCAGCGTCGGTTGCAGTTACGAGTGAACGTCGTGTCGTCCAGAACTGTCCAGCGTCTACTCCAAGCGCTGCGAACGCACCTAACATAACTAAACTCAACGCTAAAAAAACAGTGCTCGCCCCTCGTTCTGATTGGCTATTCACAGCGGAAAGTTCCTTCACCTGCAATAGCTATAGCTTGCCCTGAGACAAACGGAACATCTAATTGTGTTGTTGTCTCGATATTTACTGTTACAGGTTGTCCTGATCTTCCCGCACAGGGTTGATCAACGTTTGGCGTAATCGTGATAATGGGTGAAGATATCGAAATACCTTCCATCGTGTTTAGCACATCTTGCGTTATCGAAGCTGCATCACTCGATGCCAGAGAAGCTGTCCTAGCGCCTTCTCTTGCTGCGGCTTGCAAACCTTGCTTCTGATTCAGGACAATACCTACTTGGACTATGCCGAGCAACAGCATCAACAGGACAGGTGCTACCAAAGCAAACTCGACAATACTAGCCCCTCGTTCTGTGTCTTGCTTGTGTCGAGCAAACATAGACCTTCCCTTATCTCATGAATGTTTTCGGCACACAACCATATTTTCTATAGATTCTATAGGACTATTCCTCTTGTTATAATCTACCTATATGGCATCTTCTAATTGTAACTACCCTCATCGCTCCGAGAGCCGAGGTCCGCTCCGCTTGGAGATGCTTCACGCAAGTTTTAGTGATTTCTTGTTAAGCAATTTAATAAAAAACGGACAAATAGAGTCAGGCTTAAATAATTCTGATAGAAAAACGTAATGCATATACACATTGTCGGGGCTGGGCTCGCTGGCTTAGCCGCAGCGATTGAGTTAGAAGCACAAGGCCATAGCGTCAACGTTTTTGAGTCGGCATCGCAACCAGGAGGACGAGTCGCCAGTCGAATTATTGATGGCCATATCGTTGATGCTGGGTTCCAGATTCTGCTAACTGACTACCCTGAAGCGAAACGCCTTCTTGACTATGATGCACTTGAGCTTTGTAATTTTACTCCAGGATCAATGCTCTATAAAAACGACAAGTTTCACACCATTGGCGATCCGTTTAGGAACCCGAAAGATCTTTTCAAAACGCTTCTCGCCCCTGTGGGATCGCTGCGAGACAAAACCAAACTTTTAGCTATGCGCAGAAATATTCTCGGCGCAAGCCTTGACGATCTGTGGGTGCGTGATGACCTGCCAACTGAGAAACTTTTTGAGAACTATGGTTTTAGTGACAAGATAGTCACCAACTTTTTGCAGCCATTATTTGCTGGCATTACGTTAGACCCGACGTTGCAAACATCAAGCCGATTTACAGAATTCACTTTCGCGATGCTAGCCAAAGGTTCATCGGCTGTGCCTGCACAAGGGATGGGGCAAATCGCGACACAACTATCGCAGAAACTTAGCCCCGAAACACTGAAACTAGGCTCAGAAGTCGCCAAGGTTACATCTTCAGCGCTGACCTTTGCTGACGGAACGACGCAGAAAGCAGATGCGACGCTTGTGGCGACCGACGTTTCAACCGCTTCGAAACTGACCGACGCAAAAGAGTTGCCCGATTTAGCACGTTGGCATGCAACGACAAGTGTCTGGTTCAGTGCACCAGAGCCGCCGTTTACAAAGCCGTACTTGCTGTTGAACGCAAGCGGCAAAGCGCCAATCAATTCAGTTGCGATAATGAGCAACATCAGCCAACGCTATGCGCCTACCGACAAGGCTACTATTGTTGCAAGCGTACCGTCAAGCGTTGAGCAGGCTCCAACCGCCATAACAAACCAGCTTGTCGACTGGTTCGGTCCGCAGGTTGAAAAATGGGAAGTGCTCGATGTGCAACATATCCGCAAAGCCCACCCCTTGCAAAAGTTAGGCTATAAAAGACCTGGCTACCTCCACAGCAACAACGGTGTTTGGTTCTGCGGCGATTACCTCGCCGAGCCTTCAATCAACGGTGCTTTACGCTCAGGGCGAATCGCCGCTAAGAAAATTCTAAACGCACTGTCATCTCTAACTTAACTGGAGATCTAACTATCCGCATCCTAGTGGTGGATACTTTATTGTGATGGGTTTAAGAGTTTTCCAAATATGTTTCTCATACGACCTGTTGTCCAACATTGCGAACAGAACAGCTGATAATTCGCTCGACTTTGCCTGCTCTGCAAAATCTCTACGTTCAAAGTCTGACCCAATTTTCTTAACTATTGTTTGATATCTCTTTTGGCATTCCAAATCGATTTCTTCGTATTGGTCGACAAAAGAACTAATCTCGCTTTGCACCCAGTCATAGAATTCATCGGGAACTGACTCAAGCATTTGTGATAAGTCAGACTGAGCAGCTAACGCTTCCCAGATAGATTTGTTCGTTGTGTGAGCCATAATTCGATGAAGCCGTACATACTCATCGAGCTTAATTTTCACTCGGTAACCATCGCTATATTCTGCTACGAAACCTTCGAAATTACCTGTGTCAAATGCAGCAAAATCATCTTGCTTTTTCTCAGCAGATATCTGTTTAACATGGTCGAATTTATAGACTTTCGCCTTCGGACCAGACCAATCAAATTCGACACGCTTAGCATCATGATTGTCGATAGCTGCCAGAAAAACTAAATCTTTGCGATTTCCGTAGTCCACGACAATGCGATTTTCGGGGTAAATAATTTCAAACAGCGCTGTCACAGCAACAGGAGCCGCGCAAGTTGGATATTGTTCCACTAAAAAATTTGACGCCCATTCCGCTTGATCAGAGTGAAATGAACCTCTCGTCGCTATGCAAGCTTTTTTATTCCATTCATAGAGAATTCCTAGCGATCCATCAAGCTTTTCAAACATCTGGAAAGAAGTGCCGACACGCAGTCTGTCTTGTTCAGGCTGTTCACCAATGTTAAAAAATTTTGGAAATGGTCTAGCTAAAATGTTTCCTTGAGAATCAACAAGAAGACCTCGACAATTCAATGTCACGTCATTCCAAATTTTTTCCCACTGAGCTTTCGCTGTGTAATATATCCTGCGATGTCTCCGTTCTTATGTTCGAATCGTCTTACATACCCGTCAGAAAGCATTTCCTCTAAAAGACTTTGGTCAAACAATGTAGATATTCTCACGCAGCTATGTTAGCCGATACCCAGGCTAAGCGCATATGATTAACAAGCTTCAAGATCGCTACTCGTTAAGTCTGTTATGCATTTTCATAGCTCATGGTGGAGATCTTACTACCTACCTTTTGTTCTAGCCATAAAAATATCCGCTCTATGCGTGGATACCTCTAGACTAGTGGAATGTCTTTACTTCGTGAACTTACCGAGCTTGTTCAAAGCGTTTTCACAGCTCAAGGGTTAGATCCAAGCTATGGCGATGTTGTTGTTTCACAGCGTCCAGACTTGTGCCAGTTCCAATGCAACGGTGCGCTTCCGCTCGCCAAAAAAGCTGGCAAAAACCCTCGCGAGTTAGCAACAGCGCTGGCCGCAGCGCTCAACGACGACCATCGCATAGCACTCGCAGACGTTGCAGGCCCTGGCTTTCTTAACATCAGTGTGGAAGATGATTTTCTTGCAGAACAAAGCGCGCAGCTCACTGCTGGTAATCATTTCGGCATCGAAGCAAAAAACCAGCAAGTGATTGTTGACTATGGCGGCCCGAACATCGCCAAAAGCCTTCATGTCGGGCACCTGCGCCCAGCCGTTATCGGCGAAAGCGTTAAAAGGCTTTACCGTTTTGCCCGATACGACGCTATCGGCGATGTGCACCTGGGTGACTGGGGTCTGCCTATGGGGCAACTTATCGCAGCGATCGAAGACGCGTCGCCTGAACTGCCCTATTTCGCTGACGGTGCTGCCACTTCTGAGGGGCCGTATCCAACCGAATCGCCTGTGACAATTGAAGATTTAGAGGAGCTTTATCCGCAAGCATCAGCTCGCTGCAAAGAAGACAAAGCCTTCGCAGCAAAAGCGCAGCAAGCAACACTAGCGTTACAAAAAGGCCATCTAGGCTATCGAGCGTTGTGGAACCATTTCCGCACACTTTCTGTTGCTGATATGACTGCGATCTATGCAGAACTTGGCGTCCATTTCGAGCTTTGGCTCGGCGAGGCAAGTGTCGCTGATGATATGGCGCCGATGATTGAAAAACTTGTCGCAAACCAGATAGCACAAGAAAGCGACGGGGCGCTTATTATCGATGTTGCCGACCCTAAAGATAAAAAAGAGCTGCCTCCGTTTATGTTGCAGAACTCTCGTGGCGGCTATAGTTACGCCACAAGCGACTTAGCAACAATTGAACAGCGAGTGAAAGGACCTGCGCCACACGCTATTGTGTATGTTACTGATGCACGCCAGTCATTGCATTTCCAGCAGCTTTTCCGAGCAGCCGATAAGGCCAAGATGGCACCTGCTTCGACACAACTAATTCACGCATCACATGGAATGGTCACTGGCAAAGACAATAAGCCTTTTAAAACACGTGACGGCAAGCTGCCACGATTGGGAGAGCTTGTTGCTGATGCACAAAAACTTGCTGCCGCGCAAATCGAAGAAAACAACTTAGCCGAAGATCTGAGCGAAACTGAGCGGGCTAGCGTTATTGAACTGGTTGGTCTAGCGGCGTTGACTTATGGCGAATTGTCGAACCATAGAACAACGAACTATATTTTCGATCTTGAAAAGTTCACCGAGCTGAAAGGCCAAACAGGGCCATACCTGCAATATGTAGCGGTGCGCATCAAATCGGCGTTACAGAAAGCAGCCGATGCAGGGCTACACGCTGGGACGCTTGGCGCTGCCACCTGTGACGAAGAACGCAACGTACAACTTGAACTGACGAAACTGCCTGAAATAGTCGAACGAGCTGTCGCTGGCAACGCACCAAATATAATCGCTGAATATAGCTATGTGCTTGCGGCAACGTTTAACCGTTTCTATGACAAATGCCATATTCTTTCAGAACCAAACGCAGAAACCCAGCAGTCTTGGTTAGCGCTGCTAGAAACAACACAGTCTATCTTCACAGCAATTTTAGACATATTGCTGATCCAGGTTCCTGAAAAGATGTAAAGAGGATCTCTAGAGATCTTCTTTACATCTTTCTATTTCCGCTCCGCTCGGGGCGTTGCCACGCAGGCGTATACACTTGTAATTTACTATCAGAAAGTTTAACGTTACACGATGCCTGAGTTGCCAGAAGTTGAAACGATCCGCCGCCAGCTGGCCCCAAAGCTCTCTGGCCTCACCGTCATAGAAGCTAGCTCGCATAGCTCGGAGAAATTTACACCAGCGAGAGAAATCGAAGGCGCACGTTTCGGCGAGATGCGCCGTCGCGGCAAGTTTCTCATTACTGCTCTCGATGACGGTCGTGAACTTATCATTCACCTGGGCATGACAGGCAAGCTGCGTCTCAGCATTGACATGGCCGAAGATAACTACACGCGTGCATGGTGGCTTCTACAAGACGACGCGCAAGAGACACGCTTTTTTGAATTTAACGATGTTCGCCGCTTCGGCCGAATCTATGTGACTAAAGCAGGCGAGTATAACCATATCGGCGCACTGCGGACAATGGGGCCTGAGCCTTTCGATCCAGCGCTTGACGCAACAGCGTTTTGGAAGCGTCTCCAAAAAAGCAAACGCAAAATCAAAACGCAGCTGTTGTCGCAGAAACCTATTGCTGGGGTCGGCAATATCTATGCAGATGAAGCGCTGTGGCTTGCCCGCATCCATCCAATGCGCACAACGCTCACCGAATCACAAGCCACAATTCTTTTGGAAACTATCAAAGAAGTACTGCAAAAAGGAATCGACAACGGCGGCACAACACTGAACAACTATGTCGATGCGCAAGGCAACCAAGGAACGAACCAAAAGCAGCTCTATGCCTATGGTCAAGCAGGAGAACCATGCGTTCGCTGCGACACACCCATGATTTCGCAACAGCTCGACGCTCGCACAACCACCTGGTGCCCCCACTGCCAACAGCTTTAGCTAGATGGTTTATTCCAAGTCCTCTTTCCTAGCTACGCCCCGTCATTCCCAGCTACGACTGGGAATCTGGCCAAGGAGAGATCCCCAATCAAGTTGGGGATGACGTGATCGAGTTGGGATGACGTGATCGAGTTGGGATGACGTGATCGAGTTGGGATGACGTGATCGGGGCATGAAGAAATCGACAAAAGTTGTTTTTGCTACATCTTGAATAACCTAAAATACATAAACACATTGGAATAACCATCTAAAGAATCCTCCAGTAAGACGACCTGCAGAAAACAATTAATACAGGGTACCCTGAAGCAAACTATGAACAAGCTGGCTAAAAGTTTTCCCGATTATGGCAGCCGAAATATACGCCTCTATTACTTTTTAACGTTTTTCCTAAACGCCTGGTTTTTTATGCCTAACTGGGTTTTTTATTTTAACCAGTTCATCTCCATTAAAGAGATTGCGTTACTAAGCGGCACGGCAAAAGTCTTACAAATCTTTATGGAGATTCCTTCTGGTGCCATCGCAGACTTACTGGGATATAAAAAACGTTAATAACTGCAAACTTTAGCATGGTTCTTTCTTCCGCTATTTTAATTACTGGCGAAACTTTTGCCCAATTCCTCGTCGGAAGCCTTGTAATGTTTCTAGCGTTTGCCCTCATATCAGGAACATACGATGCGTTGCTCTACGAAGCAGTTCTACAAGTTGATAAAACTGAGTTCTACGACGAAATTCTAGGCAAAGTAAATTCCATAAAACTAGCTTTAACCGTAGCGATTATCGCTACTGGAGGTTTGCTCTACGGGGTCGATCCTTCGTTACCTCTGGCTGCTGTAGCCCTTTTCATGTAGGTTCCTTAGCGACGCTACTCTTCCTTGATGATCTCAAGAACATTAATCAGAACATAAGCCACACTGAATATTTCAAGAAGTTGCGATCTGGAACCAAATCGATTTTCACTAAATCGTTCATAAACTTTACGCTACCGGTATTATTTTTCAGCATGCTTTTTATGACATATTCAGATGTCGTTAGGCAAAGCACAGCAGCACATTTCGGTTTTACTGGTGAATCTTTTAGCTACATATTCGCTCTCGTACTGATCCCTACAATCGTCATTAGCTATTATTATGGGAGGCTTTCCTCGCTGGCAGCCGATCGACTACCCTCTCTTGCCTCGCTCACATATATTCTCGGTTTCGCCGTTGTGCTTTTCACAAACAACCTTGCATTTGGAATCTTGTCATTTTTGCTAGTTTGCGCTGCTCAAGAAAGTATCAAACCTTTTGTCCTCAGTTTAGTAAACAAAAATACCGATTCGCATGCATAAAAGAAATCTCTAGAGTCAACACATAGCCAGTTTAAAGCGACTGCAACTTCTCTTACCTGTGTTCTATTTCCCAACCATTTTGATCAAGTTTTTAAGGACCAAGTCATCCCTTTTTATTATGTGTCATTTATGTTTCAAAGCGCCTTTTCATGCAACAAAGTGTTCTAGTATGCGCCATGTGACTGATTCTCTCACGAAAAAAGAACAAGCTACTTGGAAAACGTTCCTTACTGCAAATGTCCGTTTGATGGAGCAACTTGACCATGACCTGCAAACTCATTCACTGATTTCTATCACTGACTATGAGATCCTCGAAGCTCTTGCCAAAGCACCCGACCAAAAACTTAGGATGAGTGAACTCGCCGATAAGGTACTTGTTTCTAGAAGCCGGTTAACGTATCGAGTCGATCGTCTTACTAACGTCGATTACATCGAACGCGAAGAGTGCGAAGACGACCGCCGGGGGCTCTGGGCGACTCTAACCACCCAAGGCAGTGACATTCTAGAATCGGCAAGACCGAACCATACAAACGATATCCGCAAATGGTTTTTCGATAATCTTGACGAGTCAGAAACCGAAACGGTTGATCGTGTTCTCCAACGCATCACTCAGAAGCTCGAAGCAAACATCTAACCAGTCAATTAGTTAGAAATAGCTAACCAGCGTTCTAGCTAGCTGGCTTTGCTGCTAACGTTTTATTAATGACGCAGCAAGTATCTACCATCAAAGACCTACGGGCAGCACTAGCAACGGCGAGACAACAACACGCTTCGATAGGCTTTGTTCCAACTATGGGTTACCTCCACGCAGGCCACGCTTCATTGATGAAACGCGCATCAACAGAAAACCAAACCACTGTCGCAAGCGTGTTTGCGAACCCCCTTCAGTTCGCTCCTGAAGAAGACTTAGCAACCTACCCTAGAGATATAGAAAAAGATTTAGCCATCGCGCGACAAGAAGGCATTGACTATCTTTTTGTTCCTGACGTTGAAGAAATGTATCCACAAATGGATACTGGCACCAACTATTTGCAGCACGTCCTCACCTCAGTTACTGTCAACAAAATTTCGTCATTTTGGGAAGGTCAGCACAGGCCATCACATTTCAAAGGAGTCACGACTGTAGTCGCAAAACTCTTTAATATCGTCGGCCCTTGCACGGCATACTTTGGGGAGAAAGATTTTCAACAGCTAGCCTTAATCAAACAACTTATTCGAGACTTATCCTATGATGTTTCGGTTGTGGGCTGTCCTATTGTTCGCGAACCTGATGGGCTAGCGTTATCAAGCCGCAACATCTATTTGAATACCGAAGCCCGCGAAGCAGCACTTGTCCTTAAAGCAGCGTTAGACGCAGGAAAAACCGCCATAGAAAAAGGCGCAACTGACCCTGGTGTTGTCTCCAAGACTATGCACGCTGTTCTTGCTGACGAACCTTTAGCAACGCCAGATTATGTAGCTGTGGTCTGCCCAGATTCGCTGCAGACACCAAAAACGATAACTAGCGAAGTAAGGCTTATGACTGCTGTTCGTTTCGGAGCTACACGTCTTATCGATAACTGTGCAGCCCAACCAAAGCCACAACGATGACAAAAACTTTCTCTATCAACGATTTGGTTGGCTACAAGCAAACGCGAGGCCTTGCCCCTCTTGTGGCTATTACAGCCTATGATGCGCCAAGTGCGCGGATAGTCGACGAAGCAGGCGTCGACATTATCTTAGTAGGCGATTCGGCTGCTATGGTTATCGCTGGCTATAGTTCAACGTTAGAGATCACTCTTGCTGATATGGCCTATCACACGGCTGCTGTTGCCAGAATGAAGCCTGCTGGTTTGATCGTTGCAGACATGCCGTGGCTTAGCTATCATACGGGTCCACGCGATGCTGTGCGTAACGCCGCCCAGTTAATTAGAGCAGGTGCGCAATGTGTCAAGGTTGAAGGCGCAAGCGACTCAAGGCTACAGGTTATTGAAGCGCTTCTTGACGCTGAAATTCCTGTGATCGGCCATATTGGTTTAACACCTCAATCGGCTGTAGCATTGGGTGGTTTCAAAGTCCAAGGTAAAACTAGTGAGGCTGTCGCCGAACTAGTAGAACAAGCTAGCCGTGTTGAAGAAGCAGGGTGCTCTGCGTTAGTGGTCGAAGCTGTGCCCGCTATCGTCGGCCGACAGATTACTGACGCTACTACAATCCCAACTATCGGGGTAGGCGCAGGCGACGGCACCGATGGCCAGGTTATCGTCTTTCATGACATGATCGGGCTTGAAAATCGTTTCAAACCTAGGTTCGTGCGACGTTACAGCGACGCGTACAGCGATCATGTTGATGCAGTTAAACGCTATGCGACCGACGTACGCTCTGGCGAGTTCCCTAATAAAGATGAAAGCTACTAATTATGACGCATAACACTGACTACACTGTTGCTGCTCTTCGTTATGAAGATTTTGATCGATATGTCGACCAACTTGCCAAAATGTATCACGAAGCAGTAACCAACGGCGCTGTCATGAGCCAAAGTAGTGGTTTCACCATTGACCAGGCGTTAGAATATTGGCTTTCTCTTCGCCATGACTTGCAGAATACCCGTAAGATTTTACTCATAGCTTTTGCTTCTACGCATGAGGGATCAGAGCTACTGCCATCGGTACTGCCCAAGTAGTTTTTAGCCAGAAAGCGATTCTTAACCATCACTGTTCAATCGAGAAATTGATGGTTGCGCCTTCGCATCAAAGAAATGGCGTTGCAAACAACCTGGTGCGACTTGCCGAAGAAAAGGCACGGAACGCTAATCGCACAATAGTAACATTGGACACCTCAAGCAACGTAATGGCCGCGATCAGCAAACAACTTGGTTATACCCTCTATGGCACTATTCCAGAATTCGTTGAGACACCCAAAGGCGAGCTTGTCGACACACACTTCTTCTATAAAAAACTGTAAGCCGCCACTACGCTAGCTGGTTTATTCCAAGTCCCTCTTTCTCAGCTAAACACGTGTCATTCCCAGCCACAACCACATCACTCCCAAGCCACGACCATGCCACGGCCACGTCATTCCCAGCCACGACTGGGAATCTAGCCAAGGAGAGATCCCCAATCAAGTTGGGGATGACAGGAACAAGTCGAGGATGACAAGACCAAGTCGAGGATGACAAGACCAAGTCGAGGATGACAAGACCAAGTTTGGGATGACGGGACAAGTTGGGGATGACGGGACACAAACACCTTAGAATACACCATCTAGATCGCCATATAGCTCTGGGCGACGATCTTGCAATACCTTCATAGTGGCGCGAACCTGCTCTACCCTGGCTATATCGATATCAGCTGTCAGAAGTTGCTCGTCAATTTCTGACCCTTCTGTGAGCACCACCCCATAGGGGTCGATGACACAACTAACACCACAGAATGTTAAATCGGGCCCGTCATTGCCAACTCGATTTGCCGCTACAACATACAACTGATTTTCGATAGCTCTTGCCTTAGTTAAGATACGCCAATGATTAACTCGCACAAGCGGAAACGCCGAAACAAGATAGATCACTTGCGCACCAGCAAGCATCAACGACCGTGCTACCTCAGGGAATCGAATTTCATAACAGGTCATAAAACCCGAGGGGACACCTGCCACATCAGTAACCATAAATTTTTGACCTTCACCCATGTGAAGGTGCTCACACATTGGCTCAGCCGTCACTAAATGCGTTTTACGATAGGTAGCAGACACACTCCCTGACGCATCAATAACGACAGTCGTGTTAAAAACATCTGATCCATCACGTTCTGCGACCCCAGAAACAATAGACATGGTTGACTCAGCCGCAACTTTAGAAAGGGCAGCGATATAGGGGCTTTCATGCAACGGCGTCGCACAAGCCACAACCTGATCAAGTAAATAGCCAGCATCTGCGATCTCTGGCAGCACAATAACCTTCGCCCCTTGCTCGGCTGCGCGACCAACAAGGTCTACCGCCTTTTCCGCGTTAGGTTGTATCGCGCCGACTTCGCAATCTATCTGCGCTACCGCTACCTTCATTATCCACTCCTTCGCGGACCAAAATATAACTGACAGGGCTGCTAACAATTCTCTGCCATCTAGGTAGACGCCTGGTATCGCTAAGCACATCCCCTCACCGGGAGTATACAGACGCTCGCCAAGTGATACACTGGCACATTATTCAACAAGCAGCTACCAGGTTTCGGTGAGATGACAAATACGAATACAAATACCGAGTTCATTTTACACTTAACAAATGCGCGAATGGAAAAACAAGAGTCTATCGATTATCTACTAGACACATATACGCCACAGGTACGCGAATACATAGCGACCCATAAGGAAAGCGACCTTGAAGCGTCAGTCGACACTGTTTTCACAACAGCTTTTGAGCAGCTACAAACCTTTCGAGGCGATAGTTCTGCTTTCGCAGCGTACCTTTATGAAATTATCCACCAAAAAATAGCACTTGATCTGCTCGATAGTGATGATTTCGTAACTGCTGAACATCACAAAGTTCTCTCTTTGAACATTTTTTTCGGTCTTTCCTATGAACAAATCGCTACGCTGTCAAGTTCAACGCCATTGCATATTCAAAACCTCGCAACACAGGCAACACAAAAACTTATAAACCAAAAAAATCGAACGAGCGGCACAAGCGCTGAGAAAACAGAAACCGAAAAGACGTCACTTGCATCGAGGCATGAACGTACTGGACTTCAAAATCCTGAACAACGTTCAGACAATGACAAACAAGACAGTGAAACTAATGATATTTTTGGCGATGTTCAGATTATTCAAGAAGAACAACCGACACAAACAAACAGCAATGTCGCCGCCCCTCAAAACGAAACAGAAACCGAAGCCACTGCTGAAACTCCCCAAGTCAGTTTCGATGAGGAAGAAAAACCTTCAAGGAAAAAACTTCTCCTTCTCTTAAGCGTCATAACGCTGCTTGTTCTCGCAGGGGCATCGGCAACATATCTCGTTTGGAACGGCAGCTATCGCGCTACTGCAACTGCGGCGGCTGAAACCACTTTGACACCGAACACTTTGCTGGCTTCTACTACCCAGCAAAACTCTACGACAACAAAAATAACAGCGACTACAAAAAATTCTGTAGCTGTCGATTCTGCTGAAGTCTTGACCACGACTAAAGAAATAGTTCAATCTACAACAACGCAGAAACCGACAACTACTGTTAGGCCAACCACCTCAGCTAAACCAATACCCAGCACCGCACCAACAACTACGCTTATAGAGTCATTCCTCGCACCTCCTCAAAGTTGCGAAGTGCAATTATGGGATAATCTCAGCGCAGGCGTTGAAGTTTTTGAACCAACACAAAACTTCAGACCCAACTATATTTTCTACAACTCAAAACTTGAACAAATCAAGCAAACAAAAAATTTAGAAGCCCCACAGCGAGACGACCCTCAAGAGCTAGAGTGGCTAGCTGTTACTAATGGTTTCCGAACAAATCAAGTATTTTATGTCGCTGCTAACAATGGGCAACAAACATCAATACCCGTGCTCTGCCAACGGGTTACACGCTAGTCACGTTTATAAATCGTAACGCTCTGCTGCAACGGCACGACTGACGATGTGTCACCCATGACCATTTCTAGTTGGACTATCTGATTCTGCAATCGAGCTATTTTTGTTTCCAACGCAAGCACTTTCTTGACACCTGCTAAGTTAAGCCCCTCATCAGTCAGATCCTGAATTCGCCGTAGCAATGCGATATCAGCGTCGCTGTAGCGTCGACTGCCGCCGCCAGTGCGAGCTGGCATTACTAACCCTTTACGCTCATATATCCGAAGAGTTTGTGGGTGAACACCAGCCAGTTCAGCAGCAACAGATATGACATAGACCGCATGTACTGCATCTCCTCTAGCCACGATTACGCCCCTTCCAAGAAGGCTCTGGGGTTATCAAATGTAGCATCGGCGTAGGCTTGTAACGCGTCTGCTTGCTCTGACGAAAGCACCTCTGGAATATCGACTCGAATCGTCACCATCAGGTCACCTTGTTCGTTTTGCGCCTTAATCCCTTTGCCACGCACCCGAAGCACTTTACCTGCGTTAGTTGCTGCAGGAATTTTAAGTGTCACCGAGCCGCCGTCTAAGGTTGGCACTTTTACTTTTGCCCCGAAGGCAGCTTCAGCTATCGTCACTGGCAATTCAAGCGTCAGATTATTGCCAGAACGACCGAAAAACGCATGTGCGCCAACTTTAACGATCACAAGAAGATCACCAGGTTGGCCACGGTTTAGCCCTGGACCTCCTTGGCCTTTTAAACGAATTTTTTGGCCATTGCGCACACCTGGGGGTATCCGCACTTTTACTTTCGACGACGCTAACTTGCCTGGCACGCTGATTGACATCATCGTCCCAGAGATAGAATCGTTGAACGTTATAAAAATCTCGGTTTGAATATTTTCACCTTTTTGGGGGCCTGTCTGGTTTGAAGCCCCTCTGAAACCGCCGCCAAAGATATCGCCAACAAACTCAGAAAAGTCAGGTCCATTAAAACCAAAATTTGACGCACCTGCTGGACGTCCACCTTGCTGCTGATGCTTGAACGGGTTGCCAAATCGGCTAGCACCTGCACCATATTTTCTAACTTCGTCGTATTCTCTGCGAGTTTTTGCATCGCCGAGGACGTCATATGCTCGTGAAACGTCTTTGAATTTTGCTTCAGCTCTGGAGTTGTTTGGGTTAGCGTCGGGGTGGAATTTACGCGCCAACTTACGATAGGCCTTAGTGAGTTCCTTGTCTGAAACAGACTCAGAAACTCCCAGAATTTTATAGAAATCTTTTTCTAGCCAATCTTGTTGAGACATATCTACCTGCCATTGTATAACGAATGTTTTGAAAGGCGATGCCCAGCAATCGTGTATTAGTCTGCAGACTACACATATGATGGGAAGCTAGAAAATTCTAGCTTCCCATCATATTATCCACGGACTTTTACCATTGCTGGACGAATCAAACGCCCTTTCCATTTGTATCCGACACGAAGCACTTCAGTAACAACAGAGCCATCACTATCTTTCGCCTCTTCATGCATAACAGCTTCATGCAGCTCGGGGTCAAAAGGCCCTCCAGCACTTTCTACTGTTTCCAGACCTTGCTTGACCAAGGTGTCTACAAGAGCTGAACGTACAGGAGCCACGTCCGCTGATCCGTTTGTTATAGCCCCGTCACAAGCGTCGATAACAGGCAAAATTTCGGTTACAAGCTTCTCATTTGCACGTTCACGCGATTCAACTTCACGTTTCGCTACTTGCTTGCGGTAGTTTTCGAATTCTGCCTGAACACGACGAGAGGTTTCTAAATACTGATTTTTTTCAGCTTCGAGTGTTTGCAGCATCGCAATATCCAAAGATTCCTCAGCTTCAGCTGACTGTTCGATAGACTCTTGCACCTCTTCAACTTCTGTTTCTGCTGCTACTTCTTCGCTAACTTTTTTGTCAGCAGGTGAAGAAGCACCAGGGTCAACGTCTATTGTGATGTTGTCCTGCGAACTTTCTGGCGTCTGTGGCGCAGCCGCCGACTTCGCTGAAGATGGTTTCTCTCCCACAGCTCCGTCAACGACTTTTTTCGCCCACTCGCTAGAAGTTTCCGTTTCGTCTACGTTCAGAAAGTCTGTCGACTTCTTGACGTCTTTCTCGGCCACTATGCTTCCTCAGACTTCTCATCGTCTTCGTCTTCAACAATTTCTGCGTCGATTACATCGTCGCCATCATCATCAGAAGCAGCATCACCTTCAGCTGGGGTCTCGCTCGCCGCAGAAGCTTGCTCATACATTTTGGTAGACAAGGCCTGACTAGCTGTCATCAATTTCTCGGTTGCGTCTTTAATCGCATCCAAGTCGTCTTCTGGCAACACTTTTTTCACGTCTTCAAGCGCTGTTGTTACTTCCGCTTTGTCATCGTCGCTCAGCTTGTCGCCTTGGTCTTTGATCAACTTTTCTGTTTGATAGACAAGCGAATCGGCGTTGTTGCGAACCTCTGCCTCTTCTTTACGTGCTTTGTCTTCTTCGGCATGCGATTCAGCGTCTTTAATCATTTGGTCGATATCATCTTTATCCAAGCTTGACTGACCTGTGATCGTGATTGACTGCTCTTTGTTTGTGGCTTTATCTTTCGCTGATACATGCACAATACCGTTTGCGTCGATGTCAAATACAACCTCGATTTGTGGCACGCCACGAGGCGCTGGAGGCAAATCAGCGAGCTGGAATTTACCTAACGTTTTGTTGTACATCGCCATATCACGTTCACCTTGCAGCACGTGAATTTCCACAGACGGCTGATTGTCGTCAGCAGTTGAAAATGTTTCAGAGCGACGTGTAGGAATTGTTGTGTTACGTTCAATCAGTTTGTGCATAATCTGACCTTTGGTTTCAATTCCCAAAGACAGAGGCGTCACGTCTAGAAGCAGAACGTCTTTGACGTCGCCTTTTAGCACACCAGCTTGGATAGCTGCACCAGCAGCAACCACTTCGTCTGGGTTCACAGATTTGTTCGCTTCTTTACCTGTCATTGTTTCAACAAGTTCAACAACCGCTGGCATACGGGTAGAGCCGCCAACCATTACAACGTGGTCGATATCGCTCTTTTTCAAGTCAGCATCTTTGATCGCTGCTTCAAAAGGGATTTTACAACGAGCAAGCAAGTCAGACGTTAACTCCTGAAACTTTGAACGACTGAGTGAAAGCTCAAGGTGAAGTGGACCTGACGACGTTGCGGTAACAAACGGCAAGTTGATTGATGTTTGCTGCACCTGCGAAAGTTCAATCTTCGCTTTTTCAGCTGCTTCTTTCAGACGCTGAGCAGCCATCTTATCTTCTGCTAGGTCAACACCGTGACCACTCTTGAATTCGGCAACCATCCAATCGATAATTGCTTGATCCCAGTCATCGCCACCAAGTTCAGTATCACCAGAGGTGCTTTTTACTTCAAAGACGCCATCGCCAATTTCCAAAACCGAAACGTCGAACGTACCGCCACCAAGGTCAAACACTAAAATTGTTTGATCTTTATCATCGTCTTTATCGAGACCATATGCCAAAGCAGCAGCGGTTGGCTCGTTAATAATACGCAACACTTCAAGACCTGCAACCTGACCAGCTTCTTTTGTTGCTGTTCGCTGTGCGTCATCGAAATATGCCGGCACAGTGATAACAGCTTGGGTGACTTTGTCGCCCAAGTGTGCTTCTGCGTCACGTTTAAGCTTCATAAGTGTGCGAGCGCTTATTTCTTGCGCTGTATATGCTTTGCCGTCAATGTCTTGGGTCCATTTTGTTCCCATGTGACGCTTTACTGAACGAATTGTGCGATCTGGGTTGGTGATTGCCTGACGTTTTGCCACTTCACCGACAAGCACTTCGCCGTCGTCTTTGCTGAACGCAACAACCGATGGTGTGGTGCGTGCGCCTTCAGCGTTGGGGATCACTACAGGATCGCCCGCTTCTAGAACTGCTACCACCGAGTTTGTGGTTCCTAAATCAATACCTACAGCCTTAGCCATAATGTTTTTCTCCTCGTATGCGAATTTGGTACATAGTAGTTCTATCACCTATTCGAGAATTATGATACTTTCTTGACAAGACCATTGTCAAGTTTTATGAAAACGTTTTTTTAAATAGTTGAAAGGTCAGCTAATTTTGTCAATAAAAGGGCGCAGAAAAGCTTCCACTTGTTCATATTCGACAAGAAACGCATCATGGCCGTGATCTGAATCAATCACATGATAAGAAACGTCGACCCCTGCTTCTTGCAAGCCATCGCGCAGCTCCTCTTGCTGACGAGGTGGATACAACATGTCTGAAGTAATCGAGGCTACAAGTGTGGGGCATTTGATCCGCTGCAACGCCATCTTTAATCTTCCCCTCCCCCGAGTCACATCAAAGAGATCCATCGCTTTATTCAACAAAATATAGCTGTTGGCATCAAACCGTCGAGCAAGTTTTTGCCCCTGATAATCTAGATAGCTTTCGACCTGAAATCTGTCCCACGGCTCGAAAAGATAGAGAGGATCGACCCAACTACGAGCAAATTTATCAGACAGCGATGCGTCACTGCGATAATGCAGGTGCGCGATCCGACGCGCCAACATCAAACCTTGATGCGGGCCGTCGCCATCATCGGCATGATAATAGTTGCCGCCACGCCATTTCGGATCAAGCGCAATAGCAAGACGACCAACTTGACTCCACCCTATTTGTAGCGGGCTCGCTGAATATGCAGACGCCAGCGTCGCGATTGCCCCGACACGTTGCGGAAACATAAGCGCCCACTCAAGCACTTGCATGCCGCCGACAGAACCGCCAACAACAGCCAACCATTTGTCAATTTCGAGATGGTCAGCCAACAACGCTTGCGAACGCACGGTGTCGCGAATTGTTACTACAGGAAACGCACTACCATAAGGTTTGTCGGTTTCTGGGTTGATTGATGACGGCCCTGTTGTCCCTTGACAACCACCCAAAACGTTAGCGCACACGATAAAGAAACGGTCGGTATCGAACGTTTTGCCAGGCCCGACAAGCGGCTCCCACCACCCTTCCGAAGGATGCCCCGACCCAGAAGAACCAATCACGTGAGAATCGCCTGTTAAGGCATGACATAACAAAATAGCGTTTGAAGCTTCAGCATTTAACGTACCCCATGCTTCATAAGCGACGGTAGCGCCACGCAGCGAACCGCCACCCTCTAAAGCAAGAACTTTTTTAGGCTCCATCTCGAAAAACATTCGATTACCAACGGCGTCGCCAACTTGCCACGCACCAGTTGCAGGGATCGGATCGTTTTCATATCGAGACTGTTTTTCATTCACCTATCTAGCTTAACTTTTGACACAGAATTTACCCAAAAATATTTCTTATTTATCCTGCTCGTCTCTCCAAGCCAAGCCTAGATGAGCTACAAACCGCTACCTAAGACATCTTGGTTCAGTTCACTGCCATCTACCATAAATACGTAACAAAGCACTTCTTTACCTTTATCAAGATCCCAGCTATTTTCTAGCGGATACATGTATGTAAAGTCCAAAGCTGATTCCTCGTAGGTCGAACCAATTTCCTTTTCAAATTCGTCTAGACATTTTTCATCAGCTTCGGCAAATATTACATCTGTACCTGGGTACTCATTGCTTTGAACGTCATAGACATGATACACCTGTGAACTGTGCGTCTCGTCACAAGGCTTAACCGTTAGTTCATACACCTCTACATCTTCTTCTGAACCGAAGTCGCTAGGGTCTATAAAGCAGTCACCATCTCTCAGGTTAACAACGTCTATGTCTTTGGCTTCTTCCACATCGCCTGCTTCGTTACGTTTCGCGTCTGTTGTGCAAGCTGCAAACAGCAAACTCACAACAACCGCCAGACAAACACTTTTCAGAATATTGATTTTCATACACCCACCCACACTATTGAACAAACTTCAAGATACAGCACCTAGACAGCTAACGGTATTCAAGTAGTCTCATGTAAAATAAATGTCACGCAACGATCACGAATTCGGTTTTTTCGTCTCGTTGCGCATGTTCTGATATCAAACGAGCGCTGCGTTGAAAGGTGAGGTATTGCCATGCCCAGCCGAACATTACATAGAATTTCGACCGAAAATCGATAAGAAACAGTATGTGAATCGCCCAACACAGCACCCAAGCGAACCATCCCTTAAATTTGCGGCCCCTGCCTAGATCTGCGATAACTTCGGATCGTTTTTATATCGAGACGTTTTTCATTCGCCCATACAACTTATGGAAATGTCTTTCTATTATACATCTCAACAATTCTGCTTTGTTTACGATGCCTGAGCTTCTAATCTTCGATGGTCTCGTTACAATAGGTTCCTGGGCGATATGAAAATAGGCGGCGATATGAATGAGTTTACGAACCAAGATTTTGACCCTCTTGCAGGGCTAGAAGATATTCTTCAAGAAGGCAAATCTAAAGCAGACACGCTTGGGCAAGCGAGATCAGCAGAAAAACTTGGGGAATACCTCAACTGGGCAAAGCAAGCGGCTGCCACCCAATATGAGAAAATAGCTGCTGAAGGGGACGTAGAAAAAGCAATACAGGTCGCACCAAAGCTGTTTCTAAAACTTATGTCTTTTCACTCCAGAACACAAAAAATTACGGACGGTAACTTTAGCAGAAAAAAAAGAAAAGATCCAAAATCTGGCACCACAGAGCTGGAACCTCCATTGTTACCAACCAATGACCAGAAAGCTTACAGGGAACATATTGCTGGGATACAAGGAACAAACCACCCAGCTCAAAGAACGCTTTAACAAAAAGATTTAACTTTTTTCGTCTCGTTGCGCATGTTCTGATATCAAACGAGCGCTGCGTTGAAAGGTGAGGTATTGCCATGCCCAGCCGAACATTACATAGAATTTCGACCGAAAATCGATAAGAAACAGTATGTGAATCGCCCAACACAGCACCCAAGCGAACCATCCCTTAAATTTGCGGCCCCTGCCTAGATCTGCGATAGCAGCCGACCGTCCGATAGTAGCCAGCGAACCTTTATCTTTGTAGCGAAAAACCTTGCGCTCTTCGCCTTCAAGGTCACGCTTTATGCAGTCGGCAGCGAACGCACCGCCTTGACTTGCCGCAGGCGCAACAGCGGGCACAGGTTTACCTTTTGACTTTTTAGACGCAAGATCGCCGACAACAAACACATTTGGATACCCTGGAAGGGTTAAATCATCGGCTACTGCGACTCGCCCGCTGCGGTCAAGTTCCGCGCCATCTAACGATGTCCCAAGTGGAGAAGCGGCGACGCCAGCGGCCCAAATAACGGTTTCACAGTCTATTCGACCAAGCGATGTTGTTTCAACGTGTGTAGCAGCAACATCGGTGACTCGGGTGCTGGTTATCACGTCAACGCCGATCTCTTTCAGCTGTTTTTCAGCTGATGCCGACAGCTTCGGCGTAAACGTTGACAACACGCTATCGCCAGCTTCTATAAGCAAAATTCGTGCATTCGTAGGGTCTATTGAGCGAAAATCTCGTTTCATTGAGCTGCGAGCTATCTCTGCGATAGACCCAGCCATTTCGACGCCAGTTGGCCCGCCGCCGACAACAACGAAGGTGAGCAGAGCGGCGATTTTTTCGGGATCTGTTTCGAGCTCCGCCTGTTCGAATGCGGAAAATATTTTGCCACGAATGTCGAGAGCGTCTTTTAACGTTTTGAGACCAGGGGCGTTGGTTTCCCAATGCTCGTTACCGAAATAGGCATGCGTAGAGCCTGTAGCCACCACTAAATAGTCGTAAGAAATAGCAGCTTCGTCTTCACAAAAAACGGTCTTAGCGGCAACGTCAATGCGTTCCACGGTGCGCATCTGCACTGTGCAATTCGCTTGTTTGCGAAACATCCGCCGGGTTGGGCGGGCTATATCGGCAGGGTTAAGACCAGCTGTGGCTACTTGATACAGCAATGGCTGAAACAAATGATGATTTTCTTTGTCCAGTAGCGTGATACGCACAGGGGACTTTTTTAGCGATTTGGCTGCCGCTACCCCAGCAAACCCAGCACCGACGATAACAACGTGCGGCAAATTTTTAGTATTGTTCACGTATACACATCGTACAGCGGCATCTCTAAAAATTGTAGATCCCACAGTATTTCCACTCAGACGCAACTGGGCCAGTTGGAAATCAATAAACAATCACGACTATAGACTTGTTTTATGGCTTCTTTTACATGCACAACTCGAATAGATGCAGAGATCCAAACCGTATTCGACCTTTCTAGAGATATCGACGCACACACTCGTTCATTAGCTGACTCTAACGAGAAGGCGATTGCAGGCGTGACAAGTGGCCTAATCGGCATGGGGGAATCTGTCACTTGGCGAGCGACTCACTTTAAAGTCCCTTTCAAAATGACAAGCAAAATTACTGCATTCTCATCTCCTACGTGTTTTGTTGATGAGCAAACGAAAGGGCCTTTTAAACGCTTTCGCCACGTCCATACCTTCACGGAGACTATGGGTATCACTGAAATGGTCGATGAAATCGAATTTGTTTCACCTTTGGGGCTGATTGGCAGACTTGTCGACAAGATTTTTCTTGCTACATACATGGAACGCCTTATAGAAATTAGAAATACAGCGTTGAAAGAGGAAGCTGAGAAATCGAACTAAGGCTTTCTCTGAGCGCTGCGCAAGAAAAGTGAACACCTTACTTGTTCTTCATACGTTCTTAACAGGTTCTGTCGGATACTAGCGGAGTAACCTACCAGAAAGTAGAACAATGAGAATACGTAAACAAACAACAGTGAAGGTCGCTGCGGCACTAGTAGCTGCGGGAACCCTTGGAGCGGCGGCGTTTGTCTTGCCTGCTTCGGCAGATGAGAAGAATACATCTGGCGAAACGGTCGTGCAAGCCGAAAACGAAGAGGTAACGCAAGATCATGCATGCGACGTTGATTTCCTAGAAGAATCAGTCGAGTTCCTCGACGGCGATGTTGCAATCTTTGATGAGTTACCTGAAGGCGTTGACATCGAAGAGCTCTCAGACGAAGAACTTGAAGAGTTTCTCAACGACGATCTCGTTGAAGGAATCGAAGCTTTCGAACTAGATGAGTTGCCTGAAGGCGTTGAAGTTTTTGAAGGCGACTGGGAAACTTTTGAACTTGATGAGTTGCCTGAAGGCGTTGAAGTCCTAGAGGGGTCTTTCGAGTTGCCTGAAGGCGTTGACATCGAAGAGCTTTCAGATGAAGAACTTGAAGAGCTTTTTAACGACGACCTAGCGCTAGCCGAAGGTGAAATGGTTGAATTTGATGAACTGCCAGAAGATATCAAAGCCGAAATTGCTGAGGAGAACGAGAAACTCAAAGTAGCGTTTGACGCTGCAGATATTGACTATGACGTTGACACAGAAGATGGCATAGAGTTCATCAACTGGGATTTTCACAACGAAGAAGCAAGTAGCGTTGCCGAAGAAGTCTTCGGAGTC
Organism: Acidimicrobiales bacterium; assembly: GCA_020629155.1. Classification (GTDB taxonomy): domain Bacteria; phylum Actinomycetota; class Acidimicrobiia; order Acidimicrobiales; family SZUA-35; genus JAHDDW01. The sequence goes on along the minus strand of JAHDDW010000014.1, from coordinate 26,537 downwards.
GATGCGTTTGTCATCGAAAGCGACTGCTTTATCGAAGGCGACCTAGCGCACCTCGAAACTGCTGAAGCTGTGAAAGACAACTAACACTAGTCCTGTGGCATGGAACAATCGGGCCCGCTGTTAAACCCAGCCGTGCGTTCCATGCCGCATACGTTTAGAGACGTGTAAAATCTGTTAGTGGGCGTTTAGTTTTTATGCTGAACCTCTGACACAGAGAGAAATGCTAAAATCTGCGTGATACCGTCCCGAGCAGAGCGGAAACACTGAGGGGATGCACTATAAAAAATATCCCCGAAATAACGTTAAGGAAAGATCATCACATGCCACCTAGGTCATCAAGCGCTCAAATTCTTATCGCCGAGGACGACAAAAAGCAGGCAGAGCTTATTCGCCGATCTTTAGCGGTTGAGGGCTTTCAAACGCTAGTCACTCATGATGGTCGCAGTGCCTTAGATTTGGCTCGTCAACGTCAGCCACAGCTGGCAATTCTCGATATTATGATGCCAAACATGGATGGGCTTGATGTTTGTCGGGCTATCAGGTACGAGATGGATATTCCTATCATCTTTGTTACTGCCCGCAGCACTGAAGAAGATCAGCTTTTAGGTCTTGATTTGGGTGCTGACGATTACCTCACAAAGCCATATTCACCGCGAGTTCTTGTCGCAAAAGTCCGCACGGTGTTGCGGCGCTCAGGCATCGTAGCAACACAGCAAGCAGACGCATTTACAATGGGCACGATCGACGTGAATCTGCGGTCACATAAAGTCACCAAAAATGGGGAAACGGTCGATGTGACAGCGAAAGAGTTTGCGGTGCTTGCAGCTTTAGCGGCTGAACGAGGCAAAGTATTTAACCGCAGGCAACTTATGGATGCCGCTTTTGGTAACGACTATTATGGGCTGGATCGCACTATTGATGTGCACGTCGCTAATGTACGCAAAAAGCTGGAAGACGACCCGACAAATCCAACGTTTCTGAAAACAGTCTACGGCGTGGGCTATCGCCTTGCGGAAGAAGGCGAACAGTGATTTCTTCGTTGCGTGGTCGCCTTCTATTCGTTGTGTTTGCGGTGGCTTTGGTTGCTATCGCTGCGACTGCGTGGGCAACACAAGTTGTGACACGTAACGATTTGCAAGATAGTTTTGAGAACAACCAGGCGAGTGAGCAGCGGATTGTCGAAGAGGTCATAGCATACGCTAACCAGAATCAGTCGTGGACTGAGTCGCAAAACCTTGTCGATCGGCTTGCGGCTAATTTTGACCAGCGTGTAGCACTTGCGTCGATCGAAGGCGACGTTTTTGCTGACTCTAAGCCAAAGGTGGATGGCAAGTTTCAAAAAGCAGCGCCCATAACGTTTCGTTTTATCAGCGCTAGTTTCGCTGCTTTTGAGATGTTTGAGACCGAAGGCATCGGCGATGGCGTGTTTCTTGACCAAGCTGCTATGAACTGCTCTGTCCTACCTTTGGAGCAAATGCCTTTTGACCTGAGCCAAGACGAACTTGACCAGAGCACAGAAGCGCTCAATCTATTGGAAGAATGTCTGATTTCTCCAGCAGTTGCGGTTGATGAGCCTGCAATCTTGCTGCTTGGCGATGCCACCGAAACAAACGGTTCGCTATTTTCGAAAGGGCCTGCGCCGTTGCTGCTTATTGTGGTGTTGGTTGTTCTGGCCATATCAGCATTCGTTGCCTGGTTAACGTTTCGCCGCATTGTCGCCCCTCTCGAACGCCTTTCTTCTGCTGCTCGGGCTATGGGGCAGGGAGATTTTTCGACTCGGGTGACACCTTCAGGGGCTGATGAGCTGCAAACATTAACAGCTTCGTTTAACACTATGGCCAGCAATATTGAAGACGAAGACGTGAGACGTAAACGTTACACAAGCGACATCGCCCACGAGTTACGCAACCCGCTTGCCAATATTCGTGGCTATATCGAATCGGCACAAGACGGCGTGACCCCTATCAACCAGGAACTTATCGACTCGCTGCATGAAGATACGTTAGTTCTGCAGCAGCTTGTTGAAGATTTGCAAGTGCTCACATTGGCAGAATCTGGGGCGTTAACGATCGCACTTGAACCTGTTGTTCTTGCCGAAGTTACAGATTCGTTAGCCGCGCAGTACGAGTCACGTCTTGCAGGCATGAGCGTCTCGTTTTGCTACGACGTTGCTGACACGATTGAAGTGGTTGCTGACTCGCTGCGGCTGCGACAAGTGCTCAGCAATTTGCTTGCTAACGCTGCTCGCCATACGGTAAACGGCCAGATCACCTTAGCTGCGACTATCGACAAACAAGCACAGACTGTAACGATCCTTGTTTCAGACACTGGCGAAGGTATCGCGCCTGAACATTTGGCTCACGTTTTTGATCGGTTCTATAGAGTAGATTCGTCTCGCAATCGTCAAAGTGGTGGCAGCGGTTTAGGGTTAGCGATTTGCAAAGAACTGGTCGCAGCCCAAGGCGGAACGATTAGCGCAACTTCTGAACCAGGCCAAGGTTCAGTCTTCCATGTGGATTTACCTGCAAGAACCTAGTATTATTGCACTATGGCGAACGGATGGAAACAAGTTACAGCAAGAAAGGCCAACCAAAGATCGAAAGCGGCAGGCAAAGCTCACGATAACTACAGACCTGTATTTGTTTGGATAAGCCTAGCGGCAATTTCACTTCCGATAGCAGCAGTACTCGCTCCCCTTCTACCTTCTACAGGAAAGTTGACCTTACTAGCTACGTGGGCAGCTATTACACCAACTCTTGTTATGACAAGGCGGTTTCTAGTCAATAGAGAGAATCAAGCCAACTCCAAAGAAGAGCTTGAAAATACTACTACCTATGAAACCGACGGTTTCCAATTTGAATCAGATTCACATCAACAATCTTCCGAAGCATATTTTGGGCGCTTAATCAGCACAAACAAGAAAAACTGGCGATGGAACATTACTACATGGCAAAATTCACAAGACCCAAATGCAGCAGTTGAGATTCCTTCGAATCACTTCTTAGGAGAAGCTAAATTTCTTGAAAAGGTGACTAAGTTAGCAAAAACGCTAGGGGTTGACTATTTGAATTTCTGGTTAGAGGATTCATTCGGCTCTGAGGTCTCAATCGTTTACGAAAAAGGGGCGTGCTCGGTCTTGGTAGAGAACAAACCTGTAAATCTTGTTCAAGGAACTACTACTTTACGACCTGACGCAGTATTTGCCCTTGATAAACCAGAACTAGCCACGAGAGGAAACAACAGTGGAGCGGCTGGCTCAGGTGATGATGGGACAATTTCTCCAGTGGGAGGACTCTGGGGTAGCGTAATAAATCCTTCTAGACATTGGACATCTAAGTACAGCCCATCAAGCACGGCAGGGAAACCAACCACTCCAGAACACATGTTGGGCGACTCTCATCCTACTACTCATACGTCCTCACAAATGTAGGTGTAGCGTCTTCGGAGTGTTTTGGGCTGTAGTGATAGCCAAGCGCATCGAAAGCTAACAGGTCTGCTGGATTTTCGATTCGGTTTTTTATTGCCCAGGCTGCCATAGCGCCACGAGCTCGCTTCGCGAAAAAACTGATCACTTTGAATTCAGCGCCCTCTTTTGCGTCGAGGAAGCGGGGCGAGATCACCGAAGCAGCGAGTTCTTTGCGTTTGATTGCTTTAAAATATTCTTGCGAAGCTAGATTAACGACTACAGGTTCACCGCTGCTTGCTTCCAGGTCAGCCGTCACCTGGGCAGTCAGTGCTGAGCCCCAGAATTGATACAAATTCTTGTGCTCGCCCACAGTCAGCTTTGTGCCCATTTCAAGGCGATACGCCTTAATCAGGTCCAGCGGTCGCAATACGCCATAGAGCCCCGACAGAATGCGCAACACCTGTTGGCTATAGGCATAGTCGCTTTCATCAAACAGACCTACCTCTTCCATGCCTTTATAGACATCGCCGTCGAACGCTAGCAATGCTTGACGCGTGGCTTCATCGGGAGCAACGGGCTGTTCCCACTGCACATAACGTTCATGATTTTCTTGCGCCAATGCATCGGAAATATTCATCAATGAAGCAAGCCCATCAACAGAAACATCTCGCAACGTTTCAACAAGCGTTTGCGACTGATCTAGAAATGAGGCAATGCTATGTTGCTGCGTCGCAACAGTCCCATCCATCACAAGCGATTTAGCAGGAGAAAGCAGAAATAACATGCTGCCCTATGAAACGCTATGGCGTAAGTCTGGCTCTATATACATTGGTCGAGCGTGTGCTACTTGTTCGCGCACAGCCACTTCGACACTGTCGATAGCGTCTGCTAGCTGTTCGACCGTTAACGTCTCGTCGAATGCTACCTTCGCTGCTACCAGCAGATCTTCAGGCCCTAAATATTGAGTGCGCAAGTGAATCAAGCTGGTCACCTGGTTATGATCGCTTATTGCGCTACGGATCGCTTTCATCTCGTCAATGTCGGCACCTTCACCAATAAGCAGGCTGCGCATTTCAATAATCAAAATAACGGCGATAATACCAAGCAAAATGCCGATCGCCAGTGTTCCGATGCCGTCCCACACGGCGTTGCCTGTGACTTTGGCCATAATAATAGCGAGGAACGCTGTTATTAAACCAAGCTGCGCACCTAAGTCTTCGAGCAAAACAACAGGCAGCTCTGGCGTGCGCGAGCGGCGAATAAATTGCCACCAGGTCATCGACCCTTTTAACGGCAATGATTCTTTCACCGCAGTCCAAAGCGTGAAACCTTCGATGATGATACCAGCACCCAAAATAGCTAAAGCTATACCGACTCGTTCTATCTCATGCGGGTGAAGAATCTTTTCGACACCTTCATAAAGCGCATAGGCAGAACCTAACGCAAACAAAATAAGCGCAACTACGAAACTCCAGAAGTACCGTTCGCGACCGTAGCCAAATTGATGTTCACTGTCGGCGACTTTTTTCGCCGACTTTTTTCCAAGCAAAAGTAACGCCTGGTTGCTTGCATCAGCAACCGAGTGGATGGCCTCGGCCAGCATCGCTGACGAGCGTGTCAACAAAAACCCTATAAATTTTGCGACGGCGATAAGTGAATTGCCGACTAACGCTGCGACTACTGCTTTGGTGCCTCCACCAGCTGCCATTATTCCTCCAAAAATCTACGATGTGGTAATTCTAAAGCCGTCATCTGATAAAGCAACAATAGTCACGGTTTGCTAGCCCCGTCACAGTCAGTCCGCTGTTCTCCTTGAGAGCGCAACAGTAGACAACCACATTGACACGCTGTCAGCCAGCATCTTCTTCGACAGTAAATGAACTGACAGAGCGGCTAGTTTTATCAAACGCAATACCAACGAGAAGAATCCTCGCACCAGCAGTACGATATTTTTCAGCGTAGCCTTTCTGCTTAATTTGCGCTAGAGCCGCATCATCGCCGCTACTTGAGTCAACCGCTTTAAACTCAAAAATATAGACAATCTTGACGCCTTGGGAATTTTTTAAAGCAACTGTTAAATCTATTCTGCCTCTGTTGGTGCTTTCCTCGGCGTGCACCTCAAAACCTAGAGAAGCTAAACTGGCGTACATGACCGAAGCGTAATACCCTTCGTAGTCTCCAATAGAGTTTTTTCGATAGTTCTCGTTAGCAATACCTGCAAACAACGCACGGAAATGTTCTTCCAACGCTTTGGTATCAGCCTCTTCAAGAGCTTGCGCTAACGGCAAAGGATCTCTATGGCTTTTTATAAGATAGTTTCGCAAGACCATGTCGTTGAAACTGGTGCGGACTTCTTTATTCGGAAACTGGAGCGTATAGATAGGTTTCCCGAATCGCCTCTCAACGTTACTTATCGTTAAATAGCCTGTCTGGAAAAGTATCGCCGCGATGTCAAGATGGTCTACCTCAAACTGTCCAAGCGTCTCACGAGGAACACGAAGGTTCTCAAAATCTGGGATGTGATAGTAACGTTGCTTCAAAAGCTCGATAAGAAAACCAGGAGTTGCCGTTTCGAACCAATACGACGCAAACTGTTGCTCCTCCTGCAAAAAAGCTAAGATGGCTGCTGGGTTATACACTTTTTCGCCTTCCCAGCTATAGCCGTTATACCACGCTCGCACCTCTTCTAAATCTGCGCCTTCAAGGTGTTGAGTAAAGTTTTCTTCAAGTTCTTGCTGGGTGTAGCCGCACATCGCGCTATAGGAAGGGCTCAGCGTTATATCCCGCAGATTATTTAGTCCACTAAAAATCGATACCTTGGAGAATTTAGAAACGCCAGTGAGGAAAGCGAATTTGATGTTCGCATCTTGTGCCTTAATCGTTGAATAGAAAGCGCCAAGCGTATTGCGGATCTTCGTTGCGATTTCGGTGTTAGTAATATTGTCTAATAAAGGCTTGTCATATTCGTCAATGAGTACGACAACTTTCTGGCCATGTGTTTTTTGTGCAGCTTCGAGTATGTCTGAAAAAAATTTCCCGTTATCATGCGACGCTTCACAATTGAGATCTAGTCGTTGGTTTGCTGCTTGCAAAAGTTCTTGGATACGACCATGTAACTGTTCCGCAGACTGTATTCCTCCTCGTGCGAAGGAGAATGAGAGAACTGGGTGCTGCGTTTCCCAATCCCAAGAGCTGTGAATATGAAGGCCTTTGAAAAGCGGCTCGTTGCCTTCATAAAGCTCGCGTATGGTGTCAACAAGAAGAGACTTCCCGAATCTGCGAGGCCTAGACAAGAAATAGTAATCTCCTTCTGCGAGTAGCTTCTCTATATATATTGTTTTGTCGACATAGATATGGCCTTCCTCACGTATTTTTTGGAAAGTGCTAATGCCAATAGGAAGTGTTCTCATTGCGACCTGCTTTCGATAAGAAAATTATAACGGCTTCACTAGTTTTTGGAAGTGTTTAAGGCTGTCTCCACTGGTCATTGATGAACGACGCGAAATGGCTAATGTCGTCTTCTAGCTGTGATCGCTCCAAGCTCTTAAAATAAGCCTCTCTTTTTTCTATAGGGATAGTCAACCAGCTATAGTTGTCACCTATCAACGCCAAGTTCATTAAAAACCTTGAGATTCTTCCGTTGCCGTCACTATGTGGGTGTATTGTCACATAGAAATAGTGAAGGAAAATAGCTTGCCTGAAACCGTTAGAAAAGTCATTTGCTTGTGAATAGAATTCTTCAAGCAAGTAATGGATTTTCTCATGGTTGGGAGGCACAGCCCTTGATCCTTGGAGGAAAACGAAGTGGTTTCTGTAGATAGCCAAGTCATCATCCGAGGCATGAATGCTAGGAGCCCACAATTTTTTCCAAAGCTCTTCGCTTAGTTCTTGGTTAAAGTTATATGATGATCCGACGAGAAGTTTACAGAAGGCAAGCGCAGACAAAAAGCCTTTCGCCGCTAGTTTGCTCCTCAAATCGCCTTCAACTATATCTTGTTGTTGAATTTTTTGGATGATCTCTTTTGTTACGTCGTAGCCTTCAATAGTTAAGCTGTGATAGGTTTCTGACACAGAAACGACTTCTATTTCTTGTGCTGTCACTGGGCCAGACTGTTCTGGGATCGCCATTGCTTCTAGATAGTTTTGAGCATCTTGCATCGACAATCTGAATCTGGAAACATAACTTGGAACAGCTCGGCCTTTCAAGGCGTAGTCGCTATTGAACGTGTTCTCGATTGTGGCGGTATAGCCAAAATTTTTGTACAACTCTTTCAGTTTTAGCGCTTGAATTTTTTTGTCAGCTTGTTGCAAAGCCCCTATAAACCTTGCCAAAAGAGTCTGTGAAGGGTTCTTCTTGAAGTGTTCTTCAACAAAATTGAAATCGAAATCTTTACTTTGGATGTATGAAACAAACTGTTTTTCATACTTTAAATAGTGCGTTTTGGTAGAGTAAACAAGGAGTAGTTCTGGTTTAAGTAAATAGATAGGGCTGTCGTGGTTTGTCCTGCTAACAATCTTTTTCTTGTGAAACTGTCGATCTTGCACAGCGACTAACGGGTATTTCCCTAGTAGAGTTAATGTCGTGTTGGAAGCGCCCTTAGTTTGTATCGTAATTTGTTCGTCTGCTTGAGGGACACTAACACTATCGACTAAGAATTCGTAGGCGTACCGCCCTGAAAGATACCACCCTAGTTTTGCTGCCTGCGTGCCGAAACGCTGGTCTAGTAATTGTCCAACAATAGTCCAATAGTTTTGTTTAAAAGCTTCATCTGTCGTTAGCGAGTCTTTCTTGATAAAAAAATAGCTCGCATACACATCAGCAAGGAACCCATTGGTTTTGAGATAACGATAGATAATGGGGTCAATCGCCGATTTTTTATGAACAAGCTGGCCAGGCGCTCGATCACGCAGCCAGGATTGCGCTTTTTCTTCTATTTCGTAGTAAGAATCTGCCATAATGTTTGCTAGAAAAATTGTAAACTATTTGCTAGAAAAAGTAAACAAATTTGCTAGAGAATCTTCAACACTGAGCTTGTTTGTCAACTTCACCTATCAAACCAAAGCGCCACTATTAGTTTTTGGAGGTGTTTAAAACAACATAGGTTGACAGTGAGGCCACGTGTGGAAGTGCGCCAATAATCTCTGTATGAAAATGCTTATAGGCCCCTATATCAGCGACTTCTACTTTGAGAATATATTCAATATTGCCTGTGACATTGTGACATTCTCGAACTTCAGCAATATTGCGCACTGTATCTTCGAATGCGCCCTGACTTTCTTTTGTATGAACAGTTAGGCGAACAGTTAGATACGCAACAAAACCAATACCAAGGGCTTTATGATCAATCTCCGCTTTGTAGCCAACAATAATTCCACTGCGTTCAAGTTCTTGCACTCGCCTAAGGCAAGCCGATGGCGACAATGCGACACGGTCTGCCAGTTCGACATTTGTGATTCTGCCATCACGAGAGAGCTCGTCGAGTATCTGTTGGTCAGTGGCGTCTAGTTTCATCAAAAACCCGCTTTGAAGTTGAACAATATTTATTTCTCAAATAAGCATATTTGCTAACATCATTGCAAAATGATAATCAAAAGTGCAATAGTTTGCAATTTTACCCTACCCAAAAAGCAATAAAATTATCTCCAACCAATCAACAAAAGGTGAGATAAACATGAAACAAGAAACGTCACAGATACGCGACTTAGCGAAACAGATCGCAGACCAACTTGATCACGTCATTCCCAACTTGATCACGTCATCCCCAACTTGATCACGTCATCCCCAACTTGATCACGTCATCCCCAACTTGATCACGTCATCCCCAACTTGATTGGGGATCTCTCCTTGGCCAGATTCCCAGTCGTAGCTGGGAATGACGGGAGCGCAACTAAGAATGACGTGGACGCAGCTGGGAAAGACGTGGACGCAGCTGGGAAAGACGTGGACGCAGCTGGGAATGACGTGACTAACTGGGAAAGACGACCAGAATAGGCTTAGAATCAACCACCCTAGTCGCAGCATCTGCTTTGAAACCGATAGGCTTTGCGCATGAATCAAGCGTTAACTATCTTTAGCGATGCGACGGCTGACGAGCTTTTTGCTGTTGTTTCCGACTTGCAAACATACCCACATTGGCTTGATTTGGTGAGCGATGTCACAGCAGATAAACCAGATGCATTTCTAGTCACAATTACGGCGAAACTAGGCCCCTTCGTGCGCTCTAAAAAGCTACGCATGGTTAGCTCGCTCAACCAAAACACTAAACAGGCGACATTCACTCGACAAGAGGTCGACGGCCGCGACCATAGCGACTGGGTTATGCAAGCCACAGTTGAAGATATAGCAGACCTTACTGCTGACATCGAAACAGCCGATTCTGATCGCAAGCAGACAACCAGCGCGCCTACTAAGAAAAGTAAACTTAGTGTGTCGCTGCACTATGACGGGTCTTTTTGGACTGGAGCTTTAGAGAAGATACTAGAGCTACACACCGCTAGCTCCACACGCAAATTGCATGACTACATGGAAGCACAAGCTGGTGCCTAAACTTGTTTTATTAGCGCTAGAAGGACCCGATTTTGTTGCTGCTATGCAACAAGTCTGGGCAAATGGCGATGCTATAGCGCCTCTCGATATGAGGCTACCAGTAGCACAACAACGTCAAATAATTGCAGCTCTTGCCCCTGACACTGTGATTGAAGCCGACCGGGAACAACGGTCGCTTTCTGCCAGCAATCTTACTCGCGGAATTGACGCTTTGCCTGTTCGACCGCTAGAACAAGGTGATGCGCTGGTGCTTACAACAAGCGGCTCAACTGGTGACCCGAAAGGCGTGATCCACACCCACGCTTCGATTGCTGCCTCTGCAAAAGCGACAAGCAGTGCGTTAGAAGTGCAACGTGATGATACATGGTTGGCGTGTTTACCACTCTCGCACATAGGTGGCTTGTCAGTCGTGATCAGAGCGTTGTTGACAAACACTTCCTTGGTGGTCCATAAAGGTTTTGATGCATCGGCCGTGACACAAGCTGCTACCAACGGTGCCTCCCTCGTTTCGCTGGTGACGAGAGCGATGCGTCAAATCGATACGAGTTTATTTCGACGCATTTTGTTAGGCGGCGGCCCTGTCCCCCCTGATAAACCAAGCAATGCTGTTGCCACCTACGGGATGACCGAAACTGGGTCTGGGCTTGTCTATGATGGCTGGCCAATCGACGGAGCTCGCATCAAAATTGTTGATGGCGAGGTGTGGGTGAAAGGCCCAATGTTGATGCGCTGTTATAGATCAGCTGCATCGTCTTCATCTTCTGGGACTCAGGCGGTGCAGCATGACAATGGCTGGTTAGCCACAGGCGATGGTGGCACGTTGAGCGCCGACGACAAGCTGACTATTTTCGGTCGTCGAGGTGAGGTGATACGCACTGGAGGCGAAAACGTATGGCCTGCGATGGTTGAGAAAGTTTTGCTCGCTCGACCAGATGTAGCTGCGGTACGCATCGTCGGCGAACCCGACCCTCAATGGGGTTCCATCGTCGTTGCGCATGTCACTCCCGCACCAGGCATCGACCCAGCGACGCTATCACTTGACTCGTTAAAAGAGTCTGTTAAAGCTATGCTTCCCCCATGGGCAGCCCCTAAAAAAGTACGTTTATGGTAATGATGCTAAAGCATACTGCTTTGTTTAGATGTTTTTTGCCATTACCTATGTTATAGTGGGATCCGAAAGGTGGAATCGTTATGAGTGTAGTTACAGAAACAGAAGCACAAATCGCACAAAGCGAGACTGAAGCGCGTTATTATTGGCAAGCTTTTTTGCTAAAGAGGTTAGAAGAGTTAGCAGCAAAAGCAAAACAAGCACAATCGTCTAGCAGCGCTCCAGAAGAAGAACCTAAGACGCTTTCAGACGAAGACGTCCACACAACGGCCTTACGAAAAGAACAGGTCGCTGCATGGTCAGCCTACGGCGAGACAATGACAGCTGAGATAGGCGATCTACCTTCCTTAGAAGAAATAGCATCTCCTGCATATGTTCCTACTCGTGCACTGGCCGTACAGGACCTTGCTGATAGTGGCGTGTTTGACAATCTGGCGGAACAGATCGCAGATCTGGGCAGCCCTACTGACACCCAACGAGGAACCGTACTCGAAGCATACAAAGCTTTCAGCGGCGAAGCACCTCTTTCAAAAACGACAATCACTTCTGTCGTTAACGATATGCCAACCATAGCTATTCCTTTATCTCTTCCTCGCACTCCAGCCTTGAACACTAAAGCAAGCCACAGCTTAGCGGCCTAGCCTGGCGGCGCACCATCTTTATCTTTAACTTGGAAAGAGGTTTGATTGAGTCTGACTCAATCAAACCTCTTTCTCTTTTTAACTTAATTTTTGTCTTAACGTTACGAGCGTATAAGATAATCGAAGGCGCTAAGGGCAGCGGTTGATCCTGCACCAAGTGCTATCACAATTTGTTTGTATGGCACGGTTGTACAATCACCAGCGGCGAACACACCAGGCATAGACGTTTCACCACGATCGGTGATGACCACTTCGCCTCGTTCGCTCAGTTTCACGCTACCTGCAAGCCATTCCGTGTTCGGCAGCAAACCGATTTGCACAAAAATACCTTCCAACTCCACAGTGTGACTCGTCCCATCGCTACGATCATCATAGACTAGCCCTGTCACCTTTGACCCGTCGCCTAACACTTCGGTGGTTGCCGCGTTCAAAATAATTGTCACATTTGGCAAGCTGCGAAGCTTAGTTTGCAACACCTCGTCGGCAATAAGTTTGTCACTAAACTCAATCACTGTCACATGGCTAGTGATTTGCGCTAAATCGATCGCCGCTTCAACACCAGAATTGCCGCCGCCGACAACCGCCACACGTTTGCCTTTAAACAGCGGACCGTCACAATGCGGACAATATGCCACACCTTTATTTGCATACTGCTCTTCACCTGGCACGTTTAATTTACGCCACCTTGCACCCGTTGACACAATCACTGTTTTTGCCTGTAATGATGCGCCACTTTCGAGTTGCACCGTTTTCAGACCAGTTGTTTCGTCCGCCTCAATTGAGCTCGCACGCTGCAACGTCATAACATCAACATCGTGTTCTTTTACATTTTGTTCTAACGCCGCAGCCAACTTCGGCCCTTCGGTGTATGGCACAGAAATAAGGTTTTCGATACCCATCGTGTCAACAACCTGACCGCCGAAGCGCTCCACAGCCATAGCAGTGTCGACACCTTTACGAGCCAGATAAACAGCAGCAGCAGCTCCAGCTGGGCCACCGCCGACAATCAACGTATCGACAGGGTCTTTAGCGTTTATCTCGGCCGCGGCACGCTCGCTCGCACCTGTGTCAAGCTTGACAACAATTTGCTCGACTGTCATACGCCCTTGGTCAAATTTTTCACCGTTTAGAAAAATCGTAGGCACTGACATAACTTCGCGCCGTTCTACTTCATCTTGGAATAGTGCACCATCGATTGCAGTGTGCTGTATGCGAGGGTTCAACACCGACATTGCATTTAACGCTTGCACAACATCTGGACAGTTCTGGCAAGACAGCGAAAAGAATGTTTCAAAGACATAGTCGCCATCAAGCGCTTTGATCTGTTCGATTACCTTATCATCGAACTTTGGTGGATAGCCACCGACTTGCAATAACGCCAGAACAAGCGACGTGAACTCGTGCCCAAGTGGAATACCAGCAAAGGTAACCGCCACAGTAGCGTCAGCTACACGCTCAATCCTAAATGACGGCACACGTGCGTTATCGCTTGAAGGAGGTTCTGGCTGTTCATAAGAAATCTGTGGTGACATCGCAGCTATTTCTTCAAGCAAACTATGAAGCTCTAAAGACTTTGCGCTGTCATCAAGCGTTGCGACAAGCCGAATCGGATCGGTTATTTTTTCAAGATGTGTGCGCAACTGCTGCGCCAGCGTTGAATCAAGCATGAGTATGTTCTTTCATTAGAAAAACTTGGGTTGTAACTCTGTCGTCCTCAGGTTCACTGGGGATCCCCAATCAAGTTGGGGATGACGTTAGAGCCGGGGATGACGCTAGAGCCGGGGTGACGAAACTGCAGCTGGGGAGTAACCCAGCTTGGGGCTGGCCCTTACTAGTCACTCACAGCTGGTCGAGCTGTGAGTAACTTAGTAGGTCTGTCTTAGATTTTGCCTACAAGGTCGAGAGAAGGAGCTAGCGTTTCTTGTCCTTCTTCCCAATTAGCAGGACATACTTCGTTAGGGTTCGCCGCAACGTACTGCGCAGCTTTTACTTTACGAAGCAACTCAGATGCGTTACGGCCAACGCCGCCAGCGTTAACTTCGATGATCTGAATTTTGCCTTCTGGGTCGATAACAAATGTTCCGCGATCAGCTAGACCAGCTTCAGCGATAAACACTTCAAAGTTTCGAGAGATCTCGCCTGTTGGGTCTCCAACAAGAGGGTACTGAACCTTACCGATTGTCTCTGACGATTCGTGCCACGCTTTGTGGGTGAAATGCGTGTCGGTAGAAACCGCGTAAATTTCGGTGTTTGCAGCCTGAAACTCGCTGTAGTTATCTGCCAAGTCGCCAAGCTCAGTTGGACATACAAAAGTGAAGTCTGCTGGGTAGAAAAATACTACCGACCAGCCACCTTTAAGATCAGCATCGCTTATTTCTTTGAACTCACCGTTATGGAAAGTTTGGGCAGTAAAGGGCTTAATTTCTGTACCTATTAAAGACACTACGTATTCCTTCTTGTATTAAAACAGGCACGTTACCTGCTTATGCTGATTAGCATAACAAGAATTACACATTGAACAAATCGATAGATTAAATCAAGAACATAGCTTTAGACTATTGTTCTAGTTGCTCGATCTCTTGGATCGAGTCGCAAGCATCGCCTTCGCAGTCTCATAATCAGCAGGGTTTGTGATACCTATCCATTGTTCATCACACGGTTTCACAGCAACGCGTAAAAGATCTAAATCCATTAATTCACCAACGACTGTCGGCAGCTGCGCTTCAGCAGAAGCTTCATCTTTATTTGCTTCGTAGAAAATTTCCCACCTTTTGGCGAAATCTGCCATCACGCTATTGTCAAAACACCATAGGTTCATAGACACCGGCGTTTCCGCAGGCACAGCCATACCACCAGCACTAAAGGTGCCATCAGTCAGACGTTGACATTGCTCAGTTTCAACAATAGAAGTTAAAAACCCATCTTTCACTTCTGTCACAGCACGAGTTACCGATCCTTCAGAAGGAACTGTTTTCGCCAACTCAAATGCAACATTTGTTGCCAACCCTGGTGTGCTCTGCTGCAATGCCTGCGCAGCTATTTGAAACGAACCCTGACCGTAATAGTCGTCTGCATTTATCACTGCGAACGGTTTAGAAACCGCACCTTGTGCACTAAGCACCGCATGAAGTGTACCCCAAGGCTTTGCCCGTTGCGGACCAAACTCGTCTTGCACAACATAGGTGACAGCCAGACCAGGGTGTTGCGCTTCGACATGGCTTTGCACAGCGTCAGCTATCTCGGTGCGCACAATAATAACGATTTCATCAAAGCCAGCCGCAGCGCCATCTCGAATCGAAAAATCTAGAAAGGCCTCACCATTTGGGCCAACATCAGCTAACTGCTTCGTGCCACCAAAACGGCTCCCTAAACCAGCGGCCATAATTACTAAAGAAAAACTCATCTTCTACCTCCGTACGCTACATTTCACTTAAACAAGTAGCATCATAACATCCTACGATCATCCGATAAGAATAGTTATGAACATTGTGAAACCAACTCTAGCTGATCTGGCGGCTGGTTTCACTGTTGCTCTTGTTCTTCTACCTCAGTCGTTAGCCTATGCACAACTTGCAGGCATGCCACCACATGTTGGGCTATTTGCTTCAGCATTACCACTCATAGTTTTTGCATGTTTTGCGTCATCACCATATTTGCAGACAGGACCAACGGCTGTTACTGCATTGCTGATCTTCGCCACGTTGCAAGGCGCTGGCTACAGCACAGACGACCCAGACTTTGTTGCCTATGGCGCACTTCTCGCCCTTCTTGTGGGCGCTATTCGACTTATTCTAGCTGTAACCAAACTCGGCAAACTCGCCTACGTGTTATGCGAGCCTGTAATGATGGGCTTCACAACAGCCGCCGCCATCGTCATACTCGCCTCACAACTGCCTAAAGTAGTTGGGCTAAGCCTCGCAGTTCCAGATAGTGGGGCGATACAAGAAGCGCTGTGGGCGCTTAGCCGCCCGACGCAATGGCAGCTCGGCGCACTTGCATTAGCTGCTATAACGCTAGCTGCTATGTTTGGCGGCAAAAAAGTCCATCCGCTGTTTCCTGGAGTACTTGTTGCGGTCATCATTGGCATTACGGTATCTGAAACTGCTCTCTATACAGGAGACATCGTCGGCCAAACGTCGTCTATACCTGAGGGGTTCCCATCTTTGCAGTTTTCGTTTACATGGAACGCAACAGAGTCGCTTTTTATTGGGGCGCTAGTGATAGCTATCCTCGGTTTTGCCGAACCTTCAACAATTGCACGTACCTTTGCTGATGAAGACCAACAAGTTTGGAATGTTAACCGTGAACTATTTGCGTCAAGCCTCGCAAATTTCGTTTCGGCGATTTCGGGAGCTATCCCTATTGGCGGTTCTTTTAGCCGTAGCTCGCTTAACCGATTCGCAGGCGCTAAAACTCGATGGAGTGGCGGCGTAACAGGACTGACCATGCTTGCACTTTTACCATTTGCCAGCGCACTAAATCCACTACCACTTGCTGTGCTAGGTGGTGTTGTTTTTGGTGCCGCGTACCGTCTTATTCGTCCAGCGCTTTTACTGGAACTTTGGCGCCGCTCTCGCAGCCAGTTTCTGCTAGCAACAGCAACATTTGTTGGCACGCTATTTTGGGCTCCCAATATTCATTGGGCATTACTCGCTGGCCTTGCTTTGACCGTGTTCTATCACTTCACCGTTGGGTTCAAAATGACAGAAACTACAACCACAGACGGCGATATTGTTTTGCGTCTACACGGTATTTTGTGGTTTGGGTCTCACGCATCTTTTTTACGACAAGTCACAGCACGGGCGACGACACAATCAGATACGACATTCCATCTCGACTTTGCAGCCATTCCAGCAATCGACACTGAAGTTATAAAGAAACTGATCTCGCATAAGAACATAGCTTTTCGCAATACTCCTGCAAACACGACGATTCTTCTTGAGCGCCTTCAACAAGAGCAAGACACCATAGAAGCATGCTAGCTGAAACATCTGCTGTCGTTAAAAACAGCGAGTCGACTTGCTCTGCCACTGGTTCTATTGCTAGTGGTGTGTCGTCTAAATAGTGGCGTGGCTGCGGCGAGATATTTGAGACTAACGAATCATTGCTGCCATAGCAGTAGCAGCTTTGTTTTTTTGCTCAGCAGAATACCCTGACGTGTTGCTCAAAATATAGTGGCGGCCGCCATCTCCTTCAGAGAACTTGGCAACACCGCCTTCTAATCGCACTGTTCCAGCAGATGATATGCCAAAGTAGTCTCGCTCGGGCTCTAACGCATGAAGCACAGATGTTAAATCCCATGACCGCATATTATAGAAATCGCCAGCAGGTTCATGCCAGCCTCCCCCAGCGTAGGGAGAATTACCTGGGCCACCGACCTCATAGGCTTGTCGCACAATATGGTCTGTCGGCAGTTTCTGAATCGCGCTATATGGATAGTAAACGTGCCCGCCAGTGTCCCAATAAGAAACCACCATGTCAACAGGCCACTTCGCAAAAAGGTTCTCAGCTGCAGGAAGATTATGTTTAATATTAAACTCCACAGACGTCGGCGCACCAGCCATGATTGAAAGCAACGAAACATTATTTTCAACCAGCTCTAGACCTGATTTATCAGAAATTTCGTCTGCTCTGCTGTTTAACAATTCAGAAATATTGCTAGAAAAACCGACCTGAATCATGATCACTTTGCGTCCAGATTTTTCAGCATCGGCAAGCACCTGCCGCTGCACCTTAAAACCATCTGGAGCTTCGCTCAGATCATGCGGAAAAGAATCTACTAAATACGTATATTGACTACTGTTCGCACCCGTCGATCCTTTATATATCCCAACAGGAACATCAGGGCGGCCATAGAACGTATTCAACGCATCACTGAACTGTGCCCCATCAAATCCTTGACGAGAAACAGTTACCGCCGCAAGTTCAGCCTTTCCATCAGTTTCATAGCCATGCAGCATTGCTAAACCTGGAGCATCGTCTATATCTGGCCCCATATCAGTGTCATAGATTATAAGCGGCACCCCAGATGACCGATTGGATGACGAAGACGATCCTTCCGTTGTTTCGGCTGTGTTTTGAGTTGTTTTCGCATCGACGGCTGTACTGCTAGGAGCAGAAACACTGTTCTGAGACTCTATGCTTTCTACAGGTGAAAGAGCTAGCGTCGTAGCTTGCCCATAGCGAAACGACTCACCGTTTTCGGCTACACCTGTTTGCATCTGTGCACTATTTTCAGAGCCGCAAGACATAGCCAAGCCACAAAAAAATAAACCTATAATCGCCGACCGCACTATCTTCGCCATAAAAGTATCGTATCGTATTTGTTCTGCGATGATATATCAGCTATGAAACGTGCAGCTACCCATTTTTTGCTGCCTGCGCAGAAGCAAGCAGCTCTTTTGCGTGTGTCTGCGCCGACGCAGAATCAGGCTGGCCAGAAAGCATCCGAGCCACTTCTCGCACTCGCTGGTCATCAGAAAGAAGCCTGGCGTTAGAAACTGTTTCTGCCTCCCCTTGCTTCTTCTCAACATACAGATGTGCATCAGCAAACGCTGCGACTTGCGGGAGATGAGAAACAACAAAAACCTGATGTTTATCACCCAGATTTGCTAATGAACGACCAACAGCAAAACCAGTTTCGCCGCCGATACCAGCATCAACCTCATCAAAAATAAGGACAGGAGGCGAATGCGACAGAACTGAACGAAGCGCCAACATTGTGCGAGCTAGCTCTCCGCCAGAAGCAACCTTAGCTAACGGCAGAAGCGGCGACCCAGGGTTTGCAGAAAGCAAATAGCTGACTTCTTCACCAGCGTCACCTGCTACTTCTATCGCGACCTTTGCCTTGCCCATGGCAAGCTCAGGCAACCGGGCCTCTATCGCTTGGGCAAGTTGCGGCGCAGCGGCTTCACGAGCAGCTCGAACCTTTTGCTGAGCCTCGCCTAATGCCACATTCGCGGCTTTTTGCTGCTGGTCAAGTTCAGCGGCGAGCACATCAAAATCTTCAAGCTCACGCAACCGGTTCTGCAAACGGTCACGTTCAGCCACAACCGCAGGTAAATCATCGCCATATTTGCGACACAGCTCTCGCAGCAAACGCCGCCGAGTCTGGATCTCTTCAAGTTTCTGCGGATCTTGTTCAATGTTAGCGCTAATAGATCGCAACTCGTCGCCCACGTCATCAAGCTCAGAGACAAGGCTTTCCAAACGGCTCTGCACCGTAGCAAACAAGGACACATCGGTCATTTGCTCCATACACTGAGCCAACAAATCACGCAACGCTTTTTCGTCAACGTTGTCTTCTCCAACTAAAGAATGCAGCGCTTGCGTCGCAATCTCTTGATGCGTCACAGCGTGCGCCAACTCATCTTCTGCTTGCGCTAAAGAATCAAGCTCATCGACCTCTTTTATCGCCGCATCTTCCAGTTCGGTCACCTGGTAGCGGACAAGGTCAAGCTCACGAGCGCGTGTTCGTTCATCGCCACCCATCGCTTCTAACCGATTTGCGATGTCAGTTAAGGTTTGTTTCGCCTCTAAAAGCGGTGCAAGATCAATGTTCGCAAACTGGTCAAGCGACTCTCGTTGTGCCCCAGCGCCAAGCAGCGACTGATGCGTGTGCTGCCCATGGAGATCAAGCAACGACGCGCCAACCTCGGCGACAGCTGTTACTGTCGCTGGGCGACCATCAATATAGGCTTTTGAACGACCAGCGGCCGACACAACCCTAGTGAGAATAATTTCTTGGCCATGAAGCTCGAACCGACCATCAATGCTTGCTTCCTTCGCCCCTGGACGGACCATTTTGGGGTCAGCTCTACCGCCAACCAACAATGAAATCGCATCTACAAGCAACGTTTTTCCTGCGCCTGTTTCACCTGTTAACGCAATCATGCCAAGCGGCAACTCTAAAACAAGTGAATCAATAACACCTAAATCTTTCACCGAAAGTTCAAGCAACATGGAGCTTAGTCTACTAGTGCACCGATCCGCAAACCACTCAAGCGTTCCAAAAAGCTAACAAATGTTCGCTTTACAACACTACGACAGTCGTGCCTACTTCAGCCCAATCGAAAAGCTTTTTCGCTGTATGATCGTTCTGACGAACACACCCAGCTGAAAGAAACTTGCCAAGCTCAGCCTCAGTCTGCAAAGGAGCGCCTTTTTTCGTTGGGTCAACAGGAATCCCATGAAAACCAATAGCTAGGTCGCCTTCAATGCTTGGGTCTGGACGCACAAATCGCACCATATGACTCATATAAATTGTTTCTTTCGCAGCGCATGTAGGCCATTCACTAGCTGGCAGGCCTTTACACGCATCAGGGGCACTAGAATATGCTCTCTCCGACTTAGAAAACACAGAATAAGTTCCTGGCTTGGGGGTGTCTTTTTTTCCTGAAACAAGATACGAATCATACACAAAGTTATTTTCGCCAACCATCCAGACACGTTGATTTGGATTGTCATAAATGATTCTTCTACCCTCACCTGAATTAGCGGGGATAGCCGGGAAAGGGTTACTGTAGTTCGAATCGACTTCTAAACGCAATGACGAGTCAATATCTGGTTCTGATACTGACCGTATACCTACATCGACTTTAATTCTCTCGCTAAGATTAACACCATTAATCGGTTCATAGATGCTGGCCACACCTAAACTGCAATCAAACGCAACGGCCGTCTCTTGCAGCTCAATGCGGTAATAAAAAACTAAATCGTCTATAGCTGCACAATTTTCTATAGCGCCTTCGATTATTACCTGCCCTTGCTCCCCAGTGAACAGTTTGAAATCGCCATCACGCATCTGCACTTTAACTGGCGGCTGCGTCGTCGACGTCGCAATCGCAGGAGTAGCTGGTAAAGTATTTGCCGCCAACTCTTGCACAGGAACTGGCGCTGGCGCAGCTTTTACTGGAGCAGGCGCCGAGACAGTCGTAGTCGTTTCCGAAGATACAGGCGGCAGCGCTTGTGGTTCAGTCACAGGCGTTTGCGGCGCAACGTTTTCATCAAGAGCAAACAATTGTTGGGTGGTCAAAGTCGTTACCCGCGCAGCTTCCGACCTTGTCGTATCTTCTTTTTTACTTTGCGAGACAATAGCAAAACCTATAACAACGACAAGAAGTAGCGCCATTGACAAGCCATAGATAAACCCCATACCAGGTTTTTTTGTTTCCATTACTAACGCCTCCCATCTATTTAGAGTACCGCACCACAGGTTCAAGATGCAACAACACACAGATGTATTGCCTAGTAATGACCACAAATTCTCTACTAAAGCTGCGCGCAAACACCCTAAGCGGAGCGAAAATGGAGACGCCTTTATGTTGCTGGGTCTTTTAGCCCAAATTTATCTTTCAGAACAGCGTGAAAATCTTTAGGGTTGTAGCGCAAAAATTTAACTTTATGATCAGCAGCTTTGCAAATAACTGTTTGGCCAGGTTCAAGGTCCAACGCCGTTCTTCCATCGAGCGAAAGCACTGCTGGACGATACCCCTCAACAGTTAACGCCACCTCTGTCGTCGGCGCTAACACCAACGAACGATTAAAAGCCGTATGCGCAGCCACAGGAGTCAAAACAAGCGCTTCAAAGTTGGGTTCAACAACTGGACCACCAGCTGAAAGCGAGTACGCTGTGCTGCCTGTTGGTGTTGCCAAGATGACTCCATCTGCCATATACCGCAAAAACGATTTACCAGCTATAGCTGCCGACAAGCTCATCGACCTGCCACTTTCGCTGCGATACAACACCGCTTCGTTTAAAGCGTAGCCTTTCCATGGAGTCTCACCTTCGACCCGGGCCGCAAGCATCATTCGCTCTTGCGGCACTAACGAGTCTGCAAGCCAGCCGTTGAGAATTTGCTGCAAATTCGCTGGATCATCTTCTGCGAGATAGCCAAGTCTGCCACCGTTCACACCGATGATTGGCACTTCATGAGGAGCAAGCAACGCGGCACTACGCAAAATAGTTCCGTCGCCGCCAAGGCTGAGGCAGCAATCTATCTCAGATGCAAACACCTTCTCGTCAACTGCGAGATCGTCTCTGTCTAAAAGTTCAGCGTCACGAGGCGGCAACGCAACCAAAACCTTACCTTCTGCCCACACCAATGCTTTGGCAGCTACTTCCAATGCCTCGGCTCGATGCCAGTGCACTACTATCCCTAGCTTTTTCATACTGCTCCTCACAAGCTTTTGTCGACCGCTTGCAAACACGACTCTATCAACAATGACTGATCTACCAAGCCGTCGATGTTGCCTGCAGCCCGTAGATGCAAGACGAACTCGACGTTACCTTTTGTGCCTTTAACGACCGAAGGGGCAAGACCAGCGACGCTGAGCGAACATTGTTCTGCTTCGGCGAGAACTTCTTCAAGGATACGCAGCCAAACTATTGGGTCAGTAATCACACCCTTTCCTTTTGAGGCCTCTTGTTTATCGGCTTCGAATTGAGGTTTCACTAGGCAAACAATAGCCCCCGATGCTTCCAACAGCTGAGCCATCTTTGGAAAAACAAACCGCAGTGAGATAAATGACACGTCACTAACAATCAGATCAAAACGCTCATCGATGACAAACGAACGAATATCGGTTTGCTCAAACAGGCTGACTCGCCTATCGCCACGTAGCCGCTCATGCAGCTGATGGGTGCCGACATCAACGGCTGTCACCTGTGAAGCACCTGCTTGCAAAAGACAGTCGGTGAAACCGCCTGTCGAAGACCCGACGTCAAGGCATCTCATCGCTGTCGGGTCAATAGAAAACGCTTGCAACGCTCCTTGCAGCTTTGCGCCTGCCCTACTCACAAACCGAGGTTTCGGAGCGCTAAGCAACACATTTTGATGCGACGCGACTTGGGACGAAGCTTTAGAAGCCACCGCACCATCTATCAACACGACATGATTTTCAATCAATCGCTGCGCCTCGGCACAAGTATCGACAAGGCCACGACGAACCATTTCTGAATCTAAACGCCGACGCATATCTAGTAGCTACTGAACTGGAAAACATGCATGCGCCGAAGCTGTTTATCAACAGACAAAACGCAATAACGAAACATCGCTTAGCTAAGCGTGCCGACGTTATTTAGCTCTTCAAACGCTTGCGTTAAACGGGTAACGAAACTTTGCTCGCCTTCACGCAGCCAAACACGCGGGTCGTATTTCTTTTTGTTCGGAGCGTCAGCGCCATCGGGATTGCCGATCTGTGCTTGTAGATAGTCGCGATTAGAAGCCTCGTAGTTTCTGATTCCATCCCAGAACGCCCACTGCAAATCAGTGTCAATGTTCATTTTCACGACACCATAGCTAATGGCTTCTTTGATCTCAGCAGCCGTCGAACCTGACCCACCATGAAAAACAAAATTAACTGGGTTTGTTTCAGTCGAGAACTTCGCTTCGATATGTTTTTGCGCCTCGTCAAGAATCGACGGGGTCAGCGTAACGTTGCCTGGCTTGTACACGCCATGCACATTACCAAACGCAGCAGCGACGGTGAAGCGGTCGCTAATAGTGCGTAACCGCTCGTAGGCCTCCGCTACTTCCTCTGGTTTGGAGTACAAATCTTCTGGTTTCGCATCCGAGTTATCAACGCCGTCTTCTTCGCCGCCTGTTATCCCCAATTCAATTTCGAGCGTCATGTCTATAGCAGCCATGCGTTTAAGGTATTTTTCACAGATTGAAAGGTTCTCCTCCATGGTTTCAGCACTTAAGTCAAGCATGTGAGAACTAAAAAGCGGCTTACCTGTTTTTTCGTAATGCGCTTCTCCAGCTTCTAACAAACCGTCGATCCACCACAATAATTTTTTAGCTGCGTGGTCAGTGTGCAAAATAACGCTGACGCCGTAAGACTCTGCCAAGGTGTGCACATGACGTGCCCCTGCGATCGCTCCTGCGATGGTGCCTTGCTGGGTTTCTAAACTTTTGCCAGCAAAAAAATGTGCGCCGCTGTTTGAAAATTGAATAACAACAGGCGAGTTCAACTTAGCAGCTGTCTCTAGAACAGCGTTAATCGAGTTAGTACCGACGCAGTTAGCGGCTGGAAGCGCGAAACTATTCGCTTGCGCAAAAGCAAACATGTCGGAAACTTCTTGTCCCGTGAGGACACCTGGGCTGAAAGAATGGTTCATAGCCACAATCCTAGCAGGCTCTAACCCAAAGCTGCGAGACGTTCGCTAGCATCACCAAACTGCGGATCATTTTTTATAATTTGGCTAAATATTCTTCTTGCCTTCGGGTTATCTCCAGCACGTTCATACAAGTCACCCAAAACGTACCATCGTCGCAGATGATAGACCGACGGTGATTTCTTAGGCGAAGGAGCCTTTTCTAAGAATCGGATGGCGTCTCGCAAACGGTCGCGATCGGCCAACGAACCGGCTTGCACAATCCGGCCTTCTTCAACAAGTTCAGGGCCTGGTGACACAGCGCCAAGTTCTTTCCAAAGACGGTCCATTTCGTTCCACCGTTTTAACGCACGGCAACAGTCAGCCCAGACGGGATGCTGCTCAACTGAGCCTGTCAGCTTGCCAAACGCTTCAAACTCGGCAATAGCTTTTACCCATTTACCCATTCGATAATACGTCAAACCTTGCAGCTCGTGCACTTCAGCAACACCAGGCGCTATTTTAGTTATTGATTGAAGCATACGATCAGCTTCGTCGAATCGTTCTGCTTGGAAAGCATTCGCTGCTGAAGCAAGGCGCTCTTGCAGCTTCTTGTTCGTCGCAGCAGACACTGAACCGAACCTAACACTATCAGATGCAGAGTTTCTTTTTCTAGACTTTTTTTTAGGTCGTTGCTGTGTCGCCATACGAACGTCAAGTGTAGGGCGCAACCGGTGAGATACGACAACAGGCGATCTCTTTTATTACTCTCGCAACCTATACTAAAAAATACAAGCTTGTCTATGAAAGTGGTTGCTGTGCCAGAATTACAAGAATCTAATTCCTTAGCCTATACAGAAAACGTTACGACTCATGATGACCAATTTGACTACACCGCCCCAGAAGTAGCTGCGGCTAGGGGCCTGGCCTATGCAAACGCTAACGGTTCGAGCCAAGCTCGGCGGCGTGCGAGAATCATTATCTTTATCGCTTTCGGTCTGCCTATCCTACTCGCCTTTGCTGTACTCATCGTCGAGGCGTTCTAGCTCACATTTTTTCTTTGACAAGACAATGACCTTCTGGGCATTGGTCTGGCCAGGGGCCTAGCGATCCTACTGCCAGTGGCTGTGTCCCGTGTAGTTGTTCTTCGATTAGCTCACGAATCATTGCCACATAACGTGGAGCAGTTCCGACTGTAGGCACACGCACAAACTCGATATCTAGTTTTGCTGCAGTTTGCGCTGCTTGTGTGTCTAGATCAAAGAGCACTTCCATATGGTCACTTGTGAAGCCCAAAGGAACAACAACCGCTGACGACAATCCACTCTCTTTCATTGCAGTAAGATGGTCAACAATATCGGGCTCTAACCATGGAATATGAGGTGGCCCGCTGCGACTCTGAAAGACCAAAGCAAAAGGTCGGCTTTGGAGTCCTGCAGCATCCATCACAAGTGAAGCAGCCTCGTTAAGTTGTTCTTCATAATTGCTTACAGCTGCCATCGATAGTGGTATCGAATGAGCAGTGAAAACAATCTGTGCGTCTTGCGATGCTTTGTTACTGCAGTTTCGTAGATTCTCGGCAAGGGGCTCTATAAAACCTGGATGATTGTAGAACAGGCGAAGCTTTTGCAAGTTTATATCGCTAGCCAGTTCCATAGCTTCAGCTAAGTTCTGCCGATATTGACGACAGCCTGAATAGGAGCTAAACGCCGACGTTACGAAAACTAAGGCATTCTTTTTGCCGTCCGACTGCATCTGTTCGACTGCATCAGCAAGGAACGGATGCCAATTACGATTACCCCAATACACAGGCAGATTGATCTCAGCTGAGGCTAGTTCTTGCTCTAGCGCCTTTTTGAGTGCACGGCATTGATCGTTGAGCGGAGAAACCCCGTCGAACAGTTCATACTGTTTGACCACTGACTGCAGCCTAGCATCGGGCACGTTACGACCTTTGACAACGTTACGAAGGAAAGGCAGAACATCGTCCATACCTTCAGGGCCGCCAAACGAAAAAAGAAGAATACTGTCATAGGGAATTTCCACGCTGCCACTCTAGTGGTGTGTCGTCTGAATGGCGACGTCGATTAATTAAACGACACGCCACTAGCAGCTAGCAAAACGCAAAGAATCCACCCTCAATAAGGGTGGATTCTTTTAAGAAATCCGGCGGCGTCCTACTCTCCCAGGCCATCTCTAACCAAGTACCATCGGCGCTGAAGGGCTTAACTTCTGTGTTCGGGATGGGAACAGGTGTGACCCCTTCGCAATCGCCACCGAAACTATGTGACTCTATCCGAACCATGAAAGGTTGGAATAGATATGTCGAATTATCTATGTTTTTAATAACTGAATAGCGAGCACGAGCTGAAATATAAACCCATGTGTTATTGCAAAGTGCAAGTAATAAATACAAGCCCTCGATCTATTAGTACCAGTCAGCTGAATACATTGCTGTACTTACACATCTGGCCTATCAACGTAATAGTCTGTTACGGATCTTACCCGGTTACCCGGTGAGAGATCTTATCTTGGAACAGGTTTCCCACTTAGATGCTTTCAGCGGTTATCCTTTCCGAAGGTCGCTAAACAGCCATGCTCCTGGCGGAACAACTGTCACACGAGAGCTTCGTCCATCCCGGTCCTCTCGTACTAGGGACAGATTTCCTCAAATCTCTTTCGGTTGCAGAGGATAGGGACCGAACTGTCTCACGACGTTCTAAACCCAGCTCGCGTAC
>JAHDDW010000055.1 GCA_020629155.1 Acidimicrobiales bacterium | reverse complement strand
GTTTATGCACATGGACACTCTCCTTAGACAGTTTTGCGATGACGTTGATAGTCGCCGTAGTGTCCAGGAACAGCTTATAGTGGCTTGAGGTTCATCCATTAGGCAATCATTCAGCCCACAGATAATTCATCGGCCTATTATATCTAAAGCTATAGTCTGCAATCGGCCAATAGATGTCATAACTCAATCAGGCTGTCGAAAGTCAGCTTTGTGCTTGGAGCGGTCGTTCGATTTACCGTCAAAATTGATATGGGATTGAGAATACTCAATAAATATCGACCAACCTTGTGCGCATCGAAAGGGGTGCAGACCGTGTGAAAACCCCGTTGGAAATTCCGCATCGAGCGGCTTTCGCCCTATTTAATGAACCGAGCACCGATATTGAGTAAAACGCCTTATACGCCGCGAGAATGGACATTGAGAAGTGTATCGGGCGCTCGTTAGCACATGGTAGCTAAAACTAGCCGTATTAGGCCTGTGCCGCCGCAATAAGGCCAGCTGTACCCACTAAGTTAATGGCCCGACGTAAATTGTAAGCTAGCGCCGTCAGACTAAATTCGCCACGCACACTGTCCAGCCCTCGCGTTAAAAATCCGCGTTGCTCCATCCAGTGCTTAATCGTTCCAAATGGATGCTCAACGATTTCTCGTCGTTGATCTAGCACCTCTGGTCTGCCAGCCAATCGCTCAGCCATTTTCTCCAATACCGCTTCATTTTCATATCGTGATACTTGCCGATCTCCATGCTGCGTACAAGAGGCCTTCAGTGCGCACGTGCCGCAGACTTTCTTTGCCCGATAGACAACGGTGTAGATTCCTTCTCGAACCTTGTTTCTGCAGCGCCGGGTCAACACTTGGCCAGTCGGGCAGCGGTACAGATCCGCCTCAGCGTCAAAATGAAAGGCCTCTTTGGGAAACAACCCCTCTCTAATGGCCGGACCACGCCGTGGCTTAGGTACGTATGGAGTAATTCCAGCCGCTTCACATGCCTGAATATCTTCGATTTTGAAATAGCCCTTGTCGGCAACGGTATCGATGTTCGTTACATCGAGATTTTCGCAAGCTGCTATGGAGGTCTCTGCGAGTAAGCCAAGATCGGTGACGTTGTTGTGGACCTGTGCCTCGGCGATCAGTTTGTGCTTCGCGTCAACGGCGGTCTGAACGTTATACCCAACGCCGATACGGCTGCTCGGATGCATTGCGCGAGAATCAGGATCAGTCAATGACACTTGATTGTCTTCGCTGTTTTCAAGTGTCTCACGATGTTGCTCAAGCCGAGCTTTTCGCTCACGAATAGACGCTATTTTTTCTTGTAGCTTGCTGTCTCTTACCCTGCCTGCTGAAACGTGTTCATCGTGACTATCTTCCTCATCCAATTGCTTCAAATAGCGAGAAAGACGCTCATCGGTTTGCGCAATAGCTTTGTTTAATTTCGCTTGTGAGAAGTTTTGATCACGACCATTGACCGCTTTGATTCGACTGCCGTCAACAGCAATAAGCTCGCGCCCATAAAGATCAAGATCTTTGCACAGTGCAACAAATTCACGGAAGATTTGGCGGAATGCTGTTTTGTTGTTCTTTCTGAAATCGGCAATCGTTTTAAAATCTGGCATCAGCTGCCGTAGTAGCCAAATAACTTCCATGTTCCGATGGGTTTCCACTTCCAAACGCCGACTGGAACGAACTCGGTTGAGGTAACCGTAGATATACAGCTTCAATAAATCAGCAGGGTCATACCCAGGGCGTCCCGTTGCCTTAGAAGTTGCACGGACAAAGCCGATTGCATCCAGATCCAGGCTATCGACGAAGGCATCGATAAAACGAACTGGGTTGTCGGGGCCAATATAATCCTCAATCGACTCGGGAAGTAGCAATTGTTGAGATCGGTTTCTACCTGATATATGCGCCATAACTAAGAATATCATCGAGCCGTGGAATCGCAGTAGTTTTCACACGGTCTGGGTGGCTTTTGGTGCAGTCATAATCGAAAAAGACTCTGGAGCTACAAACAGCTAGGCTGTATTTGAACTGGTATGGCATCCGTGTTGGATGTTCATCAAAACACGCTAAGAAGGGCAATAAAGAAATGACGTTCAACTCAACAGAAACATTGTGTGATCAGGACGCAAAATATAGATATGACCCTGAAACGTTAGCGTACATAACCATATCTGATATTGAGCATATTCTTGAGCGAATATGCATCGAATCTGATCTTAGAATTTCGAATATCCTCAGGGAAACTGCAATAAACAAAACATCTTCTGTTTATCAGCTATTTATGAAGGCATGTGACTATTTAATAACTAGCGACGGATTAAACAACAGTGATGCAGACATTAGGAATTTCGCTAATAAGATACAAACTATCAAACGCAATTTCAACGCAGTTCATCCAACAGAAAAAAAATTATCGGACGGACAAGAATTAACTGCTATCGGCAAAGTAAAAAAGTACCGAGATGACCTGTTTCACGATGGTATTACTTTTCTAGATAGGACATGTTTTTTCCCTTTTGCCGTGATCAAAGGCAAGGGTTACACAGCTCTTCGTGTAAAAAAAGGGGGGGAGCTAGTCGTCAAAAACATACGCACATTTAGGGCAGAAGAGACAGAGTTCGCCATCACTTCGGAAGGTGTTTTTGAAATACTACATCCAGACACGAAGGACGAAAACTGGAGGCATTGCCCAGATGTTCTAATGTTGCAAGCCGCTAATACAGAAGACGTTGAAATGCTTATCAGGGAAGCATTAGTAAAACTTCGTGAAGTTTGGAATGAGCTCTCGATAGTTAGAAAAGAAGGAATTAACGGTATACCTGTTGAGTATCTGAATGAGGGAGGCGAATTCACGCTACAGGAGAAGTCGAATAGTCAATTAACAGCCTATGGATACAACGGGTCTACTAAATTGATAGTGAAAGGCTCTCTCACAATAACACCACCAGATGAATTAGCTCTTGAAGGTTCAGTAATAGCTTACAAGTAGAAAACCACAGATATGTGGAAAGTAGTGAAGCCGTAGCCGTCAGGGGTGCGAAGTACAACGACTGTAATTCAAAAAACACCACAGACCGCACCAAAAGGGTTGCAGACTGTGTGAAAACTCTTTCCAAAAATGGAATCAGGAAAATTGGTCTCGTTGG
>JAHDDW010000054.1 GCA_020629155.1 Acidimicrobiales bacterium | reverse complement strand
TCAGAGTTCGATACGTCGCGTTCGCAAAGTACCGATTCATCGTGCTGAAGCGATTGTTCATATGATTTATTTTTTTCGGACTCGGCTGGAAATACGCGAGGCCACGTTCAAGGAGTCATGGAATACTGCTGAGGTGTTTGTTTCTTGAGGATAGAGTATCAAGAGATTAAACTCCTTAAAAAACTTAAGAAGAACGGGAAGTTCCCCGCGCTCAATCGCATTTCGAGATAGAAAAACCCATGCCAGATCGACTATTCGTCTACGGCACTCTTTCTCCAGGAAAAGAGTATCACCACATCGTTAAAGACATTCCGGGTGTATGGCAGCCGGCTTCACTTCGTGGACAATTGTTCGAAGCCGGGTGGGGCGCTTCCATGGGCTGTCCAGGCATTATTCCAAGTGAGACAGGGGAGCCGGTGGATGGATTTGTTCTTGAGTCTGATGAGCTATTCGAGCATTGGTCAACGCTTGATGATTTTGAAGGTGAAGGCTACGAACGCGTACCGGTTATAGTGGACTTAGGTAATGGCAGCACGGTAGATGCGTATGTATACAGAATTATTTTGTCCTGACTTTGATAGTGTTTGAAGTTGTTTATCTTCTCACATCGATTTTTGAATAGGACGGATTCTGTGTCGTCGTTGTCCTCCAGTTAGCTAGCCAATCCAAGTACAACGCAAGCACGCAGTTGTTGGAAAACTCTTTAATAAGGTGCACAGTTATTTTTCATACGTTTACGACTTAAAACTTAGTTGCATGAAAATCTATCTATTGTCACCCCTTGTTCTTGTAATGCAATTTTAAGTGCTGCTAAATTCTCTAGCGCTACTTGTTCCCCAACATCTCGGGATGCATTAAAGAAACGTTTGCGAGGGCTTGCATAAAATGGGGTTTCAGCATGAATGACGAAATCGGCTAACGCGGCCTGCGGTTCAATTTGACGAGCACGTCGAATCACTCCGGACTTATTTTTATCACTAGCGTCTTCAGGAATGGATTCTGGTTTCGGGTACACATTCACCGCTATAACAAATTTGGCACCGGCAGCTCTAGCGGCGGTTACGGCTAACGGTGCTGAGACATCACCGTCTTCATACTCAACGCCATTGATGCCCACCGGAGAGATAACGCCCGGCACGGCACTAGAAGCTCGAACAGCAACACCACTGTTACCGGTTGTAATATAGCGTGTCTCCTTGTTAGTACGATCTGTCGTTACCACAATGACTCGTCGAGGAAGTTCCTCGAGAGGCTTATTGTCGAGTCGATCATTAACGAAGTTTTGGAGTTTACTACCCCGAATCCAGCCCCGATCAGCAAACGGTGTTGGGTCGAATAAAGATAGTGGACCACCTGTTCGTGAGAGTTGGTCTATCTCAACGGCACTCAAGCCGCTTGCCCAAAATACCCCCAACAATGACCCAACACTGCTACCTACCACGAGATCGATGTCGATACACGCTTCATCCAACATTTTCATAACACCAATGTGTGCGAATCCTCTTGGGCCTCCTGCGCCTAATACTAGTGCGGTATTTGGGTTAGGCTCAAAAGGGCGCAGATTAGCGATGGGTTGTGGTGCGTCGTCCTTAACCTAATTGAATGGTGCACAACCAACAATCGAAGAGGCTAGGCATGTGAGCAGGAATGCTGTACGGATACTCATAAAAAATACTCAGTACTTATTACGCCGCAGAGAAAGCCATGACAATGTATGAAAGAAGATGGCGTAGGGCACTAAGAATAGGGGTATCAGGCCGGTTGGATACATGAGTGTGTTGTTTCGTATCTCCGGGTGAAAAATCTGCGCGGGCCCCTCAGAGCTAAAGTATCCGAAAAAGAAGGCGCTTAGAAAATCACAGATGCCCAAGACAAGAACCAAAACTATTGCCCACCGAGGCAGGTGCGCATCATTTTTGAATATCAGTAAAACGCCGATAGCGACAAATCCAACTAATAAATCGCCGACACCTGCAGGATAGGCAAAAATTGCAGGAATATTTCCACCTGCATATTCAATAAGAAAAACGCCGCCAATGACACGCCAGATTTGCAAGCCTACCAGCCAGCGTTGCGAGAGTGGTTCGGCTAAAAACCAATCCCGGTAAAACCATAAAACCAGCGAGGGCGTGATCCAGCAGATGGGAATAATCAGAGCGCCTAGAGGCCCTAGAGCGCTTGGTATTTTTGCCAGACAAACCCAGGTCATGAGTGCGCCAAACAATAACCATGCACCGCCTACAATGATCCCTTTCCGCGCCGATGCGCCACTAAAATGAAACGTACATACAGCGTACATGGGTGTCATGAGCATCGCTGCCGTGACGATCATTATTGAAAGTGGGTGAGCGTTCAACATGTCGTATTCAGTCATAGGGCGTTGTCTTCGCAGTCATTGATTTAGTTACAAAGTTCCATAATGGAACTCACTGAATCGAAGTTAGCATGTTGAGTTCTATTATGCAACTCGGTATGATGCTGCTATGGAGAGAAAGAAGTTTTCAGGTAGCCCCTGTCCCATTGCGCGTTCGCTCGATGTCCTTGGCGACTGGTGGAATCCGTTAATTCTTCGTGAGTGTCTCTATGGCAATTCGCGATTTGATGAATTGCAATCCTGGCTAGGTATTAGCCGTAACATATTGACTCGTCGACTGGCTGAGTTGGTAGAAGCAGAATTACTCAGTAAGCAGGCGTATCAAGAAAAGCCAGCGCGCTTCGAATATGTTTTGACCGAAAAAGGTCATGACGCGTGTTTAGTCTTGCTGGCACTCATGCCTTTTGGTGAGCGTTGGTATTTTAAAAAGGGTCAGCATCCTATCGAACTAAGAGATAGGGAAACCGGTGAATTGGTCAAGCCACTGGTCATCGATGCTAATACTGGAAAACCCTTAGATAGCAAAACTCTAGTACCGTGCCCTGGTCCAGGTTTCAAAGCTCCGAAATCAATCAAGGAGCGTCGCTTCAGCGAGTACTATGACAGCCTGGTTGAATAGACACTGATAAGCTGTTGCCATGAATTTCTGCGACATTACGTAAAATACCGCCTGTAGCTCGGCAAATGCTGCGTTATCATCTGTATTAGCGCCCAGATTAACCTGCCAATTGATTGATCTCTATGACCGACAACCCGTTTATTCCTAATGACACGAGAGTAGCTACCGTTGATGGTGTTTTTTCGCCTGCGGAGGT
>JAHDDW010000053.1:1395-3377 GCA_020629155.1 Acidimicrobiales bacterium | reverse complement strand
TTAATGGGTGGTCTCAGTTCCAGAGCGTTAATTCGTGTGACGCTTAGCTCTGCCGACGATGCAACATCTAATGCTGTGAAATCCGCCAGCGGATCGGATTCAGGGTTAGCTGAGGAAGCCGCACGATACAGCTGGGGAAAGCGTATTCGCGAAGTTGAACAGAGCGCCGATGGATATTTGTACGTTTTGGAAGATGGCGACGGGGCTCGACTGATTCGTCTGCAACCCCGTTAGCCGCCTGGTAACTAATAAGTTACTCGTCAGAGTCCTCGAGTTCTGGCGTCGGCAAGACCATTAGTTCATGGATATCAACGGATGCGGGCTGGGATAAGGCGAACAGGACGGTACGCGCTACATCTTCCGGTTTTAGCATGGTGGGCATGGGCTCATCAAAAAATGGCGTATCAACAGGTCCGGGCTCGATCAGCGTAACCCGTACGCCGGTTCCACGCAGCTCTTCCCTCAACCCGTAGCCAATCGCTGAGACGGCCCATTTGGAAACCGAATACATCGAGCCAGCCAGCGTGCGCCGCCCGGCAACCGAACCTGTGATAACCACATGCCCGCGGTCTCGTTTCAACGTTTTCAACGTTGCTCTAAGCGTATAAGCCGCGCCAAGAATATTGACGTTCACGAGTTTTTGCCAGGATTCCACGGGTGCGCTGGAGAAGCCGCCTTGTACGCCGCCAACGCCTGCGTTTACGAAAACCGCATCGATGCGATGAAAATCCAAATCGATTTGTCTCACAACCGTGTCCAGCGCGTCGTAGTCGGTCACATCGCATGGGTAGGCGGAGACGGCGTCTTTACCCAATGAATCTACCATTTCGTCCAGTTTGTCGGCTGACCGAGCCACCAACGCCAAGCGCCAACCAGCCTCACGAGCTGCTTCTGCTGTGGCTTTTCCGATACCGCTGGTAGCGCCTGTTATGAGTAATACTTTTTTATCCGTCATAGAAGAGTGATCCGTCCCGAATTGTGTGTGTGCGTTGTACGCAAAGCCTGTGAAGGCTTAGTAAGGCAATAAGGGTACGCATAACATCAAAGCGTGCGCAGCCAATGGCTAAATTTGCAAATGCACAGAACCTTTGTACAAATCGCCCGTAGAAGATGCATACATTCATTCAGGCTAACAGCCCCTTACAACCGCAAAAAAAATCTCTTATGAAAGCGCTTCTATTTGGATCGATCGGCACCGTGTGCGAAACCTCGCCCATTCAGCTGGCGGGTTACAACGCAGCCTTTAAAACGATTGGGCTTGACTGGTTTTGGACTGAGTCGGTGTACCGAGACCTGCTCACCGTGACCGGCGGGCAGGCACGCCTGAAACACTACGCTCAGTCGCAGGACGCTGACTTGAGCGACACGGCAGTGACCGACATCCACACGTTAAAAACCCAATACTTCACCGAGCAATTGCAGCAAGGACTTATACCTTTGCGACCGGGTGTATCAAGGCTGGTTCTTCGTGCCCGGGAGTACGGCGCGCGGGTTGGCTTTATCACAACAACCGAGCCTGACAGCGTGAGCGCGTTGTTGGAAAACTGCGACGCGTTGAGCCACGCTGATTTTGATTTAGTGACCACACGAGGAGTGGCAAAACGCGATAAACCAAACCCCGATGTTTATAACCATGCGCTACACACGCTGGGCCTGGATGCAAGGGAGGCTATTGCCATTGAAGATACAGCCGATTGTGTTAGCGCGTCTGTTGCAGCCGGCATCGCAACCGTGGCCACGCCACACGCCTTCTCGGTTGATCAGTCCTTTGCAAGCGCAGCCTCTGTGGTCACAAGCTTGGGTGATGAAAAGAATCCTGGGCGCCACAAATCAGGGATTCGGGTCGTAAAAGACGGTATCGTCACGATTGCCTCTCTTCGCACCCTGTTGACGGTCGATGCGCATGTAGCCTGATTTATAGTCAGCTAATCAGAATGGGAAAAGACGTTGGTAGCGCTACTTGAGCCTAAAGACGGTGGACT
>JAHDDW010000053.1:868-1325 GCA_020629155.1 Acidimicrobiales bacterium | reverse complement strand
ACAGTACATCGCCGCCGATAGCTGTGTTCCGTTACTTAGAAAACGATTGGGTGATGACATCGACATAAAAGGCGTGCCTTTTGGCAAGCCGCTCACCCTTGGGGATACAACAGTTTCTTTTCATCCGGCAGGTCACGTCTTGGGTTCTGCACAGATCCGTGTCGAACACCAAGGCGAGGTTTGGGTGTTTACCGGAGATTTCAAACGAGATAACGATCCAACAGCAGAAGCGTTTGAATTAGTCCCTTGCAATACGCTCATTACCGAAGCGACGTTTGCCTTGCCGATCTACAAGTGGGAAAGCGGTGACGCGGTTGCACAGCAAATCTTTCAGTGGTGGCAGGACATGAAGGCAGAAGCTCGGCCTGCGGTTTTGTTTGCTTATTCGCTTGGAAAGGCGCAACGGGTGCTTGCAGAACTCATGCACTTTACGGACGAATCGGTCTACTTGCATGGA
>JAHDDW010000053.1:0-778 GCA_020629155.1 Acidimicrobiales bacterium | reverse complement strand
TGGACTTTTAAAGACGGTTGAACAGTGTGGAGCGCAACAGGTGCTTACTACCCACGGGCGGGGCGATACGTTTGTAAAGTTCTTGAAGGAACAAGGGTATGCAGCAGAGGAACTGTCAACTCGCTTCGCAGGCGAAGCGGATGTAGACACGGGAAGCGAGTCCAGGGGCAGCGCTTAATGGAGGCTTTCGAAAAATTATATGTAGCGCTGGACAACACAACGTCTACTAACCGAAAAGTTCAGGCTATGTCGGCTTACTTCGCACAGGCTGCTGCCAGTGATGCGGCTTGGGCAGTGTTTTTTCTGTCTGGCCGGCGCTTGAAAAGCGTGGTTCCTTCAAGCTTACTGCGGTCGTGGCTGGTTGAATGCAGTGAGCTGCCGACGTGGTTGGTCGAGGAAACCTATGAGAGCGTTGGGGACCTCGCTGAGACGATCGCGTTATTGGTATCCGAGCCCGACGGCCACCGTGCTGACGCTATCAGAGAAGTATCGTTAACTAACTGGGTGAATGAACGCATTGAAGGCCTTCGCAATACCGATGTTTACACACAGAATCAACGTGTAAAGCACTGGTGGAAGAGCCTGCCCTATGGCCAGTGCTACGTTGTGAATAAGTTACTGACCGGTGGGCTTCGCGTTGGCGTCTCACAAGCACTGCTGGCAAGAAGTATCGCGCAACACGCGTCACTGGATCGCGCAGTTGTGCTTCACCGTTTGATGGGTGATTGGTCACCCAATGCCGACTTCTGGGAGCAACTGATTGCCAAAGATGAAGGCG
>JAHDDW010000052.1 GCA_020629155.1 Acidimicrobiales bacterium | reverse complement strand
GTGGTTCGCAAAGTGGAAGTGTTGCCGATCCCACACTGAGTCTTCTGGGCTTGCTGGCGTTGATCACAGTTTGGGTTCGCCGGCGTTGTCGTTTGCGAGTGTAAAGCAGTAAGTTTCTTTCCTGCGGTAAGGATAGTCCTTGTATGCAAAGGCTCGGCATCTCGCCGGGCCTTCTTACTTTGAAAATCGCGTGATTGCTACATGAGCTACCGCGAAAGAGCCGGATGAATTTTATCTGCTTGGCAAATCTTCAACACGCGTAGTGGACTGGATATGGCTTTGAACTGGAGCATGATGATTCACGTGTCTCGATTCTTTCCAGGCTTATCAGTGATCACTGTTCCGCAAAAGGTCCGACTACACCAGGCCAGTTAGCTCAATTGTGTCCAACTGTCTAAAGCCACTGCAGGGAATCACATTTTTTTGATTGACTGAGTAGTTCTTTAGAGCGTGGCTTGAGGATTGCTAATTGACGATGTGTGGTCTTCCCTGTGGTGGCTTTTTTCGCCAAGCACCTGTTAAGCAATTGGTGATTCTTGGCGGCTATGGCACTTAAAGTTGGCGGCTGATTGCACCAAGTGTATGAGTTATTTAAGGAAAATTTGTGTATTCCACTCTAGCAATTATATTTTCCCGGGCAGCTGTCCGGCCCCTTCCTAGTGTCAAGTTCATGACTTTAGTAACTCGGTGTGGGTTATTGATTGTGGCCACGCTGCTTGGCAAGGTGGCAGTTGCTCAAAGCATTAATGTGGGGCCGTTTGGACCAGGTGTGGTGACTGGTACACCGCCATTCAACGTGACAGGCGCTTGTACTGATGCAGGTGATGATTGCGGTACGACTGATAACGTCATCCGGACAGTCGACACGCAGACTCACCTCTATTCGGTCACGGTTTCAGGAATACAAGCTGGCGATCCGCCAATAGACTCAGTCGTCTATGAGAAAACGATTTTTCCGGGCACGAATGCTGAGCTGGAATTCGAAGCGATTCCGGCGATCTGTTTACCACCTCCACAAGGAACAGGGGGGGCTACGCCGGCCTCTGTGATTACACAAAATCCAGATGGTTCGACCACCATGCTGTGTAATTTGGGCGCGATGGCGAACGGCGATCAGAAATCATTTTCGCTAGCATTTAGACCAACTACCAACTCAATAAACGGTGCCACGTTTACGACTTCAGGTGTGTCCTATGGTCTTGACGCAAACGGCAACAAGATCGTTCTCGACACATCCTATGATGACGGGGTCACCTATGAAATTTCTGCTGCACCGGCATGGGATCTGACCGCAACTCAGCGAAGCTTGCGTAGGGGTGGCGTGCAGACTTTAGATATGGGGACGGGGCGAGGTCCAGAGCGCGGATACTATTTATGGGCTTTTGCGAGTCTTACGGCGGATTCAGACAGAGGTGGCAAAGGGATCTCTCCGTTGTCGAATACGTTTTCTTTCGATTTGGGTTTGACGATCACGGGTAGTGATGGTGTAACTCCGTTTAATCCCGAATTTGCTCTGACGGAATGTCTTCCAAATCCCACAGGTTGGGGCGACACAGTATTCGGTAAAGAGACATACGGAGGGGCCACTCCGCTGGAGGCTAAAGTCATCGACTCCGGAACATGCGTGATTTCTGGCGACGCCACTTCCGGGTATACCATGACAATAAATAATGCGGACACCAGTGGCTCGCGTTTTCCAACTCAGACCATAAATGGTACGTCCCTTGTTAATGGTCCTTACTATGCTGTATCCAACCGTTTGCGAATTTTTATCCCGTTTTCTGAAATCGATAGAGAGGATGCAACACCGGATTCTGGTGCGATCACAGCGACACTATGCCTTAACAACTTCGACCCACTCGACAGTCAGGGCCTATCAAACTATGACAGTGGCTTAGAACCTGGCCATAACGGTACTGCAATGCCCGGTGGCGGCGCCAGTAACAACTGTAGTGGTCCGACTACGGTAGAACTGCGAAATGCAGGTAACTTTAACCACAGACATGCTTCTTACATGAACGCGGGGTGGGGCCATAGCTATCCGCCATATATGTCTGCCTACCACGCCGGTGATGGCGTGGTTGAACCCACATCGACCTATGTTTCTTGGGTATTGATGCACAACACTGGCAGTTTTGCGTGGGACAATGCGCAA
The DNA here is from genome assembly GCA_020629155.1 of Acidimicrobiales bacterium. Taxonomy (GTDB): domain Bacteria; phylum Actinomycetota; class Acidimicrobiia; order Acidimicrobiales; family SZUA-35; genus JAHDDW01. The sequence goes on along the minus strand of JAHDDW010000052.1, from coordinate 1,491 downwards.
CTTTGCCAAACGTTCGATAACGCTACTCAGAAACTCATTGACTCGGGTGGCGTAGGCTACACCCCAGGTAGCTATGCTTTTGTTCGGGCGCAGAATGGCTTCAACATGGCCAACTGGGATTTGGAGTACGCGAGCGTTTCGTACAGTAATGTTGATCAGTTAGATGGTGATGGAGATGGTTCGGCTGATTTCAATCCGATGACCGGTCGGTACGAGGGTGACTTCTCCGAAATGCAAGCGTTTCGGTGTGATCAGCCAGGTACAACATGGGATACCGATCCCACTGTTATTGGCGTTGATAACGTAAATGCGGTCCGCTTGGTGCCAAAAACTCCTGCTACCGTTTTTGATATTAATCACTACCCGTGGCTAATTGTCCCATTAGAGGCTCGGTCTGACTTTTACACTGGCCCATATGCAGGTACGCCGATTCCCCCGGGTACCGTCATGCCTAGTTTTGGTAACTTTCGGTCTGACCAATACGCTGCTAACGGCATTAACAATACATACGTACCTGTCCCAGAATCAACCAGTGGGCACGGTGACAGAATGACGTTCAGCCGCGTACTGTTGGGTATTTCCAAGTCAACAGTATCTCCTGAAGCGGCGGCGGGTATATCAACGTCAACGCTGGCAGGGAACGAAGTGGTTTGGTCGTTGCAACCAAGCGTATCTTCAGTATTAGCCGGTGGTGGCACTGCTGAAAATTTGGAAGTTATTGACGTATTACCTGCTGAGGTTTATTACGATCAGACCTGTACAGTCAACACCCCAAACAGCACGACACCAACTCAGGTGTTGTACAACACACCTACTCAGGGGGAAACCACTCTTAAGTGGACACTCGGTTCTGTTCACTCTACTCAGACTCTCAATCCATTGGTGTTTTGTACCGTCACTGAGATAACCGCGCCAGATGGTACACAGGCAACCAACACGGCCTACATAACATCGAGTAATGCTGTACGTTCCAAAGATGCTTTGCAAACCGTCATATTAGGTCAAGCAGGTGCTATGAGTGCTGGTGCGCGTTTGGATGTACCGGTTGACTTAGTGGACGATACTCAAGAACACACCTTGGTGTGGTCGAACTTTGCCACTGCAATTGGTATTAACAATCCCACCATGGTAAATGTGTTGCCGTACAACGGTGATGGTTCAGGTTTATCCCAACGTACACCTGCATCTAGTTTTTCAGGCACTTTAACGTTAACCGGCCCTGCAACAGATACGTGGCGCGATGGCTCAGTTCCAGGTGGGGGCGACCCGTTCCCGACAATCGGCACGCTGTACTACTCGGCGGATGCACCGAACACAATTGACCATAACCCCGATGACAACACCAGTAATTGGTGCGAATGGAATGGCTCGGCGTTTGTTCCTGAAGTAGGTGGTATGACATGCCCCGTTGCGTGGAGTGATGTTACTGCGATTAAACATGTAGCTAACTACGAGCTTGCCCCCAGTCCCAGTGTTAGACAGGCTGTTCAC
>JAHDDW010000051.1 GCA_020629155.1 Acidimicrobiales bacterium | reverse complement strand
GGCAGTGTCCTAATAAAATTGATTTATTTTCAAGAATGAAAAATCAACAAGTTACCCAACCTGATTGCCGTTGCTTTGAGGCTGTAGTCCTGTGAGCAAAGAAAACAATCAATCACCAATTACGGTTGGGCTTACGAAAACCGGACAAAGGCATGAAAGGCTGGCAAGGACCGACACCGGGGAGCCATCTCCTCTTGAGGACTTCTTCGGAGGAATTTACGGGAATACCTTTCCGTATCAGGTGTTCGTCCCAGCCCATAACGTTGCAAATGTCTTGGAGCAGCTTGGCTACCGCTTCTTGCAGGCCTTGTGGGAGCGACATTTCCGATCCAATGATCTCTGCCCTGGGGTGCGTGAACGTGTTAACGGCACTATGCGAAACGGCCTCAATGCATGGCTGAAGGGCGATGCTTTCCTCGACCTGAATTACAACTTCGGGTGGCGTAGTGAAGTGCCCGATTTTGCCGTCAGGCTGACCCCGATAGTCTCGCCCAAACCACTCAATACCGTGCTGGCTGACACCAGCATTGCCGGTCTGAAAGAAATAATCGAACTGCGGGCGCAGCGCGATGGGAAGGGGCTCCCGATGTTTATCAATGTTGCTGAATTTACGGATAATTTCGAAGGGATTATCTTCAGGCCGATCCGGGTGCGTGTTGAAGGGTTGTACACTTTCAATGATCTGCCTGACTTGCTCGTTAATGTTTCTAACTCCGCGCGGTGGCTCGCCAACGCCGTTAAAGTAAAAGTTACTCCTGTCGTCTCCGACGATCTTGTCTTTGATGGTCTGTATCGGGAACTTGTAACTCTTGGGAATCTCTCCGCCTACGTCAACAACGCCGCCACCTTCTGTCGTATTCAAGGCATACATCAGTTGGTCGAGGCAGGAGAGCAGATTTTGACTGAATTCCGCGAGAATGTTCCCCCAGAGCAAAAAATCAGGCTTTATTTTGAACTCCACGTAAAGCTCATGCTTTGTTCCGGATTGATCGGGTTTGCAAATGACTTTGTAGTTGGTGTGTACGAAGTAGGCCCACAAGACCCAATTAAGTTCTGCACGCCGACGTTGAGCCATGCGTAACTTACTGTAGGCGTTGGCTAAGGGGGTGGTTCCGGGTGCGACTGACGTCATCATTGACTGAATCCACATAGATTCAGCTGTTGAGAAATTTTCTCGTGCGCGTTTTTCTGAGGGCGTGGGCAAATCGAGTACCGCGTTTTGTGCTTCAAGGTTGCTTTGATCTCTTTCGAGTTTTTCTTTCTCCTGCTTGGCCATAGCTTGCCTGTATTCGGATTCGTCGACCTGGACAAGCCCGCGCTTGGCAGCAGAGGCTAGATTTAATTCAACATGATGCTGATCAGGCAGTGACATGCCGCTGTATTGGCCGTCGGCATTTTTGAAAAAAACCTCGATGTTCTGAGGCTCTCGCTCTGCAAGGAAATGAACTGACTTGGTATCTCGCATTAGTTTCTCTTCAACGTTAAGGATTGTTGAGAAACAAATACGCGGCCTGCCCAGAAATGACAGATTCGATGTTGGAAATGTCGATTCCGGCTTGGTATTTGGCGGTCGTCGACGCTATAATTCCACCTAGACAAATCTGCTGCTTTCAGAGGAGTCTGGACTAACCGCGAGTCGCTTCTCAACGTTAGTCAACGAACGCAAGCCCACCCTGCAAGGTGGGCTTTTTTCGTTGTGTGGCATGCCACAAGACCAAGTATAGCACTCAGGTATTTAGAGTGCTAAAAACGCCCGTCATCGAAAAATCTGCAAACGCATCCAGTCAGAGACTGCGATTTCCTCATTGTCAGCCTGCTTGCGAATTTGTTTCGCTTCAGCTTCCGTTACTCTGAATTGCATTAACACGCTTCTTCGTTCCTTAGGTTTAAGTTCCGGCCTACCCCTCGCTGACTTCTTCTTTTTTGTCATACAAATATTCCTTGCACTTGGCAGATTAAATGTAATACAATAAATGCATATACACAAGGGGCCAAACATGCCAAAGCACTTAGACATAAACACCAAAGCCATTGCAGTATCAATGCTTTGCGAAGGTAATTCTATTCGTGGTGTTGAGCGCATGACTGGCGTTCACCGTGACACCATCATGCGCCTTGGTGTTCGCGTTGGCGAAGGCATGAAGAAAGTGCAGGATTCGATGTATCAAGATCTGCCAACCACTCGCGTAGAAGTTGACGAGCTTTGGGGATTCGTTGGCGCAAAGGGCAAAACGGCGAAACGTAACGACCTTGAAGGCATGGGCGATATTTGGACCTGGGTGGCTATTGATGCCGACTCAAAGCTGGTTCCTACTTGGCACGTTGGCGGACGTACACAGGCTGATTCTGATGCGTTTATCGGCGACCTAGCCAAGCGGCTGGTAAAACGCCCTCAGATCACGTCTGACGCGCTATTCGCTTACAAGCACTCTATCGAGAAGGAATTCGGCTCCGACGTGGATTACGGTAGTCTTATCAAAACCTTTAAAAGCCCCGGCAGATCGGCAGCGACGGGCGCTAACCGCAAATATTCACCACCAGAGATCCTATCAACCAAAAAAGTTGTAGAGCAGGGAAACCCAGACAAGAAACTGATTTCAACCTCATATGTTGAAAAGCAGAATCACACGATGCGTATGCATTGCCGAAGACTGGCTCGATTGACCAACGCTTTCTCAAAGAAGCGTGCAAACTTCGAGGCAGCGGTTTCTCTGCACTTTGCTTACTACAACCTTGTTAAGGCACACGCTACGATCAAATGCACACCAGCGATGGAAGCTGGCAAGGCCGATACATTTTGGACAGTTCGGGACTTGGTAGAGCAAGGCGAGGCGGCAGCTAAGGAAAAATGAGCGAGTACATTAAGAATCTAGAGGAGGCGATTACAGCGATGCATGGGTGTCGCTGTAGTCATTTTGGGACTGAGCATGTTCAAGAAGAACACGAAGGCAAGCTAGTGTGGGAAGGCGACGTGGAGATATTCCAACTTGAGGGACATCTAGAGGCGAATGTGGCCTACGGATGGGCGTGGGAAGATGACACAAACGAGATTAATTACATCGGGATATTACAATTGCCGCCCATACAAAACGCTTACGACTCTGTGAAAGCGGCAATTGTCAGTGGTAATTTCATGCCAGTAGAGGGGTCCAAAACCATGCTCACTAAAGAAGTACGCGAGCGAGCTGCGGAGCTTAAACCGATGCTAGAACGCGATTTACAGAGTTTTAAGATTTCGAATGAGCACCGAGTCATAGAGTACGACTATTCAGATCTAATCGAATACTGCCCTAAAGCGGATAGCCGAACAGAACGATTGGACGGGCTTGCTGTTGATGAGGAAGAGGTTCAGAGTTTAGCTAATAAGATCGGCTTAACTCTACGTCGCGGGGATCACGAAAAATGGGCCAGCTTCATATTCAGCCATCCCGAGACCGATTAGCAAGAAATCAGAACGCATCGATATATAAAGATTTCTTTATGGTCTATTTGCAATTTTATTAATTTGATATACAATTTACGGTGATGAGTGTGGCTCGCAGTCGCATCCATCTCACCTACCGGTTAAAGTATGTTCGATGAGTCCTCGTCTTTGTAACAACACGACTCCCGACGCGTGTCCGAGTAGTGGTCGTAATGACCACCGCTCGTCCGACACGTTGGGTTCGTGTTGTTACTCGGACTTGGCAATTACCCTTAATAACTCTAGGCATCGCTTCTCTCCTGCCGGTTGAAGCCGGCTGCTCTGACCTACCCTATGCAGGCCCTGGCATAGCCTCTAGAGTCTGACGAGCATGAGAAATGACCTGAAACTGCGAACCACTCGGTTATTATACTTGCGAGTCTTTGTCAATAGGCGCTATGTTCTTATTAGGACACTACC
>JAHDDW010000050.1 GCA_020629155.1 Acidimicrobiales bacterium | reverse complement strand
AGGGCTTAATGAGTAATGCCGTTCCCGAAGACGCACAGGGGGAGCTGCAAGGGGCGATGAGTTCTCTGACTGCGCTGGCCACTATCATTAGCCCGTTGGTGATGACTCAGGTGTTTAGCTACTTCACGAACAGCGCGGCGCCGATTTATCTGCCGTCTGCACCGTTCTTACTATCGGCATTATCGGTTGTATTGGCTTTTGTGTTATTCAGCCGTTGGAAACCAACTGCTCACTCCTAATGGTCGAAACTAACGGCCGCGATACCACAGCGGCCGTCGTCTCTTAGTCAATTTAGATTGATGACTTTTCAGGGAGTGCTTTCTATCCCGCCGACACGTTGATAATGTGAAAATATCATGGAGTTTTCCTCAATATTCATGAAGATGGATCTTGCCACAGGATCATTCATCGCCTGCTCTGATGCTGCAATGGCAAGATTTAAATCATTCCATACAACAAAATCTATCCAACGACCATTTTCTTCACTGTAGAAATAGTCTCGGGACTTAAAGCCCTCAAATTTAGAAACTATCTCGTTCAACTGTGCCATCTGCGCTTTCTGCTCTTCCAAAGAAACTGTGTCTTTGAATTTGCTAGAAACAATCTCAAAGACGTCGCCGGCTACCGCTACCTGAGAAGAAAGCATAAGAATTCCCCCAATCACTATTGATTTCATCATTGCCGTACTTCCATTGCTTTAGGAGAATCCAAATGTAGAGTTAAATATGTCAGATTACGGCATATTTCTAGGTAGGGTTAGGTTTATGGGTAAAGGCAGTCTTAATGAAAAGAACGACCGACGAGATCGTCTTCTGGGCCTATTGAGATCCGAGAATATGTGGACGGTGCAGAGTCTTAGCCATGCCTTATCCGTCAGCCCTAGAACCATTAATCGTGACCTTGATGATCTGCGATTCTCGGGTGTTCCGATTGAAGCTGAACGAGGCCGAGGGGGTGGGGTGCGATTGATTGGTCGGTGGGGTATCGAAAAACTCTCACTATCCAATTCAGAAATGATTTCGTTACTCGTTTCTTTGGCTATGACCGAGTGCCTATGCCCTTCGATGGTTGCAACGCATTCCAAGGCGTTACGACAGAAAATTGCCCTAACTTTTCCTGAACCACAAAGAAAACAAATAGAACAGCTAAGATCCCGAATACTGTTCGGTGCACCGGCCTCTGAAGCCGTACTATCTGGTTATCAGGAACCGAAAACTGGATTGATGCAAAAACTAACCGCTTCTTTTTTCGAATCTCACAAGCTCGAGATTGAATATTTAAACGGTGCAGGAGAAAAGACGAAACGTATCGTTGAACCGCATTATATTCTGCTCAGTTGGCCAGTTTGGTACTTACTCGGATGGGATGATCTTCGCGCTGACGTGAGGTTGTTTAGAACAGATCGAATCCTTTCGCTTCAAGAATTAGGAGAGGTATTTCGCAGAAGATCAAAGCCAATCTTCCTACAAGCGTATCAAGACTACTTTCGTTCTATTTAGCGCGGTATAAACGTATCCTTAATCGGATACAAACATTGTTGCCAAAGCAAAGACACTTTGCTCTTCCAATAAGAGGCAGTACTCAGGTACCAAAAAAAGTGTATCCAGGTTTCGGGTTTCGAATGTCCTACTAATTCAGGATCGCGTTCAGGATCATATGTATGACGGTGATGCTCTAGATGAAAGCACCGAAACCAAAGAAAGGGCTGAATCAGTATCACACCACGCAAGAAACCCAAAAATTCATTTAACTGAGGGCTTTTAAATGGTGTTTTGTGAGTGCATTCGTGCTGTAAATTGAACAGAAAAGCCAACGCAATTCCGTGGGGAACCAGCAACAGTTGCCAGCCCGGCACTTTGTTCGCAATCAATACTCCGAGTAAAATCAGAGCCGAAAAATACACAGCGACATGAACAAGACCCGAACAATTCGTTTTTCGTTGTAGAGCTTTACGTGTGTCCGAAGGCATGTGCTTCAGAAATTGTTGGTGGTCCACAGTGGGGTTTGGCTATGAGCAGCGTTAGTCATACTGATCATCTAAGCTACGGGAGCAATGCGCAACCCGGAAGCTCGAAGTGTGATCTGTAGGACGGCGTATTCAACGAATATCCAATGCTCCGATCATCTCAATTCGTGCCGCCAATCAACTGAGGCAAGCATAGTGTCCTTGCTATTGCGTGAGTGAGGGTGAAAACATACCAACGGCCTTGTTGTTCACCCTCACCTGTCTTGCTGCGGCTATATCTCTACAACAACCTTACCCATGCCTTCCCCACTCTCCAAGCGAGCGTGCGCTAGGCCAACTTCATCAAGACCGTACTGATTCTCATCAAGAATAGGCTTCAAGCCACCGGCTTCAGCAATAGATGCGAGAGTACGCAAAACTTCCCCGTGAACGTGCCGCTGGAAGTCGTACAGCATCGGTATCAGCATAAACACAACATGCAAAGATAAACCTTTGAAGTGTGCAAGCGTTAAGTCAAGCTCACACAGGGCCACAGTAGAGGCCACATGCCCGTTTAATCGAGTTGCCTCAAAAGACTTCGTCATATTGGCACCTCCCACCGAATCAAACACCAGACCAAACCCAATACCATCCGTGTGCGCTGCTACATAAGAATCAACAGATTCAGTCACGTAATTAATCGGGGTTGCTCCCAGTGATTCGATCAGCTTCAGTTGCTGCTCCCCTCCGCCAGTGGAATAAACCTCAGCGCCATAATGCTTAGCAAGCTGTAAGGCAACATGACCGACACCACCGGAACCTCCGTGCACCAAAACTTTTTGACCAGCGGTAATACCCGCTCGCTGTAGCCCTTCATAAGCAGTAATTCCCCCCAAAGGTAATGCCGCTGCTTCTCGCATGGATAAGTTATTGGGTTTCTTAGCGATCAGCCGGCTATCTGCCAGCATGAATTCAGCGAGGCTGCCTGGTAACGCAGCTAAACCACCAGCACAGCCGTAAACCTCGTCTCCTTCGGCAAATTCAGTTACCCCACCGCCCACGCTCACAACGGTACCGGCAAAATCCATCCCTAAAACGGCTGGTGTATCGGGAGACAAAGGAAGCTCTTTACACATACGCCGAATCATGGTGTCAACGGTATTAACGCTGGAAGCAGCGACCTTGACCAGGACATGGCCATCAGTCACTTCCGGCTTGTCGATCTCAGCAGGGGTAAATTCAGCGTGTTCACCGTACTCGGTAAGCTGCATAACTTTCATAGTGATCCTTTTTTAAAACTCGGGCACATCAATTTGCTGCCCTCTTGATTGCGTTGGGCTGGCAGGATAATGTGTGCAGGCCAAGAAAGTAAGAACGCACCTGATGGGTACTAAGTATCCAAAAACATACTAATGGAAGGACCGTGACGCACGATCAATACGATTGCAATGCAGGATGCCCGGTAGAAGCTACTTTGAGCCTGATAGGCGGGAAGTAGAAAGGGGTAATCCTGTATCACTTACTCAATAAAACCTATCGTTTTAATGAGCTGCGGCGTTTGATGCCTGGGCTGACCCAGAAGATGTTGACCAAACAGTTAAGAGAACTTGAGGCCGATGGGTTGATAAAACGGCAAATCTATCGAGAGATACCGCCTAAAGTGGAATACTCGATAACTGAATACGGTAAAACCCTTGGCCCCGTGGTTGCAGCGCTGCAGCACTGGGGATTGCAACATTTACAATCGAAAGCTACAACCAACACTCAAGCAGCTTCACTAAAGACGGCGTGATTTTACCGAAGCTCGGATTAGGTGTTCTCAAGCGCTTGTTCAAGCGCTGTAGCACAATGAATCAACGTAGTATCGAATACCGGCACGGACACGTTATTTTCATTCAATAACATACCAACTTCGGTACACCCAAGAATTAAACAATCGGCGCCCGCTTCAACCAGCCGCTCCGCAATCGCGATGTAAGCCGCTTCACTTTCGGTGGTAGTGATGTCTTTACACAGTTCGTCGTAAATTATGC
>JAHDDW010000022.1 GCA_020629155.1 Acidimicrobiales bacterium | reverse complement strand
GTTTCCTAAACCATGAGCGCAAGTTCGATTCTTGCCGGGGGCACCAGCAAAAACAAGCCCTGAACTGGGAAAACGTTAAGGTTGGGTTTTCGTCTAGTTGCGTTGAGTTAGGTCATTCTAGCCCGTTTTTCTTTATTTTGTGGGTACTGTGTGGGTACAGATTCTTGATTTGGGCTTACACTTGTGACAGGTTCAATCGGAAAGTGTAGAACCTTTAACCTGCCCTAGACTCTTGCCGAAGTTTCCTTCGTGGTCGATAGTGAGCAAGAAGAGAAGATCCAGGTTTGGATGAAAACGATCGATGTTCAGATGCACTTCAATAACCTGGAAATGAAAGTACGAAATTTTGGACTAACAGCCGTAGGTTCTCTTGTAGCGGCAGCAGCTTTCGCATACCAGGACGACGAGAAGAAAATCACTACGGTCCTTCTGGTTTTCTCCAGCATCGTGTGGTTTGCTTTCTACTGTATGGATCGCCGCTGGTACCATCAGCTACTACTCGCAGCTGTCGAGAGTGCGAAAAAACTAGAAGATGATATTCCGGCTGCTTCTCTCAGCAGAGATATTAAGGAGCACGTCTGCTCACTGGAACCTTCCTGGTTGGGAAACCTCTTGAGCAGCTTTCGAGATAACGCCAAACCGGGGAAAGACCCCACGGAAACACAGATGCAGTTCTTCTATCTAATAATAGGAACTCCACCACTAGCGACAGCAGCGTTACTGGTAGCCCACACGCTTTGGTCTCAATGAGCTCGGATCGTCACATCAATCCAATTAGATTCCGCCACGACTTCGTTCTCTCTAATGACGACTGCTCTAATTCGATGCACTCCGGTGTAGGCAATTCCCTCCCAGGTTATGGCCGTAGCGCTCGGGGAGTACCGTAATTTCTCACCCGGGTCGGGGGTCCGTGAGTCTTCAAATTCACCTCGCCCTCCGTCTACGCTATGGGCGTGATCTCCGGTGTTCACAACCTGCCATTTGATGATGCTTCCGTTGGGCAAGCTGTAGCGAGTTTGGAATCTCAGCATTTTGTCTTCCCTCGCAGCAAGCACTTGCCCCTTGTACGGACGTGGCCTCCACGTTCGTTTTCCGATTCGCACGAGGTGTGCTTCTATCTCAAACCGATCGATGTCAGCTGCTAAGACCCACCCCTCATTGTTGTACGAGCGAGCGTGAGACGTATCTGCGAGTTCTATGCCATCTTCAGCGGCGGGAGCTTCTGGGAAGTCTGACCCGAGTAGTTGTTGCCAAGCTTCGCAGGCACTTACAAGATCTTGTGCTCGTAGCGCCACCTCAGCCTGGTTCACTGCTTCGCTGACTTTGTCTTTGAAATCTCTGAATGCTGTATCGGTCCACCGCTTGGCAAGGTCTTCCGATGACAGGACAGGGTTCAGAAGTTCAGGCGGCGATACACGCCACGAGAGGTCACGGGAAATGTTTGTGAGCGTCGCCGCTAATCGGGCTGCTTCGTCATCAACGTCAGCTAAATGTTTCTCAATCAGCACTTGAAGGGTGATCGACTTGATCGCTGAGCGTACACCTTGATTTTCGTCACGCCATCGCTTGACGATCATTACTGTGTTTGCGAAGGACTGGCCTTGATCACGGCACCAAGAAGTGTATTCAACAGGCGCAGTCTCATTCCACCCTGTGTCCCGGTGAGGAACTTCTAGCGGAGCTTCGGAGTTGACTGGCGCTGGTCTAGCTGGCACGACGTCGACATGGAACTCTCCGATTTCGTCGCTGACGTAGTTCAACCGGACGCATCGAGATCGTTTCTTTTCATCAACTTTGTCGCTGTAGTTACCGTTGTCTTTGAATGCCTGTTCGACAGTGTCAAGCGCAACGGTTGCGCCGGTTCCTACATCAACGCACGGCAGGACAAGGTCAACGTCATAGCCGCCGTTAACTGGCTCGACTGCCGTGCCGTTGGCAAATGACCCCTGGACAATAACATCATCTTCTTCAATATCAAGTGCGGCAACGGCGACGGTCGTGATGCCTCGGATCGCTGTGTTGATCCGTTCGATTGGTTGCCCGTCTAGCTGGATCGCTGCTACGAAATCGGAGAATTGGGCAGACACATCTACTGCCGGAGAATCATAAGTCATACCCCATCGCCCTTTAATAAAGCAGCTTCCAACGTGGGTCTTTGTTTTACGCTTTTAACAGATGGCGAGCGCCGCCAAGGCGACAGCCGTGCCCGGACATCATTGAGAAAGACTTCGGTGATCTGGTCGATTCTTTCAGGGTGCAGGTCGTCTTCGGTGCCTTCTCCTGGCAGCGGCCTTGGGTTATCGTCCCATGCCTCTCGTATAAGTTCACCGGTAGCGGCTTTGACTCCATCTGTGAAGTTTTTGTAGCTCAGCCTCATCGCTTCGTTTTCGCTACCAACCCAAGCTTCGTAGAACGTAATTTTCTCTTGTGTGTCATGGAAACGATCGACGATTGAGCGGCAGACCTCTTCATTATCTGATCCACGGCGTCGAACCCGATACAGAAGTTCTACCCACAATAATGCTGCGCTGATAGCCTCAGCATAAAGTCGCCGTCTCTCTGAAACACGGGCAGTAAACCACGCCGCTAACGCAGCTACCACAGCCACCGACACTGACACAAGCGGTGTCACCCAATCAAATCTTGAAGATATCGAAGAGGCTTCTGTCGCCGCATCAACCCCAGACGCAACAACAGCCAAATTCGACACTATTCCCACGATGTGTATCACTCCGAAACCCACAGGACAGACTCTAGCTCACCAGAAGCAACCACGCCGAAATACGCCCGAGGGGTTTAAGAACGAACCGATGCAGATTTCTAGTGTTATGTAGTCCGTCTAGAACACTCTGGCCTGGGAATATTGTCTTTGTCGTGTTGTGCCGTTTATCTGGTTCGGCGGGGTTACGGGTAGTCCTATGTGCGTTTTGTGTGCGCTGCGAAGAGGGACAGGTAGCGCCGTTCCTGGGACGTGACACGGTCGATCTAGTTCACTCTATCCCCTTGTCGGACAACCTGGAAGGACGTCGGTTTTCTTAAGTGAGCTAACCGACGGCCCGCTGCATCTACTATTGTTCGTCCCATGCACCTGAAGAACGCTGAATTTGATGGATTTCGTAACCTGTCAGGCCAGGTTAGCTTCGCTCACCCCCTGTCGGTACTCGTCGGCCCGAATAACGCTGGCAAGTCAAACGTGATAGACGCTCTGCGTATGACTTTGACACCACATTCTGGTTGGCCACTAAAGGTTAGTAGAGAAGATTTCTGCCATTCAGGCACTGGAACGCCCGCAACTGAGCAGTTTACTGTTTCATTGAATTTTGCTAATCTTGGGATAGAGCAAAGCGCACGAATGCTGACAGCTCTCGACGGCAGAGATACCGCTTCACTTCATACTGCTTGCGAATTGCCTTTGACAGGACGTCCGAAAAGTCGGCTGCTGGGAGGGCGAGACAAAAGCGCCAATCTGGAGGAGTGGGCCCGAACCGCTGTTACCTATACCTATCTCAAGCCGCTTCGAGATGCTGAGCTAGACATGCGCCCTGGTAGGCATAACTACATCGTTGATCTAATCTCGGCGGTTGCTGGTGATGGCGATGACCGTCAGGCTGTAGTCGATATTGCGGAACAAGCCAATATCGACTTAAGGGAGGTTGAGGCTGTCTCCAGATCAGCTGAGCTGATACAAGGCCGTCTCAATTCCATTTCGGGGGATCGCTTAAAGCAGTCAGCAGCCTTGCTATTCGCTGATCCAGCTTTCGAGAATGTTCTGTCTAACCTCGGAATTGGTATTGGTAGAGATGCAGCGTTACCTATGAAACAAAACGGTCTGGGCCTGAACAATATTCTCTATATGGCTGTGGTTCTGGCTGGGCTTACCTATGAACATGACAGCGAATTGCATGTGTTGTTGATTGAGGAGCCTGAGGCCCACCTCCACCCACAGCTTCAAGACTTACTGATGCGTTTTCTTAAGAAAGAGGTAGAAGACCGTCCTGATGTTCAGGTCATAGTTACTACGCACTCTCCAAATATCACATCGGCCGTTGGTGTGGAACAGATTACCACATTGGCAAGATATGCAGGAAAGCTATCCACTGGACTTATCGACGAATTTGGATTGGAAACTCAGGAAGTCAATCATTTAAACCGGTTCTTGGATGTAACTAAGGCAGCGTTATTGTTTGCGAACGCAGTTATCTTGGTGGAAGGTTTGGCCGAGCAGCTACTATTTCCTTTGCTGGCCGCTGAGCTGGGTCCCGAATATGATCTCGCTGAATGTGGGGTAACAGTCGTAAATGTCGGCGGACTTGCTTTTGGGCCTTTTGCCGCTTTGTTTGACGACGGCAGACTACCAAATAGGTGTTCTATCGTTTCCGATAGTGATCCGCCTAAAGAAGAGAGCGGTGATCCCGCCGAAAGCGAAGCCGCCGAGAGTAAGTTGATCGAACCAGACTCGGTCCTGTCGGCAACAGCTCAGATACTCAAGGAAAGTGAGAATGGACAACGTAAGGTATTTCTCGCCAGCAACACTTTTGAATACGATCTTGTGTTAGCTGGCAACTGGGAATGGGCGCTAAGGGCCTTGGTTCTCTTGAAACCTCGGGTCGCAAAGCGCCTCCGAGATGATGAGAACCTTGAAGAGGGAAACAGCCAGGCTCAAGCCGTGCTAGACGCCATTTCTAATCGCAAAGGACGGTTCGCTCAAGCTCTTACCCAAACTGCTGCATCTGTAAAAGCTGACGGCTTTACTATCGGCGTGCCACGCTACATCAAGGAAGCAATACTTTGGGCTAGCACTAGCGATCTCGAAGCAAAGGGCAGCACTCAGAGCTCCGGTAACGATGAATAACGATACCGTTGCAAGCTTCGCTGATGACAGGAGCAAGGTATCCAAACAACAAAACACCGCAGTTAAGATGAAACGAGATTTCTTTCTAACGGCTTGCCCTGGCAGCGGGAAGACCCGAACAGTTGGGGTGCGGTTAGCTTACTGGTCCACCACAATCGACCCGGACTTGGGCAGGCAGCGACGCATCGCAGCCCTTTCGTATACGAACACGGCAGTGAAGGAAATCTTGAAATCTGCTGCAACAGCTGGCTATCACGTGACAGACCCAAGCTACGTCGGAACGTTCCATAGCTTCCTGATGAGATACGTTGTCAGACCATTCGGGCGAGAGTTCATGAAATGTGAAACTCAGCCAAGGGTAGTTGCTGACACCAAGAGACAGAAAGTCGCAAGCGAAATCCTTGAATACAATAATCGAGGCAACTACGACGTCTCTATCTGGGATTTCGAATGGCGTGCTGACGATACGCTTGCGTTGAAAGAGACTCCATATGCTTTGAGAGCTAAGGTGACCGCCGAGAAGCTCGCCGCTGATCTACAAGACCGAGCTATCAGAGCCAAGCATGCTTTGGCAAAACGTGGGCTTTTATCGCCAAGCGACGCGTTGTACTGGGCTATGAAAATTCTTCAAGACAACGACATCGCTCGAACCGTAGCACTACGGTTCGATGAGCTAATAGTTGATGAGGTCCAAGATCTAACAGACGTGCAACAGGCCTGTGTCAGGTCTCTCAAGAAATCTGACTTGCACTCGCTTGCACTTGTGGGAGACCTTGATCAAGCGATCTACGGATTTGCCTATGCCAAACCAAAAGATATCAAGAGCTTGATCGCTGCAACTGGGATAACATCTTTATCTTTGACTGAGAATTGGCGATCTTCTCAAGCTATCTGCGATAGCACATACAAGTTTTCGTCAGGCGCAGAACCAGACAAAGCCGTCGGGCCCAACAAACATTACGGCGAATCCCCCGAGATATTTCTCTACAGGCAAGGAAACGAAGCTGACCTTGTTGATAGATTTGTCGATCGTCTCAGAAAATTGGGTATACCCAAGACTGACTCGGTTGTTTTATGCCGTCAACAATCTGAGATAGATTCACTCGCTGGTTCACCGTTGAAGCTCAACAGGTACCTGAAGCCCATTGTAGAAGCCGCCCAAGGTTTAGGTAAAAGTCAAGAATTGGAAAGCTACACCATTGCAGAGATCGAAAAAATTGTCTACTTCCTAGCGGAACCTGACCAAGACATCGGCACTCTCACTTCTGATGAAAGATTGCGCCTACGGCTCGGTGTAATTGATATGCTCAAATCACTACCCGACCTGCAGGTGACATGCGACAAATGGGCCGCTAGTGCTCGTTCGGGAATGATCAATTTGCTGGAACAGTTCACCAGCGAACCGCCAAAAATTGGCCATAAGCTTAAGGCACCGAACGGATCGAAACATCTAATGATGCAAGAGATGATCGGCAAGTCCGCTCATGAGCTGAATATTCAAACTATTCACTCCTCCAAAGGTGAATCTCACGAGGCAACCCTCCTCTATGCAACCGAGAGCGAAGACGGCCTCATTAACAACTGGGATACCTGGCTCCTAGACAACGACTACGAAGAAACTCGTATTGCCTACGTTGCCTTAACAAGAGCCGAGAAGTATAGCGCAATTGCCTTACCCGACAATTGTCCCAGTACAGTAGTACGTGCATATCAGGACAGAGGGTTCGTCTTAAACGAGTATTCATACCAGCCTGAAACCCAGGGCTAACCTCGAACATACCTGCCTGCCGACAGGCACTGCCGCAGCTCAAGTTCGTATTTACTCAAACTTTTAAAGGTGCGAAAAAAACCGCCAAGCCCAAGTGCATTCTTTGTAGTTAGGGTTAGCTGCTCGTTCATGATCTGCCCACCTACAATACTTAGCGAATCTCTTGCCAGTGTATGGATAGTCAAAATCTTCCCAAAAGTACGGATCAAAACCCTTACTTCTTACTATGCCTGGCGCATACTTTATGAATTTTTCAAGGCTAGATTTTTCAAGTAATTCGGCATCAAAATATATACTAACCAAATTTCCCCAGTTCGAAAACATCAAGCTAACCGCGACGCCACTGCGCTCACCATGAGGACTCCTGACAACTTTGTATTTTCTAAAAGATGCAAACGATTCAGAATCCTGCTCTATTCCCTTTTCCATTTGTTCGCCTGTCAGGGCAGCTATCTCATCCCGTATCGAATCGACCTTAGAGTAAATTTCCCCCCACTCTTCGGCAGTCTTAACGGGAAGTTTACTAGCATCCAACTTGATCAATTTCTGCTCAAATAGTGAATCCATGAGGCAATTCCTGCGAGTATGATTGGTAGGCTTCACCATAATTATAACGGAAATGCTGTAACTATAATGTTAGACGGCTCACCAGGGTTTCCTTGAACAATAATGCGGATTCTCGTTCCGTCCAAACTTTGACTATCTATCGCCCAGCGATCACGGACAGGGTCATAGGCGCTCTGGGGAATGACACTGGGTCGGTTATTCCATGCTTCGTCAACTGCCTTTATAGGGTCAACTCCATCTGGGAAGGTCGTGTGAGAGGGGTTGGTTTTGTTTGGCTTGTTGTTGCCGTACTTGTGTTGAAGTACGTGGTCAACTCGGTCTGTGTAAGTCGGGTCAGCACTGCGGTATAGCAGCCCGCCGTCGCTGTCGAAGCCTTGCCCGTCGGCTCGTTTCGTTAGGACTGGGCTTCGTTCGGCTCCCCCGCTGTGTTCGTATATCGGGTTTTGGTTTTGCTTGTCGCTGAATTGGACGTTGCCTTCTCCGTCGATTCTTACGTTTTGGTATGAAGTGCCGTTTGGTTCGATGTAGTCGGCGGTGCCGTTCGACCTGAGGGTGACAGTCGAGCCGTCGTCGTTTGTTATTTTTACGTTCCCGTCGGCGTCGATTTCACAGTCAGCGTTGTGAACGAGTACATCACTACTGCCGGTCCATACGGTGAAGGTGTCAGGTCCTGTGGTGTCGAGTTCCCACACCAGTGTTTCGCTGGTTTGGTGCTCGATTACTTTTTCGACGGTGGTGATTCCGTTTGGTGTTAGTAGGTGATCACCTTGTTGTATGTCTTCGAGGTCGACCCATGCGCCACGGTTGTCGATCCAGTACTTATGGTGGTCAGTTGCGGTGGTTGTAGAGCCATCTTCGAGCGTTGCGGTGACCATTTCACCATGATCGATGTATGACCATTGGTTCAGAACGGTTTGGTTTGACCATTCACCAGTCACAGGGTCAGCTGCTAAAACAGTGTCACCAACTTCAATGGTCTCGATTGCTTTGAGAGAGCCGTCCCCCATACGGACCTGCGTTCCAGATGGGAAACTACTAAACCTGCTGCATGTGACAGCGTCCGTGGCCGTGCGGCCGTCTTCTGCGCTTTTGCGTGCTGCTTGTTCTATTTCGTCTAACTGGCTTGGTGTCGCTTCGTCCAGCAACCGTTTGAGGCTCCCTGGTCTTAGTCCGAGTTTGTTTTCGTACCATTGCTCAACTGTTCTTCGGCTAGTTTCTTGACTGATTCCTGTTGTTTGTGCGAAGTCGTCTGCCCATTCGTTGGCGTCTCGTAGTGGTGTTTCAGTGAGCGGTGTTTCAGTGAGCGGTGTTTGTTTCTTGAGGGCTTGGACGAGTTTTTGGGGGTCGAGTTCGTCGAGTTCTGTGTCGGTGAGTTTACTGAGTAGGTTGTCGTAGAAGTTGGGTTGTTCGGCGATGGTTTGCTGTAGGGCTGCTGCTGTTGGGCCGTCGGCTGTTTCGAATAGTTTGGTGTGTGCGTTTGGGTGGTTATTGGCGATGCGTGCGTTGGTTTCGATAGCGTCGATGGCTTTAGGGTTGCTGGCGGTTCTGCGGATCGCTGTCTGGTATTCGTTGACGATTTGGATAGTGACGGCTGGGTCGCTGGCGGTCTCGCTGAGGTAGTTTAAAGCGTCGGCTTTGGTTGCTGTTTCTGTTGTTGCAGCAGGTGTTTTGGGGAATGTTCCCGTCTCGTCGATCTGTTTAAAGTCAGTTCTGGTTTGTTCGAATGGGTTGACGACGTTGTCGATTATTTCTTGATCTTTTCGGTTGATCCCCGTTTTTCTGAATATCGAGACGATGTCGTCGATTTCACCTCCGCCGAATGCCGATAGCCCGATCAGGCCGAACAGAACGGTTGGCTCGTCGCCGTTAACCACGGCGAGGGCCACTTCTGCAATTTCTAGTCCAAAGGCTACAGCGCCAAGAACTTTCACTAAAGAAGCCCCGAGAATTGTTACTGAACCAGCACCTATGCCTGGCAGTGCAAGCACTATAGTTGTGAGTGCTACTACAAGAGCTACTTTTCCTACTATGTCTTGAGCTATTTCGTATTTAGTGCGATCTGGTTCGTCTACGAGCCGAAGCGCTAATACCTGATCGATGGCGTTATCTAGCAGGATGGGGATGTCTCCGCTTGTTTTGACAGCTTCGAGATCGTTGGTTCTTACGTCGAGTTCTGATTCGCTGCAGGCCTTGGGGTCCGGGGCTTTTTCGCATAAGGCGAATCGCAGAGATCCGTAGCTTGCTAGCCGCAGGCTAAAGACAGATAGCGACGCTGAGTTTAGCCGGAAGGGCGGTTCTTCGCTGAAGAAGAATTCGTAGAGTTCGGTAGTTTGGGCGTTATCAGCGTTGTCGATATGGTCAGCGAAGGAGCCTGATTCCTTTCGCACTTCGTTGAAGTCTTGCTGGTCTAGTAGCTCGTTGTCGAGGTAGTCGTTGTTACGAGCGCCAGAGTAGATGGCGTAGAGAAGTTCGTCATCTTCCAAGAGGTCTGCCACTATGCTTCCGAGTTCTTTAAAGTCTGAAGGAACCCCGCCAGCAGCCGATAGTTGAATTAATTGCGGAGTTGTTGGTCTGTCGATCTTCCCGTCAGAAAGGTCAGCCCATGCATGGAGTGTCACTCCCGCTAGCCCTTCCCCTGTTTCGCGTGTGAGCGCGATTGGGATTATGGATTCCAGTTTTGACTGTTCTTTAAACGCATACGATTCTGCGACCAATTCTGGGTAGGCAAGAAGAAACGCTGTCCAGGTTTCAAGGCTTTCGTTGTCGTCATCGGTTAACCAGCTCGGATAGGAATCTATGTCGTTGTTTTGGACGTACTGTTCCAATTGTTGCGTCTGTAAGAGGTAAGCTTCGAGCCTCAGTGGCGTGTTTATTTCAGCACCGTCAGGATTTTCTTGCGAGAAGTTTGTTACAGCCTCGTCCGTTGCCGGGTATCTGCTGAAGAAGTAGTTGTCTCTCGCTTCGGAGTTGGTTTCGAACTCAGCTGTGCGTATGGCGTTAACTATGGGTAGACCAGCTGCGTTTAGCTCCCAGATACGTAACGCTCTTTCGGGGTTATAGTTAGCGACCTTGTTTATTACGCTAATGTTCTGAGCGTTGGCAGGGATCGGGAAGGCCTCTATAAGTTTGGTTCCTTCAAATACGGGAGACTTTCCCAAATCTAGTGGGTTTCCCGGAGAGCCTTGCAACTCATTTATTGCTGCGGTTTCAGATCTGGTTAGATACCAAAGCGACGGATCTACGGCTTCGTCATAGAAATCACCAATCGCTCTTTCTTTATCCGCTAGATCTCTACTTTCAACGATCTCTATCAACAGTTCAATCGCTGCCTTGTAGTCGTCTACGTCAATAGCGTCGCCACAATCTGTGGATTCGAGCACGACCGTCTTTAAAACATCCAACGCTCTTTCAGGAAATTGCAGAGGGTTTCGTGGACGAAAACCACCTTGTCCTTCGATAGATTGAACCAGATTTTCGATAAAGCCTGGCGTGATGTTCCGTGGTAGTATCGGGTCGGCTGATGCCGTCGAACACAAAACAGTCCCCTCGCCAAGGTCAAGGCCAAGAGCGTCGTTTAGCCACGGTGTCACCCCTCCAAGCAACAAAACCTGGTTCGTAACTATCGCCCCTATCGGCAATGGATTTACCGTTATTCGATTGTTGCTGTAGTCGAGTTCTTGACTTGTGCTATAGGTTTGAACGTGGAACCGAAACGATGTTTGGCTGCTGTTCGGAATTGTGAACTCGACCGGCAACAACACAGTTTCGTTGTGGCGTAACGGTTCAATTAGTTGACAGGTGTGTTTTTGTTCTTGTGGTTGACCTGCCGGTTGGTTTCCGCTGCCGCCCCAATCCGAACGACGCGAGAATTCGTTCAACGGCCCCGAGTTAACACGCTCTTGCAGACCCGTTTCACAGTCCAAACCAGCGCCTTCCAGAACATCACTGCGGAGTGTCACCGTGTAGGGCAGGAATAGCTCAACGATCGTGGTTTGGGAGTCTTGCGGCCCCCGGTTCGCCAAATTCACTGTTGCGCTGACCTTGGAGTTTTCAAGATCAATCGTTTCCAGTGTCGGCCGGTTGTCTCCTGATTCCGTTTTTATGCGAAGCTCAGTTTTCGGATACTCGTTGCCGGTTGTGGGATATAGGTTCTGCCAAGGCGTGAATACCTCGCCTACCTCTGGGGCTTCGCACGGCTGGTTGCTGAATGTGTCCCCGTCTGTTGGTGTTCTTTCGGTGTCAACAGATATGCACTGGTTGAATACTGATACGAGTCTGTCGCCGACCCTCTCGAATTGTTGGTTGTTGTTGTTTGCATCACATTCGACTAGAGCGGCTTCGCTAGGTATCGCCTTCCCGGGTGCTACGACGCCTTTAACCAACGGTGCGGCCACACATTTTCCTGTGAGCACAGACCGGAGGAGGAACTTGCCGTTATCGATTGGGGTCTCTTCGAAGTAGGTGGTTGAGAATTCTAGGTTTGGGCTGTCCGACGTTGCGCATTGCTCGACCACAACTTCGTCTTGTGAATTGATGCCGACACAGCGAGTAGTGCCACCGATAACGAGTTCGTAGCGCTTCGTATCATCTTCTTCATCGCTGGTGCAGGTTTCGTTGCGTAGAATGACGCTGCCAGGTTGGATCGAGTCGATACCATCACCGAGTTGGGCATGGCGTGCGCGTAGTTTGACAACGTTCTCGAATGGTTCTGTGCCGACGTTGAACGGCTCAGACTTCTTCAACGAATTAAGATCTCCAGTCGGTTGGCTGGTTACGACAACGTCACCATTTTCGTTGAGGCCTTCGAGAAACCACTGTTCGTTGTCCTGGACTGGCTGACCGCTATCCCCGTGAAGGTCATCCCGAGAAATTAGGATGATTTCGTAGTCTCCGTTTAGTTCC
Source organism: Acidimicrobiales bacterium (assembly GCA_020629155.1). GTDB lineage: Bacteria > Actinomycetota > Acidimicrobiia > Acidimicrobiales > SZUA-35 > JAHDDW01. The sequence continues at coordinate 12,179 of JAHDDW010000022.1, read as the reverse complement.
TCGACGTCGACGGTGTTTGTCTCTTCAGCTTTGATTCGTGCTTCACGATCGGCTTCTGTCCCGACTTTCGGTGATAACAAGCGGCCCAGGCTGGTGAGGTCAACTGTTGTACATGGGGGTGTTACTTCAACAGCTGCGGCTCGATCGGGGTCGAATGGAATCGAGACTAGCGAAACCGCCACGAACACGAGACTCAGTGTTACAACGCTTGTGGATCGTCGTGTTCGTCTGGCAAACAGATGAGAAATGGAGTGGCGAACTAGAACAGCGGAATGTCGAAAAGACATTGGTTCGGGTTTCCTTTTTCGGTATACCAGTCAACAAAAAGTGTTGACTGGCGGCGGGTTCAACGAAAATACGGTGAGCGTAGATTTGGTATCGGCGGACAGGAAACCTCGAAAACACATCGTCGCGACCGAGGCGTTGACTATGAAAATCTAGATGCGACGTCTGTGAAGTTAGCAGCCGTAACCGTCGATTAAAAGCAAAAGTACCCTATAGGAGACGGGCAAAAACACCTAACCCATGTCCTGAGCAGGCCAAACACCCAATCCCTCTCGTTGCTAGCACGCACAGACGCTGTGAAACCTAGAAAACGCCCATCGCAGGTTTCACTGCCCGAAGCGAAACTGCTCGATCAGGCTTCGGCGACGACTTGCCAGTCGTGGGGTATCCGGTTGTGTAGTTCGCGGTGTGAGATGCCGTGCTTTTCTCTTTGTGCCGGGTTTGCTGGGGTGTTGGAGAAACCCCAACTTTGCTTGTTTTAGGTGAGGTGGTTGAGTCCGGTTTGTTGGAGGAAATCGGTGAATGTGGCTGCGGTTTGGTGTGTGACTGGGTTTTCGTCGATGGATTGCTCGTGGTCCCAAATCGCTATGGTTGGCGGCCCAGCATTGGTGTAGTCGAGGCAGATGAAATCGCCGAACGCGAGTTCAGCGATCGGGACGTACGAGACGATGTCTTGGTCGCCGATAATGATCCGTAGATCTAGGTTGCCGGTGACTTGTTCGAGTTCTATCGAGTATTCAGCCGGGTCGAGGAACTCTTCGGCTTGTTCGGTTGAGAGGACTGGCAGGAACCGTTCCAGAACCCGCCCGCCACTTATGACGATTGCTGGGTCTGGTTCGTACCCGTTATGGTTACGTAGGAACGACAGGTAGTCTTCGGGGAACACGCGTTCTAACCATCGCTGCGTAGCTTCAACCGTTTCCGTGGTTGGCGGTGGCAGCATATGTTTCTTGTTGCGTGGTTTATCTTCTCGGGGCATCAGCCCACCCTCCCGGCGCTCGACCACCGCTATGACTATAGGCTGTGTGCGCGCCTCGTTCGACGAGTTCCATTCTGCCGGTCAACTCGCTGTGATGCCACAAATACCCTTTAGGGCGCACCCCGCCTGGTAGCCGTTGATCTAACCATTTGAACTGTTCAGCGTCGGTCGCTTTCCACAGGTCTGCTGGTAGGTGGTCGACTTTTCTGACGACGTTCGCCGCTGCGAAATCTGGGTGGCCTGACGGTTTCCTCGGGACTTGAGCGATAAGCCCGTGTGCTTTGGCTTCTGCTCGTATAGCTGAACGCGCCCTCGGTTTCACCGCTGGGGCGATATCGCTCCACCTCCACGGCTGGTTACTGTTAATCGCATCGGCATACGCCTGCACGTCAGCGGTGACAGCCGGTGACGGTGTTCCCGCTGGTGCTGGCTTCACGGTCCCGTCAGGTAGTAGTGTTCTCGGGCCGACCGGTGGGGCGAGATCGTCGCCGTTTTTGATGACGACTTCGGTGAGGTCGTCGCCGTTACGGATAAACCATTTCGCTCCGATCTTCACCAGACCTTTACCGGCGAACGCTATCTCAACCGCGGTGCCTAGGACAGCGCCGCCGCGTTCAGCGGAGTTGTTTAACTCAAACGACGGGATCGGACCGTCTCGTTGCCCACGAATATCTGTGTCGATTAGTTGGTTGCCGATGAAGATGAAACCGTTAGCGAAATTCTTACTAGCGCCTTGGGCCATCTCCCATGGGTGGTTCCCGGCTGAGTCGACGTTATCGCTCCACCCAGCGCCGCCACCGAGCAGCCGATTCAACTCGGCGACGTCTACGGGCTCTAGCTGGTGGTCGAGTTGTTGTTTGACCATCAACGCTAACGCTGGATCGGTTTTTGCTAACTCGTTGATCTGATATTCGGCTTCGTTCGCGTTAAACGTCCGAGTCCTAGGCCCGCTTCCCATATAGCCGGTTCGGGTACCGACCGTCTCTTCTAAGATACGGTCGACCTCGGTATTGATGTCGTTTTGGTCGACCTCAACATCGCCGTCAACACCGTCAGCAAGTGTTGCGTACCCGATTTTTTCTTGACGAGTCTGGATACCCATCTGTTCGATGAACGCGGCACGGTCATCGCCTTCAAGCTCACTAACGACAACTAGTTCTATGGCTGCTGCGCGTTCCGGGTCGGTGCGGCGTATCGCTTGTATCTCAGCAGCTATATCAGCGGTCGCTATGTGGGCTGGTTTCCGGTTGTAATGGCTCCCCGACGCTTCATGCGTATGTTCCCCGACAAGTGCTAGAGCGTCGCTGCGGTCATCGTCTGTTAGAAGCACGAAAATGTTCGGGGTTCCCATACGGGCCTGCATCGAACGTTGCCATAAGCGTTGACTGTTCGAATCGTCGCCGTCTTCCAACAACAGCGTAGCACGCGTTCGAGCGTCGCTGGCACTGAATTTGTTGTCAGCGTCAGGGTCACCAGGTTTGCTGTCGTCATCAGCTGCGCCGTCTAACGACATACGAGCGATTTTGTTGACCGCTAAAAACTCGACGCTGGTTACGAGGTCGTCGTACGCTGCTTGCGCCTCATCCGGTGACAGCCCAGCTTCCTCGTATCCGGCGACGATCTGTCCTCGACGCTCAGCAACCCGTTCCTCAATCTCTTCGAAACTGAGGTGTTCGTCACCGCCAAGAAGGATCGGGAGTGTGTCAGACATGTGCACCGCTGAGCGTTGCTCCTCGTCCAACATCAACATCCGAACCCGATACGTGTGACCCTCTAACAACGCCACCCGAACCGTGACGCCGTAATCGTTGTCGAGAACAGCCACGATCTCGCCGGAATCTAAATCGGTTGCCAGCACGTTGCGCTGCTCAGACGGTGTTAACGCGGCGACTTCGACCGCAGCTTCAACGCTGATATAGCCATCCACAACCGAGTCGAATAATTCAGGAGTTCCAGCAGCGATTGTTTCGGCGTCGTTCGGGTCTACACCCATTTCAAGTAGTGTTTGAGCGGTACGCCCTAATGCTTGATCAATCGCCGCCGCTGAGATTGTGTAGACGACATCGATCGCTTGCGGGTCATAGCCGTCAGCATCGAGGAACGCTTGACGGACCGCTGCGACGAACTCTGATCGTGTTTTCCACGTCGCCGCTACATTGCCTGCGTCGTCGAACGGAGCCGGAAAGCTGACATAACTATTGCCAGCGGCTTTCGCGTTCCACGATGTTTGCAGCGCTTCCATCCGAAGACCGAAACTGGTGCGCATCGTGTCCATACTGTCTACATAGACTTCCAGGTCGTTCGGATCCGCTGAACAAACCTCACCACCACCATCACCGTCGGCCATGTCAGGACTCAGTGTTTATGTAGAGTTCGCCGGTCGCTTCGAAATCAGGTCCGGACGGAACCGCCGTAATCGACGTGTACCCCGTGACTGGTCTGTCTGAAAAACCAGGCAGCCATTCCAACATAGAATCCGCGCCATCGACCGCTTTATCGTGACGCGCACGGTTTTCGTCGTTCATCGCGTACACCCACGCTTGCGCCCAATCATCAGCAGCGCTACGCAACAGCCGAACAAGCCTGGTCTCGTCGATTTCATCGGCTTCTAACCCTGTTTTGAAGGTGTCAGCGTGCGGGCCTTGCCACTGCTTCAACGCCACACCCGCATCACTATCACGCTGACGCATAACATTATTGAGTTCATCCGCTGCTGCCCACAACTCGCGGCATAACGTCAATACACCGTCGAAGTTGAAACAACCCGCACCCGCCATAGAGCGATACCTTACCAGTCAAACCGACATCCGACTAAACACAACTCGACGGTTTTCTGGCTTAGTACGCCCATCTATAGCCGAGTTCTTGGTCTGTTAAGTCACCGACTTGCGGGTTACGCATCCATATCGTGACGCTATCTTCGCTGTGCGGGTTGTTGTAGAGCCCCCAGTAGCCTTCGCGAAGCATACGCGCCATGTCGCTAACGACAGTTGTGATCGCGACGGTGCATTGAGGAGCTTCGTGTTCGCATCCTGACGGATCCCAAAGGTCAACTGGTGTCACTAGAACAGAACCAGTTTTTTCGGTTTCGGTGTGAGCCCAGAACTCCATTGTTTCTCGCCGCAGAGCTGGGATCCAACTAGTTTTCATGTACCAGTCATCGTCTAACGTTTCAGCCGATATCAGTTCTGAACGTTGGTGAATCGCGTCTGCTAGTGTCGGGATTCGGAACCGTCCTGGTAGCGCCCACCCGTCTGCTGCTTCAGGTGGGTGGCCGCTACGCCACGACCACAACTCAACTAGTTCGTCAGGCAGTATCAAACCGGTCGGTTCGATTTCGTTTCGGATCTGCTCGACGCTAGGCCCTGGCGTTGTGTAGCTAGCCCACGGGTGATCAACTTCAGCGAACGCTGCTTCAAGATCCGCTAAAGCGTCAGCCATTGTTTGCGACACAGCCATAGCAGCTAGCCTAGCGCTACCCTGCCGGGCATCGGTAGTCAGTCGGAGTAGTACCACCCAGTTTAGGGGCGACTATAAACGGCGCGCCCGCGTTCACTGTCGGGCATTGCGTCGCTCGGGTAAACACCCCGTAACGGTTACCTTCAAGACTGTTCGGGCCGCTAGGCATCGGCAGCAGCGACGCTCTCGGCGACTCGTTACCCGCCGGGTTTGGTCCGGGCCCGGACTGGACGCTTGAGAAGAACGGGTATTCGTCGCATGCGAGACTCCCACGGTTATCACATTCGTCGAATTGGTTATACCAGACGTCGGGACTGCCGACGTTTAGCCCTCTCGAAGCCAGATCTGTTCTGATTCGTTCTCTCGCTTGCGCCCGTGGCTGAAAGTTTAATACGGCGTCTGCTGGGTTAGCGGCGATGTGTTGAGCGTCGTTACGTGCAGCGTCGCCAGCGTCGAACGTTGACGGCATAAATATCGGGTACACATCACACGGGTGGGCGGATTGGTCGATCATCGACAATGTTTCGAGAATGTTTGACTGGTAGCAGGTTTCTAATATTTCTTCGATCCTGTCCTGTCGTTCAGTGTCCGTTGTTTGAGCGTCTCGGAACACTTTCGACCCTTCAGCGAGCACTTCAGCGATTCGCTGTATCCGTCTCAAAGTCTGCTCGTTTGGCAGGTTACCCGGCCCCCCGTCGCCTCCGTCTTTTCTCAAACGTTCTTCGAGCGTGCGTGATGAAATGTCAACCACGGTGACACCGACTCTGCCGACAACGACGAAACCTAACTGCGTTTCTGCTTCATCCAAGAAATTGTCGTACTGGCATCGGTCGTCGGTTCCATAGAGGTAGAAACAAGACCACGCCGCTTGCCTTGCGACAAGTCCACGCTTGTATAAGCCGTCGTCGTCGAACGCTCCTTGTTCCTCGACGATCTGACGGATTTTGTCCTGAATCTGACCTGCATCGGTAACGCAATCGCCGCTGAATACTGAGTTGCACCAACCGAACCCGTTATCGTTAGGTTCAGCAGCGGCCCAGCTGGTTATCAGCCCGCAGTTTTCGACACAGTTATAGTCCTCGTCATAAAACACCGCGTCTTGTTCCATGATGGTACGGAACTCATCGGCGTTGTCATTTTGCCATGTCGCTCCGACCACCGGATCTGGAAACCCAGCTTTGTTATAGATCGCTGGAGCGACAAGTATAGTTTCCCGGAAACCAGGGACACCATAGGCGTCGGTGGCTTCTTTTCCGAGCGGGTTCATCCCCGCGTTTTCGCATTCAACTTTGTCGTTCACTCCGTCGTTATCTGAGTCGTAACTGAACGGGCTCGGACTGTTCGCTACCGGCTGGAACGTGCACGTTTCACGTAATGCTGGGAACACGGGGTCTTTCAACCCGTCGCTATCAGTGTCGAACTTGTCGGCCCTGCCTGTGATTTGATCAAAATAGGTGGTTAACCCGCGTTCGACAAGCGACGGGTGCGCGGCGGTTAATGCTGGGTTGTCGGCGAGTTGTTTACGTTCAACCTCCACGCCGTCGACTGTTCCGTCGCCGTCTGAATCTGGATTGTCTGGAGAGGTGAACATGAACGACGTCGCTTCAGCCGTCCCAGCTGGAAAGTTCGACGTTTCGCTATTGAAAGGGTTGAAGAACTGGGCGATTGTGAACAAGCCGTTGACCTCTTCACAATCGGTCAACCCATCGTCGTCGCTGTCGGTGCCGTCGTCAATAATTGTGGCAACAAGACCTTCATAGGCTGCTGCGAGGTCAGCGGGGTCAGCAGCCGAAACCGTGCGGCCGCCGGTTTGCGACGATATGCGGTTCAACAACGCTGTGTCAGCGTCTGCGCCGAGCCCGACAGTGTAAACCGTCGTACCTCGTGCGTTCGCTGTTTGAATAAAACCCTCATCGACTGGGTCTTCGCCAGGTCCGAGATCCTGCCGCCCGTCAGTGAGAAGAACTATTACTTTGACTTGGTTATCGCTGCCGTCGAACGACAACAGTTCGTTTGATTTTTCCATAGCGTCTTCGATATTAGTTCCGCTAGGCAACAGCTCCGTCGTTCCTGAAATTGTTCCTTCGAGGTCGCCGCGTCCACCACCATTCAACGAAGTTAACGACTGCCGCACTATCGCAGGATTACCAAACGCGATAACCGCAGCCCGATCGTCATCGCTCATCGCGTCGAGAAACGCGCCAGCCGCGTCAAGCCTCGCGAAACCTGGATCGTTATCTTCCATCGATAGTGACGAATCGATAGCGAACACCACATCAACCGAATTACCCGCTACACCGCTCGTGCACGTGACTGCCTGGTTACCGAAGAACGCCTGCGTGCCCTCAGGGCTCCACACAAAGCTCGTGCCCACCGATTCGACACCGGTCACCACCGCATAGCGTGAAAACCCGCCGGTTGTGACCGTCACCGTGTTCGCTTCGCTATCGACCGTCGCTGGGCTGTTAACCGGAACCCAAATCCCTGCGTCTTCATCAAACCGGGCGATATGTAACCCAGCCTCGTCTGCACCATCAAGAAGCGTTTCATCATAGGGGAGAGTGATTTCGGCTGAGTTAACAGCGTCAGGTCGCGTCACATTTATGTCGAACACGTTCGACACGCCGACACGCTGAGACAACGCGTACCCAGCGAACCGGTCCGGTGTTACCGAAACGTTCGGAGAAGCTAACCCACCAGACGAGTCGATCATCACTTTGACGCCGTCAAGCGCGGGGCCGCCCTCGAACTCAACCATTCCTGCTGGAGCGCCGTCACCGAAATCGATACCACGCGGATCGCCGGTTACTTCCGCGATCGCTTCAACCAGACCATCAGGAATCTCAGGGACACTCCTATCAGAAACACCGGTACCAGGTCCGCCCGGGTCAGCCGCCGGATCTGGGCAAGCCCCGACAGCTGTGAACTCGACGTTCGCTGGGACAATCGAATTAAACCTGCCACTAACATGGCCGTGTTTCGCTCGGACCGCGACAACACCAACAGCTTCGACATCGCCGACTTCGTAGGTTTGTTCAGTTTCATCATCGGCGAGATCGACGGTTGTTTCACTGGTGAACACGACCTCGCCGTCAACGTTAAGTCCTTCAATAAACCAGATTTCGTTGGCCTGTGAACTCGCCGTTGCGTCGTGGTTGTCATCTGTCGATGTCAAAACGACACCGTAGGTGCCGTCAACAAGATCAACTTCAACAGGGTCAGTTTCATTCACTGTCCCTGTTTTGCCGATCAGGCGAGCACCGTCGAAACCAGTCGATGCGCACACAACAACACCATCGTTACCGCTGTCTCCGGTTTCGTCGCTGTCGTCTTGACCGTCATCGCCGGTATCTCCGCCCCGGCTCTCATCGACGCTGTCATCGCGTTGACGGTCAGAATCGTCGACTGGTTGAGCCGTATCGCTTGAAACTGAACCATCGCTATCGTCGATAGTGGTGTCGCTAGGTGTTTCACCGTGATGGTCAGCTGATGATGGCTGCGGGACAGCCAAACCCGCAACCACCATCAAAACCGCGAACACAACAACTTTCAACGAATGCTTACTGCGTGTAACCATCTACCAGAACCCACCTTTTGCGACGACGTTTACTAAACCGCGATGCTAACTACAGCTTGTGACACCGAACAGCACCATACAGCCATGTCGAAGCAGCAGGCACCGCGACCCCGATCTACAAAACAGATACTTTTAACAGAACTAGAAGATAGTTAAAACCTGAACAACACAGGTTGTAGAGGTTTCTAGTGGTTTAGTGTGTGGTAGCGGTGCCGCTTAACGCGAAATGGTCACTCAAAAAGAATTCGGTGCCGTCACCGGTTTTTGTGGGCTGGTTCCACACCGCCATACCACTCACTGCGATGTTGGCGGTGGTGAACGCACGGGTGTAGTAGCTAGAAATCCGCGGGATGTTCGGGCGATCGCGGTGGAATCTGTTACGCCGCCAGTCAAGTGTCGGCGACGGTGGACGCACAGTCACCAACCCGAGTGTTTCGATCGCGGCTAGTTCTTTACCGCGCGTGTTCGTGTCACCGACCACCAGAAGGTGTGAGTTCTGGTTCGTTTCGACGATGTCGCTGAGTTGAGCGTAACGCTCCTGGTGAAAAGGGCCGGGGCAGAGATGCACGTTCGCTACCGTCACCAGGCCGCCGATGTCGACAAGAACCGCGCTTCCGTGAACAGGGCATGTGACGATCTGGTTTGACGCGACTACCTTCTTTGACAAAAGGGTGATGATTCTCCCTGAATGCGATGTCGTCTCAGCTTCCAACGTCAGGTACCCGGCGATATCTGGGTTCCAACTAGCAGGTACTTCCTGTAACGCTATAACGTCTGACGGGTTCGCTTCGAGCAGTCTTGTTATCGCAGCGACAGCACGGGTTTGTGTCCACGTGTCGGGGGCTTGCTGCGACTGGGTCACCAACGCTATGTTCCACGATATGAACCGCAGCGACGTTTTGTCTACTTCCACCTGAACCACACCCCACCCGTTTTGTACGACTGGTACTGCACCTTACTGTCTGGTTTTGGTTGTTGTCACGACGCGATGCTACGTTAAAGAACGTCTCGATTATCTCGCCGTCTCGGGATTTGTCTTTGCTTTCCGGCGGGTAGCTGAAACGGATTGTTTGTTTTGTTTACATGGATTGTGTTGACCGTTGCTGGATGCGCCGCTGCCGCTGTGGCCGCTGCCGCTTTTTTAGGGTCACGGCAAAGCAACACCACAGCCGTACAAGACACACTCCATAGCGTTGACGAAGCTGTCGCCGCGTTTGAAACCCTCACCGACGGGTCCTGCTACGCCGCTGATTCGATGTATCAACAATGGGTCACCCGCCACAGCAAAGCTGACAAAACGCGGCCTCTAACGGCGCGTAGCATAGCGTTACGCTCCAGGCTGGAAACGTTCCGCCGGTACCGCGAAAACGGGCGGCGGCTAGTAACCGAAGCAAACAACGAATTCATCGAACGAGAGGTTACACGGTACCGGAACTTGTTTGACTCTGTGGAGTCTGACCCGTTAACCAGAGCGCAAGCATCCGCCGTTGTCCACGACGAAGATAACCATCTAGTTGTCGCTGGAGCCGGGTCCGGGAAGACAAGTTTGATCGTCGCGAAAGTCGCATACCTGCTCACATCAGGCAAAGCGAAACCGCACGAAATTCTCGTGTTGGCGTTTAATAGCGACGCAGCAGAAGAACTAGCGAAACGGATCATCACCAAAATCGACGGTGCTGATGATGTACAGGTGTCCACCTTTCACAGCTACGGGTTATCTGTGATCGGCAAAGCCACGGATCGAAAACCGTCACTGTCCAAAGTCGCTGACCCTGACTACAAGAAACGTAACGCTAAACATGTCATCGAAGACGCACTGAAAGCGATGATGGAAGACCCCGCCATCGCAGCTCGGATTCTCACGTTTTTCGCGTTCGAGTTACATCCAGCTCCGCCTGACCTCGCCGAAATATCGCAGGCAGCCTATAACCGGCAGGTACGTGACCTCCCAGACACCCTGAGAGGTGAGAAAGTGAAAAGCCACGGCGAACATCGCATCGCTAACTGGCTGTACCTCAACGGCATCAAATACGACTACGAAGCTGACCACGAACACGACAGCGCAACGAGCACACACCGTCAGTACAAACCCGACTTCACCGTTCACCGCAGCGACGGGACACGAATCTACGTCGAGTATTTCGGGGTGGACAAAAAAGGACGGACCGCCCCGAACGTCAACGCTACTGAATACAAACAGTCAACCCAGTGGAAACGAAACTTCCACAAAACGAACGGCACTATCCTTATAGAAACGTTCTTCTACGACCTCACGGAAGAAAAACTAGAGGAACGCCTTCAACAAAAACTCAGCGATGCCGGGGTCACCCCGCAGCCTTTAGACCCGACCGAAGTGTTAAAGGACCTCGGCGGTGAACCCGTCACTGTCCTATCAACACTGTTCGCTACGTTCCTATCTCTGTTCAAATCAAACATGTGGACGATAAAGGAACTCGAAGCGAGAACCGTTAACCGCTCCGACAAATCACGCTGTGACGTGTTCCTTGAACTATTCGACCCGATCTATGACGCCTACCAGCAAGAAATTAAAGGGGCGAGTGGCTATGACATCGATTTCGCTGACATGGTCACCAGAGCGTGCCCGTATTTAGAGGGCGGTGAAATCACTGAACCGTTCCGGTACGTCATCGTCGACGAATACCAAGACGTGGCGAAAGGCCGCGCCCGGATCCTGGGCGCTGTCAAACAAAACAGCGGAGCGAAACTCATCTGCGTCGGCGATGACTGGCAATCAATCTACAGGTTCACCGGATCAGACCTAACATATATGACCGACTTCGCGAAACAGTACGGCTACAGCATCCAAAGCGAACTCGACCAAACATTCAGATTTCACCAGCCGCTCGTCGACGCTACCAGCCTGTTCATCACCCGCAACCCGATACAGATCACCAAAACAATCAACGCAGCGCCATCAACCGAAAAACCAATCGAAATCGTCGGCCACCCCCGCGACGCTACTAACGAAACCATCAACAACACGTTGAAAACAATCTCGAAACGGCACGCACCAGACGACAAGATCACCGTCATGGTGCTGGGACGCTACAACTTCCAAATCGACGACCTCCGCTACACCAACCCGCCAAACATCACCGTCACTCGAAGCACTGTCCACAGTTCCAAAGGGACACAAGCTGACTATGTCATCATCATCGGCGTCAACCGAGGAGCGAAATACAGTTTCCCGTCAAAAATCAGCGACGACCCCGTCATCGACCTCGTCCTCACCCAATCTGACAACTACCCACATGGCGAAGAACGCCGATTATTCTACGTCGCTACAACACGCACCAAAAACATCAACTACATTCTCTGCGACGAAGACAACCCATCACCATTCCTCGAAGAAATCACAACACCCGACTACACCCAATGGGTCAACCACAACTTCACCCGACCTCAATGCGTCAGCTGCGGCGCTGGCCGAATCAAAACACTCAAATCAACCTATAAAAACGGCGGCGTCTACCACCGATGCACCAACACCGACCGGTGCCGAACAAAACTACGCACATGCGTCAACTGCTCATCGCCAATGCAAGCAATAAACCGAACATGGACGTGCAGCTCCCCAGCTTGCGGCCATCAATCAACACAATGCCCAAAGTGTGAGCACGGGTACATCAAAACAAAAAACTACGACAACAGGACCTTCCACCACTGCAACAAAGGTAAACACTGCGGATACAACCAAACCATATGGAAGCAGCCGAAACCAGCTAAACGCCGCAGACATGCCAGTCACCGCAGACCACCCCGACACTACTAACATCGCTTTTTAAGCGTTTTTTTGTTTTTGAAGCGTTTTTTGGTTGCGAACGGGTGTTTGTTGTGGCAGTGTAGATAGTGACTTGA
>JAHDDW010000021.1 GCA_020629155.1 Acidimicrobiales bacterium | reverse complement strand
CCGGCCGCATGCTACGCAACCCCTACTACATCGGCAAAACCAGCTACAAAGGCGTCACCTATCAAGGCACCCACACCCCAATCATCGACATCACTGTGTTCAACAAAGTGCAGCAGATCCTAACCGATAAAAACATTTCCGGGTCCCGTAAACGAGTCCATAACCACCCGCTCAAAAACCTGCTCACTTGCGCTCATTGCGGCGGGCCGATGTTTCTCTCGATGAACAAAAACCGCCACGGCACCATCTACCCGTACTACTACTGCCGAGGAAGACGAGACGGAAACTGCCACCTCCCATACATCGCCGTCCACCAGATCGAAGACGCAATCACCCGAGACCACAAGAAAAACAACCGTCTAACCGAAGCACAAACCACCAGACTCGTTGAACACCTCAAAACAGAAGTCGAAACTATCAACAAAGAAAACCGTGCGACGATCGAACGATCCGATAAGCAAATCGCCGACATCGAAGAAAAACGGCGGAAACTCCTACACCTCTACTACAACAACCAAATCGACAACACCCTGTTCACAGAGGAGCAAACCCGGCTCGACACCGAAACCAGACACGCCGAAGCATCGAAACAAAACGCCGAAACCGACCTCACCGACACCGTCGACACAATCGAAAAAGCATTAAACATCATCACAAACTGGCCAGAAACACACAAAACCGCTTCACCAGAAACATTACGGGCGTATCACCAAGCGTTCTACAAAACCGTGTCTGTCACCACAGACCACGCTAGACCAGAACCAAACCCAAGACTCCAAGCACTCTACGACGCCATCGAAACCACCGAAAACAAAGGCAACAAAAAACCCTCCACTTCCAATGAAGTAGAGGGTTCCTATACGTCCCTTGTGGTGGGCCATGAGGGACTTGAACCCCCGACTTCTTCCATGTCATGGAAGCGCTCTAGCCAACTGAGCTAATGGCCCCTGATCGATAATGCAGGCAAACCTACTTTATCAACTCTAGAGCGCGGAGCGGGATTTGAACCCGCGGCTGTTACGCTTTGCAGGCGCATCCCTTGGGCCACTCGGGCATCCGCGCAGGGAATCACAGTCTAGCGCTAAATCCTTACGCTCGGTGGGCATTTTTCTTTTTCTCTCCTAGATCGTATGAATTTATTTTCATTGTTTGACCACAAAAAGTCACCACATTAACACTCTTTGAGGTGTTGTTTCGCCGCAAAATATGGCAATCTATATATATGTCAACAACCTACACCGCCTGGGACGGCAATGATTATGAATGGCCTCCGCCAAAAGATTGGTACCAGGCCGTCGATAATCGCTGGTGGGCGCCTGACACAGGTCCAGCTGCTATGGGTGCCGACGCACGTCTGACGGATGCGACGACACAAATGTCGCAAGACGCCGAAATTTTAAACCCTGCGGCTGCTCGTCAACATAATATTGCGCAGAGCGACTTGCCCGCTTGGGCCAAACCAAGCGATATCCCTACTAACCGCACAACATATATTCCCGAACTCATTGATGACGATAAAAACGGCAATGGTTCAGCCAGCATCCTGTTAGGCATAGGTGCAGTTGTGATGACGCTCATCATTGTCGGGCTTGTCTATTTTCTTTTCCTCAACGGCGACGGAGACCAGAGCGCTCAAGACGCAACAGTGACACCTGTTCCTAATTCTACTGCAGCAGTAACCGTGCCAGAAACCAGCTCTGCGACGTCTGCTGTAGAGACAACAACAACAGCAGCTACGCCTTCAACCGTGACAATTGAAGCTGATGCCTATCCAGCATTCCAAGAAGCTGCTGCGGCGGTATTGTCGAGAGATGACTTTAACCAGCAGAAAATTCTTGACAGTGCGAACTCCTTTTGCGAAGCTTCTCTTTCGAAAGATGCAGATAGTTACCTAGAGTACCGATCTACTCGTGCTGTTGGAGGCGAAGGAATAAGCGTTGAACAGGCTGGACAGATTCTAGATCTGTACCTGATTCATTTCTGTCCTGGTGTCGCTACTCAAGTTGGCGTTAGCTAGACAGTAGTAGGTTTGTTGTTAGAGTTAGTGCAAGGCGATTGCGTGACGCTAGGGTCAATAGTGTGATTCTTTCAGATAGAACGATTAAAAAAGAACTCGAAGCGGGCCGCATTATTATCGAGCCTTTCGAACCAGCAGCTATTCAGCCTTCGTCAGTTGATGTGCGTTTAGATCACCGGTTCGTGGTGTTTCGTAATCACACGATGAGCCATATTGATGTGAAACAAAACCTTGAAGCGTTAACCGACACGGTCGAAACAAGTGAAGATGACCCGTTTATTCTTCACCCTGGCGAGTTTGTTTTAGGCTCGACGCTTGAGCGCATCGCTATACCAGCGAACCTTGTTGGTCGTATCGAAGGAAAGTCCAGCTTGGGTCGCCTCGGTTTGTTGATTCATACAACTGCTGGGTTCGTTGATGCTGGCTGGGACGGTCAGCTTACTCTTGAATTTTCTAACGTTTCAAGTTTGCCGATAACGCTTTACCCTGGCATGCGCATCGGCCAAATCAGCTTCATAGAAATGACAACCGACGCTGACAATCCATATGGCAGCGGCACGCTTGGTTCAAAGTATCAAGGTCAGCAAGGCCCTCGACCTTCTCGTTATTGGGAGAACTTCGACCGCTAGTTCTCGGCCTTAACGCCAAGCAACGCACGAGTTTTTGTTAAACCAAGGGCGAGAAATAGCGCAGGCGTAAAAAGGCTAACTACGGTTGCAGCCATGATTGTTCCCCCGAGGAGGAAACCGAGGGTAGTCGCAGCCAGGTTCATAGCAAAGATAGAACGAGAAATCGACCAGCCATAACGGCTTTCAAAGGCTAGACATAGTGCTGAAACAGGCTCGGGTCCTAAAGCCGCTGCTGCTGATAGCAATATCCCTAAACCGAATATTGCCAGAGATATGCTCAGAATAATCAGACGAGCAACAATGGGTGTATCTTCGGGGACGATGGCGGCGCCGATCTCAATCGCTGGGCTAATCAAAAAAATTGTTGGTAGTGTGCCAACTCCTAGCATGATACGACCGATGAACCACGCTAAAAAATACAAGCTAAAAGCAAGTAGCAGATTGGAAAGCCAAAGAGCTATCCCGAACGTCTCTAACAAGCCTTCAAAAAAGGCCCCGAAGGTGAAAGATCCGAGCTGTAAAGGGATGGAAATACCCACGCCAAGACCTATGAGACAGGGCGATATAGATCCTACAATAAGGCGTAGCGCAGAAAATTCTTTGAAGGCAAACATTTGTGTAAACAATGTTGGGGAGAAGAAGCTTTCTCGCTCATGGTTCTTTATTTTTGTGCCCGTCATTTCTTTTAGTGTAACGGTCCTGGGGGTAAACGAGCCCAGACGCTAAAGGGAGGGCTTTGGCCTAGAAATGTTTATGCTAGAGATATCAGTTCTTTACCTTCCAACACGCCGAAACAAAGCCAGCCTGTGGTTGAAGTGATCGTTGATGGACGTACCTTTCGAGCGTCGCATGGCACGGTTTTGGGGCGTGAGCCGCAAGACGGCATTAAAGTAGAACATGGTCAAGTTTCTCGTAACCACGCGCAGCTGCTTATTGATGCTGGAACGTGGACACTAAAAGATTTAGGTAGCACAAACGGGTTGAGTCAAGGACATGGTCGCGTCGATCATGTCACCCTTTCAGAAGGCCAAAATTTCCTATGGTTAGGGCCTCCAGAAACAGCTCCTGCTATAACAATTATCGTTTCGGTTCCTCAGCAATCTCAGCCGCAGCGACGGCAACCACCGCAAAGTTCTCAACCAGTTAGCAACCGTGAAGTCCGCCCGCAAGAGGAGCCAGCGCTCGCAGATTCGAGCGTTGCGAATAACCTTGGTCGTTACACAAGCTTTGTCGAACTGAGCACTAACGAGATAGTCATCGGGCGTGACGTTAGCTGCGACATTACACTTAACGATCCGCTTGTTTCTCGCAAACATGCACAACTTAGTATCACTAACGCAAGCGGCCTACTTAAAGATTTAGGCAGTGCTAACGGCACGTTCCTTAACGGTCAACGCATTAAAGAGGCAGCTATTAACGAGGGTGACCTTGTTGAAATAGGTCACATCCAGTTTGTGTTGCGTGACGGGGCGTTGCAGCAACACATAGCCTATGGTTTGCCGCTTGTTGCACAGCAGCTAGGCGTTTCTGTCGGGAAAACTCCTATTTTGCAGAACGTCAATTTTTCGTTGCCTGCTGGTTCGATGACGGCGATTGTTGGGCCGTCAGGTTCAGGAAAAACAACCCTGCTTAACGCCTTGACAGGCCGAAGAAAAGCTGACGTAGGCAGAGTTTTCCTCGGCGGTCGTGATCTTTATAGCGACCAGGAAAGTATTGGCCGCAGCATCGGTTTTGTGCCTCAAGATGACCCTGTTCACTTAACGCTTACGGTGCGAAAGGCTTTGACTGCTGCAGCGCAGTTACGTTTGCCGTCAGATACGACAAAGGCTGAAATAGCGGCAAACGTCGAAAAAGTAGCCGATGATTTAGGTTTGACCCAGCGTCTTGATACGGTTGTTAAAGCGCTATCTGGCGGTCAGCGCAAGCGGGTTAGTGTCGGGTATGAAACAGTTGGCCAACCGCAGGCGATTATCCTCGACGAACCCACTTCAGGGTTAGATCCAGGGTTAGAGCGTGAGTTAATGTTGAGCCTGCGAGCGTTGGCTAATAAAGGCACGACGACGTTGGTGGTAACGCACAGTGTGCAAAGCGTTGAATTATGTGACCAAGTT
Source organism: Acidimicrobiales bacterium (assembly GCA_020629155.1). Classification (GTDB taxonomy): domain Bacteria; phylum Actinomycetota; class Acidimicrobiia; order Acidimicrobiales; family SZUA-35; genus JAHDDW01. The sequence goes on along the minus strand of JAHDDW010000021.1, from coordinate 20,426 downwards.
ATTGTTCTCGCCCCTGGCGGTCGCCTTGCCTTCATCGGCAGCCCTGGCGATGTCGCTGAGACGTTCGGTTGTGAAACGATTGCCGAAGTATTTACCTTGTTGAGCAACAGTCCAGCGGCGACACAGTGGCCGCATGAAGCACACGGCAACCTTTCTCCGCAAGAGCAGCATGCGTTGCAAGCGCAAACAATGCAGGCGGATGTTGTTTCGGCTTCTCGCCGTTCGTTTATGGGAGACCTAACGATTCTAACTCGACGCTATATCGCGTCGCTTTGGGGCGAAAAACGACGCCTTGCTATGCTGTTTGCACAGCCGCCGATTCTCGGTATTCTCTTGGCGATAACGTTAGGTAAGCGCGCGTTTTCGCCGCAGCTCAGCCCTGATGCGTATTACTACGTTTTTAGCACAGCGTTGATTATGACCTGGTTCGGTTCGATCAGCAGCGTGCGAGAAATTGTCGACGAGAAGTCGGTGTTTCGCAGAGAACGAGCTGTTGGTGTTTCGTCGACTGCATTTATTTTAAGTAAGTGGCTTGTCTTATGTGTGATTGTGTTTGTGCAAGCACTTACGCTACATTTCACCGCCTCAGCGTTGCAGAATGACCGTATAGGTCAAGGCGCTTTATTTGGTTCAGCAGGCGAGTTAGAGTACGTTCTAGCACTTAGTGGCATAGGCATTGCGTGTGTTGGTTTGGGGCTTATTATCTCGTCAGTTGCTAAAGATGCGCCACGAGCAGTCACGATTTTGCCGCTAGTGCTCGTCGGTATCGTACTTTTCAGTGGTCTTTTGCTGCCAACTGCAGGCAGGCTAGGGATCGAGCAGTTTAGTTATGTCAACCCTGTGCAATGGGGTGGTTCCTCGGCTGCTGCTACGGTTGATTTGCTAGAAGCAAACAACTGTAATCAAGATCAACAGTACATAGAAATACTAAATGATGATGGTCCAGAAGCGCTTATCCTCAATGAAGACTTTCAGGAAATCCTTGCTGAAGATGGTGTTGAAGGTGCAAAGAAAGCGCTTGCCCCAAATGCCTTAACGTGTTCGCCTCGATGGAACCCAACGCCAGCAAATCAGACGTTAAACTTTACGATGTTGGCCATGCTTTCGTTTGCTATGCTTGCCGCTGCTGGCTTTGTAAACAAAAAGATGCTCGCTAAACCAGATAACCGATAGTCGTTAGTTAGCTTACGTTGCCACAGCTGAAGCCTGCTTCGAAGAATTTGTCGTTAAGGTCTGATGAAAGATCGCCTCCAGTCATTCCAGCAATAAATGCTTCTTCAAGATCGTCATCTTCAACGGCGTCTATGATACATTTGGCTTGCGCCTCAGTAAGATCTTGCTCTTCGGTAAGATTTTTTTGCATGACATTTTTAAGGTCGAGACAATCAACAAAAACTTGTGCTTCTTTTTCTGAAGCTGTATAGTTCGGGTCGCTAAACTCTGCCATATTGTCGAGCCCAATATCGTTGACCATGCCTTTAGCAAGGCAACTCGCTTCGCGTTCGCTTAAAGTAACGCCTTCTCCCATAAGATCTGGCTGTTGAAACTGGTTTGTCATCAGAGCTATAAATACGTCGTCAGAATCATCAGATTTTTGTGGCTCAGAAGTTGTAGTGTCATCGTCGTCGTCTGGTCTTGTTGTTGTTATATCGTCTGAATCGTTATCCGAAGTAGCATTTTTTGTTTCGGGGTCAGCGTCGTTGTTACTCGCTAGTAAGAAAGCTCCTATTGAGCCTAAAGCGATGAAAAGAAACGCAGCTATACCGATGTAGACCCACTTTTGAGAAGAACCAGACGATGGAGGGCCTTGTTGATAGGTCGTTTGAGCAGACGCAAAGTTGTTTGTCACAGGCTGAGGCTGGTAAGGATTATTTTGTGCTTGCTGATGATTCGGTTGAGCCGCTGCTGGGTTGGTCCACTGTTGAGCAGGCGTATTTGAGGGAGGAGGGGTTATCGGCGCGACTTGCGTAGGAAGAGTTGCTGGCGGTGCAGGCGTAGTATGTGCCTGTGTGTGCGTTTGCGTGCCAGGAGGAACAAAGCCCTTTGTCGCTGGCTGCTTCGAAGGGGCAGCGTTGGCACTATCTTCGGTGTCGACTTGGCGTAAAGCCTTGACTAGTTCTTCTGCGGTTTGGAAGCGATCGTCAGGGTTTTTCTCCAACAGGCGTTCGACTACAGCAACCATCGAAGGAGACAACGCTTTGTTCGTTGCGTTGACAGCTGGGATTGGTTCTTGAACGTGTTTGAGCGCTAAAGCAACTGAAGAGTCAGCATCAAACGGCGGGTAGCCATTCAACATTTGAAACATAACGATGCCGAGTGAATAAAGATCGCTTCGAGCGTCAACGGTTTTGCCTTGTGCCTGTTCTGGCGAAAAATATGTTGCGGTGCCGACAACAGAACCTGTTTGTGTCAAGCCAGTCAGGTCTTTGTCCATAGCTCTGGCTATACCAAAGTCAGACACTTTTGGTTGGTTTGCCTTGGTGAGAAGAATATTGGCAGGTTTAATATCTCGGTGGATGGTGCCACGTTCGTGAGCGAAACCTAAACCTTGAGCAATTGAAAGCACTAGACGCTTGGTCGTCGCGGCGTCAAGCGTTGTTGCTTCTTGAATAACCTGTGAAAGCGTTGTGCCTTCCACATTTTCCATCACAATAAAGTAGGTGCCGTCAGATTCACCGTAATCGTGAACAGCGACAATATTTGGGTGGTTAAAGTTAGCTGCTGCCTGCGCTTCTCGCCTGAAACGCTCAACAAAGCATGCATCTGCTGCAAACCGTTGAAACAGTACTTTTACAGCCACCAGACGTTGCAAAACAAGATCTTGCGCAAGATAGACATCGGCCATGCCGCCGTCACCTAATTTTTGCGTTAACTGGTAGCGTTCATTAAAAACTTTATTTGACTCTGACAGATCGTTCCCCACGAAGCCGAGTATAGCTTATCCAGCACGTTCATTCTCTAGTAACCCACTTTTGTTATTTGATCGCGACAGTGGCCTACTATAGGGTTACTCTGTTTATTGAGTTTCTGCCAAAACGCTCTAAAGAAAACTCGCTAAAAGCTGCGTGTAAACGCTCCGATCGGAGCGGAAATGCAGAGGGCATCTACATTTTCTAGAGATGTGACTCAGAAATTCTTGCAGATCTGACTGTGGTCATTGTTAAGCAATAGCTTCGGAACGTTGATCTATGATTGTCGGTGGTTCAAGGTTGCTTAGTCGCTTAGCAGCCTCAGCATCATGAGAATTCAGGGTGTTTAATGTTTCTTCAGATGCGGTTTCTCGAATAATGCGGGATCGTTCTATGTGGCCTAAACGCTCTTCTTTGTTCATTGTTAAGAATTCTTTAGCAAATGCGTTGGCCATAAAACAAAATCCCTTGTGTGTGCATTTAGTGGTATTTGTAAGTAAATATGATAGCAGGATAGATTGAGGATCGCAAGATGTTAGAAGCGAATAGTTACTTTATGAAGCGCTCGAAGAATTCTAGTAACCCGCTTTGTTGTTTGATTGCGGCAGTAAGGTGAGTGTAACCTCCGTGGAACGGCCTGAGCGGAGCGGAAGAATAGGGGGCAGCTATGATTTTAGAGTTGCCCTTTTGTTATTTGATTGCGAAGAAAGGCTTTCTCTTTCTTGTTTTGTGTAAGTGATAGCGCCCGTTCGAATGCTTGTCTTGCCTCGTCATACTGGCCGTTTCGATAGAGCAGTTCGCCTTTGGTGCTGAAATAGTAGTGATAGTTGTTCAGCGCTTCTTCCAAAGGTGCTAACAAGACTAAAGCCTGGGCTGGCGATGTTGTCATAGCTACCGCAACACAATGATTCAATCGGACCACAGGCGTGTCAGCGGCTGTGATCAGCGAGCGATACAGCAGCTCTATTTGCGTCCAATCGGTTGCTTCTGGATCATGTATGCAATGAAGCGACGCGATAGCAGCTTGTAGCTGATAAAGCCCCCCTTTGCCAAGCTTAAGTGACTGATCCAAAAGATGTTGCGCTTCGTCGATGAGAGGCCATCTCCATAAGGTTCTGTCTTGGTCAGCGAGCAGCACGATAGTTTTGTCGGTTTCGTGCGCCTCAGATCGAGATTCAATCAGTAAAAGTAACGCAAGCAATGCTTTGGTCTCGCTTGACTCAGGCATCAACGATGCAAGCAGACGCGCAAGGCGGATCGCTTCGCTTGAGACATCTAGCGGGTCTTTATCTTGATTGCCAGATAGGTAGCCCTGGTTGTAGAGCAGATAGATAGCGCTATGGACAACAGCGAGTCGATCGGTGAGAACCGCATCGTCTGGCATGTGTAACGGAATGGCCGATTGCTTTATTTTGCGTTTGCCTCGGACAAGGCGTTGTGCCATTGTCGCTTCGCTAACAACAAAAGCATGTGCAACAGATTTGGTTGAGAGCCCTAAGACACACCGTAGGACTAACGCAAGTTGTGTTTCTAGCGATAGCGCTGGGTGGCAACACGCGAAAATAAGTTGCAGCTGTTCATCACGCACAAGTGACGTGTCAACAGCTGTGGCAGCTGGGCTAATGCTTTGTTCAAGTCGAGCGACAACAGCAGTTTTTTCTCGACCAACTGACGCGCGCCGTAGTCGGTCGATTGCGCCTCTGCGTGCAACGGTCAGCAGCCAAGCGCCAGGGCGCTGCGGCACCCCAGAAGCTGGCCACTGCTCTATCGCTTTGACAAACGCTTCTTGCGTCATCTCTTCAGCAAGCGAGAGGTCACGCAGCTCGCTAGTCAGAATAGACAATACTTTCGTCCATTCTTTGGCTGCGACCGAGGCGATGTGCGTGTCGATTAGCACTATCCTTTATGGAAGTCAGGAACAGGACGAACCTCAACAGTGCCTGTCGCAGCGTGGGGGATATCAGCTGCTATGGCGATTGCTTCGTCTAACGTATCGCAGTCGATAATATAGAAGCCGCCAAGTTGTTCTTTCGTCTCTGCGAAAGGGCCGTCGGTTGTCAGAGTTTCACCGTTGCGAACTTGCACAGATGTTGCCATGGCTGTTGGCGTCAACGGCTCGCCAGCAGCTAGCTTGGCCCCATGTTTCTCACCAAAAGCCATATAGCCTGCCATCATGGGGCCGAATGCTTCTGAAGATGGATCTGGGTTTATCTCGTGGTTCGTTTCGTCTGAATAAATTAACGCTGCGTATTTCATTGATTCCTTTTAGTTATAGGTTGTGCACCATTTGCTCAACACTAACACGACGAACAATCAACGACGAAATCGACAAGCTTTATGCGATTTTATGATTTTGCTGTTTGTAGGTCTCGTTCTCCAAGAGGTTTTTCAAGCGAAACTGCCAGTTCGTAGCTGATTGTGGTGTTGACACATGTCATCGCAGCAACGTTTTTATGCAACCCAACTTCTAGCGCTATGGTTACCGCATCATCTGTTTCGATGGCGGTTGCTTTTGCCCCTGAGCATGGTTCTGCACCCATTTCGAAATGAACAAGAACCGTTTGTGGGTCTTCGGGGTCGTCGACCACTTCTATGATTTCAGCAGGCTTGTAGTTTTGTATTTCTGCATTTGTTTGAGTGCGCTGCCATTTTTTGTTGGATTCCTTCTGGGTTGTATCCTCAGAAGAAGTTGTTGGGAGATCATCATCTTTAGCTGTTGTGCCAGTTTCATTTCGAGTCGTCCCTTCGCTTGAAGTTGAGGCATCACCTGTAGCGCTGCCGCAACTAGAAGCAAAAAGAGTAAGACCGATACATGCAGTGAGTAGTTTTTTCATACCTATACGACGATAGAACGTTAAAAGAAGTTCCTGAGGTTGGAAAAATTTCTTGAAAGGTCGCCCAGTAAGGTTGCCTCTGCTTGTCAGTCGGCTATGTTGGGTTTATGAATGGGAAACGACTCATGAGTGTTCTTTTGCCGATAACTGTTGGCGCTGCAGCTCTATTAACGAGCTCGCCGTTAGTTGTGAGTTATGCCGTTCCTGTAATGTTGGCTTTGAATCTGGCGTTTAAAGAGCCACGCCAGGCGGGTCTAAACAAAGATCTTACACCAAAAGAAACAGCCACCTGCAATCGTAAACCTCAGATATTCATGCCTAGAGTGCTGCCAACAACAAACATGTTTTGTCAGGGTGCGAATCCTGTTCAGGTTCCATCAACTCATATGTCGGCGGTCGATCAAAAATGTCCGAGCTTAGTAAGCGATGGGAAGCCTCCAAGTTTGTTTGACGTAAATCCTCCAAAATACGGTGTTGAGCCGACTCCACAGAATCAAGTTGCAAGAACTTCTGAAGGTGTAGTAGCTCTTTTCCCAAGGTCGCGACCAGATGTGCCACCTTCGCTTCTAGCGGCGTAGAACTCCTCTACGATTTACGTTTTGAGCGCATGGCCTCGACGATAGTGATTGACTCGTTTGCTAGGTGTTTTGCGTAGTCTTCGGATTCGACAGCGCATAGGGCTGCTTTGCCTTGTGCGTCGAAAATGATGCCCCAGCCATGCGATTTAGGTAAAGGCGATGCCCGTAGACAAGGTTGAGGCTTTGCAAAAAATGTTTCTCGCAACGCCGCAACCTCGTCATCGGCTAACGCACCTAGTTCTTGGCGCTGTAACCAGACATTGAACAGGACATCTTTTTGCGTGTACACAAAGTCATTGTCAGCAAGCATTGCATATTGGAGCATCGCTACCGTCGGTTTCTTGCCGCGAGGTTTCGGTTGTTTTGAAACGTCTGCTTTGGAGTCTGACGCAACTGCAATAAACGTTGAATAATACTCGTTATGATCCTTGGTTTCTTTGCTCATGGCTTTACACTACCAATGGCTTTCGTCCAAGCCAGCCAGCCATTTGTTCGAGCACACTTTCGGTTTCTGCAACCTCAACAACTGGATCGAATGGCATCGCTGGGTCTTGCCTGCCTTCTGCTGGAATAAATTTAGCAGAAACAAAAGCACCCTGAAGTGCAACGTCCTCAACAGCAAAATCCTGATTGGTTGCTATAGCCAAATCGCGACCATGAATGGCTAATTCGCAGACATAAGTCCACAGTGTGGGCGCGCCAGGTGTTTTGCCCCATGGCACTACAAACTCTTGAGCCAACTTCTCATCTTCCTGCCATGCTGGCGCAATTTGAGTGACAGCTTCTTGCCACGCGGTTAGCCAGTCGGCTCCAAGTTTCTCCTGCTCCGCCTGAGAGAAATCTTCACCGTAGCCGATAAGAGCAATGCGACGAGCAACCATAACCATATGGTCAAGCAAGTCACCTACGAGAAATTCGCTACAGGGTGTTTCGTTGGCAAGGTCGGCTGCGTCTACGTTTTCAAGCAGCGAGCTTACTGCTTCGAGGGTTATTGCTAGATCTTCTCGTGGGTCTGACATTTCTTGTGCTGGGTTCATTGTGTTTCATACTTTCTTGTTTGGATGTTTTCTTTACACTACATTGCATAACTGGTCACCCTTTGACCAGTTATGCAAGTTATTGTAGAAATATGCGCGCTGACCGACTTATTGAGCTTCTCTTGCTGCTGCAAACACGTACACAGATCACTGCAAAAGAAGCGCAAGCACTATTTCTCAGTCTAGGACCAGCACTAAAAACGTCGCCTGCGCTTTCATCGGCGCTAAAGAAATTACTGGTTGCTATCCCAGAAACGTTTCGAAGCGAAGCCGAGCTAGCTGCACAAGCAATCAAAGTTGACCCTACAGGCTGGAGTAGAGTGGGTGTTGCTAAACCTGTGTTTCTTGACGACCTAACAGCAGCAGTTGTTGCCGGCAATCAAACGCAGATTCGTTACCAAAGCAAAGATCAGCAGCCCAAAAAACGGATTGTGCATCCCCTTGGGTTAGTGACAAAACGCAACATATGGTATTTGATAGCGAACACAAACAAAGGCATGCGAACGTTTCGCTTAGATCGCATATCGTTTGTTAAAACGCTCGACCAGGCAGTCGATCGTCCTAAAGATTTCGATCTTGACGAGGCGTGGCAAAAAATCACAACAAAAATGGATCAAACCTGGTCAACGTTCACGGTGCGAGGCAAAGTGCGCAAGCACAAAATAACGCCACTGCGATGGCTCTTTGGCAAACACCTAGAAGTCGTAGGCCATGAAGACAAAAACTGGCTAAACGTAACGATCGGGGCATACAATGTTGAATCGTTCGCTGCTCAAATCGCAGGATTCGGGTCGGCGCTTATCCTAGAAAACCCGCCACGAGAAGTTGTAGAAGAACTGCAACGGATTTCGACTGAGCTAGCCGAAATGTATGGGTAGTCGTTGACAGAAAAACCCAGTTGTCGTAGCGAGAACTACAACAACTGGGTCTGTCGTCAGTGGTGGGCGTCTAGGCGGTTAGCTATTCTGTGGGCGCAGCTATAAGTTTCATTTCGACTCGGCGGTTTCTAGCTTTGCCTTCAGCCGTATCGTTTGAAGCTACAGGTTGGCTTTCACCTGCACCTTTTACTTCAATAGCCTCGTCAGGGTTTCCTGCGGCGCGAAATATTGTAGCCACAGCTTCCGCACGTCGAAGGCTAAGATCCCGGTTCGTTTCGTCGCTGCCAGCTGAATCAGTATGCCCAATAAATTCATAAGAAAGTCCAAGAGGTGCAGTGAATTCGGCAAATGGTTCTAAGAAGCCGAGACCCTGAGCTGTTAAAGTCGCTGAACCTGTTTCGAAGGTTGCACCAGCCTCTACATCTGAATAAAACTGATTTGTCTCAATCCCGAATTCGTATTCAGGTAATGCACTGTATGTCGCTAGGAGCGGTTCATATTGAGCGATAGCGTAGCCACCTGTCGTACTTTCGTCAATGGCGATTTCGTTTGTGACTTCTGATTCTGGGTAGACAGCTAATGCTGCGTCGTACATGATGTCGACAACGTCTTGTGAAGGAACTGAACCGAAAATCGTAACCTTTCCGTCTTCTCTTTTCGCTCCGATTGTGTGAGGTCTGATTGGTTTGATTGCATAGTTGGTTTCAATAGTCTCAACGCCAAGCCCTGCGAGTTGTTTCGAGAGCGTTTCTTCTGCAACTTGATTGAAAATAGCGAGATCTGCTTCAGTGTAGAAGTCACCTTCTTGGTAAAGCCCGTTTTTGTCTAAGACGAATCCACCGTTGGAGGTGAGGGAGCCTTGGTGGAGCAGAACTGCCTGTGCTGCAGCAATAAAGTCTGCGTCTCCTACTGTTGGGTCTACTTTGATGTCGCTTGAGAAGTGTTCTAGGTAGAAGCCAGCGAGTAGTCCTTCAATTTCGGCTTTCTGTTCTTCTGAAGCAACGACGCCGCGAATATCGACAGAGAATAGTTCTTCTTTGGAGGCAATCCAAGCACCAGATTTGTCGGCACGCTCAACTAAGGCAGACGCGTCCGCATCAACAAGTTGCCTAATGTCGACGTTTCGGTTGTTGTTTGAAGAGCTGCTCGAAGAGTCTGAGTCTTTGAGGTTGTTTTCTTTGTTGCTGTCGGTTTCGTTTTGATTGTCTGTTTTGTTTTCTTCTGCGTTGGTGCTGTCAGCGTCTGAGTCTAGAACAAAAGCATAGAGTGCTGCGCCGCCGGCTGCGGCGAAGAGTAGTGCTAGTAGGCCTATGAGTAATCCTTTTTTGCTTTTGTGATCATCAGCAGTTTCTGCTTTTCTGCCCGACACTTTTTCTTTTGTGCCCCATACTTCAATATCATCAAATTCTTCATGTGTTCGCCTTTTAATCCTTATAATCTCGCCTTGTAATCCTTATAATCTTTCGGTTAGTTTAGTCCAGCTAATCTTGACATCGGATAGATAAATTGAGATCTTAACAACTTTGGCAAAGTAATCTAAAAGAACTTTAGGTAAAGCAAAGCTTGGTTGTTGTACTATCTGTACAACAACCAAGCTTGCGAAAAGATCGCTTATGATTCAGTAGCCGCAGCTATGAGTTTCACTTCTACTCGACGGTTTCGTGCTTTGCCTTCAGCTGTATCGTTAGAAGCAACAGGTTTGCTTTCGCCTTCACCCTGTACAGTAATAAATTCATCTGGGATGCCAACTTCTCTAAAGATGGTTGCGACGGCTTCGGCTCTGCGTTCGCTTAGATCCTTGTTTGTCTCATCACTGCCAGCTGAGTCTGTGTGCCCTATGAACTGATATGAAAGTTCAAGTGGCGCTGTGAATTCTGCAAATGCTTGTAAGAATTCAAGGCCTTGACCTGTGAGGGTAGCTGAACCTGACTCGAACGTTGCGCCAGCTTCAATGTCTGAATAAAATGCGTCGTTCTCGATACCAAATTCGTATTCTGTTAAGGCACTGTACGTCGCTATCAATGCCTCGTATTGAGGGATCGCAAACCCGCCAGCTGTTGTTGGGTCGATCTTAATTTCATTTGTAACCTCTGACTCTGGGTAAACAGCAAGAGCAGCGTTGTACATAATATCGACCACTTCTTGCGACGGTACCGAACCAAAAACTGTGACCTTTTTATCTGCGCGTTTCGCCCCTATTGTGTGCGGAATAATCGGCTTGATCACATGATTTTCTTCAGCCATTTCAACCCCTAAGCCATCTAGCTGAGCTTTTAACTCTGACTGTGCGACAGTGTTGAAGATGTCAAGATCATCTTGGTTATAGAAGTCGCCTTCTTGGTAGAGGCCGTTTTTGTCCAGAACGAAACCGCCATTTGAAACCAGAGAAGCTGTATGAACAAGCAAGCCTTGTGTTGCGTTGATGTACTCGTCGTCTGCTACTGCTGGGTCAACGCTGATATCGCTTTTGAAGTGTTCTAGATAGAAGCCGCCGAGAAGGCCTTCAATCTCAGCTTTTTGTTCTTCGGTCGCAACAACACCTCTGATATCTACAGAATAGAGACCTTCTTTAGAAGCGATCCAAGCGCCAGATTTGTCGGCGCGTTCCGCCAGCGCTGTCGCATCTGCATCAACAAGTTGCGTAACGCCGACGTTGACGTTTTCGCTCGCAGTTTGGTTATCTCGCAGATTGGAATCTGTAAGATCGCTTTCAGAGTTGCTTTCCGAACCGTCTTTTTTGTCAGATGCTTCATCAGCAGATGTGTTTGCGCTGTCAGTGTCTGAGTCTAGAACAAAGGCATAGAGTGCTGCGCCGCCGGCTGCGGCGAAGAGTAATGCTAGTAGGCCTATGAGTAATCCTTTTTTGCTTTTGTGATCATCAACCACTTCTGTAGTGTTAGTCGATGAGGTTTTTTCTTTTGTGCCCCATACTTCAATATCGTCAAATTCTGCCATTGCTACCGCCTATTTAGAAACTATCGATAAAGATTGTACTGCGAAAGCCTTGCATTCTCTACATTTGTGGAATAGGGTAACTGTTCTGTTTTCTGTATGTCGCAGTTAGTTTATCCAGCGATCTTTGCTGACTTTATAGCCGACGCTTCTAACTGTCTGAATAAGGTTGCCGTATTCTTCGCCGAGTTTTGAACGCAAACGACGAATATGTACATCAACAGTACGTGAACCGCCATAATAGTCGAAACCCCAGACTTGACTAAGGAGTGTTTCGCGTTTAAACACCTGGCCTGGGCTTGAAACTAGAAATTTTAAAAGCTCATATTCAAGGTAGGTAAGGTCTAAAGCCCGACCGGCAACTGTTGCTTGAAATGTGGTGCTGTCAAGCATCAATGGGCCATAGGTGACGGCGGCTTCATCATCTCCGAGTCGATCTGACGATTTTGTGTTGAAAGCTAGTGTAAGTCGTACTCGAAGTTCTGAAAGTGAAAACGGCGCTAGTATAAAATCTTCAAAAAATTCTGCAAGCGGCAGTAGCGCACTTGTGGCGTCTTCTTGTCCGATCACTATGATCGGACAAGAAGACGTCGCCTCACACAAAGAAAGGCAAAACTCTTTTGCGTTAGCGTCGTCAGCCCAGACAATACATGCGTTGACGCTGCTTGTCGGCAGCGAGGCAAACGCGTTGTTCGTGGCAACAACGTGTTGCACACAACCTAAAGATGCCAACATTTCGGCACCGCCTTCAGGTAACTCTTTAGGATAGACAAGAACGATATCATCCATAACGGCCTACCAAGAAGGCAAGTAACGATCCAGCTCCCACTGGGTTACCTGCGTTGTATAGCTGGTCCACTCATCACGCTTGTTGCGTAAAAACCATTCAAATATGTGCTCGCCGAGCGCTTCGCGTACAAGTTCGGAAGATTCCATCACATCTAACGCAACTGCTAACGAATCAGGTAGGGGTTCATAGCCTTGCTTTATAATGTCGCTGATTGGTAGTTGGAACAGGTTTTCAGCTACTGGGTCGGGTAGTTCATAGCCTTGCTCGATACCGCGTAAACCAGCAGCTAAAATGACAGAAAAAGCGAGATACGGGTTGCACGCTGGGTCGGGGGATCTATATTCGATGCGAGTCGATGCGTCTTTGCCCGCTTTGGCGATAGGTACTCGTATGAGTGCAGAGCGATTATCTTGCGCCCACGACACCCAGTTCGGTGCTTCAAACCCTGGAACTAGCCTTTTATAGGAATTGACAAGCTGGTTTGTTACCGCAGTAATTTCAGAAGCGTGCGTTAAAAGACCAGCCATGAAGGCTTTAGCGGTATCTGAAAGGCCGAACAGGCCAGCTTCGCTGGCAAAGACATTGGTGTCATCTTTAAATAACGACAGATGCAAATGCATGCCAGAACCTTGCACGTTAGGTAGGGGTTTCGGCATGAAAGAGGCGTAACGGCCACGTTCAAGAGCAAGTTCTCGGACGATAAGACGAAACGTCATTATTTGGTCAGCCATCGACAAAGCGTCGGTATAGCGCAAGTCAATTTCGTGTTGCGAAGGCGCGTCTTCATGAAACGAATATTCGACGGCGATGCCCATCTGCTCAAGCACCGATAAGGTTTCTCGGCGCAGGTCAGAGGCCACGTCGCTGGTGGTTAAGTCGAAATAGGTCCCAGAGTCTAAAAGCTCGATTTTTTTAGCGGGGTCGCCTTCAGCGAAATAGAAAAACTCCATTTCGGGTGCAACAAAAAAAGTGAAACCAAGCTCTCTGGCTTTCGCCAAGTTGCGTTTTAATACGGTGCGAGGATCTCCATCGAAAACAGCGCCTGCAGGGGAAAGAATATCGCAAAACATGCGAGCGGTCGTGCCTGTGTCGGCCCATGAAAGCTGCTCGAATGTGGCTGGGTCTGGTTTGGCAATAACGTCAGATTCTTGAACGCGGCTAAACCCATCAATTGCCGAACCGTCAACGTGGACGCCCTCTGTTAACGCTGTTTCAACCTCAGCAGGAGAAATCGCAACCGACTTTAATTTGCCGACAACGTCAGTAAACCAAAGCCGAACCAGTTTCACGTTGCGTTCTTCAACCGAACGCAACACATACGCATGCTGTTTATCCATGAAAGTAAGTCTCTCACCCTTTGAGTAAGAACACAACGACATTGTTTGATGAAGGTGACTTCTTGAAACGGTAGGATTGTGTCATGGGTAGCACTTCGATAACTCAAGTACGCCTGCAAGAGCGTTGTTCGGAGATCTCTCGTTGTAATGGCGAAGATATTCGTGGCACTGCTGGGCAGGCATCGGTTTGGCGTTTCGAGCCGCATAGTTTACCGTGGCCTAAAAGTATCCCTAAGGTCGATGGCGTCAAATGTGTGTGGTATCGGCCTGGTCAAGATCCTAGCGACAGCGCTACTATGGGTTTAACGGCGATAATTGAGTGGAACAGTGCAACTGGCCGGCTTGTCAATAGCGATGATGAAACGATTGAGTCGTTTATTGGCGTGTGCAGTCACGCACGTCACGATGTTTGTTGCGGTGAGCGTGGCAAACAAGTGTTGCGCCGTATTCAACAGTTTGATGAGGTGGAGCCTGTCTTTTCCTGTAGCCATTTAGGTGGTGATAGGTTCGCAGCAAACATGGTTATTCTGCCTGAAGGGCTTCTGCTCGGACGCGTCGATGAGCTCAGCGATGTGCAGCTGCGACAAATCCTTCAACGAGAAGCGCTGCCTGTAGAGGTGATTCGCGGTCGTATTGGCATAGCGCCCGTGTTGGGAGCAACCGAAATTTGGTATAGACAGGAGCGACAAATCACTAGTTTTAGCATTGACGCAACGTTTGCTGTTCGAGAAGAAACTGACGACAATTGTTGGCTTGTCGAAGTAGCTGAACCTGACGAGAAAGCAATCATAGTTGAAGCACGCCTCGAAGAAGCGGGTGTAGCGGCCCAGTTCACCTGTGGCGCCGAAAAACTTTCACCGCTACAACACTGGGTTATCCGTAAGTCTGATCAGCCGTACTAAAAATCCCTAGGAATTTACGCAGCTGATGGCGAGGTGCCACCTTGCGGAGCAATATAGATATGAGGTCGTTGTTTCATAATAATATCTTGTACGTCTGCATCGTATCCTTTCACTGAAGATATATCATTCGAAAGATTAGGTAGATCCTTCCGAAAAGCAGCGACACTTTCGGCGATGGTCATACATACCTTATGAATCGGATGTGTTTTGGGCAGGGTAAGACCGTATGTTACGAAGCTAAGATTGTCTGCTACTTCAAGGTGTCTTACCATCTCTTCTGGATGTTTCTTGACGTTAGCGCCAAAGTTTGAGCAACCTCCACTCTTGGCTATCTCTAGTAGGCCTGGAGTTATTTTCTGTCGAAAATCTCGAGTTGTAGTTGGTTTATACTGCCCCGAGGTGAATTGTTCTGCGATTGATTGGTTCAAGATGAGCTGCTTCAAATTCAGAGTTTTTTGAGGGTAGCCGTATGTGACATGAGGTAAGAAAGGTGCTTTCTTACCTATCTCAACGATTCTTGCAGTGTCGGATCTTGAAAATTCATCTGAGATTGTTATTTCTAAAAGGCTATTGAACTCGTTAGGGAGTAACTCGTGCTGATCTATTTCAAGAACATGCGTTGAGTCAGATAGCGTAAGAGTTGAGCCTAGAGGCACCCCAACCTTCTTGAGAACCATTGCGAAGGTTCCGACTTTTGACAAATCGGCGCTGTCAAGCTCAACATCTCGTAATTCAATTTTGGAGGCACTATTAGGCAAATCAGAGACTGCAATACTTTGAGATTTTTTCGGATCGCCTATTATTCTTAAACTCTGAATAGTGCCAAATGCAGCATGGCTTGTAAGTTCAGTCAGCGCTTCAGGTGATATAGACAAACCCCGCAGGTCACTATCAAGCCCTTGAGGTCCGCGGCGTTCCCCCCAACTATCGAGTTGCTCTCGAGCTTGAGCTGCTGTAAGTACATCATTTGCTGTATCCGCCATAGCCCAAGTATAAGTTGAAATCGAAGATTGTGCTAGCGATACTTATAAGTCTTACAGTTGACATGGACTCAAGCCGTCACGAGTTACTAGAAAAAGTCTTAGTTTTGTCCCCCATAGCATAGTGCTGAAACGTGTTACTTGTGTGAACACGATTTTAGCCACCAGAACCAGAGCCCCGCGGCATGGCGATTCTTTAGTAGTCTCTGCAACAGTGGCTATTTTTAAGAACAGTGAAGATCGAGAACCCTCCAAAGCCAAAAACACGAGCAAGACACCAACAAGTACTTCCTTTGAACAGTTCTATCAAAATGAATACCGCTCGCTCGTTGGGCTAGCGTACGTTATGACAGGCACTATGGCCGAAGCTGAAGATATAACGCAAGAAGCATTTAGCGAAGCGCACAAGCGGTGGAAGAAAATAGCTGCCTATGATCAACCAGCGGGTTGGCTACGCAACGTTTTAGTCAATAAAGCAACATCTCGGTTCAGGAAGCTAAGATCAGAAGCCAAAGCGTTAACTCGCCTCACCTCGCAGCCACAAAAGACGTTAGAGATAGCGCCTGCTTCAAACGAAATCTGGTCGACGCTTCGGACGTTGCCGCCACGGCAAGCGCAAGTGCTGGCGTTACGCTATTGGGATGATTTTACGGTGCAACAAATCGCCGACACATTAGGGCTTGGAACTGAGACAGTCAAAACACATCTGTCGCGAGCCAAAATGAAGATGGCAACGCTTCTGGCAGATAAAGGCCTCGACACAGCATTTTCTGAAGGAGAGAAATAATGGATCCAATGCGCCTAGAAGAGGCGGCTGATGATGTGCGAAATGCCTTAGCGCAAAAACCTGTGCCTGCCTTTCAGCCGAAGGCGGCGAATGGGCACAGGCTTACCCTTGTAGCTGCAACCTTTCTGTTATTCGCTGCTGGCATCACCTTTTTTGTGGTGCACGGCGGCGAATCTCAAAATGATAGCGCAGCAGAAACCATGCAAGAAGACCCAAAGGTACACACGCCTTTACGTGGCAGTAGCGGCACAGAACCCGTCCCCGTCTCGCAGATGGATCGTCCCCAAATAGGTGCTGCGTTAACAGAACCAGACTTTCAAACACGAATCGAAGCACTCACCGACACGCCATCGCAACAAGCAATGCTGCCGCTGCAAGTGCGTCCTGCGTGGAACAGCGACGGGTCCTATCTGCTGTTCTATCAAACAGGTGGCGACGATATCGGGCATGTACTGTATGAAACAGCAACTGCTTCAACTACGCCGTTGCCGATCAACCCAGTTGATATCGAAGAAGTCTATTGGGACCCGACAGAAGCAACGCTGCTCTACTACGTTGAAGACACCACGCTTGTACGTTATGACGTGTCCACGGCTCAAAAAAAGGTGCTGCATCGCTTCGGCGATTGTGAATCGGTCAGTGGTGTTGGCTCGTTGCGCCTTTCATCAAGCCGCATGCTTGGACAGCTCTGCGAGCATAGCGACGGTGACAAGCTCATTGCCTATGATATAGCAACTGGCGAAGAGGTTCGCGCAGACGCAGTAGGAGACGAAGCGCCACAACCGACGCCAACATCTGGCCGTTTCGTTGCTAGAGATGCAGCAAACGTTGTGTCGGTTCTCGATGAGACGTTGCAGTCGACAGGCGTTCGCTTCGCTATCGGCAATGATCCTTATGTTGTCGTTGAAACAACGAAAGGTGATGTGCTTGCCACGGTTATGTTCTCTGACGATGACCTTGTTGGCTCTCTTGTTACCTTCAATCTTGACACGGGCGAGCCGACCGTTGTTGTCGGTGAAGCAACTGGCTATCCGTATCCTCCTGCGGGGACGCAGCTAATGGTTTCAGTTGCAAACAATGCACTCGTTACGTTTGCAACAGCCACTGTCGCAAACGGGGAACCTGTTGCGCTGGAAGGTGAACTAGTTTTGGTCGATCTTGACGCGCAAGATATGTCTGTGCAGCGTCTAGCCCACCATCGATCTGATGCAGCAAAAACACAGATCAAAGCCGTATGGTCAACGGTCTACCCTGCGCTTCATCCCGACGGTAACGCTATTGCGTTCGCCAGTGACTGGGGACAAGACCGAGTCGACACATTCCTTTTAACGAAACAAAGCCGTTAGTGCCCAGTTTCTACTAGTTATCGAGTTATTCAAGAAAGAGGTTCATTATGTTTATTCAAAAACATCTCAAAAAAAGTGTGAGTATATGGTTGCTTGGCCTGCTGGCGGTTCTTTTCGCTGCATCATGCAGCGGTTCAGATAGTGCGTTAGAAACCCAAGAACAACAGACTGTAGCCAGCATAACAGGGCTTGACGATAGCACGACCGAGCCTTCAAACGAGGTAGAAAGTAGCACAACGATCGAAACTTCATCTGATTCTAAAGACATGACCGACGAGCAACGTTCAAATTTGCTCGCGAACGTTTCACCACAAAGCAGTGAGTCGTCGAAACCTGGAATGCAAAGTGACGAGTCAAAAAGAGCCTCTGCAGGCTCCGAATCAACGCCTTCTTCAAAAGTGCCGCAACAAGCAAACTCGGCAGCGCTGCAATGGGGAACAGACGCGTCAAAGCCGTCAAATGGTTGGAGCAAGCCAGCTGTTGGCAGTGTTTATAAAGACCCTAGCTATGGCACGTCGGTGAGGCGAATCAGTGACGCAGGGTCGGATCGTTTTAATCGAAATACCTATAGCCGTCGCCAGGCAGAAAACGCTGACGGCACAATGTTTCTCACCTACCACGGAAGCGCCGCCTATCATGTGTATTCTGTTGCAACAAACAAGCTAGTGAACAAGCTAGAAGTGCATCCAAATGGCGAACCGCAGTGGCATCCGACAGACCCATCGATTGTGCGTCATATAAGCGGCGGCAACTCGTACGTCGGGTCGCTCAAACTCTATGAAACCGACGTTGAAACAGGCGCAACAAAAACGATTGCCGATCTTACTTCACGGGTGAAAGCAAAAATTCCGTCGGCGCTTTATATGCAAGACCGAGCAGAAGGGTCACCGAGTGAAGACGGCAACCGCTATGCGTGGATGGTCTATAACAGCGCCGAAAAACCTATCGGTGTTGTGACTTATGACCTCACAACCGACTCAGTTTTGGCGGTAACCAGCGCTATTGACACCTCAAGATTTGATTGGGTGAGCATGTCGCCTTCTGGCAAGTATGTAGTGGCGAGTGAAACAAACGGCACCTATGTTTTTGATGCTGATCTTAGCAGTAAACGCCTGCTGACCGAAGCGATCGAACACAGCGATATTGGCTATGACAAAAACGGGCGAGAAACTTATGTGTATATTGATTTTAATTCGGCGAGCGAAACCGCTGGCTGGTTGACCGCTGTGGACCTTCAAACGCTAGAGCGAACTAAAATATTTGACATCTATGATAACGCAAACAGTTCGGTGCATGTGTCGATGAAAGGCTACGACAAGCCAGGTTGGGCGCTGATCTCAACCTATAACTGCAAAGTACCTGGTGCGTGGACGTGCGACAAAGTGTTTGCCGTCGAAATAGCGCCAAACGGACGCATCTTAAACTTGGCGCACACCTATAACTGTGGCGATAATTATTGGACCGAAACACACGCTGTGGTGAATCGCTCATTCACAAGAGTCTATTACAACAGCGACGGCGGCTCGTGCGGCATCGACGCCGAAGCCTACCGCCTAGACGTCCCCTCATTCGAGTAGCCGATTTAGTCTCGAATAGATTGAATATTTCGGCTAGAAGGCTTAGGTGTTCCTAAACATGTCATCAGATGCAAGCAGAATCTACAACTAGAGAAACGTAGCTGCTTTGCGCCTGGCGACCCATCAGCGAGCAGTTAAGGCCTTATGGGTTGCCTCCACCGAATTGACACTGTCGGTTTTGTATAGCCTAGATGAACTGTCACACATCGCTGATATTGTGTGCATCTAGAGTCGGTTTCGCTATTGTTGAACACACATAGCCGAGGGTCTAGACCTTAGATGAACAAATTCTTACAATGGTTGAAGAAATTCTACAGCCAACGCGTCGGCGGTAAGAAAAACGGAATGGGAGCATTTTAGATGGGTGAACGAGTCGGATGCACAAGAGTTTCTAGCGTCGGACAGAACGACGAACGACAACTAGAAGGCTAAGATCTGGTCGAGGTATTTACTGATCACGCGTCAGGCAAAGACCCCAACCGACCACAACTAACCGCCTTGCTTAAATATGTTCGTAAAGGCGACACCGTGGTTGTCCATTCGATGGACCGCCTCGCAAGAAATTTGGATGATTTACGGCGCACCGTCAACGATTTAACGAACCGAGGTATCACTGTCGAGTTCGTGAAAGAAAGCCTTAGCTTCACAGGCGACGACACCGCCATGTCAACCCTATTATTATCGGTTATGGGGGCATTCGCAGAGTTCGAGCGAAGCCTCATCCGTGAACGTCAAGCAGAAGGGATAGCTATCGCTAAAGAAGACGGCAGATACAAAGGCAGCCAACAAGCCCTAACCGAACAACAGCAAAAAGAAGTCAGAGAAAAAATCTATGCAGGAGAATCAAAAACCGCAGTCGCCAAAAAATACGGAGTCAGCAGAAACACAATCTACAAATGCTTAGATACTGTTTAGTTTTGCGTTTCAGAACAGGAACCCCAAACGAAACACCCACCTTAGACCAGGGTCAACCAAGGAGTTGTCGGCCTTGCTCATACCTTGTTTTTGATTTTATTACAAATAAGTAGTAGCTCCATAGACTTCTGCAGAAGCATGGCTATTTTGGTCTCTGGCAGCAGCAGACGTATACGGTTCAACTTTTTTTGAGAGCTGATTATCGACCATATCTAGCTCGACAGAGAAACTCTCAAGCAAGTCTTTTAACTCTAATAAAGGGCGCTCAAATTTCCAGTTTTCTTCAGCATCAAAGTAACGTTCAAAATCTTGAGATATTTCCAAGATCCCCTCTCTGCAAATATCTATATAACGGTGAACTGTTGAAATGGGTGGTTCCTCTGACGGCTGTTGTCTAAGTTGTTTAACAATCAACTCATATTTAGTAGACGCAAAATTCGGGTTGACTAAATCCCTCAAAGTCTCACGAAATTTTGAACCAGTAGCTTCAAATTCCTCATCTACTGATACAAACGTCGAGTACCGTACTGGCAAAGAATAATAGAGGTTCGTTATGTACTAGTGTTTGTGTTGCCGGTTTTCGATGGTCGGGATCTGGGTTTTT
>JAHDDW010000013.1 GCA_020629155.1 Acidimicrobiales bacterium | reverse complement strand
TAATCAACCGGACACACCGCTAACCAACCCATACACCAAATTCGATCATAACTCCACGCCCCATAGAGCCACGCAGTTTATGTTCAACAAGTTCGCTTGTGAAAACCTTGGATCGGTACTGGCTACCGCGGTCAGAATGAACAATCGTATTGTTCGGCTGTCGTGCTGTGACAGCGTAACGTAACGCGTTCACACAAAGACCAGCAGTCATCCTGTCGCTCATTGAGTACCCGACAATCTTGTTCGAGAACAAGTCTTTGAACATGCATAAATAAAGTTTCCCCTCCGCTGTCGGGTGTTCGGTTATGTCAGTTACCCATTTCTCGTCAAGAGTATGAATCATAAGAGTTACCTTTCGTTTTGATTTATTGATTCGCATTAATAATCAAAACGGGTAACTCCCACTCACACAACATGAGTGTCAGATCAAGTCTAAACTTCTACAACTACATCTTAGTTGGAGGAGTGATATTTAATGTTCCCAATGCCTGTGCCGCTACGTTGGTGAACGCTTTGTGAACTGTAAGACGGAATGCTCGCTCTTCTGTGGTAACTTTGGGGCTTGAAACATTTGATTCTTTATAAAAAGTGCCATGTAGATTGGCTAGCTCAAGAAGGTAATCACATATTTGTTTCGGGTCTCTTTGTTCAGCTGCAAGTCCAATTCTATGTTCGACTTCAGATAAAAGTACAACTAGTTCCTTCTCCGCATCAGTAATAGTAGCGCATGGTTTGTTTTCTGCTACAATTTCTTGATTATCTTGCAAGAGCTTCGTTGACCTAACATAAGAATAAAGAACTTTGAATACACCGTTGTTGCTTTCAGCCACTTCGTAGTTGAATTTTTTAGCTTTCGCTGGTGAACTCTCTAGCATTTCCCATTTCAATATTGCTAATGCAATTAGTTTTGCTTCTTTGTCACCTACTGAACCTCTATCTGTCTGCCTTGTCTTAACAGCTTTCAGTACATCTAAATATAGATCATGAGCTACTCCACTTGTTCCTCTTCTAGTTGAAAGCTTCGTGCCATCTTGGCCGAGAAGCATACCCAACGGAAGGTGTTCAAGTATCACATTTTTATTAGTTCCCAATCTGGATGCGAGCCCACTTTTTAGGGCTAAACGGAATACCGCCTCAAAGTGGCCAGTTTGTTCACTTCCAACGACATATATAATATTATCTGGATCGAAATCGGTTGTTCGTTGTTCGATCGCTGCTAAATCTCGAGCTGCATACAGGGTGTGTCCGTGTCCATTCCTAAATATGACATGCTGGTCCTCTTCGGTTGTTGTGTAAGCTGTTCCACCTGCATCAAGACTGAGTGTCTCATCGCTAGTCATTTGATCAACTAACACTACTGACCTTTTTTGGAAAAAAGCCTCACCGACAGTAATGTCAAATTCTACACCCAATAAATCGTAGAATTCATCCAAATGTTCTCGTGAAAGTTCAACGATATGAGCCCAGCGTGTTACCTGTTCGCTTTCTTCATTGGTTAAGTCTTCGAAATAGCTGCGTGACTCGTGTTTTATACGGCGGCCAATTGGAGTGTTTTGTTTGCTAGCTTCGATATACAGCTCATTAATTTCTTGTAAATCTAATTCATTAAACATCTTGTCATGGCCTAGAATGTCATATGCTGCAGAAATTAATCCGAACTGTGATCCTAAGTCTCCAAGGTGGTTAACTCCAACAACAGTATGGCCACAAGCTTCTAATAGCTTGCATATCGAGTCTCCAACTATTGTTGGTCTTAGATGATTGATTCCAAATTGTTTTGCAATATTAGGTGAAGAAAAATCGACTATATAAACCTGTCTTGAAGGCGGAGACGCTGACTGTTCTCTCCGTGCGAGCTCAGTAGCTACTCTGACTATTTCCTCATTGTTTAAAACTATATTTACGTAGGGGCCAGCTGCAACTGAACTTTCAACAAAATCTTCTTTACCTAAAGATTTTGCTATATTGCTAGCGGTTATCGTAGGGTCCTCATCACCGGCTAATGTAAATGTAGGAAGTGAAAAGTGTGGAGATTGTCCTGGAACTTTTTTTGAGATGGCTGATAGTTTGGGTTGTCTACCTTTGTAAAGTCCACTCTGTACATGGCGTGTGATACGTTCTCTAGGTGACTCGAAAGGTTTCGCTGCTGTCTCCTGTAAACCTTCTGGCTCTCGAATGTTTAGTGCTGCGGTTTCGATGTCTTCTCTAGCTGCTTGTTTGTATTTGTTCATTAAATCACTTGTGTTCATGCCCAAATCCCTAATTCGTTTGTTCCCTTATTACTCTACAGAAATTTTAATAGAAATATGTCATAGCTTGTTGTATCAGTTGTCAATTGTTTCTGGCTTCCTTATGTTTATATAGTAAGAATTAATTATTAAACATTCTCGAACGCTTGGTGGGTGGTATCTATGTCTGATAATTCTCCTATGGACAATGTTGTGATTGAGCTTTTTGTTAGCTTAAGTTGACCCCAGGAGCATTGGAAGACTCTCAAAAATATAGAAGGTTTCACAGCGATGCTAGTAATGAAACACGACATTTTAATGTAACTGTGTTTGTCAGTTTGAAGCGCTTTTGAAAATGCAGCTGACGGTTGGCTAACACGTTTGAGTAAAATAAAGTATTTAGAACGGAGACGACTTATCACTTACCTGGGAAATAAACTAACGACGGACTCAGAAAGCGATGCCATTATAAGATCTGCTTTCACTGGCTTGTCAAAATTATTTGATTTCCGCTTTGCGACTGTTAGTGGCAGTTTAGGGTTAGAATCTGATATTGATCTCTTAGTATGTGTCAATAAGCCAGTAACGTATAAAGAGCGTCTAAATTTTAAAAACTTATATTTTGGACTTCATAAACAGTTTGAGCGTTCGCCTGATAAAAAATACCCTGGAGAACTGATCGATACCGAAGCCTTGTTTGCAGATATGGGTAAAGCCTTAGCCGCCGAGCCAGTAACTAATATACAAACAGAGGCCATATATAATGGTTTAGTATGGGCTGGGATGATCTCTTTCCCGCAGCGCACGACAGTTTTAGACGATGCTAGACAGCTGCATAGCGACGCTAAAATGTTGGCGGACAAAATTATTTCTAAGTGGTTTGCAGTCCTGGAAGGATCTTCTCAACGTCCCGATAGGTATCTCAAAAATATAACAAGTTTTGATAGTGTTATTTGAACTGCTGGAACCTAAATGGTTCTACTGATGTATGAGTATATACCAACTATTATATAAGGGGCAAAATTGTGGGTTCACTAGAGAAATTCATGAGTAAACTAAATCGCTATGCAGATCTTATTGAATCGAAAAAGTCAGAAATATCTGCTGTCCTCTCAGAATATGAAACTCAATCAACTATTGAATATGAAATAGAGCACACGATATCTGGATTACAAGAATCCAAACGAGAACTTGAGAATAATCAATTTATTGAAGCGAAATTAACTGTGTCAACATTTTTTCCTCTTAATTTGCCTCTCTATTCTTTACTGCTTTTTGCAATTATTCCCTCAGCGTATGCGGAAAAAGTTTTTGTCCGAACTCCAAAGGTTATGTCTGAAACTTTTCAAAGATTAATTGACATAATAGAACTAGAGAGTTGGTTTCCGGAAATAGTTATGTTGGACGTTGAAAGGTCTTTCTTCTTAAACTCATATGCATCTTTAAGCGACGTGGTATTGTTTACAGGGCGGTATGAGAATGCGCTAGTTGTAGAACAGGCTTGCCTATCCTCATTGTTTATTTACAATGGGTCAGGTATAAATCCTCTAGTCGTTACCTCAGAAGCTAATATAGGTTTCGCGGCATCAAAATCCTATGAGATGCGTGTATTCAATAGCGGTCAAGACTGCGCTGGGCCAGACGCTATATTCGTTGATGAGGTAGTCATTGATGAGTATATAGATCTTCTCACCTCCGAGATCAAGAGCAAAGGTTCGTGTTCAATAGGAAATATAATGAAGAGTAGTTATCTAGATGATCTAAGAGATTACCTTTGGTCTAACCAAAGTTATATCAGAGAAAAGGGCTCAATAACTGGCTCAAGAGTTGAGCCTTACATATTAGTTAGAAAAATCAAGGATCTGGATAGTAAATACCACGAATTTTTTGCTCCTGTATTTAATATAATTGTTTACAGTTCAATAGAGGAAGTGAATAGCGTAGCCAGAAAAGATTCGTTTATTGACAAAACTATGTACGTATCTGTATTTGGCCGAAATAAAATGTTGGAGAAAAGCCTAGAGGGTAAGGCCACTGTCCTTATAGATAAGGTTGTTAATGATGTAGAGAAAAGCTACAAACCTTATGGGGGGTTTGGTTGTAAAGCCAACTATGTCGCCGTATGTGGTGAAAGAATTGCCCGACCTTTGCTTATAAGCGCTGAAATTTCTAATTACTTTACTAGCTATAGTCTGCTGCCTGCAGATTCTGTAGACTCGAGAGAATTGGTTAAATGAAGTTAAGTTAGCTATCCCTTGCGGCGAAATTGTTCATAAAATCGACCAGCTTTGTCACAGCTTCATCAGGTAAGGCGTTGTAGACACTTGCGCGAATACCGCCGACAGAACGATGGCCTTTCAAATTGACAAGGTCTTCTTTTGCCGCTTGTGCAACAAACGCTTTCTCTAGCTCTTCAGAAGGAAGACGGAAAACAATATTTGTGAGCGAACGATACGTTGGGTCTACAGGGTTGCTATAAAAGCCGTCGCTTTGATCGATAGCCGCATAGAGCATAGCTGCTCTAGAAACACTGCGACGTTCCATCGCTGCGACACCGCCTTGCTGTTTCATCCACGTCAGTGTTTTATTCATCGCCCAAATAGAGAAAACTGGGGGAGTGTTCGCCAAGCTATTGCCTTTCACATGATTGGCGTAACTCAAATAGGCTGGAAGATCAGGCGCTTGTTCAACAACGCTGTCGCGAACAAAAACGACACAAACCCCAGCAGGTCCTAAACTTTTTTGTGCGCCGCCATAGACAACATCGACGTGTTCCCAAGGAATTGGGCGGGTTAAATATTCAGAAGACATATCGAGCACTTGCGGCACACCAAAGTCTTCAAAATTGGCGAATCGTACACCGTGAATGGTTTCATTCGTTGCGCTGTGAATAAAGCGCGTGTTTGGCTGAAGCTGCAGGTCACCTTTTGTTGGCATTGTGGTGAACCCTGACGGTTCGCCAGTCCAGGCTTGGTAGGCTTGCCCAAGTTTTTTCGCATCGGTAAAGGCTTTGTTGCCCCAGGTGCCAGCGGTGATATATGCTCCAGGTTGGTCGCCTATGGCAAGGTTCATCGGAGCCATAGCAAACTGTAACGTCGCGCCACCTTGCAAAAGAAGGATATGAAAATCGTCAGGAACAGCTGTTAACTCTCTAAGCAAAGCAATGGTTTGTTCATGAATAGCGGTGAAATGCTCGCCACGATGGCTCATCTCGATCAACGACATGCCCGAGTCGTCAAACTCTGGCAGCTCATCAGCTAAAGAAGTAATGACTTCTTGTGGTAGCACACAAGGGCCAGGGCTAAAATTGTAGACTCTTTTCATAGCTTACAAACTAGCAGAATAGTCTATAAACCAAACCAGATTCTTAACTAGACTAAAGGAGCTAGCTAAGTGGCGCTTGTCTTATATTCTTTCTAAAAAAAGCCGTGTCTCGATCTGTGCTTTGTCCTCATAGGAGACAAGCGGGTCAACAGGTTGTGAGATCTCATAGTCAGACAAAAGAATTTCAATGATAGCTACCAGTTCGATGTTGCCGTCGTCGCCAATTTGCGTGTCGACTGTAAAAGCTGCTTCTCTGGTTATATCTCGTAGCGTTAACGTGCCAGCAGCAAGTAAACCTTCTGCTCTTTTCTTGTCGTCTGGAAGCTCCATCGAGGTAATTGTCAAAGCTACGTCGGGAAAATTTTCTGCTTGTACCATTTCTTGTAAGAAGATGGCGTCAAGGCCATCGTCATCGGTTGTCATGGAATCGACTTGTGCAGAAAATTGTGCTTCTTGAACTTCGTTGTTTCCGATGGTTGCCGAACCAGCGAGCTTTGTTGTTCTTCCAGTAACTTCTGTATTCCCTGAAGTTTGGGTTACACGATAGCCAAGAAATGATTCTGCTGTGACTGTCCAATCACCATTAAAGAGGGTTTCGGCTTCAGCAAATTCTTGAATAAAATCATTCGTCGAATCTAGCGTCGTTGGTGTTGTCAGGGGAGCTAGCACGGGAGGCTGAAGCACGCTCTTAGTGGAAGGAGCAACGTTGTACCAAAAAAAGAGGCTAACAGCGACTACTACCGCTATCGACAAAACCGCCAATAGACTATTCCTCGACATCAAGCCCTCCTACCCGTTAGTGTAAGCGTAGCAACTCGCTAACGAAGATATTGCTAGAGGGGCATTATTTTCTATGTGCCTCTATTCCCAAGTTTGTGAAACAAGCCAAGTCTTTTGGCTTCTCTGCAGAGACAATTTGATAGAAAACAATAAGAGGAATGTACAATTAGAAACCATGGCCTAGTGATAATGAGAGGCATAGCTGTGAGTGATAGTTCTTATATGGAGCGTGCGATTCGAAGAGCAGAAAACGGTCGGCTGATGGCTTCTCCGAACCCGTGGGTTGGCTCGGTTCTTGTAGCTGAAGATGGGACAACATATGAGGGTCATACGCTTGCGCCAGGCAATATGCATAGTGAAATAGCTGTTTTAGATATAGCAGGCTCAAAAGCTCGTGGTGCGACGCTCTATGTAACGCTAGAACCATGTTGCCATCAAGGGTCGACGCCGCCATGCACGCAAGCGCTGCTAGCTGCTGGAATAAAAAGAGTCGTTATTGGTGTAGAAGATCCAGATCAGCGTGTGAACGGCAAAGGAATCGCAGAGCTAAAGCATGCAGGTGTCGACGTTCACGTCGGGGTCTGCGCAAAGGAGATAGAACGTCAACTAGCGCCATACCTTAAACATCGTCGCAGCGCCATGCCCTATGTGACAGTGAAAATGGCAGCAACATTAGACGGGAAAACATCGGCGAATGATGGTACAAGCAAATGGATTACAGGGCCGCAAGCTCGCCAAGATGTCCATCGGCTTCGGGCTGAGTCTGATGCTATTTTGGTAGGCGCAGGAACAGTACGAGCCGATGATCCACTGTTGACTGCGCGAAACGTTATGTGTCCAAACGGCACTGAACCAAAGCAGCCATTGCGAGTTGTATTGGGTGATATTCCGCCCGATGCGAAAGTGCTCCCAGCACTATCTTTACGGGGTGATCTTCGCGAAGTTCTCGCTGAACTTGGCCGCCGAAATATTGTGCAAGTTTTTGTCGAAGGCGGCGCTAACGTTGCGGCTCAATTTCATGAAGCTGGGTTGGTAGATACCTATGTGCTGTACCTCGCCCCTGCAATTATGGGAGGCGTATCTGCAACACCAGTTTTTGGTGGGCAAGGAACAGACACCATTGCACAGTTGCCTCGGGGAAAGTTTCAGTCGATTACAAAATTGGGCGACGATATTCGTATCGAAATGTGTATGCATCACTCGTAAAATACCAGAAGGAGCTAGAACAAAAGATGCCTCTTTGCGGTATCGTTGTAGCTCCAATTGCTACTAGAAAGCTATCTCCTAATAATGGCAGAAGACAGCGAGACATTACGAGTAACAGAATTATCACGAGCAGTTGTTCCGACATCTGAAGGAAAGTTTGAGGCAATCGTTTTTGAGTCTTCCGTCGATAAAGAACAACACGTTGCTTTTGTGAAAGGGACAGTTTCTGGTGCGCAAGATGTTCTTGTGCGGGTGCATTCAGAATGTCTCACTGGCGACATTTTTGGTTCGTTGCGTTGTGACTGCGGACCGCAGCTTTCTGAAGCTTTGGCAAAGATCTCTGAAGAAGGCCAAGGTGTTCTACTATATTTGCGTGGGCACGAAGGCAGAGGTATAGGTTTAGCTCACAAGATTCGTGCGTACAGTTTGCAAGATCAAGGATTGGATACGGTAGAGGCTAATGTTGAGCTTGGTTTGCCAGTCGACGCGAGGGAATATGAGACAGGGGCGAGAATCTTGTCAATGTTGGGTGTAACGTCGATGCGGCTTATGACAAATAATCCTGCGAAGTATGAAGGCTTGGAAGCCTATGGCTTAGTTGTCAGCGAAAAAGTGCCGCTTCGAATAGAGCCAAATGAGCATAATCACTCATACTTGGTGACGAAACAAGCAAGGATGAGACACGATCTAGATCTTTAATGCTGTAGGCTGCCTCTATGTTACATCTTGTCTTGCCAAGAGGTTCGCACGAAAAAGAGACGCTAGATCTATTTCGACAAGCACACTTAGAAGTTGTCTGTGATATTTCAGGCTGTGAAGCCGCCATTGAAGATTCTCGTATTTCTTCAGTGAGCTTGTTGCATCCACAAGAAATCCCTCTTTACGTCGAAGAAGGTCTCTTTGATCTCGGTATTGCTGAACGTGACTGGGTTGAAGAGAATGCAAGCCAAGGCGTTTCGTTAGGCGAGTTGCGTTATTTCGAGCAAGCCTCTAGTCAGCCAGTGCGACTAGTCGTGGCGGTGCCGCAAGGTTCGCCAGTGAGCACGTTGAAAGATCTGCATGAAGGGGTGAAAATTGCAACACCCTATAAAGAGTTGACAGAAAAATATTTTGCTGAAAATGACATCAAAGCTTCGGTCAAACTTTCTTACGGTGTTACTGAAACGAAAATTCTTGAATCTGCTGATGCTGTAGTGACAAAGGCCAAAACAGATGAAGCGCTACAAAACGTTGGTTTGAGAAGCATTTCGACGATCTTAGTGAGTTATACAGAGTTTTTTGCCAATAAACAATCATATGCCGACCTTGAAAAACGTCAGGCAATAGAAGAGTTAACAACACTTTTGCAGGGGACACTTGCTGCACGGTCGCAAACAATGCTCAAAGTCAATGTTGCTGATGAGAAAATACTAAAGACGATTGTTGAATTATTGCCTGCGCTTAAATCTCCTACAGTAAATCCGCTCTATGGATCCGATGGTTTCGCAATCGAAACGGTTGTACCTAAATCGCAGTGCACTACCTTGATTCCTCGTATTGTTGAAGCTGGTGGAACTGGCATCGTCGAGCTACCAATCACCAAGATTATATAAAGGGCAGATAGCCTAAAGCTTCTATTTATCTTCGAGCAGTAACTGCCGATCTTCTTTATGTGATTTTCCCTGTAGCTATTTTGGTTAGCATGGTAATGCTTGTTGCGTCTGTTCTGTATGAGATGAAGCAGCAAGGTGCATGGATTTTTGCTGAAGAAACCGAAAAGCAAAAAGGACGGTCGCCGCGTTCAGATGAACGGTTGGCTGGCGAAACAAAACTATCTGAGCTGGTTTCATCAGTTACGCCAGGTACGATCGTAGGTGCTCTATTCTGTGAAATCAGTCAAATAAAATTAGTAAATGACATCTATGGTTATTCGGTAGGAGAAAAGCTTCTTGATATTATTGCTGAAAGATTTCAAGCTCGGATTCCTGAAAACTCGTTCCTTGTTCGATTCGGTGACGAGTTCTTGCTAGGTGTTTCTGGTGTCAAAACAGTTCAAGATCTAAAATATTTAGCAGTACAGTTGATCGAGAGTTTGTCAGAGCCTGTTGCGCTTGAAGAAATTGGAGAGCAATTTACAACTTGTCATATAGGTATTTCTTGGACGAAAGATCGAGATCACGATGCTTCGCATTTACTTCGAGACGCTAGAACTGCACGGTATCTTGCCACGAAAACAGATGATAGAGAAACCCGTTTCGTTGTGTTTAATGAAGCTGGTAAAGAAGAGGCATTTCGTCGTCTTGAAGTAGAAAGAGAATTGCGTCTTGCAGTTAGGAATCAACAGCTGGTGATCTATTATCAAGCGATTGTGGATGCAAATACCACCCAGGTTGTTTGTTATGAAGCGCTTATTCGCTGGGATCACCCAGAAAAGGGCATCATCGCACCTGCAGTTTTCTTGCCGATTGCTTCAGAGTCAGATCTGATTGTAGAAATTGGCGATTATGTTTTAGAACATGGCTGTGAGCAGGTGGCTAACTGGCAAAGGACATTGAGCGCGCCTGTAAAACTTGCAGTAAACCTTGCGGAACGCCAGCTGCTGCAGCATGGGTTTTTGGAAAAGATAAGTAAATATATCGCGCTTTCAGGCATCGACCCGAAAGATCTAGAGTTAGAAATTTCTGAAGAAATGCTTGCAGAAAATCTTGATCGATCAAAAAATATTTTGCTTGAACTTCAGCGCATGGGGATCACGTTATCGATTGATGATTTTGGTACCAGCCAGGCATCGCTGACTAGGCTTAAAAGCCTATCGATGGTTTCGACACTTAAACTCGACCGTATCTTTGTGAAAGATATTACCTTTAACAAAGTTGACCATGCAATGGCGTCAGCGATGACACAGATGGCGAAATCGATGGGAATTAACGTTGTGGCCGAAGGTGTCGAAGAGCAAGATCAGGCTCAGGCTTTGCAAGAAATGGGCGTCGATTACTTGCAAGGTTTCCTGTTCCACCGACCAGAATCTGCCAAAACGTTGAACATTTTTTCAAGTCAACAATCAACATTGCAGCTGTAAAAATGCGCATAGGGTATATGTCGTTGTTAGTTTGGCTGTGTTGTCTTGGCTTGTTCTAGGCGTTGAACGTACCCTAATTGGATTTGTTTGAGAGCTTCTTTAATTGTTGCTTCCTGCTCGCCTAGTTGGCCTTCGAGAGGTGTAAGTAGCGCTGCTAGTGCATCTATGGAGATCTTCACTTCGTCAAATTTTGGTGTCTCAGCTGTTAGATGAATAGCTGCGAGTTCGTAAATCCCAAAAGCATGGTTTAACAAAATGTCGCGTGCGTCTGTTTCTAAGATTTGTGCGCGGGCTTCGGTCATTTGCTTTGCCATCTCTTCGGCTGCTTGTTCTTGCTCGGGTGTAAGCTCTTGCTCTGGGGCAGCTGCCGTTGTGGGGGCAGATTTGGCTACGTTGCGTTCGCCTTCAGGTGTCCATAATGTCATTCCATGAATGGTATCTTCTCATCTGTCGATTTCTTCTCAAAGTGCCATTTTTCATTTTTTATGCTGCTATAGTTGTGACCTGTTAGATTTAAGAGGGTTCTGCCCCACCTGGCCGCGTGTGCGAGTTATGGTTTATGCTCACCGTGTTTCGTGAGGCTACCTTCTTATCTAGTTTTGTCTATTAACTTTATGAAGGAGTCCCATATGAGGGGTGAGCAGTCATAGCTGCAAATCAAGAGCCGAGAATTAACGAACGCATTCGAGCTCGTGAAATACGCGTTATAGGTCCTAAGGGAGAAAAACTTGGGATTAAAAAAGTTCCTGAAGCTCTTATTTTAGCAGCTGAGATGGATCTTGATCTTGTTGAAGTCGCCAATAATTCCAAGAATTCCGAACCTCCGGTTTGCAAAATTATGGATTATGGCAAGTTTAAATACGAGTCTGCACAGCGAGTTAAAGAGTCTAAGAAAAAAGCAACAAATATTGTTGTAAAAGAGATGAAGTATCGACCAAAAATCGGTACTGGTGACTTTGAAACGAAAACAGCGAAAGTTGAAAAGTTTCTACAAAGTGGCCATAAAGTCAAAATTACAATTATGTTTCGTGGTCGAGAAGTTACTCACCCTGAGCTCGGGCGTAAAATCCTTGATGACATTGTCGAGAGGGTCTCTGAGTATGCAATTGTTGAGGCGTATCCTCGTCTTGATGGTCGTAACATGACAATGGTTTTAGGTCCTGAGGGTAAGAAAAACAAAAAGAAATCGAAACCAAAAGAACAAGTTCAAGCTTCGTCAGCTTCCAATGAAGCTGAGAAGTAATAGTTACTACAAAGTAGGAAATGCCAATGCCAAAGATGAAAACAAATAAAGCCGCTAAAAAGCGATTCAAGAAAACAGGAACGGGCAAAATTAAGCGCCGTAATAGAAACTTGAATCACCTTCTAGAGAAAAAATCTAGTCGAAGAAAACGTCGACTACGTTCGGCTAGCCATGTCAGCGCTGCAGATACCCCTACCGTCAACAAATTACTTAAAAAGTAAAAATTTAGTTTAGAAAGGAGAGTGCCATGGCGAGAGTCAAACGTTCTGTGCATTCAAAGAAACGTCGTAAAGAAGTCCTTAAAAAAGCCAAAGGGTATTACGGCAATAAAAGCCGAAGTGTTCGTGCTGCTAATGAGCAGGTTATGCATTCAGGAAACTATGCATACCGTGACAGAAGAGCTCGTAAAGGCGAGTTCCGTCGGTTGTGGATTCAACGCATCAACGCAGCCTGTCGACTAAACGATACGTCGTACAGTAAATTCATTAACGGTTTGAAAAACGCTGGTGTTGAAGTTGACCGCAAGAACTTGGCAGAAATCGCTGTCAGTGATCCTGCTGCATTCACAGCGCTAGCAAAAATAGCTGCAAGTGCAAAAGCTCCTGCAAATGTTGAAGCTTCTGCGTAAGACAATTGATCACAAGTAGTTCTAACCCTCGAATTAAGAGGTTAAAGAAACTAGCAACACAGAAGAAAGCTCGTTCGCAAGAACGGGCTTTCTTAGTGCATGGAGAAAAGCTGCTCGCTGAAGCACATGAAGCAGGGCTTGCTATTTCTGAAGTGTTTGTCACCGATGCTAAACTAACTTCTTACTATCAAACACTTTTTGGCTCTGTTGTGGAAGTTGAAGAGGCACTACTTACAAGGTCGCTTGATGTTGTTTCGCCTCAAAAAGTAGTGGCTGTTGCTGCGATGCCTGAGACTGATCTAGGGAAACTTGCTTCGATTGCGACCGGCAAAGGTGGTCTTCTTCTTGCTAATGTAAGCGACCCAGGCAATGTTGGGACATTACTTCGTAGTGCAGAAGCCTCTGGAGCCTCGTTTGCTATTGCAGCTGGCCGTTGTGCAGAGTTGTTTAATCCTAAAGTTGTTCGAGCAGCTGCTGGTGCGCTGTTTCGTTTTCAGGTTTTTTATTGTGGTTCTGTTGAAGAAGCTATCACGGCTTGTCAATCAGTTGGTTTGAAAACCTATGCGACAGTTGTCGACCAAAATCTGGCACCTACGCTTTATCATCAAAAAGATCTCACAAGCGCTGTTTTTGTTCTAGGTAATGAGGCGCAGGGTCTGCAGCCAGAAGTTATTGATTATTGTGATGAGAATATAACGATAGAGCTTGGCGGTCCAACAGAGTCTCTTAACGTGGCGTCTGCTGGCACAGTACTAGCTTTTGAAGCTTTGCGACAAAGACAGCTTGTCGAATAGAAATACATAGCTTGAGTACCTCTTTAGAACAGCAAGGACCGAAACGTTGAAACCCTTGTAGATTTTCTTAACAAATAGGAATAAACCTACGTCGCTAAAGGTTGGAAGTTATAGTTTCCTAGGTGTTTAAGCTTTAAAGTAGCTGCACCGATACTACCTATTGGAGGGTTAAGAGGATGCGTCGAACATATAAATCAGCTCTTGTAGCAATTGCTTTAGGCTTTGTTGCTGCTTCTTGTGGCGAGGCCACAACAGCAACTGGGAACGTGAATACTGTCTCAGTAAATGAAGAAGGCGGTGAAAGCGTCGGTGGGCAACCAAAAGGGTTTGGCGATGAAGTAGTTGATCTTGCGACAGGTGAAACAGTAACAATTGGAGACATCGTGACAGGCGACAGGCCTGTGCTTGTTTGGAGTTTTGCTCCTCATTGTGGAACATGTCGTGCTGAAGCGCCCGTGATTGATGCGTTTGCAAAGGCAAACGAAGATAAAGTCCAAGTTATTGGTATTGGTGCTACAGATACAGTTGAGTATGCGCAAGATTTTAAAGCTTCAACACAAGTCGAATCCTCAATTCTTTGGAGTCAGACATCAGCTATCTGGGGCGAAGATAAACTGAACCTGCAAAGCTTCCCTCGTTATAAGGTGTATTCACAGGATTTAACGCTGGAGTCAGATTCACAGTTTGGCTTTAACGAAATTTCTGTGCTTCAAACAATTGAGCAAATGACAGCATAAGTTATAACAATTTTATTCCTATCGAACATTACTTTTATTGATGCTCTAAACTTTTAAGGTGACCAAGTCTTTAGCTGTTGCCCTAGATATCGCGCCTCTTCTAGGTACTAGAACGGGCGTTGGTAATGTTACGTATGAATTAGTCAAACATTTGGCAGCCCGAGACGATATAACTGTCTCGGGCTTTCTTGTTAGTTTTCGAGGTCGTCTGCATCTCGATAGCCTGACGATGGAAAATGTTACGCCGTTGCCGTTGCCTGTACCCGCTGCTTTAGCACATCGGTTGTGGCAGAAAGTCGATTGGCCTACCCTTCGTAGCCATGACATAGTGCATGGCACTAACTATGTTGTTCCTCCTGCGCCTAGATCAACAGAAGTTGTGACGATCCATGATTTGACAGCTTGGCGATTCCCAGAGTTGTTAACTACCCATACGCAACGTTTCCCAGCGTTGGTAAGTCGAGCTCTCAAACGTGGAGCTCACATACATGTGGTCTCAGATTTCGTGGCAAATGAAGTTGTCGACTATCTCGAAGTTGAACAAGACAGGGTGCATGTTATTCATAATGGCTATAGCCCACAGCAGCAACAGCAAAACGAGCCTATTTCTACAACATACGGGCGTTACATTCTAGCGTTAGGGACCATTGAACCACGTAAAGATTATCCCACGTTAATCGCAGCAATGCATGAGGTGTGGCAAGAACATAGCGATGTCAAACTTGTTGTCGCTGGGGCAAAAGGGTGGGGCCATGAAGCCTTTGAACAGGCACTTGATCTTTATAACGCCCGCGATAAAGTAATTTGTTTAGGCTATGTTGATGACGCAAAGCGGACAAGCTTGTTGCGTAACGCCGAAATGTTAGTGTATCCATCGCTCTATGAAGGGTTCGGACTGCCACTGCTTGAAGCCATGGGGGTCGAGACCCCTGTAGTGTCAACTGCTGTAGGGGCTATACCTGAGGTGGTGGATACTGCTGCTTCGCTTGTGCCTCCGAAAGCGCCCGAAGCTTTAGCAGGAGCAATATTAGACGTTCTAGAGAACGACGAAATTAGAAAGTATCTCGTCGAAGCTGGCAAGAAACGAACAGCTTTGTACAGCTGGGAAAAGTCAGCGGACGCTCTGGTCTCAATGTATAGAAAAATTCGGTTATGCGATAGCTAGTTCGAGGTATTGGTTAGGCGGTTTTGGCAATGGGCAGAGTGATTACGAGTCGCCCCTTTATGCCGATAGGGTCGTAGAGAAGCGTTTACTAAAGGTCAGTATGTCTCCAACTAATCAGCATGGTGAAATCAAAAAGATAGTAATTATCGGCGGAGGTCCTGCAGGCACGACTTGTGCGACACATGCGGCACGGTTGGGGGCTGAAGTTACGCTGATTGAAAAAGACATTATCGGCGGCGCAGCACACTTGTTAGATTGCGTGCCTTCAAAAGCCATGATTGCCTCTGCAGGAGCTATGTCGATTATGGATCGAGCTGCCGAAATGGGATTAGCAAAGGTCGATGTCGAACTCGATTTCGAGGCGCTACGCAAAAGAATAACTGATATTGAACAGCGTATGGAATCTAGCGTTACTGATCTGCTTATGAGCCAAAAAGTTCAAATTATAGAAGGATTTGGCCGTCTCGTAGATAACACGCATGTCGAGGTCGTGTCAGAAAAAGGCAAGGAGATACTCGAAGCAGATTATATCGTGCTTGCGACTGGTAGCAGGGCAAGGGTGCCAGACTGGGCACCTGTAGATGGGGCGCGAGTGCTGACAACCCGTCAGGCGTATCCACCGAAAGAGCTGCCTGAACATCTTCTGGTTATAGGTTCGGGTGTCACCGGTGTCGAATTTGTGCATATGTTTAACTCGTTCGGGTCGAAAGTGTCGCTGCTTGTAAGCAGGCAGCAAGTACTGCCGAATAAAGATCCAGAAGTTGCCGATGTTTTAGAGCAAAGTTTTATTGATCGTGGCGTTGGGCTGTTAATGGGTGCTAGGGCTAGCGCTATTTCAGTTGAGGGCGACAAAGTCGTGGTTCAATGCGAAGATGGCCGCGTCGTTGAAGGGTCTCATTGTTTGCTTGCAATTGGTTCTGTCCCGAACTCAGAGAAGCTAGGCCTCGAAAACACTGATGTGAAAGTCAATTATGGCTATGTTGAAGTTGATCATAATTGTGTCTCTAGCGTCAAAAATATTTATGCTTCTGGCGATCTTTCTGGGAAATTGCCCTTGTCGTCTGTTGCTTCAATGCAAGGCAAGAAAATCGCTGAACATATTATGGGTCGCCATGTCGGCCCACATCGCCATATTGACTACGACAAAGCTGCTTCTGCTATCTTTACAGACCCTGAAATAGCAGATGTGGGTATCGCCGAAGCAGACGCATTCGCAGAAGGGCGAAAAATAAGGGTAACAAAAGTGCCATTCTCTGTTTCAGCGAAGGCTCTTATCAATAATGATCCGCGAGGTTTTGTGAAAGTTATTTCAGACCCAGCAACAGGTGTTATCGTTGGCGGTTCCATTGTTGGGCGACATGCAGCAGAGCTAATTTCTATCCTCGCTCTCGCTGTAACAGCTAATTTGACGGTGCATGACCTTGTGGAATCGCTGTTTGTTCACCCAGCACTAGCGGAAGCCCTTGGCGAGGCAGCCGAATGACTTTTGACGTGGTTGCTTGACCAGACCAAACGGGTATTTCCCATGCCTTCTCTTGGTCTGTTATCAGATCGTAGAACGAATTGTAAAGTGATAATGAGTGAATTGTTAGCAAGCCACAGTAACGGCATGCATAGCGTTGTGAAAGCGTATTGTTCCAGAGCAAGAATGTTAAGCAGTAACCCTATCGATGAGATCGTCCATAGTGTATAGTTCTCCGAATGAGGGTCTCTGAAAATTTTTATGAGTGTTGCAGAGGATGAGACGATGATTGCAACGCCGCAAGCCAGAATCGAAGTCGAAGGGTTATTTAGAAGTAGCCAACCTAAGATGCCAACGCCAGTGACGAATAAAATGGTTATGTCAAGTTTTTCGTAGCCTCCGATGCCAAACTTTAAAGACATCAAAAAAACGATCAGCATAGAAGCTGTTGCGAAGGCATACGGAATGGATCCATATCCTGCATCGCTTACAAATTGGTTCGTAAAGCCTATAAAACCTACTACCGTATAAATAAGCCAGGTCGTTCTTTGTGGCGCAATCTTTCTATCCCAAGTGTCTTTTGCATAGCTGCTATTACCAATCACAAAAAGTAAGCCAGCGGCTATACCAAAAAATAGTTTGAGCTCCATCAAACAGATAGTATGTGGCTTAGCGATTTGAGATAGTTCAGTATGCTAAAAATTGGCCAGAAGCACTATGCAGTGGCAGATAAGAGAATAGACAAAATGGGTTATTTGTATTAGACAAGGTGTTGTTTTTACATCTTAGTTCTCGTGAATAATTGTCCCATTATGCGATCATTGCGTTTCTGCAGATCTGAAATGAGTCGAATGTCTGCTTGTGTAGATAGTTCCTTATGGCTCGTCTATCGGCACAACAGCGATCTGAGACTCTTCAAGTCTGCTGCTTCGAAGTGCAAATTGCAAAGTAATAATGAGCGAATTATTAGCAAGCCATAGTAATGGGATGAACAGTGTTGCAAATGAGTATTGCTCTAGAGCTAAGATATTAAATGCAAGACCGATAGATGAAATAGTCCAGAGTGTGTAGTTCTCGGAATCTGGTTTTTTGAATATTTTGATGAGTGTTGCAATGGCTGAAACGATAATTGCAACGCCAGAAGCTAAAATGGATGCTACTGGGTTGTTGAGCAGCAACCATCCTGCGACGCCTATCCCAGCGACAAAAAGAATAGCAATATCTATTCTTTCGTAACCGCCGACGCCATATTGCAGCGATAATAAAAAAACTACGAGCATGGAAGCTGTCGCAAAGGCGTATGGGATTACTCCGTGTCCAGCGTTGCTTGTTAGCTGGCTAGAGAAACTTATTAGCCCTAAGGTTGTGTAAACAAACCAGGTTGTTCTTTGGGGTGTAACTTTTCTGTACCACGTATCTCTCGCGTAGCTAACATTTCCGATGGTAAAAAGTATCCCAGCAGCAATGCCATAAAGTAACGTGATTTCCATAGGTGCATCCTACAACATTGAATTAGTTTTAATGGGTCGGCCAGTCATGTACAGTCAGTTTCTGCCTGGTTCGTTATGCTATGCCTGTTCGCTATGGGCTAGTCAAATGTTATACTAGCCGCTAGAAGAAGGAAATCTATGCAAGGCGGTTGGACAATGCCAGAGCTGTACTCTTATCAATCGCCCAGCCGAAAACGTCCTTCTGTTGCTTATACCAACTCTCTTTGGGGAAAGATCGAAGAAAGTATTTGCCGAGATTGTGAAGAACAAAAAGTGCAAGATGGATTGACAGTTCAGGACGAAATTGAATATGACGGAAGCAATGGCGAGCGTATACTAGAGTTACTTACAGAACAAATTGCGTTATCTGAGGGTCAATCAAGCAAGTTTGTGCATAGGGAAATAGATAACATAAGATATCTCTATAATTTTTTGGCCTTAGACGAGCCACAACAAAACGCTATAACTGTTATAGTTCCTGTGCTCAACGCTGCGGTCGAAATTCTAGATAAAGATTTAGAGTTCGAGTATCAAGCGTTGAACGAGTGGAAAAATGATAACTCTTCAATACGTGGCAATGTGGATATTTTGGACAACGCTGTTAAAAAAATACAATACGGTAGAAACGAATATGGGCAAGTTGACGGAACATACAATGAACGTCTCAATACTCTGAATTCATTTCGTTTACTCTATAAAGAAAGTATTCCCCCAGCGGTGACAGGGTGCTTTTTCGCAGATATGGATACTCTCGAAATTAATCTGAAAAGATACATAGGTGATATAGAACATATCGTGGAGGAAGCAGCATCAATAGATGCGAAACGCTTACCTTCTGGGCGGTTGATTGGCATTAATCGTTCACCAGAACTGCAGGGTAATTTTAGAAATGCTGTTTATCAGGCTAAATTCCAGTCACAGACATTGTTTCGGGTGCCGTCAAGAGGCACCCCTTCTAAATCACACAATGCAACTGCCAGTTGTAAAGTTTCACGATAGACCTCAATTCTTATTATCGTAAATATGAACAAATAGTGAATTATTTTGATGCTTGTTGAAGCGTTGTTTAGTCTTGCCGAAAAGGCTGTACCATAGCTCAATGAATGACTAGTTTACTTCTCAATGGCGAGAGTGGCTTGCTCCAACAACAAACAGCGGTTGTGTCTCTTTTAGGCATAGCCATTTTGGTTGCAGCAGCTGCGGCAAAGCTTAAATTTCCGTACAGTGTCGGCTTGGTCGTCGCTGGTATTGGCGCTTCCTTCCTCGGTGAAATTGTTGCAGTCGATATTTCACCCGAACTAATTCTGGCATTGCTTGTGCCACCCCTGCTTTTTGAAGCCACATTGCAGCTTCCATGGGCGAAGCTAAAAGCTGACCTTTTCCCTATCTTGCTTTTGGCGATAGGAGGAACGCTTTTCGGTACGGTAGTCATGGCTGCTTTAGTAAACTTTGGCTTGAATATTCCATGGGCTGCGGCTTTTGCCTTCGGAGCGCTTATTGCTGCGACTGACCCAGTGGCTGTTGTCGCTTTTTTCAAATCGCTCGGTGTGCCTAAACGGCTTGTCGTCTTGATCGAAGGCGAGTCATTATTTAATGACGCCGTAGCGGTCGTCGCCTTCACCTTAGCGGTTTCAGCTGCTTCTGGCTCTGGCTTCTCAGCATCTGAGGCGGTCACACAATTCGTGCTTATCTCTGCAGGCGGCCTGCTTATTGGTTTAGCGCTTGGCTACGTGATTAGTGTCCTGTTTATCAGCAAAATAGATGATGCGATGATTGAAACATCGCTTACAGTTGTTACCGCTTATGGGGCATATCTTCTGGCGGAAGAGTTTGGCAAGCTTGTTGGTGACGAAGAGCTAAAACTCTCAGGTATCTTAGCGGTTGTTGCTGCTGGTCTTGTAGTTGGAAACGTTGGTTTGGGGACAACTTCGCCATCTACCAGAATCACGTTGTCAAACTTCTGGGAATTGCTTACCTTTTTCGCTAACTCAATGGTGTTTTTGGTTATAGGTTTAACGATTACGCCAAGCAAGTTTCTTGATCATTTCGGTGAAGTTATTTTAGCAATCGTTGCTGTGGTTCTGATTCGCGTTTGTGTGATCTATGGCGTGGCATATCTTACCCGTAAGGTGCGTCCTCGACGGCGAATCCCTATGAGCTTCCAACATGTTATTACTTGGGGCGGTCTTCGAGGCGCAATTTCGTTGGCATTAGCGTTGAGTATCACAATTGAACTTGGCTATTTCGAGCCTGACACGGTTGAAACTATCCAAACAATGACCTTCGGTGTGGTTCTTTTCACTTTGCTTGTACAAGGGACAACGATTAGCTCGATTATCAAAAAACTTGGTCTTGCAAATAAATCCAAAGTTGAAGTAACCCGTCAGCGTCACCAAGCCACAATTAAGATTACTAGATCAGCGCAGAAACAGATTGATGCGCTTGTAGCTAAGGGCGATTTATTCGAAGATATGGGCGAGTCGTTAAAACGGGCGCATCAAGAAGAAATTGATGCAAACCTCGCTTCGTTACGTGAACATTTCACGCAGAACCCTGAGCTTGAAGTTGCGATGCTGATGCAAGCGCGTCACCGTGTTCTAGCCGCCGAGCGTTCTGCCTTGTCTGTTCTCGTGCGAGATAGCTCAGTAGATTCTAATGTGGCTGCTGAGATTGCTCTAGAGCTTAATAATCGTGCGGTTGCATTAGAAATTTTGGAAGACCGTTGGGGTAAAGAAGTAGAATCGTCAGAGTAGGAGAAGTAATGTCTAGGTTAGTGTATGTTTCTTGGAGTGACCAGGGGCGAAAAGTATGCGTCGAAAAGGCGCTTGTAGCTGCGAAAGAAGCGAAGCAAGATTTAACTTTTGTTGCTGTTCTCGATAAAGAAGATTTCGCTGATTTACCACCTTCATTAGTCGAGTTAGCTGCCGATGAACTAAAAAGCTTGTTGACAGCACAACTACAATCGGCTTCAGCTCGACTACAAGCAGATGTAGTTAATTTTGAAGTGACAGTGAAAACAGATGCAACGACGTTAGCGTCTTGTCTTGACTGCTGCAAAGAAGTAGACGACTCTATATTTTATGATCAAGACTCGGTAAGGGTTAAACGGCTTCTCCAGAGCGCATAGCCGTCTAGTTCTTATTCGATAGTTAGTAGGCTGTCTCCGCCGCTGACAGACTGACCTTCTGAAACAGCTACTTCAGAAACGGTTCCTGCTTTTTCGGCTATAATGTTGTTTTCCATTTTCATAGCTTCAAGCACAATAACAGTGTCGCCGGCAGCAACTTTTTGCCCTTCTTCAACGAGAACTTTCACGACAGTTCCTTGCATGGGCGCTGTGACCGATCCAGAGCCGCTACCGCCTTGTGAACTAGCAGCTGCCGATTTCTTTTTCGCAGCAACCAAGTCAGGTACCCAAGCAGCGACGTTAAATTGTTTGCCGTCAACTTCAACAGAAATTTCTTTACGCACATTATCTGGTTTTTCTTCAAGCAGTTCTTCGGACACAATTTTTGCGTCGCCAATATCGCTGAGATCGAGTGTGTCTTCAACCCATTTGGTTGAATGCGTCGTATTTTGGAAATCTTGGTGCGCAAGAATAGCAATATCGGCTGGAATTGTTGTTGCGACACCTTCAAGCGTAAATTCTCGCAGCGCCCGAAGCGTTCTTGCAATAGCAGTTGGCCGGTCTTGCGCCCAACAGACAAGCTTGCCTGTTAAGTTGTCATAGAACTGGCTGACCTCATCGCCTGATTCGTAGCCGCCGTCCCAACGAACGCCATAACCAGAGGGTGCAACAAGTTTTGTAATTTTGCCTGGGGACGGGAGGAAAGCACCTGCGGCTGGGTCTTCTGCGTTGATACGTACTTCAATAGCGTGGCCATGCAGGGTTATATCGTCTTGCGTAAACGGAAGCTCTTCACCAGCAGCTACTTTGATTTGCAGAGCAACAAGGTCAAGGCCTGAGATCATCTCGGTAACAGGATGCTCAACTTGCAGACGCGTGTTCATCTCCAGATAAAAGAACTCGCCATTTTCATAAAGAAACTCGACCGTGCCAGCGTTGGCATAGCCGCAACCCTTCGCAACCTTTAGTGCAGCTTCGCCCATCGCTTGTGCTATCTCAGGTGATATCGCAGGCGCTGGTGCTTCTTCTATAAGCTTTTGATGGCGGCGTTGCGCAGAACAATCGCGCTGACCGATATAAACACCATTGCCGTGCGTGTCACAAAGCAGTTGAATTTCTAGGTGGCGAGGTTTGGTTAAATATTTCTCGACATAGCATTCATCACGACCGAAGTAGGCGATAGCTTCACGCTGCGCTGATTCTAAAGCGTCAGCTGCTTCATCTGCGCTGTTGACAACTTTCATGCCTCGACCGCCGCCGCCGAATGCTGCCTTTATAGCAAGCGGCCAGCCGTGCTTTTCGCCGAACTCGATCACTTGTGATGGGTCTTCTAGGAAAGTGGTGTTTCCTGGCACGCCGTGCACACCGACCTTTTCTGCGGCTTCACGGGCACTTATTTTGTCGCCCATTACGCGAATAGCATCTGGCTTAGGGCCGATAAAAGTAACGCCAACATCGGCGATAGCTTCAGCGAACTCGGCGTTCTCACTAAAAAAGCCATAGCCAGGGTGCACTGCTTCAGCGCCCGATCGTTTGATTATGTCGATAATAGCTTCGGTGTTCAAATAGCTTTCCGCAGCCGTTTGGCCGCCTAACGCATAGGCCTCGTCAGCGAGTCTCACATGCAAGGCATCGCTATCAAGCTCAGAGTATACAGCCACAGTTTTGATGCCAAGGTCTTGACAAGCTCTGATGACTCGAACGGCTATTTCTCCACGATTTGCTATTAAAACTTTTTTAAACACGGATCTAGGATATCTCTTAAACGAGCTAAATTTGCTCGCTTCTCTAGGTAGTTGCGCTGTTCTTTTTCACATGCTTTAAATTTATAATTAGTACAAAGCTAATAATCACGAGTAGCGACCAAGAAGTTATTTTGTGAAAGTCAACAACGGCCCAGCCTTGTGACTGGTTTGGGTACTGCCATGCTTCGAAAAAGGTAGAAACATTTTCTGCTATCCAGACAAAGAACGCAACCAAACCGAAACTGAACCATAAAGGCATCCAATAGTCGTGCTCCATAGGTGTGAAGTAGACACGCGTGCGCCAAAAAACTAGAACAACCATAGCAAGTAAAATGTTGCGAAAA
The DNA here is from genome assembly GCA_020629155.1 of Acidimicrobiales bacterium. Lineage (GTDB taxonomy): Bacteria > Actinomycetota > Acidimicrobiia > Acidimicrobiales > SZUA-35 > JAHDDW01. The sequence goes on along the minus strand of JAHDDW010000013.1, from coordinate 80,321 downwards.
TCGTAGACAAACGCATTCGTAAAAAAGTTGAGATAGATAGCTAAACTCAACGCAACAGTTAGCCATGGTTTTGGGTAGTTCACCATCTTGAGATTAAGAAGCCGCCATGCTTGTGAGATATAAGAGCCAACAGCTGAGTACATAAATCCGCTATAAAGCGGAACGGTTCCTATTTTTGTAAATCCATCTTCTGGATAGCTCCATGACCCGATCGAGGGATGTGTTTTAAACGTCTCTAACGCAAAACCAAGAATATGGAAAACCAGAATAACTTTACACTCATCTAGCGACTCTATTTTTGTTAGGAGAAGCGCAGCTTGGATAGCTACGGCGCCAACGAGAAGTAAATCGTAGCGTTCAATCCAGGAAAGCTCGAACTTCGTTGTCAAAAAAAGTAGCCCAAAGAACGAGCCAGCAAAAATGCACGCTCGGGCTTCTTTGTAGCCAAACGCAAGAAATTCTAACACTGGTTGGGGAAACGGCAGTCGTTGTAACTGTCGCAGTACCACAGTAGTCGTAGAGGGTTTCAGATTCATTGGCTTCACAATTGGAGCATACAGGAGTCTACTTTCTCAGCCAGATTTTCTTCGGCAACTAAATAAGACCTTAGCACGGCATAAACTAGTGGATCTTGCTACCTTACTGAAAGCTGCTTTGAATAATGAGCTAGCTAGAAGCCGCGAGTGACCGATAGTCATATGTTACATTTGCTTAAAGAGGTCAGGAATACAAGTGGCGGCCTCTATGGTGGAGTTTGTGCGTGGATCTGGACCTAAGGCGTTGCTTGTTTATTTACTTTGTTCTTGTATCGCCTTTGCCGCTGTTTTTGGTGTCTACAAAATGCTTTTCTCTCCAGGTGATGAAACTTCCAGTGAATCTTCCGCAGAAAAAACGTCAGAAGCCAAACAAACTGAGGCGCTAGAGGCAGTAACGATTTTAGATACTGAAGGTTTCCCTGCTCCCAAGGTGGCGAGTCTTTTTGTTTCCTCACAAGAAACGAGTGCGTTAGCTGCTATCGCCGCTATTGAAAATAACGTTCCACTACTTATTATTGCACCTGAAGAACTTGAGCAAGCAGAAAATAAGATTTCGGCGATGGAAGCGTCGCAGGTTATCATTTTTCATGAGACAGGTGAAGCAGCTTCTTGGACGGGTGTAGCAGAATCGTATGATCGTGAAGTTATCGCTATCGATTGCGACGTCCAAAGGATCCCTTGCGTATTTGCTGAGAATAGCCAATTCTTGCAACTTCTTGCCAAAGAAAAAGTAACTAACGAGTATCAAGAAATTGTAGGTGTTGACTTTGCCGCAATCAGTGATGCTGCATTACCACTGGCAAAGCCAACAAACGCAGCTGTTGTGCTTGGCGAGCTTTCTGATACGTTGACACTAGAAAGCATCACTGCTGCGCATGCATCAGGCAATGAAGTGTTACTACTTCCTGAAGGGTTGCGTTTTAGTTCTTCGTTGGCCGATACGTTGCGTAAAGATTCTTCCAAACGATTACTTTTTGTAGGAACAAACTTTGAGAAAAGTTCTCTTGCCGAAGTCGAGGTAGAGATCGAAGCGGTAAAGAAAATGGCAACGCTACCTGGCGGCGGGCAAACAATTCTTTACACAGATGACTCGAATGAACGAAGAAAACGATTTATTGCTCTTTACGGCTCTCCACAAGGGGGAGCTCTTGGTGTTTTAGGGGAACAGAACACAGAAGAAACTATTGTTCGAGCGAAAGAATTAGCTGCTGAATATCAAGAATTGGAGCCTGAAACAGAAGTTATCCCAACGCTTGAGATCATCGTGACAGTTGCAGCTGAAACGGCTACCGAAGACAACAGCTATTCGATAAAGACGCCAATAGAAGTTGTGCAACCGCTTGTTGACGCAGCTGCTGATGAGGGAGTGTACGTTGTTATTGACTTGCAGCCAGGGCGTCAAGACTTTCTGACACAAGCCAAGCTATATGAAGAGCTGTTGTTGCTGCCACACGTTGGCTTAGCGTTAGACCCAGAATGGCGTCTTGAACCTGACGAGCGCCATTTGCGACAGATTGGGTCGGTTGATGCTGCTGAGATTAATGCGACTGGTGATTGGCTCGCAGAACTGGTGAGAGAAAACAACTTGCCGCAGAAAATGTTTTTACTGCATCAGTTTCGGCTAGATATGATTCCAGATAGAGACAAAGTTGACACAACAAGACCAGAGTTAGAAGTTGTTGTCCAAATGGATGGGCAGGGGAGTCAAGGCTCAAAACTTGGGACTTGGTCGGTCCTCCTCAAAGATGCACAAGAAGGGCTCTACTTCGGATGGAAAAACTTCTATGACGAAGACACGCCTCAAGTTCTTTCACCTGAGAAGACGATAGAGATAGAACCGTCACCTGTGTTTGTTTCTTACCAGTGATTCCTGTGTGGCATAGTAGTTTAGCTCGCTGACTCTTCGGCTTTGTCGCGGCCGGCTTTTTTCTGTAGTGCTTTCCATGTTTTGACAGCCTCGTATTGTTCAGGCGAGCCTGCATCGGCAACTGAACGAGAATGTTGATCTGAGAAGGGCGCTGTGATATCTTCCCAGCCTTCAGGAGTAATCGAAAATCTTTTCGCCAACACCGCAAGCGTTATTTTCGCTTTTTCTTCGCCGAACCCTGGTAAAGCTAGCAAATGTGCATAGACGGTTTCAGCATTTGACTTGCCACGCCACAGCGACTCGGCATCGCTGTCATGTTGAGCCACAATATGGTGGGCAAGCGCTTGAATTCTTTTCGCCATAGCCTTTGGATAGCGATGTATCGCAGGTTTTTGTTGTGCTAATGAGATAAATATTTCAAGATCACAAGATGAGATAGCAACAGCGTCGAGTCGGTCAGCGCCGATAGCTAGCAAACCAGCTTGCACCATACGATCAAGCAGTGTCTGAGGTCCCTTGAAAGCCCAATGAATCGGCACTTGCTGATCTAGAAGCATTGCTACAAGAAGTGCAAACGCATCAGCGTTAACAAGTCGATCATCTGCTGGGTTATCGCTTAGACGAATAGGCAAAGCATGCTCTTTCAAATAGTTTGCCCAGGTATCGGCACAAGCTGCGTGTCAACGACCCCTTACCGATCAGCTTCCCAAGAAGCAGGTGTGTCAGTTACAATGCCATAATGGGCAATAGCATCAGCGACTACCTGTTTCTCGATTTTGCCTTCGGTTGCTAATGAATTGAGAACAGCGATAACAGTGTGGACACCGTTAGTTTCAAAGAAACCACGTAATGCTTCGCTTGTATCAGAGCGGCCGTAACCATCAGTGCCTAACACATCAAAGCTTCGAGGCGAGAACGGAGCAATCGATTCAGGCACCGAACGAACATAGTCGCTAACGGCGACGATAGGGCCCTGTGAGTCTTCAAGCAGAGCTGTCACCTGTGGTTTTTTAGGTTCTTCGGTGGGGTGTAGATTGTTCCAACGGGTTGCTGCTAGCGCTTCTTCACGTAGCCGCTTATAGCTTGTAGCGCTCCACAGTTCGGCTGAGACGTCCCATCGTTCACCAAGTTCAGCTTGTGCTTCTCGTGCGGCTTTGTGTGACGGACCAGAGAAAATAATCGTAGCGTTATGTGCTTTATCCTCGGGTCCTGTATTCCAGCGGTAGAGGCCATCAAGGATGCCTTGTGTCGAACCTTCAGGTTGTGCAGGCTGCTCATAATTCTCGTTATACAGGGTGAGATAATAGAAGACGTCCTCGTTATCGACATACATTCTTTTCAAACCGTCTTTAACGATTGCTGCAAGCTCGTACGCAAACGCAGGGTCATAGGCCTGGCACGAAGGAACGGTTGCGGCCATCGCTAAGCTGTGGCCGTCTTGGTGCTGTAAGCCTTCACCTGCTAGGGTAGTGCGCCCAGCAGTCGCGCCGCAGAGAAAACCTCGTGCTCGTGAATCGGCAGCGGCCCAGATCAGGTCGCCGACTCGTTGGAACCCAAACATAGAGTAGAAGATATAAAACGGTGCCATTGGTATGCCACGATGTGCGTAACTCGTCGCAGCTGCTATCCAACTTGCTGTTGAGCCAGCTTCGGTGATGCCTTCTTCAAGAAGTTGACCATCTTGTTTCTCTGAGTAGCTTAGCAGTAGTTCATGATCGACAGGCTCATATTTCTGACCGAAGGGAGCGTAAATGCCGAACTCTTTAAACATAGAGTCCATACCAAAGGTTCGCGCTTCATCAGGAATGATAGGTACGACACGCTCGCCGAAGCCGTCTTCTCGCATAAGCTCACGAAGCATTGAAGTGAATGCCATGGTGGTTGACACTTCACGGCCGCCTGAACCTGATTCGAACGTTTTGAATGGCGCATCAGATGGCGTTGGTAATGATTTACGAACGGTGACGTTGCGTTGCGGCAAGAAGCCTTCAAGCTTGTTACGGCGCTTCATCATGTATTGATATTCAGCAGAATTTTCTGCTGGACGGAAATACGGTGGAATGCCGTCTTCTAGCGTTTCGGCAGGGATTTCGTCGTGTAGGTAAAGCCTGTCACGCAATTCAAGCAGCTGCTTTTTGGTCATCTTCTTGATTTGGTGGGTCGAGTTGCGACCTTCAAAACCGCCGCCTAACGTCCAACCTTTGATGGTTTTGGCGAGGATAACAGTTGGCTGGCCTTTATGTTCAGTAGCTGCTTTATAGGCCGCATACACTTTGCGATAGTCATGGCCGCCACGTGGCAATGATTTAAGATCATCGTCGCTGAGATGTTCAACAAGTTTAAGCAAACGAGGGTCTGAACCGAAGAAGTTTTCACGAATGTAGGCACCTGATTCGACAGCGAAACGCTGAAAGTTGCCGTCTACGGTTTCGTTCATTTTCTTGAGGAGGACACCTTCAACGTCGTTTTGAAGCAACTCATCCCATTTCGATCCCCAGACGACTTTAATAACATTCCAGCCTGCGCCTCTGAAAACGCCTTCAAGCTCTTGAATAATTTTTTCATTACCTCGAACGGGGCCGTCAAGACGCTGCAAGTTACAGTTGATAACCCAGGTTAGGTTATCGAGCTTGTTGCGACCAGCAAGAGAGACAGCGCCCAGTGTTTCAGGCTCGTCGCATTCGCCATCGCCAAGAAACGCCCAGACTCTAGAGTCATCAGTCTTGTCGAGGTTGCGGTTCTCCATATACTTTAAGAACCGTGCATGGTAAAGAGAATTGATAGGGCCGATACCCATAGAAACCGTCGGGTACTCCCAAAAATCGGGCATAAGTCGAGGATGAGGGTAGCTGGAGAGACCGTTGCCACCGACTTCGATGCGGAAGTTGTCGAGCTGGTCTTCGCTTAAACGGCCTTCAAGAAACGCCCGTGAATACATGCCAGGGGCTGCGTGGCCTTGGAAATAAACAGCATCGCCTGGGCCGTTTTCTTTGCCCTTGAAAAACCAGTTAAACCCGACTTCATAGAGAGCGGCAGATGAGGCAAACGATGAAAGGTGCCCGCCAATGCCGTCAGCTTTTTTGTTGGCTTTGATGACCATTGCAGCAGCGTTCCAACGAATGTATGCCCTGATGCGGCGCTCTAAATGCTCGTCGCCAGGAAATTGCGGCTCGTCCTCTGTGGGGATGGTGTTGACGTAGTCTGTCGAAACTGCTGGAGACGTACCGACAACTTGCTGAGCGTATTGATTGAGTCGATCAACCATATATTGTGCGCGGCGTTGCCCACCGCCGTCCTTTAAAGCATCTAACGATTCAAGCCATTCAGCTGTTTCTTGCGGATCTATATCTGGGAGCTGCCCTAAAAAACCTTCTGTCATGTCTCTATTGTGCAGCTGTAACAAAGCAAATTGCTACCGTATTGACTATTTAATATTTATCACCTAATTTGTAACCTTTTTACGGTTTCCTAAGTCATTGCTTCGCTTTGAAAGTAGCCTTACGGTGTGAAAGTTTTTACAGATGGTGCATGTTCAGGTAACCCAGGACCAGGGGGGTGGGCGTGGGCTGTTGAAGATGGCCCCTCAGGCAGCGGTGGCGCAACGCACAGCACAAACCAACGTATGGAGCTGCAAGCCGTGCTTGAAGCGGTTAAGGCTTTGTCGGGTGCGGTTGAAATCTATTCAGACTCGACCTATGTGGTGAAATGTTTCAATGATGGTTGGTATAAAGGTTGGCTAAAACGTGGATGGAAAAATTCTGCGAAGAAACCAGTGGCGAACCGCGATCTTTGGGAGCCGTTAATCGAGCTGTATCTTGAACGTCGAGATGAGCTTAGTTTCTTCTGGGTGAAAGGCCACTCGGGCAACAAAATGAATGACCTTGTCGACCAAATGGCGGTCGATGAAGTGAAAAAAATCCAAGCCGCTACGTGAGAAATCAGATAGCTTCATTTTTCCCGACCTATGGCGTCCGCAATATTCGCTATGTCTATATTGCGCATATTTTTCTGATCTCATGGTTTGCAGCTTCAAGCTGGGTTTTCTATGCCGAAAAGTATGTTTCACTTGCATTGATTCTGGTAGTCGAAATTATCGCAATGATCACTGGCATGGCCGTCGAAGTTCCTTCTGGGGCTATAGCCGACTTATTCGGCAGAAAACAGAGCGCAGCTGCTGGTTTCGCACTGAAATCAATTGGTTCGATTCTGTTTCTGTTAGGCGCTTTCCATGGCGTATTTTTTCTGATAGGCCGTGTTATTGTTATCGCAGGAGTTTCGCTTGTGAGCGGTTCTCTCGAAGCCATCACCTATGATTCTTTGGCTGAAGCTAGAAAAGAAAACTTCTTCGATCAGATATGGGGCAAAGCGGCGACATTGTCTGTCTTTTGTGCTGTTGTTGCAATTGGATCTGGTGGTCTGCTTTGGGTGCTGCATCCCGTGTTGCCTATGACGATGACAGCGTTCACAATGGGTTGTGGAGCCTTGGTATGTCTCTCGATGAGAGAGCCAACAATACAGGAATCCTCAGACGCAGGTTTTCGCAACTTTCTTACACAGACTAGTAAAGGATTCCATATTCTTTTTTCTCCGAGACTACGTTGGCTTTCGGTCTCGCTAATTATTTTGGGTTCTGGATTTACATTGTCTATTAACGGTGCGTTGCGCACACCGTTGTTAGAAACCTTCACCTATGACGGCGAAACTTTAGGGTACGGCATTGCTTTTGCGTTGCTTGTGGCTACACCGTTGCTCTATGTGTTCGGTGCGATTCGCCAAAAAATGGGCGACCGCCTAGGGATCATAAGTCTTCTTGTCGGATCAGCAGCGTTCTGGATCTTGGCAGGCGTTACGTCAAACTCGGTTTTGTTGGGCGGAATTTTCTTGTGTGGTACAGCTATTACTAGAAACCTTTCAAGAGTGTGGATTTCCACGATTCTCAACGAAAAGATCGATAGTCAAGAACGAGCAACAGTGCTATCAACGCTGACATTCGTGCAGACGTTGCCGTATGTATGTGTAGTTATTTTTCTCAGTGTCGCTGGAAAGGCGCAAATCAAATCGGCTGCAGGAGCTGTTGCCGTAATGATGCTACTTGGCCTTGTTTCTTATCTATGGTCGCAAGCAAAAACTAGACGAGCACTGTTCTAAGCTGCTGTAGCAAGCCAGTTGTAGGCGCTTTGAACTTCGCTAAGAAGCTGCTGTGCATAACTGACTTTGGCATGCTCAGCGTTTGTGCCTGGCGTTATATCAGCAACAAGGTGGGCATAGGCCGCGTCAATTTCTTCTTGTGAAGCATGAGGTGAAAGACCAAGCACGCCAAGGCATAGTTCTTCTTTAGACAATGGCATAGTTGGGTCTAGCGTTTTATCCATACCCAAAGTAGATTTGAACTTTGATATGTGAGAAGAAATTGCTGTAGTCATTGGGCTCCCTTGTTTACTTTCGATACTCTGGCCCTCACCAACATTGATTCTGGCGCAATAATTGCTAAGTTGCACGCATAGTGGTTAAGCCAAACTGCCCAATGGTAGACAAAGGTGTATAATTGCTTAGATTGAAGTGAGGGAATATGTCTACAAAGCGTGGTGTTGGTAATGCTATGACTAGAGCACATGTAAACAATATCGTTCTTGCTGAATCAGATGAAACTGTTGTTGTCGAAGGAAACCACTATTTCCCTCCAGCTTCAGTGAATTGGGATTACTTCAATGAAACTGAACTCACAACCGGTTGTCCTTGGAAAGGGGAAGCCAATTATTACACTATCGAAGCTGGCGATTTGGTGTTAACAAATAAGGCGTGGACGTATCACACTCCTTCTGAGGACGCCGCCTCGATTAAAGATCATGTTGCGTTCTACCCTGAAGTGACCGTCGAATAGCACAGAGCTACCGTACACTGTTATGAGTGGCAGAACTAATTGACATTTATGACGCGAACCTCGTTCACCAAGGTGAAATGGAGCGTGAGCAAGCTCACAAAGAGGCGCAGTGGCATCGAACATTTCACTGTTGGGTAGTTGATGGTGCAAGCAAGAGCCTTTTGTTTCAACGTCGCGCAGCTGTTTCGAAGGATTCTCCGAACCTGTTGGACGTAAGTGCAGCGGGCCATTTAGGCGCTGGAGAAGTGCCGTCTGCGGGGGTGCGAGAAGCCGAGGAAGAACTCGGCGTATTTTTTAACTTTAACGACTTACACCATTTAGGTGAACGTGTCGAGGTGTGGGATTCAACAGGTTACTACAACCGGGAATATCAATCTGTCTATATGACTCGTCGTGACGAGCCGCTCACTACCTATAATCCTCAACTATCTGAAGTAAACGGTCTCGTTTCCGTACCCATTGCGGAAGGAATCCAGCTGTTTTCAAATGATGCTGGAGAAATAACAGTCGAAGCATATCTAGCTGATAATTCGAAAGAATTTATCACACAAAAACTGACGATAGATTCTACTAACTTTATTCCGCGCGTGCAAAGGTATTATCTTGCAGTTTTTGTGATGGCTGAACGTTTATTAGAGGAAAAATTTCCGCTAGTGATCAGCTAGCGTAAGGGTCTCCCTATTGTGTCCTGCTGAACCGCTCTAACGGAAACCGCTTAAAGTTGCGTGCTAACGTTCCGAGCAAAGCTGAAATGCAGAGGGCCCCTGCCATTTTTAGAGATGTCTGGATGAAGAAAACTACTCCTAAACGGTAAAGTTTTTACTAGAATAGGCCTCGGGAAGGTCATCAGATGAGAACAAAAAAATTTGGTTTGATATGTCTAGTTTTTGCTTTGCTAGCAGCAGCATGTAGTTCGCAAGAGGCGCAAGAAGATACATCGCGACAAGAGCAAGATAAGGTGCGGGAAGAATCACAGAAGCAGTTGGCAACAGCTTTTGAAAATGAACGGATTGTTTTCGAAGAAAAACGTGTTTGTTCTTTCACAGTTCCTACATATTTTTCTTCACAATGTTCTGAGTTGGTAGTTCCGGCTGACTGGGATGATCCAAACAATGAAGAAGAGATCACTTTGAGCGCGGTTATTTTAACAACCGAAAATACGCCAGAAGAGGCAGTGCCGGTTGTGTACCTTGAAGGTGGTCCTGGCGGAGACTCACTAGGGACGCTGCAATTTATAGGTAAGGAGACATGGCAGTATCAGCTAGCTGAGAAACACCCGCTTGTGCTATTTTCTCAACGAGGTGCGAACGAGTCTAGCCAGGAGCTGGCCTGTAACGCTCTGAACGAGTTGACATTGGAAATGTTGGATCAGGATATAACGGTTGAAGAGTCAAACAAGTTATTTCTTGAAGAACTAGACGGCTGCATTGAAAAATTAGAAGAAGACGATATTGATTTCACAGCTTTTAGCTCACAAGCTTCAGCTAACGATATTGAGGCGCTCCGCCAGTCACTCTATGACGACGAGCCTTGGCATGTTCTGGGTATTTCCTATGGCACACGGCTTGCTCAGTCTGTGATGCGGCAACATCCAGATGGGATTGTGTCTGTCTTGCTAGATTCGGTGATGCCTAGCGACCCGACAGAAAGTGTCACCGATGTTGCAGAATCTGTCGATAAATCGTTGGAACGACTGTTTGCTACATGCGCTGAAGACCAGGCATGTAGCAAACAGTTTCCTGACTTGGAAAATCGTTTTTATGCTGTACTCGAAGCAGCCAATAAGAATCCTGTCACATTCACAATTGATGATTTCAACGGTTTCGTGACAGTAGAGCGCGACGTTCTTGTCAACGGTGAGGACATTATGGGCATGGTGTTTCAAGCGCTTTATCAAGACGATGCCGCTGCAGCTATACCTCAGCTTGTCGAAGATCTTGAAAAGGGCGAAACAAGATTTTTAGAGCGGTCAACGTCGTTGCTGCTGCAAAATCAGGAATTTATCTATCCGATCATGAATCAAAGTGTGCTCTGTCGTGATGTGTACGCTTTCCTTGAAAAAGAAGACTATGAAGAAGGAAAAAGTGGCAATGAAAAGCTAGATGAATTTTTCGTCGATGATGAAGAATTTGAAACAACGCAAGAGGTTTGTGAGGCGCTTGGTTCTGGGAAAACTGATCGATCTGATGTCCAAGAGCTTCAGAGTGACATTCCGACATTGCTGTATGCAGGCGAATATGATCCTATCACCCCGCTTAGTTTCGCCGAGTCTGTGTCAGAAAGTCTTTCAGATTCTCAAGTTCTCTCATTTCCACACACTGGGCACGCTGCTTTGAGTCAAGATTGTGGCGCGCTAATAGCGTTGGAGTTCTTTAGCGCTCCCGACAATGACGTAGACACAGGCTGTATTGATGAGATAGATCCGTTGTACTGGCTTCCAGCACCTGTAGAAGAAAATCCTGCATTTGAATCATTCGACAAAGGGTTCTTGCAAGGGCAAATCCCTGGCGGCCATACACTTACAGGTGTAGCACCAGCCGATTGGGACGAAGTCTTGCCAGGTTATTTTCTGCAAGACAAAACCAATGTGCTAGCGCAAGCCAACCTTTTGGTTTTGGCGCATCCGCGAATTGAAGGCTCGTCAGTGGCCGATCTGTTACCTGGGCTAGGCTTAAAAGATCTTACAGCCGCTGGCGTTGTCGAATCAGAAGGTCGAACGTGGCAGGCTGCTCAAGCGGTGACAGCACAAGACCAGCTAGCGCTTGTTTATTCAATGAGTGAAGGATCTGCAGCTGCGAGTGTTGTGTTGCTAGTTGACCCTGCTGAGGAAGAAGCTATGAAATCGTTTGTGATACCTGAAGTGCTAGCAGGGGTCGAAATTACTGAAGGGCAATTGTTAGGGGACTTTTAGCAACTTGGCCTGCTAAATGGCTGACCTATAGATCGCTGATGTGCAGCTTTTAACGTTAGTTCGTCGGTACTAATACTTTGTTGGATATGTTGGGTTGAAGCAGTTGAAGGGTTCTGCCTCAATTTTTTTGAGAAGAAATAAATAGAAGGAAATTTTTGTGTCTGAAAATAGTAACGCCACCGCTGATGCGGAATCGACAACAGAGGCTGATGAATCGTCTGTGCTCGCTTCTGTAAAGGCAGTGCGTCTAGAAAAAAGTAAGGCTTTGCGCGACGCTGGGGTTGAGCCATATCCTGCTGGACCATTCGAAAAAATTGCGACGAGTGAAGCCTTAGCAGCTGAAGAAGGAACAAGCGTCGCGATAGCTGGCCGTGTTATGTCAACTCGCACGATGGGCAATGTAAGTTTCGGCCATTTGCATGACGAGAGCGGCGACATTCAGTTTATGCTCTCTAAAAAAGTGTTAGACGAGCCCGAGCTTCCTGAGCCTGCATACAAATTTCTACTCAAAAATCTGGACGTTGGCGACTTTGTTCATATCGAAGGTGAACGTATCGTGACGAAAGTTGGGGAACCGACTGTTCTAGCGAAAAAGTTTCGGATTATCAGTAAGTCGTTACGTCCATTACCTGAGAAACACGCAGGGCTGAAAAATGAAGATACGCTGCTTCGTAAACGCTATCTCGATATTTTGTTGCATCGCGATGTGCAAGAAATGATCTACAAAAAGGCTGCGTTTTGGAAAGCTGTTCGCGGGTTTCTCGACGAGCGTAACTTTGTTGAAGTTGCTACCCCTATTTTGGAGCACACAACAGGTGGGGGAGACGCAGCCCCGTTTGTGACCCATCATAATTTTTTAGACACGCAAGTTTCGCTACGAATTTCCATGGGTGAGCTTTGGCAGAAACGTCTTCTTGCTGGAGGTCTTGAAAAAACTTTTGAAATCGGCCGTCAGTTCCGTAACGAAAATCAGAGCCGTGAGCACGCTAACGACTACGAGCAGATGGAATTTTATTGGGCGTATGCGAACTATGAAAAAGGAATGGAACTGGTTCGAGATATGTTCCGCCATGTTGCACAACAGGCATTCGGCACACAGAAGTTTACTATGGAACGTTTTGGCACTGCTCATGAAGTCGATTTAGCTGGCGAGTGGAAATTCTATGACTACACCGAAACTATCGAAAAATATACTGGCGTGAACATTGCGACTGCTTCTGACGATGAGCTCAAAATTGCGTTAGAAAAAAGTGGCGATCGTTTCAAAGATGAAGCCGAAACAAGACCTCGCTTAATCGATCGTTTGTGGAAAGTTTGTCGTCGTGAAATCACTGGACCTGGTTTCTTAATCAACGAGCCGTTTGAACTGTCGCCGCTAGCGAAACGCAAACCAGGCACCGAAAATGTTGTTGAGCGTTTCCATGTGCTTATTGCTGGTAGCGAGTTAGGCAACGGCTATAGCGAATTAAACGATCCTGTTGATCAGCTTGAACGTTTCGAGGAGCAGCAGCGCATGCGTGACGCTGGCGATGATGAGGCGCAAGAAGCAGATTATGAATTTGTTGAAATGTTAGAATATGGCATGCCGCCAGCCGTTGGCTTTGGCATGAGCGAGCGCGTCTTTTCGTTCTTCATGGATAAAAGCCTGCGTGAATGCCAAATCTTTCCATTGCTCCGCAAAGAGTAGTACATCTACTAGAAGGCGTACCTATGAAGAAACTTTTTTTGCTAGTGGTTGCTACTGGTTTTATTGCTGCTAGCTGCACGTCAGATGTTGATTCTTCGGCCGACCCGTTGCAGCAAACAACGCTTATTCTGCAGCCTGTTACAACTGCTGTTTCATCGACAGAGGCGCCTGATGGCGACTTGTCGACAACTGCAACGAGCCAGGTTATTGCTAGCCAACAGTATGGCACTGACGAATGGACTGCCAAAAGGTTTGAACTTCTTGAAATAGCAACGTTGTCTAACCCGATAGCAATAGCGTCGCTGCCTACAAGCAGCGACCTTTGGGTTGCCGAACGCGGCGGTCGGATGCAACGGTTAACTAAGACAGGTGATGAGTTTGACGTCGCTGGTCCTTCACTTGATATAACTGACAAGATCACCACTGACGGTGAAGGCGGATTGCTTTCAATAGATTTTTCGTTGGATGGCAAAAAACTTTATACGCATTACACAAATAAAGACGGCGGTAGCGTTATCGCCGAGTTTGCCTTTGACGCTTCCACAGGGACAGCTGATGCTTCTTCTGAACGGATTCTTCTAGAAGTAGACCAACCCTTTTCGAATCATAACGGCGGCCAGCTGGTAGCTCATAGCGATGGGTTTCTTTATATAGGTTTAGGCGACGGTGGCAGTCAGGCCGATCCGCAAGGCAATGGCCAAAATAAGGAGACCCTTCTAGGATCTATTCTTCGCATCAACCCAGATGTTCAGTCTGACGGCAAACAATATAGTGTTCCTGCAGATAACCCCTTTGTTTCTAGCGAGGGTGCAGGCGAAGTGTGGAGTTATGGGCTGCGCAATCCATGGCGTTTCTCCTTCGACTCGCAAACAGGCGATCTTTGGATTGGCGATGTTGGACAAAACAAACTTGAAGAGATCGACTTTCTTCCAAACATAGACGGCGCGGCTGGTAAAGGAAGCAACCTTGGTTGGAATAGACGTGAAGGTAACGAACCGTTTGAAGGCGGGCAAGGAAACGTGGCTGACTTGGTGGACCCACTGCATGTCTATGGTCGTGACGCTGGTTGTTCAGTAACTGGAGGGTATGTCTATCGAGGCGAAACTATACAAAGCTTGCAAGGCACGTATGTATATAGCGATTTTTGTACTGGCGATTTGATTGGGTTAACACGCCAAGCCTCAGGCGAAACGATAGTCGGCAGGCTTGCAACAGATCGTAAAGGGTCACAAGTTGTTTCATTCGGTGAAGGCGCAGATGGTGAGCTGTATATAGTCGAGCTTTCTGGCAAAGTTTCGGTTCTTGCAACTAGTCGATAATAAACTCTGGCTGAAGTGTACCTTGCTATTGAAGTAGTGGGCGACAAGAAAACGTTGAGACTATAGGCGGGCATGTTACGCTGTGCAAATGGACGAAGTAACGACACGAATCGTAAAACAGATTGAGCCGTTACTTAGAGCGTCTCCAGCGGTTGATTCCTTCTATCTCTTTGGTTCAAGAGCCGTCAGCCAGAATGCCTATAATTCGGATTTTGATTTCTTGGTTAGATTTGGACCCGACATTGACGCTTTAGATGGGCTGCGACAGGTGCGTCGCCTGTTAGAGAAGCCGCTTGGCATCTATAGTTTTGACATTGTTGCTGAGAGACTTGTGGATGAATCATTTAGAGAGCACACTATGCCTACAGCGATCCAGATAGTATAAATTTTGTGGCTAACCTTGATAAAAAAATAGTGAACTATCGAAGAGCAGTAGACCGCCTTGCCCAAGCTGTGGAGGAGTCAAAGAACCAGAACAACTCTCTGCTACGAGACGGCGCAATACAGCGGTTTGAGTAAAATTGCATCAACATACGTGGGTTTGCTAAAAGAGTTTGCAGTCGAGTAGCGTTAGCCAGCGTTTAGTAACATGACACCTGCGACAACAACAATAATGCCGATGATGTTGATTCGTAAAAGTTTCTCTTTAGAAAAAGTCGCAGCAAGTACTGTTGTTACCACAGGTGATGCTGAAGCGACAACTGCTGGAATAATTGCACTGTCGCCTAGAGAAGCAGCAGCAAAAAAACCTAGAAGTCCAATCGAGGCGGTGATGCCTGGTAACCACATTGCGAGATTGTTTTTTTGAAACATCATAGCAAGTATCTGTTTGACGTCGCCGCCAGTGCGTTCAACAATATATGCGCTAATAAAAAGCGGAACGATAGCAATAACTAGATTCTGGTCACTCCAATTGATGCGATCAATCCTACCAACAAGGAAAAACCCTAGTCCCCAACTTAGCACACTGATAAGCGCAACTCTAAAAGCTTTCGAAGTGAAGAAGGTGACCTTTTGGCTCGAATGTTCTGCTGATAAGCACATAGCCATAGGGATAAGGCTTACTAAAAAAACCGATCCCATTAGATCGTCCTTGTTGTACTCATGAAAGCCTAGTCAGCAGGTGCTGGTTCGAGTACGATTGTGCCGTTGTGGCCGCCGAAACC
Source organism: Acidimicrobiales bacterium (assembly GCA_020629155.1). Classification (GTDB taxonomy): domain Bacteria; phylum Actinomycetota; class Acidimicrobiia; order Acidimicrobiales; family SZUA-35; genus JAHDDW01. The sequence continues at coordinate 64,954 of JAHDDW010000013.1, read as the reverse complement.
GAAGCTGTTAGAGATCGTAGGGCCTGGTTCCCAAGGACGGGCTTCGGTGACGATGTCTACCGCAGCAGCAATTCCAGGGTCCACTTCTTTTGTGCCTAACGTCGGCGGAATAAGCTTTTTCTCCATTGAAAGAAGCACCGATGCTGCCTCTAAAGCACCAGCAGCACCAAATGAATGGCCTGTTACACCTTTAATAGAAGTAGTAGGAGGGCCATCAGCTCCAAACAAGGTAGCCATTGCTTTAGTCTCAGCTGAGTCGTTTAAAGGAGTGGACGTGCCGTGTGCGTTGACTTGACGAATGTCAGACGGCTGTAGGCCAGCATCTTTAATTGCTTCGGCAGCGCAACGGATGGCACCCTCGCCTTGTGGAGAAGGTGCAGTAATATGGTGGGCGTCAGCAGTGCTTGCCGAGCCTGTGATAAGGCCGAGAATGTTTGCGCCTCTTGCTTTTGCTTTCTCAAAGTCTTCGAGAACAAGAATTGCAGCGCCTTCAGCGATCACGAAACCATCACGATTTTTATCGAACGGCATAGAATGACCGCTTTTCGACAGTGCGGTCATGTTGCCGAAACCCGCAAGAGCCGTTGGCGTAATCGATGCTTCAGCACCGCCAGCTATGACGACGTCACAGCGGCCGAGCCGTAAAAGATCCAGAGAACGTCCGATTGAATGTGTCCCAGCTGCACACGCTGTCACAATAGTTTCGCAAGGGCCTTGAAAGCCATGACGCATTGAAAGTGTTGCGCCAGCAGAGTTGCCCATCATCATCGGGACAAGAAAAGGCGACACGCGACGTGACCCTTTTGTGTGTTGCACAACAACTTGTGCCTCTAGCGTGCCGATGCCGCCGATGCCTGTCGCAACCATTGTTGCGATGCGAGACGCTTCGTATGAGTCAGCGAGCTGACTTTCTTTCAGCGCCATATCGCACGCTGCGACAGCGAACTGTGCGAACCGATCAGTGCGGCGTACTTCTTTAGGGTTTTCAAACCAAGGGGAGGGGTCCCAATCTGCAATTCGACGGTCGCCGTCGGCTGGTTCGGTCAGAAGGCCTTGCCAGAAGGCTTCTTTCCCAAGACCACACGTTGCGACAACGCCTATTCCGGTGACTGCTGCGACCGTCGATCGTTGCATTAGAGCTTCCCTGTAATCAATTCATAGGCTCCACCAACGGTGGTAACACCTTCTAGTTCGTCTTCTTCAACAGAAACGTCGAACTCTTCTTCAAGAGCCATAACGAACTCAACAAGATCAAGACTGTCAGCGTCTAGATCTTCTGCGAACTTCGCTTCTTTTGTTACTTTTGCTTTGTCAACAGAAAGCACATCAACTGCGCATTTCTGAAACCTTTCAAAGGTTTGTTCTTCACTCATTTGTATTTCCTCCAGGGAATATAAACGACATACTTTGCCGCGCACACCATCATGTAGGGTATCATCCACCCATACCCATGCCACCATCAACTGCGATGGTCGCACCAGTTATATAACCAGCATCTTGCGTGGTCAAAAAACTTATTGTTGCCGCTATTTCTTCGACTTTGCCAACACGTGCCATTGGCACCGCTGAAACCATCGCTTCGATAGCTTTATCACTCAATGCATCTAACATGTCTGTTTGAATTGGGCCAGGAGCAACAAGATTAACCGTAATGCCTCTGTTAGCAAACTCTCGTGCTAACGAACGACCAAACCCGACAAGGCCTGCCTTAGAAGCGGCATAGTTGGCCTGTCCAGCGTTTCCGAGCGAACCAACAACAGAAGAAACAAGCACGATTCGGCCCCAGCGTTTCTTCATCATATTGCGGATAGCTCTTTTGGTTGTTCGGAAAGAGCCAGTCAAGTTTGCGTTTAAAACATCTGAGAAATCTTCATCGTCCATGCGAAGCACCAGACGATCTTTTGTGATGCCAGCGTTTGCAACAAGAATGTCGACGGGCCCGAGTTTTTCTTCGATCTTGTCGAAAGCTACGTCTACAGAATCCTGGTCAGTGATGTCGCATTCAACCCAATAGAGGTTTTTATCGATAGTTTCAGGTGGCGTTCGTGAGCCAATAGCGACGATATGGCCGTCTTCAGCAAGTCTGCGTGCAGCTGCTAGTCCGATTCCTCGGCTGCCGCCTGTTACGAAGGCCACTCGTTGTGTTTCTTCCATGTGCTGTACTTCCATAATCGCTAGATTTTTTACTTTTCGGTTGACCATCGTACCAAGGCGCTAGCCCAAGTCATACCTGCACCAAAACCGATGAAAAGCACAAGGTCTCCGTCTGAGATTCGACCCGCTTTGTTCGCTTCATCAAGCGCTAAAGGAATAGAAGCAGCCGAAGTGTTGCCTGTCTTTTCAAGTACCATAGCTGTTTTATCGAGGCTAAAACCAAGTTTACGCCATGCAAGGTCAACAATGCGGATATTCGCTTGGTGTGGAACAACAAGCGCTATGTCATCGGCGTTGACCCCAGCTTGGTCCATAGTTTTTTTCGCTGTCTGCTGAATAACCGTGACAGCTTGACGGAAAACTTCACGTCCGTCCATAGAAAAGTTTTTGCCATGTTCAGCGTGCAAGATGTTTACAAGGTTGCCGTTCGACCCTAAGTCCCAGCTAAGCAATTCTCCGCTGCATGTTTCGTCTCGTTCCAGCACTACGGCACCTGCGCCATTGCCGAACAAAATACCAGTGCCACGGTCAGAATAATCTGTGATTTGATCGAGAGTCTCAGACCCGATCAGAAGCACTCGGTTAGCGCCTTGGAGCAGCAGGCCACTTGCTGAGACTAGCCCATAGACCCAACCCGAACACGCTGCTTGCACATCAAAAGCGCCACACGTTAAACCAAGTTCGGCCGCAACGAGTGGTGCTGTCCCTGGGCAGAGATAATCAGGCGTTGTTGTGGCAAGCACAACCTGCTCTATTGTCGACTGGTCAATATCGGCATCTGCTATGGCTGCTCTTGCAGCTTCAAGTGCTAACCCTGAGGTAGTGCCGCCAGTACGTCGTTCTTTAATGCCTGTGCGTTCTGTGATCCATTCATCAGAAGTGTCCATGAACTGCTTCAAATCGTTATTAGTTACAACTTTTTCAGGTAACGCTGACCCTGTTCCTAAAACTTTTAAACCCGCTTTTTGGTTCATCCCTACGCGATTCCGAGATCGGCGGTGCGTAGCCAAGCAAGAGGTTGCGAGGTGTTTACTTTCTCGCCAGCCAGAGCCAGCAAGCCTTGAAGATGGCCTGCAAATGGCGAACGAACTTCGCTGTCTCCAACGGTGCCTAACAGCTGACCAACAGCAAATTTTGTGCCGTTGTCTACATCGTCAGTTGGTTGAAAAACCCCTGAACAAGGGCTTATAACAAGGCGTTCTTTGGCATAAAGGACTTCGCCTTCGTGATCATCGTCTGACTCATTTTCTGTCAATTGCGCTAAAGATCCGATCAATGTATCAATACCTTCTGGAGAGTTAACAGAAATATTTCTTGCGTCTTTCACGGTCCGTTTCGCCATGCCAGTAAGCACAGACCCAGGACCGAGTTCTAAGAACAGTGTAGCGCCTGCTTGCTGTAGCGCCGTCAAGGTATGATGCCACCTCACTGGACTGGTGAGCTGCGCCCCTAGAAGCGAAACCCACTCGGTAGCGTCCACGTGAGGTAAGGCATCAATATTGGCATACACAGGCCTGCTGGGAGAGCGTAAGTCAATTTCTGACAGGGCCTTGCGTAACCGATCTCTAGCTGGAGACATAAACGGCGTATGGAACGCCCCTCCAACTTTGATAGCTATAACTCTTTTAGCGCCAAGTTCTTTTGCTGCGACGCTAGCTTTTTCTATGCTCTCACTGTCACCAGCGATAACGACTTGGCCAGGTGCGTTGTAGTTTGCTACCCAAACATCGCCGTCGACTCGGCGGCAAACCATGTCAACTTGGTCATCTTCCAGGCCAAGGACAGCAGCCATCGTACCAGGTTGGGCTTCGGCGGCGGCAGCCATTGCATTGCCACGTTCGGTGACAAGCTTCACACCAGCTGAAAAACTAAGCGCACCCGCAGCGGTTAGCGCGGAGTATTCGCCAAGGCTGTGACCCGCATAGAAAGCTGCGTCAATGCCCACTCGTTCGACAGCGTCAAGAATAATCATCGATGTGACATAGGTTGCAAGTTGTGAGTTGTCTGTTCGCTTAAGTTCGTCAGCATCTGCCTCAAGGAGAAGCTTTGCTACGTCACGCTCGGCTGCGTCAGAAGCCTCTTCAACAAGTTCCCACGAAGGGTGCTTTACCCAAGTCTCACCCATTTGGGGTGCTTGGGAGCCTTGTCCTGGAAACGTAAACGCTATCATTGCCGAAGTCATCAAAACAGTCTGACCCGAATAGAGACAAAAACGTTGCAAAAAAGTGAAATAATTTTAAATTATTTTCAGAGTAATGTATCTCAAGTATTTCAGGGGGTGCTCCTCATGTTTCAATTAGAAGATCCGATGCATAAGTCATATGGACTATAAAACTTTGCATAGCCTTCAAAAAAAAGCTCTCCATGTTGCCGTAGTTGTGTTGGCAACACTCACTGGCCCAGCGTGGTCGTTGCAAGCGACGGAAACCTCTCCGAGCGTGACGCAGGCAGTTGAAACAACAGTTGAGGAAGAGGAATCGACGACAACACAAGTCGAGAAACCTGAAACAACGCAGACAACTGCGCCAATAACCGCTGGGGAAACAACAGTCGCTAGCGAAACGACTGTAGACCCAACACAAACAACCACGGATGGATCAGAAACCTCACTAGATTCTGAAACATCTCTCAGCGAAGCTGAAGCGCTCATAGAAGGTAGCACCTATGGCCAGGAAGTCTATCAGCCTCCAGCAGTGCTACAAGAAAAAGTAAACGAAGCAAAAGTCAAGTTCGATAAAGCCGCAGCAGACTATCAGACATCTATCGAAGAAGTGCAAGCGCTGCGAATCCGCCGAAAAACTATCACTGTTGAACTTGATCAGCTCCATGACAAGAACAAAGAACTTGTCACCGAAGTTGCTCGTTTGGAAAAAGCAATTGTTACAAAAGCCCTGCTTGAATACCAGTTTGCGGCGATGGTGGAGCCACAAGCGCCAGCTGATTATGAAGGCAACTTGCAAGGCTATGCACAAGAGGCATTGCTAGAACAACTGATCACCGTTGATGAAGATCAGGTAGATCAATATAAAGGAAAACGTGTTTTGCTTGATGAGAAGTCGAGTTCTTTGCGTGAGCGTCAAAAGGTAATGGATAGCCTGGTTGTTGCAGCGCAAGAAGCCGCTGAAGAGGTTAAGGTAGACTATGACCAGGCGTTAATAGAGCATCAAGCGTTTGAAGCAGGTAGTCAAGTTTTCATCAGCGGTGTTGTCTTTCCAATCGCTGGTGACTATCCAACACCGTTGATCGATTCATACGGATTTCCTCGCATGCCTGGCACAAAAGATGCGCATTGGCACGAGGGCATAGATATTTTCGCTCCACGAAACACACCGCTAGTAGCTGCTGAAGGGGGCACGGTCACCGATGTTGGTGTGGGTCGCCTCGGAGGGTTAAAGGTGTGGGTCAGGGGCGACAGCGGTACCGAATGGTACTATGCGCACCTTGAAAATTTTGCCCCTGGCTTGGCTGAAGGGCAAACAGTGAAAGCAGGCGACTTGCTTGGCTATATCGGCGATAGCGGCAATGCTGTCGGCACACCTCCACACGTGCATTTAGAGATGCATCCTGGAGGGGGAGGGCCAGTCAACCCGTATCCGCTGCTATATATAGTTTCGCAGGTTGATCAAGAAGCGAAAGCTAATGGAACGCATAAAGGGTACCAAGTCGAACCAGTTGCAGAACCTGAAAAAGATCCGAGCATAAAGTAAGAAATGCTTATTTGGCGCTTTACAGTTAGATGCCATAGGCACAGCTAACCTGTAACGCAATAGACGAGAAAGCTTATTTTTAAGGTAACCTAAAGTTCTCTTATGTCAACACCTATTGGTTTCACCATAATTTTATTGCTTGTCGTGATGAATGGTTTTTTCGTTGCAGTCGAGTTCGCATTTGTCGCCTGTGACCGCAACAAAATAGCTGCATTAGCGAAGGACGGAAGCTGGTCTGCTGGCAAAGCAGCCGCTGCACTCAAACAGCTATCTTTTCATCTTTCAGGCGCGCAGCTAGGCATTACTGTCACAAGTCTGGTGTTAGGATTTCTCGCTGAGCCTCTTGTTGGCGGTGTCCTAGAGCGTTTCTGGGGCAATGTTTTCACAACAAGCTCGGCTGCGACTATTTTTGTTGCGCTTGCTATAGCCACAATATTTCAGATGGTCGTTGGCGAGTTAATCCCTAAAAGCATCGCTATTTCCGAACCCGAAAAAGTGGCGCAAGTATTAGCGCCTATCGCACAAGTTGTTAATGGGGCGCTCCGTCCGCTTATTCTTCTCTTTAACGGTGCAGCAAACTATGTAGTGCGCCGCTTTGGCTTAGAGCCACAAGAAGAGTTCGATGAGTCTCATTCTTTGCAAGATCTTGAATATCTCATTAAGTCCTCTGGCGACTCGGGGACGCTCGATGCTGAAGCGCAACAATTATTAACAAAAACGATCAAATTTGGTGATAAGACAGCTGCAGATGCGTTAACGCCACGTGTTTCTATCATCGCTGCTGATGTGAATGATAGCGTTGCGTCGTTGCTGGAGAAAGTAACAGCAACACGATATTCAAAGTTTCCAATTATCGACGGCGATATCGATACGGTAAAAGGTGTGATTGCGATAGGCGCGATCTTCTCTGTGTCTTCGCAAGAGCTAGAGGTTACGAAGGTTTCCAGCCTTATGACAGAGCCATTAGTTATCCCAGAATCGCGAGAGCTAGTAGACGTTCTCGCCGATTTCAAAGAGCATGAAACGCAAATGGCCATTGTGCTTGACGAGCACGGAGGCACCGCTGGAATCTTGACGCAAGAAGACGTTCTAGAAGAGATCGTCGGCGACATTGACGATGAATATGATGAAGAGACAGTGCTGACGGTCGGCGTGCAGGAAGGAAGTTACCTGCTTGCTGGCACGCTGCACCCTGATCAGGTTTTTGATGCATGCGGGTTTGAAATGCCTGAAGGTCCGTATGAAACCTTGGCTGGTTTTGTTCTTTATTCCATGGGGAAGATCCCGTATGTGCACGAATATTTCCAATACAACGCATGGGAATTCGAAGTATTAGAAATGGATAAGCAGCGTGTCGCCTCATTGCAGTTGCGTCAACTTGATCCACCCTCTGTCGTAGTTGCACAGGAGGAGAAGTAACTATGAAAGCTTCTACGTGTCACTTTTCTAAAGCGACTGTTGTGATGGCCTGCCAGAACCTGTGTGAGATGGTCTAAATGTTTATTATTGCTTCTAGTTCTTTATCTGCCTCTGGGATAGCGATTGCGCTTGCATTATCTGTCTTTCTCATCGTGCTCAATGGCGCGTATGTCGCCTATGAATTTGCTGTGCTTGCGTCTAAAAGGTCGACGTTTGAAACGGTCCGCCCAACAGCTCGGTCTTCTATCGCTGCTTTAAAAAGTTTGTCTGACCTTTCTATGCAGCTTGCTGGTGCGCAACTTGGCATAACAATTGCTTCACTAGCGCTTGGCCATATCGGCGAGCCTGCTTTTGAAGGGCTGCTAGAAATAGTTCTTGAAGGCACGATTGCCCCTGATGTGGCTCGCATCGTTTCTTTCATATTTTCGTTGTCGGTTTTTACGTTCCTGCATCTTGTCTTGGGTGAAATGGTGCCCAAAAATATTGCGCTGGTGGCCCCAGAGCTGACGCTTCGTTGGCTGGTCATCCCATATCGCCTGTATTTGTTTATTGTCCGCCCGTTTGTGCTTCTTCTCAACAGCATAGCTAACTTTGGGTGTCGTCTTGTCCGAGTCGAGCCGCGTAATGAGATTGTGTCTGCTCACAGCGCAAGCGAACTCTCAGCGATTGTGCGTCATTCCACGCAAGAAGGCGCTATTGAAGCAGACGACGGCGAGCTATTGCAAGGTGTATTGCAATTCTCTGAGCTGCGTGCTGGCGATATTGCGACACCGCTTGATGAGCTTGCAACAGCTTACCTCGGCGCTTCAGGGCGTCACGTTGGCTCGTTAGTGGCGCAATCGGGACAAAACCGTGTTCCGATTGTTTCAGGTTCGCAAGGCGGTGATCTGCTCGGGTATGTTCACGCAAAAGATTTACTGACAGTAACTGCGTTAGACGGCGCTGTCCCGCTGTCTCCTTCTCTTATCAGGCAAATGGCAGTTATACCTGCCGACCTTGGTTTGGGAGAAGTTTTGCAACGTTTGCGTAAGGTTAAGCGTCAACTTGCCGTTGTTAAAGATAGGTCTACAACGGTTGGTGTCGTGTCAGTTGAAGAAGTTCTTAAAGCGTTACTTACTGCACAGGTATCAGAACTCGCCGAAACGTAGGGTGCTTTCGAGTGATCACTGTGTATGATTTTGATGTGTCTAAAGTTATGTCGAAGATTGCAGCTGTTTGGTTTCCTTTGCTGCTTATTGTTGCAGGTCTTTCTGCTGACGCTAGCTTTGCGCAAACAGAGCAAGAGGCAGAACCTTTTGTCGAGCCTGTTAAAAGTCGCAGTGAGTACGCTAAAGAAATCGAACTGCTCGATCGCGAAGTGACTACTATCCGCACTCGTTTTGATAAAGAAGCGAAAGTATTGGCGGAAAGTTTGGAAGAGCTCGAAACAGAAAAAGCAGCATTGCTGACGCTTGAATCGGAAGTGACAAAGGTAGCCATCGAAGGGTATCGCATTAACACAAACGCTGAATATGCAAATGCAGAGGATCTAAACGCTGATTTGCGTTCGTCGTATATCGGAGCAAAAATTTCTGAAGGCGGCGAAAGTGTCTCAGGGTATCGTCAGCAGCAAGCGCAAGTGCAGCTGCTTGAATCAGACTATTTGATTTTGAAAGAAAACAATGAAGAGCTTGCGGGCGAAGTGCTTGCTTTGGAAAGAGAACTAGCTTCGAAGCAAGGGCTTGTCGGTCAGATTAATGAACGGCGTCTGCATAGCCGTGGGCGTGATCTTCGCGTAAAGAAAACCGACACGGTCGCTGCTGTTCCTGTTCCAGTGAAAAAATCTGGCGGTGCGCTAGCGGTATGTCCTCTTCGAGGTGATCACAATTTTGTTGATACATGGGGGGCCAGTCGGTCAGGTGGGCGCAGGCATAAAGGCGTTGATATGTTTGCCGAGATTGGTGTGCCAGTTGTTGCGCCAGCGAGTGGTTTAGTGCAGAATGCGACAAACAGTCTCGGAGGCATATCATTTAGGCTTTTCGCCGACAATGGCTATTACTTCTATGGCACGCATCTAGATAGTCTTGATGGCGTCTTAAAGGGTTCTGTGAAGAATGGTAAGAAATACCGAGTCGAAGCGGGTGACCTTTTAGGCTATAACGGCAAAACTGGTAACGCTAGAAATACGCCACCACATCTTCACTTCGAGGTGCATAAACCAAGGTACACAGTGCTTTCGCCGTTTGCCCCGACAGCTGAAGTTTGTTCAGGTGCTCGTTTCTAAACAAGTAGGGCTTTAGGCCGCAAGCATGCCTTCGCGTTGATGATTCCATAAATCAGCAAAATGGCCATTCAGCGAAAGTAAATATTCTTTTGTTCCTTGTTCAACGATTCTGCCATTGTCTAACACGATGATTCGGTCAACATTGTTGAGTGTCGAGAGCCTATGGGCGATGGCAACAACTGTTTGATTAGCCCATAAATCTTCGAAAGATGCTTGAACAAGTCGTTCGGTTTCTGAATCTAACGCTGATGTCGCTTCGTCGAGAATAAGCAGGTCTGTGCGGCGAAGCAGAGCTCTGGCTATGGCGATTCGTTGTCGTTGCCCGAGGCTAAGCGTGATACCTCGCTCGCCGACAGCAGTCTCATAGCCTTGCGGCGTGCTCATAATAAAATCGTGTATATGGGCTTTAGTCGCGGCGGCCTCAACTTGTTGCGCAGTAACGTTGCCCTGTTGTGCGTAAGCAATGTTGTAGAAAAACGAGGCCTGGAATAACGTTGTATCTTGCGGAACATACGCATAGAGCCGGGCAAGTTGTTCACTTGTGATAGCCTCGTCGTCAACAAGAAGCGCACCTTCTGTCGGTTCATAAAACCCTAAAAGGATTTTAATAAGAGTTGACTTTCCCGAGCCGCTTCTGCCGACAATGCCAATTTTTTCATTTTTGTTGATTGTAAGGTCAAGGTTGTGTAGTACGCCTTGCTTTCTGTCATCGGGATAAGCGAAGCTTACATTTTGTAAGGTCACTGCCTCGCTAAATGTTCTGCTATCCGATGGTTGGTGTACTTCTTTCGCCACTTGGTTGTAGTTCCTGACAATATTCTCGCCAGGGAAAAGATAGTTGTATGCTTCACGAAAAGCAGAAGTTTGTGTGTTTGCTTCTGCGACGCTTTGCATGAGTATAAAATATTGGGCAGTGAACCCTATGAGAACTGTTGTCGAAACAACAAAAGCTTGGAAAGGGATTTGGTTTGATGTGTAAAGATGCCAGCTGTAGAACAAAATTATGGTCCAGAGCCCCATCCGAAGCAGCGACGAAGCAACCAGCCAATAGTTAATTTTCTTTCGCATAGCTTTAACTTCAACACTGGTAAGGGCATCTATTTCGCTGGCATGCTGCCCGATTTCTTTACGATGTGCTCGAAACGAAAAAACGTTTACAAAGTTAGCAAATGAATCGTACACCTTGCCATCTTGAGAAGACTCAGCATCGGTCAACTGTCGTTGCGCAGCAGCCATTGGTTTAACCATCAACGAAGAAATCATCACAGTCAAAGCAATGAACACCAAATACAAAAGAGTGTTGTGTCTTGCGGTGGTAAAAAGAATAATCAGATAGGTCGGGAGTGTTAACGCAAGCGGAACAATTTGCCAGAGAAAGAGCCACCAAAGTTCGTATGTTCGCTTGCGAAGCTGGTTGACATAGCTTGCTATCTTGCTTGAAGGTTTTTGTATAAACGTCTCGTATTCTTTGCCCCACATCGTGGTGTAAGCCATTTGTTTAAAATTATTAATAACGGGTATAACTTTGTAGCCGTGGAGAAAATCAGCGGTAAACCAAAATACAAGGAAAAGAGCTGAACATAGCAATATCAGAAGTATGAAGGCAAAAGTTTGTTCTTCATCAGCAGCGCTGGACGGTTCTTCAACAAGTTTCGCTAAAAAATAGGGGAGTAAAGCAATACAAAGCTGCGCCAGGCTCCGTGTGAGCACACAAAGGCTGAACAAGCCTTTATTTTGCCATGTTAAAGTCCGCAAAGCAGCAAAACTATAATCAGATTGAGCGACATCAGTGTCCATGTAACAGCAGTGTAGGGGGTCGAAGTCAGAACACACCTGTGAGGTTAGTTTGCTTCTGGATCTGAAAAAATCTTGATATTGCGAACCTCAATAACTTGGTTGCGCATTCGGCGAAACTAAGTCGATTGTAGAGGATCGGGATAACTTTGATTTGATAGCTCAAGCTAGATGTCGCAGTTCAAGCTCATCTTGTTCCATTTCCTCCATAGCTGCGATAATAGCTGCACGACGTTTGGGAGTCTCTTGATTTAGGTCTCGAACTATGCGAATTCCTAGTTTAGACGCTCGCTCTTCAATCGTTTTTTATATTCAGCCATAGCCTTCACACTACCACAACGAATGCATGTTCGCTTAAGGGTTCGCTATCTTTCTTTTATTTTCTTCACAGCATCTAGCGGCAAATCAAATGCAGTAGCGAAGAAAAAACACCAAGCCAGCCAAATAATGCCGCTGACGCCGAGGCTGAGGAAAAGCCCAGTGAACGTAGCAGGCGTGGTTAAAGCAATCGGAAGTACCGCAATGCACGCTCCTACGATAGCCAACATTGTGTTTTTGCTGACGCTGTAGTATCTTGCGAGTGACCCAACGAAGAAAGCGGCAAGCAAGTTTTGTGTTGCTATTGCTATCGACCAGGCAATAGCTGCGCCTTCTATGCCAAAGTGTGGTATTAACAATACGCTAAGCCCGATATCGAGGAAAAGAGCCACGCTAACACCAAGGAGTGAACGTTTAGAACGGCCGATCATCAGTAACATAATTTCAATCGGCCCAGCTAATGCGCTAACCATCAACCCGATTGCGATTATCTGTAGCGATTGTGCTCCAGGAATAAAATCCTTATTAAGTAATTCAGCAAATGTTTCCGCTTTAGTCAAGAGAAAGAGCGCGAAAGGCCAGATGAGTAGCACCATCCAGTTTGTTGTTTGATGCAAAACTTTCTGACCAGCAGCTTTGTCGCCAAGCTTCACCGTTTTGCGAAGCGATGGAGCGTTTGCCTGCGCGATCGAAGCTATCAGAAAGTTGCCAGCAGTAATGTAGCGTGTGACAGCCCCGTAAATGCCAGCAGCGGCTTCACCAGCAAGCCAAAGCACTAAGATAACGTCAAGGCGTTCGAGCATTATCTGGAATCCGTTTGAGACAGCACGCGGTTTGGTATACGTCCAGAAATCGCTTTTTGCGACTACAGGTGTACCTATATTGCTTGAGCCGCCTGCCTTGTGTGTCGCTAGCCATGCAAGCAGAGCACCGATTCCAAGAGGTAGCGCCCAGGCAGAAAGCAAAATTGTCAAGCTGTCGCTCAGCAAGACGGCAGCGGTCAGAAAAATAAGTTGTGCCGTGGGCCTAAAAATCTGGTTGATAGAAACGGTAGGCAACATTGTGCCTAGGCCTCTGGTTGACCCTAAAAATGTGGCCATTAGCGCCCATGCGGGAATAGCAAAAGCTGCGATAGGAAGAACTTCCACAATGCTAGATGGGTTACTCAAAAAAGAATTGAGTGCCAAAGAACAGGCAATAACTAGAGCAGTAATAGAACCAGCGGTGATGATTACAGGCTTAACAGCAAGAGCGAGTAAGTGTTTTGGGTTGCCGCCATTATTGCCAGCAAGCTCGTTTGGCATAAAATAGACCAGACCTGTCATGGCCCCGAGCGAAGAAATTTTGCTGCAAATTGAGATGATTGCGGTTGTCGCGAAGAAAATACCTGCTGTTTCTTTACCGTCAAGGGCGACAAGCGCAGCAACAGCAAAGTTGGCAACAGTGCTAGCCGCTGCACCAACAAGAGCTAAGCCCGAGTCTTTCTTTGATTGTGTTGTTGCATTTGTAGTCATGAGTCTTGCTAACACTATCGTCAAAGGGCACGTGTGTTATAAGAGAGACTAAATAGTTCGTTTAGTGGTTTCGGCGTTTATGATGGATGCATGGATTCGGCTAGTGTACGTTTTGTTCGGAAGAAAACTCGTCAAGTGATGGTTGGCGATGTTGCCGTTGGTGGTGATGCGCCTGTGACGGTGCAGTCGATGACTACCACCAAAACCGCTGATGTCGATGCGACGTTGCAGCAGATCTATGCGCTTGCGGCAGCTGGTGCAGATATTGTGCGCTGTACTTGCAATAAGCCTGAGTCAGCTGAAGGGTTGGCACATATTGTGCCGCGCAGTCCAGTGCCTATTGTGGCTGATATCCACCACCAGTACCGTCGTGCGTTAGAAGCGTTAGAAGCTGGGGTGCATTGCTTGCGTCTTAACCCTGGCAACATTCGTAAACCTGAGCATATTAAAGCGGTTGCGAAAGAAGCGAAAGATCGTAACATTCCGATTCGTATAGGTGTGAATGGCGGCAGCCTCGACCCTGCGCTTTATAAAAAGTATGGCGACAAAGTTACCCCTGAGGCTATGGTCGAATCGGCGTTGCAAGAAATTGCGTATTTCGAAGAAGTCGATTTTGATCTGATTAAAATTTCGGTCAAAGCGTCGAATGTGCCTTTGATGATTGAGGCGTATCGGCAGCTAAGCGAAGTTACTGATTATCCGCTGCATCTTGGTGTTACCGAAGCTGGTCCACCACCAACAGGTATCCTAAAATCCACGGCTGGGATCGCAACGCTTCTAGCTGAAGGGATTGGCGACACTATTCGCTATTCACTCACGTCTGATCCTGTTGATGAGGCTCGTATGGGGCGTGCTCTGCTTGAATCGTTAGGATTGCGGGAGCGCAAAAATGTTGATTTGATTGCGTGCCCATCATGCGGCCGAGCCGAAATCGATGTCTATGAAGTGGCGCAACAAGCGCAAGAAGCTTTTGCCGATAAGCAAATTCCGCTGCAAGTCGCGGTGATGGGTTGTGTTGTTAACGGTCCTGGTGAGGCGAAAGACGCCGATCTGGGTATAGCGGCAGGCAACAAACGAGGGCACTTGTTTGTGCGCGGTGTCAATGTGGCTGTTGTGCCAGAAGCTGAGATGGTCGACACGTTAGTTGAGTGGGCAGAGTTTATTAAAACGGAAGGTTTTGATGCTGCGCTTGCACGGGCAGAAAAAACCAGGGGAGCGGCTCGCCAGGCTGCTGAAGAGGACCGTCAACGCAATCTTGATGATAAAGGTGAAGACGCGAACAGCTCCGAACAAGTCGTTGAGCTGCTAAAGAAAAACCGCTAAGATAAGCCGTCTAGTTGCGACTATAGCTATACGTTTGCTGTAGCAGGGGTGTCTTTTAGTGCTGTGCGACGTAGTAACAGCATTACGAATAGGCCAAGATTAGCCACTGCCCAGACTGCGCCGTTCATGATAGTTATTGCGTTGTAGTCAGCTATGGCTAGAAGGCTTATGTCGTGGCGAAAAGCGTTTAACCCCCAGCTGAAAGCAGTTTCTTCATGTGGTTTCGACCATGATTTACGTATTGTTGGCCCTAATCCGAGAACTTCAGCCCGACAAGTAATGTCATTGCAAGCAGGCCTTCTCCTGCGATAAGCCATAGCCCAGTTGAGATAAGCGCCGTAGCAAAAAAGAAAGTATCACTGCGTGTAATGTTTTTCTCACCTACACGTATGCCGAAACCAAAGATAACAAATGAAATGATGCCTGCTGAAAGAGTAACGAAGGCGCCAGCGTCTGCATCATTAGTTATTTGCAAAGCAAAAATGATTGAAGCTAACAGACCCCACAGAAACCAGGAATAAACATGTGGTTTTGTTTTGCCTCGGATCGTGTCACGTAGATATGGTGCGTAACTACAAAAACAAGTAGGGTCGCAACAATGCCTACAAGTATCTTTAACTCGCCCACATAGCAAGTGTAGCGCCTCAAGTATTAGATCATAGCCCAGTGTTGCTTGGTGACGGCGTTTAGAATCTTTTTATCAGGTGGAGGCGTTATGCCTACGCTGTCAGGCACTTCGATTTTTCCGTCAATCAAAGCGCTGTCTTGCCATGGGTCTTTTTGCAGCCATCGGCTAGCTGGCGAAACGTCTCCTGTCAGGGTGAAACCGTCACAAGCGGCTAAAACCGACAAAGCCGTACGACCCAAACCGCTTTCAAGCATTCCTCCTGCGGACATGGCTAGCCCATGGGACAGGCAATGCTGTTGCACAGCTTGTGTTGCGAGTAAACCTCCAAGTCGGCTTGATTTTACCGAGATCGCATTTGCTATCTCGTTTTGGGCGATTTGTCGTATCGAGGCGAGTGAGTCGGCTGCTTCATCAGCGACTACGAAACGGTGATGTTTCGTTGCGTAGGTAGTTAGCGCTTGTGCGCTTTGTCTATCGATGGGAGGAAATGGTTGTTCAATTGCTGTGACACCTATGTCAAAAAGTTTTCTAAGCTCATCACTGTGATGGCGCTCAAATGAGCCGTTGGGGTCAACATGTACTTCTACATTGTTGTGTTCAGTGGTTATTGCCTTGAAAACTGCAAGGTCTGTCTGTGGGGTAATCTTGACTTTAATACGCTTGTAACCCTCGGCAACAGTTTTTTCGATTTGCGACTGTAGCGATTGGCTGTCAGCAGGCAACCCTAGAACAGCGCCAGCCTTAACGAAGTTTTTAGTGGCTCCCAGCCATTGTTTTAGAGAAATATTTTCAGTGTGCAGGGCTAAGTCAAGCGCCGCCATTTCAACAGCGGCATATGCTAGAGGGTCGACATTACTACGAAGAATGGTGAGAGCTTCGCTGTACGTTTGTGCCGCAAAACTGTGGGGGAGCATGCTGCGTAGCTGTTCAAAACACTGTGCAGCACTTGCAGTGCCGTATGTTGCAGAAGTGAGGGCGCTGCATTCCCCCCAACCTTTCCCAGCAGACGTTTCAATGCTAACGACTGTCAGCTGGCGATAGGTGGTCGACCCATGGGCCGCTTGAAGAGAAGCTTTCATCGGCAGCTCTAAGAGATATAGCTCTGCCTTCGCTCCATCAAAGGATTCGTTTAGGAAAGATGTCAGCACCCTTGCATCCTAGTTATTTCCTATCATTAACCGAAACATACTTATGCACGCTTTGTCTAATGTGTCGATCGACTAGTTTCTATACAAGGCAAGCATTGCGCTGTCTCCAGCGGCTATTGCTGCAAGATAAGCCATGTAAACAGGCCAAAAAAGTTTTTTGCAACAAAACGCAACCTGAAGAGTCATTATATGTGTGTAGTGAGTAAGCAATACTTGAAACCAGCCAGTACCATTCCCTCCCCTGGCTGGTTTCAATTTTTTTCACCTCTAAAATCTTCAAGATTCTCACATGCTTTGAGTAAAATTCAACAAAATAGCTAAGCTTGACATGTCCAGCAAGATGCATGGGCAGCTAGTCCTGAGCGAAGTCAGTGAGAGGCTGACACTGTCCCGCAACTGTGATTTTTGTGTAAACAAAATAAGTCAGGTCGCCTACAGCGCTAGTTCCGAAACGAGTTCTCGAAGGAAGAGCGATGTTGAATAGTAGTAAGAAACCCCGTCCGAAGAAATTGCTTGCGGCAGTCGTCGCTATTTTTGCATTACTCGCTAGCGCCTGCAGTTCTGCCGCAAGCGAAGCTGAAACAACATCAGCTGATGAGAGTGCAACAAGCACTGACGTTTCAGGCACTGATCTTCCAACAGATGCAGAGCGAATCATATCGCTGGATCCATCGACAACAGAAATTCTTTTTGCGTTAGGCGCAGGAGATAAAGTTATAGCAGCTGACGGGTTTTCTAACTACCCAGCTGAAGCGCCAGCAGATGAAGGCTTGAGCGCGTTCAATACTGATGTAGAAAAAGTACTTTCTTTAGAGCCAGATCTAGTTCTAACAGGTTTTGCCGAAGAGTCATTAGTTGGTGCGCTTGAAACAAACAAGATTTCTTACAACGTGCAAACAACGCCTAGCTCGATGGAAGAGGTCTACGCCTATGTCGCAGACCTTGGAGTTATAACTGGCCAGGTTGATGAAGCAGCAGCACTAAATAAAGACCTGCGTGATGCAGTAGCAGAAGCAAAAACGCAGGTAGAAGCTGGCGATGCTGTAGGGACGAAAGTATATTATGAAGTCGCCGCAGGCGACAACGCTGGCTATTACGTTGGCCATGATGGCACGTTCTCAGGAGACCTTCTCACGCTAGTCGGTCTAGAAAATATTGCTTCGGCTGATGCTATGGATGAAGGTAACTTGTTAAATCCTGAAATTATTTTGACGAGTGACCCAGCACTGATTTTAGTTAATGCTCCAGCTGAGGATACTACAAAGGTTGCAGAGATCAGCGAGCGTGATGCATGGGGCGAGGTCGCAGCAGTTAAAAACAAAAATATTGTGGCGATTGATGAAGATACCAGCAGTCGATATGGTCCAAGGCTTGTCGAGTTCATCGAATCTGTGACCGAGGCAGCTGTCGCCGTATCTGTTGCATCATAAGACGATGTATAGCATCTTCCAGCATTGCTGTTCGACTCGTGGCGCTTGCACGCAGCCTTTAGCGCCTTTTCAGTCAAGCGGTTCAGCAGAAAAGCAATAAAAAGAAATGCGTGCACATAAAAAGGCGACGCCTTTTCTTCTTGGATGCCTTGCGTTACTTGCATCTGTGCTTGTTGGAATACTGTACGGGTCGGTGCAACTTGGTGGTTCAAGTGCAGCAGTCGGCAAGGCGTTGCTTGACGCTTTGCCACTGCTGTCATTTGAATCAGGTTTGAGCGATAGCGAACGTAATATCTTATTAAATGTTCGTTTGCCACGAGTTGTTTTAGGGTGCCTAGTTGGTGCTGCGTTGGCTATGAGCGGCGCAACGTATCAAGGCGTTTTTCGTAATCCACTCGCTGACCCTTACCTGCTTGGTGTCGCTTCTGGCGCTGGGCTAGGTGCAACGATTGCCCTTGTTTTCTCGCTGCCATTTACTTGGGGTCCGCTTCGCCCAGTTGCGTTCGCAGCTTTTCTGGGTGCGCTTGGAGCCGTAGCACTTGTGAGCGTTTTAGGTCGAAGTCGCAACGGCGATGCTGCACGATTGTTGCTAGCTGGCATTGCTATCGTCGCGTTTCTAACGGCGATACAAACCTATGTTTTGCATCGCAACAGAGAATCGATTGCGCAGGTATTCGGTTGGATACTCGGCGGTTTGACAACTTCAGGGTGGAGTGAAGTCCTTTTTCTCGCCCCATATGTGCTTGTATGTGGCGTGGTTCTATTGGCTCATGGCCGCCATCTTGACGTGTTCTCAGTGGGGGAACAAGAAGCTTCTTCACTAGGTTTGCACCCCGTCAACGTTCGTTGGCTGCTTATTATTACCGCCACGTTGCTAACTGCTTCGGCGGTTGCTGTCAGCGGCCTGATCTCATTTGTTGGCATCATCATACCGCATGCAATGCGGCTGCTCTTTGGGGCGAGTTATAGAAAAATCTTGCCGCTGTCGGTGCTCTATGGGGCAGCGTTTCTTGTGTTCGCAGATATAGGCTCGCGGACGATTAGTGGTTCACAACTGCCGATAAGTGTGATTACGGCCTCTATTGGTGCACCGTTTTTTGCCGCTGTCCTATTTCGAAGGGCGATATGAGTTCAAACGTTAGACACTTTGCAGCCGAAAATATTTCTGTTGCCTATCGTGGCCGTAAAGTTGTTGACAATATTTCGTTCAGCGTGAAGGCAGGCGAATGGCTTGCGATTGTTGGCCCTAATGGGGCAGGAAAATCGACGCTATTGAAAGCCGCTTCTGGTTTGCTGTCACATGACGGCCAGTTTCTATGGAACAACAAACCTGTGGCTCATGCGCCAGCACAACGTGCGAAACAGATTGCATATCTGCCGCAGCGTTTGACGTTGCCGCAGGCGATGAACGTGTATGACTATGTGCTGCTTGGCCGCACGGCTCATATCTCTTGGCTGGGCAGAGAAAGCAAAGCCGATAAGCAACTTGCAGCCGAGATGTTGGCCCTCGTTGATGCTAGTGCGTTTGAGCATCGATATGTAACAGAACTTTCTGGTGGCGAACTGCAACGTGTGGCCTTAGCCCGTGCACTTTGTCAGCAAAGCAAAGTTTTACTGCTTGACGAGCCAGCGAGTGCGCTAGATATCGGTCAACAAAGTGAGATCTTGCAACTGCTTCATCGACTCCAAAAGGAGCAAAACCTTGCAGTGGTGACTGTTTTGCATGATTTAACGCACGCTGGCCGCTACTGCGACAACATTGTACTTATGAAACAAGGTCGGTCTTTTGCTTGCGGGCATCCAGAAGATTTGTTGCAAGAAGAAATCTTGCGCACCGTTTACGGCACCTTGGTGCGGGTCCTCCACGATGAAGAACACGGCACGATTGTTTTATCTGGATAACAAACACCAGAATAGGCTACCAGGGGTGGTCATCGCCGTGAAATCGGGGATCTTGTCCAGCAAAGATTCTCACTTTCGTGGGAATGATGACCTGAATAGGCTTTGAATACACCACGAGAGTGACAAAGACATCCTAAAGTACGTCGAATACTTGTCGAACTTGAAGATAGGAGTGGACAGTTAGGCGAAAAATGAAGGTACCTCTAAAAGCTTTTTTAGCGTTTCTGATGCTAGGCGCAGGCGTTGTTGTATTTGCGTCAACAACACAAGCACAAGTTGTTGCTGAGCAGCAAACCAATTGGGGGTTAGATACTTTCGGAGAATCTCGCTCTGTGGCAGATTTCTCTTCATTAGGTTGGGCGCTAGAAGAAATCGATGGGGCTGTCTATTCAGGCGGTAACTTTTTGAATGTCACAAATGGTGAACGGACCGAATCTCAGCCGTATCTTGCTTCTTTTAGGACAACAACAGGTAAATGGGTCGAAGATTTTCGGCCCGAGGTTGGTGGTCCTGTCTTAGCGCTAGAAGCAGCAAATGACGGCGCTTTATTTGTCGGTGGCGAAATGGACACGTGGAATGGGCAGCAAGTTGGTGCGTTAGCCAAAATCGACCCTGCAACAGGGGAGCTCATCGCAGGATGGAACACAAGGATTTATGGCGGAAACGCAACGGTACGAAACCTCAGCTTGGAGTCAGATGGCTGGCTCTACGTGGTCGGATCGTTCACAACAGCTTCTGACGCCAACAATCCGCAGACGGTGCGCAATGTTGTTCGCATGAATCCAGACACAGGCGCAATCGACTGGTCGTGGTTGCCGCAACTTGAAGGAGGCGGCGATTTTGATGTTTCAGGAAGCGTCTGGGGTGTTGCTGTTAGTAAAACCCAGCCTGTGGTCTACCTCGCTGGCTGGTTTCAAACCCCTAACGGTGAAGCAGCAGTTGGTATCAGCAGCACTGACGCAAGTCAAATAGTGTGGGACGAATTTGAGATGAACTATCGTTGCTGCGACAAAATGTATGACGTAGAAACAACAACCCATGGCACAGTTTTCTTTGTCGGTGAACAGCATGGCGCCTACATGTATGACGAAAATAACAATATGGCGTTGATGATCAATCATGTCACTTCGTACAACACAGACTATCAAGATGGGCCGACACGACGTGGCGGCGATTACCAAGACGTTGAGCTGGTCGGCGATACGCTCTATGCGACATGTCACTGTTGGGGGTCGCAGTCCTCATCGACAGAACTGATAAATCTAGATAATTGGAACTTGGCAAATGTTGACACGGCAGAACATACTGGACGAGTCAGTGCTGTTATAGCCTATGACGCAGCGACAGGTGTGCGAGATCAGTCGTTCAACCCGTACATGGCTGGCGATGTTGGAGGGTGGGCTGTGCATGGCGCTTCTGACGGCTGCGTTTGGGTAACAGGTGGCATTAACGCTGTCGGCGAACCTGGCAGTGAAGCCCCTGGTCGAGATCTTGTCCGTCTTTGTGATGCCGATGGCGGTTCACCTGCGGATGTGCCAGCGCCAGCATCTTGTGTGGCGACAACAGTTGGTTCTACAATTACTGTCACTTGGGACGGCGTCAACAGTGCACAAGATTTTGTTATCTACCGCAATGTTGATGGTGGTGTTGACAAATGGCGTGGCGTTAGCACAGCAACCGAGTTTGTAGATACAAACAGAGACGCAACGCTTCTTTATTCAGTCGCGGCTCGTCTTGATGGCCGAAAAAGCGCTAAGACCGTTTGTTCTAACGCAACAGGTGAGCCTGATCCTAATGCTTTGCCTGCTGCTCCAGCTTCTTGTTCGTTTGTTAGAGAAGGCGACGATGTAAACGTTTCTTGGGAAGCATCACCAGATGCAGAAAACTACATTGTGTATCGTAGCGTCGACGCTAGCCGTCAGTATTGGCGAGGCGCTACGGCAGAGTTAACATTTGTAGACAGCAACAAACAAGACGTTGCGCTGACATATTTTGTTGTTTCAAAATCTGAAACAAGAATGCGCAGCGAAGCGACACCTTGTGAAGAAGGCAATGATGTGCCACCGCCGCCACCTGAACCAGTTACGCCAGTTGCTTCTTGTGAAGTAACGCAAGACGCGCAAGATCCGAACAGCGTGGAAATTACCTGGCCAGCAATCGGTGATCTGTCAGCTGAATATGTTATCTATCGTAGCGTTGATGGTGGCACACAATTTTGGCGCGGTAAAACAAGTGAAACATCATTTGCAGATACGTTGCGCGCAGGGTCGATTGAGTACTTTGTCGATGTGAAGCTAGACAAACAGCGATCAGTTCGTGTGGCATGTGTGTCACCAGTTGAAGGAGTGTAGCCATGAGAAAAATTTTCGTAACAGCAACAGTTGCTTTACTTGTATTGTCTGGTTGCACGAACGCTGACAAAGAAGAGCCGACAGAGGAAACGACAGGAGAAAAAGCTGCAACAGTTGATGCTCCTGACAGCGACGATTTTAACAAGCAGCTGACAGCTTCACCTGACTTGGAAAACCTTCGTCAGGCCACTATTTCTGACGTAGCACTTGTCAGTGAAGACGAGCTGGTCGTTTCTTTTGAAATGGAATCAGATGGGTGCCATGGCCATGTCCTCGATGTCGCAGAAACAGATAGCGAAGTGACAGTAACGCTACAAACGGGAGAGCAAAATGGTGTCGACCCTGCTTCATGTGTCTATGGCGTCTATCCATATACTGCAACCGTAACGCTGGCACAGCCGCTGGGGGAGCGTGCAATCGTGCCAGCAGAGGTGACAGAACCAGTTGCTATTGATGACCCTATCGATATGCAACAACTACTCGCCGAGTTGTAGTGCCACAAAGTTTCCTCCGCCTTTATTGTTGACTCTTCGCAGCTGTTCCATTATGCTCGTTGGGTAACCACAACAACGTAATTTCATTGTTGTGCACTTGGGTAAGGAAACACTATGCAGGCAGAGCAGGGCTATAGCGGTAAGAAAACAGCTGAAATTGTTGGTATAAGCTACCGCCAGCTTGACTATTGGGCGACGACTGATTTGATCAAACCGTCGCTTTCTAAAGCGCATGGATCAGGCACACGCAGGTTGTATTCCTATACTGATTTGGTTGAACTTAAGGTTGTGAAAACATTACTCGATGCTGGTATTAAGCTTGAGTCTGTGCGTGACGTGTTTTCTTTCATGCGTCAGCAGCTTGGTGAAGATATCTCTTCTGCGAATCTTGTAATCCAAGGTTCTGGGTCTGTTCTCACTCGCAGTGGTGATGAGTTAATTGATTTGGTGCACAACGGTCAAGGTGTTCTCAACATTTTGCCGCTTGGGACAATTAAAGATGAGGTAGATGCGCAGATCGTAGCGTTTACTTCAAAAAGCAGCGAGTCAACGCTCGCTCAAGCTGAATCTGCGTGAAGTACTGTTAACTCTTGCCATAAGACAGATCGATTTTTTCCTGCTGTTTTCGCCTGGTAAAGCGCTTTGTCAGCTCGCTCAACGGTGTCTTGCGGTGTCGTGTCTCGTTGATGTAGCGCCACGCCAGCACTAATTGTTGTTGAATGGTTTGCGTCAGCCCAACCATGAAGGATTCTTTTTGCGACAGCTTGTGGGTCGGCAAACGCCCGCCTTGCAAGCACGAGAAATTCGTCGCCTCCTAACCTGGCTGAGGCGTCAGAATCACGCAAGCATGCCTGTAAATGATCGCTCAGATTAAGGAGAACTTGATCACCTGCGCCGTGGCCTAAGGTGTCGTTCACTTCTTTAAAGCCATCTAGGTCAAGCAATATAAGCGCGTCACCTATTTGCAGCGATTCGATAAGGCTGTTTGCGTGTTTTCGATTGCCGAGGCCTGTCAGTTCGTCTCGGCTGGTTTCTTTTTCTAGTTCGGTGATAGTAAAAAGATGCTCAATAGCAACGCTTACTTGCGCTCGAAAAAGTTTTGCAAGGTCGATTGTGACGCCGCCATTTTTGATTGGGTGCGCGACGACAGCACCTGCTGCTTTATTTGCGGCTTTCAATGGGACTATCAACATATCTTCACCGTTATAGGGCGCAATTGTTGGCTCGTTGCTTCCGATGGCGTCGGTAACAAGTGCCGCTGTCTGCTTATCAGGTTCGGCCCTTTGCGAAGGCCCTAGCGTCACCGAGAGTAACCCATTTTGTGGGTCTCGCAACACAACGGTGACTTTGTCTGCTTCAAAAATTTCTTGTGCAGCAGTAGCGATCTCATTGGCAGCTTCTTGAAGAGAGTTCGGGCTTCTAAACTTGTTTATTATTTTTTCGAGCAGTCGGGTTTTTGTTGCCTGTTGCTCAATAAATTTTTTATCTTGCATGTTTTGTTCAAGTAACGTTGCGAAGGCAAGACTAAGAAGGACACCTAATGGAATTGCCAGAAGCCCAAGTTCTAGTGATGCTTGCGAATTTTTTGTATAGCTCGCGACCAGCAAGATAGCTATGAGTGATGGGCTTGCAAGGAAAACGTATTTTTTGGGTAGCGTCAGTCCTATATAGCTAAGAATAGCAAGAAAGTGAGCAAATAAGAGAGGGTTAGCAAGTGAATTGGTAGTGCTTTGACCCCATGCTATTGAAGCGAGAACAGCTGATCCAGCAACGAGAACAGGAAAGAGGCGAGCTAGTTCACGCTTTAGCTGCCAAGTGACGGTGGCGCAATAGATGGCAAAGGTTGCTAATCCGAAGCTAAGCAGTGGGAGCGCCAGCGTTTCTGGTTGAATCTGCGTAAAATAGTCCAGCAGTAAAACACTCGCCACGGCTAGTTGTAGAACTGCCGCTGTTATTCGGTATCTTTCTCGCCAAAACACCACGTTTCTCCTTGAGACTACAGCCACGCGCAACCACAGGGTGTGTTGTCTATCTTACCCTACGTGATGGATGTTTGTGCGATAGCAACAAAAATGGATTTTTGAAAGGATGTAAGGTGTTGTGTGTTTGTTTATTGGATGGTTTGGGTGGAGGGTTGTTGAAGGCTGCGTGCTAACGCCCTGAGCGGAGCGGATTTTTTGAGAGGATGTAAAATAAATAGACATCCTCTAGTATTGGGTGATGAAAAAGCTTATCGCTCCCGTTGCTGAACGTAGAAACCATAGTCGTGAACTATGGAACGAAACTGTTGAAGATTCGTATGCTTGGATGCGTGATTCTGATTCGATCGAGGCTTTCCTGGAAAAAGAAAATGACTACACGCAGCAGGTGTTAGCACCAACTGAGCCATTACAAGAAGAGATTTTTAGCGAAGTAAAATCTAGGATTAAAGAGAGTGACTTGTCACATCCCGTTGAAGACGGGGGCTGGCTCTATTACACCAAAACTGTTGAAGGTTTAGCCTATGGCATTCACTGTCGCCGCCCTGTAGCTAGTGAGGCTACTTCTGAGCAGATTATTTTGGATGAAAACGTCGAAGCTGAAGGGTCTACTTTTTTTGATGTTGGTGTTTTTAGTATTTCGCCAGATCATCGTCTGTTGTTATGGGGAGCTGATCGTAAAGGCGACGAACGCTATGAACTAGTTCTGCGCGATATCGAAACAGGCACAGATACTGTCTTAGATATAACTGGAGTTTCGACGCCATCGACCTGGGCGAACGATAGCAAGCATTTTTTCTATAGCCGACCAGATGCGACGAATAGGCCATATCAAATATGGGGCAAAGACATCAGCGGCGAAAAAGATGATTGGCTTGTCTATGAAGACCTGGACGAAAGATTTTTTGTTGGTGTTTCACGCGAGCGAGATGATTCGTTTATTCAACTAACTTCTTCATCAAAAATCACCGAAGAGGTGCACCTTATCGATGCTGATTCGCCGTGTGATGCTCCTGTTTGTTTTGCTCAGCGTCGTGAAGGTATCGAATATGCAATCACGCATAAAGACGACTTTTTTGTGGTTATCACCAATGAAAATGCGCTGCATTTCAAGCTGATGAAAGCGTCAGATACACGGTATGCGTCGGAGCCTTGGCAGGAGCTTGTTGCACATAGCGAAAGCGAAATGTTAACAGGTATTAGCGCGCTTGATCGTTATCTCGTGATCAGTAAGCGCATAGATGGTTATAGCCGGCTTGCGCTGTATGACTGGGAGAGTGGCGAAACCCATACGGTGCCTTGCGAGGAGGATGCTTCAACGTTTTGGCTTGGCGCTAACCCAAGTTTCGCTACAACTTTTTTGCGTTATGGTTATGGCTCGATGACAACGCCTGCCTCATTATTCAGCTATGACTTCGAGACCGGCGATCAAACGCTGCTTAAGCAGCAAGAAGTGCTTGGTGGCTATGACAGCAGCGACTATGAGTCAAGCCGACAATGGGCAGCATCGGCTGATGGCGTGAAGGTGCCTATTTCTCTCGTTTGGAAAAAGTCGATGGCTACTGATCAGCCACGGCCGTGTGTTTTTTATGCCTATGGTGCGTATGAAATTTCGCTCGATCCTGTTTTCTCGGCCTTTAGATTATCGCTGCTAGACCGTGGGTTTGTGTTTGCGATGGTGCATGCTCGTGGTGGCGGCGAAATGGGTCGGCAATGGTATCTTGACGGCAAGTTCGCTTCAAAAAAGAATACATTTGCAGATGTTATTGCAGCCGCCGAGCATCTTATAGAAACAGAAATGACGAGCAGTGATCGCCTGGTTTTGCGAGGTGGTTCTGCTGGCGGACTAATGGCTGGCTCGGTCATAAATCAGCGGCCTGAGCTTTTCGCTGCCGTTGTTGCCGAGGTGCCATTTGTTGATGTCATAAACACGATGATTGACGAAACATTGCCGTTGACAGTGACTGAGTGGGAAGAGTGGGGCAACCCTGTTGCTTCACAAGAAGCGTATGAAACGATGCGCGCCTATGCGCCGTATGAGAATGTGACAGCGCAGGCGTATCCAAAAATGCTTATTACAAGTGGGCTGCATGACACGAGGGTTGCTTTTTGGGAGCCAACAAAATGGGTGCAAGCGTTGCGCTATAACACAACATCTGAAGAGCCTATTTTATTGCTCACTGAAATGTCTTCTGGTCATGGTGGTTCGTCTGGTCGCTATGATGCTTGGCGTGAAGAAGCAAAAGTTTTAGCCTTCATTGTCGACTCGGTTCAAGGGCAATAACTCGATTCTCCTTGCATAGGCCGCAACGAAATCACTTTTTGTATCTTTCAGAGAAGTAGGACAGAGAGACGTTGTAGAAGAATTTTGTGAGCTGCTAAGTTGCTGTCACATGTCCGTGTTAAGATCTGAAAAAACACTTCAAGGGCGATCGATAGGAGTGCTTCAAAGTAAGGGAGCATTCTTAGAAATTGTTCTTGATCTAGGTTTCTTGATGCCGATGTTTGGTGTAGGGTCCTAGACAAATAATAGGAGGCAGCTATTTCTATGTCAGATAATGAGCAAGACTATGAGGCGCAAGTCACAGAGCTGCAAGCCGAGCTACATGCTGCTGAAAAAGAAATTGTAACACTCCGCAGAGGCGACGCTGGACAGCGTATCGCGATGCTTGAAGAACGGTTGCTTGATGTTAAAGGCCAGCTCGCACAGGCTGTCAGCCAGAATGAGAAGCTGACCTATACGCTGCGTGAAGCTCGTGAACATATTGCTGCGTTGCGTGAAGAAGTTGACAAATTAACGCAGCCTCCTAGTGCTTATGGGACAGTGCTAGGGCGTAATGATGATGGAACGGTCGATGTCTATTCGTCTGGGCGCAAAATTCGTGTTGAATGCCACCCTTCACTAGATGTTGCAACGCTTACGAAAGGTGCCGAAGTTGTTTTGAACGAATCGCTCAACATCTATGCGGTGCGTGCCCCTGAAGGTTTTGGCGAGATTGTAAGCATCAAGCAAGTTTACGAAGATGGCCGTGCGTTGATCGTCGGCCGTGCTGATGAAGAGCGTGTTGTGGAGATGTCTGATGCGCTCATCGCCGAAGGTGTACGTTCTGGTGAGTCTGTTCTGATAGATTCACGCTCGTCTGTGCTGTTAGAAAAAGTGGTGAAAGCTGAAGTCGAAGATCTTGTTCTTGAAGAAGTGCCTGATGTTTCCTATGAAGATATCGGCGGTTTAAAAGAGCAGATTGAAACGATTATGGATGCGGTAGAACTGCCGTTTCTCCATGCCGATATTTTTGCCTCGTATGAGCTGCCTGCGCCGAAAGGTATTTTGCTGTATGGCCCTCCAGGGTGCGGTAAAACGCTGATCGCGAAAGCGGTTGCTAATTCGCTGGCGAAAAAAGTGGCTGAAACAAATAAGACGGCCCAGGCTAAAAGTTTCTTCCTCAATATTAAAGGTCCTGAGCTTTTAAATAAATATGTTGGTGAAACCGAGCGACAGATTCGTCTGATCTTCGAAAAAGCAAGAGAAAAATCAGAAGATGGTAACCCCGTTATTATTTTCTTCGACGAGATGGAATCTTTATTCCGTACTCGTGGTAGCGGTGTTTCTTCTGATATGGAAAGCACGGTTGTGCCGCAGCTTCTCGCCGAAATTGACGGTGTTGAAACGTTGCGTAACGTGATTGTTATCGGTGCGTCTAACCGAGAGGATCTTATCGATCCAGCTATTTTGCGTCCTGGCCGTTTGGATGTAAAAATTAAGATTGAACGTCCAGATCTGGAAGCGTCAAAGTCTATTTTTGCGAACTATTTAAGCGATTCGCTGCCTATTTCTGAGTCTGAATATGCAGGTAAAGAATCTCGCGAAAAAGTTGTTTCTCGCATGATTGATGAAGCAGCCGACTTTATGTATCGCCAAGATGACGACACACGTTTCTTAGAAGTCACGTATCAAAATGGCGATAAAGAGATTTTGTATTTCCGTGATTTTTCGTCTGGTGCGATGATCGAAAATATTGTACGTCGTTCGAAGAAGCTTGCGATTAAACGCTTGCTTGATGGCGGCGATAAAGGGATTAGAACCTCTGACATTCTAGAGTCGATTACACAGGAATACAAAGAGCATGAAGACTTGCCGAACACAACAAACCCTGATGACTGGGCCAAAATTTCTGGTAAGAAAGGCGAACGTATTGTCTATGTTCGTACGCTGATTGGTCCAACAGGTGAAGAGAAATCAGGCGGCAAATCCATCGAGCAGGTTCCTACTGGTCAGTATTTATAAGGCGGCAGTAAACTGTCACCTAGTTGTGGAGTGGCTAGTGCAAAGAAAACAGCAAGAAGGATAACGAACCAGAATTGTTTTTCAATAAGCTGTAGGATTTTCTGCATAGATATTCTGGCTACTCTTTGCTTCTATCTGTATACACAGAATCAAGAAGGAAACAAGGCGGATTATAGCTGAAGAGTTTCTTTTTTAGGTGCTGGGGTTATTCGTGTGTTGGCAGCGTTTCTAAGGTCATCGAAGACGATATCTTCAACTTCGCGGAAGGTTGCTAGGTCTGTTGTTCCAAGCGCTTCAAGAATTTCTAGTTGATGATCGTCAACATGTTCGTTGAAACTTGCACGGCGCGGTACAACCACGGGCGATTTGCCTGCTTGTAGCGCCATAAGTGTGGAGCCAATGCCTGCGTGCGAGATTACCAAATCGGCTTCTTCTACTTCTGATTGCAGGTCTATTGGAGAAAGTTTCTCAACAACTCTGCCTGGAAGGTCTAGCCCTTCTTTGTTGCCAACTTGCCAAAGAACTTCGCAGGAATCAGGTAAGATTTTTGCCAGACGGTCGAAAAGCCTACGGAAAGAATAATGGCGTTGAGTCCCCACGGTAACAAGTATTTTCTTTGGGTCTCTAGAGCTATGTATCGCTTGTTCTGCGTGGAAGCCAGAAAAAACGGAAGGTATTTTTTGCCATTTCGGCCATGTCGCTGTTTGAGAATATGTCGACACTCCTGGAGTTTTAGCTAGTATAGATCCTGTTAACGACGGGCCAGTGAATCTTGCTGCACTCTCTATGTAATAACTTTTTGCACCAAACATTCGTCCTAAAGGAAGATAAACACCTGCTATTGCAGCACCTGTCGAGAATATTCGGTCAGGACGGTAACGCCGCAGCAAAGATCTTGCTGTCTGAATGCTTTTAAGGCAGCCATAGATGTCTCGTTGTCCGACCTTGGTAACATATTCAACGTTTTTCCCATCTAAAAGGTGTTGGCTGTGGATAGTGTCGAATGTGACCCATACAGAAGATGGGTCATGAGGTACCCGGTGCGAGAGTTCAACAAGTTCGGTTAAATGGCCGCCAGTTGAAGCGGTAAACATGTCTATTCCCATTGTCTTCCTCATTCATAAAAAATTGAGAGTGCTGAGTTACCCTAGTGTATTGGCATGTATCTAGAGAATCGTGTGAGCTGCTAAAGAAAACACGGGATAATATACCTGGGATTGTCACAGCTACCGACTAGGATCAAGGCGTGGCTATAACTAAAGTTGTTGGTATCGAAACTGAATTTGGTGTGATGATGCGGGGCGCTCCAGAATGGAATCCAGTCTCAGCATCTTCTGTGTTAATTAACGCCTATGTCGCTTCGTTGCGAAGACGGAAAATAGGGTGGGATTTCATTGATGAATCGCCAGCAAACGATGCACGGTTTGATCATCGTGGTCCGTCATCTCCACCTGAGGTTGAAACCCATTTAGTGAATGCCGTGCTTACAAATGGCGCTCGTTTCTATGTTGATCATGCACACCCTGAACTGTCAACTCCTGAATGTCGCGATGCATTGTCGGTTGTGAAGTATGATCGTGCAGCTGAAAAGATTTTGATTGCTGCGATGGAAGCAAGCAAAAATTCGTTGCCGCCTGGTCAAGAGATCATTATTTATAAAGATAACTCTGACCGTAAAGGCAATGCCTATGGTTGTCACGAAAACTATTTGCTTGATCGCACGATTCCGTTTAAGCAGATTGTTACTGCTGCGACAACGCATTTTATTACACGACAAGTTTTTACAGGTTCGGGTAAAGTCGGCTCTGAACTAGTGGGCGGTGCTAACAGCGTCAACTATCAGCTGACACAACGCGCCGATCACTTTGAAGAAGAAGTCGGTTTGGAAACAACGTTGAAACGGCCCATTGTTAACACTCGTGACGAACCTCATGCCGACGCATCGAAATATCGTAGGCTGCATGTGATTGTTGGAGACGCAAACATGTGTCAAGTAGCGACATTTCTGAAAGTTGGCACAACAGCAATTATTTTTGCAATGGTAGAAGACGGCCTGTTGGACGATTCGTATGCAATAGATACACCTGTGCAAACTTTACAGAAAGTGAGTCGTGATCTTTCTTTAGGTGAATCGTTGCGGCTAAAAAATGGTTCGACGGCAACAGCAATCGAAGTGCAGTGGCAGTTGTTAGAGAAAGCAAAGCTTTGGGCTGATCGCTTTGGATTGGAGGCTGTTGGTGAAGAGAGCGGCAAGCTTATCTTGGAACGGTGGGAGCAAACATTGCACGCGTTGGAAACTGATCCTAGTTCTTTAGCTGGTCAGGTCGATTGGATTACAAAACGGCGGTTACTTGAAGGTTTTATGGATCGCCACAATTGTGACTGGGACGATAGTCGTTTACGCGCATTAGATTTGCAATATCATGACTTGCGGAGCGGAAAATGTTTGGCTGAAAAAGCTGGTTTGGAAAAACTAGTAACCGAGAAAGAAGCCGAGGAAGCAATGGCAACGCCACCTCGCGACACACGCGCGTATTTCCGTGGCGAATGTTTGCGTAAATTCCCTGACGATATTGTTGCGGCAAACTGGGATTCTATGGTATTTGATGTTGGAGAAAAAGCACTTCGTCGTGTCCCAATGCTTGAACCTTTGCGTGGAACTGCCGATCGGGTAGAGGCAGTGATACAAGAATCTGCTTCTGCGAGTGATCTTGTGGCTCGACTTGGGGCATAATTTTGACTAAAATAGGAATATCTTTGGAAATATCGGCTTTGGCGTGGTTGTTTCTAAAGCATCCTAGTAAGGGAGAACATAATGGCTGAACGTAAACATAAACAGAAACCTGTAAAGAAACAAGAGGTTGAAGAGGTTGAAGATCTTCCAACAACAAGTGAGTCTGGTGAAGAGCTTAAAGCTGAGTTAGATGATCTTCTCGACGAAATTGATGAAGTGTTAGAAACTAACGCTGAAGACTTCGTAAAAAGCTACGTCCAAAAAGGCGGCGAGTAATACGATCGCAGTTGTTAGAACGAACCGACGCAGCTGGATAAAAAATTCTTTCTTGTTCAGGACTGCGTTGTTCATGGTTGTAGTGTCATTCGCGGTTGGGTGGTTATGGATTAGGTAGCTTGTTAGCCAGTCTAGTTCCTAGAGTAGTCGTTCGATAAGGGCGTGTATTCTAGTGGTTCTTGCTTTATGGCCGGTTGAGCTAAGTCGTTCGGCTCGTTTTATATCATCAAGGCCCTGTCCATTCCGTAGGAATTGATCTTTTAAAATTTTGGTGACCTTGCCATCGCAGAAGAGATTTAGTTCTTCCTTTATCCCTCTTATATTTGCTGCATTGCAAATTTCGAGGCATCTCCAGATGTCCACTGCGTCACTGTCTTTTCGTCGGACTGTTCTTGTCATCACTTTAAGAATGAGGCTTGCTATTTCGTCTGGTATTTGTATTTTGAATGCATCGAAACTTTCAGTTGATTTTGCGACCTTCAAGGTGAGGACGACAGGAGGACGTTGAAAAGCTTCTGCTAAACCTGGGACTTCATCGGTCACTAAACCACCGATATTCTGATTATGTCTGAATCGGGAAGTATAACTTGGGATTACTATATCAATAATTGCGGATGCTTGTTTGGCGCTGTTGTCTGGAGTTTTTTCAAATCTGTTGCCACCCACTTTTGTGTAACCAATTCGAGTCAAGTTTGTGAGTATGTCCAGATTGACGATGGCATGAGGGACAATACCTAGATCAGCATCGCGGGTCTGTCTAGGAAGTTGTAACCCGTGACGATAGGTATGAAGGGTTACCATATAGCCACCAATTACTCTAGACTTGGCTCCTTTCGTTACTGTTGAAATATCTTTCAGAGCTTCAAATCCGAGTTCTTCCGCGGTGGAAGTAGGGATAATCTCAAGTGTGCTTATGGCCATAATCGCTCTATGAATTGTTCGATCGCCTCAATCCTATCGTCTCCCCCTAAAGTATGCAGATCCCAGAGGATTTGAGTCGGGTCAGCATATGCGATGGAGCCGAAATCGCTAGTAGTAGCGTTAGCAAACATTGATGTATCCGCTGGAAAGTGTAAAATTATGTTACTTTCTCCTGCTTCTACCTCTAATAGATCTATATTCAGAAGCCTACTTTGATTTCTGCAATAGAGGACTGCTACGGTCGGTGTTTTCCAAGGCGCAATAGCATCTGCTGCGATATCTCCGCTTACTCTTACATCATTAATGGTTTTTTTGTCCAAATGCTTTACCGTATTAGAAATGACTTCTCTAAGAGGGTCGAGTGTGTAGAACCATTTGGTTGTTCCACCTGGACCGCTATATTGATCCAAAAATGCTTCTAATAAAGGGCGTCTATCAACTTGCCAAACTGATCGGCTCTGTTTTTCTAAAAACCCTAGTGAAACTAGAGCCGCAAGAATTTGTGAAACTCTTGGTTGCGAGAGTAGAGATTTTTGAGCTACTTGGCTGACTCCTTCTATCCTTCCATTAACAATGCATTCGCGTATTACTGCCCAAGATCCGTTTCCTTTAGGTAGCTTTAACTGAGCCCGTGCAGGCGGATGAGTCACGATGCGGTTATGGATTTGCAAACCTTTGGCTCTGATAAATACATTTCCTGTCAGATCTATCCAAGACCAACCAGCTTGTTCAAGATGTCTGCCTGTACGTTCAGAAATGTATGGGGCAGCTAGTAACGGAATTCCTTGTTTCGCTACTGTGGCTTGAAGGTCAGAAAGTTTTTCTATCTCGGATTTATATGGTGCACGTAGTCGTTCGATGATGACCAATGTATGTTTTGCAGTCTCGTCAACCTGTACCAGAATAACGTTTCCAGATGCCTGAACGTTTAAGCCTAACTCTGTTAATATTTGGGCGGTTTTTATAAGCATTATGCCTATTATAAGCACTGTGCTTATAATAGGCAAATTATTTATAGGAACGTAAATTCTTAGGTGCCGCTTATCCATTAGTTTCGCGTGTAGAGCATTTCAGTTTATATCCCGATCTTACAAATAATAAACTTCTTTAGTCGGCCCACTCTGGTGATTCGGCGGCTAGGATCATAGCCTATGACATTGCCAAGTTTTAATCTTACTGATGATCCTGGGCCCAGTTTCTCTGGACTCATGGACCATCTTGGAAAGCGCCCATCATTCGACAATATTGCATTGGACGAAAAAGATATTGTTCATGGAACAACGATTGTTGCCGCTAGGTTCGCTGATGGAGTGGTTATAGCGGGTGATCGCCGTGCTACGAGCGGAAACCTGATCAGTTATCGCAGCATGAAAAAAGTTTTTTCTGCCGATAAATGGTCTGGCGTTGGTATCGCTGGTGCCGCTGGTCCTGCTGTCGAAATGGTCAAGCTGTTTAAAGTACAGCTAGAACATTATGAAAAAGTACAAGGCCATAACCTTTCACTCGAAGGTAAAGCCAACCAGTTATCGCAGTTTATTCGGGCGAACCTTCCAGCTGCGATGCAGGGCATGGTCGTCGTGCCTATCTTTGTAGGTTTCGATCGCCGTCGTGACGTCGGGCGCCTTTTCGCCTTTGATGTAACAGGCGGCCGTTATGAGGAAGAAAAATTTGTTGTCACTGGTTCTGGTTCTCTGTTCGCAAAAACAGTTATAAAAATGGGTTACGACAAAAACGCAAACGAAGACCAAACCGTCGATTTATTGCTGCGTGCCCTTTTTAACGCCGCTGACGATGACAGTGCAACAGGTGGACCGGATGCACTTCGTGGTATCTATCCGACCGTGTCAGTTATCACAAGCGACGGCTATCGAGAACTCGAAGAAGAAGCTATCGCACAGCGCTTTGAGCAAGTCATAGCCGATTCAAATCTTGGAGGAGCACAGTCATGAACATGCCTTTTTATGTTTCGCCTGAACAGTTAATGAAAGATCGGGCAGATTTCGCTCAAAAGGGAATCGCTCGTGGTCGCAGCCTTATCGCAGCTGAATGCGCCGATGGTATTTTGACTTGCGCCGAGAACCCTTCACGTAATTTACGGAAAATTTCAGAAATCTATGACCGTATCTCGTTCGCAGGGGTTGGTCGCTACAACGAATACGATCAGCTTCGCATCGCTGGGATTCGTCACGCTGATATGAAAGGTTTCACCTATTCTCGTGACGATGTTGATTCGCAAGCGCTAGCAAATGATTATGCTCAGATGTTAGGTCAGATTTTCACACATGACACAAAACCGTTAGAGGTTGAGATTCTTGTTGCGTCTGTTGGCGAAGAGATCGAAGGTGACAGAATGTTTCACATTCGCTATGACGGTTCTGTGAGCGACGAAACCGAATTTGCTGTTCTCGGCGGCGAAGCTGGCGCTATCTCAGAACGTTTTAAAGAAAACTTTAACGCTTCCGACAGTGTCGCTACCGCCCTGCAGAAAGCAGTGAAAGCTCTTTCAGGCGACCGTGACATGCTCAAAGCTGAAGAGCTTGAAGTTGCTATCCTAGATCGCTCTAAAACGGATCGTTGTTTTGAACGGTATGAAAACGGCCAAATTACTGACCTGCTAAACGGATAGGACCTCTATGGCTGACCACGCAAGGCGCATCTATGGCATTGAAACAGAATACGGTGTTACGTGCACGTTGCGAGGTCAACGTCGGCTAAGCCCTGACGAGGTTGCTCGGTACCTTTTTCGAAAAGTTGTTTCATGGGGCCGTTCTTCAAACGTTTTTTTGATGAACGGTTCACGATTGTATCTTGACGTTGGCTCTCATCCAGAATATGCAACCGCTGAATGCGACAGCGTTGGTGAGGTTGTTATCCACGACAAAGCAGGGGAGCGGATCTTAGAAGACTTGCAACAATCGGCTGAAGAGCGTCTTCATGAAGAAGGCATTCGAGGCAAAATCCATTTGTTCAAAAATAATACGGACACAGCTGGCAACTCGTATGGGTGTCACGAAAATTATTTAACGAAGAGAACAGAGGACTTAAGTCATTATTCAGAAATCCTTATCCCGTTTCTGGTAACTCGCCAAATTTATGCGGGAGCGGGCAAGCTTCTGAGCACATCTCGCGGCCCTAAGTTTGTTGTCAGTCAGCGTGCTGAACATATTTGGGAAGGGGTTTCGTCGGCAACAACTCGGTCAAGGCCGATTATTAACACTCGTGATGAGCCGCACGCTGACGCTGAACATTTCCGGCGTTTGCACGTTATCGTCGGTGACTCTAACATGAGCGAATACACTACGTATCTTAAAGTTGGAGTAATGGCTATTTTGCTGCGAATGGTTGAGCACCGTTCGTTCAGCCTGCCTGATATGACGCTTGAAAACCCTATTCGGGCCATTCGAGATATCAGCCACGATTTGACGTTCAAAGAGAAAGTTCGCAAAGCGTCGGGCGAAGAGATTTCTGCTGCGCAAATGCAGAAAGAGTTTTTAGATGCGGCGATTCGGTATAACGATAAATATGGTTTACCTGACGATGAGCGTAAAGCGCTAGCGATGTGGACGCACGTTATGAGTAAGATTGAAGACGACCCGATGTCGTTAGATCGTGAGCTTGACTGGGTCATTAAACATCGTCTTATCGAATCCTACAGGAAGAAACATTCGCTAGAACTTCGCCACCCTAAAGTAGCGCTGCTTGATTTGCAGTATCACGATATAAACAGTGAAACTGGGTTGTTCTATAAACTGCAGTCACATGGCGCTGTCGAGCGTATGCTTACAGATAAAGAAATGATGGCTGCTATCGACACGCCGCCGCAAAATACTCGCGCAAAATTGCGTGGAGATTTCATTCGCAAAGCAAAAGAAAAGAAGCGTGACTACACCGTAGATTGGGTGCATCTGAAGCTGAACGATCAAGCGCAGAAAACTGTTTTGTGTAAAGACCCTTTCAAAAATAGCGATAGCAGAGTTGACCTTCTCATAGAAAATCTTTGAGGATGTTTTACCGGTAGTATTCAATTCCTAAAGCGTTTCATAAGATACGCTTTAGGAAGCTATGAGTAGTAAATTAGAACGTCTATTGAATCTAACTGCGGTGCTTTTGCATACAAAGCAGCCGTTGACGGCTGAGGAGATTAGCGCCAAGATGGAAGGCTACCCTTCAGATAAGGTGGCGTTTCGACGTGCGTTCTCGCGCGATAAAGAGGATCTTCGTCAGATGGGGGTTCCACTTCGGACTGAAACGAGCAACAGGTCAAGAGCGGAAGTGTACCGCATTTATGCTGATGAATATTATTTACCTGATCCTGGTTTAACAGCTGATGAGCTGGCAGCGTTGCACCTTGCAGCCCTCACTGTGCAAACAGAAGGCGCTGCCAGCGATGAAGCGCTTCATAAACTCGGCGGCACAAGTGAGGCAGCAGGCGTCGATGCTGGGCTAGGTTCGTTTGGCTTGAACGCTCCAGCAGCGGTTGCCTCGTTACCACTTGACCCGTTACTCGAACCACTTTTTCGTGCTATCTCCGAGAATACATCTGTGCGTTTCTCCTATAAAGAAGCTGCCCGCGCTGTTGATCCTTGGCGTCTAGATTTCGCTCGTGGGCGGTGGTATCTGATAGGGTTTGATACTGACCGTCAAGCTGAACGCAATTTTAGGCTTGACCGTATTACATCGGCGATAGAACTTGTTGAGAATAAAACTTTTGTAGCTGCTCAGACTTCTGATGCGAAGCAGCGGTCAGCGTGGCAATATGGCGATGAGAGTACAAAGGTGTGTGTACAGATTGCGCCGCAGCGTGTCGCAGCTGCTCGTCAGAAGTTCGCTACGCAGGCTGTGCTTGAAGACCAGGTAGACGGGTCACTTCTCTGCACTTTTAAAGTCGCAAAGTTCGAACCGTTCAAAAATATGTTGCTCGGTTTTCTAGAATATGCTGAGCTTCTTTCTCCTCAATCTTGGCGGGACGAAATGGTTCGTTGTCTACAAGAAGTGAAGGCACATCATGGTTAATGCAAAGGCGACAGCGTCGCAGCGTGTCGGACGGCTTCTCACTATTGTTCCTTGGATCGTTTCGCATCCTGGTGAAAGGTTAACAACTATCGCAGCCCGTTTTGATGTCAGCGAAAAAGAGTTGCTCGCCGATTTGTCGACTGTTTCGATGGTCGGGTTGCCGCCCTATACGCCTGACACGTTAGTCGATGTAGTCATCGATGACGAGGGGAGAGTAACCATCTATCTTGCCGACTTTTTCTCGAAGCCTTTGCAGTTGTCACCGACGCAGGCTTTAGCGTTGGTCGCATCATGTGAGGCTATGTTGAGCATTGACGGTGATAACGCTAATCCGTCGTTAGCCAACGCATTAGAAAAAATTCAGCGCTTGGTTGGCTCTAATGATCATGGAACGGTTGGGATCTCATTAGGTGCTGCCGATGAAAAAGTGTTGAAGATCGTTAGCGAATGTATCGAACAAAAAAGCGCTGCCGAAATTTCGTATCATTCCTATGGCCGTGATGAGATTCGTAGCCGAAAAATTCTTCCTCAACGCGTCGTGGCTGATAAAGGCAATTGGTATGTGCAAGCGTGGTGTTTAGAAGTTGATGCAGAACGTCTATTTCGGATTGATCGGATTGAATCTATCGCTATAGCCGAAAACAAAAAGAGCCTTGATAGTGTTTCTGTCGCACCGCTTGAAACAGTGTTCTCCCCGCGTCCTGATTCGTCAACAGTGACGTTGCGGCTTAACAAAAAAACGATGTGGGTGCTTGAAAGCTACCCGTACATACGAGCTGAACCTGTAAAGAAAAAGAAAGACACCTTCGATGTGACACTTGCAATTACTGCTGAAGCGTGGTTTGACCGTGTTGCTATGCAACTAGGAACTGACGTTGAAATACTTTCGAGCCAAGGATTTGATGCAAAAGCCTCAGTCGTCGCTGCTGCCGACAAAATCTTAGCCCTGTATAGCTGAAGCTTTCGTTAAGAAAGGCCGCCGATGCGGTCCACTGGCCAGAACCTGAAGAAGGCTTTGCCGATAATCTCTTTTTCTTCGATAGCACCGATGACGCGAGAGTCAGCCGAATTATTTCGGTTATCTCCCATCATGTAATAGTGCCCTTCAGGGATAACTATTGTGCTGCTGTTTGTCCCTATTGCAAAGTCTTGGTCTGAAAGTGAAGGCTCAAGATACGGCTCATTGAGCAGTTCCCCGTCGATAAATACCTGGTTGCCTTTAAACTCTAATTTCTCTCCAGGGAGTCCAATAACTCTCTTAATAAGATGATCAATTTCTTGATCGCCAGCTGTGACGCTGCCAGGGATCTCATTTGTTGTGCTTGTGGGGTTTGTTACTCCTGGGTTATTAAACACAACAATGTCTTGCCGATCGATGTCGCCGATGCGAAAACTCATCTTATTAACAAGCACTCGGTCTCCTTCTATCAATGTTTCGTTCATCGACCCTGTGGGAATGAAAAAAGCTTGTACAAGAAAACCGCGTATAAGAAATGCGATAAGGACTGCGCCTACAATAACAACGACCCATTCAAGAAAATTTTTGCGTCGTTCTGTTTTTGAACGACCAAAATCTGGCTCAGAGTCAAGCTCCTGCAGTTCTTGCTCATTGTCGTCTAAAATAGCCACTTGGCTTTCGGCGGTAAGATTCGGAGCAGCGAAAAGATCTTGTGATGGGATTGGCATCTGCCCAGTGTGTCCAGCAGAGGTGTAACCGCGCTCTCCAGCAAAAAAGTCTTGGTTGTTAGCAGGGCTAGATTCTTTGTGCGTCGGCGGTCGCGGCGAGACAGGAAACTTCCTCATATGATCTGAGGGGTATTTGTTCGTGTCATGAGGGTCATAAGACATATCTTTGCATCATAGTGGTCCTATGGGTAAATGATGTGCTTCTCTGCGAGAGTCAGAAGATACCTCAAGGCATTGCTCTGTTGGGCGTAGGTCTTTACAGGTGGGTTAGATACACACCTTGTAATGTTACGTTCTTCGAAAGATAGAAGGCGGTGCTTTAAATGCTGCGTGCTCTGGACCTAGTTTATGTGAATGGCGATTTCTTCTTTAGCGGATTTTAAAGTTTCAGGACCAACACGCAACCACCGAGGGGTCCGTAAACCGAACCCTTTGAAATATGTGGTGATTCATTCAGCGGTTTG
Organism: Acidimicrobiales bacterium; assembly: GCA_020629155.1. GTDB lineage: Bacteria > Actinomycetota > Acidimicrobiia > Acidimicrobiales > SZUA-35 > JAHDDW01. Next base: position 25,151 of record JAHDDW010000013.1, on the reverse strand, counting down.
TTGCGGCGGTAGCGCTACTGGCGCTGAGGCGTTGGCACGCTATTTGCGTGATGGTGCTGGAGGCCGTCGGGTTTCGTGGCATTATTCAACAGATAAAAACTCTGTTGCGTCAAGCTTGGATGAAATATATGCTGGCCGCCATACTGGTTCAAGCTTTGTTGACACACATTCGATTGCTATCGAAATGGCTGTCTATGTCCCAGGTGAGTGGGATATAACTAACTATAAGCAGACACTTGATAAGACGGCTGAACTTACCGCAGATATTTGTATTCGCAATAACATTACGCCAGAGCTTCTAACAGCAACGCAGCTGCGGGACGGTCAAAATGGTATTATTTCTCATAATCTAAGCCGCATTGTGTATGGAGGAACAACCCATACAGACCCTGGCCCGACATTTCCGTGGGACATATTTGCAAAGAAAGTAACTTCATATTTCAATGCTCAGAAAGCTGGTGGCGCTCCTGTAATCATAGATGAGGATACAGCAGAGCAAGTCGAACCTCGGGCGCTGCGACGAGGCGATTCTGGTTCGGCTGTTGGATTTTTGCAGAGCGGTTTCGGTCTTAAGGTTGATGGAGCCTTTGGCCCAATAACTGAAGCTGCTGTGCGAGGTTTCCAGCTTGCGCAAAGAACAGAGCTAACTGGTGTTGCGAGTATCGAACTGCAAGAAGCATTGCAAGATCCTGAAGCGGAATGGGAAGTAAAAACTTCGCGATGGCTTCCACAAAACCTTTATCGAGGTAAAAGTGGTAGCGCGCTTTATAAGGCATTTGTAGGGATATGGCAGGAGCGGTTTGGTTTGGAGCCTGACGGCATATTTGACAAAGCGACGCAAGCAGCTACTCTTGGGTTTCAATCTGGCGTGCCAGGCCTAGAGGCTGACGGCGTTGTCGGTCGAAGCACTTGGGGTACACTATTCTTACCATAGCTAGAGGGACATATTCTCGCAAAGTCGTTTGAGGATCTCTTATCTTTAGCGATAGATTCTGAGTATGAATCAGACACAACAAGAACCGCCATCTTTACTACCTGTGGCCTATGGGGCATGGCCGTCTCCTATTTCTGCTGAAATAGTATCAAAAGGCTCTGTGCGAAGGTCTGGTCCTAAACAAATTGGTGACCATCTTTATTGGAGCGAAGCTCGTCCGCATGAAGCTGGGCGAGTGGCGTTGGTCGCTTACGATCTGAAGACAAAAACTGTCTCTGATGTGCTGAATGCGCCCTTTTCTGCACGAACGCGGGTACATGAATACGGCGGCGGTGCGTGGTGGAACGATACTAAGGGAACAATATTTTTCTCTAACGATACAGATCGCAGGGTCTATAGTCTGAGTAACGCTATTGCTGTTCCGCTGACATCTGAAAATCATGATTGGCGTTTTGCTGATGGCACAGTACACCCTGACGGTTGGCAGGTTTGCGTGAGAGAAGATCACAGCGCAGACAGCGAACCAAAAAATGAGCTTGTGCAGATCTCTCAGGCAGGCGAAGTCGCAACGCTTATTTCGGGTCCTGATTTTGTGAGCACGCCACGTTTTTCGCCTGATGGCGCGTGTCTGAGCTGGATTCAGTGGAGTCATCCGAATATGGCTTGGGACGAAACGCAGCTCTATGTCGCAGCTGTAGCTGACGATGGAACGCTAGGTGAACATGTAGCTGTCGCTAGCGGCTCGTCTATTTGCGGCGCTGATTGGCTGCAAGATGGTTCGTTGGTCTATAGCGATGATACAACTAGCTGGTGGAATCTTTATATCTATGATGTGGCTACTCGAACCAGTAAGGCACTGACAGCGCTTGATGCGGCCGAGATTGGAGCGTGCGGTTGGGTTTTTGGTACGCAACGTTGGGTGGAATATACAGAAGGTCACCTTGCAGCGGTTATAACTGAAAACGCTATCGATAGAGTAGTGACATTCACTAGTGGCGGTGAATCGCTGCGTGAGCTTGCAACACCATTTTGTGCAATAAGTGCTATAGCTGCTACGAGCGATGGCCAGTTGTTGGTCCAAGGCGCAACCCCGACAGAAGGCGAGCATTGCATTACGCTGGACCTTTCAACTCAAGAGTCTATAAAAATAACTGAACCGCCACTTCGTCTTGACCCAAGATGGGTGAGCCAAGCTGAGTCGATTAGATTTAGCGTTCCATCAATGGCGCAAGAATCAGCAGCAGAAGAAACAGCGTACGCTTTTTATTACCCGGCAACAGGGCCTCATCAAGGTCTTAACGGCGAGAAACCACCGCTTGTTGTGTTAGGCCATGGCGGGCCGACGAGTCACACTACGATGAGCTTGAAACTTAAAGTGCAATATTGGACGTCTCGCGGTTTCAGCGTTGTCGATGTGAATTATCGAGGTTCTAGCGGTTTTGGCACAAAATATCGAAACAAGTTGCAAGGAAACTGGGGGATATGTGACGTGCAAGACTGTATTGCTGCTGCACAGTTTTTGGCTTCGCAAGGCAAAGTAGACCCGAGCCGCATTGTGATTCGCGGCGGTTCTGCTGGCGGATTCACGGTACTTGCTGCATTAGCAACGTCAGAGGTTTTTGCCGCTGGTACGAGCCTTTATGGCGTTGCTGATCTAACTGCTTTAGCTGAAGATACTCACAAGTTTGAAGCCCGATATCTTGATTCTTTGGTGGGGCCATATCCAGAACGCAAAGACCTTTACGAACAGCGTTCACCGTTAACTATGCTTGATGGTTTCACAACGCCGCTGCTTGCGTTGCAAGGCAGTGAAGACAAAGTGGTACCGCCAGCGCAGACAGAAATGATTACCGATGCGTTAGCCGACCGTGGCGTGCCGCACAGCTACATTTTGTTTGAAGGCGAACAGCATGGTTTCAGAAAATCGGAAAATATTATCCGTTCGCTAGAAGCCGAGCTTTGGTTTTACGGTAAGATTTTAGGGTTTACTCCACACGATGAAATAGAACCAGTAGAGATACGAGGCGAGCAATGAGTTTCACAAAAATTGATGCAGGCGATGTTGAATTAGCGTTGCATGACCTTGGCGGTGCAAGCGGTCCGACGCTTTTCTTTGCACACGCAACAAGTTTTTGCGCCAAGATGTGGCAGCCGATAGCCGATGTGCTCAGTGCAAACTATCGCTGCGTTGGGGTAGATCTGCGAGGCCATGGACGCAGCACTTATGACGGTGACGATATGAGCTGGCAGTCAATCGCTAAAGATCTATTACCAGCGATTGCTCATTGCAAAGGTTCTAGCGACCAGCCCGTAATCGGCATCGGCCACTCACTTGGCGGTAGCGCTCTGGTGCTTGCTGAAACGTTTGAGCCTGGCCTGTTCGAGAAGATCTGGGCGTTTGAACCGATTCTTCTTTCGTCTGAGCCAATAGCCAACCACCCGAGAACACAACCGTTGGTTGAGGGAGCGTTACGTCGCAAGACTGAATTTGCATCTCGTGAGGCAGCGTTCGAGCGTTATGCCAACAAATTTCCGCTTGTTTTCTTCGACCCAGCGTGTAGCAAGCAATATCTGGAATGGGGCTTTGAAGATCAAGCCGATGGCTCGATAGCGCTTAGCTGCAAACCAGAGCACGAGGCACAGATTTACCGAGAAGCAAACAGCGGCATTACCGAAACAATTGGTTCGGTTGAAGCCCCAATGCTTTTTGCTATCGGCCCTGACGACGGCGATCGTGTGCCAAATGTGGTAGAAATCGCCGAACAGCAAAAAAACGTAACTCTAAAAGAATACAACGATCTCAACCACTTCGGGCCACTGCAAAACCCCACTCGCATAGCTAGCGATATTCAAGAATGGCTAAATTCTTAAGGCTAGGCAATTTGCTTACAAAATGAGCTTGATGAAACATCTAGACGATTGTTTTCTATACTAACTGTATGGCCGATCCTGAAACTCCAGAAATAGAACTCCGTCATGTTCCTTCTAAGGACGAGTCTAAACCTGGCGAAGGATATCCTAACCAGTTCTATCCTGGCGAAGGATATTATTCTCCATCTCCTGGCGACTGGGCTAAACGTGGAAACTCATGGCCACGAAATGCGGGGCCTAGGGTTAGTCGTGATCCTGACGGAACCGAAAAAACTAGCGGGCACAAAGGCGCAAGAACAAGAGGACCTAGCGGTCCAGAAACTGTATATAGCGAGCTGTTTTTGTTAGGAGTTCAGGCTTTTAAGTCTCCACGAATGGAGAATGATGCGCATACTGACCCATCAACTGGTACTAATAATCGTGCGTGGTTCGAAAAAGTTAAATCTGGTGATATTGAACTTAAAAACCGGTCTACGCATCTTGCTTTCCTAGATGTCAATAATTTAAAACCTGTCAATGATCTGCTTGGCCATGAGGCTGGAGATTGGTTGATAAAAACTATGGGATCAGCACTCAAAAAATATGCTGCTTCTAAAGGTACAGATGCAGTGGCACGTGTTGGCGGAGACGAATTTGTTGTCATACTTGCAGATCCTAAGGCGGAAAACGAATCTTTCCATAACGAGCTTAACGATTTTGTAAAAGTTGAGATTAAAGAGTTCATAGCGAAACTTCGTGATCCTAAGCATGGACTAGACCAAACAGCAGTTGATGATATAGCAGAAAGGTTTAAGCAAATCCCTGCGGCTGCGGTAGGAGTCGCCGAAGTTGACCCTTCAGGAACTAATCGTCTGCTCTCAGCAACAAAGAGAGCAGATCTTGCGATGTATGAAAAGAAAACAGCTCAGAAAGCACAAAACATAGTTGAAATTAAGAATAGCGTATTTAGCTTGTTGCCAATTCCCATCAGAAAAAATGTGGCAGATGGCTTAAGTAGTTTCGCTACGCAACTTTATCCAACTAACGAAGCTGCTAGCACTACTAGACAACAACAAGGAAGAAGTTAATTCATCCTTTAGGTACGTAACCTCTGGTTTTGTTCCACATAACGAAACTGAATGGGGTTGACACTAAAACCTAAGGAATCATATCTAGTGAATATACTAACTGTAAATCATTGTGGTTTATAGGAGAAGATAATGAGTAATGAAGATGGCCAAAATGCAGTAGTGGTAGAACGCTTTTTTGAAGTGTCTGCGTCGATTGTTTGGAAGCTTTGGGCAGAAGCGGAGCATTTCAAGAAATGGTATGGCCCGCAAGGTTTTAGCGTGCCTGTCGCACAGATTGAAGCGGTTGTTGGCGGCAAGCGGGTTGTCTGCATGTCGTCGCCAGACAGCGGTATGAAGATGTGGACTGCTGGTGAATATCTTGAAGTATCGCCAACAAAACGTTTGGTATACACCGAAGGTTTCGCTGATGAGAACGGCAATGCTATTTCTCCTGCTTCTATGGGCATGGAAGGCCACCCTGAACAAACGCAGGTAACTGTCGAATTGGAAGAACTCGACGGCGTAACGAAAATGGTTCTGATTCACGCAGGCGTTGACCCTGCATCGGGTGCAGCAGGAGGCTGGCAGCAAGCCTTCGACAAACTTGAAACCTACAGCAAAGAAATCGCTGCAACCTGAGAGGTTCGCAGTTCTGCCAGCTAGTTAGCTAGTTTTTCAAGCCCTCGTTACAGCTAAATCCCTGTCATTCTCAGCTACGACCAGTCATTCCCAGCTACGACTGGGAATCTGGCCAAGAGGAGATCCCCAATCAAGTTGGGGATGACAGTTTGCTATTATGAAGTTTGAAAGGGGGTCTGGGTTTGGCTCTGGGGATGAAATGTTTACTTGATGTGAACAGTTGCACCTATCTTTTAAATCTGAATGTTACAACCTGAGCTGGGAACACGCTGTTGTGTCTTGTATATGTCTATGATGTAGTCTCGTGTCAGAACTGGTTGAAACTCAAGAACATCTCAACAGTGTTATATCATCAGCGTTGCAAAGCGATCGTTATGCCATAGACACCGAGTTTCATCGAGAGAAAACCTATTTCCCTAAAGCTGCGCTAGTGCAACTTTACTGGGGTGAACAGGTGGCGTTGCTAGACCCTCTAGCTCTTAATCTGAACCCACTCAAACAGCTCCTTCAAAGCGACGCGTTATGTATAATGCATGCATGTTTGCAAGATCTAGAAGTGCTAGAACGAGCGTGTGGGGCAGTGCCAACACGTATTCTAGATACACAGGTTGCAGCAGGTTTTCTTGGTTTTTCAAGTGCGTCACTAAGTTCTTTGATGGCGAAATATCTTGATATCATTCTCCCTAAATCTAGTCGGCTGACAAATTGGTTAGCGCGGCCTTTAACCGAGAAGCAGCAAACGTATGCAGCATCGGACGTGCTGTATCTGTTGAAGTTGACCGATGTTTTGTCACAGCTGCTTGAAGCGAAACAGCGTATGGCTTGGGTCATGGAAGAAAGCGCTTTGTTGCTCGACAAACCACGCGGTCCACGTGAGCCAGATAAAGCGTTGCAACGGATCAAAGAGGCTCGTTCGTTGAAAGGCGAAACCCTTCGAGTGGCCTATGCTTTAGCTGCTTGGCGTGAAGAACGTGCAGTGGCGTTAGATCGGCCTGCGAAACAGATACTTTCAGACTTAGGGGTGGTTGCGTTAGCGCAAAAAAAACCGCAGCAAGAAACCGACGTTGTAGGCTTGCGTGGGGTCGACAGCAGAAGTTTCAACGGTGAAACGAAAGAAGCTATTTTTGCAGCGGTCCGAAAAGGTAAAGCAGCTGAACCTGCTGCGGTGAAAGAAAAACCTAAAAAAATATCGTCGAAGCTGCGCCCGTTCATCACGCTTGTAACATCGTGGATTGCACAAGTCGCACGAGACAACCAGCTCGACCCTGCGTTGCTAGCAACCAGATCAGATGTGGAAGCCCTTTTGCGTGAATCATCACATTGTCGGCTGCGTGAAGGATGGCGCGCAGAGATGCTTGGTAAGCGGTTAGAACATTTGCTCGCTGGCGGCGCTGCGATAGCGCTTGACGAGCAGGGCAAACTTATTTTAGAGGCTAGAAGCTATCAGGAACTTTAACGCACCCATCTAGAAGCGAATATTTTAATTATTCGCATAAAAGTCGTAGAAACTCAGTTAGGTGCACCAAATCCAAATTAAATCTGCCTACAATGAAGAGCTGAACAAGCGTGTTGAGGGCTGGTGGTTCTGCCCCTCCACATTTACTATTTCTACAGGGAGTGTCCCATGAAAAAAGGGAGACATCGTCGTTACGAGGAAGCTCGGGCGTTTAAACGCTCTAATGACAAAGATGATATTGAATCCTTAATGGATCGTTTATCGGATGATCCATTCGATCTGCCCGTTACCGACGAAGCCAAAAAAGTAGGGTTCGCTCCTGAAGAGGAAGATGAATACGAAGAATACTCAACAGAAGATACCGATGACTGATCAGCGGCTGGTTGATCTTTCAAACCAGCTGCACGCTATCTCAGAAACGTTAACTGAACTTTCTGTTGAAGTGTTGCGTGAAACGGTCGAATCAGGCGGAACGAAACGCCCTGAGATTGACAAAAAACTTAGCAAAGCAAGAAGGGCAGTCGATAAAGCTGCTCTTCTTTTGCGTCCTGAATCTTAACGAACGATAGTTTGTGTAACAGCTAGAAGTCGCTAGAAGAGTGCACTTTGGGTTGCGTCACATCTACCATTGTGGCGTCTTCGAGTAGTATCTCGTTTGGCTTGAGTGTATTGATAGTGGCAATAATATTTTGGATAGTTGGTCGTTGACGCCAGTCTACATCCATCATCTGTTCAACGAGCTCGGCGAAAGAAGGCGGAACCTGTGGTAAGAAGAAAGTTAGGTTATGCTGTGGTGGCTGATTTTTTCTTGTGAAAGGAACAGGGCCAGCCGCACATCGATAAAGCAGCCGACCTAAAGAAAAAATATCGCTGGCGGCTAAGGCCTTAGAGCCAGGAATCCGTTCAGGAGCCTGAAAAAAAGGTTCAGATTCAACGACTAAATCATCGATCTTGCGCCCACATTTTGTTATAAATCGTGCACTTGAAATCCTATTTTGGCCAGCTTCGATACGGATACAGCGTGGGTTAAGATCAAGATGGGCAAAACTTTGGCTATGCAGCTGGAAGAGAGCACGCGCTATATCAGAACTTAAACGTAGAAGTTCAGGCAGCGAAAGTCCACAGTGTAGTTGCCGTAGCGTCGAAGCTAACGTTTCACCTTTGACACTTTCAAAAACGGTGTAAGGAATATCATGCAGCAGAGATTTTTTAAGTGGTTGAGGAAGTAGCTGGCTTGTAACATTTTGCAGCGCATGAAACTCGTTCTCTAAATGTTGCAGAACTGATTTGTTTGTTGGTTGCTGTTTCGGGAGACGAATTTTGACGTCGGTTTTCTCGGCAGTGCTCCAGGCAACCCATGTTTCAATGCCATTGCGACGACTATGCAGATGAGAAGTTACATAGCCAGTTATCGTTTCAACCCCAGGTTGGAAATTCCACGTATCTGTTGCGCTAGATGGTTGAGCGGTGCAATCATCCATGAACTTATGTATTGTCCCTTGTGAGTAGACGCTCGCAGTCGAGGTAGAACATAAGATAGTGCCTTGGTCGATTATAAAAACTTGTTGCGCCCGTCGCGCGTTTTTGTAATTTTGTGAAAAGGTTAAAACTGTTCTTCCCTGAGAGGCGTCTGCTAAAACAGAGCTAAAAATTTTCGCTTCATCATTTGTGAGGCCGCTTAAAGGGCGTTCTAAAAGTAAAACTTTTGGGTCATTCGCCAACACTTTTGCTAATGCAATTTGCCTACGCTCTAGAAGAGAGAGCTGCGCATGAGAAATAACAGGAGTCGCTAACCCTTGCGGCATTTTTCGTGCGATGCGCTGCACCTGTGCGAGCTCTATCGCTTTCGTGACTTTGGTTCGATTACGTCTTGTGAAGCCAGCAGGTGAAACATTTTTTAGTAAACTATCTTGCGTTAGCCATGGGTTCTCTTGTAGCACTCCGAGCTGCATTTGAAGAAGCTCTGATGAGGTGCCAGCAACCTGCGAAGTCCCTACTCTGATAGAGCCACTTGTAGGATCTTGCAAGCCGCTAACAAGTTCGAGCAGCGCAGTGGTTTCAACTTTAGGGCCTATGAAACAAACATGTGATCCAGCTTCGATTGTTGTAGTGAAACTTTTTATAAGAGGGCAGCCTGAAATGGAATCTTTGCGTAAGCTTCTGAACTGCACAGGTAAGCTAGCCATACTACACTCTACCGCAAAAAAGCCCATGGGCAATAGGCGTCACACGATTTTGCGTTGCACCGCCCAATAGGTTAGTTCATTACGACTAGAAAGTTGCAGCTTGCGTAACACGTTAGAAGCATGGGTCTCTACTGTTTTTATTGAAATTGTTAATCGTGCTGCTATCTCTTTATAGGCGTACCCTCGTGCTAGTAAACGCATCACTTCACTTTCGCGAGGAGTGAGAAGATCTAATTCGCTGGTTTTCTCTTCTGCTGGTGAGCTTGCTGCAAAAGCATCAAGTACAAAGCCTGCAAGACGTGGCGAAAACACAGCATCACCTTCAGCGACACGTCGCAGTGCGTCCACCAAGTCGTCACTTGCGATTGATTTCGTTACGTAGCCCCTCGCTCCAGCTCTAATAGTGGCAATAACGTCTTTGGGCGAGTCACTGACCGAAAGCGCTAAAAACTTTGTCGGATAGTTTTTGGTCTTTGTAATAACATCTGATGCCGTTCCATCAGGAAGATGCACATCAACAAGCGCGACATCTGGTTTGGTTTCTGCGAGCACTGCAATTGCTTCACTTACACTTGCAGCTTCACCTACAACATGAACGGTATCACCTAACGTTGCTCGAACGCCTTGCCGCACAAGTTGATGGTCATCTATGAGAAAACTATGCGTGGCTGATAGGTCATTGCGTGCTTTCTAGAGGAACAACAATTTCTATGTCAGTTCCTTTTTCGGATGTCACAACGTTAGCAGAACCGCCGATTCGTTCGATTCTCCCCACAATTGAATGACGGATGCCTTGACGGTCTTGTGTTGCTTTGGCATAGTCAAACCCTTTGCCTCGGTCTTTTATAAACAGTTCCAGTTTCTGCGGATGTACTTCAGCAAAAACGTCTATTTGTTGTGCCCTAGAGTGCTTTGCTGCATTTACTGCAGCTTCTTTTGCCGCTTGTAGTGCAGTTTCGGTTTGTTGGGTAACAAGTAAGTCGCCGACAGCCACGATTTCTACGGGTGTCCCATAGAGATTTTCAACATCGTTGGCCATCGAATCAAGCCACCCTTTCATACTTTCGCTTGTACGTGAAGATCTGGTATCGTCCAACCAGTTGCGCAGTTCTCTATCTTGGCGACGAGCTAAGTTGCGCACAACGGTAGGGTCTGCATGGTTTTGTTGAATAAGTAGCAGTGTCTGTAGCACTGAATCGTGGAGATGCGCAGAAATGTCAGCTTGCATATCGGACTGTATGCGTGCGTGGCGTTCCTGATCAAAATCGGCGAGAAAGCGCCAGCCCCAAGGTGCTACTGCCACAAAAAGTCCGAGAAAAACAAGCAAGAAGGGGAAAAGCGAGACAAGATCTTTCGTCGGGCTTATCTGAGCTATTAGTAAGACAGACCCGACGAGGCTTAGTGCCACACCAGAGGCTACTTGCATAAATTGCGGAAAGGTTTTGGGGCGAAGCGTTTTGCGACGCATATAGCCGTCACGGAGTGACAAAAGCCCTAACGCTATAAAACCACTGGCCCAAAACGGAAACCAACGAGTGCCTAAGATATTGAAGCTGAAACTTGCGACACCTAAAATGAGAAAAGCAAAACCTAGTTGCCGCTCCCGCAGGCTGCGACCTTTGGCCGTAGCCTGGTATCTAACAACAGGCTGCTGAAATTCTTTGAACGCAAGAACAAGCCAAAGACAAGCATAAAGTGCAATACCTATACCACCAGCGATAAGAAGAAAAAGGAAGCCGATTCGCACTAGAAGCGGATCAAGCCCGAGCTCTTCTGCTACTCCCGATGAGACACCACCGATAACACGGTTTTTATGATCAAGACGTGGCCATTGCCAGTAGCGTTCGCCGATAACAGCGCTTTCTGTTGCATTAGATTGTGAAAGCTGCATAAGTTAGTCCTCTGATCTAGTATGACATGTCTCTAGTCTTGTTGAAATCAGGGATAACCCTGAGGCTTTCTCAGGGGTACAGTAAAAGATCAGTGTGAATCCTGATGGTGGCGACCGCAAGATAAAATCATACTAGAAACATGACAGAAACTACTGAAACCCATCAAATCCCACAGGAGCCGCCGAAGCGCATGCTGCGGCGCTCTGAAAACTGTACTATCGGCGGTGTAGCTGCTGGCCTTGCTGACTATTTCGATATCGAGGTTCGTTTTGTGCAGCTCGGGTTTATTATCGCAACATTTGCAGGCGGCGCTGGCGTTGTGGCCTACCTCATGGCTTGGCTTATTATCCCGTCGCCCAGTTCACAAATAGGTATCCAGATTCCAACAAATTGGCAGTACCAAGATCTGCTTTATATTACAGGAATTGGATTAGGCACAGTGCTAATTTTTACTATAGCTGATTCTTCAGAAGTGCTCGTAACCTTAGCGTTGTTGGGAGGCGGCTTATTCTTGCTGAATAGGCGTCCTGGCAGAGATGATGAGTTATTGAAAGAGGAAAATATTGTTTCTCGTAACGAGCTGAGTAGCGCCGACAGCGTAGTAGCTAACAAGCCTTCTGGACGAAGTTGGGTGCGACCAGGTTTGCAGCGAAAAAAGCGTAAAGAACCAACGCCACCGCTATTTGCGATAACTATTGCAGCGAGCGTTTTGCTCATAGGGCTGGCTCTTCTAGGTGACCAAATTGGTTTGTTCTCTCTTTCGGCCATGGTTATGTTCGGGCTGCTTGTTTGCATCTGCGGCGCAGTAATTATCGCTAGTGCCTATGTCGGTCGTTCCATCCCAGTGATATTGCTAAGTTTCATTGCGCTGCTTGGGCTTGGAGTATCAGCAGGAATTCACTATGTCGGTTCCATTGAGCCGACACGACATATTGTCGCAAACGCTGCCGAGCTAGACGATGTTTATTCGTTCGATGTGGGTAGCCATCTACTTGACTTATCTTCTGTGTCTCTCGAAGAAGATGCATTCGTGGGGGTTTCTCTAGACATAGGCAAATTAGAAATTATTGTGCCAGATGACATCAATGTACAGCTTAACTCTTCTGTAGAAGTAGGGTACTTTGAGCACTTCTCGGAAGAAGGTTTTGGTTCTGCCTACCCAAGTGGTGGGTATGAAGCGAAAGATACTGCTCCAGTGTTATTTCTAGATAGCGATCTTGAAGTGGGTGCTTTATTTATCCGATCTGCAGATGATGAGCTACGGCGTAGCGCAGGCAAAAATTATTATGAAGAACGAAACGTACAAGATGTTTATTTTGATGGCAAAACGTGGATGTTTAACAATAACGCTCCGCTAGAAGAACGGGAAGCTTTCTTAGCAGCACTACCGTCAGATGAACGCAAACGATATCTTGAAGGTGACCGATCATTCGCAAACCACAAAATGTATTTAGAAGAAATGGGTTCTCAAGAACGTAAGGGTTATCTTGTAGGCCTAGCATCTGAAGACCTTGAGAGGCTAGAAAAGGGTGGAATCATAACGGCTACCGAAGTGCAGTCTGCTCTAGAAAGGCGTTTGTCAGAAGACGAACAAAGCCCTACAACTACAAGAGAGTTGACAGCTAATACAATGACGACTGGTGGCATGACGATTCTAGAGGACCAAACCCTGAAGGTATATTTCTCGAAGAACGTGAAAAGGAAATCATTTCTAGCTCCATAGAACTCGAAATCGAGAAATTGAGAAAAGAGCTAAATCAGCTTGATCAAGAACCAGGAAATGAAGCACGAGAAAAGGGGTCTATCAATGTCAACTAACAAACAACCGTCACTACCTTTGTTAATCTTTGGGATGATACTAACCACACTTGGTACTACAGCTATATTGACTGAACTAGCAACTCTATCTTCAGCGCAAGCTGTGACACTATTTTGCTTAGCATTAGGGGCTCTATGCCTTGGCGCGATCCTTAAATATAGGGGAGCTGCTGAACCCGTCCAAAGCTAGAAATCGAAGACCCAAGGCAGCCATACTGAGGGTTTCGTCAACTATAAAAGACTTTGAAATCAGATGGCAAAATACAAGCAGCCGCACCATAAGACACGGCTGCTTGTTAGTCATTTTCCAACGTTTACTTGAACGAAATCATCTCTACTTTGTCGTATGAATCAACATCGTTTACTTGCACGCCGTCTTGCGAAATGCTGTAGATGTTGTCATCGATCACAATAGAGCGTTCGATTTGAGGTTGATAGCTGTAGCAAAAGCGTTCTTCAATCACGGATTTTGCTTCTGTGGCTAGTGCCTCTTCACGTTCTTCAAAGAAACCTTCTTCTGAGAATCTTTCCTCTGCATCATCATTTTGTGGTTCAACAGGGTAATCTTCGAAGCCTTCACATTCTTTTGTTTCGGCATGCGAGATACGTCCTTGTTCTTTAAGCGTTTCTCCAGAAACATCGATAGCGACAAGCTCTTCGCCATTGCGCTCTTGATCTAGGCGCTGCGAATAGTTGTTCCACCCAACAGGCACGTAGGCAATGTCTTCGTGGAGAGTAAATGCTCGTGCATCGTTAGCTACCTGACTGTAGGAGCTAAACGATCGTCCTTCGCTTGTGCTTTCAGCTAGCTCAAAGGTGTCGATACGTTTCGGGTCATCAAGGTCGCTCACATCAAATAGTGACACAACGGCTTGGTTATTTGCCCCGTTCTCATCGCCGTCAGTGCCGACGCCGAGCAGCATATCTTCGCTTAGAGGGTGCAGGTATTCTGAGAAACCAGGGATCTTTAGCTCGCCGCGGACAGTTGGGTCACTAGGGTCGCTAAGGTCGACTGTATACAGCGGGTCTGTCTGACGGAACGTCACGACATAGCCAACATCGCCCATAAAGCGAACGGCAAAGATAGTTTCGCCTTTGCCGAGGTCGCCAACTTGGCCAACTTTCTTCAACGCGCCGTCGTCTTCTTCCAGAACAGTCACATAGCTTTCGCTTTGGTTGCCACGGCCCCAAGGGCTTCCATCAGTGGTCGCCACACGCAGATAACCTTCGTGCTCTGAAAGAGAGAACCTGTTTAGAAGCGAGCCTCGGACCGATCCTGATGCCTTATACGATATCGTTTCTGGGTCGCTAATGTCGAAGCTGTGCAATGCAGTCTCATAGTCGTCATTATTGCGGCCATCTTTTTGCCAACGAGGCGTTGCAACAACAAGACGCTCAGTTGAAGCATACACATCTTGCGCGTCGGTGAACACCGCGAGCGAATCAACAGGCGCGAGTCCTTTGTTCCCATCTATCGTAACAACAGTAACAAGGCCAAAGCCTGCAAAGTCTTTCGGCATATGAATATTGCCGCAATCAACTTCGACATCTGAGCCTTTTGTATACGGAACCCAGTCCTCAAGCGTTGATTCTTCGATAAGAGTTCTGTTTGCTGTCTCAGCAGCTTTCTTCGCTTTCCCGCTATCTGAGTTCGGGTAAACAAAGTCTATAGATGTGCCCTGAGTTGAGAGCACAACGCGAATTGTGCCGTCTACTTCTCTAGCCGATAGGTAGTTGCCAGACATTTTGCGTTGCTGTTGAATATCTCCTGTGTCTCTATCAAGTGCAATAAGAACGGTGCTCGGGCTTTGTGCTGGCCCTGCCCAGTCGACCGCAATATCGCCGTCTATAGGGCCATCTTCCATGATGATGTTTTCTTCATAGTCGACGTCTTCCCAGCTGCGACCCATCACATAAATGGTGTCATCTGTTAAAAACAGTTCACCTTGCGAAATATTTTTAGGGAGTTTGACTGTTGTCACTAGCTCATTATCTTGCGCATCAATGATATGAAGTTCTTGATTGCGGAGAAGAATAATACTTTTGCCGTCTGTCTTCACAAGGTCAGCTTCGTCAACTGCTGCCTCTTGGTTATTTGTTGTCGAGAACGAGCCTTCAGTAGCAGAAGCTGTTTTAGACTGCGGCGCTGCTGCCGCTGGAGCTTCTGCGTCAGCAGTTGCCATATCCATAGACTCTTCAACAGCAAAGTCTTCGTCGCCGCCGAAGCTATTTCTGAATCGTTCGATAATCGAGTAGTCTCCGCCTCCTTCGCCAAAGCCATACGGGCCTACTCGTTCTAATGCCTCAGCTTTTATATCTTCTAACAGCAGTTCACAGCTGTCAAAGGTTTCAAGCGCAGAAGTTAGTTGTATATCTTCGGAGCTAAGGTTCTCTTGCTCTTGTTCTTTGCCGTCTCCCGATGTACACGCTGATGCGCCTACGCTGAGAGCGAGAAGAAGTGTAAGTGCTGATTTGGTTTTAGATCTATGTGATTTGCTCATACCATTGAGACGAACCCTCTTCAAGAAAAGTTCCCAGACACAAAAAATTGCTTGGCCTACGTTTCATGCGGAATAAATTTTCTTTGTGTTATTTTTCTGCGATTGGCAGGCACCAGTTTAGAACTCTAGTAATTTCTTTGAATCAAATCCAGTTCCGCACCTAAGTTCAATTTTCTGGATCGTTTAGGACACCGTACATAAGAAAAGTGGCACAAAATGATAACTGTACAACACCCCTCTTGTTGGTGGAAAGGCTTATTTGTTCTTATAGTCCTATCCATAACATGGCTGGAAATTATCGTTGTGGATAGATAATGGTAGATTTTCTGTCCATAACGTGATACTATTTTGATTTTATGGATAAAAAACTGGTAGGTCGTCGCCGAGAAATACAAAGATTCGCAGAGATAGATCGTTTAGGAGAAGCAGGTATTTGTGTTGTGTATGGTCGTCGAAGGGTCGGAAAAACCTTTCTGGTGGAGAATGTTTTTGAGAAACGAAATATTCTTAAATTTGAAGGTCTGGAAGGGGCATCTCCAGAAACGCAGCGTAAAGTTTTTTGTGAACAGATGGCTATACAGCTGGGAAATCCTACACTAGCGAAGCTAGAAATTGCTTCTTGGCGGGAGCTATTCATCATCCTCAACGACTATATCCAAGGGCGCAGATGTACGGTCTTTCTTGAAGAGTTGCAGTGGCTTGCTAACTACAAATCGGAGCTTATCGTTGATCTTAAATATGTTTGGGATAACTATTGGAGTAAAAATGCGAACCTGATTGTCGTTCTTTGCGGTTCATCACCTTCATTTTTGATCAACAAAGTCATGAAATCAAAAGCGCTTTATAATAGGTCGCAATACGAGTTTCCGATTGATGAGCTCAATCTTTCCGAAGCTAAAGATCTTCTACGTGACTCGATGCACCCGAGTGAAGTGCTTGACGCCTATCTAGTAGCAGGTGGCATTGCACAGTATCTAACTGCTTTGCAAGTTAAATCGTCTGTTTATCTTTCGCTCTGTGAATCTAGTTTCACTAAAGGCGGGTTTTTCTCTGGAGAAGCTGAAAGGATTTTTGTAAGCAGTCTCTCACATTCACCAGTGTATCGGGCCATTATTGACTATCTGGCTAGTGTCAGCTCAGCAAGTAAACCAGAAATTTTAGAAAAAATTGGCTATTCTCCAGGCGGAACGACAACATCTATATTCCAAGATTTGCTAGCAACAAACTTTCTTGGTGTCTATGCGCCATTGCAGCTTGGCGAGGTTAAAAGATCATCGAGGTATTACCTAAAGGATTCTTACCTGCGTTATTACTACAAATGTATTCATCCTGTTTCTGCTGCTATAAACAACAGAGACTTTCATGACAACCCAGCCGAAGCGTTACCTCACGCTAGCTACCGGCAATTGTTGGGCTATGCATTTGAAAAGTTTTGTCTTCATAACCACAAGTTGTTGGCACGGATACTAGGTTTCAATGCTGTTAAGTACTCGGTTGGGCCTTACTATATGGTCAACAAAAAATCTGCAAACTACGAATCGGGGGTGCAGATCGATTTAATGTTTGAACGTAAAGATAAAGTGCTGACGGTCTGCGAAATCAAGCATCGTGATTCTCCGCCAGGCGTTGAAGTGATAGCAGCTTTTGAGAAAAAGTTAGCGTTGCTGCCATCGAAATATGATAACTACAGCATCCATAAAGTGCTTATAAGCCCAAATGGTGCCGCCAAATCTTTGGAAGACAGGCCATATTTCGACATGGTCATTACACTTGAAGATCTTTTCAGATTCTGTTAAGAGGCAGCAAGCCTAGATCAGGTTGGCGTATCTCGTCTGTAATCGCTTAATCAAAGTAAGATCTTGATCTTTAGCTCTTGGTCAAATACTCATCGATCTCGGTTTTGGTTGGCATTGACGATCCAGCGCCTTGTTTGGTTACCGATAGGGCAGCGGCGGCGTTTGCGCGGCGCATCGCCTCGATGCTTGAACCGCCAGCTGCAAGGTTTGCAGCAAACACACCGACATAGCAGTCGCCTGCTCCAGTTGAATCTATAGCTTCGACGCTGTGGCCAGATGCTTCGCTCAGCTTCTCATCGACGACAGAAACAAAACCTTTCGGGCCAAGTGTCGCTATAACCTGGTTATTGCCTGCGTTGCTTAGGTCGCGTGTCATGTCGATAATTCGCTGCTTATCCTCAGTCTCTACCTTGGCATCAGCGCCATAGAGAGATTGTGCAAGTTCAACTTCATTGACTATCAAAACATCAGTAACGTCTTGCATTTCGTCGGTTAAAGGCTGAGCAGGCGCAGCGTTTAGGACAGTTCTGGCGCCAACTTTTTGAGCTTTAGCAAAAACCTTAGCCGTCACACTCAACGGCGTCTCGTATTGAGCAACAACCACATCATCAGACTCGAATACCACGTTATCGACTGCAGCATCTGTGACGTTGTCGTTAGCTCCAGGAACAACCATTATCATGTTCTCGCCACGGCCGACAAAGATCAATGCGATACCTGTAGGGACATCGTCTAAGACGTTTACCTGATCGACATTTACTGATTCAGATCGAAGAAAGTCGAGCATGTTAATGCCATTTGTGTCATCTCCCACGCAGCCAACCATCATAACGTCAGCTTCTTGACGAGCGGCAGCAATAGCCTGATTTGAACCTTTCCCCCCTGGGAAATATCCTAAAGAATCACCGAAAATCGTTTCGCCGACACCTGGAAGGCGATCACCTATTGTGACGATATCTTGTGTAATCGATCCGACAACAATAACTCTTCCCACAACAACTTCTCCAGCTAGCTTACGCCATACTATCGTAAAGCAGCTTGTTCAAATCAAACCAGCAACCCGTGCTGCGAGTAGCCAATTACAATAGGTATTGTTACAATGGGGATTGTCAGGGAAGGAGGGTCGGCATGCAGATCACCCTTGAACTGGCGCTCGCTGAACGGCTTACAGATCATCTCATGACTGTGCTGGCTAGCAACGAGTCCGTCTTGGTTTATGACCTTCATCAGAAGGGACAAGCCCAAGATGATCTTGCTGAACTAGTGCAGTTGGTGTGGGAAGCTCAGTGGCCTGATAGCGAGTGACAGTAGTGACCTCCAGGATTAACCTTGGAGGCCATGACAATCTAAGGAGTCAACCGATGAAGGCAGAGACAGCACTACAAAATGCTAAATGGGCGAACGACCAATACCTTAAAGCGGCGGAAAAAACAGAACAGCTAAGAATTCAGCGAAGCTATGCAATTGTCCGAGCTTCACGCACTGGAGCTACGCAGGCACAGATCTCAGAAGAGCTTGGCACCTCGCAACAAGCTATAGGGTCGATCATCAGTCGAACAAAACCGAAAACTACGCCGTAGCTTCAGCTTTTTCTAAAACTTGCTTTATCTGTTCGTAAGAAACGGTTGGGAAGTCTTCCAAAAACTCATGGGTACTTTGTCCAGCGATCAAGTAGTCAAATAGATTGCGTACAGGAACGCGTGTACCATTAAATATAGGTGATCCGCCAAGAATCTCTGGGTCACGTACAACAATAGGCATATAGAAAGCCCTTACGCCCAGGCTGGTCGTTGCTGCTCATAAGAGTCGATTGCTGCTTCATATTGCAAGCTGATAGCTATATCGTCGAGTCCTTTAAGGAAGCGTTCTTGAATTGAGGCAGCTAACTCAAATGATTCAGCAAAGCCTATTTCAGGGGCTTCAACAGTTAGGTCTGCAACCGAAATTGTTATCTCAAGCGCAGGGTTTAGCTCAACAGCGTCCATCAGTTCTTTCACCTTTGTCGCAGATAGTGCAACAGGTAACAAACCATTTTTGGTTGAGTTATTCTTGAAAATATCGCCAAATCGTGGTGAGATAACGGCTGCAAAGCCATATTGTTGAATAGCCCACACAGCGTGTTCACGCGATGAGCCGACACCAAAGTTAGCGCCAGCAAGCAAAATTGTGGCACCACCATAGTTCTCATTGTTCAAAATAAAAGAAGGATCATCACGCCACTGGGAAAACAAACCTCGGCCAAACCCTGTGCGTGTGACCTGTTTAAGCCAATCAGACGGAATAATCTGGTCGGTATCAACGTCGCTGCGATTTAATGGCACAGCAGTTCCAGTTACGAGTTCTACAGGTTCCATAGTTAGTCGCTTCCTTCGAGATCGGACGGATGGGCAAAATGTCCAGCAATAGCGGTCGCTGCTGCGACAGCTGGCGAAACCAAGTGCGTGCGGCCGCCACGGCCTTGACGCCCTTCAAAGTTGCGGTTACTCGTCGACGCACAACGCTCACCAGAAGAAAGCTTGTCTGGATTCATCGCAAGACACATCGAACAGCCTGGTTCACGCCAATCAAAACCAGCATCAAGAAATATAGTATGGAGCCCTTCAGCTTCTGCTTGGTCTTTCACGCGGCGAGACCCCGGCACCACAAGCGTGCGCATTCCTGCAGCAACTGTGCGTCCCTGAGCTACAGCTGCAGCTTCACGTAAATCTTCTATACGGCTATTCGTGCACGACCCGATAAACACCGTGTCGACAGCGACAGCGCTAATCGGTTCGCCTACGGTAAGCCCCATGTATTCAAGTGCCCGAGCTGCGCTTTGTTGCTCGTTCTCATCAGAAAAGTCTTGCGGTGAGGGGATAGTTTCGCCAATGCCCATTACCTGGCTAGGGTTCGTACCCCACGTGACTTGCGGCGTGATCGTTGCTGCATCAATCACAACTTCTTTATCAAAAGTTGCGCCATCGTCAGTTGCAAGTGTGCGCCAAAAAGCTACAGCTTCGTCCCAATCGTTGCCTTTGGGAGAGCGTGGTTTGTCGGCCAGATATGCAAACGTGGTTTCGTCAGGTGCGATCATGCCAGCTTTAGCACCAGCTTCAATAGACATGTTGCAGACAGTCATGCGCCCTTCCATCGATAGATCAGCGAACGCTTGCCCACGATATTCAACAATGTGGCCAATGCCGCCGCCTGTGCCTATCTGACCGATAACAGCCAAAATTAAATCTTTTGCTGTGCAGCTAGCATCAAGCGCGCCGTTCACAGTGATAGACATTGTTTTAGGTTTCGCCTGTTGCAGTGTCTGCGTTGCTAAAACATGTTCAACCTCGCTGGTGCCGATACCAAAAGCAAGTGCTCCGAATGCCCCATGCGTTGAGGTGTGTGAATCGCCGCAAACAATGGTCATGCCAGGCTGTGTTAAGCCTTGCTCAGGGCCTATAACATGCACAATCCCTTGGCCTTGTGAACCCATTTCATGCAGCTCGATGCCGAACTCTTTTGTGTTCGCTCGTAGCGTGTCTACTTGTGTGCGGCTTGTCTCGTCAGCTATTGGCTTGTCGATATCTTGCGTCGGGACATTATGGTCTTCGGTTGCGACTGTTCTCTCAGGTCGTCGTACTTTGCGTCCAGCAATGCGTAACCCATCAAATGCTTGGGGCGAAGTCACTTCGTGCACAAGATGTAAATCGATATACAGCAGGTCAGGTTGGTCGTTCTCGCCTTCATGTACTACATGATGTGCCCAAACTTTTTCGGCTAATGTCTTTGGAGTTTGACTCACGTGCTATACCTCAACAGCCATTATTTTGACCTGCAACGGACCATTTGGCGCATCGAACGTGACCGTTTCGCCTACCTTCTGGTCAAGTAGTGCTTTGCCTAGCGGTGAACCAGGCGAAATAACAGCTAAACCTTCACGTTTCTCTTCGATCGAGCCGAGTAAATATTTCTCTACCTCGTCGTCGCCTTCGTATTGGACAGAGACAACAGTGCCTGTTTGGACGGTGCCTGAGTCGGCATCAATATCGACAATCTCGGCGTCGCGAATCATCTGCCCAAGGTGAGCGATACGGCCTTCCATTTTGCCTTGCTCTTCTTTCGCAGCGTGATAGTCGCCGTTCTCAGACAAGTCGCCAAGCTCTCTTGCTGTTTCGATTTTCTGGGCTATTTCTATGCGTCCTCTTGTCTTAAGGTCTTCAAATTCATACGTAAGACGATCGTACGCTTCTTGAGAAAATTTTTGTTTATTGCTCATCTTTCAGAGCCTAGCAGGTTGTGAGGAGACTCTGACGGGTAGCAGCCTGCACTTACTTTAAGAATTTACTTGTTACAAGAAGTGCCACATAGCCAGAAATATATGAAATGAGATGCAACGGGTTTTCGACTTTACTGTTAATGAAAGAGTTCTCAAACTGCTTGAAAGTAAGGTTTATATAGATATCTTTCAGCTCCAAGTAGTTTATGAGCAAAAGCGAGCCTAACAAAAAGAAGACATACAGTGCTGTCGCGAGACCTAAGTTATAGCCAGAATCTCCCTTATCTCCACCAAACTGGACGCCTGTCGCTGCACAGATACCCAGTGGAATAGCAAACCACATAGAGCTGACAATGTCATACTGTTCAAGAAGAACCCAAGCAACAGATACTAACCCAACAGCAATAAGGCCGCTAAGAAAGGTAGCTAACGTGTCAGATCTGTGTCCTGTAGGAGGTGTACGTAGCGTGGTCGAAGACATATAGTCATACTCGACCTCTTTACTGCCTGCCTTAAGGATGTCTATGTATTACTTCTCTGCTGAAAAGCTTTACTGGAAAACCGCTGAATACTGCGTGCTAACGCGCCGAATTCGGCGGAAACACCGAGGGTATCTACACTATGTAGAGGGGCCCTAAAGCAAAGCCTATTTATCCACATCGAGCGACAATGAATTTAGCCTGTGTTTCGCAGCCCTGCAGCAACGCCATTAATCGTGAGAAGGAGCGCTCTACGCGCTAGTTCGTCGGGTGTTTTGCTATCACGGTTAAGTCGCAGCAAAGAAATCTGCAACAAATTGAGTGGATCAAGGTAACTGTTTCGAACCTCTACTGTTCGACGCAGTACTGGCAAATCGTGAAGCAACGCTTTACCAGTGACTTTTTCTATGGCGACGACCGTGCGCTCAAATTCTTCGGCTACTACATCAAAAAGGTGCTGATGTTCTGGTTTGACTAAGGCTTCAACATAGGTTTTGGCGATGCCAAGGTCTGTTTTGGCGATAGTCATCTCGACGCTTGAAAGAAACGTTTTGAAAAACGGCCAGTGCTGGATCATTTCTTGTAGTTCAGCGCCTTTCCCTGCTTCAAAAACAGCGGCGAGCCCCGAACCGACACCGAACCATCCAGGCACAATCTGTCGTGATTGCGTCCAGCCGAACACCCACGGGATCGCTCGAAGATCATCGACACCGTTTGTTGCCCCAGCTCGCCGAGCAGGGCGAGAACCAATGTTTAACGCGCTAAGTTCTTCAACTGGGGTAGATGTTGTGAAATAGTCGACAAGGCTTGGGTCTTCTAACAGTGAACGATAGGTGGCATACGAAGCAGTCGATAGTAGCTCCATAGTTTCAGACCAAGAGGTGGCTACTGACAACTCTTTGCCGAAAAGATACGTTTCAAACATTGCTGAATAGGCAAGATCAAGGTTTCGTCGTGCCAGCTCGGGTCGTGAATATTTATCTGCGATAACTTCACCTTGTTCTGTCGTTTTCATGGCACCTGTGATAACGCCTGAAGGTTGCGACAAGATTGCTGCATTTGTTGGACCGCCGCCTCGGCCGACGGAACCTCCACGGCCGTGGAAAATAACGATATCGATCCCAAATTGTTCGCCGACATCACGTAAAGCTCCAAGCGCTTTGTGAATCTCCCATTGCGAGGTTGCTATACCGCCATCTTTATTCGAGTCAGAATAGCCAACCATAACTTCTTGAATGTCACCACGCAAAGCAAGCAGCTTACGATATGTCGGGTCGCTAAAAAGCTCGTTCATCGTTTCATCAATAGAGCGAAGATCACTAATTGTTTCAAACAGAGGAACAAAATCTAGTCGAGCGATACCTCGCTGCAGATCGACAAGACCAGCCTCTTTCGCTACTACCGCTGGTGCAAGAATATCATCAGCACCTTCGGTCATTGACACAATGTAGCTGCCAACAATATCGTCACCAAAGCGGTCCATCTCCTGGCGTAAGGTCAAAAAGAGCGCTACTGGGTCTGTTTCTAATGGCGTGGTCCCTGCTGGGGTGAACGGCCTACTGTTTTCCAGTTCATTGCGCAAAAGTTGCAGTCGCTGCGCACGTTCTTGTGGATATTGCATGCCAGCGTCGCTACATAGCTTTTGTATTGCCTGGTGATGAAAGCGTGTGTGCTGACGTATATCTACTTGCGCTAAATGGAAACCAACGGTGTTCACCAGCCGCTGTAAACGTGCAAGCCGCCCATCGGCGATAGATTCAAGCCCTGTATGGCGAAGCGAGCGTTCAAGTCGTTGTAGGTCTTCGTGAAGTTCAGCTGGTGAGCTGTATGAAGCTTTTTCGGCACTAGCGGCACCGCTTTGGGCAGTTTCGTGTTCAGTTTGTCGCAAGCGGCTGTTGATGATAGTTGTTGCGATTCGATATGGTTGGTCGGCGACAAGTGGTGAGAGGTTTTCGATTAGCGTTGGAAATGTTGCGCGCGTCTGTTGTATCCAAGAAGTTAGCTCATCTGAAGCGGGACGAATTGCTGTTGCGACGCTTACGTCTTGCGAAAGGCGAGCTACTTCGTTTCGTAAAAGACGAAGCGCTCTGTCTCGGTGTAGCGCAAAAACTTCCACCGTAACCTTCGGCGTGACAAACGGGTTGCCATCTCGGTCGCCACCGACCCAGGAACTAAATCGTATCGGCGTCACCTCAGAAGGTAATTTTGCCGCAACCTGATCAGCCTGATTCGTAAGATCATCCCAAAAAATAGGCAGAGCGTCAGCGACGAGTTGTTCGATATAAAACACTATGTTGCGTGCTTCGTCCATAGGCGTGGGTTTCACATTTCGCAGCTCGTCGCTTACCCAAAGAAGGTCAATAAGTTCGGTTGTCCGTCTGTCGATACGTAACTGACTTGCCTCAGAGGTCGCAGATCGTGATCGTTGTTGTAAAAGGGTTGCTATTTCTGAACGTTTCAGCAGAAAACTTTGTCTTGAAGCTTGCGTAGGGTGAGCTGTAAAAACTGGTTGGTAGCGCATTTTATTGAGCGCTGTTTCGAATTGTTTTGATGAAATACCAGCTTGTTTCGCTCGCCTGAATGTATCAACTAGTTCGCCAGCTCCTTCTGTTTGAACGCGTAGTTCTTCAACGCGGTGAACTTGCTCAGCAACGTTCGCAAGATGGAAATACATTGTGAACGCGCGAACAACAAGTGTTATCTCACTAGCAGATGCTTGGGTAAGAACTGCGTCAAGTTGTATTGTCGCTTGCGTGTCTCCAGCACGAACAGAGCGAGAAAGCTTTCTCACTTTCTCAACAAGGTCAAACAGCTCTTGGCCTGCATTGCGTGTTATCGACGCTCCTAGCTGCGTGCCTAGCCGTCGGATGTCTGCACGCAATATTTGGTCGCGGATCTCGGGGAAATCAGCGGTGTCCTGCATGTTGGTTTTCTCTGATGCCTCTTGATACGATCCCATGTCTGTAGCATAGAACGAGATGGTTTTCTATGGGGGATCAGTTCATTCTCTTTGGCAAAACAAAGTTATTCAAGATGCAGTAAAAACAACTTTTGTCGATTATTTCATACCCCGATCCTGTCATCTTCACTTGATCTTGTCATCCCCAACTGGTCTTGTCATCCCCAACTGGTCTTGTCATCCTCAGCTAAACTCGTGTCATCCCCAACGTTGCTGCCGTCATCCCCAACTTGATTGGGGATCTCCTTGGTTAGATTCCCAGTCGTGGCTGGGAATGACGTGGTGGTGGCTGGGAATGACGTGGTGGTGGCTGGGAATG
>JAHDDW010000049.1:2989-4446 GCA_020629155.1 Acidimicrobiales bacterium | reverse complement strand
CGATTGTTAACCCCAGTTACGCAAATAAGAGAGATCAACGATATGACTAATAGCAGTAATGGTGCCATAGCGCCAACCAAAAAACAATACGACCCTGCAAAAGACCCACGTTGGCAGGAAGTCAAAGCAGAGCTTAGAGCGCAGCTTAGTAAAGACCCAACCATATCAATGGATGCGTTGGCTAAGAAGCTGTACATAAGCCGTGATGCGGTAAGGAGGGCAATGAATGACATCGCGTTTGGTGGTGACTGCGAATGAGTAGCATTCAATACAAGCGTGTCGCCGCTGGTTTCTATACTGACGCGAAAATAACGCAATTCGGTATTCAAGAGCCGCATCCAACAACCTTTTTACTCTGGCTTATATCGGGGCCGGTATTTGGCGTTTTGCCGTCATGCGCCTCGATAGGGCGTTACGGAATTTCGGAGCAGAGCGGGTGGGAGCCAGAAGAAGTCGACTGGATGATGGAGGAGCTAGTATCGGCTGGTATTGCACAGTTTGACCCTGCCGCTCCGTTCCTATATCTACCGCAGGCAATTAAATACAACCCGCCTAGAAGCCCCCTGAACGTCACATCATGGCAGTCAGATTGGCGCAAGCTACCAAATTGTTTCTTAAAGGGTAGGGCCTATAGCGCTTTGAAAGGGCACTGCGAGCTTAGAGACAAGGATTCAGTGTTTGATAAGAAGCGTCCACGCACAGCGAAGAACAGTTTTGTTCGTGCTTTTGGGTCAATTGACAAGCCGCCTGAGCCGCCAATGGTGCCCACAATCGAAGAACAAAAACATAGTTCGACTAAACAAGTAGAACTAAAGAGAAAGAGAAATAGAAAGAGATATAGAAATAGTGTTCCGTCTACGCCGGAAGCATCCACACCCCATAGCAACATCCGGAACATTGATTTTTCTGGTGACAGGGGCGACTCATGAACGCCGCTCTAGCGTGGTCGCCTTCGGCTCTGGTTGATATTGGTGGATATACCCCTTGGCAGAAATCCAACAAACGCGAATACCTCCCACTAACCAACCCTACGACGCTTGTGCATGACGTGAGGGTATCGGCATGAACTACGCTGATTCAGAAATCGACCGTCCTGACCTGCGTCCTTACCAGGTCGATGCCATCCAGAACTTGCGAGGGTCGATAGCGCGTGGCAATCGACGGCTAATCTTGCAAGCCGCAACAGGCGCAGGTAAGACAACCACGGCGGCAGAAATCATTAGCTGCTGTGAATCTAAGAACAAGCGCACGTTGTTCGTCTGCGATTCGCTGGAGCTGGTTGAGCAGGCGGTTGGATGTTTCGACAAGTACGGGCTGGATGTTGGCGTGATGCAGGCTCAGCACATCCGCACCGATGAATCCCGATTGACGCAGGTGTGTACGGCTCAGACGTTGGACAGGCGAATCAAGAGCCAGCGGTATCAGTTCGAGCAGTACCCAGTGCATCTGATAATCGT
>JAHDDW010000049.1:0-2889 GCA_020629155.1 Acidimicrobiales bacterium | reverse complement strand
GAATCAAGAGCCAGCGGTATCAGTTCGAGCAGTACCCAGTGCATCTGATAATCGTTGATGAGTGCTTTGTAGCGGGCACTCAAATTGAAACTCCTAGCGGCGCGGTATCTATCGAAACTTTAAAAGCAGGTGACTGCGTGAATTGCGCAGATGGCGTTGGAACTGTCAGCGCTGTTATGAGCAAAACTGCAAGCAAAATTTTAAAAATAGGACTATCAAATGGCGACACCATTGAATGCACTGCAAACCATCCCTTCTTCACGGAGCAAGGGTGGACAAAAGCCGAAAAGCTGGAGGTCGGTGATGGGCTTGTTAGCGCAAAAGCGCTGCAAGAAATGCGGGACTGTTATGAGGCCAGATATAAAAACAGACAAGAATGGCAGGGAGTACGCGAATCAGGCGAAGGCAAGCTGGGAAGCGCAGCTTTATTGCTCCAGATCTTGCGCGAAGAAAGCAAGCAACCCAATGCACAGTGCAGCGAGTCGTCAAAAGATGTCGACTACGTTGAGAAGAATTGGGCACAAGCCGAAACAGCAGGGAGGCAACGGAAGAGAGCCAACGATAGCTCAGTCGCTAATGCAAAGCACGCTCGGACAAGACTGGGTGATGGAGCACACAGTGGTTACAAGGACTCAAACCTACTTGGGCAAACGGATGCCGCACCATTACAGCATCGACGTAGCGAATCCAGAAATGAAAATAGCAATCGAGGTAGACGGGATGTCGCATTGCGCGAAGGCGCGTCAAGAGCAAGACGCGAGGAAAGATGCTTTTTTGCGGATGTATGGGTGGAAAGTATTAAGGCTGAAGAACAGCGAGGCGATAGAGCTGTGTACAACTTGGAAGTCGCAGAGCATCCATCGTATTTTGCAAATGGCGTCTTAGTCCACAATTGCCATATTCAGCACAAGGTTCGCGATGAATTGGCGATGTTGTATCCCAACGCAACCATTCTCGGACTGACTGCGACGCCATTCTCGAAAGGGCTGGGCACGTTTTACACCGATGTTGTTTCTGCTATCTCGATGAAGCAGCTAATCGCAGAAGGGTATCTTTCGGACTACCGAGCCTTTGCTCCGTTTGTGCCTGACATGAGCGGTGTTAAACAAACCGCTGGTGACTGGACGAAGGACGCGGCGGCGGATGTGTACGAGCCTGAGATTATCGGGGACTTGGTAACGCACTGGAAGCAACATGCCGCTGACAGGCCCACGCTTGCCTTTGGCTGCAATGTAGCGCACAGCAAGGCAATCGCCGATAAGTTCCAACAAGCAGGCGTCAGAGCGGCTCACATCGACGGCTACGGTGGTGATACTGAAAAGCTGGAGCGCGAACAGATTATCGCAAAGTACAAGCGCGGCGAAATCCAGATGCTTTGTTCGGTTGGTATCTTGTGCAAGGGCTTCGATGCACCCTTGACGTCGTGTCTGATAATCGCTCGACCGACTAAGAGCCTAAGTCTGCATTTACAAATCATTGGGCGTGGATTGCGCACGTTTGCCGGTAAAGACGATTGCTTGATTCTCGATCACGCAGGTAATTTCGTTCGGCATGGATTTCCAGAGGATATAACCGACTTCACGCTATGCGACGGAACCAAAGCCAGCAGTAAAGACAAGCGCGACAAGGGTGAGAAGCTACCGGTTCCATGTCCTTCATGCCAAGCGTTAAAAACTGCTCACCGATGTCCCGCTTGTGGATTTGCACCAGAGAAGCAAAACGAGATTGTTAACGTCGATGGTGAGCTGGTTGAACTGGCTAGAGCCGAAGCCGCTTCAAAGAAATCGCGATCCAAAGAAATGACGATGGACCAAAAGCAACGGTTTTATTCCGAGCTTTTGGGGTGGGCGCAACACAAGGGCTACAAGGAAGGCTGGGCGGCGAATCAATACCGTCAACGGCTTGATGTGTGGCCTAACCAATTGCAGAAAACACCGGCGTCCACAAGCATCGAAACCCAATCATGGATTAAGTCCCAACAGATTCGATACGCGAAAGGCAGGGAGAAGGCCAATGCTGCATGAAGTTAACTCATCCAGAGCCGCAGTATCGGGATCGCCTGATGTGTCGAGCGGAGTTCATCGTAGCGACGTGCGCAACACCGGAAGAAATTACAACGGAGCTGGAGAAGATACGAGCGAAATGGGGCGAGACCGAATACCAGGACCAACGAACGTGTTGCCGTTTCGTGTGGGCAAGAATACACAAGAGGCGCTATTGACTGAATTAGAACAACGCGAAGATGACTACTCGATGGTGCTGGTTGAATTAGCCAGAGAACTATTGCTTGGCTACACGCATGAAGGTGTCCGAGAACTGCTTGCAGGATACGAAACGTACATGCCTGCACGTGTGGTTACCGAAATCAGAAACGCTCTTAACGAGCTTAAATAACGGAGCTAGCATCATGACCAAAGACGAAGTACAAAAATTCGAAGTGCAAACCTCTGGCATATTGGCAGTTTTCATCGTGTTTATTTGCTTGGGCGGCGTTGCTGGACTGGTTACAAGTTTCTTCATCGGGCTAATCGCCTGTGTTTGCATTGGCGTTTGTATTCACCAGTACAACAATCGGGACGAACTGATTAAATCCATTGAGCGAGTTGTGGAATTTAAGAAACACGGGCGACCGGAGTTGGAAATGATGGCGAAAACGCTGATTGTTTTGTTGGCGACCGTTCTTTTTATCAAGGGCTACAAAACGACGATGGTCCTGACTGTTCTGTTTTTGGGTGTTAATTATTTGCTGAAAAAGGAGCGTGTGAAAGTGGCTAAAGAGTTGGGGTATGAAATATGAACCCCTGGATACCCATAGTAACCCTCTCAGTCATAGTCCTATGCATCTACATCAATGCCGTGAGAAACGAAGGTGGGGATAATTGATGGCCA
>JAHDDW010000048.1 GCA_020629155.1 Acidimicrobiales bacterium | reverse complement strand
TCCCCATATATAGAGCAATTCTTTGAGTGGACCACGACTATATATTATTGAAATAACAACCGATAACTTTAGTAAGGACCCGCAGAACACTAACATAGTTACCACAAAATTCTTGCCCCCCATCCCTTTGCCTAATACATTAAAATCCGAAGAATAAAGCACGTAAAGCTCAATAAAAGCCATTGTTAGAGCGACAAAGAATATGTAGAGTTTGTATTTTTTCGAATTAAAGATGATGTAAGGGATTTTTGCTGACATCCTCAATATCTACTTCTTCAATAGTTCTGCCAAGTAAACAAGTCTATCTCCCGGCAGATTCATGACTTTCGCCGGAGACTTCGATTAAAGATCCATCAAGATGTTTAAGTGAAATACGACATTCGGTGGAGATAACCAGTTGATCTGAAAAATTGAATATTAACTGATAGAGACCAATACAAACTTGCAAAACCTCTCTTCCAACTAGAAAATCATAACTAATTTTCTTATTTTAACCATACACATCAATGCCTCAATCGGGTAGTAACTCAACATGTGTTTCTTGTTTGGTTCCGGACTTACCAGTAGCTGGGTTTATTGACTGCCCATGAGAACTGTATTGCCGCCAATAACCGTTAGGATATTGTTCAGTTGATGGCATAACGCGAATAGTATCTGCGTTTCCCACTACCCTTGGTTTTCTATGAACAGTACCGCCTTTAGTTCCTGTTACAGCCTCATATCCTTCAGGGGTGTTTGGCTTCTAGGCGAGATTGGTTAAAGGTTTAAAATTCTCAGCTGGCTTTGGCTCCTTTGGAACAGCTAACCAACAACATCATAGAGACAATCTGGGGGAACACGCTCGGCAAAATCCGCAAATATTACAGACTCCAGTTCACCAACAACAACTGTCTTGGTCTCTTCAATTTGACTGCTGTCTGTTATTGCTACGACGAATCTTCTAGCTTTAACTTTCTGGATCATAGTCACAAGAAAGTTCGTTAAAAGTTTCAAACGAACTTTGCCCTCATATGGGAGATCTATGTCCGATTCGGGCGCATAGTCTTGGATATCTGTTAAGTAAGTCGTATTGGTAACACCTGGCCTATCACCAATTATAAATGCAACACAAAATCCAGAGTCTCTGGGTAGCATATTCTCCGGATAATTGTAAAGTTCAGATACAGGAATCCTCTTAATACCAATTCGTGTGCTCTCCTCCAGTAACTTTAAAAATTCATCAGGATCAGAAATTTGAGTACTTTCAAAATAGCCGTAAACTTCATTAGACATGTTAGCTCCTAGTCCTTAATCCACGATCCAACTGGTTCTCCACGATCCCCCAATTCTCGATACCAAGTACCAATTGGACCTCGGCCACTTGGGTCCCAATCAACACGATGCTCATGAGGAACTGAACGGCCATCAGCACCTCGACCTAGTTGACCATGTGTTCGCAGCTGCCCATAGTCCTCTCTAGAGAACATTCGCCCATTTTCATCATAATAAGTAACACTACGGCTGCCATCGGGGCGTGTCTGTTCATGAATTGAATTAGGTTGGTTGGTTTCTGGAGCACCTGCTGTCTTGTTGCCTCCAGTTACTTGATTATGTGGAGTGTCTGCTCCCTTTGGAACATCACTACCAGATGGGACATCACAATTATGTACCAATACCGCACCGCTTTCATCCTTGCTCCAGCTGCCGACATAGTAGGTATCAGTATTAGCAACATCAATATTATAGGCTGTTAGGTGCTCTTCACTAATTGTTTTTTTAGCAACTTTCGCCCAACGACCATTGAGCATCAATAGTTTGTCACCGACTAATAATTCGGAAGCGTCAATCCATTGTCCACCAGGTGTTGAGCCTTGGTAAGCTGGCGCATGTGATTCGCTGGAGTTGTAGCTCGCCTTGAAATAATTTCCACTACTTTCAACAGCAGCTTCGCGCTTAACAAAATATGGATGAAATTTGTTAGACACTACGGACGTTTCCAAACCGGTTTCTTCATCTGACCAAGTAATTTCCACCCTGTGGCTATAGTCAGCATATAACGCCTGTAAAACTGGTTGAAGAGATAGCTCACCTGTTATCTCATCCATAGACCAGACTTTATCACCGGCCTGAATATCGAAAATTGCTGTATACCCGTTTGCAGTTAGCACTGGAGTATTCGGTTCAAAAGAGCAACCTTTCTTAAAAAGCTTACCTAATCCTTTGGCTGCAGCCGCGGCCACCTTTGTAGCCACCCTTCTCGTCGAGAGGAAGTCTGATGCCCCCCCTGTGGCATTGCTTGCTAATTCGGCCACAACCTCCTTTGCAACGAAAACTGCCACCGGCACTAGGAACGCAAACTCCCCGTCCGGATCCGTATATTTGTAGGGATTGTTGTTGGCATAGGCATACCGATTAAACGTCATCGGCTCATTAGGATTTGCTTCTCTGGGATCTATCGACAGAAACCGCCCAATACTCGGATCATAGTAACGTTGCTGCATGTAGACCAGATCAGAGTTCACATCTTCAGTGTGCCCCGTAAAGCCTCGTTCCTCTCCGACGATACCGCAGCCCGTGGTATTAAAAACATCATCGTTGATGCCCTTGTCACCGTAGGCTGTGTATTCCTCTGACCAACATAGTTCACCAGATTCACTTACCGCCGCCACGGCCGAGCCAAGGTGATCATTAAAGAAAAAAATCACCTCATCCCGATTAGCCGCCTGAGCACTGGTTATCGTGCTCATCAAGTAAAAAAAGGCTAAGGACACAGTGGTTGCTATTGAACGAAACATCTTCACGCGTGGATTCTCCCGCTAGTCATTCTTGTTTTTGTTATAAGACTGCTTAGGCAGTTTTTTGCGTTTGGCGCTAGCCAATCATTGGGCTAGCACCTATTTATTCACTTCACTTAAAAGAAATAATTTTTTGATATGTTCTGCTAGTAAGACACACTACCATTCTGCATTTTCAGACGAATGGTCTCAGACTTAGCTGACTTCTCGCCATTGGAGTACTGCGCCACGATGCTAAACGCGTAGACTATATCTGGCCGCAAACCTTCCGATAACCAGTAACTATTGCCGTTGTTCGTGGTTTTTATCTTCACACCATCTTGGTAGATATCGTAGGCGACAGCAGTACCCAATTTTGGATCTTTGGCCTGAGTCCAGCGGAGCTCAGCAGCAGAGCCCGAATAGGCCTTGGCTGAAAAGTTCTGTGGCGACAACACCATTGATGCTTGGCTAATTGCAGGGACACTCACTACTGCAGAAGCGTTAGAGTACCGATCACTTGTTGGGCGACTTTCATCCACTGCCACCACGTAATACTTGTACGCGCTGTTAGAAACAGCTTTGTCAGTGTAGCGAGACACTCCAGACACAGTGCTAATGTAATTCCCATTACGGTACACGTTGTACTTCTCCGCTCCACTTACCGCATTCCAACTCAGCACCACATCACTGCCTGAACGCTGTGCACTCACACCACTCGGTGCAGCCGGCTTGCCTGACGTTGGTGGTGTCGGTGTCTCTGTCGGCACACCCGTACTGCCGTCATGGAAGTACAAATCATCTAAGTCCACCGTGCCTCGCACCAGAAAACCATTCACCTGCTTCAGCGTATTGCCCGGCTGAGCCTTCTTCAGATCATCACTCAGGTTGCGCGTAATCGTGTTCCATGAACCGTTCTTCGCCGTTGAACCCAACCCTATCTTGATATAGTTGCCCGTACCACTTGGGGTCGTGTTTGATGACGAGGTGTACTGCAGGTAACGATTACCCTGCGCTGTGCTCACCGTTATATAGATGTGGAAGTCTCCACTCGTGCGCATTCGCCAAGTCGCATAAGGCCTGTCAACCACCTTAAAGCTATTGCTACTGTTCGCATTCCAACCGCCCATGATAAAACCGTTACTGGTCCCTGAGCTAGTTAACGAGATGTAGCGAGAGCCGTTCTCTGCCTTATTCTCGATCTTGTACCCTGAGGGACTGCGATCATAGGCTGACCATTCGGATGTCTTTCCATCTTCTGCATAAAGCCAATTGCATCGATAAACTTTTCAGATTTACACACATCATCAGATGCTTCAGCTAACAATTTTTCCAAAAACACTATCTAAAGGTCGATTGAGACCAGTGGAGCTCATAGACAAGAAATAAACTCAATGTGCTTTATATTGCATCTAAACACCCGTTGCTACGCACGTTTTCAAAATGGCAGTGAGTTTGAGCAAATATGTAAGAAATTCGAACAATCACACCCTCAACAAATCTAATCGCTCGCCAGCAAAACCTACACACTATTCACCGCACGCACAGGCCGATAAGTCATTGCCTCTAAAACATCTTGTTCAATAACAAACTCCCTACCAACTAAGTCAGCCACTGTACGCGCAACGCGTAGTATTCGATGCTGTGCTCTTAAAGACAAACTCAGTTTTCGTGCTGCTTCGTGAAATAACGACTGCACTTCGATTTCTAAGGCTACGTGTT
>JAHDDW010000047.1 GCA_020629155.1 Acidimicrobiales bacterium | reverse complement strand
AACATGAGGATACAATCCCCATAAACTAAGAGTCAACCAAACCCACTGCATTGCCATACTTTCGACAAAGCTTCTGTATCCATCCAAACTGGAATTCTTGTGTTTCCAGATCTTGGATTTATCTATAGCGATGCCGACTGCGGTTGTCGATCTGTTGTTCGGCTTAGCTACGAAGTGGCCTGCTGCGGTGAGTGCGCTATCGAGAGGCGTAATTGACTTTTCGACTGAGTGCCCAAAGCTAGTTTGATAGCTCTTATGGTGAGCTATCGTTTTGTGAATCGAACGTTGCCCGACAGTGCTGAATGACCCCGAGCCAAAGACATCCGGGTAACACATAGCAGCCTTTGAAGAGGACATCGGGTGTACCTTCCCGACCAGGTCTCTGATTAGGCGTTTGGTTGTCTCTGACGGGAGGGTAGATCGACAAAAAAGCCGACGGTTGTTTTTTGTGAAGCTGAGAACCAGGTGATTTATTTCGAGGTAAGCCTTGGGAGTTTCGGCCAGCCAACTCAACTTGTGCTTTCGCTCAAGCAGAATTGCATAAGTATTTTTTTCGGGTTTCTTAATGGTTTTGATGACTCGGATTTGCTGCGAAGGGTTTTTGTATTTGAATGACTTTCCTTCAGAGATATTTTCTGTAAGTGACTTTAGGTCCAGCGTTCCGGAGAGCTCGAATACTTGAGCCAAGTTGTATGGTTTGAAGTTTTCTTCGGTAAATGCATCCTCTAAATCAAACCAGTCGACTTGTGATGTGTCGTACCGTTGCTGGGACGCAAAGTCTGATGCTAATTCTGGGATAATAAGGTCCCAGCGTTGGCCCTCGGCATACAGTTCTTGAACTAACCCAGCAGTACAGGATTGTGCCGCAAAGACAATGGCTTCCTCGTCTCCGCTCGGACGGGCTACTCGTCCTGCAAGTTGGATAGTGGCGGGAAGCGACTTATGAGGGTCATGGTAAGCAATCAGTTTGAGAGTCGGCAAATCAAACCCTTCACCCAGGACGCCCACAAACGCTACCCCATCGCTCTTACCTGATCTAAGCCGTTCCGCAAGAAGTTCGTACTCTTTTTCGGTTGTCTCCCAAGTGACCACTTCTATTTTTACGGACGGGTTGATCGATGAATATAACTGCGCAAGTTCCTTCGCTCGGTCGATTTGATCTACCCGAATGAGGATTCGTGCTGTCGAAGAGTTTTCGTTTCGTAAAACGTGCTCCTCTATTACTGCCCGCGCTACCGCTTGATCACGCGCCACCCTTTGAGAACGAGCGGCCACTTTTCGGTATCTGATCGGCGCGAAAAACCCTTCTTCTACCGCTAGATGGATAGGGTATTCATAGATTGGCTTTCCAGGGACTCGCTTATTGTCCCGACGAAACTGCGTGGCTGAGAAACCCACTTTGTCTGCATTTGGGAAAGCCTCAAGTATTGCTGACCACG
Source organism: Acidimicrobiales bacterium (assembly GCA_020629155.1). Lineage (GTDB taxonomy): Bacteria > Actinomycetota > Acidimicrobiia > Acidimicrobiales > SZUA-35 > JAHDDW01. The sequence continues at coordinate 3,073 of JAHDDW010000047.1, read as the reverse complement.
TTTGACTCGGGAGGTGATGCGATTCATCAAAGACCAGTAAGTCGAAAAGTTTTTCCGGTGGAGCTGAAACTGCCTTTAGAAATGGGCTTAACGACTGTGGATGGCCTACCACTACATCAAACTCCTTGAGCGAAGACCAGTCCCCAATTCTACCTGTAACGGTATGGACTGCTGGCTCGGCGGCGTCTTTGGGAATTATGCCAGCCATTCGTAGGTGCTCTTGCTTCTCTACCCTGACCGCTAACTGATCTCGAACTATCCGAGAAGGAGCAACAATGAGTGTTCTTTTAGCCTTAAAAATAGTCGGAGTAATTGCAATCAATTCACTCTTTCCGTACCCAGTGGGGAGTGTGACAAGGGCTGGTTCCTTACTACCTGTAGTGCTGTGAGCCATAAGAGAAAGGACCGCCCCTATCTGGCCAGGGCGGAGGCTTCGAGGATTCTGCGCTATCAAACTTACCGATTCTAAACCTTTAGACACGTCAATCTCCCACAAGCTTCTATGCTCCTCAATCGGCGAAAAGAGAAACAAATTGACTTCGCTGGTCAACAACTCAATCAGACGGAAGGAATCATTGTTTCCGAAACCGTGAGCGCAGGTTCGATTCTTGCCGGGGGCACCAGGACAAACAGCCTCTGAACAGGGAAAACGTTCAGGTCAGGTTTTCATCTAGTTACGTTGAGTTAGGCGAAATCGGGTTGTTTTGTTCGGTTTTGCGGGTGACATGCGGGTGACTCACCCGTATTTACGTTAATCTCTTAACCGCTGCCGGGTTTCACGTCGATTGGTTTTTGCTGTGAACGTATTCGAGTAACGTTCGCATAGCATTCACAGCTAACATCGCCTCACTTTTTTCTAGCAGCTGCTCATTCGGATGGGCTACAGTCGCCCGATTACGTAGTGTGTTCAACGAATCCACGATTGTTGCCATTCCCTGGATGACTCGCTTTACTTCTTTCTCGTGTTCTGCGACCTTGAAGGCTCGATGGTCGCTTCTTAGCGCTTTGAATGCGTCGGTCAACGAAGCTCGATCTTTCAGTTCGATTCCGGCATCGCTACACACCGATTTCAGGTACCCGTGCAAAGCTGTATGAAGCCGATCGACTGCCTTTAACGGTTCCCCTTCTTGCACCGATTTATCAGCGTCAGCGAGAGCTAACCTTACTGACTCGGAACTATTTTGCGCCAGACGGGCATCGACAACTACCCCAGATGACTCTAAACGCAATACCCAACCCTCAATCGAGTCTCGTAGCTCAACTGTGCGTGTTGCAGGTGCATCCAGATCTCCTACCAGATACTCACCGAGAACCAGGCGAATTGCTGAAGCCTGATCTTTGGGATGAGCATCGAGAAAAGTCGCTTCAAAATGTGCACGAGTCGTGCCGTCGAAATCATTAGTATCGATATGGATGTCTGCTGCTTCAAGCCAGAACTCTTGATGTGTCCTGTACGAAAATTTGCCCAGGTACCCACCGCTCACTCCAATCTACTTATTTACGAGGATACTCACCTCCCTTTTGGTTAACCCAACAGAGGAGTCACTCATAGCTGTAGGGTTTTGTTTTTCGAGTAGAAATTCTATAGCGCTCTGAATGACACCTATACCCCGTCTGAATGTCTGTTCGAATTCGAAGACGTCCCAACTCTCCGCCAGCGATGGTGCAGGTAGGTGGCCTAGCTGGTCCCGTATGTCATCGAACTTAGTTCGCCACTCACTGAGGTCTTCCCTTGCCGCTAGCAGGCCATCTACCCTTTCAGCCCAGGAAGGCACGTCTTGATACTCTCGCAGAGGTTCGGCGATCTTCTCGCTCACAAGCCGCAATTTTGATATCAGGTCACTCATCTCACACCCAGAATAGATCGGCTACCGTCAATCTAGCCCATGACACCATCAGGCAAACGGAGGAAAATCCTAACCTGCCAGGATCCAATGAATCCCAGGGGTTTAAGAACGAACTGGTGCAGATATCTGGTGTTGTGTGGTCCGTCTAGAACGCTGTGAACTGGGGTTATAGTCCTGTTGATGTTGCGGCGTTTGTCTGGTTCGACGCAGTTTCAGGGAACCCTGCGACCGTTTTGTGACCATCAACGCTCATTCTTAATCTGGATCAAGCACCAGTTAAAAACGAACAGCCGCTTCTCTCGCCAGTATGTGCAACATCACCCCCGAACGCCAGCTGCTAACTCGGTCCTGAGAATACAACTGGTTTGGTCTTCAATACTAGATATTTGACCTGCTAGACGGACGAACTCATTTGGCTACAATCAAACTTTTTATACAAGACCTTATTTCCATTATGCCCGCTTTATCCGTTATATTGTTAACAGGGTTCAGAAAATTCCAGCGTTCTACATCACTTGAGAAAGATTCTCTCAGGAGCCATGCAGCGAAGCCAAAATGCGCCAGATCAGCTCGGCGGGCGGCGCAACGTTCTCGTAGTTCCTCGACCGATTCATCAGAAAAGTAACTCATGCAGCCGTTCACAAATGCAAGGCAACAGCTTACAGATTCAGGAATAAAGTACATTCCCGGCCTTTCCAAATATTCCGCTATTTTCGTTAGCTCAATATCGAGTTCAGAAAGGCCAGTTGATGGCATCAGCGTACTCCCATAAATTCTTATAGTCTTCGACTTCTAAGCCAGTTTCAGGCCCGAAGCCATCGTATATCCTACCATTTTTCACGACCACAACGTGACTAAACCAACCAGTCGGGCTGTCACGATAAGAGCCCAAGAATCGGCCACCAGCTTCGATAGTCACGATTTCTCCTCCGATTTGGAGCTATAGGACGTTTTGTGTGGCTGTGTTTCGGTGGTTGAGGTAGATTTCTACCATTTTTTGTTGATGGTTTTGCGGCATCCCATTATGCCTGTTCACTAGTTTTTGGATTGGGGAGTTGATGCCTCCCTCGATCAGATTTGTTGTCTTCGGTAGTTCTGGCGTGTCAGTGAAATGAAACAAATATCGAATATTTTTGTGGAGTCGATAGTAAGCAGAACGGCATCTACTGTGGGCAATGCAGTGGGTTTGGTTGACTCTTAGTTTATGGGGATTGTATCCTCATGTT
>JAHDDW010000046.1 GCA_020629155.1 Acidimicrobiales bacterium | reverse complement strand
GTGCCACCAAGCCAATCTGTGTCGGCTATTGGCTCAAATAGACTCGAATCAACAATCACGCCGTCAAGTGTCAACGTTGGTAGAGCGCTTGCGGGAAGCTGGACGTTAACAAAATTCCATTCGAACCCTTGTGCAGGGGTTGAAAAGAGATAACTGCTTAGAAACTGCTCTTTGGAATTTAAAACCGCCATAAACGGATCAACGTTTACTGTTCCAAATTCATCGTCACGGCGCTCAAACGCATCGTACTCGCTGCTATGCGATAATTGGGCAAGCATGAACGGCTTATTAGCACTTACGTTAGACGCTTCTGCTAACACAAAGTCAACCATCCATCCTTTCTCTAAAACGCCATAGATGGTTCCATTAACGGATAGCTCAGTATTGTCTTCAAACGGGATAGCTATAAATCTGTCTCCCTTTTTTCGCCACGCTAAAGGAGTAGTGTAATACTCATAGCCAAACGATGTCGTGGGCGGCATTTGTTCCACTAAATGATCGCAAGTGAACCCAACCGTAATAGCCGCACAGGCATTACCAGAAAATACAGCGACGGGTTTGTCTGACGTTACGAAGCTACCACCGATAAATCCCGTTACATAATAAGATTCACCCCTGTTGAGTACTCGTACGAGCTCGTCACCCACTTCGCGATACTCTGGCCCATAGGTAGTAGCCCCTCCATCAAAGCTATTCCCAAGCAGATTGATACCGTGTGACAGTTTGATTCGTACTTCTGTGTTGTCCTCTAAAGCTAAAACTGCAGCTTGGGAAGTATATCCAGATACCTCTTCTCTCGGCGAATACCCAATTAGCGGGTACTGTGTACCAAGCGAACTCGTTGGAATGACCAACATCGCATCTGAGGAAAATTGCTGCTCATTCAGCGCATACACGGTGATCGGCGTATCAGCTGTCACATGAATACCAGTAAGTGCGATATTTTCTTTGATTCGATAACTCTCGCTCGCTGCACTTAGCGCTTCAACATCATCAGCGTTATCAATAGTGACGGTTTCCACTGTTCCTGCGGCTACCGTAAAAGGAATAATCCTATTCAACCCAGGTATCTCAACGGTACCCGTTGTATTTTCTTCGGCCGATAGGAAGATTGAAAATCTGGTTACTTCTTCCAGCTCATAATTCGTCATAAACGTGAGCCAAAAATCTGTTCCAACGTGTGTGTTTATTGTGTCGGGTTGATTAACTTCTACAGAAAAAATCTGTATAGCCGTACCACCATTTCCATCTGATACTTCAATAGATATTTCTTGCAACCCCAAATCAGATAACGAAGGTGTCCAGGTTATTGCACCGGTGGCAGGGTCAATTTGCACACCGTCAGGGCTATCGGTTATTTGAATGGTGAGTGGGTCACCGTCTGGATCGCTTATGTCTGGCAAGTAAGTCCAAACCCGACCTGCAGTTGCAGTGCCTTCAGGATTGCTCGTGATGACAGGTGGCTGATTAACCGCGAGTATGGACAGCGTTATGGTTGCCTCGTCAGAGGTTAATTCACCATCCGAAACTAAAAACGAAAACGAATCTGATCCCGAATACTGGCTATTCGGTGTGTATATGATAGCGGGTAAATCTCCGCTTAAAACTCCGTTTGACGGTGGGGTCTCAATTTCAAAAGTAAGCGCTGAGTCGTCCACATCGTTGCCGACAAGGGTTATTGGTACAGCAACATTCTGATCGGTTGTTACATTGCCATCTATCGCAACGGGAGCATCATTTACCGGGTCAATGTTGATAGTAACTTCGGCAGGGACCGAATCAACCAATCCGTCATTGACTACGAAATTGAATGAATCAGTTCCAGAATAATTCTCTGCCGGTAGATACTCAACCTGGTTTCCCAGAATACTTACCACACCGTTAGCAGGCGCTTCATCAATTAAATAGGTGAGATTGTTACTGTCTGGATCTTCACCAACAAGCGTTGTGTAAGCGATCTCATCTTCTAACAAAGAAACGGTTTGGCTTAACGCAGATGGCGCGTCGTTCACGGGAATAACGGTCAGCGTTATTTGATTAACGGCCGACAGCTCGCCATCGCTAACCTGATAACTGAAAACATCTGAACCAACATAATTCTCTAACGGTGTGTATACGATATTCGGTGGAGTGCCTGATATAGATCCGTGACTGGGTTCACTGGATACTTCAATCGTTAAAGGGTCGCCATCGATGTCAGAAGCGGCCAAGGTAATAGCGAGGGTACCGTCTTCATCGAGTGATAAATTCTGATCTTGGCCTTGTGGGGGGTTGTTTTGACCCGGTTCAACAAGGATGCTGACTGTCGCTGGTTCAGAATTAACTTGCCCATCGTTGGCTATATATTGAAACTCATCACTTCCAGAAAACCCAAAGAAAGGGGTAAATACCAAACTAGAAAAATCACCTGATAAAACGCCATTTTCTGGCTGCTCAACAATTTCATAGGTGAGTGAATCACCCTCAACATCAGTGCCGATCAGCTCAATGGATAATTGAGTGTTATACGGAGTAACAGCGGAAAATGAGGTAGCTGTTGGAGCGTTATTCGTAGATTCTTGTGCAAACCCACCAATTGTGCACGTCGGTGAAAAATCACTGGGGTTAAACGGGGCGTTGTTAATCTGAATACTGAATCGAATCGAATTCCCTTCAAATAATTCGGGTTGATAGTGCGTTCCAACATTCGTAATCGCGTAGCCACCGTTTGGCGCGATGTAGCCTCGAGTAATGGGCCCGTTAAATCCATTCGTCCAGGCAGTCGTTATATTTCCTGAGCCAGAATAATTTGGCTCGATGGCCCACTCTGTAATTGGGCCATTCGTGACATCGTCAGCACCGATAACGCATTTATATTGGACATTAAACCCACCACCCCAATTTGGGTTGTACCAATCATTTACATTCACGAATTCAACGTTTAATGAATTACCAGGTTCTTGGGTCAAATTAATGAATTCAAGATTAAAGTCAGACTCGTTAAATCCTGCCCCCTGGCCTTGCAAAGTAAACGTTAACGAATCAGATTCGGTAAGTTCTGGTTGATAAGAGACATCTTCATTAGAGATAACAAAATAACCGTTGCTAGCATCCATGCCAGAATTTACACCACCAGGGAAACCAGACATGTAGGCGTTATTCAGGTTCGCGCTTCCTGAGTAAGTTACCTGTATTGACCAAGCGCGCACTAGGCCGCCAACAAGATCGGATTCGTTTAAATCATATTTGTAGGTGGCGTTGAATCCACTTCCCCAATCATTGACGGATTGAAGAGCAAACCGACTTTGGGCGAAGGGACTTGAAGAAAGGAAAAATAGAAGAGTAAGCGCTAGTAACGCTTGGAAATAGATCCGAACAGACATCATGTCTTTTAAATACCGTCTTTCTAATTGTGATGGATAAAAGGCACCAATCAGATTCGGACAGTTTTCAAACGACCGCGAACTCAAAACTTTCGTAAGGCCATTCCATGTCGTCACCGCAACCGACCGGCTTCTATAACCGTACGGTAACACTACGTAAATGCGTTTTTCAATCAACCTTTTGGGCAGTTGCTTTGGCGCATTTTCTTGATGTAGACACGCAAACTACCTAAGCAATGGTTTGGTACTCACTTTATGGCGTTCATGAAAGATAGTACGTAGTTCGCTAGCTACCTGCGCTTTCATGGGGTGCTGGGGCATGTGCGGTGGCCAGTGGAGCTATCGCATACAGCCACCAACACGGCACCATCAATCACATGCCCGCTCTTACGAACTTACTCGAAGCATACGTCGAACATTAAGACTCTGCATGCTGACTCTCAATCTGCTCTGAAAAATGGTTATGCGGATTGGTACGAAAGATAAAGCGGTGGCGGACCCTCAGTTTCGATTTAAGAAACAGTGTGAAAGATTGTTTTCACCAAGTATTATTCGGTTGATCAGTTACCGTCAATTCGGCTTTAACACCTGCTAAAAGTTCGGCCGCATTGACGTGGATTGATCCAGAATGAGAAGCCGCCCTCTCTACCAAACTAACGGCGCTTGCAGCTTGTTCCTCCGAAAATGTGTCTTTACTGGGTGCAATAAATTGGCGGATTTTGCTGCGTACCTCGGTCCCGTCGCCCAATAGATGACTGCTGGAAATTAGTAGTCCCGAGGCATCTTTTTTAGACAAATGAAACTCTGAAACGAATAGCTCAAGTATTAACGTTTTATCCTCTCGAGAAATATCTCCATCGGCCTTGGCCGCTGCAACCATCAAAATTGCTGTTGCATCCATGGGGTTGTCAATGGAAAAAACGGGATTACCGTCGTACATCTGCCGAAACTTACGACGGCGTTGCCAGAGAAAAGGGTTCAGCCCGCCTAAATCGATACCCGCTTCCGCAAGTCGGTTCAGTAGTACCAGTATGGTGATAATTCCGCCGACAAGACCCAATATGATATGCATGTAATTTCCTTTACGTCACACGATTTATAATGCGGGCAAGACTGAATGAATGATGGGTGAGCACTCATAGCTTCGGAATCATTCTCCCAGGCTAGAGTGTAAATGTTGTAGCCAAATTCGCATAACTATCCGTTAGTACAGAAGTCCCGCAAACCAAAGTATCTATAACTGCTTATGAGTAAGGGCTATCCCTTGCGCGAAGCATGAGAGTCGCCGTCTACAGCTCGACACAACTTCCAATGCACATCCGTCTCTTCAGATTTTTCAAACCCGTAGCGTAGATAAAACTCAACAGCAGACACATTCACTTTGAGCGTTTGCAAACGCAGTTCTT
>JAHDDW010000012.1 GCA_020629155.1 Acidimicrobiales bacterium | reverse complement strand
AGAACAACCCTCAACAACCTAGACCCCGCCACCGAAAAGAAAACACTACACTAGGCCAACAATCATTAACCAGCCTGCAAGCCTTAATCTGCGAAAATTTGAGAACGTAAATGGCGCTTTGTTTCTGGCATCGCGAACAATAAGAAGAATGCATGCAGCAGCGCCAGCGATGACAAGCGCTTCAATGGCAATGCTTATTTGATGTAGTGCAAACACCCCCGTATTCGTGGTTGTTTCGCCTGAGATCTCAAGAATCTCAACGGTGCCGACCAGGGTGGCTGCTGTATTGTCGAGCGGGACTGCTAGTAATGGTTGATCCCAAACAATTCTCGATAGCTCATATCCTGCCGCTGCGATCATGAAGATGCACACTAACCCTGCGAGACTTAGGACAATTTCTAGATCCCAGCGGTCGTTTGCTATTCCTGTCCGACATTTCTTCCATAGTTTCTTCATTCTGCGCTCCTTTTAAAAGTGTTTATTGATAAACAATAATATTGATAAACAATAAGAAAAGCAAATTTATATTCTGGTTGGATTTGATCAGAAAGTATCTTGTATCTGAGGCAGGGTATATAGAGGCCAGCGGTGCAGTGTGGTACTTTCCCCGTCTACAGCCTTTTCTGTTGACTTTTTTTGCCAGTTTCCAGAAAATAGAAAGCTATTTTTGGGAAGATATTTTTTGTGGTACACGGTCAGGCTTCTCGCTTTTAGATTGTGGCCAGCTTTAATTTCGATGGGAACAAGATCTTCGCCTGCCTGTAGTAAAAATTCGATTTCGGAGCGGTTTTCTTTCCAAGAAAACAAGTCGATGTTCTGGGCAGTAAGTTCTTGCGCTGCAAAATTTTCAACAACGTAGCCTTTATAGGAACCGTAACGGTAGTTGAGAATCGATTCAATAGAAAGATTGCTAAGAGCGCCTAGCAGCCCGACATCGAAGACGTAGAGTTTAAATGTGTTTTCTTTGCTGTATGCAGCGAGCGGTAAAGCAGCTTTATTGACAATGGGTACACGCAAAATTAAACCAGCTTTGTGCAGCCAGTCGATGGTGCTCGCTAGGCGGTCGTAGTTTCTTACACCTGAGATAACATTTTTAAACTGGAATTTTGTTGTACCTTGTTCTTTGGCTAACTGGTTTGGGATGTTGCGCCATAGTCTTTCGAGGTGCATCGAATTTTCTTTTCCTGAATGTTTCGCCATATCAGCGAGATAAGAAGTAAGCAGTGTCTTTTGAGTTTTGCCGACCTGTCTTGCTCCTTCTAAGATAAGTGGTTTGCGTTCTTTGTTGTTTGACCAAGCCACAAGGTTTTTGTAAGTTTTCGTTCCATGTTGTTGTCCAATGATTGGATACCACACACGCTATAGCGACAAAAAGTACTATATTTGTTACTTTTTGCGCCCTTAAAGTAACAGATCTATTATTTTCTGTCGTTATGGGCTTAGTGGATTGAGTGAAATTGAATTAAACGAAGACCATCAATAGTGAAATGGTTCAGAATCGTTTTTTCTAGTGAGATGTAATAAGTATTTGGGAGATCTGGCTTTCAGAGTTATAGTGTATTGGCATGGTGGATTCCCCTAATGAAACTAAAGTATCGTTTACCTCAGAAGAGTTGCAAAGTGTTGGTTTGGATCCAGCTGAGATTGGTTCTAACGTAGTTGAAATAGCCTTTTATCTCTCTCAGCAAAGCGAGCAACGTTCTGAAGAAGTGCTAGTAGCTATAAAGAAAGGATTAGGGGAAGATGTTGCTGAGCTAATTGGTAAGCTTTCTGACAGCCTCAGAAAGGATCCAGTCACAAGTATCGCAGTTCCTGGCTCCGATGGTGATGGTCATGATGGTCTGCAAATCCCATTACAGGGAGGAAGTAGTCTTGATGCACAGGAAGAGCGAACACGCAGCGCAGAAGAGATTGAGGTCATCGTTAATCGAATGCTGGAATTGTTTAACGAGCATGTGGATCAATACGTAAATGATGAAGCGCAGTATAATCGCGCTTTATTATCGTTTATGCGTGGTATCAGAGATTGTTTTGGTGCTTTGGTAGCCATACGTTTCGATTCTCAAGTTCCTGAATATCAACAGTCACAAACCACCCAATTGCCTCAGCCCAACAGAACATTCAAACCCTCTGGTTCTAGCCCAGCGGAGGCGTTCATGCTTTCTGGATCGCAAATTAGTTCTGGTCCATAAGGTAGACAACGACTTACACCTCGGCCGCTCTGCGTCTCAGCAACAGGCCAGCGGCGAGGATCGTGCCAGCGGCGATTGCTAGGCGTAGGCTTTGGCTGCCTGTCAATGGTAGGTTGCCGAGTAGGCCAGTTCTTTCAACTGCAACAGGGTTCACTGATGCGCCAGCTGAGGCGACTGCTTCTGCCTGCGTTTCGTTGCTTTGTGCAGATGCTACGTTTGTGATGGTTGACGGTGTTTCAGCGGCCACGTCGGTTGTTATCGTAAGCTCTGCTGTACTGCCCACCGCAAGTGAACCGACTGGGCACACAACGTCCGACCCAGTGCTACAGCTAACGTTTGAGGCAACTGAATCTTGTGTTAGCGTTGCCGAGACAAACGACAAGCCGCTTGGTAACGAATCGGTTATAGCAACATCGGTTGCGGTTGCAGGTCCATTGTTTGTTACCTCGATAGCCCAAACTGATTGACCTCCTGCATCGATACTTTCACCGACAAGTGACTTATTGATAGAAAGCTCGACACTCCGAACAACAGCGTCTACGCCAAACGGAATCGAGCCTTCCTCATCGCTTACCCCGTTATCACTTGGGTCTGGATCTTGCGTATTGCTAAGCACAGCGCCATGGTTGGCAAGCTCAAACTCATCAGTAACAAACGGCTCGACAAACACGGTTACCTCTACAGCGCTAGACGCAGCATTAGCTAGCGTGCCAACGTTACACGTCAACAGCGAACCAGTCACATCGCAACCAGCCGAGTCAGAAACATAACTAACACCAGCAGGTAACGCATCAGAGACAACAACTTCTTGCGCATCAGAAGACCCTGTATTGCTGATCGCCAAGGTGTAGGTCGCCTTTTCACCTGCGGCTAGCTCAGTATTGAGCGTCTTTTCTATTGTTAAGTTTGCTTGTGTCTCAACGGTGATTTCTTCTGCTTCGGTGCTTGAAACGGCATCATCGCCAGTAGCAGTTGCTTCGTTAACCAAGCTTGCTTCTTGTGCTAGCGCGCTGTCTGCTAGCACGACAACTTCAAAGGTGCGCTCATCATTTATATTCATTGTCCCAGCGCTACACGTCAGCGTGCCAGCACTATCAACACAGTCAGGATCGAGTGAGACAACAGATAAACCTGTAGGCAACACATCAGTTATCACTACATTGTTCGTGGCTGATGGTCCTTGATTCTGCACAGTTAAATAATAGGTGAACGCTTCGCCAGCAATAATGGTGTTAGAAGACGCCGTTTTCGTCATCAATAAATAGGCTTCGCGAGTGATCGTGGTTTCTTGGCTATCACTATTATTGTCTTCGTTAGGATCAAACGTGTCTGAAGTGACGGTCACATTGTTTGTCACAACGTTACCCTCAGCAAGGCCTTGATCGCTTAGGACCGTTATCTCGATAATAACGCTGTCATAGGCTGTGATTGTTCCGAAAGCGCAAGACAAGGTGCCGCCAGCATGCGAACACGCCGTATCGTTCACAGAAACAAAGGTGGTTCCTGTTGGCAAGATGTCAGTTAGCGTAACATTTTGTGCATCTGATGAGCCTGTGTTTTCTACTTCAATTTGATAGGTGTAGTTTGTTCCAGCATCGACTGTCTCAGACGGACCGCTTTTGACAACAAACAGATCAGCCGATGTTTCAACAGGTGTTTCGTCTTTGCTACTGTTATTTTCTTCGTCAGGGTCAGGCGTGTCAGCATCGACTGATGCTTCGTTGGTTAGTGTTTCTCCAGCTTCATAATCTGTGCCAAGTAACAGCGTTAATGTCACGTCGACCGACTCGCCGTTTGGCACCACAGGAATCACGCAATCAACTTGCGCGCCTGCGAACGCTGCATCTGCTAAAACACACGTCGAGCTAGACATCGCAGGTACAAAGGTCGTGTTGGCCGGCAAGACATCGTTTATCACAATATTTTGTGCATCTGATGGGCCAGCGTTGCTTACCGTCAAGGTATAGCTAATGTTCTCACCAGCAGTAGCTGCTTCGGTGGTCGCAACCTTCGTTAGCGACAAGTCAGCTTGTGGCGCAACAGTGTCGCTTACCTCGGTGCTGTTATTTTCTTCATCTGGGTCAGGCGTGTCAGCATCGACTGACGCTGCGTTAGAAACTTCACCAAGTAGGTCAGAATCCGAAGCAGTTTCAATCAAGAACGTGACTGTTTCGTTAGCGACCAAATCAGCTTCGCTGCATGTCACAACTTGGCCGACTGCTGAACAGGTAGGCGACGAGTCAGTACCTGGTCCGCTCACAAAGGTGAACCCAGTCGCTAGTGTGTCAGTAACCGTCACATTGTTTGCGATAGATGGCCCGTTGTTTGTAACAGTGAGCTCCCACACCACGTTCTCGCCAGGCACGACAGGATCAGTCACGAAGCTTTTTGTGAGTGCCAAGTCGGCTTGGAAACTAACCGCTGTGATGTCGTCGTCGGTGTTGTTTTCTTCGTTCGGGTCGACGCTGTCAGAGGCAACCTCGGCAACGTTTTTCGCACTTGATTCAGCGGCATCAGTCACAAACACCACAATGTCAAACGAAATGACCGCTTCGTCAGCCATCGTGCCAAGGTTACAGGTCACAAGCGCACCGACAGCTGAGCAGCCACTATTGGTTGAAGAAACGTAGTTCACGCCAGCAGGTAAATAGTCAGTGACTACAACATTGTCTGCATCTGATGGGCCGTCGTTTGTTACTGCGATAGTGTATGTGTGTTGCGTGCCTGCAACAGCTGCCTCGTCAGAAGATTTCACCAGCGACAGGTCGCTACGTCGGTTCAGTGTTGTGGTTTCTTCGTCGCTTACTTCGTCGCTGGAGTCACTGTTTGCTGTTGCTGTGTTTTCGATAACGGTTGCATCCGCGAGAGAGGTGTCAAGGTCAGCGGTAATGATAATCGTTTCAGAACTACCGTCGGCAATAGAAGCAAACAGGCACGAGATAACACCGCCGCTATGGCTACAGTCGGTTGTATTATCGACGCTGACAAAGGAGGTTCCTGCTGGCAGCGTGTCACTAATCGTCACGTTCGCCGCATCTGATGGGCCGAGGTTATCGACCTTGATTTGCCAGCTAACTTGCTCGCCAGCCACAACAGGGTCAACCACATCGCTCTTTGTGATGTCAAGTTCTGACTCTCTTGTAACACCAGCAGTGTCACTGCTTTCGTTATTCTCGTCATTCGGGTCGTCGGTGTCAGAAGCAATCGATGCTGTGTTCTCAAGGTCGGCGTTTGCCGCAACAGCCGAATCGACCTGCACACCGATAGTGAGAGAATCATCGGTATCTGGCGCCATTGTTCCTAACACACACGTCACTACTTGTCCAACGGCAGAACATCGGATGTCAGAAGCGCTTGCGTCAAAAGTAGTGCCAGCAGGCAGCGTATCGGTAACGACAACGCCAATTGCATCAGAGGGGCCATAGTTGTCCACCGCTAGCGTCCAGCTGTAAGGCTCACCAGCGATAGCGGTGCCGTCAGCGTCCTTGACCACAGCAAGGTCAGCCGAGTTCTCAACGTCAGTGGTGACACTAGAGTCGTTGTTATCTTCGTCTGAGTCGGCTTCGTTGCTGTCAACGTCTGCGCTATTTGTGATTGAACTGCCGTCAACGTAGTCAGCTGGCACATCAATCACAAGATTAAGGTCAACCGTTGTGCCGTCTGCAATTGAAGTGATCAGACAGGTCACGGTGGTGCCCGATGCTGAACAAGCCGCGTCAGACAGTGTGGCGTTAAAAGTAGTGCCTGTCGGCAATGTATCGGTTATCACAACGCCTGTTGCACTCGACGGGCCGTCGTTGGTAACGCTCAGCTGATAGGGATGGGTTTCACCAGCGACAGCGATAGGTTTCGTGGTGGTTTTCTCTAGTGCCAAGTCGACTGATTTTGTTACATTAGTTTCTTCAAGAGATGAGTTGTTGTCTTCATCTGGATCATCGGTGGCAGATGAAACCATAGCTGTGTTAGAAATAGTTGAATCATCTGCACTGTCTTCGTCGACAACAGCCGTGATAGTAATTTCTGCCGTTGCGCCGTCTGCGAGTGTTGCTAGGTCGCAGTCAACAAGTTGACCGCTCACGCTGCACGTAAAGTCTGCTGAGGTGGCAGCAATTGTATGTAGCGATGTTGGCAGGGTGTCTAGCACTTCAACGTTTTGCGCATCAGAAGGCCCGTCGTTCGTGACGGTGACGGTGTAGCTAATCGGTTCACCTGCGATGACTGATTCGGCGGCCGCAACTTTTTCAATTGACAGGTCAGCTTTCGCATCAACAGTTACATCAACAGCGCTGGTGTTGTTCTCTTCATCAGTATCGGGATCTGACGTTTCGACCGTAGCCGTATTTTTCAGCACACTATCGTCGGCGACAGATTCGTCAACAAAAGCAGTGACGGTAATTGTCATCACGTCACTTGGTGTCATCGATCCAAATGAGCAGCCGAAACTGGTTGAGAAGTTGCCGCAAAGCCCAAGGTCTGTTGTGACTGCTGTGGCGCTGATGCCAGCAGGGAGCGTGTCAGCGACAACAATATTGTTGGCATCCGATGGGCCAGCATTTTCGACGACGAGCGTGTAGGTGAAATTTGTGCCAGCAGTAACGGTCTCGGCTGATGCCGTTTTAACAATAGAAACGTCGGTCTCTTTCGAGATAGTGGTTTCTGCTTCGCCGTTATTATTTGACACGTCGGGGTCGTGGGTATCTGAACTCACACTTGCGTCGTTGACAAGGTCGGTTGTGTGCGCAACATCGCCGTCAATATCGACTGCCACGCTATAGGAAACGCTTTGCCCTGGTGTGAGCGTGCCGAGTGCACATGTCACTGTTTGTCCACTTGCGCTACAGGCCGCGTCTGACCCTGTGGCAGTAAAGGTTAACCCAGCAGGCAAAACATCGGTCGCAACAACAGCAACAGCATCAGAAGGCCCGTCATTGGTTACAACAAAATCATAGGTTAATGTTTCGCCTGCGACAGCGTCAGCGTCAGCTGTTTTTTCTAGCGATAAGTCTGCGGCGGGAAGCGTCGCGGTTATATCTTCGCTTGCATTATCGCTATCATCAGGGTCAAACGTATCAGAAGAAACCCCTGCTTCGTTTGTGACGTTGCCGGTAAACGAGGCATCTATAGCAACGCTCAACGTGAAGCTAACAACTTGGTTTGGTGTGAGCGTGCCGAGAGCACACGTCACTGTTTGACCGCTTGCGCTACATGCCGAATCAGAGCCAGCGCTGTCAAAGGTTAACCCAGCAGGAAGCGTATCGGTTACAACAGTAGCGACCGCATTTGATGGTCCGTCGTTTGTGACCTCAATAGTGTAGGTCTCGGTCGTTCCTGGAGTGAACACCGCTTCGTCGCTAACTTTTTTGATAGCCAGGTCGGCAGTGGCGCTAATCGGTGCGACCGAAGTGCCTTCGTCGTTGTCCTCGTCTGGGTCGGTCTCATTGCCGCTGGCGGTGGCGGTGTTTGTGTAGTCGCCAGCGGTTGTTGCCGCAGCGATATCGGCGACGATCGTGAACGTCACACTATCGCCAGCCAAAATAGTTCCAGCAGTACAAGTCACACCAGCAGCACATGTCGTGTCGCTGTTGGCAGCGTTAAAGGTAAACCCCGTCGGTAACGTATCAGTGACACTAACACCTGTGGCGCTTGATGGACCATTGTTGGTGACCGTTACCTCAAAGGTTGCTTGCTCACCAGCAAGGAACGGGCCACCTATTGTAACTTTTTCGACTGCAAGGTCAGCCGATTTTGTTGCAAGCGTATCGGCTGTGTCGCCATCGTTTGTGCTTGTCGGGTCAAGCGTGTCTGATTTGACGTCTGCTTTGTTTGTGAGCGTGGTGTTGTTTGCTAGTGCTTCGTCGATCGTGACGGTCACCTCCACAGTAATAGTTCCTTGATCTGCTAGCGTCGGTGTGGTGCAGCTAAACGCCGCGCCGCTTGCACTACACGTGGCGCTACCAGCCGTTATGCTATGGCTGTCATAGGTCACGCCAACAGGCAAGGTGTCAGATATAACCACGTTTTGTGCATCAGATGGCCCGTTGTTTTCTATCTCTAGCGCATAGGTGATCTGGTTCCCAGCGGTGGCGGTGGTGGGAGCGGTTTTTGTGATCGCAAGATCGGCGCTTGTTCTGATTGTGGTTTCTTCGGTGTCGTCGACAAGGGGAGAGAAGTCGCCGTCTGCTTCGGCTTTATTTTCTAGAATTGTTCCGTCGGCTAAAGCAGCGTCAACCGTTGCGGTGATTTCGACACTATAGACTGCATTCGGCAGCAGCGTTCCAGCAGCACACGTGACGGTGTTTGCGGCGTTGCTGCAATTTGTCGGATCATCAGTCGAGACGAAGGTGAGGCCTGTAGGTAGCGCATCGGTGATAGTGACGTTGTCATCAGTCGACGGTCCAAGGTTGGTTACTTCGATGCTGTAGGTGACTGTTTCGCCGGCAAGCACAGGGTCAGCAAGGTCGTCTTTTTCTATTTTTAGTTCGGTTGTACGGTTGATATCTGTCGACACTTTCGTGTCGTCGTTTGTTGAAACGGGGTCGTCTTCGTTGCCGCTGATGCTGGCCACATTTGTGAGCTGTGCTGTGTCTAGAAGTGATGGGTCGGTGTCGACAATAAAGCTGACCGAGCCGCTCGCCCCATCAGCGACGGTGCCAATCGCACATGTCACGGTCGCGCCCGATGCGGTACAATCTGACGACGACGAGAACGTAGCGCCTGTTGGAATAGTGTCAGTAATCGTTACCCCTGTCGCATCTGAAGGTCCGTTGTTTTGATAGCTAAGGGTGTAGGTGATTTGTCCACCAGCATCAACGGTAGTTGTGTTGTCATCTTTGATGACTGACAAATCAGCTTGTCTTATAACGGTGTTAATAACGCTTGCTTCGTTATCGTCTTCATCTGGGTCATCGGTTGTGGTCGTCACAACCGCTTCGTTAACTAACGAGGTGTTGTGCGGCACAGACGAATCTATGTCAAAGACCAGTGTGAAGGAGGCCGAAGCGCCGTCGGCGAGCGTGCCAACTGGACAGGTGACTGTTACTCCTAAGATGGTGCAGCCTGCACTGCTGAGGCTTGCGTTAAAGGTTGTGCCTGTCGGCACTGTGTCAGAAACAACAACATTGAGCGCGTCAGAGGGGCCGTTGTTGGTCGCTTCAAGCGTGTAAGAAACTGATTCACCTGCGACCACAGGGTCGGTATTTGTGTTTTTTGTTAACGCAAGGTTCGCTTCGGTTACTATCTCAGTTTCGACGTCATCGGTATTGTTTGCTGTGTTTGTTTCTGGGTCGTCGCTGCTTGTTTTTACTTTGTTCGTAAAAACTGTGCCATCTGCTGTGCCTGCTGGCACTGCTACCACCAGCGTGATTGTTTCGGAGTCGCCAGCTTCTAGTTCTGGCCACGTGCAGGTGAGCGATCCGCTACAGGTTCCAGCACCGCTTGGTGTTGCGCTAACAAGAGTCAGCCCAGCAGGCAGCGCGTCGCCGACAACCACATTTTGTGCATCTGATGGCCCGTCGTTGTCGATAGTGATGTTGTAGGTGAATTGGTCGCCAGCGGTGGCGGTTGCGGGAGCGGTTTTTGTTATATCTAAGTCAACTTCTCGTTCGATTTCGGTGCATTCTTTGTCGGTGTTGTCTTTTACATTGTGTTCATGCGTCGCCGACGTTACGTCTGCGCCGTTACAAATGTTCACATCCAGATCGCCGTCAACATCGACAACTATTTGCGGGGCGACCGAACCGCCAGCAGCGATCGATGCATATGAACAGGTAACCGTTAAACCAACTGCTGAACAGGCTGGATCAGATAGCGATGCGTTAAAGGTGGTGCCGAAAGGCAATGAATCGGTGATGACAACTGATGTCGCAGGAGATGGGCCTGCGTTGTCAACGTCAAGTTCATAGGTAAGTTGATCGCCAGCAAAAATTGGGTCGCTCAAATCTTTTTTGTCAATAGCTAAATCGACGAGCGCTTCAACTGGTTGGCTGGTTTCATTACTTGTGGTGCTAAACGGTTCGTTAAGAAACTCTGCAATGTAATCAATGTCGGCTTCATTGGTAATATCACTGCCTTCGGTGCCAGCATCGACTTGCACTTGGAATGAGACTTCATAGCCGCGCCCGCCTTGGCTTGTCGGTATAACTTCGCCACCCGTCGTAGCTGTCGCGCCAGTTCCGATGTTGAAATTGACTGCTGAACCGTCAAACCAAGCAGTGTCGTCGCCAGCTGCATCAGTTTTTGAGCCAAGCGGATTGTCGTCTTGAATTACTTCTAAACTGTTGGGCACATAGGTTGTACCCGCAGGAATAGCATCGCTTACCTGCGTTTCTATAGCAGGGTCATCGCCGCTGTTATCGAAGAAGATAGTGTATTCGATGATGTCGCCTGGGTGTAGATCTTCGCCATTGAGATCGGTGGCAGTTTTTGTCAAGTTCGCTGTTAAGTTAGGCACATAAATTTCAATAGCGGTGGTTACCGCTGTTGGGAAAAATCCATCGCCGTTTGTGCCGATAGTGACGGTCGCGCTTGTCGAATTTGGCGCTATCAGGCCAGTCGTGTTTATGATGTCGGCATCGAACCCGAGCGTGTTCGCAGGATATGACGGGTTCATACCGCCGTTATAGACACCATTGTCGGTTATCGACGAGTTAAAAAAGTTGTTTGCTGGGTTCGTTGCGTTCGACAACGTAACGCCGTTGAGCTGTGCATAATCGCCAGTGAACCCGATGTCACCTTCAGAGGCGACAATGCCAACTTCTGCGTTGATTGGGCCAACAGGGGGAGCGGTGAAACCAGAGATGTTGATCGGCACAACAGCGCCGCCGCCGATAAGTTGAAACCCGTGATTGACCGTCAGGTTACGCCATGGCTCGGCTGGGTCTTCTTCTACAACAATAAGTGTCCAACCGCCATAGGTAGCCCCAGAACCAGGGGTCACTGCAATGTCGCCGACACCATATTGGCCGCTGCCGCCAGCGTTCACTAAAGTGGTAACGTCAACAAATCCTGTGTAATAGTTGTCGTTACTGTTCCAATCATCAAACCAGGTGGCCGTCAAGTTGACATAGCCGCCAGATGCTGGCGTTGAAAACTTTACGTCGTCTTTGTCTCCGTTTGGTCCGGTGTAGTAACCTGCCCAATACAGGCCAGCCCAAAGCACCGACCCGCCTGTCGGTAAGGTGTAGGATGCCGTGCTTGAGGTGGCAGTTGTTGGGTCGCCGTCAACATCAACCAAAACCATGTTGGCGCCAAAACCGTTATTTGTGCTGCTGCCGCCTGCTTGTGCAGCTGCGCAGGTCGCTACTGTCGCGTTACAGGTAGCGACGGTGTTTGACACATAAGCGATATCGCCTGGTGAATTTGTGGAAAATATTGGTCCAAAAACTGTATCAGCCGACGCTGGTGTCGCAACAAAAACAAGGTTACTTACAATAATAAGGCATACAAAAAACGATTTTTTGACTCTAGTGAACACATAGAGCTATCGGCATCTAAGCAGTTAAGCTTGAGAGCTAGGGCAAAAGAACTACCCCATTCGTTTCGTCAGATGTATGGGTGCAATAAAAACAAAAAAGTTAACTTGCCTCTTTAAGCTGAGTGCTAGTAGGTTGCTCGACGCCTGGGAGAATCTGTTGATCTAGCGGAAGTTGTTTACGAGGAAACGGTTGCCCCTGCGGAACAATAACGGTTTCCCTCTTGCTTTCAGCCAAATCAATACGTACTATCTGCCCGTTTCCGCCAGCAACATAGAGCTCTTCGGTATTGTCACGGCCCAAACTTTGAATTTGAGGCGGAAGGTTTTCTACAACCAATGGTTTCACAAGACCACGGTCGTTGAACTGCTCAAGAGCAAAAAGTTCGCCCGAACAAGTATCAGCAAAGAAATAGAGTTCTTTAAACGGAGCATCGACAAGTCCATTGGCTCGAAATTCTAGGTCGTCGCCTCTGTATCTATGTCCGCCGATTGGTCCACACGTTTGATCATCGGTTTGTGTTTCATACGCTAAGAACGGTCGTTGATAGTTCGCTGGAGGTTCTCCAACAAAATCGTTTGTGCCTTCATTTAGCGGCCAGCCCAGATTGTCGGCTCTACCTGCAGGTTTATGTTCTGCTGATAGAAGATAAATTTCTTTTTGGGTGTTCCCGCTGTCAGTCAGCCATATGTCGTCGGTCTGGCTATCAAAAGAAAAACCTGATGGACGGCGGACACCTGTAAGCCACACTTCTTGCTTCCCATTGTTTGCAAGTGTGGGGTTGCCTGCTGGCACAACATAGTTATTTTCGTCGTCGGCTATCTGAGGGTCTATACGTAAAATCGACCCAGCATATGTTGAACTATCCTGCGCGCTACTTTTTTCAACATCGGGTACTGCTATGTAGAGAAAACCATCGGGGCCTATATGGATTGGTCCCGCAAAAGATTCACCAACAGGCTGCTCTATCTCGATCAATAGACGTTCGCTTCTAGGGTCAGCGTCGAAACCGAATAGCTCATATGAGGCCACAATCATTTTGTTGTCGACACTTGTGTAGCTGACATAGAGCTGTTGGCCATCGTTGGATACTGCTATGCCAGCTAATCCGCCTGTTTCACTGACAGCAACTTTACTTGAAATATCAAGTGCTGCTGAAGGACGCAGCGAAAAGTATTCGGTTGCGTTTCTGCGTTTATCAAAAAACGTCTCATGCAAGATTACGTGGACAATACCTGAACGTTGCGATACCCATAAGTTAGGGTCACTTACTTGATGAGTTATCGCAGTTGGAGATTCTACTGTGGCGATTTCGATTGCCTGTAAAGCAACATCATCCCATGCTGGGTCTGGCAGCGGTATGCGTTCTTGTTCTTCTGTTAAAGAAACATCAAGTAATGTTGTTGTTGCTTCTTCGGGTAAGGTTGAGTTAGTTTTTTCATTCGAGCTGCAAGCTGAAGCAACGAGAAGCGCTATGCAGAAAGAAAGTATCGTTCGTTTCACTAGTGGCCTTACTAAAGATAATCGACGGGGTTCCATCGGAAATTTAGCACGACTTCTTAACCCTTCGATGGCGCTTTGGCCGATAAAAACAAAAATCTACTAGTGCCGCTCGGTTGGCGTTTTATTGTGCAAACAATATCTCTAAAAAGACGTAAAAACCTCCATGGAATGGCCAGAGCGGAGCGGAAATGCAGGGGGCATCTACAATTTCTAGAGATGCTCTTTATTTTAGACGCAAGGTTTGCGCCAGAAATGTATAGCGTCTATTCATTGCCTACGATTGGAAAATTGAATGACTCTAAGCGAAAAACAACAAGCGTTATGTACCACATCTAGCTGGGATTTTTCTACTCTTTCAGCCCTTTTCCTTAACTGTACACTCAAAAAATCTCCTGAGCTTTCGCATACACAAGGGTTGATTGATATTTCTGCTGCGATTATGGAAAAGAATGGTGTCAGCGTTGAAGTGTTACGTCCTGTTGACGATGACCTTGCGCCAGGTGTTTGGCCTGATATGACGCAGCACGGTGCCGAAAAAGACGATTGGCCGCAGATTTATGAGAAAGTTATGGCAGCCGACATTTTAGTTGTAGGCACATCGATTTGGTTGGGTGAGAAAACGTCAGTCGCAACGCAAGTTATCGAAAGGCTGTACGCTTCTAGCGGTTTGCTGAATGATGCTGGTCAATATGCCTATTATGGTCGAGTCGGCGGCTGTCTTGTGACAGGTAACGAAGACGGAGCGAAACATTGCGCAATGAATATTTTGTATTCAATGCAGCATGTAGGGTATGTGATTCCGCCGCAAGCAGATGCTGCGTGGTTGGGTGAAGCTGGTCCAGGCCCCTCATATCTTGACGAAGGTTCTGGCGGTCCTGAGAATGATTTCACGAATCGAAACACAACGTTTATGACTTGGAATTTGCTGCACAGCGCAAAAATGTTGCAAGACATAGGCGGCTTTCCTGCACATGGCAATCAGCGTTCGCTTTGGGATGCTGGCTGTCGCAGCGACTTTGAAAACCCTGAACACCGCTAGGTTGGTCTAACTAAAATAGTCGATGCGTTGGGAAAGTAAGCCGCCTACCAGAGGAATCGCTGCAGCGAAATGCATTGCATTGAGCCACAAGGCGTCGCCTATCGCGTCAGCTTTTGCAAATGCGAGTGCACCATAGCCAATCATGCCTATGATTGCGCCAACAAGAAATATGATTTTGGGATGAGGAAGAAACTTTCCGATACCCCAGGCAAGAAAAACCCCTAGAATGCTTAGCGCTAGGGTTGCGGCAATAGCCTCTTCTAATGGTAGATCTTTAGGTGCACTAGACGAAAACTCGGGGGTGACCTTTAGGTTTGCCCCAGTTGCTTTTGCGACAAAGAACACAATGACAACGCCAGCAACTGCGCTAGTTAACAAACCAAACACAAACATTGTGCGGCTTCGTACGCTTTGGACAGTGGTGGATAAAATAAACATTTTTTGGATCATATGGCAGATCGTACAATCTCATGTTGACTTGAGGCCAAGAAGAAATTCGAGATTTTTGTTGCGAGCGAGTTGTTTGCTGGTTAGGCATTTCGCAGTGCTGAAATTGCGGTGCCATAATCAGATTGATCAAAGCCGAATATGCCAGTGCCAGAAACTAATACATTTGCGCCAGCAGCGATAACCTGTGGCGCAGTGTCTGCTTTGATACCGCCATCAACTTCAAGGTTTATTGCTCGACCGCTAGCACCGATTAGCTCTCTTGCGGCCTTGACTTTTTCGAGCATGTCCGACATGAAGGATTGGCCGCCGAACCCTGGCTCAACTGTCATAATAAGGATGAGATCTATCAGTTCAAGATGTTCGGCAATCTCGTCGAGCGATGTTGCAGGTTTGAGAGATACGCCTGTTTTTTTGCCGAGGCTACGGATTGTTTGTAGCGTTTCGGCAGTGTCGCTTGAAGCTTCGGGGTGGATGGTGATCCAATCAGCGCCTGCGGCAGCAAACGATTCAACATAACGATGCGGCTCTTCAATCATTAAATGTACATCGAATATAAGATCAGTATGTGAGCGAATCGATTTGATAACAGACGGCCCTATCGAAATATTCGGCACAAAGTTAGCGTCCATCACATCGACGTGAAGTAGGTCAGCGCCAGCTTGTTCAACAGCTTTAATATCTGCACCAAGGTTAGCGAAATCAGCGGCAAGTATTGACGGAGCTATCTGTATATCCATGCCTGCTAGTGTAGCGGAGATACCTCTAACTTATTTTTGGCGATGTAGGCGACAACAAATGGAAGTCCAGCGAACGTGGCAAGGCCGCCGAGGCTTAGCAGAAGGTCGCCGCTAGACAGCCCTTCGCGATTGAATAGATGATAGAAAAAGTGGGGGATGCCCCATGTTGCTGTGGCGGCTGCAGCGGTATAAATCACTGGTTTGGATAAAGTCCAGGCTGCGCTAACAAGCACGACCAGCAACGCAAGGTTCAAAGCACCGACATCTCGAATAAGATGTTCGTTGTATGGTCCATCGACCGCAATCCAAGCGCTGCCGCCTAGCCCAGGAAAATTGTCGTAGAACGATTTGGGGAAAAACAGGCTCCACATGCCAAGTTGCAGACAGTTGGCGGCGAGGTAGCCAAGGGCGATCCGTATCCAGAGTTTGTAATTCATAGCGTAACCTTAGAGCGCAAATCTTAACAGTGAAACGTTGTGACAATTTGGCACTATGTGTCAAATTTGGTTTTTGTTTCTATCTTGAATAGATGGTTCGTTGCCTCAAAGAGGTGTTGATATGAAAGATCTGCGTGCTCGTCGAGAGGCGCAAACTCGTCGAGAAATTTATGCAACTGCTATGCAGCTATTTGCTGCGAAAGGGTATGAATCAACAACTGTTAGCGATATCGCGACAGCAGCAGGTGTTTCTCGACGTACTATCTATCGGTATTTCGGGACGAAGGTAGAAATTCCATTTGTTTTACCAGAACAATGGCTAGAGCATTTCAGGGGCTTGGTGGAAGAACGGCCAGATGGTATGTCTTGTTACGATTTTTGTAACGCTGCGGTGCTTGATGTTGCACGTTTCATCGAATTAGATGCGGCTGAGGTTGCGTTGGCGTTTCAAGTGCTCGCCGATCTTCCGGTTCTTCTGGTTCGTCATGCTCTCAAAAATCGACAGTGGATGGAGGCCTACCGTCAACTGATCGCCACAGATTTAGCGAAAGCGGAGGGTTCAGCAGAACCTACGTCGCAGCATCAACGTGATGCTGCATTGCTTGCTGGTGCGATTATGGGCGGCACTGATCAGATAACGTTTACGTGGCTCGCAACACCAGGGTCAAGCCTGGTCGAACAGACACGAGCTGTGCTTAGAAACGTCGAACCTTTGTGGCCTGACGCCGCCAAAGTTTCGATTGAATAGGCTGTTTGTGTTAATATCGCTGAGTACCTGAAACTTTCTATAGCTTAATGGTGTCGTTTCTTGGTAAGTAGATCCAATCGACTTTATCTGGTTGATCAGTTAGAATCTGATGTGTCGAATACCAGAAGGCTACGATATGTCAGTTGAGGAACCTGAGATGCATCGCGTAGGTCTTGAACTAGCATTTGAGCAAGCACATTTAGCTTATTCAGCGCAGGAGCTTCCAATCGGATGCGTGATACTAGGGCCTAATGGTCTTGTAATGGCGCAAACTTACAATAAGATGGAGAGCCGAGGCGACAAAACGGCTCATGCAGAAATACTTGCATTACAGGAAGTCGCAGAAAAAAACTATACACAAACTTCTGAGCCTAACGGCTGGACCCTCTATACAACTTTAGAGCCATGTCCTATGTGTCTGACTGCTATTGTTTTTTCAGGAATTGGCAAGGTCGTTTGGGCAACGAAAGATCCTAGACTTGAGAAGTCGAATTACTTTGATGAATTACCGTATAAGTCTAAAAATAAACTTTTGCGTGTAGCACATCCTTTGAAAGACCTTGAAGACAAAGGCAGAAGAATCTATGAAATCGGACTCGAAGCGAGAAAAGCGCGAAGGATGCTACAAACTTTACCCACACGCAAAAAACTAAGAAGTCAGCAGTTGCCTCATCGTTTGCCTTCCGTTTTAGGTTTAGCGTCTCAAGAGTCAGCCTCACCCGAGCGCCGTGCCAGTCTTTAATGATCTACTTGCTTGTCTGAGTTCTCGGCAGAAAACCAACTCTGTAGAGATACTCTAAACTATATGACAACGCTGGTTGATAGTTTTGGTCGCATCCATAAAGACTTGCGAATTTCTCTCACAGATAGATGCAATTTGCGTTGCTCTTATTGTATGCCTGCTGAAGGTTTGCAATGGCTCAACCAAGCCGATGTTCTATCAGCTGGTGAGATTGTGCGGGTTGCTCGGCTTCTCGTGCAATATGGTGGTATCACGTCGGTTCGTCTCACAGGTGGGGAGCCAACGGTTCGGGCTGATCTTCTAGAAATAGTGGAGCAACTCAGTCAGCTTGGGGTCGATCTTTCACTCACAACAAACGGTACACGGCTTGTGAAACTTGCTGAAAGGCTAAAGGTGGCTGGTCTTAACCGAATGAATATAAGTATCGATTCGTTGCAGCCGCAGCGTTTTGCTGAGCTGACGCATCGCGATCAATGTGAACAAGTGCTCGATGGTATTAACGCAGCTGTAGGTGCTGGGTTTAGCGCTGTGAAACTTAACGTTGTGTTGATGCGAGGCATCAACGATGATGAAATCTTGGATTTTCTTCACTTCGGACGCAAACACGGTGTGATCGTGCGATTTATCGAGTTTATGCCGCTTGATGCGCATGATAAATGGAACGAAACACTTGTTGTCCCAGAGCGTGAAATTTTGGCTACGGCTGGCGAGGTTTTTGCTTTCACACGAGGCGAGAGAGGGTCTGCGCCGTCATCTCGTTTCTTCTATAACGACGGCGTCGGTGAGTTTGGCGTCATCTCAAGCGTGTCGGCACCTTTTTGCGACTCATGCGACCGCATTCGGCTCACCTCAGATGGTCAGCTGCGCAACTGCCTTTTTGCGACACGACACCTCGACGTGAAGTCCCTGCTTCGTTCTGATACGGATAATGAAACTATCATCCAAGCGATACGTGGAGAAGTTCAGAAAAAAGAAGCTGGTCACAACATCGGCAACGTCTATTTTGTGAAACCTTCTAAATCAATGAGCCAAATCGGCGGCTAAGGCTTCGTCGATGATTGCGGCTTTTCTACTCTGTAGCTGCTTAGAGTTGGAAGCGTAGTTTCGGGTCGATATTTCGGTTAGGGTATTTGTTCCGTGGGGCAGCGGGTTGGTTATATGGGAACTTTGTTGGCGAGTGCAGCAGGCGAACGAAAAACGGTCTTAGTCGAAGAACATGGGATAGACACAACAGCGCTCTATAGCTATCTGGCAAAGGAGCTAAACAATGAACAGTTCTTATGGCCTAGTAGCGTTCATAGATGAGTCTCGTAAGCCGCTTCGTCACAGAAAAACAGGTAAGCCAGATCATGGCCGTTTGTATTATGTGACGGCTGCAGCAGTACTCTTTCGTGGCGATTTGGAAGAATGTCGTTCGGCGCTGCTAAGGGCAGAGGCAGGCCTAGGATTCGATCTTCACTATAGCGACCTTAAATCAAGTACACGGCGTCGTACTGCTGTCGATGCTATAGCGGCTGTCGGGGACTGGGAGGGCTATTTTTATGAGCTCGCAGGCCCGATTAGCGGCAGCCCTGGAGCTGAGCGAAAGGCACGATTTGATCAGCTCAGTCAAGCTTTTCAGGATTTGGAAAATGTTGGAGTTAGTCATGCGACTTTGGAAACTCGCAACCGAGCGGCGGCTCGGAACATGACTTTAGACGAACGAGACCGAGCGTTGGTGGTGAAGCTGAGGCAAGCGGGGAAGATCTCGGATAATTTCGAGATTGCACATTCGGGCAAAGATGAGCCGATGCTGAAAATAGCGGATGTGCTAGCTAGCTCACGCACGGACTTGTTGTGTGCTAAAGACGAGTCAATTTTTCCTCGACTAGCTCATAGAGTAACGATCGTCACTGTTTGAGACCCTAAAAGCGCAGCGGCCTCGGGGCGCTGCTACAGCGCAAGTCCGAGGCTTACTTGCATGCAGCTCGCCACATGCCTATGTCCAGTATCGGCACAAAATATCAAAAAGTCAACCTATACAAAATGTTGTTGTAATTACTCAGATGGCCAGCTAAGTAATTGCCTTCTACACGCTGGTGTCGATTGCTAAACCATCGTCCAAGCGATCGGCAACGCTATTTTGTGAAACCTTCTAAATCAATGAGCCAAATCGGCGGCTGATCGAAAAATCGATCACGTGATGCTATTGTTAGGAGCCATGAACATTAGCTCTCCATTAGACGATGTTATTCCTGGTGTGCGAGGATCGCTCCTTAGCCTTCTGCTTCGGCTAACTAAACCTTGTTACACGTCGTCATCTAGCAGAACTGGCTGGTGTTTCTCCAAGTAATGCCAGTTCCATTGTGGAAGATTTGATTGGAGTGGTCTGGTCGAAGAGGATAAGGTCGGGTCCTCTTCCTTAATTGTTATTAACAAGTCTCATTTGGGTTTCAAATTTCTGTTTGGCTTATGGGACTTGCGGCGAGAATTTATTGCTCTATTGGCAAAAAAATAACTGATTTCGATGGTGTCTTGGGTGCCTGGTTATTTGGTTCAGTAGCTAGAGCCGACTCTAGGGGCGACTCTGATATCGATCTTTTGTTAGTTCTAGAAGATCCAGAGTCAGAAGAGACCCATGAATTTCTGTCTTCCCTCCATTGCGATGTGCTGGATTGGACAGGCAACGAATTACAAGTAATAGAGTATTCAGAAGACTCTTTCAAACGCTTAGTCGATACGGGTAACGACTTAATCATCGAAATCCGTAGAGATGGTATTGAACTATGCGAAACAAACCTTTCGCTGTATACAGATAAGAAAAATAGTGGCGAGATTTAAAGGTTCTGTCAAGAAGTGTGGTTTGAAGGAAGCAAAGAAACGGCTTGTTGACGCTAAAGAATTCTTAGAGGCTGCTGAGATTCTTGAATCTTGTGATGTTGTTGCGACTAACGCGATCCATGGAGCAGTAGCAGCAGCCGACGCTATAACTTGTTTTTCCTTAGGGGAGAGGTCGAAAGATGGAAATCATCAATCATCTATCTTGCTGTTAAATAAAGTTGATTCCAAGCTGGGCTCATTGCTAAAAAGGGCTTTAGATCTTAAAACTAAAGCTGCTATGAAAGTGCAGATATTTCTGCTTCAGATACCCAAGCCTGTGTGAGACGAGCTAGTTCTTTAGTTGAAGCGGCTGAAAAACTTATTCGATAGCAGCCTATTTTTCGATCGGTTCAGTTGGTTGCGTGAATACTTTGTTGAGCAGCACAAATTTGATAACCCACGCCACGAAATAGCCACCTAAGCTGGCAAGCTGGATCCAAATTTTGTTATCTGAAATTAGCTCGCCAATCACAACTGCAGCGGTTGAAATACCCATGCCAAAGAACGTAACTAGCCAGAAGGGAAGAATCTGTGTTTTGAAGCTATTACGGCCTTTAACTTCCCACACCCAATAACGGCTTAAAATGTAGGCTGGAATAGCTGCTAATGTAGCGGCGAAAATGTTAGCCCAGGCAGACGGCCATCCCCACTGATTGCGGGCGATCCATAACACTAGCTGATGGTTAAAAACGTTCACTATAGTCACGAGCAGGTAGCGCACAAGTTCGTGCGAAGCGCCCGACAAAAAATCTTTTACAAAACCAATTGGGTCGCGTAACGCACCCGAAATTTTTTCATTCACCCAGCCATGGTAACGTTTTTTGTCGGGTTCGTTTCACTGCGTGTCTTTGCAAGCGCAATGACACGAGCGTTTAACCAAATCGGAATGTATTAGGGATATCTACAAAATCAAACGAACTATCCTTACTAGGCTGGTTGGCTATTGCTAAAGTATGTTGGGTGTCTCCTCCACAACCGTCGATAAAGAAACTTTGGTCATCTGCTGGAGCGGACCCCACATGTTATTTCCCAGGTTGTAGAGTCCAGGCTTTCCATAAAGAAGGTGGCGTTTTCCTAGAAATGGCCCATATCTGTGGAGAAAAACCTGGTTCTGCACGGCACGATGCTTTAAAAAGGAACGTTAATGATGCTAATAACTTAATACTTCTATGCCCGAATCATCACACTTTGGTAGATTCCAAAGAACAAAGAAATAAATATTCTGCTGAACTCTTATATTCATGGAAAAAGATGAAAGAGCTATCAGAGAACTTTAAGGAAGTGTCTGACGAATTCTGTTCCATGATGCAACGCAACATTGCTGAACAAACTAATGTCACAAGCCATATTGATCTTTCTGACGTGACGAGTGAATCGATTGCGAATTATACGGCACCTGTCATTAACAATTATTATTACAGTAATCCAGGTTCTAGCGCACTTCCTGGAAAATCAGATAAGGATTTGAAAACCAAACCACACCTCAAGTTATCGCCTAAGCAAGATGGCTTCCAAATCAGTGCCGAACCGATTCAGACGTATGCTTCTATTAAAGAGAGGCTTGTAGCTAGGTTATTTGATTACATCGTTTGGTTCGGTATGTTAGTCGTAAGTATTATAGTCGGATCATTTGCGCCAACTTTCTATACGGAGGATCTAGCCGTAATTTTTTTGGCTGGTTCATTAATTTCGATCTATGAAAATTACAATAAGGGCGTTACCTTAGGTAAAAAGGTTTTCCAAATGAGAGTTCAGTCAGTCGGAAGTAACGAGGTCAGAAGTCGGACTGTTGCTCTGCGAAATTTTAATGTTTATCTACAAATTTTCCCTTTTATCCTGGTCCATCCGCCATCAGCTAACTTGTCAGGTGCGCAAGAAATTTTAGAAAATATTGGTGTTGTACTTGTGGTCATTTCTTTTATGATTACTACGGTAAGTATTTTTTTGCTTGTCAAATGTAAAAGTACGCTTTGGGATATAGTTGCTAAAACGAAAATTGTTATTCAAAAGTGACTAATTTT
Source organism: Acidimicrobiales bacterium (assembly GCA_020629155.1). Classification (GTDB taxonomy): domain Bacteria; phylum Actinomycetota; class Acidimicrobiia; order Acidimicrobiales; family SZUA-35; genus JAHDDW01. The sequence goes on along the minus strand of JAHDDW010000012.1, from coordinate 91,003 downwards.
CTATAGCATCAACAATACCTATGGTCGCAACTCTCTATCTGCAAGCATTGCCTGTCGGAGTGTTTCACATTCCTGATACACAAAACAGTCGTTGTCGTGGTCGTTTGTTAAACCTTCTGACTGCATAAACGCATACGCTGTCGTTGGGCCAAAAAACTTCCAGCCCATTGATTTGAGCTCTTTAGCCAGCGCAGCAGAGCGTTCAGTTTTGGAAACAATCGTTTTCTTGCCTTCTATGACTTCTCGATAGGGGACTTCGACCGCCCATGCCCAGATCCAATCAGTTAGCGATCCTTCTGTCTCGACAAGTTCACATGCCCGCTGTGCGTTATTGATAGTTGCCTCGATTTTGCCGCGATGGCGTACGATTCCTGCGTCTCCTAAAAGGCGCTCCACGTCACTTTCGCCGAATCGCGCAACTTTTTCAAAATCGAAGTCTTTAAAAACATAACGAAACCGTTCGCGTTTTTGCAAAATAGTGAGCCAGCTAAGCCCAGACTGAAAGCCTTCAAGGCAGATCTTTTCAAACAGCCGATGTGGATCGCTCGTCGGTCGTCCCCATTCAGCATCATGATAGGCGCTATGAGCGCTATGGCTTTGCGCCCACAAGCACCGTTTGGGTTCACTAATAATTTCTGCATCCATGGGCCCAGTCTAACGCGTCTGTGTGATGATGTTTGAGAAGGATTAGTCGAGTAAACCAAACAGATTTTTAGGGTCGCTAGGTTCAGCGATCAGATCAATTGTTTCAAAAAAGTCAGTGTCTGCAACACTGTCTGAAAGATAGCGCAGCGCCGAGAAGTCTTCGATTGCAAACCCAACGGAGTCAAAAATAGTGATCTGGTCACCGCTTGTTCGTCCTGGGGATGCACCTGTCAGCACTTCCCACAGTTCTGTGGCTGGCCATTTGGGGTCGAGCTGTTGCAGCTCACCTTCGATACGGGTTTGTGGTAGATATTCGGCAAAAATATTGCTGCGCATCAGTAAAGCAGCGTCAAGCTCGGTCTTGCCAGGACAGTCACCGCCGATGGCATTGATGTGGACGCTGCTGGCCACCATATCGTCACGTAAAATAGTAGCCTTGGTTTTGTCGGCGGTGCATGTCGTAATAACATGAGCACCTGCGATGGCGTCTTCTACCGTGGCTGCGTCGACAATATCAAATCCAAGTGGCTCTATGTTGGTGCGTAATTTTTGGACAGCTTGCGGGTCGGTGTCAAACACACGCAGCGTAAGCATCCCTAGAACAGAACGAAACCCCAGTGCTTGAAATTCGGCTTGTGCACCAGTGCCAATAAGCGACAGAACAGAGGCATTCGGAGGCGCTAAAAGTTTTGCTGCCATAACTGACGTAGCTGCGGTACGCAACGCTGTTAGCAGTGTCATTTCAGACAAAAACAGCGGGTAGCCACTTGCGACATCGGCCAGAACGCCGAAAGCGGTGACGGTTTGACGGCCAATTTTTGTGTTAATCGGATGACCGTTAACATATTTAAAACTATATGTCTGGCGGTCGCTTGTCGGCATCAATTCGATGACACCATAGGGGGAATGACTCGCCACCCGAGGTGTCTTGTCGAACTGATCCCAGCGAGTAAAGTCGGCTTCAAGATAGTCCACCATGTCAGCTACAATCTGTTCAACGCCGATAGATCGAACCCAGCGAACCATATTTTCGACACCTACAAAACGAACCATATGTATCCTTTCGACATGTGTCGCTGTTCTCTAAGCGTACCTACCTCAGTGGCAAGGTTCAGACTATGCGGCTATGTTCTATGCGATACTGTCATTGTGGATATTTCAATACAAAACGTGCAATTAGACTTAGGGGCGGGCCGTCGAGGCACTGATATGGGGCCAAGTGCGATGCATGTCGCTGGGTTATTGTCAGCGTTGCAATCGCTCGGTCATCGTGTTGAGACAGTCGCCGACATAGAGACGCCTAGCTATGAAACCGCAGATGCTGGCAATCCGAAGGCCAGGTTCTTGCCTGAAATCGCGCAACTCTGTTCGCAGCTGGCAGATAGTGTCGAACAAGCTATGGCTGCTAACTTGTTTCCGCTGTGTTTAGGTGGTGATCATGCTCAAGCCATGGGCAGCGTCGCAGGAATAGCCCGACATTATAATCACCGCAATGAACGCCTCGGCGTCGTTTGGGTTGATGCCCACCCCGATATGAACACGCCACAAACTACTACTAGTGGCAATATTCACGGTATGCCGTTAGCAGTCTTGCTAGGAGAAGGCCCTGATTCTCTAACAACAATTAGCGGCGATGCACCTGCGCTGCGGCCGCAAGATGTTGTTATTATTGGCGCTCGCGACGTCGATGCGCCAGAGATTCCGCTGGCCAAAGAGCTTGGCGTGCGTATCTATACAATGCACGAGCTCGACCGCCGAGGCACTGCACAATGTATGGAAGAGGCATTGGCGCTGGTTAGCGCTGATACGGCTGGTATCCATTTGTCATTCGACCTTGACGGCATCGATCCGCAATTCGCGCCAGGTGTTGGCACCCCAGTGCCTGGTGGGCTTACGGTGCGTGAGTCGCATTTGATTTGTGAAATGGCGAATCAAACCGACAAACTGTGTGGCCTCGAAGTTGTGGAACTTAACCCGACGCTAGATGTTCGTAACCAAACAGGGCGTCTTGCTGTGTGGCTTATTCAATCAGCGCTCGGAAAAACGATTCTCTAGACTTTGCTTTCTATAGTTCGTTTAGCATATTCTCTGTTTCAGTAAATTTGCTCATCACCTTTCTTGATGTTTATGTCGATTACTGTTTGATCCGACTGAAACCGATATGGCCTTCCCACTAAAGAGAAGGTGAGATCCGTCAGGAGAATAATGCTAGTTAAGATAATCAGCCGCAAAAAAATAGGTGTTGTCGTCGTTGTCCTTGCGTTTGTGAGTGCCGCGTTCGTGATGCCAGCAAATGCGGCAACGACCAGAGATATTCTTTTCCCTGTCGAGAAAAATTCTATAGAAAAGCTTCGATGGTCAGATACCTACGGGGCTCCTCGCAGCGGTGGACGCAGTCATAAAGGAGTCGATCTCCTAGGAAAAAAGATGATGCCAATAATTGCTGTGAAAGATTCTGTAGTTACATGGGGTCATTTCAGAAATAGCAGCGGCAATTCGCTCATGTTGCAAGACGCTGATGGTTGGGAATATATGTATGTTCATTTTAATAACGATACGCCAGGCACTGATGATGCTTCAGCGAAATGTACAGACGTCTATTCTGCTAAGCTATGCGCCACGGTTCAATCTGGCGGAAAACTAGCTCGTGGTACCAAAGTAAAGGCTGGGGAAATCATCGGCTATATGGGTGATAGTGGGAACGCTGAAGGAACTTCTCCGCATCTTCATTTTGAGATTCATACGCCTAACGGCGTTGCGATAAACCCTACAGCTTCAGTAAATGCTGCTAGAGCAGTTTCTGCTGCAACTCCTCAAACAGAAGCAAGTGTGGCGCGACTGTATCGATCGTTTTTTCATCGCAAACCAGATGAGGAAGGCAAAGTCTATTGGCTAGGAAAAGTAGCTGAAGGTTATTCGCTGGAAGAAATCGCTGAATGGTTTGCGCAGTCGCCTGAATATCAAAAGCGTTATGAAGGGAAAAGCTTTGAGCAGTTCCTCGACATTCTCTATAAAGATGTCTTAAAACGGCCTTCTGATAAGGAAGGCAAAGCGTATTGGTTAGGCCAACTTGAAGCTAAGAAAGTAACTCGTGGAACAATTGTTGTCTATTTCAGCGAGAGCGAAGAGATGCTTAAAAGGTTTCCTTGAGAAATCGCAGGCCTACTAAATCGGTGTTTGCTGATGACTGACTAAGGTACACTTCACCTTTATGGGTCTTTGGCGAAGTTTTATAGTTCATTGCTGGGGGCTTCTTGGCGGTGACCGAAAGAAATATCTTACTTTCTTTGTGTTCCTTGCGATCATTTTGACTTATGAGCTGGTGCCGCCATATGCAGTTGGAAAGATAGTTGATTTCTTCTCAGAGGGTAAGAACGAGACAGAAGGTTTAACATTTCCCTTTGCTGTCATTGCAGTTATAGGAATCTTGTGGGGCCTTGTTTCTATCACTCGATTATGGTTAAAGAACCAGCTCACACAGCTCAATATTAAGCTTGAACACAAAGCTCGTCTTCGATGTTTTTCCACCATCTCAAATAAGTCGCTGGCCTGGCATGACGATATGTCGAGTGGCGAGAAACTGCAGCGAGTCACTACTGGTGCAGAAGCGATGAAAGAAGCCCTCGGAACTGGAACTAATAGAACGTTGAATTATGTTTCGCAAGCGTTTGGCATATCACTCTTTTTCTTGTCGACACAGTGGCCGCTTTTTATTATTTTTGCGCTTTATCTGACGCTTTTTGTTACCTTGCAGGTTCGTTTTCAACGCAAAATAGTTATCGCCGAAAGTGCTTTGCAAGAGACGCGAGAGCGTGCTTCTGGTCAGATCGTTGACAAGCTTGGTAATATTCGCACAACAAAGGTTTTAGGGCGCACAAAGTCTTCTGTTGACGATGTAAAAACAGCTGACCAGAAATTAGAGGCAAACGCGCTTTATATCGCCAAGCTTTCGTATCGTAAATGGATCAGTTTTCAGATCACAAATGGCGCGTTTCTAAGCGCCGCTATGTTTTATGTAGCCGCCCAGGTTGACAGAGGTGCTATATCTATCGGTGAAATCATGGTGTACCTTGCCTACACAATGACAGCCCTCACAAACATGGGTCGATTGTCGACCATGCTTAGGTGAACGCGGTTATCGGCTTTCTGGAGGGCAGCGACAGCGCATAGGCATCGCTAGGGCGCTCTATAGCCAGCCAGACATTTTGATACTTGACGAGGCGACGTCAGCACTTGATAAACAAACTGAGCAACGCATTCAGCGTAGCATTTCTGAATTATTTGGAGATATAACGATTATTGCGATTGCACACAGAACGCATACCTTGGCAGGATTTGATCAGATTATCGAATTAAAACAAGGCGAAAATGTTACCTAGGGTGCGGCTTGTCTTGCAGTCGCTAGAATGGGATAAATGGACATACTCGCAATTGGAGCTCACCCAGATGATATAGATTTCACGGTCGGGGCTACTATCTCTAAACTTGTGGCCTCAAATGAAGTGACTGTTCACTATTGTTTAGTTACAAATGGGCAAGCTGGAGGCTCAGACTTAGCTGTTCCTCGGTGTGCTCAAGCACGCCAGCGTCAAGAGGAACAAGAGGCTGCGGCTCAGGTATTGGGTGTCAGCCAGTCATTTCATCTCGACCGCCCTGACGGGTTGCTGGAGCCAACGCTTGATTTGCGTCGAGATCTTACGCGAATTATCCGACTTGTGAAACCAGCTATTGTGATAGCGCCGTCGCCTCGCTATAACCTTGATGATGTTCACTTTTTGCATCCTGATCATTTGGCAGTTGGCGCTGCGACTTTAGCTGCTGTGTATCCTGATTCACGTAACCAGTTCGCTTTTCCAGAGCTTTGCCTTGATTCACATATCGTTAAGCAAGTATGGCTTGTAGAGGATCCTGAGCCAGACTTTTTTGTCGAAATAGGCGAAGAGGATATAGCTTTAAAACTGGAAGCGTTAGCGCAACATTCGAGCCAGTTCGCCACAAAAAATGATTTAGAATCAGAAGTGCGGCATAACGCATCTCGTCTAGCAAAAACATTTGAAAAAGATGTCGAGTACGCTGAAGGGTTCAGGCGTATCATCTATGAACCTTGCCAACCGCCAGGTTTGTAGGTACTAGATCTCCTAACACAGTCCTAACATTGTCGTTATACGCTAGCGACTATGAATTTTTTTGATAGAAAAAAACTACTAGTTATTGCTGTTTCGACGATGTGTATGGTCGCCGCGTGTAGCTCTGATGTTGCAGAAAATGATAACGAAGAGTTTGTAAATGACAGTTCTGCTGATCCACAGAGTGGCGAAATGCCAGAGACAAGTGGCAGCAAGGCTCTTGACACAGAGCTTTTCCTAGAGGGTGCTGTTGAAGGCGATTTTGAAGAGCGAGAATGTACGCTTTCTGGCGGCACCGAAACGACGTGTTATTCGATTACTGCCGTGGGTCTACCTTCAGATTATGAGGTCGGCCCGTTCTGCCCATCGACAACTTCTGCGACAGCAGAAGAAGGTGGTATCTGGTTTGACGGTAACGGTCTTTATGACATCGACGGCGAGTTTATTCTTGGGCTCGCCGAGTTATATTCTGATGAGAACTGGAAGCTGTACGATGACGATGGCAACGTAAACGTGACAGAAAATAAGGAAGAGTTTGAGGCAGCTGCTCGCCCTGACGTTGCTGAAGATCTAGAGAACCATTGTGTAGAGGGAGCCGTTGACTATCTTGAAAACGGTGAAGCTGTACCATATGAAGTGCTGATTCCTGCCACGCCCGTTGCTGCATCGCAGGTGACAACTAATCGGCCGCAGTGGGGTGTGACGCTCAATGGTGTGAGGATTGACGGCAGTGCCCCTGTGGATGCAATCTTGAGTGCTTATACGATTGCTGCTTTTGATGACTGTGGCGGTCATTTCAACCCGACTGAGGGCTATCACATGCACGGTGCCCTTGATTGTTCTGGTGTTGAAGTTGCAGGTCATGCCGATATTTTTGCGTATGCATTAGACGGCTACGGAATCTATAAAAATAGTGGCGACACAGACCTTGATGAGTGTGGCGGACATAGTTCTGATGATCTTGGTTATCACTATCACGCAGCGGCGCCTGAAGAAAATTCGGTATTGGGGTGCTTGTCTGGTGAATACGTTGATGACGGCACAGCTGGCGGAGGTCGGGGGCAAGGCGGGCCTCCAGGTCGCTAACAAATTCGCAAGCGATAGAGCACTTTTCGAGAATATCACACCTTTGTTGTAGGTTATTCGACGTTGATATAAGTGGGTGGACCACGTGATCAGCTTTTTAAAACGATCTAGCATGATTGGTTACGACAGGTCTGCCATTTCGACTATTCGCGTTGGCAGATAGTTAGCTATAAAATCTTGCGCTATCTCAACGCTCGAAAAGAAAATTAACCAAAGTTTTGATGTGCGATGATAATAGCTGAGCTAACAACCAAACCAACGGGCATAGACAGTGAAACCGCACTTACTGCAGTCTTTATGTCAAGCTTATGCAGCCCTGAGAAAACGACAGTGTTAAATGGAAGCGGAGTAGCTGATAAGAGCAGCAACAAATAAAAGTCGTCGCTTGAAACTGCGAAAATTTTCCACGATAGCACAGAGACAAGCAGACCCAGTAACAGTTTGGTAGCGACTAGCAATGCCGATAAACCGATACGTGAAATTTGGAAGTCAAATAAAATGCCGAGGCTGATGATGACAACAATCCCAGTGATACTGCCAACTGCTTCAAAGGAAGTAACAATTGATTCAGGTAGTTCTATTTCTAGAAGCTTTGTTATTAAAGAAAAAAGTAATGCCCACAGCACTGGAGCTTTCAAAAGTTGATGTAGTCCATTCTGTGTGATTTTGTCGGAGCTATGTTGACTCGATAGATAGAACACGATCGAATATGTTAAGGTTGCGACGGCGAACTCTGATCCTGACCATTTTGAAATCTCTTCGCTCCCAAATGCTTGTGTAACAAATGGCAATGCGTAGCCTGTGTTTGGAATCATTAATGCTACTATCGTCATTCCTTTTGTCTTAGGCGACAGATTTAGAATCTTCGCTAGCCCTGTCGCTGCTAGCCATCCGAAAAGAAATACCATGGAAGAAGCCGCTGTGAATACCATAATTTCGCCCTGGAGTTCAAGGCGAGCAAAAACAGCAATGACTAGTAACGGGATCAGTAGATAGAAGACAACGCGCAGCAATGACTTAGCGAAATCAGTATCTACAATTTGAAACTTCTTCAAAGCGTAGCCGCCAAAGAATCCAATATAGATTGGTAATAAGGCGACGAAAGCTGCGCTCATAGTAATCCGCCGAACAATGTAGTCCAGAAATAAATTTTTACCACCCGATGTAGGGTACAGAAATAAACGCTGTCTTCTAGTTGAGAAGCTTGTTATTCTAGAAGATCTTCTAAGTAAGACGTGATACTCGTTCGCCAAGTTAGGCATCTAAGAAATTTTTTAGTTCAGCTAATGCGCTTCTTTACTTTCGCAATGTCTGCGTATTAGTTTGTATTGAATCGCTTTAGTAGAGAACCGCTAAAAGACTATGTGAAACACGCCGAGTGCAACAGGGAAGTATAATAAATAGACTTCCCCAAAAAAGCTAATCGGCAGAAATATCAGTTAGACTCGTGTTCGATGTTTCAAAATCTAACAGACAAATTTGAAGGTATTTTTAGTCGCCTAAGTAAAAAAGGTGTGCTGAACGAGGCTGACGTTGACGAGGCGTTGCGAGAAATACGCCTTGCGTTGCTCGAAGCCGATGTGAACTTATCGGTCGTTAAAAACCTGCGTTCACGCATTCGTGAGCGTGCCGTTGGTGAAGAGATCCACAAAGCGCTTAACCCTGCACAGCAGGTCGTCAAGATCGTCAACGAAGAGCTCACTGCCACGCTTGGTGGCGAGACAATAGCGATCCGCTACGCATCGAAACCTCCCACTGTAGTTATGATGGCTGGTTTGCAGGGGTCTGGTAAAACAACTACCTCCGCCAAACTTGCCCGTTGGTTCAAAGCGCAAGGTCGCAATCCGCTGCTTGTTGGTGCCGATTTGCAGCGTCCTGCTGCGGTGCAACAGCTCCAAACATTGGGTGAACAAGTTGGCGTTCCTGTCTTTAGCGAAGCGAGTGATCCTGTCACTGTTGCTGCAAAAGCGATCGATGAGGCTCGATCGACTGGACGAGATGTTGTTATTGTCGACACCGCTGGTCGTCTAGCAATTGATGAAGCATTGATGGAAGAAGTTCGTCAGATCTCTGAAGTGTCTTCGCCTGATTACACCTTCTTAGTTGTCGACGCAATGACAGGGCAAGACGCTGTCAACGTCGCGCAAGCGTTCCATGAAAAGCTGTCGCTAGATGGCGTTGTGCTCACCAAACTTGATGGTGACGCTCGTGGTGGTGCCGCGCTTTCTGTTAAAGAAGTTGTTGGTAAACCAATCGCGTTTGCTGCTACTGGCGAAAAGATGGAAGATTTCGATCTGTTCCACCCAGATCGTATGGCCAATCGTATTTTAGGTATGGGCGACATGCTCACCTTGATCGAAAAAGCCGAGCAGACGTTTGAAAAAGACGAAGCTGAGGCAGCTGCTGAACGCATGATGGAAGGTGAATTCACCTTCAACGACTTTCTTGACCAGATGAAGCAGCTCAAAAAGATGGGCCCAATAGGCAACCTGGTTGGCATGCTGCCTGGCGTTCCGAAAGAAATGCGTGATGTCGATATCGACGATAGGGAAGTAGCTCGTCTTGAAGCCATCGTTAAATCGATGACCGAAGAAGAACGCATCAACCCATCAATTATCGACGCTTCTCGTCGTGCTCGCATAGCGAACGGTTCTGGCGCAAACCCAAAACAAGTAGCAGCGTTGATTACACAGTTTAATCAAATGAAAAAGATGCTTAAAAAATTCGGTGGTTTGGGTACAAAGAAACTCAAGAAAAGTCGTAAGAAGAACCGTAGAGGTAAAGGCGGCGGTCGCGTAACACCAAAAGGTGGCAGAGTGACCGTTAAAGGCACAAAGTCAAAGAAAACGCCGTTGATGTTGCCTGGCCTAGACCGAATCGAACCCGAAGATCTCGACAAAATGGCCGCCAAACTAGAAGAAATCGAATAGACCACAGAAGTCATTCTCAGCTGGAATGACTTCTTTTTAGGTAGCCTTATGTCGTATGACAGAACATGGCGCAATTAAAAATATTTCTGGTCAAGCTGCTTATCGCAAAGGTGTAGAGCTAGCCTCTGAAGCCGCCGAAAAAATCAGTGTGATCGAAGACAATGACCGTTCACTTGTTGCGGTTGTGAAAGGTTCGTTTGATTATCGAACTGAAATACATAACTATCGCAATGGTCTAGAAAAAAGTAACTGGGATTGTAGCTGCCCTGCGGCAGATGATGGCTCGTTCTGTAAACATTGCGTAGCGTTGCTACTACAAGTTGTCGGTCTGCCTAAAGGGCGCACAAAAAAGGTTGATGCTGCGCTAGAAAAAGAAAAACAACAGAACGAACTCATTGACTATCTGCTTGATCTTTCGAAAGAACATCTCGTCGATCTTTTGCTGAACGAAGCGAAACGCAACGAACCATTTCAAGACTATCTTGTAGCCAAATCACAAAGCGATCAAGGTAATTCACTTGATGTTAAAACGTGGAAAAAAGAGATAACCGCAGCATTTCGAGTGCGAGGATTCCTTTATCGTGGACAAGTTGGACCGTGGGCTCAGGAAATATTTGCGACCTTAGAAATCTTAGAATCGTTTATTGTCGCTGGCCACGGGACAGAAGTAGCAGAGTTGTTAGAGCACGCCCATAAACGTTTAGAAACAGCTTTTAACAATCTTGATGATTCGAACGGCTGGCTTACCGAGATTTCTCATGAGATAGCAAGAATCCATGTTAAAGCATGCGAACAGTCTGAGATAGCAAATAAAAAACTTGTCAAACGGCTGTTTGCTTTGGAGATGGATTCTGAATTCGACACGTTTCGCCCTGTTGCTGAACGATACGGACATATTCTTGACGCAGAGGGTCTCAGCTTGTATAGAAAACTTCTGTTAGAGGTGTGGGATAGCTTAGAAAAAGAACCTGACGGATCGTTCGGATACGGCAACAGTCGTGTGTCATCGGCAAGAAAAGCGTTAGCATTAGCCGAGAAAAAACCTAAAGAATTTCTGGAAGTCTGTGAAATCAGTTTTTTCTTCGCAGAGGATTATAAGTCACTGGCGCAATTGTATCTTGACGAAGGAGACAAGCGAAAGGCTTTAGAGGTTGCCTATGAAGGGATGCAAGCACGTCCTAACCATCAAACTCGCTGCCTTCGAGAGTTCCTTCTTGAAATATTTAGAAATGAAGGCGACCATGAAGCTGTTCTTTCACTTCTATTTGAACAGTTTAAAAAGGAGCCGTCGCTGCTTGCATACGAAACGATTCTGTCTGAAGCTGGTAAAAACCGTGATATTTGGGATCAGAAACTTCAAACCGCTCTTCTTGACAATGATGAGGACGAGAAACGAAACCCATATCTTTATGAGCAGCCTGCTTCTGTTCTAGCGCAAATTTTTATGAAGCAGCAACGTTTAACCGAAGCATGGGAGTTGTATGAACGCCTTCCTTTCGGTGAACGTGTTGCGATGCAGCTAGCTCGTGAGTCGTCTGCTAGTTTTCCAGAAAAGTCGATTGAGGTTTTTGATGCGCAAGCTTCTGCGTTGATTGAGAAGAAAAATAGGAAATCCTATAAACAAGCAGCCCTGCTGATGCGACGAGTTGAACGGATCGCCAGGAAAGCTGACAAGCAAGAACTTTTCGAAAACATGCTTCAAAAAACGGTAGAGAAACATCATTTGAAAAGAAGTTTCATAGACGAGTTGCGTGCGTTGGGTTGGGTTAGTTAGCTCTCAAGTCTCTTCTTCTAGGTGAACGTTAGCACCAATAGTTCTGAGTTTTTCGTAAAGTAGTGTCGCTTGTGGTGGCGGGGAATCAATTTCGTCAAGAACCTTTTGTACAAACACTCGGAACCCGTTAGAGCGATTTACTTTGATAATATCTCTGGCAGATAGAGATAATGCATAAGATAATTGGTGCTTACGCTCTGCTGTGGCGAAAATGGCGTTATCTTTGCATAGGTGAGAGTTATTGCTGGTGAACTTCGTAGTCGCAAACTTATTCCGCCGAAAGGCCCGCTTACTCGCCCTATTACCGACAGGGCGAAAGAGTCTATCTTTAATATGTTGGCCAGTCTGGGCGTCTTAGAAGATGCGAAAGTGCTTGACCTATACGCAGGGAGTGGCTCGTTCGGGATCGAGAGCCTAAGTCGTGGTGCTGACTATGTTGATTTTGTCGAGCGTTCGCAAGCTGGTGTGGAAGCCTTAAACACAAATATTTCAACACTTGGCCTTGGACTAAAAAGCAGGGTTCATAAAGTGGGTGTTGAAACTTTTTTGAAAGGAAACGCCTCAAGTGTCTACGATATTGTTTTCTGTGATCCTCCGTATAAAGACAACCCGTGGAGCGACATTTTTGCGCTAATCAATAGCTCGTTGCTGGTAGGGCACGCCGCAGACCCTATCGAACTTGCAGCCTCATGGGATGAAGTGCGAAGACGTACCTATGGTCGGTCTCATATCTTAATTGCTGAATCTGTTGGCGTAGGAGATGACAATGGTTAAAGCGTTTTATCCTGGGTCGTTTGATCCTGTTCACAATGGGCACATAGCAATCATTGAAACCGCTGCAAAAATATTCGATCATGTTGTTGTTGGTATTGGCTTTAATAGCGAAAAAAAAGGTTTCGCAACCCCTGAAGAGCGAGTGGATTTGTTAAAGCAAGCAACAGTATCATTGCTGAATGTCTCTAGTATCGCTTTCGAAGGGTTGACAACAGAAGCTGCTAAAAACATTGAAGCCGATTGCCTTCTAAAGGGTGTTCGCAGTGCAACAGATTTCGATAGCGAAATGTTGCAGGCTAGAATGAACCTGCTAGGAACAAATACTTTATCTACAATCTTGGTACCCGCAGCGGGTGAAGATGCGCTAGTGTCTTCTACGTATGTCCGCCAGATAGCTTCTTTGGGGGGAGACGTATCGGCTGTGGTGCCTGATTGTGTTGCTAGGTATTTGGCTGAAAGGTTCAAAAATGAGTTCTGAGAATGAGTACGAAGAGGAATACGAAGAAGAAAAATCTGTCGGGTTTTTTGATTCTGTTGATTTTGACGATGAAGACGTTGACATTCCCGACAGGTATGCGATGCCAGAAGCTGAAGATCTTTTGGAAGATGCTATAGAAATTTTGGCTGAAGCTAGGCCGTTGCCTATGTCGGCAACAGTCAAAGTCAATCGTGATGAATTGTTACATATTTTGGAACAAGTGCAAGATCGTCTCCCTGAAGAGCTTCGCGCCGCCAAATGGTTGCTAAAGGAACGTCAAGATTTTGTAGCGAAGGCTCGACAAGAACATAAAGATTTGATTGAAGAAGGCCGTGCACAGGTCGGCCGTATGGTCGAGCGTCAACAAGTTGTGAAAGCCGCCGAGATTAGAGCACGCCAGATTGTTTCTGATGCCCGTCATGAAGCAAACAACATGCAGCGTCAAGTCGAAGAGTTTTGCGATGAACGGTTGGAAAGCTTCGAGCAGATTCTTGAGCGCACCGCTGTGCTCGTAAAAAAAGGCCGTCGCCGCATGTCAGCTGCTGACACGTCGCGAGAGGAAGAGCTGAGTATCGACTTGGCGTCGGAGACAGATGAGGCCGAGTTGCAAGATAGGCACGCATTGATGTAGCTGATGGTTCTGCTGAATCGTTGTATCGAACCAGCTGAAAGCTGCATGCACACGCGCTATATGCAGCAGATATACTGAGGGAGTGCACGATAAAAAGACATCCCCTGTAAAGGTGAATCGATTAAAAGTTAGCGTAGCTGATTTGCGCAAGCGTCTAGGGCAGCAACTCACATGTACCGTGAACGCGGTTTTGCCTCGTTTGGAGATTATTGCTACCCATTCAACGCAGGATCCATGTGTGGGAGAGCTAGTTTTCGACTCGATCGAACGAGGCGTTGCAGTCACAGGTGACGTGAAGTTTTTTTGGGAAGGCGAATGTCGCCGTTGTCTAGAGACAACGAAGGGATCGCAAAGTGTTCGCATCGATGAGATATTTCAAGTTGATGCTTCTCAAGACGATGAAGTTCGCCATTTCGACGGGGTGACTGTTGACTTAGAGCCTGTTCTGACCGAGGCTATTGCGTTCTCGTTGCCACTTGCGCCGCTTTGTAAAGCATCGTGTGGTGGCCCAGCGCCAGATGAATTTCCAGCGTTTATTGGTGAAGCCCCTGAAATGGATAAAGAAGAGGTTGACCCACGTTGGGATGCCTTAAAAACAATGAAGTTTGAATAGGTGTTGAAGTGAGAAAAAATCGCTAAGATTAGAAGGTATTTCTAAAAAATAGATTCTTCTGCCAAACTGTCTAGGTGATCAACAGGTAAGACCTGCGTGGTAACGCCCCGAACGGAGTGGAGATACGGAGGAATCTAAAATCATTAGAGATTCCAATACGTTGAAACGTTCACAGCTGAACGTTGTGTTCTAAGAGGTTAAAGTGGCTGTTCCAAAGAAAAAAACATCGAAAGCAAAAACTCGGAGCAGAAGAGCTTCATCGTGGAAGCTCAGCGCACCTTCGCAGAGCACGTGTGAAAACTGTGGAGCTATCAAACTTCCCCACCGTGTTTGCGGTGAATGCGGCTGGTATAAAGGCCGTCAAGCAATAGAAGTTTAATTTTTATAGTCATGTCTGCTCGGTTGCCAATAGCGGTAGATGCAATGGGCGGCGATGATGCGCCTGGGTGTGTTATCGCTGGTGCTGTGCTTGCGTATGAAAAATTTGGTGTGCCTGTAGTTCTCGTTGGAGATCCTGCTGTGATTGAGGGTGCCTCAGATCTTCCGTATCTCCCAGCAACAGAAGTCGTTGCTATGGGGGCTGAACCTGCATCTAGTGTGCGACGTTTAAAAGACTCTTCTATTGTTCGGGCTGCTGAAGCGGTACGTGACGGTAAAGCATCTGCTTTGTTTAGTGCTGGCAATACTGGGGCTGCCATGGCAGCTTCTTTGCTGCGTCTTGGGCGAATCAAAGGCGTTTCTCGTCCTTCGATTGCGATTCCTTTTCCTATCTGGAACTCCACACCGTCGGTTTTGCTTGATTGTGGCGCGAATGCAGATTGTCAACCTGATTGGCTACTGCAATTTGCGAAAATGGGTAGTGCCTATGTTTCTAAACGATGGAATATCGCTCGTCCTAAGGTTGCGTTGCTTAACATAGGAGAAGAAGCAGGTAAAGGCAATCAGCTTGTTAAAGAAGCCACGCCACTGTTTGAACAAGCAGAATGGGTCGATGTCGAATATATAGGCTATGCCGAAGGTGGAGATCTTCTTAAAGGCGTTGCTGACGTTGTTGTCTGCGACGGGTACACAGGCAATATCGTGTTAAAGGCGCTAGAAAGTGCCTACGATTTGTTTGACAGTTCTGTTGGGCAAGCGCTAGCAGGCAGCGGCGCAGCAAAAGATGTGGCGCCTATCTTCGAGTATTATGATCCTAAAATAACAGCTTCTGGTATGTTGCTCGGCGTGCGAGGTGTGTCGATGATTGCGCACGGGTCATCTTCTGCAGAAACGATAGCCAACGGAATCAGGGTCGCAGACGAGCTAGCTTCGCTCCACCTTGTTAGTGCAATAAAAAGTGCAATGAATGAGGCTATGGCAGCGTAACGCGGATAGAGAGCCGCTAAATGTTGCATACTAGCGCGCTGAGAGCAGCGGACATAGTGAGAGGATGTAGAATAAAAAGACATCCTCGTAAGATTCCTTCCATAAAACGCTTGATCTTGCTTTTGTTTTGTTAGTGTTTGATGACCTTACGTGTCTCATGTGGCAAATCGCCAGATATCTGGTTACCTGGGCTATGTAACAAATTTATATGGAGGAACTATGTCATCAGAGGCTAAAGAACTAGCGATGACACGCAGTGAAGTTCTTGAGTTAATCAAGGACCGTCTTGCGGACATTTTAGAAATAGAATCAGAAACAATAAAAGAGGGCGACTCTTTCGCAGATGACTTAGACTCAGACTCGTTGGCACTTATCGAGCTTGTCGAAGCGTTAGAAGAGCAGCTCTCGGACAGCGTTGCCGATTTTCGTATCGAAGATGAAGATCTGCAAGATCTGAAAAGCGTGCGAGATGCCGTTGATTATGTGTATGCAAAGGTGGGCGGTGAGCAGTAGCCTCACCTCACTTTGTGAGAAGCTGGGCCACGATTTTAGTGATCCGGCTATTTTGGCGTTGGCGTTAACACATCGTAGCTATTGTGCAGAGAATGATCAGAAACAGTCAAACGAGCGTTTAGAGTTTCTAGGCGATTCTGTTTTAGGTCTTGTAGTCACAAACTATATTTTCAACAACTACCCACAGCTTCCTGAAGGTCAGCTTGCGAAGTTGCGCGCCTCGGTTGTGAGTACGGTCTCATTGGCTGAAATCGGTGCTGGTTTAGGTGTAGGAGAGTGTTTGCTTCTTGGCAAAGGCGAAGATCAATCTGGCGGCCGTGAAAAAGAATCCATTCTTGCTGATGTGGTCGAAGCGTTGATTGGCGCTGTGTATATAGACGCTGGCTGGGAAAAAGCTGAGGTAATGGCCCTTGCCTTGACAAAGTCTGCTATTGTGACCGCTGCTGAGGAGCCTGGAGGTAGGGACTACAAAACGCAGTTGCAAGAGCTTGCAGCGAAATTAAACCTTGGAGCCCCTGTGTACCAACTTGAAGGTAGCGGCCCTGACCACGATAAGCGGTTTGTTGCTGCTACGTTCGTTGACGGGGCTGTCAAAGGCAGGGGTGAAGGAACCTCAAAGAAAAGAGCCGAACAAGTAGCAGCCCGCTCAGCATATAAAAATATTTTGAATTCCATTGTGAAAGAAGACTAACCGATGAACCTAGAACTTCCAGAGATAGAAACGCTGCGGCGTGAACTTGAACGTGAGTTTGCCACCCGTAAGATTAAAGCTGTCGAAGTTAAGGCGATGAAGTCTTTACCGAATCACAGAACAAAGAAAGATTTTTCTTCGCTGCTTGAAGGTGCGAAGGTCGTGACGGCCGAACGTCATAAAATGAAACTCATCATTCGATTTGATAATGAACATGCGCTTATCATATCACTGGGGGAGAACGGCAAGTTAGCCAAGGTTACAGCAAGCACAAGCGTTGATTCAGACGTTGTTGTGCGTATTTCTTTCACACAGGGCGGCGATTTGAGGATTCACGACAGCGACGCTTCAAGTGTTATTCATGCTGTTGCTGACGATGATGTTGCCGCAGCTGTTCATGATGAGGAGCGTACAGGGTTTGATTTGCAGAGCGAACCGCTTTCTTGGGTCGAGTTTGGCCGCATCGTCAACGCGTATGAGATGCCGTTGAAGCTGCTTTTAACTGATCAGTCTATTTTCATAGGCATCGGCGATATCTATAGCAACGAGATGCTCTTTGATGCCGGGTTGAAGCATGATCGCATGAGTAATGAGCTTTCCACGCAAGAAGTGCGCAGACTCTATCGTTCGGTCGCTGGCATTTTGCATGACGCAACAAAGAATAAAGGCACGTCGTTAGAAGATCGCCCCTTCCATGACCTTGCTGGTGAGCCTGGTGAATATGCCAGCACGCTAAAAGTGTTCGGCAAAGCAGGAGAGTTGAGCCCACGTTCAAGGCTGCCTATCAAAAAAACAAAACTAAAAGGCCAAGTCGTCTTCTACTGCGACACTCAGGTGTGAGAATTCTGTCTTCTGGCTCCGATTGACGATTGCAGCTCAGAGAAAATGAATTTGTGAATGTACAATTGTATTGAACATTGTACAGTTGCCTAAATTGAGGATATCTAAATGAGTGTTGGAGATCGTTCGTTCAAAGACTTCGACGTTATATTTCGTGAGATGCTGTTTAATGAGATTAAAAGAAAGGCTAAAGGAGATCTGCTTCAGTTCGTAGAGGATTCTAAGAGAAATATTATTTCTAGTGCTAAATTTGCCTGTAGTTGTGTAAAGATCATAGACCAGATCATAGACCAGATAGAAGAAGTCGTTGAATCTGTTGAAGAATTGAAGAAACTGTTTACAGAGTTTCTTAAACCTGAGGAACAAACAAGGGTGCGAACGAAATTATTTGGGCAGTTAGATAGCCTAATCGAAGCCGTGGAGCCTTTACCGAAACCGTTGAGTCAAAAACTTATAAATTTGGTTCCTCTGATTAAAGAGAGAACGTCTTTTGCCCAAGAAGCAAAAAGTTTGGGAGAGATAAATCTTTCTGCGTCTCTTCAAGGATTTGATCAAGCGGTGAGCAAATTTAACTCTGAACAAAGTTTGTCTGATCTGAAGAACTTCTCGGAAGAAGTTAAGGTAGATAAAGAATTAATAAAAACCTTAGAAAATGCTTTAGAAGATGTTGATAGCACTCCCATAAGAGGCTTCGATCAGACCATCTTGACAATGCTGAATTCTTTGTACGATAATCAATATTTCATGGATGCCCTCGGTCTAGATAGAGACGAGTTTGCAGCGGTTAAATTCTTTTCGCGAGAACCAGAAGATTTTTTCGATGAGAATGGTCTTGATCGGAATGTGATAAACGAAATACGTTCCGCAGCTATGCTTGCGGCGTCTCTTAGTAGTGCTGATGTTCGACCACTTGGCGTTATTTCTGCTCCTAGCCCTATAATGTCAACAACACGAGTTATTGGAAGAACCTAAACAAATAGTGCAGAAATGTTCGTAGAGGGCGTAAGCGCGCCAAAGATTATTCGTTCGCAAAAAATGATGATGGTATCTTTGCAGACAATAGCCTGTTAACTAAAATGGAATGTTGCGGGAAATTAGATGAATCCTAATCATGAAAAACCTAAACCTTTCTCTGCTGGCCTTCGTGATGCGATTTTGCGTGCGGTGGAAGAAAAATACTCTTTGCATGCTTTAAAGGGGTTGACAGCCAAAGAACTGTTTGACAAAGAGAGAGTTGAGAGTTCCTTCGGATCACGCGATTGGAAAGAAAAACTTGGTTCCCATGCAACTGGATATGATCTACTTCTATTAGATATTTTCCGGGCATACAGGGAGATGAGAACAAGCCAGCTAGATGTAATTCACCTACTTTACGAAGAAATAGCTTTGTGTCAAAAAATAATTAACCAGCACGAAAATGTATTACGAAGAAGGGAACCTTTACTGCAAAATTTAAGGTCGCTCCTTAAAGTTTTAGATGCCATAGCAGGTAACTTAACGGAAGATAGGCCTTGGATTGATAGAGCAGAATTTGCTGAACTCGAAACAGAATATGCCAAAGAAGATTACGAACAGTACGGTTTAAATTTTTTGCTTCATGCTAACGTAGCTCACGGTGAAGGAAATTCAAGTGACTATTTATTAGTGAAAAATGTTGCTTTAGTGGCAGAAGTATTAACACAAGATGAGTTTGAAGAGATAGTTAAAAAAACACTAAGTTTTTTCACAGGAACGACAGGGGAACGCTACTTGCTGCTATCAACACCTAGGCCCATCCAAGAAGGAAGCTTGCCTTTCAAACCTGGGCAGGGGTGGACAAATAATAATTAGTAGAGCGTGTTATCGGTGTCGCCTATGGTTCGTAAATGCTCGTAGGTGGGCTACCATTAGTGTTCTGTGTTTCTTAAAGCATTAACAATTAAAGGGTTTAAATCGTTTGCTGATCCTGCTCACTTGGAGTTGGAACCGGGCATTACTGTTGTCGTTGGTCCAAACGGCAGCGGCAAATCTAACGTTGTTGATGCGATGGCGTGGGTAATGGGTGCGCAAGCGCCGAAGATTATTCGCTCACAAAAAATGGACGATGTGATCTTTGCCGGCACGTCTAAAAAGAAAGCATTAGGCCGTGCTGAAGTGTCGCTGACAATAGATAACTCTGAGGGTGACTTGCCGATCGAATTTAGCGAAGTCACTATCACCAGGGTTCTTTTCCGCAACGGCGATTCTGATTATTCGATTAATGGCGTGTCTTGTCGCCTACTCGACATTCAAGAGCTGCTTTCAGACTCGGGCGTTGGTAAGCAGCAGCATATTATCGTGTCACAAGGTCGCATTGACGCTGTGTTGAACTCGTCGCCGCAAGATCGTCGTAGTATCGTCGAAGAAGCGGCTGGCGTATTAAAGTATCGCAAGCGCCGAGAGCGTGCCGAGCGTCGCCTTGCTTCAACAGCAGAAGACTTGCATCGTTTGCAAGATTTGGTTCGTGAAGTAAAACGC
Organism: Acidimicrobiales bacterium; assembly: GCA_020629155.1. Classification (GTDB taxonomy): domain Bacteria; phylum Actinomycetota; class Acidimicrobiia; order Acidimicrobiales; family SZUA-35; genus JAHDDW01. The sequence goes on along the minus strand of JAHDDW010000012.1, from coordinate 71,041 downwards.
CAGCTCAAACCGTTAGAGAAACAAGCTGAAGCTGCGCTAAAACACGGTTCGCTTGTGGCCGAGCTGCAAGTCTTAAAAGTCCATTTAGCTGGCCGTCGTTTACAAGCACTACAAGGCCAGCTGGCAACCAACAAAGCCTCTCGCAACGATAATGCGACGAAAGAAGACGATATTCAAAAAACGCTAGCAACTCTTGACGCTTCTGTATTAGCTGATGAAGCTGAACTTTCTGCACTTGGCGGCTCTGACATCGTTGAAATCGTCAGTCGAGTTTCGTCGCTGCAAGAACGGGTAAAAGGGCAGCGCAACGTGGTGAATGAGCGCCGTCTCCGTCTTCAAGGCGAGCTTGAAGCTGCTGTTGACCAGGGGCTTGTCGCTAACCTTGAAGCAGAGTCGTCACGCATCACTGCCGAGCTGGCGATTGTGTCAGCCGAGCTAGATGCCATCAAACCAGAGTTTAAAGAACTGGAAATAGCTGAAGCTGCGCTGGTGAGCAATCAGCTCTCATTCGATGAGCAGTGGGGCCACAGCTTAGAAGAGAAAGCGCCAGCAAAAGCGGCAGAAGTTCGCGCGCAAATCGATGCGTTATCTGCCGCATCGAAACGCAGCGAAAAAGAGCTTGAGCGAGTAGCCCAGCAGCTCAGCTCGCACAGCAAGCGACAAGCAGAAAACCAAGAACGAGTTCAGAAAAATAAAGCCGAGCTACAAGAACTAGAGACAGCTATTCCTGATCTAGAAAAGCAAGCGGCAGCAGCAGTAACAGCCTTCACGGAAGGCGAAAAAGCTGTTGACGAAGCAAGAGAGAAACGCCGAATCGCCGATAGTGAGCAAAGCCGTTGGCAAGCGCGTGAAGACGCATTGTCACAGGCATTAGCTGAAGCCCGTGCGCAAGCTGGTGCTGACGCATTAGCTCAAACTGATGGTGTCTTAGGCACGTTGCTTGACTTGGTCGATATCGACCAAGGGTGGGAAGCCGCTATCGAAGCAGCTGTTGGTGAAGCGCTGCGAGCAGTCGTTATCGAGAACAGCGACAAAGCTGCCGCTTCGCTTGCGATGTTGCTCGAAAAAGATCTTACTAGCGCCGTGTTGCCGTTGCCAGATAGTAAAGGTGCGAACAAGTCAGCCACAAGTGAACTGCGTTCACATGTGCGAGCGTTGCGCCAAGACGTATCATCACTACTTGATGTGTTGCTCGCAAATGTTCACTTTGTCGATGGTGATTGGCGTAGCGGGTATGAGGCTGCTTGCAAAGATGTAACGACAACGTTTGTGACAAAAGAGGGCGCACGTTTCGCTCCATCAGGCTGGAGTGTCGGTTCTGCCTCAGGTTCAGGAGCTACTGGCGCCGCCTTAGAAGAAGCAGTTGAGAAGGCCGCAAAAGCTGCGGTTGCTTCTGAAGCAGCAAAAGAAACTGAAAAAGACTGCCAGGTGGCATTGTCGGGCTTGCGAGGCAAACGCAGCGCCGCCGAGTCTGCCTTGCAGCAAGCCAAGCAGCGTCAAAAAAGGGCGGCTGAGATTGTTGACTCTGTTGCAGCTGAACTTGCGAAATCAGCTGATGCCACAGCACAACTTGAAGAACAGCAGAAAGATATTTTCTCGTTAAAACAGCGTGACGCTGAGACAATAAAATCGTTGATGGCGCAGCTTCCTCAATTCGAGAGCGAAGAAAAAGACTTCGAATCAAAAGCTGCTGCCTTAGCATCATCTCGCGTTGAGCTTGATGATCAAGCAAAAACGGTTGCGTCGCAGCGCACCGAGCTGCAGGTGAAGACAGCTGCTTTAGAGCAGCGTCAAGCCTCGTTGACAAAACGTCAAAGTGAGACCGAAGCGAAGCTTGTTTCGATGGTTTCAAAGCGTGACGAGGCCCGCGTTCGACGTGAACGTATCGAAGGCGTTATCGCCCAAGTTGATGCGTTAGAGAACACGTTGCTGGAAAAGGCCGCAACGCTGCAAACTTGGTTCACGACGCTCAAAGCTGAACAAGATGCACAGTCAGCGGCTGCGCAACAAGTTTCACAAAAGCTTGCCGCTTCACGAAGACAGCGCCAAGATTGTGAGAAAGAGCTGGGTGAGCTGCGAGAGCGTCAAACCCGTTTAGAAATCAGCCACACTGAAAATAGAGTAAAGCTTGAAACACTCACCGAAGCGCTACGCCGTGAGCTAGACACCGACCCTGAAATAGCGATGACAACGCCGTGCCCTGAACTAGCAGCAGGTGTCGCGCCTGAAGCTCGTGTGCGTGATCTAGAGCGTGAATTGAAAATTATTGGCACGGTCAACCCATTAGCAGTTGAAGAATTTCAAGAGTTGCAGGAGCGTCACGAATTTCTTGGCGGGCAGCTTGACGATATCAAATCAGCAAGACGCGATCTAACAACGTTGATTCGTTCTATCGATGAAGAAATTGTGTCGGTCTTCAGCGCCGCCTATGCCGATGTTTCAGAGAACTTTACCACTTTGTTTACGTCTTTATTCCCTGGCGGCAAGGGCGGAATTCAGCTCACAAACGCTGACGATATTTTGAACTGCGGCATTGAGATTGAAGCGAAACCTTCAGGTAAAAACGTGAAGAAGCTTTCATTGCTTTCAGGCGGCGAGCGGTCGCTTGTGGCGCTGGCGTTTCTGTTTGCTGTGTTCCGCAGTCGTCCGTCGCCGTTCTATGTGATGGACGAAGTCGAAGCTGCGTTAGACGATATGAACCTCAGCCGCTTCTTGTCGCTTATCGAACAGTTCCGCAAAGAGGCACAGCTTATTGTCGTCAGCCACCAGAAGCGCACAATGGAAGCAGCAGACGTGCTCTATGGCGTCAGCATGAGCCCAGGCGGCTCCTCTAAAGTAGTCACCGAAAAGGTAGCAGAGAATAAAGACCTAGCTGCATAGTTCTCTTGGTTCGAGGCGCAGCTTGTCTTAGGTTCATGTGCGTTGACTTTTGAAGAAATGTAAAATAAATAGATTCCCTTTCGTTGAAGGGTGAGATCTCTGTTGGGAACCACTAGCCTTGAAGGATGGATAAACCGCCGATAGAGCCCGCTAAACTTTTGTCTTTTTGGATGGAATGGGAAGCTGGCGATACGACACCAGGAACAGTCATGAAAAATCTTAAAAATGGGGGTCTGCGTGACTTGCTTGAATCAATCGTTGAAGGCGGAAAATTGTGACGAAGGTTGAAATAGGTTTAGGGAAAACCGGTCGACGCGGCTACAGCCTTGACGATATTGTGCTGCTTCCCCAAAGACGAACGCGGGATATCGATCTAGCTGATATTTCATGGCAAATTGATGCCTACCCTCTTGATCTGCCGTTTCTTTCTTCGGCTATGGACAGTGTCACAAGCCCAGAAGTTGCGATTAAACTTGGCGAGCTTGGCGGTTTAGGTGTGCTAGATCTCGAAGGTCTATGGACTCGCCATGACGACGTTGATGCGCTTCTTGAAGAGCTAAAAAATCTTGACAATAATGCTGCGATCAAACGTATGCGTCAACTTTATGAAACGCCGATCGACCCAGATCTTGTGACGCAACGCATCAAACAAATTCACGACGCAGGGCAGCTTGCCGCTGGTGCTGTTTCGCCTCGTCACGTCGCTTCGCTAGCGTCTGTTCTTCTGCAAGCAGATTTAGACCTGCTTGTTATACGTGGCACGGTTGTATCAGCTGAACATGTTGAGGCTGAAGGTAACGACACGTTGAATCTCAAAAAGTTTGTAAGAGAACTCGAAACGCCTGTTGTTGCAGGCGGCTGCGTCAGTTTCTCGGCTGCGCTACATCTAATGCGTTCAGGTGCTGCTGGTGTTCTTGTAGGCACCGATAGTGGTCTTACTGCAACCACGGGCAGCGTGACAGGTCTTGGCTCGCAAATGGCCACCGCTATTGCCGATGTGCAAGCCGCTCGCATGCGTCACCTGCATGAAACAGGTGTGTATGTGCACGTTATTGCTGACGGAGGCATTACCTCAGGCGCCGATATCGCTAAAGCGATGGCATGTGGCGCTGATGCGGTGATGCTGGGTTCTGCGTTGGCTTCAGCTGCGCAAGCACCTGGCCGTGGCTGGCATTGGGGATCGAGCGTTGTGCATCCGACATTGCCACAAGGCACTCGTGTACAAGTGCCTGCAGCTGGCTCGCTCGAAGAAATCCTAACTGGTCCTGCAACAGTGGCTGACGGAAAGCTAAACCTTTTCGGAGCGTTGCGTCGTTCTATGGCCTCGCTTGGCTATTCAACAATTAAAGAACTACAAAAAGCTGAGGTTATGGTGAAACAAGTATGAGTTCTGGTACCGCAAAGTCTGAACAGCTAGTTCTGGTCATCGATTTCGGCGCACAATATGCGCAGCTTATCGCGCGACGTGTTCGTGAAGCTCGTGTTTATTCCGAAATTGTGTCACACACCATCTCGTCGCAAGAAGTGAAGGATCTAGCTCCAGCAGCGATTATTCTTTCAGGCGGCCCCAAAAGCGTTCGTGTCGATGGCGCGCCGATGCTTGACGAAGAGATTTATAACTTAGGTATCCCGATATTGGGAATCTGTTACGGCGCGCAGTTGATGGCCTTGCAGCTTGGCGGTGAAGTCAGCCGTTTCGATCAAGGAGAATATGGTCGCACACAGCTGACTGTTACGCCTGCAACCCAGCTTTTAGATGCCAACGTTGGCGAACAAAGTGTGTGGATGAGCCATTTTGATTGCATCACCAAAGTGCCTGAAGGTTTCGAAGCAACCGCTTCAACGCCAAATGCTCCTGTGGCGATGTTGGAGAACAAACAGCGCAACCTTTGGGCGGCGCAATTTCATCCAGAGGTAGTACATACCCCTGGTGGGCAAGAGCTGCTTTGCCGCTTCTTGCATGATCTTGCAGGGTGCGACCCAACGTGGACTCCTGGTTCTGTTATCGATGATTCTATCGCTGCGATAACTGCACAAGTGGGCGATCGGCGTGCCATTTGTGGTTTAAGCGGCGGTGTTGATTCTGCTGTAGCTGCTGCGTTGGTGCACAAAGCAATAGGCTCGCGTCTTACCTGCATTTATGTAGATACAGGTTTAATGCGCAGCGGTGAGTCTGATCAGGTTGTCGAAACGTTCGAAAAGCATCAAGGTATTGAACTGATTCATGTGCAAGCCGCCGATCGTTTCTTTGCAGGTCTTGCTGGGGTTACCGACCCTGAAGAAAAGCGTAAAATAATCGGTGAACTATTTATTCGAGTGTTCGAAGAAGCTTCTGGCGGGATCGCCGATGCAGACTATCTTGTCCAAGGCACGCTCTATCCTGATGTGATCGAATCTGGCACTGCTGATGCAGCAAAAATTAAGAGCCATCATAATGTGGGCGGTTTGCCTGACGATCTTTCTTTCGATCTTGTTGAACCGTTGCGTAACCTTTTCAAAGACGAGGTTCGTCGTGTCGGGTCAGAACTTGGTTTGCCTGACGAAATTGTGTGGCGTCAACCGTTCCCAGGCCCTGGTTTAGGCGTTCGTATTATCGGCGAAGTTACTCCTGATAAAGTAGCGACACTGCAAGACGCTGATCTGATCGTGCGTGAAGAAATAGCCGCAGCTGGTCTTGAACGTGAGTTGTGGCAGGCATTTGCGGTGCTGCCTGACATAAAGTCTGTTGGGGTGATGGGTGACGAAAGAACCTATGCGCACCCGATTATTATTCGTGCTGTTAATTCAGACGATGTTATGACAGCAGACTGGGCTAGGTTGCCGTATGATTTGCTAGAAAAAATGTCTAGCCGAATCATCAACGAAGTAACTGACATCAATCGTGTGGCATATGACATCACCTCAAAGCCTCCTGGGACCATCGAATGGGAATAGAGTGCGGTGCTCTGCACCAGTCTAAAAGAAAGTAGTGAAGGTACTTTACGTATGAAATATTTGCTGACAGCAATTAAAGGTTTTTCGATGGGTGCCTCCGATATTGTGCCTGGGGTTTCAGGTGGCACGGTTGCGTTACTGTTTGGTATTTACGAGCAGTTGTTGCGTAACGTTCGTCTTGGAGCGAAAGCACTTGGGTCGCTTGTACGCCTAGATTTTACTGGTTTCAAAGCAAAATTTTTTTCTATTGAATGGTCGTTCATCCTGCCGCTTGCCGCTGGGCTAGCATCAGCACTTTTTATCTTAACTTCTATCGTTGAAAAGCTTTTGAAAGAGCGCCCAGAAGAAATGGCTGGTCTTTTCTTTGGGCTTGTCATCGCTTCCGCCGTGGTTGCATGGGGTCTTGTGACTTCCTGGAAGCCCGCCGAAGTTTCTATGGTTGCCTTGGTCGCAATAGTTGGTTTTATCTTATTAGGTTTTCAGTCAGGGCCTGCGTCAGATCCACCGCTGTTGGCTTATTTTTTTGCTGGTGCCGTAACCATTTGCGCTATGATTTTGCCTGGTATTAGTGGGTCTTTTCTGTTGCTTATGATGGGAATGTATGCAGCGGTGCTTGGCGCAGCACATGATAAAGAGATTGTCCCGCTACTCATTTTTATTTGCGGTGCTATTGTCGGTTTGGCGTTTTTTTCTACCTTGCTTGGCTGGTTGCTTGACAAATTTCATGATCTTGTTTTGGCTGCGCTAATCGGTTTAATGCTAGCATCTTTGCGAGTTCTGTGGCCGTGGCCAAACGGGGTTGGCTTCATTAGCGAAGACTCAGAAGAAGTTCTTAGCGGCACAGGCCTTAACTTGCCTGCTACCGCTGGTGATGCTATCGCGCCAACATTGCTGGCTGTAGTGGCGTTTGTAGTCGTTGTTGGAGTCACCAAATTTGCAAACAAATCTGCTGCAACGCCAGCTCACTAGATTGGAGGGTTGCATATGAAACGAGCATTAGTTACAGGTGCTTCATCTGGCATAGGTAAAGCATTCGCCGAACAGTTGGCGGCTAGAGGTTCTCATCTTGTGCTTGTTGCACGAGATGAAACACGGCTTGAAGCGTTAGCTGCTTCGCTAGTGCAAACTCATGGCGTCGAAGTTGAAGTTCTCGTTGCTGACTTGGGTAATGCGTCGCAACTTGCGGCTGTCGAAGAACGCCTAGCGTATGAAGAAGCGCCAGTAGATTTGCTGGTCAACAATGCAGGTATGGGTTCTCACGGCAAATTTCATGAATCTTCAATCGACCATGAAGTGAACGTTGTGAAAGTAAATGTTATAGCAGTGCAACGTTTGACGCATGCAGTGGCTGCTGTCATGGCGAAACGGGGCAAAGGAAAAATTTTGAATGTTTCGTCGGTCGCGGCTTTTGGCCCCAGCCCAACAGTGGCTACCTATGCAGCAACGAAAGCTTTTGTTAGCTCGTTCAGCCAAGCGATAGCGGTTGAACTTGCACCTAAAGGCGTCACAGTCAGTTGTATCTGCCCAGGCTTAACCCGTACAGAATTTCAACAGCGATCTAATTCTGATTCGAAAGGTGTGCCTGATCGTTTGTGGCTCAGCGCTGATGAGGTCGCCGCGAGTGGTCTCGAAGGAATAGAGAAAGCAAAGTTTTTGTATGTTCCAACCTTTAAATATAAGGTCTACACCAAGGTGCTGAAGTTCGTTCCTGTGCGGTTGATTTACAAAGTAAACAAACTATTTAAGCGGAAGTGACGGCGATTATGTCAAACAAAGATTTGAAAACGTATACAGATTTGCGAGAAACAGCCGCAACGATTGCGGTGCAAGCTGGCAAGTTGGCGGTTGCGTTACGTGAAGAAGCGCTTGCTCGCAGCGTGAATACAAAATCATCTGATGTTGATATTGTTACTTATGGCGATACTGAAGTCGAAAAATTTATTACCGCTGAGCTGCAAAAAATGAGGCCAGATGATGCGATAGGTGGAGAAGAGGGTGTTGATATCAAAGGGTCAAGCGGTGTTTTTTGGTCTGTTGATCCTATAGATGGCACTGTCAATTATCTGTATGGTATCCCGGCTTTTTCTGTTTCTTTAGCTGCTGTGGCTGATGGCCACATTGTTGCTGGTGCGGTCTATAATCCTGTGTTGGACGAACTTTATTGTGCCTCGAAAGGTGGGGGAGCGACCCTTCGTCTCGGCGATGTTGAAACATTAGTGCATTGTTCAGCAAAAGATGAGTTAGCGACAGCATTGATCGCTACAGGGTTTGGTTATGATACGCAGCGTCGAGTTGCTCAGGCCCAAGCTCTTACAAAAGTTTTGCCGCAAGTTCGGGACATTCGCCGTATGGGTTCTTGTGCCCTAGATCTGTGTGCAGTCGCCGCTGGTCGGGTCGATGCGTATTATGAAACGGGTGTAAATTTTTGGGATTGTGCTGCTGGTGTGATTATTGCAAATGAGGCAGGCGCAGTGCATCATGGCGTTGACGAGCAAGACTGTAGCGTCGGCGATGGTTTCTCGGTCGCCAACCCTGCGCTGCTCCCTAAGTTGCAAAAAATCTTGCCACCTGAATTTTCGTAACCAGTAGAGGTTTTTCTAAACACTGCTGTGCCTACGATCGACTGTAACCATGTATAGCCGATTGCAAAAATAATTAAAAAGCAGCTAGTCTAAGCCTCTAAATTCTGGGACACTAACGCCAAACAATCGTTGTACTTGCGTTTCAAGGTCGGCAAATGCGTTCTCGATTTGTTCATAAACCGATGTTTCAAGCGGTTCTTGAACGGTCTTCATAGTATCTCGTACCTGCTGTCTATTTGTTGCGCCGATCACAGGAAGCGTTACTCGGTCGACGCCGTAGGCCCAACGTATGACAAGAGCCTTTAGAGAGGTATTGCTCGCTTCAGCAATTGGGGCAAGCGCTGTCTTCACCCAGTTGCGAACATGTTTGTCAGCGTCGCCGATGTATTCTGGTTTCTGGTTTCGTAGATCATTGTTGCGGCGAGAAGTTGTGCCTTCTAATAACTGGCCTCGCTCGATTATTTGGTATGGGTTGAGAAAAATGTTCTGCTCATTGCAGAGGTCGAGTAGATACTCTGTTTCGCTGCGGTGCAGAACTGAATATCTGTTTTGGATGAGATTGATCTGTCCACCTTCTAGATAGTTACGCAGCTCGTCAGGTGTGACGTTTGAGACTCCAATATGTTTGACGAGACCCGCTTCTCGGATCGATTCCATAGCTGCAGCTGCTTGCGAAGGCGATACGTTTGTGGGAGTGGTATGTGTGGCGATCAGATCTACATAGTCAAGTCCAAGACGGCTAAGCTCACTTTGTACATGTGACTCGATTGCTTTGCTTGTTCCCGACAAAGTTGGCGCTTTGTCTGGACCTGGGGCTAACGCGCATTTTGTTCCCAGCAAAAAAGAATCTCGATTGAAATTTTTCAGAATGTCGCCAAGATGTACTTGCGACTGCGGGTAGATCGGGGCTGTTTCTATGTAAAAGCCACCTGCATCTATAAATTCGCCGACGATAGCCTCAGCTTCATCTTGAGTTACTTCAGTAAAAATGTTTGAGAAAGGAAACGTTCCCAAGCCGATTGATCGATCTGTAAATCTTGAGTCGAGAGAATGCGGTAAGGTTTGCTCGTTCATAGTTCGTCGACCTAGTAGCTTGAGGTTTAAGATTTATAACTATAACGACCTTTTGACAACCAATTCAATAGAACCTCTTCTTGACTTGGCGCCATGGGTGTGTTTTGCCGTTCTCGATCTGTCTGAGTGATACATTCGGCCGCAAGATTCTTAATCTGTAGAGCTGATGGCTTTTGTGGGAAAGTGTCGTTAAATTAATAGTGAAGTATTTTTCATTTAGGCGATATTGTTTGCTAGCATGTCACCGCAAGCGGTTTAAGGAACACAAAGAGTGAGTTTGATTACAACAGTAACAGGTCGAGAAGTTTTAGATTCAAGAGGTAACCCAACCGTCGAAGTTGAAGTGGTGCTTGATTCAGGTGTACGCGGCTCGGCGATGGTTCCTTCTGGCGCCTCAACTGGCCAGTTTGAAGCGGTTGAGCTTCGTGATGGCGACAAGAGTCGTTATTTGGGCAAAGGCGTTCTTACCGCTGTTAAAAATGTAGAGCAAACTATTGCGCCTGCTCTTGTTGGCTTGGATGCGAGCGAACAAGCTGACATCGATAAAAAAATGTTATCACTCGATGGTAGCGACAACAAAGCTAACCTTGGTGCTAACGCTATTTTGGGTGTGTCTCTTGCTGTGGCTCGCGCTGCTGCTAATGACGCTGGAGTTCCGCTCTATAAACAGATCGGCGGTAGTGACGCACATGTGTTGCCTGTGCCAATGTTAAACGTGTTAAACGGTGGTGAACACGCCGACAATAACGTTGATTTTCAAGAGTTTATGATTGTGCCTGTTGGGGCAAGTTCCTTCTCAGAAGCGCTTCGTTGGGGAGCTGAAATCTATCATACACTTAAAGCAGTGTTAAAAGAAAAGGGTTTAGCCACAGCTATTGGCGACGAAGGCGGTTTCGCTCCTAATCTCAGCTCAAACGAAGCTGCGTTAGAGCTTCTTGTCGAGGCGATTAAAGCTGCTGGCTATATTCCTGGCGATCAAATTGCACTGGCGATGGATGTTGCCTCTACCGAGTTTTATGTCGATGGCAATTATGTTCTTGCTGGTGAAGGTCGGACGCTATCTCCACAAGAAATGTCGGACCTGCTTGCCGATTTCGCTAGTCGATACCCGATTGTTTCAATCGAAGATGGCATGGCAGAAGAAGACTGGGAAGGCTGGGCGTTACACACAAAATCGTTAGCAAGCACGTGTCAACTCGTCGGCGACGATTTATTCGTGACAAACGAAACTCGACTATCGCGAGGCATCGAAGAGAAAGTTGCTAACTCTATTTTAGTGAAAGTTAACCAGATCGGTTCATTGACAGAGACGCTTGAAACCATGGCGTTGGCAACAAAAAATGGCTACACCTGTGTTATGTCGCATCGTTCGGGTGAAACCGAAGACACAACGATCGCCGATTTAGCGGTGGCAACAAATTGTGGCCAAATCAAAACAGGTGCACCTGCAAGAAGTGATAGGGTAGCTAAATACAATCAGCTTCTGCGGATTGAACAAGATTTAGGCGAACGCGCTGTATACCTCGGTAGTGCAGCATTTGGAGCGGGCAACAAGTGACACAAAGGCGGAAAATTTCTTACAAACGAATACGCTCTTTTGTGCCAGCTGCTTCTGTTCTGCTGGGTATTTTTGTGTTGGCAGGTTTAGCTGTGTTGCCAGTAAAAACATGGTATGTGCAGACCGAACGTCTCGGTGACGCAAAGCAAGAAATGCTTCAAGTTGAAGCTGAACTTAAAGAGTTGCGAGAGAAAAAGTCGTTGTTAGAAACTGACGCCGAGATAGAACGTCGAGCGCGTAAAGATTTTGGCTATGTATACCCTGGGGAAGAAAGCTATCGTGTGATCTTCCCTGAAGGCTCGCCTCAATAGGCGATGCCAAGTCCGTGGCTTAGTTTAGTTATAGCAGGAACAAAGAATGAGACGTTGTAGAACCGTCATGCCATAGGCTGCAACTTGGCTGAAGCACGGTCTAGCGCTTGAATAAGAACTTCTTTTGTTATCGGTTTCGTGACGAAGTCGTCCATCCCAGCAGCCATACATTTTTCTACGTCATTGGGTAGAGCACTAGCGGTTAACGCAATGATGTGTGGTTGCTGATCGAGGTCTAGTTGGCGAATTTTTTCGGTAGCACCTAGCCCATCAAGGTTCGGCATTTGCATGTCCATCAAAATGATATCCCAAGGTTCATCAGCTTGGTTGACAGCAGCTAGTGCTTCAACTCCGTCATTGGCGATAGTCGCTTTGAAACCTAAGTTTGCCAACATCGCTTGTGCAACCATCTGATTCACTTTGTTGTCTTCTGCGATAAGAATTCTGTGTTGTTGCGGCTGAGGCGAAGGACGAGAATCTTTTTTCTGATCGCCCACAGCGTCACCTGCTGTCTGCTGGTTCCATGTTTGAAGAATGCCAGCGACTGTTGTGCGAAGACGGTGATTACGAATTGGTTTCATCAGCGACGCTGCAAAATAAGAATTGGCCTCATCTGATAAACGACCCGATGATGAGAGCAGCACTAGTGGGAACGGATCAAGCGTTAACTCGAATCGAGAACTTAGTTTTTGCGCAAGTTCGACACCATCAACGGCTGGCATCTCCATATCTAAGAGTGCTATATCGATTTTTGAGGTTCCAAGGTCTAGGCTGCGCAGTGCATCTTCAGCGGAAGAGAACGTTAGTGGTCGCATGCCCCATGCTTTAGTTTCTGTTTGAAGAATCAGCCTGTTTGTTGTGTTGTCGTCAACGATAAGAACATTTCGATCTTGCAGGGTTTGTTTCTGTGTTTGGTCTTCACCTGTGACTATCGGTATGTCAGTATCTTCGACGGTGATCCAAAATGTGAAGGTTGAGCCATGACCTTTGCCGTTGCTCGTCGCTTGAATGCCCCCACCCATTATCTCTGCTAGTGACTTGCAGATCGTTAAACCAAGGCCTGTGCCGCCAAAACGTCGAGTTGTTGAAGCGTCTGCTTGTGTGAAAGCGGTGAAGAGCCGTTGTTTGTCTTGCGGCGAGAGCCCAATTCCTGTGTCACGTATTGAGATGGAGACCTTTCTCAGCCCTCCAGTGTTTGGCGCTCTGTTAACTTGGCCAGCTGGAATTGACTCTGACTGCACGTTAACTGTTATCTCGCCTTGGTCTGTGAACTTGATTGCGTTGCCGACAAGATTCATAACAATCTGTCGTAACCTGGTGGTATCTCCTCTGACCATAAAATCTAGTTTTGGATCTGGGATACAAAGCAGTTCCAAGTTTTTAGTTTGAGCCTTAGCCGCTAATAGCTCGACACCAGACATGACGCTTTCTGAAAGATCGAATGGTTCATGTTCTAAATCCATTTGGCCAGCTTCGATCTTGGAGAAATCCAGTATTTCGTTGAGGATAACCAGTAATGATTCTCCGCTCGATCGCAGCGTGCGAACATAATCGCTTTGGACTGGGTTAAGTTTAGTGTCGAGAAGGACGTCAGCCATGCCGATTACACCATTCATAGGCGTGCGGATTTCGTGACTCATATTGGCAAGGAAGAGGCTTTTCGCTGCGTCAGCTTGTTGGGCATTTTCAAGAGCTTCAGAAAGCTCAGCGGTTTGAGCTTCGAGCAGTTTGTCTTGCTGCTGAACCACTTCACTGAGTTGATCTTGTTGTATACCGATGAATCTGGCAAATGTCCCCAGGAAAAGCGGCGCAGTCGCAATAATCCATAATAGGGGGTTGTCAATAAACTGCTGATAACACGCTAGTAAGGTAAAACTTCGGCTGCTGTGCAACATCGTATCTAGAGGAATTGCGAGCAGCGGAAAGAGTAAACCAAAAACAGTTCCTGCTGTTGTATAGAGTTGTGTAGCATCCCATCGAGAAGCTGATCGATGGTGTTCGGTCATGCTTTACAGATCGGACTAACGACATTGGAATTAAGCGGTAGGTCCGACATCAATTTATCTAGAGGTAGGTTGTCGTAGCATTGTCGACATGCTCTTTCAGCTGTGGTTCTTAACGAAAGGAATGCTCCATTCACAGCGGCAGTTTGCAGCCTAAGCTGCTTCTATGCCGCTATGAACGCACGCTGGTATGCCGATGCCGTCATAGGCTGCTCCAGCAAGAGTAATATTTGGTGTTTTGTGCTGTAGGCTTTGGCGGATTTCTGCCACTAGTTTATTGTGCCCAGGCTCATATTGTGGGAACGATCGAGGCCAGCGTTGGACTCTAACTGCCGTAGGGTCGGCATGTATAGTCAAGACTTGTTGTATGTCTTTCAGCAGTGTAGTTGTTAGCTCATCATTACTCAGCGCAGCAGTGTGCGAATCGTTGCCGTAGCGACCTGTTGTTAGTCGTAACAAAATAGAATCATCGGTAGCATAATGATTCCATTTAGAGCTAAGCCAAGTACAGGCACTTAGCAACATGTTGTCTGCCCGCGGGAAGACAATGCCGCTCGTATCTAGAAGTGGCGTAACTGACTTTTTCGGAAATGCTAGCGTCACTTGCGCAACGCTTGCATAGCGAATCTGAGTAAGCAGTTCGCTAGCTTTAGGGTTGGTGCTCTTGAGTAACTCAGCAGCGCCATAGGCAGGCGTAGCAATAACATAGCGGTTGGAGTCACGAGGATGTATTGGCTCATGCGGCGTTTCAAGATGCATCTTGCTTTTGTGTAGCTCGGTGACGAGCGCTTCGATAAAGCTCGCTATACCAGTTGAAAAACTATAGAACGTTGGCTTGCGTTTGCGGGCGTCTGTGTCTAAGCCACCGAGAATGCTGCTGCTTTCTTTACGTCGTTTTTCAAGCACCTGTCGCATGCCAAAAACCAACGAATGGCTGTGGCGTAACGACTCTTGCAACAGCGGCAGCGCTGAATGAAGGCAGAGCGTATCCACGTTTGAGGCATTGATGCCGCCTACAAGCGGATCGATCAGATAGTCAGTAATTTCGTCGCCGAAGCGTTGCCTACAATACCCACCGATAGTCTCAACAGAGTTTTCGTGAGCCGGCAGTGTTGGTTCGTTGCGGACCATCGCAACGGCTTGGTCTGAGACAAGACCAGAAGCAGCTACAGCATCAGCGTCGACTGGAAACCCAACGAGCGTTTTTTTTGGTAACTCATAGAGCTTGCCTTCTCTATATATATAGGCAGGCACTTTCGCAACTGGCGTTGTCAGCTGAGAGGTTAAACCGAGTCGTTCGCAAAGGTCGATTGTCGGTTGTGCTCTTGCGAGAAAACTGTCAGGGCCTGCATCAACCATAGTGTCGCCAACAAGTGAAGATTTGATTTTGCCGCCCCAACGGCTGCTTGCTTCATAGATTGAGACATCGCGTCCAGCATCTTGTAATGCGAGGGCTGCTGCTAATCCTGCGATGCCGCCGCCGATAACAGTAACGTCGCTATGAGCCATAGCTATGAACGAGTTTGGCGATAGCAGCCAAAATGTCTGGATTCGTGGTTGGTTGCACGCCATGCCCTAAGTTGAAAATATAGCCAGGGGTATTGTCGTTTTCATTAAGGATGCGCTTCACTTCTTGTTCAACGACAGGCCATGGACTATGACAAATTGACGGATCAAGGTTTCCTTGTAACGCGACTCGGTTATTAGTTCGCTGTCTTGCGGCTGACAGGGGAGTGCGCCAGTCGACGCCTACCACATCAGCGCCTGCGTCGGCGAACTGATCGAGCAGCTCAGCAGTGTTTGTCCCGAAATGAAATAACGGCACGCCGCTACTTTTTAGAGCAGCTAAGATTTTTTGGCTGTGCGGAAATACAAATTCGCGATAATGCTGCGGATGTAGAATGCCTGCCCATGAATCAAAAAGTTGGACGGCGCTTGCGCCTGCTTCGATCTGTGCTTGCAAGGATGCGATAGCGATATCGGCGAGTGCGTCGCAAAGCTTGTGCCACAACGCAGGTTCAGAGAACATCAGCGATTTTGTATTGTGATGCGTTTTTGACGGTTTACCTTCGATCATATAGGTGGCAAGCGTGAATGGCGCTCCAGCAAAACCGATGAGTGGGATCGTCAGTTCTTCGGTAAGAATCTTGATGGTATCATGTTGGAAGGCAAGGTCGCTGCTTGGATCAAGCGGACGTAAACGTTGCAAGTCATCTTCACTGCGAAATGGT
Source organism: Acidimicrobiales bacterium (assembly GCA_020629155.1). Classification (GTDB taxonomy): domain Bacteria; phylum Actinomycetota; class Acidimicrobiia; order Acidimicrobiales; family SZUA-35; genus JAHDDW01. The sequence continues at coordinate 55,468 of JAHDDW010000012.1, read as the reverse complement.
TTTTCGCAGGTTGGCCCTATGCCTGGGGTTATATCGATGCCAAAATCGATCGCCCATAGCGGCGTGATAATATCCGAAAACAATATTGCAGCGTCGACGTCATAGCGCCTTGTGGGTTGCAGCGTGATTTCAGCCGCACGCTCTGGCACTTGTATGGCATTCAAGATAGTGCCGTCTCCTCTGACAGGGAAATACTCAGGCAGTGAACGCCCAGCTTGACGCATAAACCACACAGGAATATGGCTTGGCTTTTGTTGGCGAGCGGCTTGGATCAGCGGAGAAGAATCGTATTGTGTCACACTTCTACGCTAGTGCGTTTGGGGCAGAAATGTTTAAAGAGGAAAGAAATCGTTAATTTGTCGAAGACGTGTGCGTTTTGCTAAATGGTTCGGGCAAAGTTCCGAAATTCTGTGTTGCGGGCTTCGCTAAGTCACTGGCTAGAAGTCGTTGGAGTTTAGTTTGGTGGAAATCCTGTGTGCGTTTTGTGTGCGCTGTAGAATCAGAAAACTCTAGTTCCTAGGTATTCGAATTTTGTAGCCGGCTAAGATAACTCGCCACTTCGTAGCGTTTTGACATCTCGTTCGCCAGGGCCAAGCAAGGGTAATATTTGGGAGAAGTATGAGAATCTAGATGGTTGATTCCTAGCCTACTCAGGTCGTCATTCCCACGAAAGTGGGAATCTCTGATGGACAAGATCCCCGATTTCTCACAGATGACCATCTGGAATCAAGATAGAGTAAAAACGGCAGCGCTACTTGTTTGTAAAATACTTTAAAATTCGACATGTTCTTGGAATCAACCATCTAGGATCGAGACCGATCGCCCCTACATATTCGGCTAAAGTTTCCAGTTCCGAGGTATTTGATTCAAGCGCGATGAGAGCTTTTCCCACTAGGCGAGTATTGGGCATTTCCGATAGCAACAACAATTCGATGCTTGTTTTCACTTCTATGGGAACTTCCAATCAATCGGCATACTCAATGTTATCCACGATGATGTCGGGAACCTTGAGTTTCAAGTGGGCAACAGCAGACCTGACTGTTCCATCTGTCTCGACTACAAGTAAGGCTTTCCTGGAGCAATTGGGGTGCTGTGTGTAAAGCGAATCTATCTCAAAACAGCCCCTTGATTGTTTCGTCGCCGCCTGTGAACCACCATGTGCTTGCAGCGATGGCCGCTACCATGAGCATTGCTGAAACAATAAGCGTGGATCGGGGGATAGGGCCTTCTTCGTTTAGCCCTGGCGCTTTTTTGCGTAAATAGCGGAGCGCTTTATCAGCCCAAACAACGTCTCTCGACAAAACAACAAGACCAGCTGCAAGAACAGCGAGGCCAGGCCCAGGTAGTACCATCATCGCTAGACCAGCAAGAATCAGCAAACCGCCAACAGTCATGCGCGCTAGACGGAAAAGCACTGCTTTCCACGTTTGTTCTGAAACTTGTGTGTTGCTTACTTCTAATTCTGCATAGATCGCAGCATCTTTGAGATCATGTTTGCCATCTTTGTTGTAATCAGTATGGCTGTTTTCATTTGATTCCATAAAGGTAAAGTGTAACGCTTAGGTTATGCCTTCTAGTATTCTTTGTTGCCTGATTGTGTAAAGGATCCATAAATTGGGATCAACACCGATCAAGCACAAAGTCTAACTATTTCTCGGGGTTGCGGAAAATTGGTTGCCTGTCTGTGACGTATGGTGTATTATTTTTATATACGTCACAGATGGAGAAGGTTGTGAAAACTAAACTTACGCTACGAGTCGAGAAAGATCTTATAGATGCTGCGAAAGAGCATGCCTCGAAACATGAGGAATCTCTCTCGGGTTTGGTTTCAAAGTTTTTTCAACTACTTGTGAACGATCGCAATCAGAAGGCTGTCATGCATGGGCCTATAACGGCATCCTTGAGAGGTGTGGTTTCGTCTGCAGAAGATAAAGAAGCGTATAGAGAACATCTTGAAGCAAAGTACGTATGAAAGTTCTGTTCGATACCAATGTTATTTTGGATGTTCTATTAGACAGAGAAGAATTTGCCGAGTCCAGTGTTTCTTTAATGGTAAAGGCTGAGAATGGTGAAATCGATGGTTGTTTGGGATCTACAACTGTCACGACAATTCATTATCTTGTTTCTAAATACAGGAACAAGAAGGTAGCAGGTCAAGCTATCAATAAGCTGCTTCAGATTTTTAACATTGCAGCGGTAGATAAGAAAACGTTGCTAGATGCAACGCAAAGTTCATTTTTAGACTATGAAGATGCTGTTCTTCATCAAGCAGCAATGCAAGCGAATCTCGATGCCATAGTCACACGCAATGTAAAAGACTTCAAACACGCTACGTTGCCTATCTATCAGCCTTTGCAGCTTCTGCACGCTTTGGCTGCGCTTCGAACAAGATAGAAAAGATGTCGCTGGATCGAAGGTGACCACTAGGCTGTCAGACATGTCCGAGAAAGAACGTCCGCTTGTTATCTGTTGGTTTCGTCAAGATTTACGCGTTGGTGATAATCTAGCGTTGCGCAATGCAGCGCAGCAAAGCCGGGTGCTGCCGATTTTTATCCTCGATGACAAATCGGCTGGTTCGCTGCGCAAGGGTGCGGCCAGCAGGTGGTGGCTCCATCACAGCCTAGCTGACCTTAACAAAAGCCTTGACGGCAAACTGAATCTGTATGTTGGTGATGCAGCTGAAATTATCCCTACTATCGTTAAGCAGCATCAAGCAGCAGGTGTGTATTGGAATCGTTGTTATGAGCCGTGGCGTGTTGAACGTGACTCAAAAATTAAAGCCGCGCTTATAAATCAGGGGATAGAGGCGAAAAGTTTTAATGGGTCGCTGTTATGGGAGCCTAACCAAATAGCGAAAAAAGATGGAACGCCATATAGGGTTTTCACTCCGTTCTACAAGCGTGGCTGTCTGCATGCAGAACCTCCTAGGGAGCCGTTGCCAGCGCCAGATACTCTTGCTATCGCTGCAAAAGATAGTGCTGCTGTGGGTCTTGAAGAGCTGAACCTTTTGCCCAAAATTGGCTGGGATAAACAGCTTGAACCTCATTGGCAAATAGGTGAGGAAGGGGCTAAGCAGGCGTTGGATCGATTTTTGGAAGATGGTCTCACCAATTATAAACAAGGTCGAAATTTTCCGAGCTTGCAGAGCACATCTCGACTGTCGCCGCACCTGCATTGGGGAGAGATATCGCCGCATCAGATTTGGTATGAAACCTGCCAAGCCGAACCGAGCGAGAACCTAGATCACTTCTGTTCCGAGCTTGGGTGGCGAGAATTTTCCTACTCTCTGCTGTTTCATTTTCCGACCTTGCCGCAAGAGAATTTTCAGAAAAAATTTGATCGGTTCAAGTGGCAAAAAAACGATCGTTTACTGACTGCATGGCAGAAGGGTCAGACAGGGTACCCACTTGTTGATGCTGGCATGCGTGAGCTGTGGCAAACAGGCTATATGCATAATCGTGTGCGTATGGTTGTCGGGTCGTTTTTGGTCAAAAACTTGTTGCTTGATTGGCGTGACGGTGCTGCCTGGTTTTGGGACACACTCGTCGATGCCGATGAAGCGAATAACAGCGCGAGTTGGCAATGGGTAGCTGGTTGCGGTGCTGACGCTGCACCATATTTCAGAATTTTCAATCCGATAACGCAGGGAGAAAAGTTTGATGCTGAAGGCGAGTACACAAGAAAATGGGTGCCAGAGCTGGCACAGCTGCCGAAGAAATATCTTTATAAACCTTGGGAAGCGCCGCCCCTTGTTTTGCTTGAAGCAGGCGTTACCCTTGGCGAAACCTACCCCGAGCCGCTTGTCGATGTGAAAGAATCACGAGAGAAAGCCCTCGCCGCTTTCAAAGAGCTAAAGACCTAATAGGTAGACGCCTGGGTTCGGAAAGCCTAATCCTTTACTAGATATCGTCTTTTAATTTCTTCTTGTGTAAAAAATTTTTCGGATTTACTCAATAGCTTTCAGAAAATTTGTCTAGTCCTACTTTTGTTGCATGTGTTATTGGGGTGACCATTGACCCAGAAACAAAACTTAGCTATATGACTGAACTAATAAATACACATGAAGCAAAAAGTCGACTTTCCGAGATTATTCGCAAGGTGGAAAACGGCGCAGATGTGGCTGTTGCTCGCAATGGCAAACCTGTCGTAAGAATCATCCCATGGGCCGCTAACAAAACAAAAACTCCAGGGGCTTGGGAGGGTCTAGTGACGTACAACGGAAGTTCTAATGATGCAATCGGGTCTGACGAAGATATTCAACAGATGTTTGAAGAATCTGTTAGTAGCGAGCTATGAGAACCCTTATCGATAGCCATGTGGCGCTATGGTGGATGAGTAACAACAACAGATTAGGTCCTAAATGCAAGTCGTTACTTTTAAATTCTGAAGTATTTTTTTCTGTTGTCACACCTTGGGAACTTGGCATTAAAAAGCATTAGGAAAAATTGACTACCCTGAGGGCCTCGTTGATGCTTTACTATCCTCTGGAATTACCTTACTTAACATCACCGCTGCACATGCTGAGCTAGCCCCTTTAGTAGAAATGTACCACAAAGATCCATTCGATCGGATGCTTATCGCACAAGCAAAAGTTGAAAGGCTTCAAATAGCCACTGCCGACAAGCAGATTAAGCTTTATGCTGTAGAAACAATCGACGCTTTACTATAGCTAACCCAAAGCCCGTCAGGTTCACAGCTAGTGACTACATCATATGATTTTGTTCGTGTTTAGCATCTCGTCTCAGTCCTCTCGCTAATCATTCATTAATCTCGTTGTGCCGTGGAATATAGAAGAGATTATCAGACGCAGGTTTATACAAATTTTCTGAAAAGCTCTTCTGATTACTCAACCAATCTTAGCTTTTGCAAAGAGCAACTTCTCTAGCCTGTTTCTACGCTTTAAAGAACCTTCAGTGTGTGGATAAATGTATCGATTGATTCAATAAATTCTTTTCGTTCACGTGCAAGAGCGATTCGGATATAGCCGCCGCCTTGACTCTTGTCTGACCAAAAAAAGTTATTTCCTATAAGAATTTCGATGTTGTTGCGTCTCAGCGCATTCTGCAAGTAGCTCGCAGACAATCCGTTAGTTATTCGAATCCAAGCGATAGATAAGCTATCAGGGGCAGGCGTTACTTCAAGCGGTAGGTCATGCTGTCTAATCATTTGTCGAAGATAGCGCCTGTTGGATCTATACAGGTCATACAGCGGCCCTAATCCGTCTTGTGCAAGGCGATCTAGGATAAAGGTCAAGACTTGTAGAATAAATGGCGAAACTCGAAGGATATAGTTTGTGTGTGCTCTAGAAATTTCAGCGACGAGCCCATCACTTGCATGAAGAATAGACGCTTTTGTATCCATCACTGGCAAAATTTTGCCAGTATCTTCTATTGTTAAATAGTTAAAAGAGTAGCCATTAAATAGTTCATAAATATCGCATACTGCTCTATCTTCGTCCTCCAGGATAAAAGGCATAAAGGTAAAATCTAGGACAAGTATCTTGTTGTTAGCCTCGCAGTACTGGGCAAGAGCATGGTACGCAGATGCGCCGTAGTTCTCTAAGCTAAAGCCAGTTGGATTATTCGGGTTAACTAAAAAAATGACATCACCAATGTGAATATCTGGGTCTTCTCCTTGAATAATTTTTTTGATCTGCCGTTCAGGAAGGGGTTTGGGAATAGTTCCTCCATCTTTAAGTAGATCAGGAAGGTTATCAAAACAAGGCTCGATAAGGCTAACCTCTAAATCGTTGGTATAGAAAAAGTTTGCAAGTAAAGAGGTGATGGAGGAAGCAGAATAGTTAATAAAATTATCGCCTCGCAAAAGAGCATGTGGGCATTTTCGGAAAGCAAAGAAAGATTGCAAGAAGTTCTTTTCGAAATTTGCTTGCTGCGTATAGTGCGAGTCCTCCCAAAAAGTACGCAGTTGTGGTAGTAACGCTTTTAAACTTTCGGGTAATGCTTGATGGGTGTGAGCGTCAGATAAGTTGTACTTGGTGTTGAGCGCTTTTAACTCGTCCATCGTGTGGTTGAACGTATTGTTCTCTTCAAGATATTTATTATCAGCAGAGATCCATAGCCTGGTCATTAAAGCATGTAATGAGTCATAAAGTAGAGGGTCATTTGATTCAGACGTTATGATTTGGTTACCCTGTATTTCAGCCGTAAAGATGTTGCCGTTGCACAAAGCGATGTCAAGATAGGTGTCAATTCTATAGTTAACCATTTTGCGACGCTTCACAGGAGAGTTAGCATTGATGTACGAAGAATCTGTATTGTCTGGAATAATTACATAGTCATTTCGTGCGGACTCTCTCAACCGGTTATGGTAGTTTGTGTTAGCTTCGGTAACGGTAAGATCCATTTCCTTTTCGATATCCACAAAACCAATGACATCTCCTGGAGACATGGTTAGGTTGTTCAACATCGTTGTGTAGTTCTCACTGCCTTTGAATGCCACAACGTCTCCAATCAGTATGCTCTGTCATAGTTTAGAGGTTTTCAAGCCTAGTTTTCAGTGCGGCTAATGTTTGCCTCTTTGAGAACAGCGGGTGGTACGCCTAATTCACGAAAAGCTGCATACGAAATGCCTTTGCGCATCGCATACCCTTTCGCAACTTTTTGAAACTCTTCTTCAAGACTTTGGAGGTCTGTCACTGATTCCATTTGTTCTAATTCTTCGTTAAGATCAAGCTTTTCTTGCACTAATTGAAGCCGTTGAATTGGGTCAGCTTGTTGTAATTCTGTTTCGATATCTTCGAGTCGACTACTCACTGACTCTTTCGTGCGTTTGCGTCCACGTTTGGGTTTTTGTGCTTCTAAAGCTTCTAAATACGCTCGAACAACACGGCCTTCAGCTCTGCCAAGAGCTAAGGCTTCCTTATGATTTTGTGACATAGATGTTTTTGTTTCGCCTGCCATACTGCGTCCCTCCGCCTTCAATTTTTGCTATGGAGCGTAAAGCTACTTACGAATCTATCGAAATATAGGCAAAACTTCCACTAGAAATGGCAAGAGATTACTGAAAGTGCGATGCCTCTTTCTGCTGCACCCTCTGCATTTCTGCTGCGGCTGATGCGTGTGCTTGCAGCCTAGGCGTGTTTTTGTTGAACCGACTGTGCATCAAAACATCAAAGCGAAGGGTGTAACTTCTTATGGAACGTACCCTGCTTTGATGATGTATTCTGGTGATTCGCTGAATCCTGTCATTACTTGGCCTCTGGTTGTGCCTTTGTTGAGTTGGTTTGTCCAGTGGGTTTTGCCTGTGTTGTCTGGGGTTCTGTTGAGGACGTTTTTGTAGATGAGGTTGACGAAGGCGGTGTTTGTGAGGTTGCCGTAGCGTTGTTTGAATTCTGGGGAGTTCGCGAACGACTGCGAAATAGTTTCAAGAGAGCTTGTTTCGCGGACCCCGAGCCAGTATGTTAAGCCAGCACTGTCGGGTGCTCGCAAGAAATATGCTTTATAAAGCCGAGAAATTTCTCCTTGCTGGGTTGTGTTCGGTGCAACTGTTTTCGTTTTCGTGATGTATTCTGGTGATTCGCTGAATCCTGTCATTACTTGGCCTCTGGTTGTGCCTTTGTTGAGTTGGTTTGTCCAGTGGGTTTTGCCTGTGTTGTCTGGGGTTCTGTTGAGGACGTTTTTGTAGATGAGGTTGACGAAGGCGGTGTTTGTGAGGTTGCCGTAGCGTTGTTTGAATTCTGGGGAGTTCGCGAACGACTGCGAAATAGCCTCAAGGCTCATGCCGCTAGCTCGTTGCGTGCGCCAATAGGTAAAACCGTCTTTATCTGGGAAGCGTAAGAAGTATGCTTTATAGAGACGGCTTATCTGCCCGTCAAGTGGCACTTGTCGAACATATGACGGTGCGCTAGGTGTGGTCGGCGTCGTTGTGGTCGTACTTTTTGTTACAGTTGGCGATGTTGCAAAGGCGCTTGCTCCCGAGCTGTTGTATGCGTGCACCCTGAATTTGTAGGTGCCGTTGCTGTTTAGCGCAAGTGCTGTGCTGCGGCTCGTAGTGTTTTTGAGGAAGTCCCAACTGCCGTTGTTAAACGAACGCTCAACTCTATAGCCCGACACATCGCCTGTAGGGGCGTTCCAGTGTAGCGTTCTGTTGGTGCCTGATCCACTTATAGAGACGCCAGAAGGTTTCCCTGGTGTTGATTGTGTGCCTGCCTCGACGGTCACGATCGTATCGACTGGCGTTCCTAGCCCATTAGAAGCCGCTGGCGTAAGTCTGACACGGTATGTTCCGTTATCTAGATCTGTCAAAGTGGATGAAGTAGAGCTCCCTGAAACGGTCTTCAACCCTACACGGTCTGTCCCCTCGAACGCCTCAACATAATATAACGTCGGTGGCAAACCTGTCTCGTTAAAGTTTCTATTCCACTGCAAGGTAATGTCGTCTCCGCTTGTTGTTGCTTTCGTGAGTGTAGGTTTGGCGGCTTTTGGAATAATCGTCCAGCCTTCTCTTTGGAGTAAGCCAAGAATAGGGGCGTCAAGATCACGGTTAGCGACTCCGCTTGAAAGAATTGGTGTCATTAACGAACCAGGGCTGCTTGTCGGATAGGTGGATTCGTTGAAGTGTGAAAAACTACTTCCTTGCATCCAACTCGTCGGACTATAGAGTTCCCAGCGGTTATTTCCACCAATATCTATTGTGAGATCGTTTGACGTTAATTGCCCATTAGGGTCGCTGTGATCTACCAGTTGCGTTGAATCTTTGTATGCCAAAGAATCATAGATATATGGGGAAGAGTTTAAAGCGGGGCCGCTGCCATTGTCTTGCGCCGAACCTAAAAAGCCGAGACCGTGACCTACTTCATGAAGTACTACCGAGTGAAGATCTATCTGGTAAGAAGCGGGGTTGGTGTCGCTGCTTATATACCAGCGGTTTGTTGAAGCAAGATCAGAGTTTATGACAACTTGTATCTCGGGCCTTGAAGGACCGTTTGCGTCAGTTCCTAATAACGTGTTTGCAAGCGCAGCAGGGTACACATAATTTGTTGGTAGCGACGAGCCTTGGTAAAGGCCATCTGGTCCTGCATAGCCTAATAGGCTAGTGCTTCCAAGCGATCGCCAGAAAAACTCTATCTCAATAGGCCCGTTTGGGTTTGTAGCTAGCACGTCATCCCACTGGCTGACAGCGTTATTGACAACTGTTTGCACGTTCGATGGTGCTAGATCTGTCGAGTTGAATGTGACAGATATGCCGCCGCCTGAGCCAGCAAAACCTGCAGGAATTTTTGCTGAAGCTTGTCTATCAGCAAAATCTGAATCCAGCGTTCGTGCTTCTTCTTCAAATTTTTCTTGGGTCGCTTGATCAACAGGGCGATGATCGTCTGTTTCTACAACAATTGGCGCTTCTATTTCGAGTAGGTCAGGTAAGGTAGCACTGTTTTCAGTCGCTTGTGACTGTGTGGGCGATGTCGCCATCGCCAAAAGAGAAACGCAGCTAACTGCGAGAATGCCTTTAAAGTTCATTTCCGCCCCGAAGTGGATGTGTGTTACTATCTTCGGCTACGAATAGATGAAACTAAAATGAGATTACAAAGCTATGGCTGGTAGTGTTAGGATTCTGCTAAAGGACCTGGACATGGTCGCCCTTCTGGGTCGTCGCTGCCCACACCTGTCGCTTCTGGAGTTATAGTAGGATCTGCGCAGGCAAGCAAGAAATCAAGGTCGATATCGGTCTCGTCGTTTGCTTCGTATGCTTCACGCATATGTTCCATCCATGCTTCATATTCAGGCGCCGTTGCATCTTCGCCGCCTAGCACGACACGTTCGTGGAATATGACCATTTCAAGATCGTTTTGCTTGAGCTGGCCAAGCTGTGCTGGCATGACGCCAAGGTTGCCTGCTTTGCGTGTTCCATCACTGCGTTGTGCGCCGTATTCTTGCCCGCTGATAGCAGCAGAACCTCTTGCAACGTGAACCATTTGGTCGATTGGGCTTGGGAACGTTTCGTTTACAGAGCCGTTTGCTAATGGATAGCCTGAACCGCCGCCACCAGTTGCTCCGTGGCATCCTGCGCACGTTTCGTAGAGCTCAGCTGCGTGAGTATAGAGAGGGTCATCGGTCTCGGGTTCTTGTAGTGTGCCTGCATAGCCATATGCCCAAAACGGTAATGCTACGACAACAGGCATTGCCCAGAAAGGCGCTCGTTTGCGTTTTTTGAATGCTTGGACATTTACAGGTTCTGGTTTGTTTGCATCAGAATCGTCTTTATCGTCTAGGTAGGGTAAGTGCTGGGTTAACTCGACGATCGCTGGGGGTCCTGCTGGTTCAACTGATGTTGCAGTTGCAGCTGAAGCGGCAGTCGCCGCGATTTCACTTGAAGAAGAGGTTGCTTCTGGGACAGATCCACCTAACTTCGCTGCCTTGGCTTCTCTGCTTCGTTGTAGTAAATGTTCTGGTATGTTACTCAATTAACTAAACCTATCGTACGTATATCTTGGCTGACTAGCGCCGAGTGTAGACATCTCCTGTAGTAGACTATCTTGATTTCTTTGGATCTGCGTGGGTCTTTCTATCAGTTTTTTCGTTGGGTCAGTTGCTAGTTAACGAGTATGCAATAAAAGATATCTACTTCAACATTTTTTGTTAGAAAGTAGACTTTCCTAAGAATTTACCGAGTAGATTTGTTGGTGGCTGATTCGCAGCCATGCGTTTTTATTTAAGGAGTGGCTACCAGATGGTCGCTGTTGTTGCGTCAATAGTTGTTTCTTTGCTTATGAGCGGCGCCATTATGTGGTACGCAGGTAAGCGCCCTGTGGGGACACCCGTTTCTTGGGGAGAGGCTATGTTGGGGTCTGCGTACATTTTTTTCTTAGTGTTCATTCTTTATGGTGTTGTTCCTCATCAATGGCTAACCTTGGCCGAGAATGAACTGGGTTGGCGCGCCGATAAGTTTTTCCACGGTCCGTTTGAATTGTTTAAGCCGCAGAACCAAGGTGGCTTCTTCCCAATGGATATTACCTACCGCGCAATTTCAGACACTGTCGCCACAGTTATTTATGTGGTGTTTATTGGTGGGCAAATAGTTTTCTTTGCAAAATGGCAGAACCGTGGCCGTGATGCTGATGCAAAAGCCTTAGCTGTAAAAAATAAGCGCACCACCTATGGTCGCCCACTTGTGAAGCAAGGGTAGTGCGATGGTAACGACTGATGCTAATCCGCCACTCCCAGAATTTCGTGACGATTATCTACTCGTCGAAGTTGACGCAGACTATTTAGGCAGAGCTGTTAAACCAAAACAGTTTATTCATATTGATCAGTCTGAATGTATTGCTTGTGAGGGGTGCGTCGATATCTGCCCGTGGAAATGCATTCATATGCAGCCAGTTGATGTTGTTGAAAAAAGTTTTGGTATAGCCAAACCAGGTGATGACCCTAACGATGCGTTTATTTTCACAATCGACGATGATGTTTGTACCCGTTGCGCTCTTTGCGTTGATCGTTGTCCGACGGGCGTGATTGTTCTTGGTAAAATTATGGAGCCTAAAGGTGGGGGAGAGCTTCATCAACGGACAACATCGTATGGGTATGGTTACGGCATGCGGTTGGCATAATTTTTTGTTTTAATTTTGGTTTGAGTGTCTTGAGAGACAAGAGAAGTAGTAGGATTTAACCTCGATGAGTGTACTAACAAAGATTATAGGTCTGATGGGTGCAAAGCTTGGCGCTCAGTACGAGGCGGTTCAAGGTTCGCAGGCATGGAGTTCTATATTTAGGCCTGGTTCTGTTTTTCGTAAAGGCTATACTGATAGCCCACGTAACCGTTCGTATGTGATCATGAACAGCGTGCTTTATCACTTGCATCCTGTCAAGGTAAAGCGTCATGCGGTCAAGGTCAGCTACACCTTGTGTCTCGGTGGTTTGAGTTTCTTCTTGTTCATTCTTCTTACGCTGACAGGCATTTTTTTGATGTTCTTTTATACGCCTGATGCGACAGTCGCTTGGGACAATACTGCTGGGCTTATGGATGAAGTGTCGCTCGGTCGTATGCTTCGTAACGTGCATCGTTGGGGTGCTCATCTGATGGTGATCTCAGTGTTCTTGCATATGGCACGCGTGTTCTATCACGGTGCCTATAAAGCTCCTCGTGAGTTCAACTGGGTTATTGGTGTCATTCTTCTCACACTCACACTGTTGCTTTCATTTACTGGTTACTTGTTGCCTTGGGATCAGGTTGCTATTTGGGCCGTTACCGTAGGCACAAATATGATGGGCTTTACCCCTGTTATCGGCGATCAATTCAAGTCAGTGCTTCTAGGTGGTCCAGTGATCGGCTCAGCTACATTGTTGCGCTGGTATGTGTTGCATGTTCTTTTTGTCCCATTCGTTACTGTTATCTTTATGGCAATTCACTTCTGGAGAGTTCGTAAAGATGGCGGCATTTCAGGACCTCTCTAGATCGGTGATAAGTAATGGTTGAGATTCCAGATCATCTTAAAAAGCGAGCCGAGGCTGCGAAGAAAAAGGCTGAAGAAAAGGCTTCTTCTTCTGATGCTGCTGCGTCAAAGATTCCAGCGCACCTTTTAAAGCGTTCGAAAGCTGCAAAAGGTACGTCGGTCGAAGCTTCAAAAACTGATGTTGCTTCTTCGTCTGCTGGTCAAGTTGCTACGGCTTCAGCTCCTACTGTTTCTCTGACGGGTCCTGCTGGCCATACGCAACGTCTTTTGACTGTCGTTAAATCTGGTTCGATTCAAGATATTAAATCAAAACCACATAACAAAGTGCATACCTGGCCTCACCTTATTGTGGTCGAATTTGGTGCAATGTTAGCGATGACAACGTTCCTTTTCTTCTCTGCGGTATTCGTCAATGCTCCACTTCTATCACAGGCAAACGTTAACCAAACGCCGAACCCCTCAAAAGCGCCGTGGTACTTCCTTGGTTTGCAGGAATTGTTGACCTTGTTTCACCCGATGGTCGCTGGTGTGACTATCCCAGGTATTGGCCTTTTTGCTCTTATTCTTGCCCCCTATATCGATAAAACTGTTAGCAACAAGCCAGAAGATAGAAAGCTTGCTATCTCGTTGTTTACATTCTTTATGATGTTCTGGGCTGTGCTTTCTATTATTGGGTCGTTCTTTCGAGGTCTTGGGTTTAACTTTGTTTTTCCTTGGATCGACGGCATCCACTTTGATCTGTAGGACTGGAGCAGTACGTTGACCACTGGTGTATTAGTTGCAATTGCGGTGTTGGCATTGCTTGCCGTTTTGGCTTTTGTTGTGTCGTATCGTCGGAAAGATACAGCTCAAGCGTTAGGCCTTCCCGAAAAAACTTCTCGTCGTGAGCAGCGTAAAGCTGGTAAAGCAGTTGAAGCAGCAGCTCGACAAACGATTTCGCCGTTGGACCCTCCTCCTGCTGCACCTGCTGTTTACATCCCGCCTGATCCTGAAACACTTGGCGTTACTCGGCGTCAGTTCTTGAACCGAAGTATCGGCGCAACTTTTGGTTTCAGTCTTAGCGTTTTGGGGATCGTTGTCGTGCAAAACTTGTATCCTTCAGGTGTTGGTGGCTTCGGCGCGAAAATAAATGTTGGATCTATCTCAAAAATAAAAGACGGCATTGCAGCTGGTAATGGTTTCTTCTACTTTCCAGCAGGTCGTATGTGGATTACCGAATATCCTGCTGCTGCATTGCCGAAGGCAGAAACACAATATGCTGCCTTTTATGATCAAGTTGAGCAAGGGTTATCAGCTGGTGTTGTCGCTTTGTTTCAGACCTGTCCGCACTTGGGTTGTCGAGTGCCTGAATGTGCTACCTCACAGTGGTTCGAATGCCCATGCCATGGTTCGCAATATAACCGTGTAGGTGAACAAAAAGGTGGGCCTGCACCTCGCGGTATGGACAGGTTCCCTATGACAGTTAATGCAAAAGGTGAGCTTGAGGTTAATACAGGTACGGTCATCCCTGGTCCGGTGCTTGGCACAAACACGACAGGTCAAGAAGCCGAAGGTCCAAACTGTTTGAGTGACGGAGGCGGTCATTAAATGTTAGTTGCTGTAGATTTTGGTGCTATTGGTATCACTTTTTTTCTTGCCGTTATTGTCATATTGCTTGTATTTCTATTTCGAGGATACTTACAGTCTCGCGATGAAGCAGGTTCTGAAATTGCGCTTGCTGCTAACCGCAAAGAATACCTTTCTGATGAAGAGCTTGAAGGTCCAAAGCTTGATCGTGCGTTAACTTTTGCTCTTATCTTTCTACTTATTTTGTCAACAGCTTTCACTATGTATATGGTCGCAGAGCCTGGACGTGCTGAGAATGCTCAAGAAGGTCGTCAAGCAGGTTTTGCGCGAGCTGGCGAAACGCTCTACAACGAGAACTGTGCTGCCTGTCACTCAGCAGGTGGTACAGGTGGTAGCGCCCCGTATGTCTTGCAAGATGCTGATGGTCAGTTTATTCGTCAGACTTCTTGGAAAGCACCAGCGATCAATAATGTGATGAATCGCTTTAGCGAAGAAGAAGTGCGTCACGTGCTTAACTACGGCCGTCCAGGTTCACCAATGGCAGCGTGGGGAACACCTGGCGGTGGCCCAATGACGGTGCAGGACATAACTAAACTGATTGCCTACTTAGACTCAATTAATGTGCAAAGTTTGGATAACGCCGACATTATGCTTGCTGGTACTGAAGACCCGAACGATGCCGAAACAGCCGAAGCCCAAGCGCTTGCTGATGAAGCTGAAAAGGCTATTAGAGCCGAAGTTGAGCGATCTTTAGAATCTGGAGAGTTCGAAACACTGGGCGAGGCAGTCTTTAACCTTGGGCTTTATTCTGAGTATGAAGGTGGTGCACTATCTTGTGCACGCTGTCACACCGGTGGTTGGTCGATAGCACAGTCGGTCGAAGCAAAAACGAAAGTGCTGCAAGATGGCATAGCAGCATGTGGTGGCGCCGTGTCGGGTATTGGCTACAACTTATGTGGTGATTCGCTAAAAGAGCGATTTGCTGATGACTCGTGGAAAACGAGCGAGGGTACGTGGATGCCAGTCGGCGGTTTAACTGACGAACAGGGCAAATATATCGAGTCTTTAGAAGGAGCAAGAATTGCTTTAGACGATAAAGGCGTGCCTGTGACTTCTACTGGTCAGCCCTATCTAATCTTAGGGCAAGATCTTGATGTGATTTCGACAACAGTAACTGATGAACAAGTTGTTGAAGAAAACGATGAAGATGACGCAGAAGAAGACGACACTGCGCCAGAGGAACAGTCCTCAACGTCAGGAGCTACAGATGCTGCGCCAATTGGTGAAGCAGGCGATTTAGCACAATGTAACTTTGTCTCAAAGCTTTATACCACGGCTGACGGCACGACATATCCGATAGCTCCAGATGCTGTTGCCCAAGAAGAAAATGGTGCTTTGGTAGAGCCTGAAGAGCTTCTAGTTGAAGATATGACTGGTGCTGTCTATGAGCTAGAAAACGGCAAGCTTGCACAAGACTGCACGATTGTTAAAATGCCAGAGCGAACAAGTCAAGCACAATATGATTTTGTGTATGAAGGCGCTGAGGCTGCACAAGGGTACGGTAACGGTGGGCAAAGCGGTAGCGGGATGATGCCAGGTTTCGGTAAGCTTCTTCCAGAAGACTACATTCAAGCTGCCGTTGACTATGAACGGAGTCTGCAATGATCTACCAGCTAGCTTTCCTCGATGGTGTTACCTTCGACATTTTTTTCCGTGGTCTTCTAAGCGTTATTGTTTTGTTCCTTATCTTGGTTGGAGGAACATATCTATTAATCGCAACAAACATAGGTGTCCGCAATGGTTTCTTGATCGCTTCTGCTGGGTTCTTTGGCTGGATGTTCCTTATGGGGATTTTCTGGACAGTGTATGCAAAAGGGTGGATTGGTGAAGCGCCGACATGGCATCAAGAAGAGCAGCTTTCTAGCGAGAACCGTGATTTGCTGTTTGCTTCTAACAAAGAAGTCGCAGAACTTGACGCTATACGATTCACCTCTGAGAAGACAGACCCTGATGAAGCGCAGCTCGATGTTGTTGAACAGTCGAAAAACACAGATATCGGCGGGTGGAAATATTTACCCACATCCGATGCGGTTCGTGGCGATGCACAGTCTGCAGCAGTAACGTTTTTGACTGAAGATGGTGGTTTCCTTTCTAACGGTGAAACCTACGTTCCGTTGCAGTTCGGAGCGTTCTCTATCGGCGGAAAACCGACACTAAAAGAAGACGCTCGTTGGTATGACCGAGCAACCCACTTTTTTGACGAAACAGTACTAACGCCGACACATCCAGAAAAACTTGTGGTTATCCAGTTTCAAGGAGCTAAAGCAGCTATTAACGCAACAGGCGAAGCGCCAGCAACACTTGAAGCTGACCCAAATAAACCTGTCTATTCTGTCATTATGTCACGAGATAGAGGCGGTCCGTTGCCTTCGTTGATTAGTGGTCAACGTTTCACGCCTTTTGCATTCACTGTTGCAATGGGGATGATTTTCTTAGCTTTTGTGCTGATGCTCCATTCAAGAGATAAACGGTATGAAGAAGTCGCTGGAGGATAATCAGTATGCAACAATATTTGCCTGTACTTGTACTTCTTATACTCGCAGCTCTATTCGCGGCTATTAGTTTTGCCGCTTCAAAACTTTTAGCGCCTCGACGGCCAACCGTTGAAAAGTACGCCCCCTATGAGTGCGGCATTATCCCAGGCCGTGAACCACCGAACCGTTTCCCGGTGCATTTCTATCTTGTCGCTATGCTTTTTGTCATCTTTGATATAGAGATTATCTTCCTCTATCCATGGGCGGTCTCACATGCGCAACTTGGTGTGCCAGGGTTTATCGCCATCTTGATTTTCTCGGCGCTTGTCTTCGAATCCTTTGTCTATCTCATCTCAAAAGGGGCGCTTGATTGGGGCCCATTACAGGCTTCATTTAAACAAGATGCAATGCGTTCACAAGACCGCACTGCTGATTCAACGATCCGTCGAGTCGGCACTGAAGGTCGTTATGAAAACGTTGTTCCAACAGACAATAAAGCTGAAGAGCCAGAAAAGGTGGAAAGCTGATGGGCGTAGTACATAACGTAGCCGAAGACGGTTTTGAAGGGTTGCAACACAACTTCGTGACCGCACCGCTAGAAAAACTTGTTAACTGGTCTCGTGCTCGTTCGTCGTGGCCTGCAACCTTTGGTTTAGCATGTTGCGCTATCGAAATGATGGCAACTGGTGGGTCACACTACGACCTTGCTCGTTTTGGCATGGAAGTATTTCGTGCATCACCTCGTCAGGCCGATGTGATGATTGTTGCTGGTCGAGTAAGTCAAAAGATGGCTCCTGTTCTGCGTCAAATTTATGATCAAATGATGGAACCTAAATGGGTTATCTCTATGGGAGTTTGCGCGTCGAGCGGTGGCATGTTCAACAACTATGCCATTGTCCAAGGTGTCGATCAGATCGTGCCCGTTGATGTGTACGCCCCAGGGTGCCCTCCAGGTCCAGAAACATTACTACACGCTATTACGACATTACACACACAAATCGAAAATGGCGAACTGCTACGTCGCCGCGAAGAAACAGGTGCTGGTGCTAACATTACGGTTGAGCAATTAGACGGCCAAGGCCAATCGCAAATGGTTGAGTTAGGAAGTCGAACGTGACGGCAGAAACAGAGGCAGCTGAAATGCAGCCAGCAGAGACACAGCGTGAAGATTTACAACGCTATGGCGTTCCATATGCTGCACACGGCGAGCAAAAAGTTATTTTTCCACATCGTGATATGTGGTTACAAACGGCCGTAGCACTTCTGCAAGATGGCTGGAACATGTGTCTTGACGTTACTGCCGTTGATTATCTCGACAAGAAACATCCAGCGTTGCCAAGTGACATTCCTGCTGAACGCTTTGAAGTAGTCGCAACGTTTATTTCTTATGAACGAAAAGAACGTTTACGCGCGCGAATACAGGTACCAGAGGCTGATCCAACAATCGGGTCGCTTTATACAATTTATCCAGGTTCTGATTATCTAGAGCGTGAAGTCTACGACATGTTTGGCATTAACTTTGAAGGGCACCCAGATCTGTCCCGTATCTTAATGCCAGAAAATTGGCAAGGGCACCCATTGCGCAAAGATTACGCAGTTGGCTCGATCCCTGTGCAGTTTAAAAATTCACGCCAAGATTCACCTAAAGAAGGCGCATAATGTCGCTACAAACGCCAGAAAAACAGTCGCCGAATACTCAGCAAATAGAGAATGCGCTAACGCAGCAGCTAGATTTGCTGCCTCGTCGTGATGCTGTGTTGCGGATGTCTGAAGTGCGAGCCGCCGAAGTCGCTGATCAGCCTGTAAGCGATGATGACGACCAAACCATGATGATGAACATGGGCCCGGCACACCCGTCAACGCACGGGGTTTTACGGCTTATGCTCGAACTCGACGGCGAAACGGTTGTGCGGTCAAAGCCTGTTGTTGGCTATCTTCACACAGGCATGGAAAAAACAGCCGAAACGCTGACGTATTTGCAAGGTCCAACAAATGTGACACGCATGGATTATGCATCGCCGCTGTTTAACGAACTTGTTTTTTCGCTCGCTGTTGAAGACCTAATCGGCATCGAAATCCCACCACGAGCAGTGTGGATTCGCATGATGATGACTGAGCTTAACCGCATCGCATCGCATCTGTTATTTATGGCAACAAACGGCATGGACCTTGGTGCTGTGTCGATGATGATTTATGGCTGGCGTGAGCGTGAGCAGGTGCTGCGTTTCTTTCAAAAAGTGACAGGCCTGCGAATGAATCACAACTATATCCGCCCTGGTGGCGTGGCTGCTGATTTGCCTGACGGCTGGGAGCAAGACGTTATTGACTTGCTTGACATGTTGCCGCCGCGTCTCGAAGAGTACGATATTTTGATGACAGGGCAACCTATTTGGCGTGATCGACTGCAAGGTGTTGGCGTACTAACACAGGCCGAAGCCCAAGCGTTATCGACCACAGGTCCGCTGCTTCGCTCAACGGGCATAAGCTGGGATCTTCGTAAAGATATGCCTTATCTAGCCTATGATGATGTTGATTTTGACGTGATCGTTGGCAGCTATGGCGATTCATTCGACCGCTATGCGATTCGTCTAAACGAGATTCGTGAATCGATGAGAATCGTCCGCCAATGCGTCGAAAAGATGCCAGTAGGTGACTATAAGGCGCAAGATAAGAAAGTAACGCCACCGCCGCGAACTCGTATTGATGAGTCGATGGAAGCATTGATCCATCATTTTAAAATTTTTACTGAAGGCTACAAAGTGCCTGAAGGTGAAACCTATATTGGTATCGAGTCGCCTCGGGGCGAGCTTGGCTGCTACATCGTTTCTGACGGTTCTGCTAAACCGTATCGAATGCATATTCGTGGTCCAAGTTTTGTCAACTTGCAGGTGATGCCCCATATGATGGCTAATGGTTTGATTGCCGATGCGGTTGTTGTTATTTCGAGTGTGGACCCAGTGTTGGGTGAGGTTGATAGGTGAGTCGTTTAAGTTCAAGCAATGTGCATCTGGCGGAAGAAATTATTTCTCGCTACCCAAAACCTAAATCTGCGTTGATTCCTTTGCTTCATCTTGCACAACAACAAGATGGCTATGTGAGCGATGATGCTATGGAACACCTTGCCGAACTTGTAGGCGTGACGCCTGCAGATGTGCTTGGCACGTGTTCTTTTTATGAAATGTTTAAACGTGAACCTGTTGGCCGTTATATGGTCAATATCTGTACGAACATTAGCTGCCAGCTAAATGGTAGCGAAGAGCTTTTGCATCACGCAGAAGAAACGCTGGGCATTAAACCTGGCGGCACGACTGCTGATGGCATGTTCACGTTAGAAGATGTTGAATGTATTGCAGCGTGTACTGAAGCGCCGTGTATGCAAGTCAATTATCGTTATGAAGGTCGCCTTGAACTAGACGACTTCGATCGTATTATCGAACAGCTCCGCCAAGGCGAGCGCGACGATATTCCAGAACATGGCACGCTTGCCCGTGTTCGTCAACATATTCCTGCCGATAAAGCTGCTGGCATCACACCTCCTGAGGTAACCGACACGCCTGTATGGTTCGCCAGTCGCGCTAAGAAAGACGAGGCATGATGGCTACTAACGACTATGTGGTGCATGCGCCTGGGTTTGTAGATAGCAAAAGCCCGAAAATCGTGACGAGCCGTTTTGAACATCGTGACAGCTTCACGTTAAAACGTTACGAAGCGACTGACGGCTATAGCGCGCTGCGTAAAACGATTCGCAAATCGCCGAGCGAAGTGGCAAAAGACGTAAAAGAAGCGGTCCTGCTCGGCCGTGGTGGTGCTGGTTTCCCTGCTGGCGTTAAATGGGGTTTCTTGCCGCCCATCTGGCCGCGTTACCTTGTTGTCAACGGCGACGAGTCAGAACCTGGCACCTATAAAGACCGTCTTTTGATGGAACGTGACCCGCATCAACTTATTGAAGGGTGCCTGATCACTTGTTATGCACTCGGACTCAACACCTGTTTCCTCTATGTCCGTGGCGAAATGGCTTTAGCACAAGAGCGTATCGGTCAGGCCTTAAATGATGCCTATGACGCTGGTTATGCTGGCAAAAATATTTTAGGCACCGACGTGAGTATCGACATTGTTCTGCACTGGGGTGCTGGAGCATACATCGTTGGCGAAGAGACAGCGCTGATTGAAAGCCTCGAAGGCAACCGTGGGATGCCTCGGCTAAAGCCTCCGTTTTTTCCTGCTGCTAAAGGCCTCTACATGAAGCCGACCATTGTTAACAACGTCGAAACGTTGGCGAACTTGCCGTGGATCGTCAACAACGGCGCTGATGCATACAAAAAATTTGGCTCTGAAGCGTCGCCTGGTACGCGAATGCTGGCAATCAGTGGCCATGTGAAACGTCCTGGTGTCTATGAAGTTGAACAAGGTGTTGTCACGTTCCGTGAGCTTTTCTATGGCGACGACTATTGCCAAGGCATTAGGGATGATAATGATCTGAAAGCGTTTATCCCTGGTGGCGGTTCTGCCCCATGGTTCTTTGAAGAGCAGCTCGATTTGCCGCTTGAAGCAAAAGAGGTTGGTGCTGCTGGGTCGATGCTTGGTTCTGGCGCTATTGTTGTGATGGACTCAACAACAGACATGGTTAAAGCGTGTTTGCGTGTTGTCAGGTTTTTCGCTCGTGAGTCGTGCGGCAAATGTACGCCATGTCGAGAAGGCACCAGCTGGGAAGAAAAAATTCTGCAACGTATCAACGACGGCAAAGGCCGCGAGGAAGATATTGACCTGCTGCTTTCTATCGGGTCGCAAATTAGCCCAGGGCCATACCCAATGGCTGCGTGGGAAGAAGAAGGGTTGGAAGCGGTGTCGTTCCCTCCAAAACAAACAACAATTTGCCCGCTCGGTCCGTCATCTGTTGCGCCAATCACTTCTGCACTACGTCGTTTCAGACACGAATTTGAAGCTAAAATTGCTGAGGTAACTGTATGACTATCGCCGATAAAAATGCTAATCAGGTAGAAGCGGTCACAGGTGTTCCGTTCACACTTAACGGGCAAGAACTTGTTGCAAACGAAGGCGAGCTGCTTATCGACGCGTGCGATCGCAACGATGTGCACATTCCCCGATTCTGTTATCACAACCGTATGAAGCCAGTAGGTATGTGTCGCATGTGTCTCGTCGAAGTTGACACTGGCCGTGGCCCATCGTTGCAGCCAAGTTGTATGCTGCCTGTGACGCCTGAAATGAAGGTTGAGACTGAAACGCAAGTTACTAAAGATGCGCAAGATGGCGTGTTAGAGTTGTTGCTGGCGAATCATCCGCTTGATTGCCCAGTATGTGACAAAGGCGGCGAATGTCCGCTGCAAGATAACGCCTATGCCTATGGCCCTGGCGAATCTCGCTTTGTTGAAGAGAAACGCCATTTCGAAAAACCGATCCCTATAAGCGATCTTGTCAACCTTGACCGTGAGCGCTGCATTTTGTGTGACCGTTGTACCCGATTTGCTTCCGATGTTGCTGGTGATTCATTGATCCACTTCATCGATCGTGGTTCGCAAACGCAGGTCAACACGTTCCCTGATCATCCCTTTGCTTCTTATTTCAGCGGAAACACCGTGCAAATCTGTCCTGTTGGAGCGCTAACAGCAGAGCCGTATCGTTTCAAAGCTCGCCCGTGGGACCTCGAAGCAACAGAGTCAACTTCTACGGTTGACTCATCTGGTGCACGCATAGTGCTACAATCTTCACAAGACAAAATGATACGCATTTTGGGTCTTGATAGTGACGCGGTGAATTGGAGCTGGCTTTCAGATAAAGACCGTTTTATCTACGAGGCAAATAACAGCGAAGATCGTATCACCCAGCCGCTTAGTAAGCAGGGGCAAGATTCCCACACAAAGGTTCGGTTGACGGCTGCTGTTGCTCAAACAGTTGAGGCCTTGCGTAACTCTCGAAGCGATCGTATTGGTGTTATCGGCGGCGCTCGTGCACCGTTGGAAGGCCAGTATGCGTGGGCGAAACTTTTTAAAGCGATAGTCGGCACCGATAACGTTGCTGCACAACTGGGTGACTGTTTGCCAGCGCCACTGTTGCTTTCGTTACCTAAAACGACAATAGACACGGCCTTTGCCCCCGGCAGCACAGTCGTGCTTCTGGGCTCTGACCTCAAAGAAGACGTACCAACGTTGTTCTTACGGCTTCGTCACGCAGTGATGGAAGATGGCGTGAAGCTTATTGAGTTGACGTCTCGCAAAACATCGCTAAGCGAGCTAGCGACCGTCTCGATCCAGCTACCTGCTGGGACCGTGGGCCAGTTCACAACGGCGCTTCTTTCTGGCACGGCGAGTCCGTTAAAATCTGTTTCTAATAAAGTGTTTAAAAAAGCGGCAGCGCTGGTGCGAGGTGAAGCGCCCGTTTCAGTTGTTCTGAATCGCCCTAATATTGCTGAATCTCCTCGCTATGTCGCCGATGCTGTTGGTGCGTTCAGACAACACTTGCCAGCAGCAAAGTTTTTGCCTGCGGTTCGTCGTGGCAACACGATCGGAGCAGTCGAAATGGGTCTCGCTCCTGGCTATCTGCCAGGCGGTGTGCGTTTACAAAGCAACTTTGCTAGTGCCTGGCCGAGCATTCCAGAAAAAGCTGGTGTTGATACACAAGGGATCTTGCAAGCAGCAGCGGCTGGCAAACTAGAAACACTTGTGTTGCTTGGCGCGGACCCGTTAGACGATTTCCCCGATAAAGCGTTAGCGAAGAAAGCGTTTGAGAACGTTGCCACCGTGATCGCTGTTGATTGTTTCTTCAACGAATCGGTGAAACAAAGCGATATTATTTTGCCTGTTGCAATGCTCGGCGAAGTGCAGGGCTCTTTCTTAAATCTTGAAGGTCGACTGAGCCCGCTGCTGGCGAAGGTTACCGCTCCTGATAACGCTCAGGCTGATTGGATTTGGGCTGCTGAAATTGCGTCTGGTTTAGGTGTCAACATTGGGTTTGAAACTCTCGAAGAGTTGCGATCTGAAATTAGTGCAACCGTGCCAGCATTCGCCGATATCGACTGGAGCAAACTTCACAGCGCAGACGATGGCCCTGTTCTTTCTAGTGATCGAACATGGAATCTTGAGTTCAGCGAGGTGGCGTCGTTGCCAGCAGATCCTGGCTATGGTTTGCGACTTCTTGTTGATCACAAATTGTGGGATCAAGGCACAATGGTGGCAAATTCGTCGTCGCTCGCTGGTTTAGCCGAAGATTTTTATGTGCGGATTTCGCCAGAAGATATCCGCAATTTTGGGTTAACAAAAAGCGATACTGTCGTAATCGAAGTTGGTAGTCTAAGTGCAGAAGTTGCTTTTGTCGCCGATGCTCGGGTGCCTGTCGGCACGTTGTGGGCACCAGTACACTTGGCTGGTTTCGATATTCGGTCGTTTATTTCGTTGGATACGCCGGTAAGTTTCGTTCGTATTATGTCTTTGGAGTCAACAGATGGGTGATCCGTATTTAAGCGATGGGGTTGATCTAGGCGATGTGTTACTTGCCGCTGGCAAAGCGGTGTTTGCTTTTACTGTGCTCCTTGTTGCTGTGATGTTGATGGTGTGGTTCGAGCGCAAAGTAGTGAGCCGCTTGCAAAACCGTATCGGGCCAAATATCGCTGGCCCTTTTGGTTTATTTCAGACGCTTGCTGACGGAATTAAACTGTTTTTCAAAGAAGATGTTATTCCTACAAAAGCTGATCGTTTTGTATTTCAGCTTGCGCCGTATCTTTCGTTGATCCCAGCGTTTCTTACCTTTACGATTGTGCCTCTTGCTGGCGATTTTTCGCCTGGTGGTAGCGAAGGTAGAGTTGTTATTTTCGGGCGAGAAACCTTTATGCAAGTCGCTGACGTACCTGTCGGCATCCTGCTTTTTCTTGCGATGAGTTCTTTGGCTGTCTATGGTGTTATGCTCGCTGGTTGGGCGTCAGGCTCAAAATATCCGCTGCTTGGATCAGTACGTGCATCTGCGCAAGCTATCAGTTACGAAGCAGCACTTGGCCTTTCGTTAGCGTCGGTGCTCTTACTTTCAGGGTCGCTGAGTACAAACGCAATTGTGCAGGTGCAAGCTGGTGAAGGTTTTCTTGGCGTCGTCCCTAACTGGAATGTGATTGTGAGCGGTTTTGTGCCGTTTATTGTGTTCTTGATTGCTGGCACCGCTGAGCTGAATCGTCCGCCGTTTGATTTTGTTGAAGCCGAGCAAGAAATTGTCGGTGGTTACCATACTGAATACTCTTCGATTCGATTCTCTCTGTTTTTCTTAGCCGAATTTATGAACGTGGTGACACTCTCAGCCATTATGGTAACGTTGTTCTTCGGCGGCCCGGCAGGTCCAGCCTTTGGTTTGTTGCCTGGTTGGGTATGGGGCTTTATCTGGTTCTTTAGTAAACTTATCGTCTTCTTGTTCCTCTTTGTTTGGTTCCGGGCAGCGTTACCTCGTCTTCGTTATGACCAGCTGATGGATCTTGGTTGGAAAGTTTTAATCCCGTTGTCACTTGTATGGCTGCTTATCCTCGCTGGCATCCGTCTTGCGCAACCTGATGAAAATGGTGTGTCCTTGCTGCAGGTGTCAGACAACCCGACGATTAACACAGCCTATTTCTTAGGTGCTGCGTTATCAGTGTTCGCACTTGGTGCTTTATTGTTGATGGTTGCGAGTAAAAATGCTCGTGACGATAGACTCAAATCGATGGGACTTAAAGCTGTGGCTATAGAATCTGCGGAGGTGAACTAATGGGTTACCTTGGTGGATTTCCAGTTACGCTAAAAAAATGGTTTGAAGGTGTTAACACCAAAAACTATCGTGGCGGCAAGGGCGGCAAAAGCGACGTTAAAGCGCCGAAACCTGAGCGGTTGCATGGTCGCCATGTCTTAAACAAATATGAAGACGGTATGGAAAAATGTATCGGCTGCGAATTATGTGCTGGTGTGTGTCCTGCAAACTGTATTTACGTCCGTGGCGCTGAGAACTCGCCGCAAGATCCTGTGTCTCCTGGTGAGCGCTATGGGTTTGTGTATGAGATTAACTATTTGCGATGCATTCACTGTGATCTGTGCGTTGAGGCATGTCCGACGCAAGCTATTACTGAATCGAAGCTATTTGAATTTTCGTTCACGAACCGTGACGATGCGATCTATACCAAAGACGAACTGCTCGTCGATGACGAGGGTAAACCTAAGCAACTTCCTTGGGAAGATTGGCGTGACGGCGAAGATGAACATACTTCTGGCTGGATGCGAGCAACTGCCCCTGGTGGCGATGCAAGCTATGAGGGGAAAGTCGGCTGGTCTGGTGAATTAGGCTACGGCGTTCGCGAGCCTGAAATTGGCCAGTCTGTCGATCTAAAGGCGTCACTACGTGCGAAGCAAAGCCGTATATCTCAAGACCAGTCATCACAAGAGGAGACGCCACATGGTTGATGCTTCGGTCTTTATTGTTTCAGCCGCCATTATTATCCTTGGTGCGCTTGGTGTTATTCTCAGCAAGAACCCTGTTCGAGCAGCCCTTAGCCTTGTCGCTTCGTTCTTCGGTGTTGCCGTTTTGTTTGTCTTGCAAGAAGCGCACTTTCTGTCGCTGGTACAAGTTGTTGTTTACGGCGGTGCCATCGTGGTGCTGTTCCTTTTTGTCATCATGCTACTTGGTGTCGATAAAGCAGAAAATCTTCGTATCGAGCCGTTAGTCGGTCAACGTTATGCTGGTGTGCTCGCAGGCGTCGGATTCTGCGCAATTATCTGCGCTGGTTTGTTTCTTTCAGGCCCTGGTGGAGAAGATGGCGCTGTCGCCTTAACAGGTACCCCAACACAAGAACAGGCTCGTATCATCGATGCCACTACGCCAGATATCAACCAATTAGCAACAGACTTATTTGGTCGTAATGTGCTTGCGTTTGAAGCAACCGCACTGTTATTAACAATCGCAACAGTAGGCGCTGTCGTGCTTGTAAAAAATCAAAAGAAGCCAGTACCTGCATCTGTAGCGGCGCATAGCGCTGCAGATAGTGAAAACTCCAGTGAGAATACTGAACTCGACGCTGAAAATGAGGTAGACGAATAAATGGAAGTTACCGAAACGTGGTACCTCGTTCTTAGTGCCGTTCTTTTTTCGATAGGTCTTATCGGTCTGCTTGTACGACGTAACCCACTTGTTATGTTTATGTGTGTCGAGCTGATGTTAAACGCTGTCAATATTTCTTTCGTTGCTTTTTCTGGTGCGTTCAACGATATAGCAGGCCAAAGCGCTGTCTTTTTTGTGCTTGTGGTGGCTGCCGCCGAAGTCGTGGTGGGGCTTTCGCTTGTGGTCATGCTGATGCGTTATCGAGCGTCAGCCACGATTGACGATCTGTCAGTGTTGAAAGGTTGATCATCGATGCTTGAACTTGTATGGCTGATACCAGCTTTTCCTCTGCTTGGATTTATCCTTTTAACAGCGTTCGGCTCAAAACTAGGTGAGCCTATGGCGGGTTGGCTAGCGACAATAGCTAGCTTAGGAAGCTTTATTTCTACTGTCTTGGTGTTTTTCGCTCTGAAAGATTTGCCAGCGCAGGAGCGTTTCCACGTTGAGAGCTTGTTCACCTGGATCAAAGCAGGATCATTCTCGGTTGATATGGGCTTTCTCGCCGATCCGCTGTCGATCACTATGTGTCTTTTTATAACGGGCGTCGGCACACTCATTCACTTGTATTCAATTGGCTACATGCATGGCGACAAAAACTTTTCAAAGTTTTTTGTGTACCTCAACTTGTTTGTTTTTTCGATGCTTCTGCTGGTACTTGGCGATAACTTGCTGCTTACCTTCCTTGGATGGGAAGGTGTCGGCGCGTGTTCCTATCTGTTGATCTCGTTCTGGTTTACTGATGAAGCAAACGCGAGCGCTGGGAAGAAGGCTTTTGTAACGAACCGTGTTGGCGATTTCGGCTTTATGCTTGCCACATTCCTTGTCTTCACCTCATTTAGCTCTATCAACTATGCAGATATCGTCGCTGGCTCGTCTGAACTTTCAGCTGGGACAGCGACTGCCATTGTGCTGCTGTTTCTTCTTGCCGCTTCAGGTAAATCTGCGCAGCTGCCACTATTTGTTTGGCTTCCAGATGCAATGGCAGGCCCAACACCTGTCTCTGCGTTGATTCACGCAGCCACGATGGTCACCTCGGGCGTGTTCTTACTTACTCGCCTAAACCCAATTCTGGCGCAAGCCGATGTGTGGGCAACAGGAACAATCGCCTGGGTCGGTGCTATTACCGCGTTAGTTGCTGCAACGGCTGCCGTAGCGCAAAACGATATCAAAAAAGTATTGGCCTATTCTACTGTGTCGCAGCTCGGTTATCTGTTTTTAGCGGTCGGTGTTGGCGGCTATGTAGCAGCGCTCTTCCACATGATTACCCACGCTTTCTTTAAAGCGCTTTTGTTCTTAGGTTCTGGTTCTGTTATCCACGGTATGCACGACGAGCAAGACATGCGCAAAATGGGCGGGTTAAAAGCGTTTATGCCTATCACTGGGTTTACGTTTATTCTTGGTTGGCTAGCTATCGCTGGTGTGCCACCGTTCAGCGGTTTCTGGTCAAAGGATGAAATTCTCGCCTATGCATGGAATGCTGATGGTGTAGGCGGTAAAGGTCTGTGGGTAATTGGTCTGCTTACAGCATTATTGACAGCGTTCTATATGACACGTCAGGTCATATTGACATTCTTTGGACGCACTCGTTTCTATGACGCGACACCGCAAGAACTAGCGCATGCCCATAGTGCGAAAATGGCTGCTTCACCTGGTATTTCTGAAAATGATACAACCGAGTTCCCACTTGTTGTCGAGCAGCAGTACGTGACAGCGTTGAGCGAGGCGCCAGAGACTGATGAAGTGGACGAGTACTTGCCTGCTTCTTATCGTGATCGTCAAGAGTATGTGCCGCATGAGTCGCCTTGGACGATGACCGCACCGCTTGTTATTCTTGCAGCGTTGAGCGTTACAGCGGGTGTTATCAACTTGCCGTTCTCGAAAGACTTGCATTTCTTAGGCCATTGGTTAGAGCCTTCGCTATTTGCAAACGAAGCGCACCTCGAATTGAGTGCAGCCACAAAATGGATTTTAGCGATCGTAGCGATTGCTATTGCATGTACTGCTTTAGCTGCTGCTGGCGCTGTGTATCTGCGAGGTAAATATCCACCTGAGAAGATAGAGCGCAAGATTCTGGCCGATGCATGGCGAATCGACTCTAGCTATGCGGCTTTCTTCGGCGGCCCTGGTCGGATGCTGTTTGTAGTGCTTACCTGGTTCGATAAAACAGTTATCGATGGCGGCGTTCGTGGTGTTGCAAAGGTATCTTCTCTCTTCGGTAGCGGTTTACGAGTAACACAATCTGGCTATATTCGCCATTACGCACTTGGTATTTCAGTTGGCTCACTTCTTGTTGCAGTCTGGTTCGTCACGAGGTTGTTTCAGTGAGCTTAGAAAATTATAGCTCACTCTGTTTATCCGCTTCGCTTGGAGCGTTGCCACGCAGGTTCTCGTCTGTGGCTAGCCAGACTAATCAACGAGGTAAGTTATTTAGGAGTGTCATCTCATGAGTTTTAGTTTGTTCGCGGCGCAGGCGTCGTTTCCGTTGTTGCCTCTTCTTATTGCTATCCCAGTGCTAGCTGCGATTGTACTGCTGGCGACGCCAGCGAAGTACACAAAATATGTTGCCCTATTTGGTGCACTAGCTAGTGGCGCACTATCTTTCTACATGCTCGTACAGTTCGACCCAGCAATGGGAACAATGCAGTTTGAAGAGAGCTATGAGTTACTCCCAGCGCTTGGCCTGTCATGGTCATTCGGTGTTGATGGCATTTCACTCTTCCTTGTTGTGTTAACAGGGATTTTGTTCCCAATAACACTTGTGGCCACAAAACCTTCACATGATCCGAAGTCGTACCACATGTTTATTATGTTGTTAATGACAGGAGCGATGGGAGCGTTCTTGTCAAAAGACCTACTACTATTCTTTCTGTTCTTCGAAATTGTGCTAGTGCCTATGTATTTCTTGATAGGCGGCTGGGGCCATGGCGACCGTGTCTATGCAGCGATGAAGTTTTTCCTCTATACCATGGCAGCGTCTGCACTCATGCTTGTTGGCATCGTGTCGTTAGCAGTTCTAGCACAGGAAGATACTGGTGAGAAGATTACCTTTGATGTTGTCGAGTTGGCGGAGAACCACAACGTCAGTGGCACAGCTGCAACACTAATCTTCCTCTCGTTTGCTTTAGCCTTTATGGTTAAAGTGCCGGTCTTTCCCGTGCATACTTGGTTGCCGAATGCACATACAGAAGCGCCCACTGCTGGGTCGGTCATCCTTGCTGGTGTTATGCTTAAACTTGGCACTTATGGTTTCTTACGCTTCGGGCTCTATCTTTTCCCGAATGCGATGCGTGATTTAGCGCCGATCTTCTTAACACTTGGCGTTGCTGGCATCGTGTATGGTGCTGCAGTGGCGACGATGCAACGCGACCTAAAACGTTTAGTTGCCTATTCTTCTGTTGCACATATGGGCTTTATCGTCTTGGGTATCTTTGCATTTAACTCACAAGGCCTGCAAGGTTCTGTGTTGCAGATGGTTAACCACGGTATTTCAACAGGTGCGCTATTTATCTTGGTGGGTTGGATCTATGAACGACGGCATACTCGCCAGATCTCGCAGCTTGGTGGGTTGCAAAAATCTGCTCCAGTGATGGCTGCGATTTTCACACTTGTGATGCTTTCAAGTGTTGGCCTACCTGGGTTGAATGGTTTTCCTGGCGAGTTCCTCATCCTGCTTGGTGGTTTCTCATCAGCTCGATGGTGGACAGTGATCGCAGTCACTGGTGTTATTTTGGCTGCGCTCTATCTTCTTTGGGCATATCAACGTGTGTTTCATGGCCCTGCTGAGGGTGAAAATGCCGAAATGGAAGATGTGAAACCGACCGAGTTTTTAGCAATCGCACCACTGCTCGTGCTAATTGTTTTCATGGGCGTCTATCCAAAACCTGTGCTTGATCGCATCGAACCAAGCGTTGATGTGCTGATCGACCATGTTGAGAATAAATCAGACGGTGACTTTAAAGAATCAGAGCCTAAGCAACTCGAACGTGTTGGAACAAGTGGGCTTATCGATGCAGCTGAAAAAGCGCACAAGAAGCATAAAGAAGAAAAAGAAAGCCACGGATCAGGTGACAGTGAATCAAGCGAAGGTGAGCATTCATGAGTACTTTACTAGTTCAAAGTGAAGCAGAAATTTTAGAAGCGCTAGCTCAAGGAGCAGTACCCGAAGAGGTTTCTAGCGGCTATGACTGGTTCTTGTTGATGCCATTTCTTATTCTTGCCGTGGGCGCTATCTTGCTGCTCACATTCACCTCATTATTTCGTGTTCTGCAAACTCGCAATGTCCCAGCGGTTATAACAGCAGTGACAGCAGCAAGTTCGTTTGCTTCACTCTTCTTTGTTTGGCGACGGGTCGACAATCTCGGTGGTGCAGAACTTATCTTGTCTGGGTCGTTTCAGGTTGATGCATTCACCCTGTTTGTAACTGGTGTGCTGTGCGCTGCTGTCTTCTTTGCAGCGTTATCGTTGGCTGCCTATACATCTGAGCAACATATAGCGATGGTTGAATGGTATGTGCTGTTGCTTATTTCGGCTGCTGGTGGTGTTCTTTTAGTTTCGGCGCAAGATCTTATTTTGCTTTTCATCGGCCTTGAAGTGCTTTCTATCGCTGTCTACGTATTAGCAGCAATGCATCCACGTCGTGAAACATCACGCGAAGCGTCGTTTAAATATTTTATTCTCGGCGGTTTGGCATCAGCTATTTTTCTCTATGGCATTGCGTTAACCTATG
Organism: Acidimicrobiales bacterium; assembly: GCA_020629155.1. GTDB lineage: Bacteria > Actinomycetota > Acidimicrobiia > Acidimicrobiales > SZUA-35 > JAHDDW01. The sequence continues at coordinate 24,120 of JAHDDW010000012.1, read as the reverse complement.
GAGCAACTGGATCGTTGTCGCTTGCTGGTATCGCAGAAGCTGGTGTGAACCCTGCTGGTCTGAGCCCACAAGTGAATGCGTCGATGATTCTAGTTGCGATGGGCCTTTTACTCGCTGGTTTTGCTTTCAAAGTAAGCGCTGTGCCGTTTCATTTCTGGGCTCCTGATGTGTATGAAGGTTCGCCAACACCTGTTGTTGCCTACATGGCTTCGGGCGTCAAAGTCGCTGCGTTTGCTGCAATGGCAAGAGTGTTCATCGCTGGCTTTGGTAACTATGTTGCTGACTGGCAGCCCGTGCTCGCAGGTCTGGCTATAGCGTCACTTATCATTGGCTCGTTGCTTGCCTTAGGGCAGTCAAACGTAAAACGTATGCTGGCCTATTCCTCCATAGTGCACGCTGGTTTCTTGTTACTTAGTGTTCATTCGCTGGCCTTTAAAGCTGTCAATGGCTCGAAAACAGATACCTCACTTGATCGGGGTAGTTCTTTGACCGATTTTTCTGATGTTCGATCGTTCTTGTTCTATCTAGCGGCGTATACCGTCATGGTTTCAGGCACATTCGGCGTGCTTTCGTTACTTGCAAAAGGTGATGATGGCATGCACAGCTTGGCTGATTATCAAGGTATAGCGAAGCAGAAGCCGTTTCTGGCTGGATTGCTTGCTGTCTTACTGTTTGCCCAGTCTGGTGTTCCATTCACCGTAGGGTTCTGGTCCAAATTTCAGGTAATCTGGTCGGCTGCTCGGAACGAGTCGTATCTGCTCGCTGGTCTTGCTATGTTGGCGGCTGTTGTCGCTGCGGTGTTGTATCTACGTGTTGTTGTGTCAATGTATCTCAAGGGTCCAGCCGAGACAGTAAGCATTACGGAGCGACATGCTGAGAAAAAGCGCAATGTTTCTAGTAGCGCACGGGCAATGGGTCTAACAGCAGTAACGTTAAGCGTTGCCGCAACTATTGTGTGGGGTGTTGCCCCTAACCTAGGTGACTCGATCTTGGACGCTGCGGCTCAAGCGTTAACTATCTTGTAACGATAGCCGATCTCTAAAATGATTGACTAGCGTGTGCACACAGCAGCAGTACAAAATTCCTGCTGTCTCTAGGTATCTGCGGGTCTTTGCTAGTTCGCTGTGGCTATTGCCGTTGTATAAGCGTGTCCTACAGGCTATAGGGGAGCGACGACATATTGTGTCAGATGCTGTAACCTATATATATGGATGGCGGTTTAGACGAATTTGAGTTTCTGCAACTCGAAACATTTCAAAAGGCAAGAAAGAAATCGATGTGGTTGTTCGCAGGTTTTATTATTTTCGTCATCGTATGCTTTTTTGTGTTTTGGACACCTTCCTCATCTTCAACTCTTTCTTCTCAACCGATGAAAAATTCAACGACCTCGCAGGCTGGTGAAGGGCCACAGCCTTATAGTCAGTCATTTCCGGCCACTTCATTAAAAAGTGCTGATACCTCAATCACCACGTCCTTTATGAAGACGTCCACGACAGTACAGTTGGGTCAACAACAGATCTCTAGAACCTCAAATCGACCTCCGATGGTGACTGCGCAGCAAGGGGAGAACAATTCGACAGCCTTGAAACCAGAAGTAAACTTGACAACAACGCGACCACAAACGACACTAAAGATTCCTGTTACTACGCAGCCTGTAGCTACAACGCAGCCGGTGGCAGCAACAAGTTTAGTTTCACCACCAGGAACAGCTTTAGAAAAATTGCGTATTTGTTTAACTGGTGGAGATTATGCCACTGCCAATGAAGAACATGCCAGTTATGGTGCGTATTATTTCATACAAAGCACTTGGAATGACATGGCAAATGTTTCTGGGCGAACTGATTTGGTAGATGTCAGGCCCGATAAGGCTAGCGCACAAGATCAAGATGCAATAGCGTTAGAGCTTTATTACCAAGGGCATGCAAGGACTGGGTGGCCATCTTGCGGTTCTTTGTTGTATGAATAGCTCCAACTCCAACTGTGTAGCCATCTGAAGTGGAAATAGTACTGTCAGTGCCTGCTTTGCGGCGGCGTAAGAGATCTGTCTCATGTGGTAATGATTGTAGTTCATTTAAAAAACGCTAGCGGTTCGTCTTAATTCCGACTAAACTGGTCAAGATTATTCTTTTGAAAGTTGGTCGTCTATGCCTACCCTAGCAAACTCATATGCGGTGAATTTGCTCGTTGAAGGCAAACCTTGCCTTGTTGTGGGCGCTGGCCATGTTGCTGTTGGAAAAATTCGAGGGTTAGTGCGTTCGAAAGCAGTTGTTACGGTTGTTGGCCCTTGGGTGCATCCAGATATTGCAGCGATGGATGTAACTGTTGAGCAGCGGCCATATCGCAGCGGCGAAGTGGGCGATTATTGGCTTGCAATTACCTGCACCGATGACCCTGCGGTCAATGCGCAAGTTTTCAGCGAAGGCGAAGCAGCGCGCGTCTGGGTCAACTCAGCAGACGATATACAAAACTGCGCGTGGATCTTGCCAGCTGTGGCTCGCAAAGACGAACTGTCGATTGCTATTTCAACATCGGGCAAAAGCCCTGCGATGGCTTCATGGATGCGACGTGGCTTTGAGAAAAAATTAGATGGCTACTTGCAACTCCTTTATGTATTAGCCGAAATCAGAAGCGAAGCGAAAAGTGTTTTAGGCACTAGTGAACTGCCTGGTTGGCGCAGCGCTATGGATGCTGGGGTCGATCAACTTGTCGCACAGGGTAATGTAGACGAAGCGAAATCGATAGTGCGCTCACATCTTGGCTTGCCAGAAAAGGTTGTTGTTGACGAATCTGTAGAGGCAAAAACATGACTGTCTATATCGTTGGCGCTGGCCCAGGTGACGTTGAATTGCTTACCGTGAAAGCTGCACAGCTGTGTGCAAAAGCAGAAGTGGTACTGTACGACAGGCTTGTTAGCGCAGAAATCCTAGCGACGCTGGCTCCATGGGCCGAGTCGATTTGTGTCGGGAAAGATCCCAATGGAGTAAGTGTTTCGCAAGAAACTATCCATGAGCTGCTGATTGACAGAGCCAAAAAGAGTGACACCGTGCTGCGGCTTAAAGGTGGCGATCCGTTTGTCTTTGGGCGAGGTGCCGAAGAGGCTGCAGCACTGCGTGCTCATGGTATTAATGTGGAAATTGTGCCTGGCGTAACGTCTGCTATTGCAGCGCCAGCAGCAGCTGGAATAGCTGTAACGCAGCGCAACGTTTCTAGCGCGTTTACCGTTGTGACAGGCCATCAGATGATCGATCCCCATAGCGGGTTGAACTGGCAAGCCCTTGTCGATATAGGCTCAACATTGGTCGTATTGATGGGAGCGAAACGGGCAAAGGATATTCGTCAGAACCTTCTCGCTTCTGGCATGAGAAAACAGATGCCTGTTGCTATTATTTCTTCAGCAATGACACAAAAGCAGTCGATTAAGCGGTTGTTTTTGTCTGAGCTGGGGGAGCAGCCAATCGCTAACCCAGCAGTCATCGTTATTGGCGAAGTCGCAGCAAACGATTGCCTATCCATTGATATAGAAAACGCTGTTCTATCGCCAGAAACATAGTTACACAAGGTCGAACAGATGGCGGTTTCTTTCGCTATGCTGTGAATGTTTCTGCACTAGCTTTGAGGTGTAATGAGTCGCGTAACTGAATGTCAGCCAGATGATAATTCAATTGTTGGATCAATACATCCAAATGCTGATTATCTTGACCGTTTCCAGATCTCATGTAAACCAGGTCAATACACTAGTGTGGACGAGGTGGCTTCTGATTGGTTTGTGAAACAACCAGCCTGGATTCGCCTTCTAAGTACAAACACTGTTACGAAAAAAGGCGTTACGCAAGCAATAGAGAACGGTGGCTATAGCGAGGGCTCTTCGGTAGGCTCATGGAAAGTTATTGATCGTGATGACCAAGAAATAGTGTTTGGCGATTCGATGGGGTTTATGGAATACCGATTCTCGCTTCGGCTTCAAGACAATAACCAACTTGTTGAAGGTGCTACTTCGGTTCAGTATCTATGGCGTCGTGCGGGAAAGTTCTATTTCGCACTTGTGAAACCTATGCACCGCCTATTCATACAATATTTGTTAAAGAAAACAGTTGCTTAGCCGCTTACATCACAAGTGCAGCTGCGCCATAGACCCCTGCACTGTCTCCAAGTAACGGTGCCACTATAGGGGTGGTCAATATCGGGTTAAAAACATGGTTCTTAGCATGTTCGTACCCAATGGTATAGAGCTCAGCGATATTGCTGACGCCTCCGCCTATGACGACGACATCTGGGTCAACAATATTGATAATGGTTGCTATTGCCATGCCAAAATAGTTTAGCAGTCGCTCTATAGCAGCCGTTGCTGCTTCATCGCTGGCGTCAAGGTAACGCTGATATATTTGTTGTAGCGGTAGCAGTAGGTCTGTTTGCTCTGCATAAAATTTTTCTACCGCTGGTCCTGAAAGAACTTGTTCGACGCAGCCTTTTTTGCCGCAATAACAGTCTGGCCCGTCAGGGATTAAAACGTTGTGGCCCCATTCGCCAGCAATGCCCATGGCACCTGAAACAGTTGTATTGTTTATAATTAGGCCACCACCGACGCCTGTGCCCATGATCACACCAAAACTAGTAGTTGCAGTTGGTATGACTTGGCGCACCGCACCCCAGTTGTGTTCAGCAAGAGCAAAACAGTTCGCGTCGTTTGCAATAACTACTTCAACGTCAACGCCTAAGGCAGCAGAGAGGTCTTTATGGAAAGGCCTAGTATTTAGACAAGTCGCGTTGCTGTTCTTAAATACCTGTGTTGGAGGGTCGACGCAGCCAGGTGTGCCAATACCAAGTTTTGTAGCTTTGCAGCCAGAAGCTTCCTCCAACTGTGCGAGCAGCAAAGCAACTTGTGAAACAATATGTTCATAGCCTTTAGCTGCCTCTGTGGAAATTCTGAGTCTGCAAACTTCAGAATCAATAGATGCTTCTTTTAAAACAATACCTTCAATTTTCGTGCCGCCAAGATCCATGCCAAAGTAGCTCATTGGCACAGCTTAGCAACAACTAAGATATCTTTTGGCTATGGGGTGACTTCAAGTGTAATGCGTCGGTTCTGTGCGCGCCCTTCTTCTGTTTCATTTGTTGCGACAGGATCACGAAAACCTGCGCCGCGAGTAATAAACCGATCGCCATCTAGACCGGCTTCTTCAAACGCAGAACGCACTGCATTGGCTCGGCGTTTAGAAAGTTCGAGGTTAAGTACATCACTGCCACGGCTGTCAGTGTGACCTACGATGCTTACTTTCCAATCAGGTCGAGCTTCAAGTAACGTGGCAAAGTTTTCTAGAACGGTGCCTTCAAACTGGTTTAACTCAGCTGAGTTAGTTTCAAACAAAATTGCATCGCTGATCTCGATTTTGCCTGTTGGAGCTGGCGAGCCAGCTACAATCTTTAACTTGTTAACCACTGTAAGGTTGCCCATGTTGACATCTTTGTATGCGTTGACAAGGCGGTCAACGGTCTGTTGGTCAGCCACGTTACCTTGAAGCACTATCGAATCTTTCTCGATGATAGTTGTAGCTTCGCCGTCTTCAGCGTCAACTAGGTCTGAATCGGGGGCGGCGCTAGTACCTTCACCGAGTTGCGCGCACAGATTGTGTCTCTTCACCTTGGTCATTTTTGGGGCTATGAAGCTCTATGTAATGGCCAGGTAGATCCGACAAAATAGCATCAATATCTCTAGTGTCTCGTCGGACACAGTCTTTCGCTGGGTATTTCTCTTGATTGTCAAGCTCAAGGATAATGTCGCCGCCTGTGATATCTGAAGTGCCGACATGGATATGGCTACGGCTAGGTCCTGGGAAACTTTCTGTGTTTAACTCATAGCAAACTTCGCCCGTCATGGCATTAATCTCCAAAGTAGCTGTGCCGCTATTGTTTGGATCGCCTTTGCCTGAAAGAAGTTCTAGGTCAAGAACAGTAACTTCTAACGAGGGATCTGCATCTTCTGATGTGCCAGCTTGCTTCTGAGCTGGCACATTCGTGACAGGATCAGTTGTGTTCTCGGGCGAAGATAGTGTGGTGTCTGGCTGGCCAGCAGCATCAATTTCTGATCCAGAATCTCTAACGAAGGCATAATAAAGAGAAAAAGTAAGTATCGATACGCCAAGGAGTACAAGGAAAGAATAGAGAACTACGGGCAATCGTTTCTTTTTCTCTGTGTTGCCTTCCGACATTTGCACAGACGGTTGTGGCTTGCCCCAACGCTCTATATCTTCAAATTCTGTCATCATTCACCTGCTTCTAGAACCTTGTTGTTTATGATACTGTATATCTTCGTATCTATGCGGTCAGAAAGTGGACAGAGTTCGCCTTCTGCACTAAAAAGCTAGTTGCGTGTCTGTGCGTAGTGGATAGGGACGTTCTGGCCTTCTGAAATTGTTACAAAACCATACCGACCAGAAGCAGTAGTGCGTAGTGCTATTGCTTCTCCTTGAGGTTCAAGCGCAGATGGAGCTTCGCAAGGTTGTGAAGCTAAGGTCGCAGCAATTGATTGCTGCGGGTCGCGATCATAAAGCCACACGGTTGCATACGTGCGCAGGGCAATAATCTTGCCGTCAGGGCTTATATCTGCTGCCGTTACGGCTCCTGTGACACCGTAGTCTTTAGCTTGACCTTCAGGTAGAGGAGCGGTGCTCAGTTTTTCTAATGCCTCAACGTTCAACTCGCCTACTTCAGTTAGAACGGTGACACTTTGTGCATCTGGTTTAGCCATGTAAATAGTTGCATTGCTTGCTTTTGCACCAAAACCGTTAGTGAATGATATGCCAAATGCTTTTTCTATTATTACGAATGCTCCGCTAAGAGGATCAATAAAAAAAGCCTCTGCATCGGTAGATCCAGTGGGGTAGCGGAGCTCGTAGGTGGTGATTGCCTCAATCTGGTTAGAAGTAGAACCTGGTGAAGGTTCATCGAATGCATAAATAAAAACAGAATCACGACGCTGACTACTGTTTATGTTGTCACCGATATCTGCAAGGTATATTTTGCCGTCATGCAACGAGATCGCTTCTATATCTATTCCTTCGATCGCAAGTGGGTAAAACCCCAGGTCTTCACCTTTCTGGTTAAACGCAAAAATCCCTGTCTCAGAACCAGAGTCGTTGTGGCTCCAAAAGACATCTTGGTGTGTGGCGCTAGCAACAAGCCCAGAAGCTTCTTGCAGCTGGCTAGTTGCTACAGTGCCGCCAACGCTTGTTTCTAATGATTCGCAAAGTGCTGCTGAATTTACACGGGCAGTTGTGGAAACAGACTGCTCAATGGTAGTAGGTGTCTCTGGCGACAGCTGAGTTTGCGCTGTTGAAGAACGATTCGGCTCGGTTGCGTTACCGTTGCATGAAGAGGCAACAGATAGTAGAGCCACTGTTGCGAGCAACGAAATCTTACGAAATGTGAGCATCTTGCTTTGCGTACTTTCTGGTCATCGTGGCAGTAACTAGCTTTGCGGCGAGCAGTAAATCTGTTTCTGTCATAGCTAGAAAACCCATATTCTTCCAAACGGCTGAAAAACTCTTCTTACTGTAGCAACTTTCGAACCATTAGTAGGCTGTTGATTTGGTCAGGGTAAAAGTTGGGTTTTATTGCCTATTTTGTTGTGCCCTTGCAGCCCACTCTTGCAGTGAAATGACCGAACGATAATTTCTTACAGCTAGCGATAGTATAGTTTATAGAGTGCTTGTTGATCAATGTCAAGCATGTGCATAGGTGACGAGGACGAGGTATGAGTTCACAATATATCCCAGAGATGCAGTCGTGGAAGTCAAGAACATCACAAATCAGCCAAGAAGAAATTCTTGAAGCTGCTCAACAAGCTGGCATAGCTGAACAGATTGTGCAACCTGCTCAACAGCCTGCGCAGCAACAGTCGGCTGCTCAACCTCAACAACAGTCTGGATATGATAACACTGCCGGCAGGTATAGCGCTCAGGCAGCTACTGAAGCTGTGCAAAGTCAGCATCAAGCCTCTCAACAGCATCGACCTTCTGCGGTTCAACAAGCACTCGACGCAGCAAAATCTGGTCCTTGGCAGCAAGATATGATTGCTGCCGAGCAACAAATGCAACAGCAGCCACAAAGTAGTGGTCCAGGTGTCCCACCAGGCCAAGTGCAGCGGGCACAAGGTGTGGCTAGTGGGTTACAGCAACAAGTTGCGCATACAACAACATCTTCCTACGGCACTCAAAACAATGCCCAGCCAGCTGATTCCACTCCTGGAAATATAGAAGGGCGCCAGTACCGTCAAGCGTTGAATAATCCAGCTGTTTCCGCGCCAGCTACAATTGCCGATAGTTTTAAACAAGCATCGCAAGTTGCTTCTTCGGGGCAACACAATGGTGTGCCTGGCCCAGCTGCAAGCCAAGACACAGGTATTTACACGAACCAGTTTCGTCGAGATAGATTCGGTTTAGATGCCTTAGGAGAAGTCCCACCGCAAGCAAAAACCACTGCAATTCCAGCTGCTCCTCAGTTCGTTCCGCCAGCTGATGCAACAGGGCCTTTGGCGGCTCCGACGCCAAACCAAGCATATGTTAATGCGGCAACTGGTGTTACGTCACTCGCCCAGTCTTACGGTGCTGTTTCTACGCCTACGTCAACAGCAAATGTGGTTGATCCGACAGCTGAACGTTCTTTTATTCCCCCAGAACTGCAAAACAAACAGCAGCAGAAGCCAAAAGAGTTGCCGTTAGTTGTCCTTATTGTCTGCTTGGTGCTTGTCTTACTAGCTGGCGTGGCAGCAGGTTGGTTTATTTTTAACTCGCGAAGCGGTTCAGAAACGTCTACTGATGCTGTTGCAAGTACAGCGTTCTCAGCTCAATTGATGGTGGAAGTTGCAGATGCTTCTGGAGCGCTGCAAATTTCTGAAGTAAATGGGCCAGTGCAAGTTTCTGATGCAACTCCATACAAGCTGCAGGCTTCTAACCTGCCCGATGGCGTGCAAGCAGAAGTTACTTTAGACGGTCAGCCTGTTGCACCGGTGGGCGATAGTTTTCCAATCGGGTTCAATACTGCAGGGCGACACACTATTGAAGTTAAAGCTGAAGGTGAGAGCACAATAACTATCGCACAGTATGCGTTTGTGCCTAAAGTAGCGCCTGAGTTTGTAGCAGAACTAGCACTTCTTGATAAAGAAAATACGTCCTTAGCTGATGCGTTAACGCAGTTCGATGGTTTAAAGACAAATCATGATGCGTTAGAACTTAACGAGTCTTCTTTCTTTAAAGAACTTCAAGCAGAACATTATATTCTTTTCGTTGGTGGGTTTGAATCGCAAGAAGCTGCAGACACATATTGTAAAGACAGTGGCGCTACCCCTTGTACTGCGCGAGAGCTTGCGCCAAACTAGCACGTATGACTAGTTGCTGGCTACTGCGAGAGTTCTGCGTGTCAGAGTTTCTCGTCTCGATGTTAGACTTCAACTGTGTTTAAGCGATCTACTACAGTAATTTTTCTGCTTGGCTGCTTAGCAGTGCTGTTGGCGGCTGCCTGTGGTGGCGGTTCGTCTGCTATCGATAAAAAAGTAACGCAAGAAGATCTTGCTATTTCTAAACCCACAATAGTTATAGCGCAAAACGAAACATCATTAAGTGCTCAGCTTTCTACTGCTGTAGTCAAAAAATTGATTGAATCGGCTATTCGTTACCCTGTCGAAATTCGGAATTTCTCTGATGTTTCCTCGATGCTTAGTTCTTTAGAAAAAGGCGATGTCGATGCTAGTATCGAAGTTTGGCCCTCTGAAGTGGAACGAGTAGAAGACCAAGAGCTGCTTGAAAGTGAATTGATACGTTCTTCTCCGCTAGGTGTTGCTGCCCGTAAAGGCTGGTACGTGCCAGGGTATGTTCTTGAATCATACCCTGGCTTGGAGAACTGGCGAGGTTTTGAAAATGCAGACATTGCAGGGAATTTTGCTAGCATTGCAACTGCTCCTAACGGTCGATTTTTGGGTACTGACGAGGCGAAGGAATTTGACGCAGATATTATCCGTAATACAGAACTTCCTTTAGAAGTTGTCTATTCGGGCGGTTTGGAAGCAACTAGAGAAGAGCTCGAAAAAAGTGTTATCTCGCAGACTCCTATTGTGTTGCATGCCTCTTCACTAGACTCTTTGGTTGAAAAATTTGATTTACAAATCGTTGAAACTCCTACTATCGACAATTGTCGAATTGTTGATGCTGCTTCGGTAGCTTGTGAATATAAAGAAGAGCAGCTGGTGAAATTGGTGTCGACGCAGTTGGCTAGCACGTCGGTACAAGCAGAAGAATTTATTGAAAACTTTATGATGACAAACGAAGATATTCTCACTATGTTGCGCCAAGTTGAGAGCGAAGGAATGACGGTCGACGATGCTGCTGCGGCATGGATTGAATCAAACGGAGAAACCTGGTCGAAGTGGCTACAAGAGTAGATCAGGTCCCAGCGGTGTCTTGTAGCTATGGCAGCAGCACGCAGCTAGGGTTTCTTGTGCAATCGCTTGAAACAAAAAGCAAAAGAGGGATGTAGTCTAAAAGACTCTTATGGCTTCTACACGTCTACATTTACGAAAATGGCAGCGCGCAGCTTTGGATGCGTTTCAAACTAAAACAGAGCCAGATTTTCTTGCTGTTGCGACACCAGGGGCTGGCAAAACAACCTTTGCGTTAGCTGCTGCACGCATTTCAATGCCTACGCTGCCTGGTCGGCTAGTTATTGTTGCGCCTACTCGGCACCTTAAAGTGCAGTGGGCTGAATCTGCTCGGCGGTTTGGGTTTAGTCTCATGATTGATTGGTCTACTGGCGATCCTGTGCCGAGCGATGTTCATGGAGTTGTGGCAACCTATCAACAAATCGGGTCGTCGCCTGAAGGGTTTTTTGCGCTATCACAGGGCGGGTTCGCAATTTTTGACGAGGTCCACCATGCAGGCGCTGAAAGAAGCTGGGGTGATGGTATTCAAAAAGCGTTCGCAGCTTCTGCAAAACGTCTTTCATTGTCGGGTACACCGTTTCGTAGTGATACGTGCTCTATTCCGTTTGTAAAGTATCACTTTGATACTGCTGTTCCAGACTATGAATATGGCTATGGTGATGCTTTAGCCGACACAAAGGTGGTTCGACCAGTTTTCTTTCCTCGTTATGGCGGAAACATGGAATGGTCGTCATCGGACGGTTCGGTGGTTTCTGCTTCTTTCGAAGATGAACTCACGAAGTCGTTAAGCAATCAGCGGTTGCGTGCGGCGCTCAGTCTTGATGGTGACTGGTTGCCTACAGTGCTTAAAAAGGCGCACGCTGAGTTGCTCAAAGTACGCCAGAACCATAAAGAGGCTGGTGGTTTGGTGCTTGCGACTGATAAAGAACATGCACATGGCATAGCTTCGTGGTTGCGAACGAACCTTCAAACAACGCCAGTAGTAGTCACAAGCGAAGATCCAAAAGCGTCGGAAAAGATTGTCGCTTTCTCAGAGAACGCTACGCCTTGGATTGTTGCCGTAAAAATGGTTTCTGAGGGCGTTGATATTCCTCGGCTTCGTGTTGGTGTCTATGCCACAACCACAACAACAGAACTTTTCTTCCGCCAAGCAGTAGGAAGACTCGTTCGATACGTAAAAAGTCGTGGAAGGCAGCGAGCGTATATGTTCGTGCCAGATGATCCCCGGCTTAAACATTTTGGGGCTACCATCGCCGAATCTCGTCGCCATAGTTTGAAGAAAACTGAGAAAGAGGAAGATGATCTAGGTGGAGAGCTTGATTCTTTATCTGCCGATGATGACGGTGGGGTCGCAGATCAAATGAATCTTTTCGAAGTTCTTTCTTCAACAGCATTAGAAACAGAATCAGCAGATATTTTTCTTGAAGGAGCAGATGAAGAAAGTGACGCAGAGCCTGAGCAAGAAATCGTTCTGGATGAAAGCCTAGTGCTTGACCTGGGAGAGTTGCCTGGTTTGGGTATTGCTGGTGGAAGTAATGGTCAAGTGGCTGGGCCGAAAGAGCGAGAACGTTTGCGTAAAGTAAACGCTTCGCTTGCTAGCGACCTTGCGAAACATACTGGTATGGGTCATGCCGAAGTAAACAAAGAACTAAATAAACAAGCTGGCATCACATCAATTGCTCAGGCATCAGTGATGAAGCTGAATAAGAGAATTAGATGTGCAGAACGATGGTTAAAGGTTGTTGAGCGCAAAAAATCGTCTTCGGTTCGTCTGTGATGATAAGGTATTGCGGCTATTTGGGATGTGTATCTATTGTAAGTTATGTGCACGATGTTAACAATTGTGCATGTGGTTGGGTATAGTTGTAGATCGGTCTTTATTTTCGATCGGCGACAGCTAGTGACTATTTTCTGAGGCATTGCACGTGAGTGACAACAAAAAATTGGTTGGTATCGAAATAGACTGGAACGTCGTGCGAGCTGTTGTTCTTGACGAGGCCACGATGGCGGTAACGACCTATGCAGACAAAGTCAACCTAGGTTCTGTGGCACGTGCTGATGCTCGCTTCCTGGATCCAGCAGAGGCTGTTGAAGCTGTGTGGGGTCTTCTACGTTTAGCTGAAGACGATGAAGTGAACGTGGCTGTTAGTTTTGCGCCGTCTGGTTCAGGTGTGCAGCAAGCAAGTGTAAATGAACAAAGTGTTGTGCTTGCCGCAGTGCAAACAGAGGTTGGTTTGCAGCTTGTCGCTAGCAATGAAACTGACAGTATTTCTTATGCCTGCCTTGACCATGTTGTAGACACGGTAGAAGCTTTTCGTTCGCTAGGTGTTTCAATTGATCGGCTAGAACTATCAGCACACGCAATCATGCGAGTTCTGCCGACTAAATTTACTGGCGAATTTACCTTTGCTTCTGGCGCTGGTTGGAAAACTGATGCTGTTGATGGAAAAGTGTACGAAACAAAAATGAGTCCAGATGTTCTTTCGCAAAGAGGGATTATCGTTCATGAAAAAGGTAAAAAAGAAAAAGTCCTTTCGACCTCTGAAAGGGTCACTGTAAGCGAAGAGTTTCTAGAAAAATATCAGCTCAATATCGATTCGATTTGGATAGCAGCTGGTGCTGCGCTTGGTTTAGTGGAAAACGCTAGCGAAGGTAATCTGCTGACTGAAGAAGTGCAGAAACGAGTGACTGTTGTTGAAGAAGAGCCACTAGAGATTGCATCTTTAGCTCCCGTTGTTGAACATGAAGAAAAAGTTTCAGACCCTGTGGGTCAGCTGCTTGAATCGATCGAGGAAGAGCCCAGTAAAGGATCGATGGGCATAATTTTTTATGCTCTGGCTATTGTATGTGTGGCAGCCGTCGCAGTGTGGGTACTTTTTAACGTGCTTTAGCGCTACGGAATCTTCTGCGAGCGAGCCAACCCATTGCGGCCACAGCTTTAACAGTTTCAGTTTCTGCTTCTAAGCGCTTTTCTGTTGCTTTCTGTCTTTCCTGCCGTTCAACATTTGCAAGGTGGCGTTCTTTGTAAAGCTTTTCTTTAAGTTCAACTATTTTTGCGTCAGCGAGTCGTAGAGCAAATTTCTGTTCTCTATATTTTTCTAAAGCAGCTTCCCGCTCAGATCGTTCTACATGTAGTTCTTTCTCAGCACGATTTCTTTGTATGGTGGCAACTTGCAGCGCATAGCTGTTTTGTTCGGCGTATGCTTTTGCTTCAGCTTTTTTCTCTTGCGTTTCAAGTAATTTATCAAGTAGCGCAACGTCAAGTATCTCACTTAGCGAAGGTGCTTCTAGAGGCGATGGCGTCTGGAGTGAAACGTCAGGCTTGTCTGTTTTGCTGCTGGTCAAAGTCAGGTGTCGATTCACGAACTGATTTTATTGCCCTTCGATGTCTTGGTGGTGGATTGTTGGGTAAATCTCCAAGATCTGCTTGAGAACCTGTGAAATATTCTATCATTTGCTCATATGTCTAACGAAAAAGATAGTTCGTCATCGCTTGCTCCAGCTCCAGAAGTCTCGAAAGTTGTTCTTTCATGTCTTGTCGCTGGTTTGTTTATTGCGGTTATCGCAGGTGTGGTTTATTTCGGGAACGACGATAGTCAAGTCAGCACAGCTGCTAAACCAACAACAACCGCTGCTAGTCAAACGAATGTGCTTGGCAGCGTTACAGAGGCAGAATCGACGACAGCTCGTAGCATACAATCGGTTTCTACTACTGTTGCGACAACTGTGAAAAAGCAGACAACAATGACCGAGGCGCCTACCACATCTGCTAAGGCAACGACGACAGTGGCCTCGTCAACAACTGTATTGCCTACGACAACTGTTGCTGCGCCTGCGTCTACGGTGTCATTAAAACCTGCGACTGATACCGAGCCCTCAGCTGATGATTGGAGCAAACTTCGAGATTGTGAAGCAAGCGGCAACTATCAGATTTCAAGCAGAAATGGCTTGTATCACGGTGCGTACCAATTCGATCAAAGCACATGGGATGGGACAGCCAAAAAGGCTGGTCGAACAGATTTGGTAGGAATATTGCCTGCTAAGGCTGATCCTGCAGATCAAGATGCGATGGCTTTGGAACTGTATCGGTCACGGGGCGCTCAGCCTTGGCCGACATGCGGTCGTTACTTAAAATAGCTAGTACGCCTAAAGCTGTGCTAAGAAATCGGATCTGAGTCGTTGATGGTGGGCTATTTCTAGCCGATTTTCAAACAAAGCTTTTAGGTGTACCCTTAACCGTATGGACGAGTTGTTTAGCGGGTCTGAGCTTATCGAGCTTGAGACTTCTAAAGGCAAAAAATTTGTATGGATTGCTGTACCCGTCTGCCTTGCCATCGTCGCGATCTTAGTTCTTTGGGCACCTGCATCACGAAGCCTTTCTTCTCAAACTATGAGTGTCACTACTCTAGAAGCTGGCCCAGAAGAGCCTGAATCTCCTGCCGCTTCTTCAACAGAAGTTGATCAACTCTCTAGTATGCAATTTGACAGTACAGGTTCTGCCATAACAGTGGAACAGGTTGAAGAAAAACGAAGTTTTATCCCTGAGGTGACAACAAGTTCTACAGTAGCTAAGAAAAAGGAAGATGAAGTAGAGAAACGTGAAACGACGACATCTCAAAAAGTAGTTGTAACGACAAAGCCGTCGACAACCAAAAAATCTGTTACGACAACAGAAAAAACGACTACAACCGAAAGGCTGCCGACACCTTCAGCCCATCAGTTGAACGCGTTGCGTCACTGTCAAACAGGCGGTGATTACAAAAAGGTAAATGCCAGCGGCGTTAACTTCGGCGCATACGATTTTATGCAGAGCTCTTGGAATGCGATGGCAGAATCGTCGGGTCGGCCCGATCTTGTTGATGTGCGGCCAGATAAAGCTACGCCTCAGGACCAAGATTTTTTAGCGTTAGAACTTTACTATGGCGGCTATACCCTACAGTCATGGCCAGAATGCGGTAGCCAGCTGCTTAGCTAGTCTATTCAGGTCGTCATTCTCACGAAAGTGGGAATCTCTGCTAGACAAGATCCCAATTGTTCACAAAAATCAATGAGAAACGCTAACCTTAAGCCGATGATGTCTCAACCAAACTTTGCCCGTCGGGTTGCTGACGCTACTCACCTGCAGTCACAGCAATCGTATGACGTTTTGTATCTAGAAAATCTTGCCTCTATTAGGTGGCTGACGGGTTTTGCTGGTTCGGTCGCTAGTGCACAGATAGGTAGCAACGGCGTGGAACTGTTTGTAGATTCTCGCTACGAAGAATATGCAAACGATTTACCTGCAATACAATCTGGGGTAGCGCAGCTTTCTATAGTTCGAGGCGGCGCTACGGCAGACGTAGTTGTTCAACGAGTTTCGAATAAAGCGGTAGGAGTAGAACCCTCGCTCGCTGCAGCATCGTATGTGCAGTTGAAGGAAAGCTGCCGGCAGGTGGAGATTGTAAAAAGCCACTGTGTCACAACCTTGCGTCGTGTAAAAGATAGCTATGAAATATCACTAACGAAGCAAGCCGTCGCCATCGCAGAGCAAGCTTTCTTAGAGACACTTTCGGCGAAATGCATAGGAGAAAGCGAGCGCTCTTTCCGTCGTTCATTAGATGCTCAGATGTTGCGGCTCGGCGCTGAAGGTTTTGGTTTCGATACGATGGTGCTTTCTGGAAAGAATGCTGCGCAGCCTCATGGGCAACCGAGCAAAAAAAGAATCGAAAAAAGCGAACTTATTATTGTGGACTGGGGCGCGCAACTCGATGGCTATCGTTCTGATACAAGTCGCACAGTGTTTCAAGGCCGTCTTTCTAAAGAGGCACAACTTCTCTTTGAAGCGATCACCGAAATTGTAGAAGTTGTTACCTCGAAGATTATTCCTGGAACTACTTATGGCGAAGTTATGCAAGCCGCTTACAGCGTTCTTGCTCGCTACGACCATGAGGGTACCACGCTTGCTGACTATATCGCCCACCCATTTGGTCATAACGTCGGCCTAGAAATTCATGAATACCCGTTCTTTTCGTTAAACGAAACACGAGAAATTCTAGAAGGTGAACTTGTTGCGTTTGAGCCCGCAATATACGTGCCAGATGTGGGGGGAGTGCGTATTGAAAACATGGTACATGCAACAAAAAACGGTGCCGAAGTGCTCAACACTCTTCCAAACGGAATCGAGATACGAGCGTAAGCATCTAGATAGTTTACTCTAAGGTGTTTGTGTATTCTAGGCTATTCAAGATGTAGCAAAAACAACTTTCGTCG
The DNA here is from genome assembly GCA_020629155.1 of Acidimicrobiales bacterium. GTDB lineage: Bacteria > Actinomycetota > Acidimicrobiia > Acidimicrobiales > SZUA-35 > JAHDDW01. The sequence goes on along the minus strand of JAHDDW010000012.1, from coordinate 7,442 downwards.
ATTTCTTCACACCCGATTTCCTCATCCCCGATTTGGTCTTGTCATCCCCATCTTAATCCCGTCATCCCCATCTTAATCCCGTCATCCCCAACTTGATCTTGTCATCCCCATTTTAATACCGTCATCCCCATTTTAATACCGTCATCCCCAACTTGATTGGGGATCTCTCCTTGGTTAGATTCCCAGTCGTAGCTGGGAATGACGTGGTCTTGGCTGGGAATGACGTGGTCTTGGCTGGGAATGACACGTGTTTGACTGAGAAAGAGGGCTTGAAATAAACCATCTAGCGCAAGGTATTAAGAAACTGCTTAATGTAAACGATACTCTATGTTGTGGATATACTGTTGCATAAATTCCCGAAGTCTGTTTCTTTATTTTTCTTCAGCATAGCCTTGTTTAAATTCTGGGAAGAGTATTTGAACCCTGCTGATGCAGAAAAAAGCCTTGAATCTCCAATTGTTTTAAGCAGCATCGGTAGTGGATTTCTGATCTGGGGGTTAGTAAGAAAACGGTTTACTAAGCGAAGCAAATCTAGTGTTCTGAGGATATGGGATCGCTTTACTTTGGAAGAGTTTTCTCTTCTAGGTATTGGAGTAGTTGCTTTAGGAATTTCTTTGCCGCTTTATCAAGAAGACCCTACTTATGGAGTAATCGCAATAGCGGTAGGGACCGTAGCATGTTTGCTAAATATTGTAGATGCAGTTAGAAAACTTAAGCGAGAATCAGCCTTTTTAGAGCCAATTGAGGTTTCTAAAGATTGTAAAATCATAGAGATGTTTGATCTTACAGAACCTAAAAGACCTAGAACGAAAAAAATTTTTATGGTCAGAAATAATTCTTTCCTTTATATCTGGTTCGCGAATCCGAACTTGGTATCGAGAATTCGTAGTGTTATCGATGAAAAAAGAGTCCTTCCAACGAACCAAGTGGAGCCCGCCCATATAGTGCGTTTAGAGTTCATCGATATATTTGTGATAACAGAAAGTTCTACTGAGAGAGTAAGGCTTAGTATTAGGCTCACAGATCTAGGAAGAAAGGCCGACGAGAGCCTATCCAGATCTTCTAAGAAGTCAGGTGAGATTTTTCTTGGTTATTTCGATGCTACTCAAGTTTCTACATTACTGCAGCAAGAATTATTGGGGGCTAGCCCTACACTCGTTGGTCGATAGGTACGTATTTGCGTTCTGGTAAGCCCGTATAAACCTGGCGTGGTCGTGAAATGCGTGCTTCAGCTTCGACTGATTCTTGCCAGTGGCTAAGCCAACCTGGCATGCGGCCTATCGCAAAGAGCACGGTGAACATATCTAATGGAAAGTTCATCGCCTGATAGATGAGACCTGTATAAAAGTCGACGTTAGGGTAGAGGTTTCGGCTCTTAAAATATTCGTCTTCTAACGCTATTTCTTCGAGTTTTAGCGCAATATCGATTAGATGATTGCGGCCAGTCACCTTAAACACCTCGTCGGCATGGTTTTTGACGATGCGAGCCCGTGGGTCATAGGCTTTGTAGACTCGGTGGCCAAAACCCATCAAGCGTTGTTTGCCAGCTTTGACAGATTCAATGAATGCTGGAATGTTGTCATAGCTGCCAATGTCGTTGAGCATGTGAATAACAGCTTCGTTTGCACCGCCGTGGCGTGGGCCATAGAGCGCTGCGGTTGCGCCCGCAGCTGCGCTGTATGGGTCAGCGAGTGACGAGCCAATAACTCGCATCGCTGTTGTTGAACAGTTCTGCTCGTGATCGGCATGAAGGATAAAGAGCGTGTCGATTGCTTTAGCAAGCACCGGACTTGCTTCATAATCAGGCTCAGCGACTTTCCACATCATCGAAAGAAAGTTAGCGCCATAACTTAACGAGTTGTCAGGATAGACAAACGGCATGCCGATAGTGTTGCGATAAGCCATAGCAGCCAACGTCGGCACCTTTGAGATGAGGCGGTTAATTTGTCTATAGCGATTTTCGGGGTCCCGTACATCTTTTGCTTCTGGATAGAAGGTAGACAGTGCCGCTATGGCTGAAACGAGCATGCCCATCGGGTGTGCATCATAATGAAACCCTTCATAGAAACGGCGGCGCATATTCTCATGAATATAGGTGTGAAAGGTAATGTCATGAACCCATGTGTCATGTTGTGCTTGTGTTGGCAGCTCGCCGTTCAGAAGAAGATAGCAAACTTCGAGAAAGCTAGAGTTTTCGGCTAAATCTTCAATGGCGTAACCTCGATAACGCAGAATGCCGTTGCCGCCATCAAGGTCGGTTATCTCGCTTGCTGTCGAGGCGGTAACGCTAAAACCAGGGTCAAGAAACCAGGTGCCTGGCATAAGCTTCTTCCATGCAGAAGCATCAACGCCACCGTTAACGATGGGAACTTCTACTGATTCGCCTGTGCGGTTGTCTGTAATTGTTACTGATTCAGTCAAAACTAGTCCTTACGATACGATGTCGACCTTATAATAATCGGCTTTTCTGTAAGAATGCTTATCAGGAAGAAGAATTATTTGAAGCTATCTCTATTTGTTCGCTTGAACGGTATTTATTGCTTTATCGCGAACCGATGACGCTACTTGGTATCGCTTGTTAGATGAGGTATGGTTCTAGACAAGAGAAGCAGGGAGACTTCCATGAAATTGACTAAAAAGATGCGTAAAAAAGGCCTTGCCATTTCGGCTGTTTCGGTTATGTTACTGTCGGCATGTGGCAGTGGTTCAACCGAAGCAAAATCTGACGAGTCAGAAGCTGCTTCGCCTATAGCTGAGTTCTTCGGCGAGGAAATCGGTGTAGGGTTCGATATCGGTAACGAAGACTTTGCTGCACAGGAACGTAAAGCGCAAGAAGCGATAGCTTCTTGTATGAAAGAGCAAGGGTTTGACTACACCGTTGTTGATAACGCAGCTCAAATGGAAGTTTTCTCGCAAGAGCTGGAGAGCTACGGAACAAAGGAGTGGTCAGAGAAATACGGCTTTGGTCTGACAACGATGATGTTCTCTCAGGAACAAGTAGGGCCTGAACTTGTGGGATATTCCAATGTGTCCGAACAGCAAGTGCAAGACATGGCAGACAATGACCCTAACCAAAAAGCGCTTGAAGCGATGAGCGATAACGAACGTGAAGCATACGAAACAGCTTTATACGGCGATTTCGAATCAATCGAGTTTGGCGAGTCGATGTCTGAGGAAGAAATTGAGGCACAATTTGAAGCGCAAGCTGAAGATAAAAACAAGCAAGGGTGTACAGAGAAGGCTTACAGCAATCAACGATCTGGAGCCTATTCAGAATTTCGAGAAGAGTTTTCTGACGAACTTGACGCTCTTGAAAACGATATAGACAAAAACCCTACGTTGGTGAAGAAAAACGAAGAGATTCAGGCTTGTGTCAAAGATAAAGGCCTTGATTTCCCAGGCTACAACGATGCTGGTTTTGAAGAGTTAGAAAAACGTTTCGATACTGAATCAATACAAGAAGAAATCTATGGTTCATTTGATGACGTGGCTATGGAAGAGTTTGATAGTGTTACGACAATAGTAGTTGCTGAAGGTTTTGAAGAAGACAGTATCGAAGAAGAAGCTTTATCAGTGAATGATCTTGATAAAGATATCACCGAGTCAATAGACCCAGAAGAAGGTTTTGAAGAGCCTGAACTTAGCGAAGAGTCGAAAACGAAATTAGCTGAACTGCAGAAACAAGAGTTAGAACTTGCGAAGGCTGTGGTTGACTGCGACGGTGTATTAAAAGATGTCTTCGATCTCTACACCGAGGTATATGCCGAAGCAGAGCGAGAGTTTTTAGAGAAAAATATAGACCGAGCAAACGAGATTAAAGAAGCGAATCAGGAAACCGCAGGCTAAAAATGAAGCATAGAACACTGTTGGCGGCAGTGACAGCTATAGCAGTGTTCTTTGCTATGGTCGGCTGGTTCGTTGGACGTACAATAACCTCTCCAGAAGATGCTGCTGCGCAGAAATCTGCGCCAGTAGCTTCGCTCATAACTGTTCCTGTAGAAAAGAAAACCCTTTCTCAAAGCGTTGTGGTGCGAGGGACGCTGGAAGCAAGCGAATCATCTGACATCACTATCAGCGCAGGAGATTTGACAGCGATTATAACGGCGACGCCCAAAGAGGTCGGCGATCAGCTTAAAGAAGGTGATGTAGCGATTGAAGTTGTTGGTCGACCTGTGATCACGCTTGAAGGTGTGCTGCCAGCATTTCGTGATCTCGGGCCAGAGGTTGAAGGTCCAGACGTTAAGCAGCTAGAAACATCGCTACAGCGGCTAGGTTTGCGTCCTGGAACAGTTGATGAGATCTATGACAGCGCAACGGCTCAAGCAGTGGTCGCGCTTTATAAACGAGCTGGTTATGTTGCGCCGAAAGTTTCTACTGAAGCAACGCAGGCTGTTATCTCTGCGACGCAAAACGTTGAAGAAAACGAAGAAGGTGTTCGGCTTGCAAAGAAAGCGTTAACAGATGCGCAAAACAGTTCATCACTGGCTACTGTTTCTTTTCATGTTTCAGACAGTGAGAACAAAATACTTACAGAAGAGCCGCAACTTCCTGAGCAAGACGAGTCAGAAGACGAATCTCTAAACGAACCAGAAGCTGTGCCTGATCTTGATCAATTACAGCGAGATGTTACAGCCGCACAGCGTGCGTTAACCCAGGCGAAGGCAGACTTGGCTACAGCGCAATCTTCTGCACTAGTTCGTTTGCCTGCAAGTGAAGTGCAGTTTTTTGCAGCGTTGCCGCAAAAAGTGCAAAGCGTCAACGTCGATGTTGGCGACACCGCAACAGATTCGGCTATGTCGATTAGCGGGTCTGCTCTTACTATTACAAGTGGTGTATCAGCAAGCGATAAAAAGCTGTTAACGGTCGATGATATCGCAACCGTGACTGAAGACAGTCTCGGCGTGACGTTAGAAGCAAAAATTGTTTCAATAGCTGATACGGCAACAGAGAACGGTCGGTTTATTGTGAAGCTAGAACCTATCGGCAAAATTCCTGATGAAGCCGTCGGGCAGAATATGAAAGTTGAAATCCCTATCGTTTCTTCAGGTGGGGAAGTGCTGGCTGTTCCGCTTGCAGCATTGTCGTCAACTGGGTCAGGTAACGTACGAGTCGAAGTGGAACGAGGCGAGGGAGTCATCGAGACGGTGACGGTGAAACCAGGTTTGAAAGCTGAAGGTTTTGTGCAAGTAAACGTGCTTGAAGGCAGCTTGCAAGAAGGCGATCGTTTAGTTGTTGGTCGTGATCTTGTTTTGCCTGGCGAGAAAAATTCTGACGAAGATACTTCTGAAGACAGCGAGTAAGTATGTCGTTCGTCGTCGAGCTTGACCAAGTGCAAAGGGTTTTTGAAGGGCCGCCTGCGGTTGAAGCGTTACAAGCAACCGATTTATATATTAAAAAGAATGAATATATTGCAATTGTCGGCCCGTCTGGTTCTGGTAAATCGACGTTACTGCATCTTCTCGGTTTGTTAGATTCGCCATCGAGCGGCACGTACTATCTCAATGGCATAGACACAAGCGCTCTCTCAGAACGAGAGCGAGCTGGTATGAGAGCAACCGCTATTGGGTTTGTATTCCAGTCGTTTCACCTGCTTTCTCACCGCACAAATGTTGAGAACGTTATGCTAGCTGAGGTCTATAAACCTGGTTCTTCAAAAAACCGTAAGCAGCGTGCGGTTGATGCACTGGAACAAGTTGGTCTTGGGCATCGCCTTAACGCGTATCCGACGACACTTTCTGGTGGTGAACGTCAACGTGTCGCTGTTGCGAGGGCACTTGTTGGCAAACCGAGCCTACTCCTTGCTGATGAGCCGACTGGAAATTTAGATACAAGAACTGGTGAGCAAATTCTTTCATTGTTTGATGATCTGCACGAGGCAGGTTTGACACTTGCGGTGATCACACACGATGACGAAGTTTCGCAAAGAGCGCAACGGCAGATTCACATCAGAGACGGAGTTGTCACCTCTTTAGAAACGAGTGGATGATGGGTTCTGTTATAGGCCTGTTCAGCAGTTGCCTTGTGCAGCATGGGAGAGAAAATTGTTAGAAGATGATGATTTTCAGCGAAGCGAAGACGTTGTTGAGATAGAGATAGCGCAGCCAGCAACGCCAGTAGCAACGTCGGCGCTTACTTTTCGTGATCTGTTTAGTGAAATGTCGATTGCGTTGACAAGCCGTCCTGGACGCACGCTTCTAACGGCAATGGGTACGATCCTTGGTGTGGCTGCACTTGTCGCAACACTCGGTTTGGCTAAAACAGCTGGAAATCAAATTGTTTCTAGGTTTGATGAACTTGAAGCAACACAAGTGAAGGTTGAACCTCAGCAGCAGCGAGGCTTTGGCGAGCAGCAGCAGACAAGTGTCATTCCGTGGGACAGCGAAGATCGCCTTACTCGTCTCAACGGGGTTCGCTCGGCTGGTATTTTTTCTAGCGTCAACGTTAGCGACAGCGTTCGCTCGGTACCAGTTGACGACCCTCTGGACGAAAGCGAGTTTCAGATTCCTGTACAAGCAGTGAGCCCAGGTTTCTTTGATGCTGCCCGTTCGTCGTTGGCTACTGGAAGATTTTTTGATGAAGGCCATAGCGAACGCAACGATTCTGTCGTCGTGTTAGGTCCCGAAGCTGCTGAGCGTCTTCAAATAACAAGGGTAGATAACACGCCAGCTATCTTTATTGGCGATAAACCGTTCACTGTCATAGGTATTCTGGCCGATACTGCACGAGAGCCCTCTATCTTAAATGCGCTGCTTATCCCTAATGGTGTTGCGAGGCAAACCTATGAGTTGCAGGCACCAGCTGAAGTGCTTATCGACGTTGAGGTTGGTGCGGCTGAGTTGATCGGTACGCAAGCAGCGACGGCATTATCTCCTGGTGAGCCCGACAAACTGAGGGTTGCCGTACCAACATCGCCGAAGCGTCTTAAAGAAGATGTTGCGTCTGATGTGAATGCATTGTTCCTTGTCCTTGGCGGCATCTCGCTGCTTGTCGGAGCTATCGGGATAGCAAACGTGACGCTTGTGTCCGTGTTGGAACGTACAGGTGAGATAGGGTTGCGTCGGGCGCTTGGTGCGACTCGTCGACATGTGGCGGCACAGTTCTTGGGGGAGTCGGTTGCATTAGGGATTCTCGCTGGCATTCTTGGCGCAAGTCTTGGAGTTATAACAATTGTTGTTGTTTCAGCGACTCGTCAATGGTCACCTGTGTTAGAAACGTGGCTCCCGTTTGCCGCGCCTGCTGTTGGTGCTCTCACTGGCTTGCTTGCAGGCACCTATCCTGCATGGAAAGCAGCAAGTATTGAACCCATCGCCGCCTTACGAAGCAGTTCCTAAACAAGAATTTTTCTTGCGTGTCTGGCTAGATAGTCTATTTCGAGCCCTCTTTCTCCGCTGCGTCCTCGTCTTTCCCAGCTGCGTCCTCGTCTTTCCCAGCTGCGTCCTCGT
>JAHDDW010000045.1 GCA_020629155.1 Acidimicrobiales bacterium | reverse complement strand
CTTGCTTTGATCGCCGTCTGGGCAGTGTCAAACGAGACTCTACTCATAGCCTGGGATTTTGAAATGATGGTAGGCGTAGGAATTGGTGCATTGGTTTTGGCTGCTACGTTGCTGACAACTTCATGGGCTTCTTTTCGTAGGAGTCTCCTGGACGATGTTGAATTGGTTTTTGAAACATAGCGAATCCGGCACTCAATTTAGACTTAGGGTTCGTGGTTCATCATTAGTAGAGATTTCACAGAATGACGCTGGCAACAGTAGTACTATTCAGATCGACGACCAGGCATACGTTAGGACGTAAAGCTACATGGGGCTATTCCAGTTCGTAACTCTGTTGGGCATCGCCATCCTTGCTTCGTTGGTCCTTGCAAGGCGGCGACCTGCCTGGAATCTAAGTTTTCTTGTCCTATTCAGTATTGTGTGGATTGGCTCCGCTGGTTACTACCAAACACGTACCGGGCGAGTCGCAAAAACTGCCCTTCTTAATGGTTACTCTGAGGGTTCGATTTATGGTGGCGACGAAGCTGGTGCATGGTCGATTTTTGCATTATTCGTTATCGGCGTTATTTCTGGTGTTATCACGGCTGTTCTTTATGAAAGAACCTACAGGCGGGGCGAAGGGCATCTAGCTAATAGGTTTGAAGAATCAGCTGTACAACAAAGAAGCGTAACCTTGCTTGTTGCGTCTAGCGTTGTCTCAGTCGCTCTGCTAGGGTTTGCTTTGTTGACGTCTGGATACCCCAGCAACCGGGAGCAAATGTCAGTTCTGCTTTCTGAAATACCTGATGGAGGCAGTTTCGTTGGGGAAGCAATCGTCAGGGTTTGCGTTCAAGGGCCTTGTTTCGCTGTACTCTTGCTAAGAATCGGCAAGCCAAGAACGGTGACACCTGTTGCGGCCTTTGTCTCGATCTGTCTATGGTTACTCTGGTCTAACCCTGTTGTAACAGCCCGATATTGGTCATTTGGCTCGCTAATCGCATTTGGCCTAATGGCGATAGCGGTTAGACATAAACAGCATCTTGATCGTCTATCAAATATCTCTGTGGTTTTCTTGTTGCCGCTTCTAGCTGTCGTTATCTTTCCCCTTCTCGATCGTTTTCGAACAGACAGTACTACAACCGGAAGTTTCTCTGGCCTCGAGGAAACGCTTGTTTCTGATCCTGATTTCGATGCATTCGCACAGGCTGGAAACGTTTTTGTAGTGGTCGACCGCGAGGGACTTACCTACGGGACACAAGTCCTAAGTCCATTGACGGTTCCAGTACCTAGATCGATATGGGCTGGTAAACCAGTCTCGGGCGGTGAGTACGTCAGTCGATCTCTAGATACTGATCATCCTAATGTCGGACTGCCCCTCCCAGCCGAGCTCTACCTGGACTTTGGGCTGAGTGGTGCTTTGATCGCAGGGGCATTATGTGGAGTTACGGTTGAGCGACTGGACCTTAACCTGGCCTCCCGGCATCGGACTCCAAGACAATTAGCGCTGGCGATTGGCTTTGCGCCTTTCTGGGTTATTATGCTGCGGGGCTCGCTTTTGCCCGTTGCCTATCGAATGGTGCCCCTTTTGATCATTTTCTTTTTTCTAACCCCGACCGTTCAGCGATACCCGATCAAACAGGTTAGAAAGCAACATGTTTTTTCAGGTGGAGCTGGAGATGGTTATTAATGAATACGCTGTACGTTCGGCAAACTGCACAATCGCTTGTTTGCAGGGTTCGTTGGGTCGTTGGATCTGCAGATTCTTACAGGACACAGACTATTGGTTCTGTTCGCAGAGTAACGCCTTGGGCACATCATGGATTGCAAAGATCAGGGACCAACCTCACCAATTTGCGTTTACAATCCGTGGGTTTGCGGCCTATCAACGCAATTGACCTGAGGGGAGACAATCCAAGAAGTAAACACTTCCGATGGCAGACCGACAAGTCATCAATTCCTCCATTTATTCGAGATACTTACGCCAACACGATTGTTGTTAACAATCTTTTAGAGTTGAATCGATCCGCACGGTTTCCTGATAACTGCAGGCATGTCGTTGTCAAGAAACTAGAACTGGACTGGCTCTCATCGATATCTAATTGGGGAATCTCTTGCGGCTGGTTTGATGATGTTTCGGAGGCGCTGAAACAGCTCCCCTTACTTCAACGTGACTACGAGCAATACTATGAGTTCTGGGAGGAATTGGCGACGTCTAACCCTGAGCGGGTTATTGTTCTCTCGTTTGAGTCGTTTTTAAGCGAGTTCGAGAATAGTCTCAAGAAACTTGTGGGCCTCGATCTTAGCTATGACGAGACAGTGCTTGCTGAAGTAGAGATTGAGCGCGTTCCGCAGTCGCCCGAGCTAAGGAAAAAGTACGTCACGGCTGAAATTGTTGGAAGAGCTCTAGGCAAGACTAGTTGAGTCCTGTATTAAGCTTCCAGTGAGGGCAGGGGCAAGCGGGCTGACGATGGGACTAGGTATTTCGGACTCACCTTCGATTGGATCTGCGCCAAGCTAACTACGATGCATTTCAGATTGCAGTGTCGGGATTGACTTTATAAGGCTTCTGCGTTGGTTGTGCCGTTAACAGATTCGCTCTTTCTAGTTTGCAGGCTCGTAGATCGAGAGTGCGTACAGTTTGTGCTCCCGCCGGATGCTCGCTTGGAACACGCTTTCGTCAACCCGTTGAGCCATTGATTTGAACCGTACGCTGCCCTGATTAAAGCGGCGGATTTTGGTGTACCGTCTACAGATGGGAGTTCCGCAATGGCTTCACACATATCTACGACGGTTCCATCGTGTTCTATCACTGCCTCTGGGAACCGGCGGGCTACTTCAATTTCTGGCGAGTGGCTGCACTCAGAATTGACCAAGGCCCCAAGCCCGTGGGCCATGGCCTGTGTGAGATTGAGGCCTACATAGGTAGGAATGACGATGGCCCGACAGAGTTTCATAATCGAATGAAGTTCTTCGCTGCAGGGCAGAAATCCGTGGAAGTTTACCCTGTCTGCAATCCCGAGTTCAGCTGCCAACTCAATTGCGTCCAACCGACTTGGCCCGTCGCCGACAACATGCAGCTGGGTCTCTTCAGATCCCGAAGCGATAGCTTTTAAGACGACGTCTAGCCCCTTGTTCTCATCAATCCGACCTAGGAACAAGAGATCTTCGCCGTCGCCGGAAACAACAAACCCAGGGTCTGAACAAGGGGGGAGTGGGTTTGGTGCAGCTACAGATTCTAAGCCTGACTTGCGAAACCTGATCGCTTCGGACTCGGTGTAAGCCATCCAACAGTCAGGGAGGCGCTGATATGCCTTGCGAACAAACCGACGAAAGTTCCCAGCGTCTCCATGATGGTCAAAGTGGCCCCAGAAAACCGTATGTCTACCCAAGGACTTTCTAGCCAGAGTAACTAGAACCGAATTTAGCCATCGAGGATTTGCTTCGATCACCAGGGTAGTGACGGTCAGCATTTTCCTGAACGATCTGGTCTGCCAGACCAATCGTCGACCAAAGAAAAACTTGTTCTTTCCAACCCTGGGCGACACACCGGGCATTGACGGCGTAGACAAAATATGTTCCTGAAAGTGCTGATCTCCCCAGACGAAGTCACATCCCAGATTTGCTGCTAGGGAGAATACTTCAGATCGATATTGTGCTCCGACAAGCTGAGCCAATAAGACGTGCGACAATTCCGTTGCTTCTGAATCTGGAGTGAACAACTTAGCGAAACGATTGATCGCCTGGCTGCGTGCCTTGTCAAAGTCTATTGCTATTGATGGACGCCGGGCGCCTGCGAGTTCGGTTAACAACACCTCTGCCAAAACAGTAACATCGGGCTCCGCCAGCCTCACAGCACCTCTGAGTTCTTGACTCATCTCCGGCAAGCACCCACGAGCAGTGGTGATTGAGACTAGCCCGCGAGCCGCAGCTTCATAGATGACCATCGGCGCCGCTTCAGGGGCGTAGTTTGAAGGTAACGCAAATACACTCGCTCGGCTCATTCGTTCGGCAAGCTGGGTTGAGTTCAGCACACCAGTCACCTCGACGAAGTCTTCACTTGTGGTATGATCTCGGCCCGCAAGCACGACCTTGATCGGTTGCCCGGTCTCGGACCGAACCCGACGGACAGCTTCGATGACAATATCTTCACCTTTACCGATGCCAGCGACCCCAGCAAATAGAACAACTAAGTCATCGAGTTCTTGATCAGCTGAGGATCCCCTGGATTCGATAAATTCGTCGCAGACAAAGGCAGCGTTGCTCACGAAGTTCCAATTCGGATTCCCGTACTCTGATTCCATTCTCTGACCCATACTCGGAGAAAGAACAATATGGCTGACATCGAAGCGTCGGGAGCATATCGCTCGCCAAAGAAGAGAGGGGCTATCAATAAATTTGAAAGCGTGGTGGTGATGAACTGCTGGGGTTCGGAATATTTTTGCGACGACCAGCAAGAACAATACAAAGAACATTCGTTCACCTTGAACACCCTGAATGTACAAGTTGTCAACGTCTGGCTTAGCAATTCTTAAAGCAGCCTTTAAATAAACTAAGATACTTCGTAGGCTGCGACGTTCGTCGAAAGGGTCGAAGACTTCGACCCGTAGCCTAAGTTCCTCCTCCATAAAATTGATGGCCTGCTTTGTCACCATGCCTGCACCGTCTACCGGGGGCGGTATATTCCCGACAACAAGCGTTGTCATTGAGTCTCCTCTAGAGTAACGGTCAGGTCCATATCCAGTTCCGAATCCGAACGGAGTGTTCCAGCAGTAGAAGAGGCCTTTACTACTTCGTTCTCTGCGACAACCGAGCCGGGTGCGACAAACGCAGTCGCCCCGACCCACGCTCCGCTAC
>JAHDDW010000044.1 GCA_020629155.1 Acidimicrobiales bacterium | reverse complement strand
AGCCGAAGCTCGTTAGCGAAATACTTAGCTTGATGAGGAGTCAGGCGGTCTTGCAGGTTCGACATAGGCAGAGTTTGTCACACAATCAGACGACGCATAAGCATACGCAAACATCCCGTTCTTCGCACCCGAAAGCAAACCCCAGTTTTACAAACCAAGCCCACCAGATAAAGAGAGGTACCCCCAACGGTGATACCAGAACAGACATCCAAACCTGACGTGACCAGTCATTCTGGAAACTTGGACTTACCCAAGCATCTACCAGGGTCAATATCTCGTTGAGACCAATAAACCGGATTAGCAACGCCCCTAGGGCGGTTCACACCCGCCAGCACCTAGCCCCAAATTCCGACAGGGCGGGCTGTCAACACACCTCTCAATTCTCACGAATAGTAGCGCCAAGCCACTTAAGCGCATCAATAGCTTCAGCAGCTACAAACGGTTCGTCGAGCCTCGCGAATCGCTCCAAACTCTCTATCACCATTTGCTTGTGACCCCGCTGAATAGCTTCCTTCAACACCCACATCAGGTCATCACCCAAACTCCCCCACAGGGGTAACGGTCCAAGCTCTGCAAGAGTTTCAAGAACCAGCCAGACACCCTCTGAGTGTCTCGCCTCAATCAACGCCTCAGCCGCCCATTTAACCACCGCCTTATCCGGGAATCGCAGCAAACGGCGATGAAAATGCAACCCTCTTTCGTCGTCGCCATGCACAACACATACCTCACTAACAACCCTGCGCGCCACCTCTTCACCCGGCCACGGATCAAGTTCACACATGGCAGCCTCAAAATCATACATAATAATCAACTCGCAGCGTTCACTGGAATTTCGTCTGGCAAAGCAGGACGAACCTCACCTGGGCTAATAAACTCTTCACCTGTCTGTGGATTAACATTCACATCGAACTCCTGGACGTGTGGAGGAGCAATACCGTTATGGGTAGCAGAATCAGAGGTTAGGTCAACCCTCATCAACGGTCTACCTTTATCATCATATATCTGATAATAGGTAATCTCCCCTTGATCATTCACCCTATACTTCACCTCATTCGGATTACCCGCATCAGGAAATCTGTTTCTGTTGCGGCCAGTCCCTTGCCCTTGGTGTTCATTGCCGTTTGCGATCGCATCATCTGCGTCCGCATAAGGTGTATCACTAAACCCACAACCCTTACGATTCTCGTTATGAACTAAGACGTCGTTACCGGCCCATACGGTGTAGGTGTCGGGTCCGCTGGTGTCGAGTTCCCAAACGAGTGCTTCGTCCGAAGGGAATTCAACAATGGCATCTACAGCAGTTACGCCGTTGGGTGTGAGTAGTGTGTCGCCGGGTTGGATGTCTTCGAGTTCGATCCATTCACCACGGTTGTTTACCCAGTATGGATGATGGTCTGTTGCTGTGGTTGTGCTGCCGTCTTCGAGTGTCGCTGTGGCTAACTCGCCGGTGTCTGTGTGTGACCATTGATCGAGGACGGTCTGGTTCGACCATTCCCCGGTGTACGGGTTCGCCGCTAGTACCGTGTCGCCTGGCTGGATGTTTTGGATTGGTTTGAGGGTGCCATCTCCCATCCGCACTTGCGTGTCGGTTGGGAAGCTACTTTGCTCGCATAGCACTCGGTCGGGGTTATCGTTTTCTTTCTTACCGTCGTTGTTGTCGTCGCCGTTGTTGTCCTTGCCCTGGTCGGGCGTTTTATCGTCAGGTGCGTCGATATTTTTTTTCCTGGTGTCTACTAGCCCGACATCTATTGTCGTGTCTTTTTTAATGTTTTTGAGGGCTTTTAGAATGTCATCTATTTTGTCGATATGTTTGAAGAATCCGCCTCCACCGGTGAAGATAGCGAGCACTCCAGCGCATGTCCATTTACCTATCCATGCTGCTGTGTCAGCGTTGTATTCCGCTATTTCCTGGTCAATCAGATCGCCGAATATTTGTTGCATGAACTGGCCTGGGTTCTCGTTGAACGCCGTGACAATACCGACTGCTAAATCAAATTTTTCTTGCAGGAATTCTTGCGGGTTAGTCGCCGCTTTCTTAGCTTCGCTGAAGAGCGAGACCATTGCGTCCCACATGTCGGTGAAGTTCGTGAGGCAGCCGTCAGCGAAACTGGCGAGTTTACTTGCTAGTGAGCTGACAAGGTTCGCTATCTCAAACGTGACGTCCACGACGCCGTCATAGACTCGTTGAACGAACCCGAAAAAATCGAAACCTCCTCCTGTGTTGCATTCGATAGCTATAAGTTCTTGCCGTATCCCCTCGACCTGGTTGTCTGAGTTTAGTTCATTGTTTTTGGCGAGTTGCCGTTCAATGTAGTCAGTTCGTGCTTGTTGAATCGGCGAGACACGGCATCGTGTTTCATCGTCACCTGTGAGTTCTGGCAACGATGCAAGATCGAACGTTATCTGCCCGTCAACCACTGTTGGGGTTCCATCGATAGCGAGCGCCGCCGCTACAGGCTGTGTCGGCGTCTCTACGACAGTGTCGCAATCAATAAACGGCCCGTCACCAGGGTTAGCGCCGTAACAAATCGCCATATACGGGTGGGTGGCTGGAACCATCTCGCTCCATACCTGTCCCGGTACGATCGAAACTGACTCGACCTGGTTCACACACTCGGGGTTCATCGGGTCGTCGCATGCGAGGCCGACGATGTGACCGTACCCTTCGATCGCGTCGTCGGTAGTGACTCGTATCCAGCTGGTGTTGCAGAACGGAGAGTAACGCAGCTCCCATTCGATGTCTAAGAAGTCTGGAGATTTCTCAACCGTTTCCGTTCGTTTTGTGCATTCGAAAGCGACTGGGTCTTGGTCTGCGCAGCCGTTGCCGTAGCATTCGCCTAACTCGATCGAAACGGTTTCATCGCTGCCTATAAGGTTGTCGGGTTGGCCGAGACGGTAACCTTCTGTTGTTGTGAAACCTACACTTGTTTTGGCTGATTCGACTCCGTCGCTGCCGACAACCGCTACCGAGTAGGCGTAGAACGTTGAGGCTTGCAGGCCGTCGGCTTCGAAGCTTGTCTGGTCAGCGCCGACAGAGCCGACGACTTCACCGTCACGATAAATGTTGTATGACGCTGCGTCGTTGTTTGGGGTCCACGTGATTTCTGCTGACGTGTCGCTGATACCGCTTCCGACTACTTTAACGTCTGTTGGCTGGTCGGGAGCGTTTATTCGTTGTTGACGTTGCTGATCTGTTTCACCTGGAGGGGTAAGTGTTAACGTTATTTCGCCGGGGTGGATCGAGTTCGCCCCCTCACCCGGGTTAGCGTGCGCTGCTTGGAAACGAACCACTCCGGCGATTTGTTGGTTCTCAAACGTCGTTGTCGTTGAAGTATCGTCATCGGCGAGATCATCCGTCGCAGGTGACTCGTAGACACGAACACCGTTTTCGTTGAGTCCTTGCAACACCCACCGCTCATCAGGTTGTGAAGCTGAACCACCGTTGGCGTGGTTCTCACCGAGCGATTCTAACTCCACTCGGTACGTCCCATCGGCAACATCGACGGGGACCTCATCAGTCACATTATTTGACGTGTCGCCGAAGCCAAGAAGAGGTTTATCGCCAAGAATCCTTACCGGCTCATCGTCAGGAAACTCGACAGGCACACCGGAAGCAGCGTCATCGCTTTGGTTTTCATCCTCAGGTAGTTCCGGGGTTGGGTCAACTGGTTCAGGAGAAGGCTCAGGTTTTGGAGCTGGCTGAGGTTCAGGTTTAGGCGTTGGCTCCGGCGTTGGCTCAGGCTCAGGTTTTGGGGCTGGTTCAGGTTTAGGCGTTGGCTCAGGCTCCGGTTTTGGGGCTGGTTCAGGTTTCGGTGCTGGCGGGTTCGGGTCGTTATCTATCTTTAAAATCGTGTAGTAAATGCACGAATCATCTTTATCTGAAAGCGGCCAGTTGTTGTCTTCTCGCTGAGCGACCTTTATTTCGGTTGATTTTCCATCAAAAAGAATTTCTGCTGGAATCTGAACGGTTTGTTCCTTCTTAAGATTAAACCTTTTAGATTGGTTCGACTGATTACCCTGCTCAACAAATAGCAAGCTCGCATCATCGTCAATCTTCTTAATTTCCAGGTAACGATTTTCTCTTCCTTTCGTTCCCCCATACATCGGCAATTCGATACGACTCTGGTTCGGGCGAAGCTCGATAATAGGGTACGGGACCTCAGTTCTTCGCCCTGTTCCATGTTCGATTGTGAACGTTTGTTGGCCACATTCATTGAATCCATCATCGGTAACTAACTCTGCTGCCGCGGGAACAACACCAATCAGAGTTGCGCATATTACCGTTGCGAGGAAACCGGCCAGCCCAGCAACAACACGGGCACGATTAAACAGTCGCAAATAAATGCGGCGGATGTAGAGATAAGGCATAACGGCGATGTGCCCTTCAATTGGGAGGAGTAACAGGATTTTTGTTCAAGAAGTGATCTCGTCGAGAACATAGCAGCCCTACAAACCAGACTTCAACCGTTTCCCCTCAGAAACCTGACCACCGGCAACTTACTGATTGATTCTTTCGCTAGTCGAAGCAGCTATCAACTGGCAGGGTAGGCAAATTTCTAGATGATCAGAACACACCGAAATTAGTGGCGCAACCAGAGAGAACTCCAGCCACGCCACCACTCCGACCTCAGTCGATGAAATGTGCTGCTATTTGTTGCCAGTCGACACGCCATAGGCTGCCTGCGTCGGCTAGTAGGTTGAGCCAGGGGTTTGTGATCCGGTTCGGCGGTTCGTGGTGCAAGATGCTGTGTTTTTCTTTCACCCACCGCTCGATAGTCATCGCTGCTTCGCCGACGGTTTCTGTGTCGTCGATTCTGTCGAGTGTTTGACGGTACAACTCCTCATCAGATGACAAGTGGAGAGCTACGACACAGGTTTCTCTGTTGACCCACCCGTTGTAGGACTCGTTATCTATGATTTCTCTTGCTAGCCCGACGGCGTAGGGTTCTTTGTCTTCCAGCAGGTCGAGTTGGCGTTGGTAGGTTTGTTTGCCTTTTTCGTTGTACATGGGCTTGATCCTTTGGTTTAGGACCCCTCGTATTTTTGGGGGTCGAGGCTGCGCCTCGATTTCCATGTCTGCG
>JAHDDW010000011.1 GCA_020629155.1 Acidimicrobiales bacterium | reverse complement strand
CAATCAACTCATCGACGCTCAACAAAAACATGGAGCGTCACAAGTGTTTCGAACACTCAAACCCTTTTGTAGGTGGGCGGTGTTCGACAACAGCGGGGAAATACCCCGCATCAAACCAAAAAACAAACCATAAAGGAGACAACCATGTCGACCATTAACCAACTCACCATCAACACCCAAACCCTGAAATTCAGGTACATCGCCACAGCTGAGCATTACCTATGGGCAGACGGAGTCCGAGCCACCAGCCAAGCACGGGACGAAAACACCGGCCAACCCTTGTGGAAGATACGGGTGATGATCATCGACCCCGCCAACGAACAAGCAGGGTCAGCAACCGTCACCGTCCCAGCAACCGACCCACCCGTAACCGAATTTGAAGCTCCAATCGAATTCGAGAACCTGTCAGTCAAGTTCTGGCAATCCAAAGGAACCCTCGGGCAATCATTCACCGCAACAGCAGTGAAAATCCCGAAACCAGTAGGACGGAAACCAGCGCCAGCAGGTGCCGCCAACTAAATGACCACAACCAATAATCCGGGAGTTGGTCAGAAGCTTCATCGCTGGCCGACTCCCACCAACCCACAAAGAAAGAAACCACCATGACCGAAACAAACGAATTCCTCAGCCTCATCAAACGCATGTACCACTCGAACAACGCCATCATCCGTGGCTGGGCACGTCGCCTCGAAGATGCGTACTGGCGAGAAAAACAGTTACCACTATTCAAACAAAACCAGCCCGACGGAGACAACGACCTCGACCAAAGCGATGAGAGTGGAGAGACATGACTGACTCGTTGACGGGATTCGACCCAGGCAACCAAAACTCCACCCCACAGCGCCCCGACCTCGTAGAGCAAGCAGCAGAAATACTCGTCCGCTCGATCGTCTGGGTATGGCAAACATGCTGGGACTTCCGCAACCTATGCGCTCCAGTCGTTGTGCTCTTGGCGGCTGCGATTTTTGTTCACCCAGCAGCACTCGCCGCCGTAACTGTTGTGCCGCTACCCCGACTGAGACAGATGACTATTGCTGAGTGGCGAACATCGGTTGAACGGTACCGCCATTCGACATGGCGTCGCCGTTGGCCGACCTATGCTACCCAGCTCGGCTGGTCAAAAACCTACGGACGCACACAACACACCCCGAAACTTCGTGCACTCAAAATCGAACCGACCCGCACCGTCGTCGAGCTACAACCACTAGCCGATCACCGAATAGGTGCCTGGCCTGAGATGGCCGACTCCCTGCGACGCCTTACGAACCACACCCAAGCAACCTGGAAAGAAAACACACCAGGCCACCTCCAAATCACCCTCACAAAAACGCCACTACCAACAATGCTCGAACTCAACCGTACGAAGGTCGCTGTGGTTGAGAATGAGATCTATCTCGGTGCATGCGCCGACGGAACCGACCTCACCTGGGATGTCGACCATGCACCACACCTGTTCATAACCGGAGCCACCGGCGGAGGGAAAGGCAGCGTAATTCGACTCTGCCTGCTTCACGCTGTCCAATCGAACTGGGAAACCATCGTGGTGAATCCGAAGCGCTCTGGTGAATATCACTGGACCAAAAACCGTGGCGTCACCGTCCTCTCGCAGCTTCATGAAACCGAGCAGATGCTTCAAGCAACGTTGAAAGAGCTGTACCGACGGCAAGAAATTTTGGATGAGAAAGGCGAGGAAACCTGGCACTCAGAGAAATGGTCACGCCAACTTATCGTGGTCGACGAAACACCGACACTCTTGATGGGCAAAACCGACAAAGACCTACGAGAAAATATCGCTGTTGCATTAAACACCATCGCTGCGATGGGACGCAGCTCCGGCATCCACCTCGCCATTGCAGCCCAACGACCAGACGCTCAAACTCTCGGACCTTACGGCGGGCAGCTGCGAAATAACATCACCGCACGAATCGCTATCGGCACCTTAGATCAGCAGGGCCGTCAAATGCTCTTCGGAACTCTCGACCCTGACATCATCCGAATCTTGGATTCCACACCAGGACGAGCGTTAGCAACCCAAACCAACGTGCACATCACCAACCATGTGATGGCCGCACAAATCGCATACATCACCCAAACCGAACTGAAAGAAGAACAGCCATGAGCCTACAACGAACCATCAGCCGAATCGCTAGCGGCGTTTTCCGCTGGTTCTTCCCCTCCGTCGACCACACCATCCGAACCGTCACATTATTGGCGATAACCCACACGATCTTCTGAAGGAGGTGAATTGCCATGAGTAACGTAACATCATCGCCTGACATTGTTCGTCGAACTTACACTGTTGACGAAGCGGCAGCTGTACTTGGCATAAGCCGATCCACAGCGTATGCCTGCATAAAATCTGGTGAGATTCCATCGCTGCGATTCCGCCGAAGAGTAGTCGTCCCCAAACGATTTATCGACGAATTACTGTCGAACCAGGACAACTGAGAACTCCGAAAATCTGAGAAGCCCCCTTTACGTGGCAGAAAGACCGACTTGTTCTGCTTGGGTGCTGCAGGTTAGCCTGAAAGGTCTCGAACGAAATGGCCAGCGTGACCGAAACAACGACCTCAAACAAAAACGAAATGTTTATCCGAAGGCTTATCGGGTTAGGACTCAGCACTCTCGGATTGGTTTCGGTTATAGATGACGCCCGAGCGTTTAGAAGCAGTCTCAAAGATTGGATAGATTCCTGGAAACACACCGTCGAACGGATCTCAGACCTTCTTTTCGGTTGGGTTGATTTTGCTGGTCTAGACATATCTGATCTTGAGGCTCATGGGTTGACAATAATCGGGGTTTATGCTGGATCGTACGTTAGAGCCAACACTAAACTGGTCAAAGAAAAGTTCGATGGTAGAGGTGACCTTGGAGATTCAATCACTGGGACCTTCGTAGCGGTATCCGTATTCGTATTTGGGCCAGCCTTCGTAATTTTCCTACTTTTACCAGACCCTTCCGGCCTAATATTCGGCACACTCCTACCTATTTCTATTACGGCATTGACATTGCATTCTTCCAACGGGGAAGTAGACAACCCCCTCGATGTCCGTGTTGATTTTGAGAGCCTGAGGCGTGAGCTAGTTGTCGTTACTGGTTTCGCTCTAGCGATAGTTGTTCTCGACGTCATACTCCTACAACTGTGAGAACATGCGCCAAAACCTTAAACTCGACGATTCGTGCTTCGCTAAAGATTGCTTTTTTCTGCAACATCTCACCAATGTACGAGGCTTGACCTAAGGAACACTTGTTGCAAACAACTCATGTTAGTTCTGAGCTGTCAAAGATTTTTGATGCGACTACGTCAGCAGCTTCTTTGGCTATCGCTGGGGTGACGTGTGAGTAGAGATCGAGAGTGATTCCGACACTGGCGTGACCTAGACGTTCTGAAACGACTTTGGGATGCATCCCGGCTTTTAGAGCTAGCGTCGCATATGAGTGGCGTAGATCGTGCAACCGTATTTTCGGTAGACCTGATTGGCGTACTTTGCGAGCGAAGTCGGTTGAGAACCAGTCAGGATTGACGAGGCTGCCTAACTCGTCACGAAAGATCAGGTCATGGCTGTTGTCCCAATCTTCCCCAGCAGCATTCTTCTCTTTGCGTTGCGCCGTTCGATGAGCTTTCAACACGCCAATAGTTTGCTCATCCAGAAAAACGACTCGACGACTTCGCTTAGTTTTCGGCGTCGAAACCACTGGCCTGTAATCAACCGTCGTGATCGTCTGCACGATGCTCAACATGTTCGAATCGAAATCGATATCACTCCAACGAACACCCATAACCTCGCCACGACGCATCCCCGTCGTCGCCGCCAAAACGAAAGCGGCGTACAGTCGATCTTCAACGATCGAAGCGAAAAATTCAGCTAGTTGGTCGCCGCTCCACGTTTCGTGCTTAGTTGGCGTTGATCGAGGTGGCTTCGCAGAAGCTGCCACATTGCGAGTCATAACACCCAGCCGCACCCCATCGGCCAGAGCTTTACGCAACACAATATGCGAGTTACGAACAGTCTTCGCCGCTAACGGCCCACCTGACTTAGCGCCCCGAGCCGATAAGTCGGCATAGAACTTCTCAATATCTGCCGTCGTCAACGCCTGTAATTTACGTTTACCAATGAACCGATTGATCCGTTCAGCAGCGACTTTATAGCTAGACCACGTAGTGGCTTTCAACTGGTTCTCTTGCTGCTCCAACCACTGCCCAAGATACGTCGCCACCGTTACGGAGTCCTTCGACACAACAGTGCCGTCACGAATAGCAGCCAAAGCTTTCTCCAAAGCTGCCTCCACCTCACGTTTAGTGCGAAAACCCTGCTTATACGTTTGACGCCGTTTACCCGTCGCTGGGTCGGGACCGAGATCGACAACGTAGCCATACCCGCTGTTCCGTTTGTAGATCGACCCTCTAGCCATACACAAAACTCTAGCACTTGTGTGCGTTTTGTGTGCGCCGACCTATTTTGTGTGCGTTTCGCACGTCCCAACCAGTCAACGTTTTGTAGCGTTTTCCCTGGTGAGGGTGTGCCCGGGATGGGACTTGAACCCATACGAAGTTTTACCTTCCGAGGGGTTTAAGCCCTCTGCGTCTGCCAATTCCGCCACCCGGGCGAGGCACTACTCTAAGTTATCTGAATTATTGCTAGTCGACACATGAATTTGTCAACAATTAAGCTCAGGATCATACGCCAGAGATGAATATGTTATCCAAGTCGATATTTGAGCCAACGAACGAAAGCGCCGACTAGACCTATTTGCAGTACAACGCCAGCCAATTTGCTAAAACCATAGAACCTGCCTGTGTTCACGTCACCCATTGCAATATCTTCAACCTCGCCAACGCTTGGAGCGATTTTGCATGAAGCGGAATCACGATTCAGAATCCCAAGCTTGTTAGATCGTACATGGCCAAGTACACGCCAGGTAACAACATCCTCCGGGTTTTGGGTCTCGTCAAGTTGAGCTGCGGCTTCATCATTTAACCCTCGGACATGGTTAATGCAGGCATAACGAGTCGAGAAAGAGTCAAAGTTGCTGATAACAGCGAACCGTACGACCGTCAAAAGAAGCAGCGAACCGACGACCGCCACAATGATAAAATTTTGTTTTGATATTCCTTGAGACTTGGCATCGTTTTGTGCCATCTGAACCGCCATTCAAATCACCTAATCATAGTATGGCTTAACTTGAACACAAAAATTAGGCGTAAGGAACAAATATCTAGTCGAATAGGCCAAAAACCTAGCCAATTTGAAGACCGTCCTAGTTGTGGCTTAAAAAGACGTGCACAAACTGATAATCATATCGCTGAAACCCGTCTCTCATAGTTGAGAAGCCGAACGATGCACCTGCTTATGTTGTGATTCGCAAATGTGCTTCATTCACCCGTTTATAGAACCCCCAGGCGATAAGCCCAGCTGCGATAGGAAACCAGAATGAAACAAGACGATACACAAACACTGCAAGTTCCGCACTTGAGGAAGCCACACCGATGCTTTCTAACATGTTTGCAAGCCCAACTTCGACGAAGCCGAAACCGCCAGGTGTTAAAGGGATCATCGTCAAAATAGCCGTCGCTGAATAGGCAAGTAGAATAAATCCAAACCGTGGCTCTGGGTCAAGAGCGCGAATTATAACAATAAGGACCAAGCAGTCAAAACCCCATTTGCCAAGCGAACCAAGCAGTGCTCCCTGCCAGTTAGATTCGAGAACTTCGCCGAGTCGGTCACGTTCTGTTATCAAACGGTTCTCGTCGCGTTGCCACTGCTTGCCGAGAAGGCGACAGAAGAAGTCGCATACTCCGTCGACGCCTCGCCCTAACCACAAAAGAGGTTTCGTTGAGAAAACCGTCATAAGGAGCAAGAGCACGAAAAAAGCGAACACGATGCCGCACGTAATAGCTGCCGTCGCGAACAACCCTGATAAAGGTTCAAAAAAGAGCGACGCTATGCCAGCGAAAGTCGGCACGGCAAGCAACGCTATCATCGTCAAAACGGTGCTTGCCCCTAGTGCTCCAGCAGCTTCACTTGTTTTGACGCCAGCAGCCGACATCATGTGAAATTGCACGGCTCCGCCTGTTGCCGCTCCACCTGGAATGACACGACTTGCCGCATTTGACACAAGCTGGCTCACGATGATAACGCCCCAAGAAACCTTTGGAAGCACCGCTTTAAAAAGCCACCACAGCGATGCGAAACTTAGAAATTCACAAATGAAAACCAGCGCAAGCCACATGAACGGGATCTGCCGCACCCTGGGGGCAGAAGCAAAAACGTCGACTAGACGTTCACGTGTTAGGAAAAAGGCTATGCCTAGAAAAATAAAAAGGGCTAGACTTCGTAGAATATTTTTTTTGATTGATGAAGGCTCGTCGGTTTCAACAGCGGGTTCCCCTAGCCAGTACTCTTCGGTTATAGGGGCGTTGAATTTCATGAGATTTCTGCCTCGAAATCGTTTACATTAGTTGCGTCAGTTAATGACAGTAGTGGTAGACCAACGGTATGGCAGAGCGTGTCAAGGGTTTGTAATGGAAGGCCTAAAACATTTTGGTATGACCCTTCAAAATGGTCGATCCAGAGGCCACCGAAACCTTGCGCGCAGCATGCTCCAGCTTTGTCAAACGACTCGCCCAGGGCAACATAGTTTCGCAGTTCGTTTCGAGTTGCCGAGCGCATTGTTACCTTCGTTTCGGCGTATGCAGCAAATGTTTGTTGCTGATAACAGATAGCGACCCCTGAATAAACAGTGTGTGATCGACCCTGTAACGCAAAAAGCATTTCTTCAGCGTGGTTAGCGTCGGTTGGTTTCCCCAAAACCTGGCCGTCAAGATCGACGATTGTGTCAGCGCCTATCACCAGCGTCTTGTCATGTTCTGCCAGTTGAGCGTACACATGACTTGCTTTTTCGCTAGCAAGCCGTTGCACTAGTTCGATCGAGGTTTCGCCAGGCAGTTCTTTCTCGTCGATATTAGCTGGGATGATCGTAGGCGTAATGGCCAGCCTAGCGAGAAGGTCTTTTCGTCGTGGTGAAGCAGAAGCCAGCACAACCGTTATATTTTTTCTTGGTGCCATCTAATCCAGGATAAGGGTATATTCCGTCAGGCCATGTCTTTTTATTGCTTTTCTAGACTCATTGCTTGGGGTCGCTATATGCTAGAAACGATGTAGGGTGCTCTGCTAAAGCCAGGCTGCTAGCAATTCATCTCGCCTGGTGAACCATTCCTCTTCTAACATGGCATAACGATAATGGTCTTCCCACACCCCATTTATTTCGAGGTAGCTCTGCGCCAGTCCTTCGTTGCGCAAACCCAGCTTTTCGACCACTCTGATGGAGGACTCGTTGCGTGGCAGCATCGAAACTTGCATGCGATGCAACTTTTTCTCCTCAAAAGCAAACTGTAAAGTCAGCACTAAACTTTCAGGGACGTAGCCGTTGCCTGCGTGTTTTTTGTCTATCCAATACCCTACGTATGCGCTTTGGAATGGCCCGCGCTGCACCGAGTTCATATTGATTTCGCCAATAAAGTTACCGTCGAGAAATATGCCGAAACTATAGGCAATGTCGAGGTTCCAGTCACGTTCACGAGCGTTGCAGCGTAACGCAAATGCGCTTCGATCGCCAATAAAGTTAGGCAGCCCTGCTGGTTTGGTCGGCTCCCATTTAGTTAGCCATTCTCCGTTTCTTGTCCGCACTTCAGCCCACTGGCCATAATCGCTCAGTGTTATTGGACGCAAAAGTATCCTGCGTCCAAACAAAACCCAGTTTTTCACGCTGTGACCGCCGCAATGTCAACATGTAGAGCAGGTATTGCTAATTGGCGGAAAAGTTCAACCAGTATGCAGCCTGCGCCTACTATATGTCCAACTCGATCAGGTCGAAGCCCTGGGTTGTGCGCACGATCTTGTGTGTTTTCTGTAGCTAATGTCCGAAACACATCTTCTGCGGCTTCGGCTGTGAAGACAAAGTTTGTTTCGTTAGAGGCAAACGCATCATTGCCTATTTCGATGGCCGCTAAATCCGCGATTAAGCTGTCGCCTCGCAGGTCGCAGCTAGTAAGTGTGGCCGCAAAGTCATCGAAGGCGCGTTTAAGGTCATCGATGTGAAGCTCAACAATAGAAAGCGCCGCAGAAAGTTCCGCCGCCGCTGGCGGATCGCCATGCAGATAGTCAGCGGTAAGTGTTTTTGACCCTATAGGCATGGTGTGGGCTGGCAACGCCTTAGTTGGGAATGAGATGCGTGTCTCAGTCTCGTCGATTGAAAATAGCAGTGTGTCAGTCACTGTGCTGTCCTGCTCGGATCATATGCTACGCCAGCATCGCGAAGCTGAGCGTGTACCCATTCGCCGACGGGGTCTTGCCCGCCAACTAGATAGTAGCCATAGTGAGCATGAAGGCATTTGACGCCTTTCCTCGTGCCGCCTACGCCACCAGAAGGGGTAGGGCCAACATGGTTGGCAGGGATCAACGCATCTCGTTCTTTTTCATATGTCGCATGTGTTGCTGCTAGCTCGTCGGCGTCAACGTCGGCTTCAATTGCATCAATCGTGCCGCGAGATTCTAGTCGGCTGACTTCTTTCACTAACGCTTTATCGATAAGCCAATACAACGTTGGCATCGGCCTGCCAGAATCAAGAATGGGGTGGTTTTTTAACACAACAGGCGACTTGTCGTTACGACGCACTGCCACGCTGAAAGCCCCCTGTGGTTGTCTGCCTAGTAACGCGGCAACAAGTGCGTGGTCATCCGATGATGTCATAACTGCTCTCTTTGTGTTGCATAGCTTGTGCTACGTTAAAAGCTTAGCAGCTAGACCCATTTTCTAAACGGTTACCAGCGATGTCTTTGATCTGTCATTGAGCCTTTCTAAAGGGTCAACTTTAGCAGGCTTGTTTAAAGTATGGTCTGTTTGAAATTTCTCGCCATGCTGCTTCAGAAGAAGGACTCGTGTCAATCTTCCAGTTGTATTCTGGGTATGAGTCGAAGTGTGTGATGTATTTGAGTCTCGGCTCTGATTCAAAGTAGTCGGCAGCGTTGCGCAGCCATTGTGCTTTTCTGCCTGTCTGGTTTGGGTCTTCGACTGAGCCCCATTCAGCTATCATCCATGGCTTGTTTGTCTTGCGGGTTTCGTTCCAGTTTGTGAACCCTTGCATAAGGTCGTCCATCTCCGCCCAGTTGCGGCCGCCGTGGAAGAAGTTGTACGGGTCGATGCCAACAATATCAACATATTCGTTACCTGGGTATAAGTTGTCTGCTGCACGCTCGCCCGTAGCGGTAAATGGTGCGCGGGTCATCACCCATGCCCAACTGACATTTGTGACACCTTCGGCTCTGAAAACATTATGGACATGACGGTAAGCATTCGCGAAATCTTGCGCGCTGCCAGCGTCTGTCTTTACATGGCCGCCTTCTGTTTTGCCTGGCTGAAAAGCCCCGATGCGTGAGTCGGCTTCGTGTCCAAAAACAAGTATGACTGGTGACCCAATTGATTTTACTTTCCGTGCTTTCTCCCTAATAACATTGTCGCGGCTGCCGTTCGCAATGCTCGCCCAACTAATGTTGTCATTGTTTTTCATGACAGGTTTCCACGAAATAAAAGGTATGCGACCCTGGTTTATCGTCGGTTTGATGTAGTTATCAATGTGGTAGCTGCTGCTGCCAGTTCCTAAAAAGTCATCCCAACGATAGAATTGGTGATCTAAATCGAACGTGCGTCCAGATTTATTTTCAACAATCTGAAGTGCCCGCAATTTGTCAGGTGCGCTTGACCCACCCGTTCGGCTTGGAGAGTTAACATAGGCACCCCAATAGGCACCGCATTGAGGCGCTTTCACAGGGCCGCCATCTGTTTGGTTGATTGGTGTAGGTAGAGGAGGCCTGGTAGTTGGGTTCGAACTGGTGGGCCTAGTTGTCGTAACTGTTTTATCAGTAGTTTGATTAGGGCGAGTTGTGTTGCCAGTCGTCGTTTTCGTATCAGTCGAAGATGGACGCGTTGTCGTAGGGCTGCCTGGTTGTAGCGATGTGTTGCTTTTTGAAGTGTCTTGCGACGTCTTGTCGGTCGAAGACGTAGACGTCATATCTGAAGTCTCTGCATCTGTTGCGAGGCTACTTGTTTGTGTTGATTCAGGAATTGAAATGCCACTTGCCTCAAGCTGTGGCACACGCCAATCTGTGGTGGTTGAGTTATCAGAAGCTGTTATAGCTTCCTTCCCTGAGCTTCTCACCATAAAAAACGATCCAGCGATGACTGCCGTCATTGCTATTGCTGCCGCCGCAATTTTAAATTTCATACCGCCCCATACCTCCTGGCTTCTAGAAGTATAGCAGCTGAGTAAAAATCCCCAAGTCGGCCTGAGGTCGACGAGTAAAACATTGATAGTCCAGCTAAATAGTCGCAGAAAGTCTATTTTGAAAGGTATCCTTGGAAGCAGGTTTATTCTAGGAGGCTATCAATGTCGTACACGCAGGCAAATATGACGCCAGTCATCCAAGCGTCTGAAGAAGTCAGAACAACGTTTCTGGTTAAGGTCTATCAGCATCTTGCATTAGCAGTTGCAGCTTTTATGGGGTTTGAATATCTGCTTTTTGTGACAGGTGTGGCAGACACTATTAACAATTTTATCATAAAAAGCGGGGGTGCCGGTTGGCTGCTCATCCTCGGTGCGTTCTCGATTGTGGGCATGATCAGTTCAAAATCTGCGCATTCTATCGGTAACCCTAAGATCCAATATGCAGCTCTTTTCGGTTTGGCTGCTGCCGAAGCGTTGATTTTTGTTCCACTTCTTAAATACGCTTTTGGTACAGGTCAAGACAGCGATGTTTGGCTAGCTGCTGTTGTTACGGGTATAGGTTTTGCAGCTTTGTCAGTTGTTGCCTTTACCACCCGGAAAGATTTGTCGTTCTTGCGACCGCTTATCATGTGGGGTTCTATTATCGCAATAGGGCTGATCATTGCAGCTACCTTGTTCAGCTTTAATCTTGGGGCAGTATTTTCAATTGCTATGGTTGGTTTAGCAGGTGCCTCAATTCTATATCAGACACAGAAAATCGTTAGAGTATATCCAGAGTGGGCATATGTCGGTGCAGCTGTTGGTCTGTTCGGCTCGTTGATGACAATGTTCTGGTACATCTTGAGCCTTTTCTTGGATAGATAAACATTGTCTGTTCTTGAAGAATTTTGAGAGCATCTCATTTAGAAGTGGTGAGAATAGAATGTAAGAAAGAGTAGGCCATAGGGTCTACTCTTTCTGTTTTTGGGAAGGTTGGAGCGCCTATATACACAGTTTCTGTCGGCAGATATCTTGAAAAGTACTGGAACCTTTCGAATGAATGAGAAATTCTGTAGCTGGGTGTCGAAGATTGTAGTGTAATGTTTGCTATAATCTGTGTGTACTGTAAGCTACAGTTTGATTACAGAATGAAGTCGGGAGCATATTGATCAATGGGGGACACTCAAATGATTATAGGAATAGCCATAGGAATCGTACTCGGGGCATTGGGTCTGCTTGTTATTACACGCAACCATCAAAAGACCGTCAAGAAACTTATCGAAAGTCGCCGCAAGCTTGAAAGACAACGCACAAAAGCTGTTAATGATTTATTCGCTTTGCGTGCCGAGGTCGAAAACAACCCGATCTCTCTCCAGCAGCCAGCAGTTACAATAAAACCTAAGCAAGACCCTAAGGTAGCTGCCGAAATGGCTAACCTTCGCAACCTGGTTGCTCGTGCAGATTCTGCGCTTGCCGCCGCGCGAAAAAAGCGTGATGAATATGAAACTGAAATCGCCCGCCTTACCGCTGCGCTTGGTCAAAAGGATGCAAAGGTTATAGATCTTCGCCCTCAGGACAGGCCAGCTGGTGGGATAGCTCTCTAAGTAGAGAAGTTTATGCACGTCGTGCTCTGTCCAAATGTTTCAACCCTGGACAGGTAACTGCCAATCAATAGCGCCAAGTCCAACTTCGTGAAGGGCCTCATTGGTTCGAGAAAAAGGTTTTGAGCCCAAAAAACCTCGATGCGCAGAAAGTGGTGAAGGGTGTGCAGATTCTATAACGAAGTGTTGAGTATTCGTTATCA
Organism: Acidimicrobiales bacterium; assembly: GCA_020629155.1. GTDB lineage: Bacteria > Actinomycetota > Acidimicrobiia > Acidimicrobiales > SZUA-35 > JAHDDW01. Next base: position 107,734 of record JAHDDW010000011.1, on the reverse strand, counting down.
GTCTTTTTTTCTTGCGAGCTGACGCACCCCAGAGAATAAAAACAACTCGATGTTGTTTGTTGTTAATGCAAGATATCACTTCATCAGTGAAGGTTTCCCACCCCTGTTTCTGATGCGAAGCGGCTTTGTGTGCCCTGACCGTGAGCGTTGTATTTAGCAAAAGAACACCTTGCGCAGCCCATGAGTCAAGAGATCCGTTGGCGGCTGGCTGTGTGCCTATATCAGAAATAAGCTCTTTAAAAATGTTGTTGAGTGAAGGGGGCGGTTTTGTTGGTGGCTTCACCGAGAAACATAAACCATGCGCCTGGCCAGGTCCGTGGTAAGGATCTTGACCTAAGATGACAACTTTAAGATTTGTGAAGCTTGTTAAGTGAAAAGCGCGAAATACGTCTTCTTCTGGAGGAAATACTTGATGCTTCTGGCGTTCGGTGTGGACAAACCGTTGTAAATCCTGCCAGTAGTCTTTTTTGAACTCTTTGTTAAGCAGAGGGTTCCAGTCGGTACGTGTCACTAACACTACTCTGTGATTGATGCTGCCGTTGTCGGAGGATCGCTTAACGTTGGCTTCGGGGCAACTGACGATACTGGCGTGTCAGTCGTTGTTTCGGTGTCCTCAACTGTTGTTACGGTAGTATCTTCAGTGGTTGTTGGCTCGTCGTCTTCAGTCGTCGACGTTTGCTTTGAAGTGGAAGGGTTTGTTGTTGCGGTTGTTGTTTCAATTGGGCTTACTGGCACCGTAACTGAACCGCCTGTGCCTGTAGTTGCTGGCGGTGCTGGTGTTGGAGATGCAGTGGGTGCAGCAGGGTTCGTTCTCGCGGGGCGGTTACTTTCAGGTGCAGGCGGTTCCTCTGAAGAAGCCACAGTGCCTGAACGTGGGACAACAGCTTGTGGCACAAGAACAGTATTGCCTTGCTGATCTAAAAGTGCAGTAGATGGTCCTTTAAGGTCGATAACTTGTTCTGAAGCACTTTGTGGATCTGTTCCAGAGGCTTTGATAGCTAGCGGCATTGCAAGCGCTAATGTCATCACAGTCGACAGTGACAACGCCAAAATAAACCTACTCTGGTTGGACGATTCTCTTAGATATTCGTTAATCCGCTCGAAATTCATACTGCCGTTCCAATAAACACTCTTATCATGATCTCATGAAAGCCGCCGTCAAACTACCACCAGGGATGTTTGACCCATAGAGCAAAGTAGCATCTATGGTTAAACCATGGAGCGATACTATGCGAAGAAATTTTTACGAACGCAACTCAAAGTAAACCGTAGCGAAATTTCAATAAAACAAAGCCAGTGTTATCAACAGTCGCTTCAACAGTTTCTTTCGTCGACTACACTTTGCGGCAGCTACGTGGTTTGTTACAGTCCATTGCATGGAGAGGTAGACATTACAGGGCTAGCTGCTACGTTTCGCTGTGGACTCACAAGAGTCGCGCCACATCGACAGTTAACAGTTCACAACTACGATAGTGCTTCTGAGATGAGTCCTTATGGATTCAGGCAACCTGTTGCAGAAGCTCCTCGCCTCGACGATACAGATATAGGTGCTGTGTTGTTGCCTGGTTTAGCTTTCGACCTGCGCGGCGCTCGCCTTGGCTATGGGCAGGGGTATTTCGACAGGTTTTTGGCAAGGCTGGACAAAAAAGTTCTCAAGATCGGCATTGTGACGACCTTGGTTGATGCTGTTCCTGAAGAGACACATGATATAGCCATGACACACCTTGGGTTTGAAAATGAAGTGATTGCTTGTGTAGCCTAGATGGTCTATTCCTAGCCTATTCAGGCGTCATTGCTGCGAAAGTGGGAATGACGATCCTGGAATCAAGAGAGTAAAAACGATAGTTTGCAAGACGGTAAAAGTGATGAACAACAGTCGTGAAAGGTTTGTTTCTTGATCGTAAGAAGGCAAAATGGGGCCATGGCTTCTTTAGAGTTTCTTACTGCGACACAAGACGGCGGCACAGACACGCTAATTAAACCAGAGTCAGTTCTCGCTGATGAAGGTGATCATGACAGATTCTCTCACTATGTTCGCAAAGATAAGATAGTTGCAAGCTCTGTCGAAGGTAGCGCCCTGGTTGCGCTGTGCGGCAAAAAGTGGGTGCCAAGCCGTGACCCTCAAAAATACCCAATCTGCCCAGAGTGCAAAGAAATCTACGAACAAATGAAAAAGTAGCCTGTTAAAGGTTCTACTCTTCGTAACCCAAGGGGTTTTCAGATTGCCAGCGCCAAGCGTCGGTAAGCATTGTTGCAAGGTTGCGGTCGGCTCGCCAGCCTAAATCATCGTTGGCTTTTGTTGGGTCTGCCAGCGATGTCGCAATGTCGCCTGCTCGGCGGTCGGTAATCGTATACGGAATTTGCTTGCCGGAAGCTTGCTCTGCTGCTGCGATAACCTCAAGCACTGACGCACCTGTACCCGTGCCTAAATTATATGCCTGGCAGCCTGCCTGTATGTTTTCAAGTGCGGCGAGATGACCCTGGGCAAGGTCACAGACGTGTATATAGTCGCGGACGCCTGTGCCATCTGGCGTGTCCCAATCGCCGCCAAAAACCTTCAGTTTGTCAAGTCGGTCAACAGCAACTTGCATAACGTAGGGAACCAAGTTGTTAGGGATGCCATTTGGGTCTTCGCCCATTTTCCCGCTTGCATGGGCACCGACAGGGTTGAAATAGCGTAATAAGTTGATACGCCACCGGTCGTCGGCTGCTGCTTGATCTTGGCAGATCTGCTCGATCATGTGTTTCGTGTGGCCATACGGATTCGTTGGGCCCGTTTTGGCTGTTTCAACAATCGGGACTGTCTCAGGGTCGCCGTAAACGGTTGCCGATGATGAGAACACAAAGTCGTACACCTCATGTGTTTGCATCTCATCAAGCAGGTTCATAGTCGTAACAAGATTATTTCGGTAATACCACAATGGTTTCTCGACCGATTCGCCCACTGCTTTGAGTCCTGCAAAATGGATGACAGCTTCAATCGGGTGTTGGGCAAAGAGCTCTCGCACAGCTTGCTGTTCGCAAAGGTCAACTTTACAGAACGTAACAGTTTTGCTTGTGATGGTTTCAATTGCTTCGATCGCTTTGGGAGAGCTGTTAGCTAAATTGTCAGCAATAACGACGTCATAGTTTTTCTCTAGAAGTGCAACAGCAGTATGGCTGCCTATATAGCCTGCGCCGCCTGTTATGAGAACAGTTTTTGTCATCGATAGTGCCTTCCAAATAGATATCTGAAGATTTATAGTACGGTAAATGCCCTAATGAGCCTAATTGTTTTGACAAACACTAGCTGAATGCAAGCTCTATTGCTTGCCTGCGGTTTGGAAAGCTTTTTCAGGCGGAAATCTGTTGTTGGAGTTATCAAACTTCTGTCTTCTTTTCTCTTCGTTTGCTTCTTTGTCATAGAGTTGTGCATCTAGTTATCAGGCGGCACAATTAAACATGTTGACTCCGTAGAGGGAGAGAGGTTTGTTTGTCTATGTCTGATACTGGAAATCCTCCCAAAGGCTGGTACTACGCTGAAGGCGACCCTGAAAACACTCAACGATATTGGGATGGGCAACGCTGGGAAGGCTACCCGAGGCCTACACCAAAAGGTACGCTTAAAAAATTGCCGCATGTCGAAGATCCTGCTTTGGCTGGTGTTTATGACCGTATAGCAGCGAGAATTCTTGACTTATTTTTGTGGGTTTCTATCTTTTCGCTAGCAAAAATTATTTTTGGTGTCGGAGTTATTGACCAGTTTCTTTATGTAATCCCTATCTGGCCTGTCCCTGATTCTTTCTCTCCGCAAGTGCTTTTGTCGGTTGCTCTTGGGGCGTCATTGATTGCTGCATACGAAGTTGTTTTGTTGCATACTCGGCAAGCAACGTTAGGGAAGATGGCGTTAGAAATTAAAGTTTCGACCAAAGATAAAAAGTCTGTCGATTATGTTGTAGCCATGAGACGAATTGCTCTTTTTGTTTCGATTGCGCTTCTGTCGGTTATTCCGAACAAGCCAGTGGTTGTCTTGTCGTCTTTGGCTCTGTATTTGTTGGGTGCCTATAGTGTCGTTGCGCTATTTAGAGATCGTCGCTCACAAACCGCATGGGATAAGCTTGCGCAAACCGTTGTTGTCAAGCGTTAGAACCTTAGCATGTTGCCTTTGCGATCATCTTGTTTTTTCCTGAACGGTCAAACTGTTTTCTCAAGAAGAATAGAAGGAGAGCTCAGCGCTCATGATGACTATCTTAGTTTTAAAAGCGCAGAAATAAGTTTTGACATTCCTTTATCCAAAATCAAGTTGGCGTACGCTTTTGAAGGTATTGTCATGGTTCGTTTGACCGAGAAGATCGACGGCCGTAAAGCTATAGCTTTTTACCCTATGGGTTCTTCTGTCGGAAAGCCGAAAGAAGTTATTAAAGATCTCGTTAAAGCTATTGGCACTTTGGGGATTGGGCGAAGAAAACATTTTGGGTCAATAGAAAATTATGAAACATGGCAAGACTTTTTCAAAGAAAATGGTTTAGGAGTGAAAGGTCTCTAGGCTAGAGCTATGGTACGTCCCAAGAAATCAGGTCGAGTGACCGCCCCCGAATCTGCAAGCCCACAATCAGCGCCAGCAGCCTCATACCAAATCCCTTCTTTGCGTAAGCGTAAGCCTGTCGTATTTTGGTGCGTCATTTTAGGTGTGGCTGCTATGGTCTTTTCGGTCGTTTATACGTTTTTTCTGGCGATCGCTTCGCAATAGTCTGCGAGAAACATGGGTAAACAGGTTTTGCTTACGCTAGACTAGGTACGTACTTCTAGAGGAGTTTAATGTCTTTCAAACTTGGTGATCGCGTAGTATACCCGCATCACGGCGCAGCAATTATCGAAGAAACCGAAACGATTGAACTTAACGGTGAGTCGAAAGAGTACTTTGTCTTAAAGACAGCTCATGATGAATTGACTGTCCGTGTTCCTGTTGATCGTGCAGAAGATGTTGGCATGCGGCCGCCTGTTACAAATGAAGATGTTGAAGACATTTTTGCGCTGCTTTCACAAAAAGATGTTCGTGAGCCTTCAAACTGGAGCCGTCGCTTCAAAAACCATCAAGAGAAACTTAAATCTGGTGATGTTTACCAGGTGGCTGAAGTGGTGCGTAACTTGTCGCTACGCGAAAATAATAAAGGGCTTTCTGCTGGTGAAAAAAGCATGTACAACAAAGCACGCAAAGTGCTTGTTTCAGAGCTTTCATTCGCTTTGGAAGTCGAAGAACAAGACGCAATGGATCAAGTAGACAACTGCCTGGTCTGACGCATTATCGTTGATCAATTCCAAGAAGCGTATACATGGCATCTCCGATTGTGTCGATTCCTTGGCTCATCGCATGAGCACGCTCAACATTTATAGCGTCAAACTCTTTGTTGGCCCATGTATCCCACGGTCCGGCTGCAAGCTGTGACACATCGCCGTTGGCTTGCTGGCATGCTTGTAGATAGGCAATAAATTGTTCAAGGTCGCGTTTGCTGCCAGGGGTGCCATGCCCAGGGATAAACTGTTCGATGTCACTTGCGTGCAACGTCTGTAGCGATTCGACCCATTGGTCAAAATTGGCTTGAAACCCGAGTGGGGTAACGCCGAAACTCGTCGAAGAGCCAAGAAACGCAATAGTGTCAGTTGTCACAAGAAGGTTATTGCTTGTATCGCCTGCGAAGGGTTGCGCCGCTGCAAAACGTGTGACAGCTACATGCTCACTAATAGTGTGTGTCACAGGGCGAGGAGCAAAGTCTTCAGCTGTGTAGTCATCTGTAAAAGCTGGCAACAATTTTTTAAACGCTTCTAGTGATGGAGCGATATCGAGGGCCTCGCTAGTTAGTTGCGACCCATAAAATGATGCTTTCCAGAAAACCTGGCTTCCCCCAGTGAAAGCAACTTTGCTAGAAGTTACTATAACCCGTTTGATATAAACATCGTGCGTCTCAAGTAACTGCTTGTTTGCTTCAAACGCATGACGGGGTGTGGCGCCAGTGTCAATCAATGTGGCTGCGCCATCTTCAACCAAGACGCCGATATTGCTCATGCCGTAGCTAGTTTCGAGCGGCGAAAGCACAAATGCGTGGGGTTCTATTTCTATCAAAGTGAAAGGCACAGACAAATCTTATAGGCTTCTATAGGTCGAAGCTCTACAGAATTGAAAAGTGATCCTTCTCTAACCTGCATGTAGCAAGACCTTGAAGATTCGAGGAATAACGGTCAATAAGGTTTGTTTCTTGAAGTTAGTCTTCTAACTTCAACGGTAGCGATTCTATTCGAGGAAATTTTCTTATGTTCTATTCTTTACTGGCCTCCATCCCAAGCCCTTCAAGTAACGGTTTTGAACTGGGGCCACTTAGCTTGCGTTTCTATGGGCTGTGCATCGGCATCGGTGTTGTGGCTGGCATTACGATAGCGTCTAAGCGTTGGGCTGCTAAAGACGGCAACCCTGACGACGTTGCGCAAGTTGCTTTGATCGCAACACTCGCTGGTCTTTGGGGAGCGAAGATCTATCACGTTATCACAGATGGTAAACCTATAGTAGAAATTTTTAAAGTCTGGACTCCAGGTTTAGGTATCCCAGGTGGTCTAGTAGTTGGTTTGCTTGCAGGCTGGCTTGCCGCGCGTCGTCGGAAGTTAGATATCGGGTCGTTTATCTTTGCTGTCATTCCGGCGATTCCCATTGCCCAGGCCATAGGGCGTTTCGGTAACTGGTTTAATCAGGAGCTCTACGGTCGTCCAACCGATGTGCCTTGGGCGTTAGAAATAGACCCTGAATATCGGGTTGCTGGCTTTGAAGGTTTTGAAACATTTCATCCAACGTTTCTTTATGAAGCGCTTTGGAGTGTCGGGTTGTTTGCTTTGCTTGTTTTTCTTGGCAGGAAAGGCATTTTGAAGGGGGCGCAGATGTTGCCTGCTTATATTGCTGGCTATTCAGTGGGTCGTTTCTGGGTTGAAAGTTTACGTATCGATAACGCTACTGAAATTGAAGGTATCCGAGTTAACAATATTACAAGTGGCGTTGCCGCTATAGCTGCAATTATGGTGCTTGTGTACATGTCATCAAAAGATAAATCAGCAGATAACCAGAAAGTTGTCGAACTCGACAAAGTCAAGAGTGCGTCTTCTAAAGTCTCAAGCAAAAAGTAAGGCTCTTATAGCCAGTTGATTCGTAGCGCATGCAGCGTCTTTTCCAGATAGCCGCCTGTGCCTAAAAGAAGTTTGAGCCGCCCGTGAGGGTGAAGCGGGTTTTTGAGATCAGCGTTTTGCCAATGGTGCAGCTCGTTGACTTCAAAACAAAGCGCGTAAAGCACAAGACGTTCGGTCAACTTGTCAACCTCGAAAAGTGCAGGATAATCTTCCATTAACCAGAGTGGCACCGCATAATAATCTTGCGGTTTGACGCTGTGCTGATGTTCTGCAGGTGCGTGTGCTTCAGGTAACCCATAGTAGCGAAAAAGAACGTCTATCTCTAAATCGAGTGGCGCAGCTCTAGCCCATTCAAAGTCAACAACAGCACTAATATTGCTGCCATCCCACAAAATATTTTCGAATGTTAAATCGCCGTGAATAAGGTGAAGTTGTTTCTCGAAAGTGATTATCGAATACAGCGCATCAATTTTTTGCCTAATATCGTCAAGGAAATGAAGGTCATAGAAGGGTGACACTTTTTCGAGCATCTCTAGAGCTGGTTGAACAATTGAATAGTTCGTAAAGTCGAGCAGGTGAGGTGAGCTAGCCAAAGGAGGAATGTCGCCGTCTATTGCATGAATTTGCTTGCAAATAGCGACAATCTGTGTGATTGCACGGCGGCGTTGCTGCGGTTGCATTTGCGGCCAGTGTCGCGCAAGCGAAGCGCCTGGTTTACGTTTGCAGATCAGATAATCATTTGTGTTATTTGTGCCGTAGGTAATGATCTCGGGAGCCCACGACTCGTTAGGTAACAGTCGATAAACCTCGGTTTCTCTTTTTAGGCGTTGATCAGATCGTTTGTTTGTGCGGATAACGTAGTCTTTGCTTAGGAAAACTTCATTGCGTGTACTACTGACTCGTTCCAGCGCCTGATTTTCTAGCCCTACATTTTTGAGGATCTGTCTTGCGCGCACTTTAGCGAAATTAGATTTAAGGTCGCTCATGGTTGAGCTCCAGCGGTACAGTATTTCGCAGACGATTCACATGTCTCGTATCGGCAGAAACTATAGAAATTAAAGAGCAGGTCCAGAATTTGTCTGGCTTGTGTCTTGACCTGGAGCAACGAAGACAGCTGGACCGTTTGCAGTAGTAACTTCACCAAAGATAGGCGAGCCAGAAGCGAGATATTGCATATTGTTTGGAAAAGTAGCCTTAGATAATGCTTCTTGGTCCGCGACGATCATGAGACGTCCACCAGGATGAATAGCAGCAACAGGGCGATCGTCTACCCACATTATCTTATACTTATCTTTACCGCTATTTCTATCTATGGTCAGGTAGTATCCATCATATTCGCTGTTATACGAAACGATATATGTCAAAGGAATTTTATTTTTGAAAGCTGTTTGGATTACTTCAAGTTTGTTTTGAATTGATGTCGACGCCTTAGTATCTGCCATCTCTGTAGTTATAGGGGTGGCAGCTAACTGATCTGAAGAGACGAGTGCTAGGGAAGCTATGATACAGCCGAGACCAAGTTTGTTATGTCTAAACCGCGAAAGAGAGAAAATTGCTCTTTTCAGCGCATTTCTTTCATCAAGAGCCATGGCGTAATACTGCTTCTGAGAAGTCTTGCCATAGAGGCGTAGCCCAAGGTCCGAATTCTTGGTCTGTTAAAGCAACGCAGCCAATTTTAGCAAGAGGGTCAACCCACAAAAAGGTGCCCGATTTTCCGAAATGGCCGAAGGTCGCTGGCGAGTTACTTGCCGCCGTCCAATGCGGCGACTTCATACCCCGAATTTCCATACCCAGCCCCCAAGAGTTAGGTGTTTGTTTGCCAAAGCCAGGAAGTATCCCTTCCAACGCTGGCAGATGAGGCGAAGTAGCTTTCGTCAACGTATAGGAAGAGATAAGCGTAGGGTTGAGCAGCTCAGCGGCTACTTTCAAAAGATCTTCTATAGTGCTATAGCCAGCAAAAGCGGCAGAACCTTCGATTGTCGTGTTGCGTAGACCAAGCGGCTCGGCCACTGCTTCTTTGAAATAGTCGGCTGCTGGCATGGCGCTAGCCTGTTCAAGCTCTTGAGCGAGCAGATCAAATCCTAGGTTTGAGTAAATACGTCGCTGCCCAGCGGCAGCCAATGTCGGCGTGTTGTCCCGAGTGGTCGCTTCAGCAGCTAGCCCTGAGCTGTGCGACAACAGATTGCTAATCGTCGCATGTTCAATCGCCGTAGGTTTATTCAGCGGCAGGACCCCTTCTTCAGCCGCAATCAAAATAGCGTAAGAAAAAAGCAGTTTAGTAACTGAGGCAAGGTGAAACCTATGGGTGCTATCGCCGACGCTGTCCGATTTGCCTGCCCCAGTTATCCAACCAGCCGACACAGTAGAAACAGGCCATTGCTGGGTTAATGCTAGAGGGTCCATACAACAAATTCTATCTCTACTTATTCGTTTTATATCAAATTGTTTTGCAACAGAACGCTAAAATTTGCGTAAGTAAAACCTATCTGGGAAGTAGCTCCGCAGTGAGCTGGAGCTGTGCAGGGGTGAAATTGCCGTGAACCGAGTCACTTGGAGAGCCTACCCACAAAGCAGCAACTGCCTCGGCGAAGTCGCCTGCGCCGACGCTGAAATCGTTGAGACCTTCACCTGCCCACCACACAGCAGGCATGCCTCGTGCCTCTAACCATTGAACCCTGTCCTGGTTTTGTAGATACGTTACGTCAAGCGCATGCCCGAGCTCATGCGCTAGGATGCCTGCTACATCGGTGGCGGTGTCACCTGGGTTTATATAGATAGTGACGCTTTTTTCGCTTAAAACAGTTATGCCTCGATAGCCAGGCCGGTCACCTTCGTAGCGAACAGTCCATCCAGGCAGTTTTGACTGCCAGTCGTAGGCGATCATAGATTCAGCTTGCTGGCCGATAGCCTCATATGTTAAAGAAGCACTTTGGGTCTGCGTCGCTGCAGCTTCTGTTTCTCCAGTCGTTTCTTGTGTTGCCGCTATTGCCTCGACCGGCTTTACGCTGTCTGTTGGATCGTTGTCAGCGAATGCTTGTTTTATCGGCTCATGATTGTGTTTATTAGCCTTGAGTTCTGTGGTCGCTTTGGTAGTTTCCTTCGTCGTTTCGGTTTGATGTTCTTTCGAGGCGGTCGTAACTGTTTTCTCTACTTGCTTTTTTTCTGTTGTGCTAGTCTTTTCTTGTTCTTCTATCGTTGTGCTAGCTTCGACAGTGTCGGAAACCTGTTTCTGATTGGTTTGTTTTTTGTTGTAACCAACATGAGCAACGTTGGTTTGCGCTTCAGATTGTAGGGTTTGTGATAGCTGGGGCGTTGAGCTCTGTTCTGTTGTAGGCGCAGGAGTGGCTAGCCGATCTGATGAGTCTCCGCTCACAAAAACAAGGGAACCTAGCGACGTGATTGCTACGAGAAGGCCCGCACCAGCTACAGCGAACCCTTTTTTGATTGAAGCAGATTTAGTGGCAACATCAGCGTCGCTCATAAGCGCTGTCAGCTGGTCATAGACTGTGTCGGTCGAAAGCTGTAGCGCTTGGCTAAGAACAGCAAGGTCGTTACTTCGAAGACTTATCGGGGTTCCTGGCTGTTGCTGACGCATCACATAGACAAAAGCCAGATATCGTTTGAGGATTTCTTTTGTGTCAGGCGGGCCTAGCTTGGCTGAGTTGTCGCCTGAAGCCATTGTATTGTTGTCAAAATCTATGACAAGGTGTGTTCTTCGTGGGACAACCTCTGTGGCGCCTAGTTCATAGAGCGAAATGAGTGATTGGATACGTTCGGTCGATAGTTTATAACGTCCTCGTTCTGCCTGTTCTAAGTCATGTACTGAGAACGTTCCTCCAGAATTTGCGGCTAGGGAAGCCAGGGTCTCGTTATAACGTCTGCGTTGGGTCGATAGGAGAGCGCCGAGCCGTGCTGCAGGTACTAAAGTGAGTTCTTCATTCATCACCATGTATTCGACGGAACTCCGAGTGTTCTTTAGAGGTCATTGCTATTGATAGGCCAATACTTGGAGGTCCCCGACTCGCACGTGATCGTGAAGTAAAATTCTCTGATGCTCTCGGCGTTGTTGCCATATTGTCTCATTGCGCTGGCTGCTGCTGTAACTACTTTCGCAGCGGTTCCGTTTTGTCGAGTTGGGGCAAAAAAGTTTGGTGTTGAGGCAACAGCTGACAGCTATAGAAAAGAGAAAAAATCTACACCGTTGCTCGGGGGCCTAGCAATGTATAGCGGGTTTGTTATCGCTATTGGCGTTGCGTTTGTTTCTGGGAAATTTACCGAAGTGTTCGCTGGCACAAGCGAGCCGTTAGGTGTTTTGTTGGCTGTCACTATTGCTTGTGGCGTAGGTTTGTTAGACGATGTTAGAGATATTTCTGCGCCAGCAAAAACAGCGGGGATGGCTGTCGTGGGGATTTCGCTGGTGCTTGGCGGAGTGAATATTATCTGGTTTAGGGTGCCGTTTCTGGATGTATTTGTTGTTGATAACGATTTATCTTTTCTTGTCACCATTTTGTGGGTTCTAGGCATGACAAATGCTGTGAATTTTATCGATGGTTTGGATGGTCTTGCTGCTGGTGTCGTAGGGATAGGAGCTATCGCGTTTCTTCTCTATGGTATGCGACTCGGCGAGGTTGATCTGCTATTTGCTAGCAATATAGGCCCACTTCTTGCAGCAATTATCGCTGGTGTGTGTCTAGGGTTTCTGCCGTGGAATTTTTATCCCGCAAAGATTTTTATGGGTGACAGCGGTTCGTTGTTGCTAGGGACGTTGCTCGCGTCGTCTACTATGGCAGTCGGTGGTCGCACCGCTGACCCTTTTAGCGGCCAGACGTTCTTCTTCTACGCCCCGTTAGTTATTCCGCTGGTTATTCTTGGCGTGCCTATCGCTGATACAGCTTTTGCAATTATTCGTCGTGCGTCAAGCAGACAGGGTTTGGCGACTGCTGATAAAGATCACTTACACCATCGTTTAGTTCGGCTTGGGCATGGACATAGACGTAGTGTGCTGATTCTCTGGGCCTGGACGGGGCTGTTATCGCTATTTGTTCTTTACCCGACCTATAACGAGGGTAAAGGTGACGCTATCGTTCCGTTAGGCGTCGCAGCCTTAGGAGCGATGCTCTATCTCGGCTTAATTTTTTACACGCTGAAACCACGAAATATAGACCAAGAGTCATTGCAGCTTGAAAAAGGCATTCGTAGCAAACCAAGCCCTCTAATCATTAAGCGTGACGCACGTTTCAAAAATCGCAAAGCGCTAGAAAGTGACGCCAAAGAAAGACTTGTTCATGAAATAGACGCGCCTTGATCTTGCTGCAGATCTTTTGATACCCAAATCACAAAAAACAGCAAGACTAAATGAGCAGAGATTGCCATAGCCTGCAACAGATAAAATCCATAGCTGAGATCTACGTGACCTTTTAGTGTATCGCCCCACATTGCTACTAGGCCACTCGACGAAGCGGCTGCAAGAACCCATACATAGATTCGACGCTTCAACAAAGAATCTCATACGTCAATGGTACTTTTGGCGAATGGGCAATCATTTGCGAGCACTTCAGTTTCAGTATGAATCTTGTTATGTCTTGTATGGTGGACATTAAGGCCTTTCACGTGTAGTATATAAATCATTATGTCCAGTTCGGTTGTTTTGTTGCCGCGTCAAAAGCGGGTTCTTGTTTCTTTGGGGGAGAATATTAAGCTTGCTAGGCTTCGTCGTCGGTTGACTGCACAGCAGGTTGCTGAACGAGCTGGTATTAGCCGCTCTACGCTTTATCATTTGGAGAAAGGTAGTGCAAACTCATCAATTGGTACGCTATTGCGAACTCTCTCGGTGTTAGGATTGGACGGCGATTTAGCGATGTTGGGACAAGACGATGAACTTGGTCGCAAATTGCAAGACGCGCAGATAAAAACACCCAAAAAGCGAGCGCCGAGACGAAAAAATTCTAAGGCTGATTCATGACCGTCAGCGTCGAAGTGTACGCAGATTGGCAAGGGCTGCACACGCCCCAAAAAGTAGGGGAGTTGCAGTCTATAGTTGCAAGAGGTAAGGAAACGTTCGCTTTCATGTATGACAGCCAGTGGCTTGAACGAGGTGTAATACAACTAGACCCTAACTTGCAGCTCTATGGCGGTCAACAATTTTTGGCAGGCGCTGAGCAAACAAATTTTGGGGTCTTTCTGGATTCGTCTCCAGATAGATGGGGTCGAACGCTGATGCAGCGACGTGAGGCGATCGCTGCGAGAGTGGAGGAACGGCAGCAGCGTCGGCTGACAGAAATGGATTATTTCTTAGGAGTGCATGATAGGCAGCGTACCGGAGCTCTGCGTTACAGAGCTTCAAGTGATGGTCCGTTTCTTAGCGATGACGGTGTGTTGGCAGCGCCGCCGTGGGCCAGGTTGCGTGAATTAGAAAAAGCCAGTTGGCAGGTGCAGGGCGATGAAATGGATGGGGCAGAGTATAGCCAGTGGCTTGCCATGTTATTGGCTCCTGGCTCGTCACTTGGAGGTGCACGCCCGAAGGCAGGAGTGAGCGACCCAGGCGGTCACCTTTGGATTGCGAAATTTTCTAGCAGAAGCGATTCTTATGACAATGCAGCATGGGAAATGTTGGCCTATGAATTGGCGTGTAAAGCTGGTTTGCGGGTGCCTCAATGTCAATTGATTAGTGTCACAGAAAAACGTCGAGCTTTTTTAACAAAGCGTTTCGATCGCCTTGTGTTAGGTGAAGATCGTAAGCGGCTTCATTTTGCCTCTGCGATGACAATGCTTGGTTGTAGCGATGGAGCTAGTCACAACACAGATGTTAGTTATCTAGAAATCGCCGAGATTCTCAATCGGTTTGGCAGTAATCCAACAGCTGACTTGGTTGAACTTTGGAAGCGCATCGTATTTTCTGTTTGTATCAGCAATACTGATGACCATCTGCGTAATCATGGTTTTCTTCTGCGGGGCGATGGTTGGGAGTTGTCGCCAGCATTCGACATAAACCCTAGTCCATCACCTGGCGGGTTAAGCCTTAATATTTCTGAGACGGATAATTCTCTTGATCTGGATTTAGTTTTAGAAGTGGCACCCTATTTTAGGGTCACGTCGTCACAAGCTGACGTGCTTGTCAAAGAGATTGTCGCAAGTGTCAGGCAGTGGCGTAGCGTCGCAGCTAGCTTAAACATCTCTCGCGCAGAACAGGAGCAGTTGTCGCCAGCTTTTTCTGCTAGTGAGATCTAGCAAATCCAAGCTTCGCTTCATAGAATGCTGAGGTAAATTGCCTCTTGTGTTATTGCCACAGGACCACTTTTTATAGTACCTCTTAGTTTTAGCGAGTTGGGTTTTATTCTGTGAGGCGAAGCTACACTATGGGTGGTTCTATTTGTGAAAATAGCCTCGGTTATGGAGTCGTATGTCTGAAAAAAACTCTGAACGGCTTTCATCGCAGCTTATGAAAAGCGGCATGGGTGTCGAAGTGGGTCTTTCGCCAGTGCTTTTAGGGTTGCTTGGTTTATGGATTGATTCAAAAACAGATACAACACCCTTGTTTTTTCTTCTCTTCTTTTGTCTTGGTGTCATTGGTGTGGGTTGTCAAGTTTACTATCGTTATCAACATGAAATGAAACAACACGAAGAAGGACAAGATGGCCTATAAAAATTCGCCAGTTGTTGAAATCGTGAACGACATGGTTCGCCGCTCGCTGTATCTTCTGCCTGTTGGTGCTGTTGCTGGTTTCCTGTTTGACGGCCTCGTCGGTTCAGTCTCTATACTCATCGGTTTGTTCATCATCATGACGAATTTTATAATTTCTGCATATCTTATGGCTTGGACGGTGCATAACGCAATTAGGCTGCTAGCCTCTATGACCATAGGTGGATTCTTTATTCGCATGTCATCAATCGCAGCTGTCATATGGTTATGCAAAGATGTCACGTGGATTAACATAATTCTGCTAAGTTTTACAATAGTTATCGCCCATGTTGGGTTGCTGTTCTGGGAGTTGCAATTTATTTCCAAGACAATTACTCAGCCTGGACTTACGCCCAAAGCGGTGGGGTTTCAGCCTGCTGCTGGTTACGAAAAAAGGAGTCGCTCTGGTGTTCGCACTTGAGTTCCCATCAATCGACAATCTAGTAAAATGGCCCGCTTACTTCGGTGAGGGTAAAATTTACGAGTTTAATAAAATCGCTTTAATAGCAGTTCTAGCTTTGGTTATCCCTTCAGTTATGTTTGTGTTCTCGAAGCGAGATCTTATCCCAACAGGTTTGCAAAACATAGTTGAGTTAATTGTTGGTTTCATTGATAAGCAAGTTGTTTCATCAATCATTGGACCTGGTGGCAGGCCTTACTTGCCGCTGTTGCTAAGCCTCTTCCTGTTTGTCTTCTTCGGTAACATATTTGAAATTATCCCTACGTTCCAAATGCCTGGTAACGCTCGTGTTGCAGCGCCGTTGTTTCTAGCTTTGGTCGTTGCGGTTACCTACCTCACTATTGGTATTAAGCACCATGGTCTTGGCTATATTAAAGGCGTTCTCTTTCCTCCAGGTGTGCCAAAATTGGTCTACATTTTGGTGACACCGATTGAGCTTCTTTCAACGCTTATCTTGCGTCCGTTCAGTCTTACCGTCCGTCTCTTCGCAAACATGCTCGCCGGTCACATTCTGCTTGTAACGTTCGGTGTTCTTTGTATCGGTTTGTGGGACTTATTCATTCCAGCTTCGATACTGCCGTTTGCTCCGCTTGTTGCTTTAACGGCTTATGAAGGTGGCGTTGCTTTCTTGCAGGCGTATGTCTTTGCGTTGCTTACCGCTGTTTATATCGACTCGTCATTGCATCCGCATCACTAATTAACTAGGACTTAAAACAGTTACCTGTAAAGTACGGGTACTAATCTAAGGAGAAAAAATAAAATGAGCTTTCTAGCTTCAACAGGTCTAGAGCTTCTCGCTTTGGCCGCACAAACCCCAGCAGCAGAGGTAGGCGAAGTTGCCGCTATAACCGCAAAAGATTCGCAGAATATAGCTGCTGCGGAAGGTGCTGGCCTCGCATTCGCTTTAGGAACACTAGGGCCTGGTCTTGCTGTAGGTATCATCGTTGGTATGGCTATGCAAGCGACTGCACGTCAGCCAGAAGCGCATAGCAAAATTCAGACCATGATGTTTCTTGGTGTAGCTATGGCTGAGGGTCTTGGTATTATCGGCTTCGTTGTAGCGATGCTTTTGAAATTCGTATAGGCGGCGTTCATTGTGATCGCACTATTAGCCGAAGACGCACCCGCATCAACTGAAAACCCCATTCTGCCTGAGCCGAGTGAGATGTTCTGGGCTGCCATATGCTTTACGCTGCTGTATTTGCTCATTCGATATGTTTTCCTTCCTCCTGTTCTTGAAGTAATGGATGGCAGAGAAAAGAAGGTATCTGATGACTTGCAAGCAGCGGCATCTGCAAAACACAAAGTTGCGAATGCATCATTTGAGCTTGAAGAACAACTCAGTGATGTGAAAGCTGAAGCGGATGCAATAATTGAGCAGGCGAGAAGTGAAGCTGCGGCTGAGCGTTCTCGTCTTGTCAGCCAAGCTGAACGTGAAGTTGCAGTTGGAAAGCAAGCAGTCCAAGAAGAAATAGATGCGCAGCGGTTAGCAGCACTTTCGTCACTTCAACCGAAGATGGCAAACATTGCGGCATCAGCAGCATCGAAAGTTCTTGATACAAACGTAGCTGATGCAACAGCGCAAGCTTCGTTGAATCAACTTATGGAAAGTTCAAAGTAAAGGTAGGCATGTTAAATCCACTTACAGTTCTAGCTGTGGGCGACAACGGCGTTCATCTAGCTGGGGATCTTAAAGAGGTTTACTGGGGAAGTGCGGCATTTGCTGTTCTGGTAATTCTTTTCCTATGGAAAGGTCTTGGCCCAATAAAAGAGAATTTACGTGGCCGAACTGAACGAATCCGTTCGGAACTCGCTGATGCACAAAGCGAACGCGAAGCAGCCGAATCAGCAGTCGAAGCAAAGGCTGACACGATGCCTGATGTTGGACAAGAACGATCTCGGATCAGAAGAGAAGCTCTTGAAACAGCGGAGAAACTTAAAAAAGATCTTATTAGTAAAGCGAAAAAAGAGGCTGCATCTATTGTGGAACGCGGTCACCTTGAAGTAGCAACAATGAGAAATCAGGCCGCTTCTGAATTAGCTTCACAAGTTTCAACCCTCACAAAAGAGGCAGCAGAGATGTCAGTGGCACAGGAAATGACGCCGCAGTCACACGCTAACCTGATTGATGCTTACATAACAAAGGTCGGGCAGCTCGCATGACAAACAAAAACTCAGCATATGTATCAGCAGTCTACGAAATAGCTTCTGCGGAGAACAAAGTAGAAGTCGTTAAACAAGAGTTATCGGCTGTCGCTGCATCAATTGATGCTAACAATGACCTTAGAACAGCACTTACTAACTCGTCAGTTCCAGCAATGCAGCGAAGTCAAATTCTGCAGGAATTGCTTGACGGTAAAGTAACCAGCGTTACACAAGCATGCGTTGCACTTCTCGTTGTTAGCGGAAAAACTGCTGACATAGCAGCTGTTGCGCAAGGGTTAGTTCATAAATCTGCTCAGACTAGCGGCCGTAAAGTGGCGACGGTAACAAGTGCGGTAGCACTTTCAGATGAGCAGTCAGCTCGTCTGGCGGCTGCTCTTGCCACTTCAGTAGGTGCAGAAGTTCAGATTAATAATATTGTTGACCCCGACGTTGTCGGTGGTGTTATAACAACGATCGATGACGTAGTGATCGATGGTTCGGTTCGTACAAAAATTAGCAACATGCGTGAGGCGCTGTAAGCCTCAACAACCTGAAAGAGAAACATGGCTTTATCTTTGGATCCACAAGAGATCGCAAATATTCTAGAAAAAAATCTTGAGAATTTCTCAACTGACGTAGAAGGTAAAACAGTTGGTCGAGTTGCAGAAGTCGGTGACGGTATCGCTCGTGTAAGCGGTCTGCCAAATGCTTCTGTTAACGAAATGTTGCGGTTCGCTGATGGCACGATTGGCCTGGCGTTAAACTTAGACGAAGATACGATCGGTGCCGTAATCCTTGGTGAAGTTGGTTCAATCCAAGTAGGTCAACCAGTTGAATCAACAGGCGAAATCCTTTCTGTTCCTGTTGGTGACGGTCTTTTAGGCCGTGTTGTCAACATGTTGGGCGAGCCTATTGATGGCAAAGGTCCTTTAACAAATGTGACAAATCGTCGTGTTGAAATTCAGGCACCTGGTATCACTGGTCGTAAACCTGTGCATGAGCCAATGCAAACAGGTATCAAATCCGTTGATTCGCTTATCCCTATCGGTCGTGGCCAGCGTGAGCTAATTATCGGTGACCGTAAAACAGGAAAAACAACTGTTGCGATCGATACAATCTTGGCGCAAAAAGGTCTTGGCGTTAAATGTATTTATGTTGCTATCGGCCAAAAAGGTTCAACTGTTGCCCAAACGGTTGCGTTGCTTGAAGAATACGGTGCTATGGAATACACCGTTGTGGTTGTGGCTCCAGCTTCTGACCCAGCACCATTTAAATTCTTGGCTCCATATTCTGGTTGCGCAATGGGGCAGCATTGGATGGAAACAGGCGATCATGCCTTAGCTATCTATGACGATCTTTCTAAACAAGCTGAAGCGTACCGTCAAGTTTCGTTGCTGCTTCGTCGTCCGCCAGGCCGTGAAGCATACCCTGGCGATGTATTCTATTTGCATAGTCGCCTTCTTGAGCGTTCAGCGAAACTTTCAGACGAGCTTGGTGCTGGTTCGCTCACCGCTCTGCCTATTATCGAGACGAAAGCGGGCGACGTTTCTGCTTATATTCCTACAAATGTTATTTCTATTACAGACGGTCAGATTTATTTACAGGACGACCTGTTTAAATCGGGTGTTCGCCCAGCGGTTGACGTTGGTATCTCCGTTTCTCGTGTAGGTTCTGCAGCGCAGATTAAAGCGATGAAAAAAGCTGTTGGTACGTTGAAATCTGATTTGCAGCAGTTCCGTGACCTTGCTGCCTTCGCCGCATTTGGTTCAGATCTTGATGATGTTTCGCAAGCACAGCTCGACCGAGGCTATCGTTTGACTGAGTTATTAAAACAGGGGATTAACGCTCCTGTTCCTGTTGAAGAGCAAGTTGTTGTTCTTTACGCTGGAACTCGTGGCTATCTTGACGGCGTCGAAATTGAAGATGTTGCGCAATATGAAACCGAGTTGCTTGAATGGTTCAATTCTCGCCACAGCGATGTTCTTTCAACAATCAAAAACGAAGGCATGTATGCTGACGAGGAAGTTCTCGAAGCTGCAATTGCTGCCTTCACAGAACAGTTTGTCGGCACAAAAAAAGCTGAGAAGAACGAGCCAGAAGCACAAGCGCAAGGTTCTGAGTCAACAAAGATTGTTGATGCCACTAACACATTGCCAGAAGAAGACGTTAGCCGAGCGGAGTCATAACCGATGCCAGGTGGAAAAGAAAGAATTCTTCGCCGCCGCATAGGCAGCGTGAAAAACACCAAAAAAATAACTCGTGCAATGGAGCTTATCGCTGCAACACGGGTGGCTTCGGCGCAAGAAAAAGCGCGCGCTGCTAGGCCATACTCTGAACAGCTCACTGCCGTTATCGAAAACCTAGCTGCATCTGGTGCTGACGTTGACCATCCGTTGTTACGAGAAGTCGAAGATGTAAAAAACGTTGCGTTTATTGTTTGCGCTGGTGATCGTGGGTTAGCTGGTCCGTATAACTCTGCGATTGTGCGTAGCGCCGAAGCTGAAATTCAGGCGTTACGTAGCGACGGCGGCGACTACAAAATTTTAGCTGTCGGCCGTAAAGTTACTGACTATTTCGAGTTCCGTGGCTTCGATATTGACACAAGCTACACTGGCTTTACTGATGGGCCTGCCTATAAAGATGCCCGCAATATCGCTCGTCGAGTTCGTGAACTTTTTGACAGCGGCGAAGTTGACCAAGTCGAACTTATCTATACTGAATTTTTGAGTATTGGTACACAAAAACCTGTCGTCCGTCGGTTCTTACCGCTTGAGTCTTCTGAGACAATAGCGAGCCAAGGCAGCGGCGACGATGAAGCCCTTGCAGGCTATAACTTTGAGCCATCAGCCGAAGGCGTGTTAAAAGATCTACTTCCACGCTACGTGGAGGCTCGATTGTTCGCTGCGTTGCTTGATGCTGCTGCTTCTGAACATGCAAACAGACAGCGAGCGATGAAAGCTGCGACCGATAATGCCGAAGAGCTTATAACGAAGCTTGCTCGCGCGATGAACCGTGCTCGCCAGGAAGCGATCACAACCGAAATTATGGAAATTGTAAGCGGAGCTGAAGCACTTGGCTCTGATAAGAAATCTGAGATAGAACAAGTAGTGGCGTTAGAGCCATCTCTACACTAGGAAAGCATACATGACTGTTACTGAAACACAATTAAAAGACGGTAGGGTTGTCGCTATCGCAGGCCCCGTGGTCGACGTTGAGTTCCCTCCTGGTTCCTTGCCAGAAATCAATCAGGCAATCGAGTTTGATGTAGAAGTTGGCGGCGAGACAACAACTGTTATGGGCGAGGTCGCACAGCAGCTTGGTGGCGGTCGTGTTCGTGCGGTTGCTCTTAAACCAACAGATGGTCTCAAACGTGGCCAGCAGGTTCGCAACTTGGGTCACGGCATTCAGGTCCCAGTTGGCGATGTCACACTTGGTCACATTTGGAACGTTATCGGCGAGCCGCTTGACGTGCCAGCTGATGAGCTTAACATTGAAGAGCGATGGGGTATCCACCGCCAAGCACCTGCGTTCGATACGCTAGAGCCAACAAAACAGGTTCTTGAAACAGGCATTAAAGTTATCGACCTGCTCACACCATATTTGCAAGGTGGAAAGATCGGCTTGTTCGGTGGTGCTGGTGTAGGTAAAACCGTTCTTATCCAAGAGATGATCACCCGTGTGGCTGCTAACCACGGTGGTGTTTCTGTCTTCGCTGGTGTGGGTGAACGCACCCGTGAAGGTACTGACTTGTTCATGGAAATGGGCGAAACAATGATGGGCGACGGTGAAACGTCGGTTCTTTCTAAAGCAGCGCTTTGTTTCGGTCAGATGGACGAACCACCTGGCGTTCGTCTCCGTGTCGCGCTTTCTGCATTGACAATGGCTGAATATTTCCGTGATGTGCAAAAGCAAGACGTATTGTTGTTTGTTGACAACATTTTCCGCTTCGTGCAGGCTGGTTCTGAGGTTTCAACCTTGCTTGGCCGCATGCCTTCAGCTGTGGGTTATCAGCCAACGTTGGCTGACGAAATGGGTATCTTGCAAGAACGCATTACCTCTACTGGTGGTAAGTCGATTACGTCTCTGCAAGCAGTGTATGTACCTGCTGATGACTATACCGACCCTGCTCCTTTCACAACCTTTACTCACTTGGATGCAACAACCGAGTTGAGCCGTGACATTGCTGCTCTTGGTATTTACCCTGCGGTAGATCCGCTTTCTTCAAGCTCAACAATTTTGTCTCCGGAAGTTGTCGGCGACCGACATTATAACGTTGCTCGCCAGGTGCAGGAGATTCTCCAGCGTTACAAAGAGCTGCAAGATATTATCGCTATTTTGGGTCTCGATGAGCTTTCTGAAGAAGACCGCATTGTTGTAAACCGTGCACGTAAAGTGCAACGGTTCTTATCACAGCCTATGTTCGTGGCGCAGATCTTCACTGGTTTGCCTGGTATCTTCACACCTGTTTCTGAAACGATCGATTCGTTTGAAGCGCTAGTAACTGGTGAACTTGATGATTTGCCAGAACAAGCCTTCCTCAACGTTGGTGGTGCAGACGAAGCTCGCGAAAAGGCTGAGAAGCTCAAAGCAGAGGCTGCTAAATAATGTCGATGCAGGTAGAGTTCGTTTCGCCAGAAGCAATACTGTATTCTGGCGAAGCCGAAATCGTCGTTGCCCGCACTCGTGGCGGCGGCGAAATAGCTTTTCTTGAAGGTCATGAGCCTTTCATCGGCAGCCTTATCACCTCGAAAGTTCGAGTGGTCGAATCTGGCGATAGTGAAAAAGTGTTTGCTGTTCGAGGCGGCTTTGTTTCTGTCGACGGTAAAAAAGTGACAGTTCTTTCTGATGCGGCTGTAGCTGCTGGCGATATTGACGTAGCAGCAGCGCAAAAAGATTTAGAAAAAGCTGACGCTGCGCTAGAAGAAAACCCAGAGAGTAAGTATTCTCAAGCTGATAGAAAATGGGCACAAATCCGACTCTCAGCAACTGGCGCTATCGACGAGTAGCTGCGAGCGTAAGTATTGTAATGCAGAGCATTAGATAGCTATCTCAAGGAAATGCCATAGTTAGACTATCCCAGAGATTTTTATTTGATTAAGGTTGCCTCGCTTGACTCAATAGCTTATGTGTATTACATTTAAGTAGTGAAAGTTCATCGGTCGGCGTACAAACATGGAATGACCGAATCTGATATCTATCACGCTTGGGAGAATAGTCTTGGATTCTTTGATATTGATAGAGAAAGTGAACCTCGGAAAAGTCTATGCATTGGGCCTGACTGTTCGGGAAATCTTCTAGAGGTCCTCTATTTGGAACTTGGAGATGATGGTGATCTTGTAATTCATGCGATGCAGCTGAGGCCAGTCTTCTCTAACTATTTACTGGGATAGGAACGATGGAAAAAAAATCTGATAACAAGTCAAAAAAAATAGACGCAATGGCAGATGCTTTCGAGAAGAAGCAATTTTCTATTTCAGAAGTTAAAAAAATTAAGAAGACAAGAAGACGTTCGCCTCAGATCGGTGAGCAAAACGCTGAAGTCTATACGTTCAGAGCGCCGCCGAGTTTCAAAAAAAGAATTAAGAAACGGGCTGAATCAGATGCCACGAGCGAAAGTGATGTAATACGCAGTGCGCTGGACAGTTACCTCAAAGAAACCTCATAAATCGGAGCTCGCAAACAAGTTTAGGAAGAAAATCTACATGACTGATTTTGTATACTTTTTGCATGGCTGAACCGCTTAAACGAGTTAGTTTACAAACCAAGCTGACGTTACACACAATGATGCGTAACCCTGAAAGAGAATGGTATGGGTTCGAGCTTTCAAAGAGACTATCTATTAAACAAGGGTCTCTTTACCCGATTCTAAATCGTTTAGAAAAGGCAGGCTGGCTAGAGTATAGAGCGGAAGAAAGCTCTGATAGTAATAGGCAGGCTAAAAAATACTATTGTCTAACAGAACAAGGTGTGATTCTAGCTGAACAAGTTCTTAAGAAGTCGTCAGCGCTGCCACTGGTAACGCCTGAAAAAACTTCAAGAACTGACGTTGTCACAGTAGATGATCAAGGCGGCATGACATTTGACTGGACCTATCACCTGGACCAGCAACGCGAGCTGAATATTCCTTTAGTGGGTAAAAGCTTCACTGGAAAAGATTCCGATTTAGAACTACAAAAAGTGTTAGTTAATGGGGCAGATAAAATCAATGAAGTTGAGTTTGGGGCAACAAAAAAGATTCTTGGAGAAGCCGATGAACCTGCTGAGGTTTGGAAGTTACTTTGCATCCCATTGCCAAACGGCTGGAACAAGGTGCAAGTCAAATTCTATATGCCTGAACTGTTTCTACCCGACTCTCAACCAGGCGGAGTGTTGATCGAACAATCAGAATTTTTGACTGATCAGCAATACCTAAAAATTAAGTCGAAGTCAAAGGATAGAAAGCTCCAACTAGTGGAGGAGCCAGGATCTCTCGAAGTTCTACACGGGCCGATGCATCTTCAGGACCGAGAAGAGCGCAAAAGAGTTGTAAGCTCGCTTCAAGATAAAGCGGGTGTGATTTCTTGGAAACCTGGAAAGTTGTCATTGCGAACCCAATACCGAATTTGGTTTTGGGTTGCATAAAATTTTTATCGCAGGTTGGTTAGTGTCTCTGTAACTTCTATATTCCTTGGGTCTTGAAGAGCTCTGTTGATAGGGCTTCTACTAGGCATCGGTGTTCTAACTCTAGGTATAGGAGAAATGGCTATGGATGTGGTTTGTTACGCAAATCCAGAAAAAAGTGAAGATTCTACGGTGTTGCTTGTTTTTGACTCAGGTTTGGTAAGAAGACTTTTCTCACAAGCTGAAATTGGTTTTGATGGAGATTTAGTTAGAAAATTGGCGGAACTCCTGAACGACGAGCACCCAACTTTTCACCGCTTCTCTGAAACGCCAGATGCTATGCCAGCTACTATGATCTACGTCGTAGAAGCAGAAGCTCCGCTTAGAACAGGTCCAACGAATGGTTGCTTCTTTGAAAGTCAGAATTTAGAAGGTGCACCTGTACTCACTGGTTCTAAAGGACAAGCTGGAATAGTATTTCGTGTCTCTCCAGAAGCAACTGCTCGGAATATCGCAGACACCCCAGGAGATTTGTACCTTGCACTAGAAGATACGAAGAGTCCAGAAAATTCTTATAAAGTTCAGTTTCCGCCTCCACAGGCGTCGACGGGCAAAGGTATTCAAGGCCCAATGCGATAGAAAACCTTGTGTATTGTCTCTGATGCTCGGGATTTGGCTGAGTCGATAAGATGAAGCATGCAACGGTTCGATCAGTATATGGCGCAGTGTCTTTATGGCAGTGAAGGTTTCTATAGCTCTGGGAAAGGTCTTGCTGGAAGGCGCAGAGATTTTTTGACGAGCGCTGAGGTTGGTCCGCTTTTCGGTGAGGTGCTCTGTCGGTGGGTCCACTCGATTTGGTGTGAGCAAGGCAAGCCTGACAATTTTACAGTGCTTGATGTTGGTTCTGGTGCTGGAGCATTGTTAACAGCCTTACGAGCAGCTGATCGTTTCGAGTCAACTTGGACGGTTCTAGGTATCGACTATGGAGGAGACATCTCTCCTGAAGAGTTTGCGCAAAATCAGACAGGCTATGTTGATAACACCACTGTAGTAATTGCTAATGAGCTGCTTGATAACCTACCTTTTCGTATTTTGGAAAAGACAGAATCAGAAATAGCAGAACTGTATGTTACAGCTAACGCAGATGCTGCTCAATATCATAGAGAGTCATTGCAAAATGGCTCAGTAGATCCCTCAGACAATAATCCGCCTAGCCAGGTGATGGAGTATCTTCAAAATGCGTCGATCGGCACAAGGTTGCCATTTTTAGAACAGGCAAGCCTGTGGGTGGAAAGTATCTTAGAGCGCAAGCCAGCGGCGCTACTTTGCCTAGACTATGGAGTAACTTTGACACACGAGCTACTGCGTGGCGACTGGTTGCGAACCTATCGCGAGCATGAACGCAGCGATAATCCTCTGCATGAGCCTGGTTCGTGGGATATCACAACCGATATAGCGATAGATCAGCTGCCAGAAGATCCACAAGTTTTGACTCAAGCCGAGTTTCTCCAAAAGTGGGGTATTGACGGGCTTGTTGTAGAAGGTAAGGCAATTTGGGAACAAGAAGCGGCACGGCCAACGTTACACTCGTTTAAAATGCGCAGCCGGGCCAATGAAGCTGCTGCGCTGTGCGACCCTGCTAGTCTAGGCGCTTTTCTCGTTTGTGAGTGGCTGTAATTCTGCTACACCTTGAATGAGTTGGCCGTTCTCAACTACATGAGGATATATAATCATGGGCTTTAAATGGTCTGACTTTCCTTGCAAAAAGTTGCCGTTGCTGTCAAATTCATCACCGTGGCATGGATCAAAGAAGAACGTTTCTTGTTGCAAGTTCTCTCCGTGATCAGCGAGGTCTGTTGACAACCTGCATCCGTTATTTGGATTTTTAGAAGAGAATAAACGAAATTGTTCATTTTCTTTTACTACAAAAATATCAGGATCGTACATAGGAGTGACTCCTTGTTCAAAAGAGTTTGTTGCTCCTAGCCGTGGACGCATATCTGGAAGTGTCTTGGTGGGTTGCGCCTGCGTTGAAGTGCTGCATGCACTGAATAGCAGAGCAACTAGAAATATAGCAGCAATTCTCATTTCGAATAATCTTCGATCGGTTGTTTATCTCGGACGGTTGCGCCTATAGCGAGTGCGCCGCCGATTAAAACAAGGTTTTTGATAATGTACTGACCTTCTAGCGTTAATTCGAAGGGAAACTGGTTCCAGACAAGATGTGGCAAGAGGAAAAGCGGCAATGTAGTTGATGGCATGTGTAAAAGCAGCATCCAAACAGCGGTGCGTTTAAACATGTCAAAAAGCATGGCGACACCTATGCTTACTTCCCATACTGCAAGAAGGAAGATCGCCAGTTTTACAGGTATGCCTATGCCGATAAGGTCAAAAAATTTCTCGGAGGTTTCTGTAACAAGTGCTTCAGCTGGGCTAGCTCCTGAGAAAAACTTGAGTGTTCCAAACCATATGAAAATAAGCCCCAAACTAGACTGGATAAACCCAGGTGCATGTTTTGCCATTTGTTGCGTGATGAGGTGATCAAAGCGGTCAAATTGTTGCTGCCTCGTGCGTGTTTTGCTGCTAGAGGACTGTCTATGATTAGGGGGCTGGCGTGAATGCGTCCGAGATTCGGCTTCAAACGGCCAGGTCGGGCTTTCTTGCGCAGGCGGAGGCTGCGTAGGGAGAGGCGAGACGCTGATAAATGGCGCCTGTGAAACTGCCTGGTCAGAAGTGTTTGTTGGCGCCAGGCGTGTCGATTCAGGTTGTCGGTGTTGCGGTCTTTCGACGTCGACCGTCAAAAAATCGGCCGACGGATCTTGGAAGTCTCTACGAGATTTAGTTTCACTACCCAACATGCTCATACTTGTTGTCCCACCCGTTTTGATTGTAGCTGAGCTTTCGATAAGAATGCTACGCATCTATGTCTTGGAGAAGGCCCTTTATCGCTTTCGCTTCCTTTCTCTAGCTGCATTTGGGGCGCTGGCAAGTTGGCTCACTTTTTCTGCCTAGAAACTTTAGTAGAAAGGCCTATCTGACAGGTAAGGAAAGTCACCGATGGCACTGCCCAGGTGCCCCACGAAAGATCAAATCTGAGAGCGAAGCGTGGCGATCCGAGATGGCTATAATTTATTGGGTATTCCGTCACACTTTTTCTTCCAGGCCGCTTTATATGTATGTGACGTTTGAAACATTTATTGAAAACAACGGCGCGCAGCTGCGCGCTGGTTTGGTGGCGGCATTCGGTCCGAATATCGGGGTTGAAGCCGCTGCCGATGCTATGGCCTATGGGTGGGAAAATTGGGACAGGCTCAAAAAGATGAAGAACCCTACCGGGTATCTTTATCGTGTCGGGCAGACTTCTGTCCGCAGGCAGACAAAACCGCAAGGCTATCTGCCTGCAAAACCTGTTAACGACGGCCCGTCGTTTGAACCTCAGCTAGCTCCTTCTTTGGAGGGTTTAACCGAATCACAGCGTGTCGCTGTGGTTCTGGTGCACGCTTTGGGTTGGCCATTAGGCGAAGCTGCGGTTGTGTTGGACATAAGCGTTTCGTCGTTGCGTGCCCATATTCAACGTGGTTTAGAAAAGCTACGTGTTGCTTTAAAGGTTGATGCTCATGACATTTAAAAACGAAAACCCTAGAGATGATCTATTCAAAGACCTAGAAGCATTTGGGGAGACCCTAGAAACGTCTTCTGGGGCACAGATTAGATCGAAGGTTGTGCACGTGAAGAAGAAACAAGATGATCCTATAACAAAAGGCCGAGTGAGAAAGTCAAGGACGCTGCTAGTAGGCTCAGCTTTAGCTATGTTTGCAGTTGTGATTGCTGGACTCACGCTAGTTAAAAATGATGAGGCGCCATCTGATGATATCGCTCACGAGTCTGTTGAACTGATCGGCGAAGCTTCCACTGTTTATGCGATAGACGGATCTGTCATAGAAGGGTATGTGGTCGATGATTCTGAGGATGAAGAAACTCGGGTTCGATCTGAAAACGCGGAACCATTTGTGCGACTTGTGGAGCAAAAAATTGTGGATGATGGGCTTTTGAATCTGAAAGGTTCATCGCTGGCAGAAGTTTTGCAAAGTGGCGGTTTGAAAATCTATACGGGGTATAACCCAGATTTTCAAGCGGCTGCGTTAACATCAATAAAAAATTCGTCTGTACCACCTGGCGACAACTCGGTTGACCTTGTCACGGTTGACACAGAAACAGGGGCGATTAACGCACTTGTCAGCAGACAAATTCCTGCCACTCAGGACGCTAGTGTAACCGAAAACTCTGTAATGGAGCATAAACGTAAGGCTGGAGATGCTTTCGGCCCAGTTATCTATGCAAGCGCTCTCGAAAGTGGTGTAACTTCACAGGATTCGATTGCAGCAGGTGGGCCTTGTGCCTTTAAAACTGCATCGGGCGATGTAAATAAATTAGTTGGATCTTCCTATGGGCCTCCTGAGAGAGCTGGCAGTATTGGCGAAGAACTGTTTTCTAACAAATGTTTTGCTGCTCGACTTGGGCTATTCGTAGGCAAAGATACTGTATCGAAGACGGCTGAATTATTAGGTCTGGATGTAGAGACGGTCGATACAGTATTGCCAATCGGCGAAGAATTGATAGCTCCCGTAGACCTTACAGGAGCGTATGCATCATTTGCAAATGGCGGCAAAAAAGTGACGCCGTGGATGATCGATCGGATTGAAGACCCTTATGGAGAAGTGCTGTACGAGCGGGAAAAAGAAATGATGCAAATACTTAACTCACAGACAGCTTATGAGGTGACAAAAAAACTTTACGACAATGTGGCACAAACAAACGGTATGGGTACAGGTCGGCGGGCTGGAATGGAGAATCATCAAGTCGCTGGACAAACAGCAACAGATGCGCAACCTACAAGCGTTTCGTTCGCTGGCTATACAAAACAGAAAGCAACGACTGTAATCGTTTCGAATGACGAAGGCGTGCGTATCGAAATCGAAGGAGTGAACCCATTTGGCGGTACTATAGCGGCTCCTCTGTGGGCTGACTATATGGAAAAAATCCATAAAAACATTGACCCTATTGATTTCATAGAGCCTAAGCCCGTAGAAGATGAAGGTAAGTTGCTGGAGATCCCTAACGGGGTTGAGGTGGAGTACCCATCAACCTCAGAGTAGATGCCGCTATCTAACGAAAGCAGAACCTCCCAGCTGCTTTCGTTAGATGGTTTATTCCCACGACCACGTCATCCCCAACTTGTTCCTGCCATCCTCAACTTGGTCTCGTCATCCCCAACTTGATCTCGTCATCCCCAACTTGATCTCGTCATCCCCAACTTGATTGGGGATCTCTCCTTGGTTAGATTAGGGGCGTTATCGGTTTATCCTAAAGTAACCTCTGGGTAAAGTGGGTAGTTGCTTAACAAGTCAGCGCTACGTTTGCGGCCCAGATCGATAACGTCGTTACCCAACGAATATTTCGCTTTCGATGCCTTTCCTGCATTTGTTGTGTTCGACGTTGCAGCTTTCAGCACTGAAGCAATTATGTCAGCAACCTCAGTCATGTCTGCTTCTTTTAACCCGAGTGTTGTTAGTGCTGGTGTGCCTAGACGAACGCCCGAGGTATACCACGCACCGTTAGGGTCATTTGGTATAGAGTTTCGGTTGACGATAACGCCAGCGTCTTGCAATGCAAGTTCGGCTTGACGGCCGCTAAGCCCAAACGGAGTAACGTCAACGAGTACGATATGGTTATCAGTACCATCAGAAACAAGGCGAGCGCCTCGGCTTTTCAGCCCATCAGCTAACGCTTTGGCATTGGCTACTATTTGATGTGCGTAGGTGCTAAATTCAGGCTGTTTCGCCTCAGAAAGCGCCACGGCTTTCGCAGCCATAACGTTCGCTAGCGGCCCGCCGAGCACCATAGGGCAGCCCTTGTCAATAAAGGGCTGAAGGTTTTCATCGTTGGATAAGATGATGCCGCCACGAGGGCCGCGTAATGATTTATGTGTGGTCGAGGTGACGATATGCGCATTCGCAATAGGGTCGAAATCACCTGTGAAAACTTTACCAGCGACAAGGCCAGCGAAATGGGCCATATCAACCATCAGCGTCGCGCCGATTTCGTCGGCAATTTCACGCATGATCGAGAAATTGACCTTGCGTGGGTAAGCAGAGTAGCCAGCAACAACAACATCTGGTTTGAACTCTTTGGCAAGCTGACGGACAGCTGCATAATCGAGTATCTCTGTCGCAGGGTCAACGCCATAGCTGCGTTGGTCGAACAGTTTGCCAGAAATGTTTGGACGGAAACCGTGTGTTAAATGCCCACCAGAGTCGAGTGACATGCCGATCATTTTCTGATTACCAAAACTTGCTCGCAGTGTCGCCCAATCAGCCTCAGAAAGGTCGTTAACGTGTTTCACTTGTTGCTCAGCCAGGAAAGGCGCTTCAACCCGTTGCGCTAAAATAGCCCAAAACGCAACAAGGTTAGCGTCGATGCCAGAGTGTGGCTGCACATACGCATAGTCAGCGCCGAAAAGCTCTTGCGCATGGTTGGCTGCTAACGTTTCAACCTGGTCAACGTATTCACAGCCTGCGTAAAATCGGTGCCCTGGAATGCCCTCGGCGTATTTGTCGCTAAACCAGTTACCCATTGCGAGCAATGTTGCTGGCGAAGCATAGTTCTCACTAGCAATAAGTTTAAGCTGGCTGCGCTGGTTCTCTAACTCGCCTTTGATGCAAGCTGCTACGGTCGGCTCAGCTTTTGCGATAACGTCTAAAGCGTTTTGGTAAGCAATAGTTTCTGGGGTTTGTGCTGTCATTCGATGGTCTCCTAGATGATTAAATTGCCCAGGCGCACGACTTTTCTAGGTGATTTGCTTCCTTGTGGTAATCCACTAACGCCAGTCGCAAACACTAGTTCCAGGCTAGCTTATAAATTTGCTTTTGACAGTGTTGCAGAAGTGTTGAAAGGGCTATGAAGTGAACGCTTGCGCAAAAAATCGTTTAAAGCTGCGTGTCAACATGTTCAAAAATTTATAGGAGAATTGAAGCTAGTAAACTAAGCCTGATGTTTTGTCAGCAACGCATCGTACTAGTAAAGATATTTTTCGCAGGCGATAAAAGTGGGCTCTGTCGTTGTTGATGCCTCCAAAATCAACGTTGCAGCGCTTCAAGTGGATCTGAACCTATAGCATCAGTCAACGCCACATTTAAACCAGCAAAATCAGACAAACCGAGTGGGCTGTACCCAGCTGATCGTCCAATAGTGTCGCCATAAAAAGCACGGAACCAAACCGAATAGTCAGTAGACAGACGCAACGGTTCAATCACTTCTCGTGAATAATCGATATCCTCGTTGTCAAGGTCAAGCTCATAGCCAGCGAACCGCATAGCTGTACCCTCTTGACGTAGAACATCCTCTAAATTTTTAGGTGGTTGAAACGCATTGCGGTACGCCGCCCGAGTGCTATTCGTAGCGCAACTGCTATGCCGCTGCCCTTGTGGCGGGCCGTCTTTCCCAAAGTCGTGGTCAGCGCTGGTGCGTCGCTTGTTCTGGGGGAGCCATTTTTTCGTAGCCAATAGCAACACCTGATTCAGAAGTTTGTATCCCAACTCCGACGAATTGCTGTGATATTATTTTTTGTTGAGCAGCAATATCTGCACTCGCTATATATTGTCTTGAATAATTGTCAACGTTTTGAGGTGTGCGAAGGTCTTGATGCGTTATAAATCTAATCTTTTCTCCATAGACGTTTCCTGCGTATCTTATTTGCATCCGATTTTCAAAAAGCATTTTGAGGCTTGCGACATTATCCACCGCCACGGTTGCAACAACATGCTGAACGTCTTGTTGTCGAGCTGCATGTATAGCTTGATTTAATAATTGATTTGCGATTCTCTGGCCACGATAGGCAGGTGCAACAATATAAAAAAATTGGGCATAGCCAGCATCAAGATTAATTGGGATGCCCATTTTCGTTGCATAGATAGGAAGAGCTGCTTCATCGAGAAAATTTACTAGTACGCCTACTAAATTATCATCAACGTAAGCGCCGAAACTTAAACCCTGATGGAGACGACAGGAAATCTGGTTTCTGGGTACTGGAGAAAATTGGGCTTCTCCAACCTCTTCAAGGACAGCTTCCTGAATAGCAAGAATTTTTCCTAGTTGAGATTTTTTCAATAGTTCAATTTTCATACGGTAGTTTTTCCTGGCTGGAATTTGTTGGGTGGACTTGTCAATTTCAGTCAGTTGTCATTTCAAGTTCAGAAAAATTTGCATGGAAGGCTGTCTGCCAGGCGAATGTGTGCATCAACGCAGACGCTGAAACTCCTATAACGTGCGATCTTAAAATTACTATTCCCATATGCTCCAAGGTAGAAACTTGGAGCTGTGAATGCTACAAAAAAACATTTAATGCATTTTTGCTGCATGTATAATACATTTAGTATAATATTTACCTATCTTGATAGGGATTTGTGTATGGCGAGAACGATTGCTTCAGTTGTCGAAAAAGAACTTAATGAATACCCGCAAATGCTGGAAATGATGAGTGAAAAGATTCTTAACCTCTCGGCTTTGGCTAAAAAACTGCAACCTGCTATCGAAAAAACTTTGATGAAATCGGCATCACACGGTTCCATCGTCATCGCTTTGCAGCGTTTGCAAGCTGACATGAAACCATATGAGTCTGTTAATCCCGGCCATTTTTTGCATGATTTATCAGTTGTTTCAGGCTTAGAAGAAATTACGGTAGCGAATACAGTAAGAATGCATACTGAAATTATCGATACAGCCAACACGCCTGATTGGATGGGGAATGTAGCCATTGCTTCGATGGGGCACCAAGGTATAAATGTTATGGCTCCCAAAGGTTTTAGTAAAAGGCTGAGGGAACGAATAAGCGAAAAGTTAGTTTTGGGAGTTGTTCCCAACCTTTCCGCGCTTTCTCTCAAACGGAGTCCTGGGCAAGTCACAAGATCGGGTGTTTTGTACTATCCGATTCAAATCCTTGCATGGCACAATATCTCTTCTGTGGAAATTATCACAACACCCAAAGACATCACAATTTATATTCATGATAAAGATGTGGGTCGAGCATTTTCAATAATCTATGACAGGATCGAAGCCATTAAACACCAGACGTGATGCTCGGTCAGTCTGTCTTGCATCGTGCGTCTCGGTGCTGTTGAGTGGCGCGTCGAGTGCAGGCAATGCAGGGGCATTGTTTCTTGCTGTAAGGTGCTACTCTTTTATGTGGAGTAAGGGTGGTTCAGATGCAGAGAAACACAAGTGAAGTTCAGCTATATAGAGCAGGTATTGGCTTATTGGTTGTTTCTGCTTTTTTGACGCTGGTGTCGCTTTGGCTTGGATGGTTCCAATCAGGGGAGCGTATTCGTAACAGTTTTGAGATGTTTAAAACATTGCAGTCATTTGATTTCATCGAGTTTTTCGCCAAATTTACTCCAATGCGCTACGTCTGGTTCATGCTACCTGTTTCTATAGGTTTAGGACTTCTCCTTATTGCGATAAAATGGATAAAAACTGGTTTTTCTATTCTATTTATCTCTAGTTTGATTCCAGCTGTCACTGGAGTAGTTCTTTGGCGGCTTCTAGGGTTACAAAGCGGACACCTTCTTAGTATTGTGGGCGTAGTTGCCGTTACACTGTCAGGGTTTACGTTTTTCACATGTTGGTTGATGAGAAAGAAATCGGCTGCAGTGGACATAAGCTAAAAAATATCCCTTGGGAGGGCTACCAAAAATGGCAGAGAACCAATTTCCATATCAACCGCAAGGTTCACCTCCGAACCAGCCGCAATTTGCGCCACCAGAAAAAAAGGGTGGCAAGAAAAAACTATTTGGCCGTATCGGTATAGTGGTCGCTGCGCTAGGTTTAGTGGGTGGTGGTGCTTATGCAGTAACGCAATCGCTTGATTCAGAACCTGAAGGTGAGTCGACTCCAGAAGCCGCAGCCGAGGTGTTGTTCGAAGCTATCGACAACGACGACATTATTGGTGTCACTGATATTATGTTACCTTCAGAACGTGAAGCATGGATCGAGCCGACGACAGCGTTGATGACAGAACTAGCTCGCCTTGAAATAGTTGGTGATGACACTGTAAACGATGGAGAGCTTAATAACTTTACTGGTTTGGAGTTTGAAGTTACAGAAAAGCTTGAGTTTTTGATAGAGCCACTCGGAAACAGTGACGACCTTCATAGTGTTGAGGTTGTTAGCGGGACAATGGATGTCACCTTTGATGCTGAAAAATTTGCTACTATCGCAGGTGATCGTTTGGGCGACGTTGACGAGATGATGGCAGGCGCTGGAACAGAAACAGAAACGGTCGATTTTGCCGACGAAGACTTCACTTTCGTTGTAGCTAAGGAAGGCGACGACTATTACGCCAGCATCGTCTATACCCTGGCTGAGCTTGCTCGCGAAGACGCAGGTGTGGATCTGCCTAACTTTAAGGAAGCGCTTGTTCCTCAAGGTGTTGACTCTAAAGAAGACGTTGTTGAACAAATTGTTTTGGCCGCGCTTGATGGTGATTTAGAAAAGGCTGCCGCTACGTTAGACCCTGCGGAGTTTCGAGTCATGTATGATTATTGGAGCCTGTTTGGCGCTGATGCTATAGAAGCGTATCTAGCTGCACGGGAATCTGAGAATCCATTCACAATCGAGTCGGTCAGTGCTGATGTGCAAGAACGTGACGGTCGTAATGTTGCTGTTGTTGACGGCTTTAAAGGTAGCATTAAAGATGTCGCCTCTGCTACTGACATAGATTTCGAATCTGTGGACGGTACGTTCACTGCAAAAGGATCCGCTGAAGGCAGCGATTTCGATGTGACTATTAGCGATAATAAGCTTGTCGCGGACGTTGACGTTGACGGTGGTAACATCAAATTTGACGCAGACGTGAATCGTGAAGAATGGACAGCAAAGGGAACATTCTCGGTGGAAGGTCCACCTGAAGAAGAAGGAACCATAAGCGGTGAGTTTGACGTTGATATCGATGACCTTGCTGGTTCTGGTTCGCTAGAAGGTGATATAGGAGGCGAAACAATCGAAGGTGAAGCAGAATTTAGCTATAGCGATGGTTGTCTTTCTTATGACATTGCGTCAACATCTTCTAACCCAGAGCTAGAGGTGAGCGAAGGCGATACGCAATGTAGCGACGATGTTGAAAATCTTTCAAACGTTGTGAACCTTTATAAAGAGTTCTCGGCGATCTTCGATGACATGGAAGACTTGGGTGTCGTTGTTGTTGAGCGAGACGGTAAATGGTTCGTCAGCGGCGTACCGACCTACATGTATATGGGTGTTGACGTGTTAAAAGCTATTGATAAAGAAGAGTTAGACGAGTTAGAAACTCTTTGGGAAGACATAGTCGATCTAGGCGAAAGTTCAACGCAAGCGTTCGACTCTGTGTTGGGTGACGACGATTTCAGTACTGAATTCAGTCCTGTTGATACGACAATTGATTTCGATTCATTAGAAGAGTTTGACGCAATGGAAGAGTTTGATCTTGATTCGCCGAGAACAACGATCGATTTTGATGAACTAAGAGAGCTCGACGGGAGAGAGCTCAACGGCATAATAATCGAAGATAGTGATATGGAAGACTTTGCTACAGAAACAACAATTGGTCGTGACCTTGTGGAAGAGGCTGCGAACTAATCGACTGTGACGCTCAAGCCTGGCGACGGTCCAAGTACCGAATACAGCTAAAGCTAACACATTTTGTTTAGAAGAAGGAGACCTGCTAAGTCGGGTCTCCTTCTTCGTTTTTGGTTGAATTTTTTAGATCTTGTAGCGGTAAACGTTTGTTTCGCGTTTGACGAAACCTAGTCGCTGGTAGAGGCGGTTGGCAGCTTCACGGCTAGGTCGCGATGTTAAATCAACAGTCGTCGCTCCGAGGTCTTTCGCTAAGGCGATAGCCGCTTCGCTTAATTGCGCGCCAACACCTTTGCCGCGAGCGGCACTGTCAACGACAACGTCTTCAACCCAGGCCCGTAGTCCTGTTGGAATCCGGAACACAGCTAAGGTTAAAGTGCCATAAATCGTGTCGTCTTCTTTTGCGACAAACAATCTGCTGGCTTCAGAGCCCACGATAGCGGCCAGTTCTTCCGCTGTTGGGGGCGGGTTAGAAGACGACAGCTGAGGCGTCAGTCGGTCAAATGCTTCAATAAGTTGGTCATCTACTTCTGTTACTTCAATAATGTTCACGCATCTAGCGTACTATGTTTATCGCCTTGCTTGTCGGTTGTCAAAAATTGGGAGACGAAATCAAAATATCTAAAATATTTAGATTAAAAAACTTGATGCATTCATTGTCAAGTTTTGTGAACCTGTGTATAGTGTCAATATGGCTTTACATCCCGATACATGGACCACAAAAACACAAGAAACCGTTGCGAGCGCAATAGAGCTGGCAGCAGCTGCTTCAAACGCTGAGGTTGTCGCCGATCACCTCCTCCTTGCGTTGCTTATGCAACAAGAAGGCGTTGTCTTGCCTGTGCTCGCAAAGCTCGACGTTGCGATAGCGACGGTGCGTGCAGATGCGCAAAAAGCGACTGAGACCTTAGCTAAAGCATATGGCGCTGAAACACGCCTTTCTAAAGAAGCAACGATGGTCCTCGCCGAGGCAGACAATGTTCGAGTTGAGCTAGGCGACGACTATGTCTCAACCGAACATGTTCTTGTTGCATTGGCGGATCAGAAAACAGCACCAAAAACATCGCAGCGGCTCGCTATTGACAAAGCGGC
This sequence comes from Acidimicrobiales bacterium, assembly GCA_020629155.1. Lineage (GTDB taxonomy): Bacteria > Actinomycetota > Acidimicrobiia > Acidimicrobiales > SZUA-35 > JAHDDW01. The sequence continues at coordinate 70,949 of JAHDDW010000011.1, read as the reverse complement.
TCTGCTTGCAGCATTGAAAGAAATTCGAGGGTCACATCGAGTAGTGAATCAAAACCCAGAAGGCACGTTTCAATCGTTAGAACAATATGGCCAAGATTTAACAGAGCTGGCTCGCAGCGGCAAGCTTGATCCTGTCATCGGCAGGGATGAAGAGATCCGTCGTGTCGTGCAGGTGTTAAGTCGCCGCACCAAAAATAACCCTGTGCTCATTGGTGAACCTGGCGTCGGGAAAACCGCAATAGCAGAAGGTCTGGCGCAACGCATCGTCGAAGGTGATGTGCCGACAAGCCTGCAAAACCGTCGAGTTATTGCGTTAGATATGTCTGCAATGATTGCAGGTGCGAAGTTTCGCGGCGAATTTGAAGAGCGCCTCAAAGCAGTACTGAAAGAAATAACCGATGCCGAGGGGGAAGTGATCACGTTTATTGACGAGATGCACACCGTTGTCGGTGCTGGCGCTGCTGGCGATAGCGCAATGGATGCGTCAAACATGTTGAAACCGTTGCTGGCTCGTGGGCAACTGCGGATGGTGGGGGCCACCACGCTAGACGAATATCGTCACTATGTCGAAAAAGACCCAGCGTTGGAGCGACGCTTCCAACAAGTCTACGTGGGTGAGCCTTCTGTAGACGATTCGGTCGCTATTTTGCGTGGCCTTAAAGAGCGCTATGAAGTGCATCACGGTGTGCGAATTCAAGACGGGGCGCTTGTCGCAGCGGCGCAACTGTCAGATCGCTATGTATCGGGCAGGTTCTTGCCTGATAAAGCAATCGACTTAGTTGATGAGGCGGCTTCAAAACTGCGAATGGAGATAGATTCGCTGCCGACAGAGATCGATGTTATCGAACGGCGGATTCGTCAAATAGAGATGGAAATATTGGCGTTGTCGAAAGAGAAAGATCGCGAGTCTAAACAGCGTAAAGAAGAGCTCGACAGCGAGCTGGCAGATTTGCAAGAGCAAGCCGCTGGCATGCGAGCGCATTGGCGCAACGAGAAAGATGCCATCGAAAAAATCCAGTCGTTGAAAGAACGCCACGATTCGCTGACTCGTCAACTTGAACGCGAAACTGATTTAGAGCAGGCCGCCGAGATTCGCTACAGCACGTTGCCGTCGCTTGAAACCGATATTGAACGAGCGTCGGCTGCGTTGAGCGAGTTGCAGTCTGTCCGCACAATGCTTAAAGAAGAAGTTGACGAGGCAGACATCGCCGAGGTTGTTAGCCGCTGGACAGGTGTGCCCGTTGCTCGTCTGGTCGAAGAAGAATCCGCCAAGCTTGTGCGGCTAGAGCAAGAGCTTGGCCGTCGGGTGATTGGCCAAAAGACTGCTGTCGAGGCGACAGCGAATGCTATTCGTCGCAGTCGTTCTGGGTTAGCTGACGCGAATCGCCCGATTGGCAGTTTCCTTTTCCTTGGCCCAACTGGTGTTGGCAAAACCGAGCTGGCTCGCACGCTAGCCGATTTTCTTTTCGATGACGAACGTGCAATGGTGCGTATCGACATGAGCGAATATATGGAAAAACATGCGGTGAGTCGTTTGATTGGTTCACCACCTGGCTATGTGGGGTATGAACAAGGCGGGCAGCTTACCGAAGCGGTGCGCCGCCGCCCCTATGCAGTGGTGCTGCTAGATGAGGTCGAAAAAGCACATCCTGACGTGTTTAACGTGCTGTTGCAGTTGCTCGACGACGGACGCTTAACTGACGGGCAGGGACGCACGGTCGATTTCACAAACGTGGTGCTGATTATGACATCCAACTTGGCTGGTGATCCGAAAGATTTTTTCCGTCCCGAATTTGTGAACCGAGTTGACGATATTGTTCGCTTTGACGCGCTCAGCGAAGAAAACTTAACACAAATTGTGTCTATCCAGTTAGAGCAGGTAGCGAAACGTCTAGCGGCACGTTCGATGACGCTGGTTGTGTCAGATGAGGCCAAAGTGCATCTGGCTGCGCTTGGCTATGATCGGGCGTTTGGCGCTCGGCCACTGAAACGTGTGGTGCAAAAAGAACTGGTCGATAAGATTGCCATGATGCTACTAGACGGCCGTCTAGTAGAAGGCGCAACTGTTACTGTCAGTTTGTCCGACTCCCAGCTTGTGATTGAGTAGTTGGCTGAGCCATGGCAAGGTGAGCCTAAAAGAAACAATTTTAGAGGTACCCTGAATCATGTGGATAAAATACGATGGATAGCGAGACCGCAGTTGCGTTCGCCAAAGCTGATTGTAGCTTTTGAGGGTTGGAACGATGCGGGTGAAGCTGCTACTGCTGCGGCTGAGTATGTGCGAAAAAGCTTAGGCGGCGAGATTTTTGCCGATATTGACCCCGAAGGGTTCTATGATTTCACCGAATCGCGTCCTTTTGTTGAGATTACGCAAGAAGGACGGCAGATTAGTTGGCCTAAAAATAACTTTTATGCTATAGAACTGCCTGATCATGACCATGATCTTATCGTTCTCTTAGGGAACGAGCCGCAGCTTTTTTGGCGGACATACACCGAACAAATAATGGCCATTGTCGAAGAATACGACGTTGAGTTAGTTATTTCTCTGGGTGCACTTGTTGCTGATGTTGTGCATACTCGGCCGACAACTATTTATTCAACTAGTCCGTTTCCTAAGCTCATTAAAGAGCTTGATCTTGAGCCTTCGAACTATGAAGGGCCTACTGGTATTGTTGGCGTGCTGCTTGATGCGCTTACAACTGCCGAAGTCGGTTCGCTTTCTCTGTGGGGTACGGTTCCTAGCTATGCGCCCCATGTGGTTAACCCCAAAGCGTCGCTTGCTATGGTGCAGCGGATAGAGCAGATTTTGTCTATCTCGCTTGAAACCACTGAAATGGAAGCGAATACAGTAAATTATGAAGCAAGGCTGAACGAGTTGATTGCGCAAGATGATGAAACCCAGCAATATATTACTGAGCTGGAGGAGTCATACGACAGCAGCATGAAGCCAGAATCAGGGGCGGCGCTTATCGAAGAGCTTGAACAATTCTTGCGCGACCGAGAACGCTAGCAGGTTTACTCCAAGGTGTTTGTGCCACGTCATCCCCAACTTGATCTTGTCATCCCCAACTTGATTGGGGATCTCTCCTTGGCCAGATTCCCAGTCGTAGCTGGGAACGACGTGGCTGTGACTATGGCGTGGCTTTAGCTGGGAGTGACGTGGCTAGAGGGGGATACCTCAAATACCTTGCCATAAGCACGCCACTATACACGACACCACCTAGTCAGAGCGGTGGATGACTTCTTTCAACGCTAAAGAAATTTCGCTTAGCATGTGTGAGTCAAATATTTTCCGACCTTTTTGGGTCCGTACGTAGAAGCTATCCACGATTTGTGGTCCAAACGTTTGTATTTTTGCAACGTCAATAACAAGGTCAAATTCTGCCAGGGCTGTTGCCAAGTGGTAGAGAAGCCCAAAAGTATTTTTTGCATGTACTTCTACGACAGTGGCAGAATCTGAAATGTTATTATCGAAAACAACTTTGCGTTTTGGGTGCTCTGCGGCTAGGCGGCGCCGTAGAAGTTTCAATTCTTTTTGTCGTTGCGCGAGTCGTGCTTTAATCGCTAAACGCCCCTCTAACGCTTGAAGAACCTTTGTTTCTACATCTGGCCAGTCGATCGATGCATGGCTTGATTGTTGCAAGACAAATCGGCTGGCACACGCCATTTGCCCAGCGCTGTTGACTTCATTTGCTATCGAAGCTTCTAACACTTTTAAGCCCATGATGGCTAAAACGCCAGCTATCTTCTGGAACTGGTCGTCGATTCCCACGGCAACGACTGTTAGTTGTCCTCCTGCTCCTTCGATCAGCGTTTCGTCATGTTCGAATCGTTCTCGCAGCTCTGTAGGCGGAAACTCTTGAACTTCAATTTCTTCGAACTTGCCGCCTTCTAGAATAAAAGATGTTCGATCAACGAGCTGTTCAACAAGGTTTGCTTTCCACGACCCCCAAGCCGATGGTCCTGTTGCGATAGAGTCAGCTTCGGTAAGTATGGCCAGTAGCTGCAAAAATTCGATGTCGTCAACTTCGGCTGCAACAGAACGAATAGTGCCAGGGTCTGTCAGATCTCGCCGTGTGGCAACGTCTGGCAGCAGCAAATGTAAGCGGCACAGGTCGACAAGAACAGCAATATCTGCTTCGTTAAAACCCCACCTTGCGCAAATAGTTGGGATGAGTTCGACGCCAACGTCTGTGTGATCACCAGGGAAGCCCTTGCCGATGTCGTGAAGGAAAACGCCGACAACGAGCAGGTCTTGTCTGTCGACTAGGTGCGCTTTTTCTGCTGCGTTCGCTGCTGCTTCGCAAAGGTGCCGGTCGATTGTGAAGGTGTGTAAAACGTTGCGTTGTGGGTGGAACCGAACGGCTTCCCATTGCGGCAAAATGTATTCCATCAAACCATAATGCGAGAGGTCTTCGATTTTAGGGATCATAGCTCGCCCAGCAAGAAGAAGATCCATAAGGCATGTTCTTCCGTAGCCTGACCATTGCTCTGGTAGCACTAGCTGTTCGAGTGATTTCGCTAGCGCAGATAGTGAATCTCGGTCCATAACTAGGTCTAGTTGGGCGGCTACTTTGGCGAATCGTAAGAACAGAAACGGATCGCTTTGGCTTAGCACAACATCTGGAGCGATTCGGATAGAGCGGCCGTATTGCTCGAAGTCTGGTTCGCCCGGCAAATATTCAGGTTGCAGATCTGCGATCTGGTTTTGGCGCCACTGGAACCATGCATCGTCACAATACCAGTTGATTCGGTTGGCTGCAGCAGCGAAATCTAGCATAAATAGGTGGGATGTTTCGTAACCCAAAATTTGTGCGATTTCGTCTTGTGCATCAAACGTTAGTCGTTCATTGTTTCGCCCCAGCACGCGATGAAGTGCTACTCTGCAAGCCAACAAAAAGTCGAAATCAGGTTGTAAAATTTCAAGGTGGCTAGCAAATAGCAGGTCTTGGTTGGCTGCCCATTGCAGCGTATGGATATCGCGCAGCCCACCGCGACCGTTTTTGATGTTTGGTTCGGTTGACGAACCTACTTCTCCGTATCTACGTTTGCGTTCTTTGGTTGATGCAATTATTTGCTGCATCAATGTTTCGTTTTCTATTTCCCAGAACTGTTCGTAGACCGTTTGAAATGCCGAAAATAGTTCTTCGCTGCCGTAGAGAAGTCTGCTGCTGAGTACAGATGTCGCCCAATTGAAGTTTTTGCGAAGAAAATCTTCGCTATCGGCGACGCTTGTTACTGCGTGGCCTACCTTAATGTCGCGGTCCCAAAGTGGATATAAAATAGTTTCGGCTACTTCGGCGATAGCTGGCTCTCCATCATGGATCAGCAGCAAATCTATGTCGCTGTAGGGGCAAAGTTCGTAGCGTCCGTAGCCGCCGACGGCAAGCAAAGCGAAGGAGCTAGTGAGTGTTTCGTCGGTAAAAGGTAAGCAAACAAAGTTGTCGAGCGTTTTGCTGTGTTCTCTGGCATAGGCAGCGCCTTGTAACGTGTCGTTATCGAAGAGCAGTTGAGAGGCTTTCTTCATAAGGCTTCTTGTCTCCGTCGATGTAAATGTTCGTACGCTTTGGCAGCGCCCCAGGCAATGCCTGCTTCATGCATATCGGCTCCAAATGCTGCGAAATTAGCAGGCGTGACGTCATAGATGTCATCGGGGTAGAGCGCTGCTTTTTGGCTGTCTCGACGCGGGCGTTGCGTATCGTGTTTGTCTAATACTTCGGTGACTGTCGAAACAAGCTGACGCAAGATTGACAGGGGCGTTGTTCGTTGCTGGTCGATATCTGTGAAAACAAGGATTTCTAGTTCAGCGACTATGTGGGTGCTGGCTTCAGCTGCAAGCTGTTGAATTTGCTGGCTTGTCTGTTTATCGATTGGGTCTGGCAGGCGTTGGCTGATCTGTTGCTCTATCCACCGTGGCACGGCTGCTTTGGCTGCGTCGACAAGTTGGGTTGCATAGAATTCGATGTCGTTTGAGGCGGCAGTCATAGGCGATGTGTTTAGCATACCCAAGGAGAACTGCTATCCCGTGAACTCGATAGCTTGCTTAATCGAGAATTTGACGCGATTTTTTTCGAGGTCGACAGTGAGCACTTTGACGCTTACTTCGTCGCCTGGCATAACCATTTCGCTTGGATGGTTTATATGGTATTCACTAAATTCGCTGACATGGACGAGGCCTTCGGTCCCGTCGTTTAGTCGTACGATAGCGCCATAGTCGAGCAGTCGGCTAACCAAGGCTACATGGATTGAGCCTTCTTCTATAGCTGCTAGTGGATTAGGAGAAAGGCGTTTGAGAGAAAGCGCTATGCGTTTCTTTTTTGGTTGCACGTCGAGGACGATCACTTCAAGTTCGTCGCCGACGGCCGCAACGTCACTTGCTGTGTCGCTATGGCCCCACGATAGTTCGGTCATATGAATGAGCCCTGTGGCTTCTCCAAGGTCGACAAAAACGCCATAGTCGGAAAGTGACGAGACGGTGCCTGTAACTCGCTGTCCTTTTTCTAAAGCAGCGAATGCTTCAGCTACCTGCACCCGTTTTTCTTTGTGAAGTAGCGACCGTCTTGAAAGCACTAGCTTTTCTTTCTTCGCGTCACAGTCGAGTATCTTGACTTCTAATGTTTTGCCTTTATAGGTCGTCAGATCGGCAACATCGTCTAGTTCAAGATGAGAAGCGGGAAGATATCCAGGTAATCCAACGTCTAGTACTAAACCCTTACTTTTGATGTCTATTACTTTGCCCTTGATAGTATTTTTTTGTTCGTACGATTTGATGAGCTGTTCCCACATGCGTTGTTTCAGAACCCAAGTGCGTGATAAAACAACACGTTGTTTGGGGTCTTGACGAGCGAGTTCGATGCCAAAAGCCTTATCGTTTATAGAAAGCACGTCGCTGGGGGCTTCGTTATGCAGCCCGAATTCGTTGCGAGTTATAACTGCGCTGCGGCCGTCGTCTAGGCGCAGCTCAACTTCATTTGGCGAAACAGCGGTGACGGTGCCTTCAATTACTTTGCCAAAGTTAGGTTTCGGCGCTCGATCTTCACCTTTAGTTGGCGGTAGGACTTGAGCTTTTAGAGATTGATCTGTGGCTGACATATAACAAGACTAGACAAAGAATAGATTCGAAGCACAAATATGGCAAAAAAGGCTTCAGGTAGTAAGCTATGATGCGATTTCGCGAAGCTGGCCGTCGCTGCCTAAGAGCACAACGATCGATGCGTCGCCCTGATCTTCTGCGAGTGAGTCTGCTGGCAAAGGTTTAATAACAGTAGCTGGCGCTTTAAAAACATTAGCAACCTGTTGGGCATCGATTTCAAAGCCTTCTGCATAGAAAATCGCCGATTCTTCAACACTGCGGTCAGTTGCGTTGCCCGAAGGAGCCATTTGAAAGCCAGCTTCGTTGAGAATGTCTGCTGATGCTCCTGCGATACCTGCGGCGCCGTCAACACCGTTGAGGACGACGACTGTGTAGGTGTTAACATCTTTAGGTTTAATCACCGTTGTCGTTGGTGCTGCTGTTGTTGTGGGCATCTCATCGGTTGTGGTTTCAGGTGTTGCTGTGGTGGTTGCTCCTGGAGGTGTTATTTGGCTTGAAAGACTTGGGTCTACTTCAAAGCCGCCTTTGTTGGTTTGGCCTGTCCGAATTTCAGACGTGGGGTCGGCGAATTCATCGTCGGCTGCTTCTTGCTGTGTTGAAGTCGATGAGTCATCTGCGGTAAGTTTCGTCATGACAAAGACACCCAAAGCGAAAGCGACGATTACGACTAAAGCACCTCGGACCACGTCCGTGCCAGCAAATTTTGACCCCATGTGAACCTCTACTGAATACGGTTGCAGTTATAGTATCAGAAATATTGCCCAGTCAAACGCAGGGATGTTTCGGCTGGTAGATAAAGCAAGATGGCGCTATGCTAGCTGTACGAAAGGCGATGGTTTAGATGAGTTTTGCAGAGTGGTTTGGAAAAAATACAGAGAATCCGATAATTGGATCCTTGACTAGTGCTATGCAAGCTATAGCAGCTCCGCGGGACGGGCTAGGGAAGGGGGGTGTTGTTACTCCCGAGGACCTCGACAATTTGTACAAATTGGGTGGCAAACTTGCAGATAGCGCTGCCGCTATCGACCGTAGCCAAATAGCAACTGCGTCTTTATCACGTCAAGAGGTTGAGTTGGCTATGGGTCGTGTTCTGGATCGAGGTCAAGTTGTTGAGGATGATTTTCTAGAAGGCTTAAAAAAAGAGGAAGGGTCTTTGCATGTGGCGCAAGCTGCTAAACTTGCCACCTTCAAATATGGACTAAACTTCACGGATGAGCTTACTAACGAAATAAACGAAGTTTTAAACAACGGAAAGTCAGATCCTCAATTTGAAGCCGAACTAGCTGCTGCGGAATTTGACGATATTCTAACTTGGGCAGGTATAGAAGGAATAGAAAGTCGAAATCTCTTCGCTCCAGAGAATGAGGCTAACTTTGTGCAGTCGTTCAGTCAGGTTGTCTATGATCAGCCTATAAGTCTCAGTGTGCTGAGAGGTGGTCCAGCTTATAATACAGCATCGTTGGAAGAGTTAGTTTTGTTACTTGGAAAGTATTTACAAAATCCAAAAGCGGATCCAAAATACAAGAATTTAATAGCGTTTAATGTTCTTTCCTTGTTTAAACGGCCTGTATCGAATCTCAGAGCTGAAGTGCCACCAAGTCTCACGGATCTAGCCATAGAATATTTGAAACAATTGCCAGCGAAGAATTCGGACGATCCTGTAAAGGAGATTATAAATCTGCAAAAGTTGCAGATTTCGCAAGAAGTTGTAAAAATAGCAAGTGAATTGAGAAATAGGGTCAAGCATACGTTGTCGCAAGCTAAAGTTGAGGATTCTCAGGTGGGGCAAAGGTGTGATGCGATTAGCAGCTATCTCAAAGACGTTCATCAAGCCACAGTATTCGCCAGAAATCGTGTGATTGTCAGAGATTCTAATGATTCGCTTGCTGAGACCGTTCAGATAAGTGGGCTAAAAAAAGTGCTGAATCCTTTTAGAGAAGATTTATATCGTTTAGCGCAAGACCCGAATGCCGGTATAGATATCTCTACGGCGAGAGAGTTGGTCGATGCAATTGACAGAGATGTCAGTCGAATTCGTTGGGGTTTCAACAGTTTAACGCTTGAGCATCCTACGCCAGTTGGCGGATTTTCAGTACCGCCGGTCTGTCCGCAAAGTGGTGCCTCAGCGAGAGTTCAATTCACAGCCTCACAATAAAACCGTCCGTGAGGTTCGTTTCTATTATAAAATCTTCTATAGTAATTAACTTGCCCAGGTAGCTCAGCTGGTAGAGCACCGCTCTTGTAAAGCGAAGGTCACGAGTTCGACTCTCGTCCTGGGCTCCACATAAAGCCCTACGGGGAAGCGGGATCTGACGGTTTCAACACTTCTACCGCAAACAAAGCAAACATAGTTTCTTCTACCATTCTTCTACCCGACTCAGCTAAAATAGTTGATATAACCACGGCTAGGAGCACGAATATGGATAACGAAACAAAAATGTTTGACGAGCTTAGAGGAGGGTTCATCGCTTTACGAGAGCAAGCAGTAGCTGCATGTGAAACACACGACCGTGACGTCAATGAACTATTCCGAGACGTAGGTTTAGAACTACTGTAAGCTTCATTCGCTCGCACCACAGACCTTAAGGAACGACGAGCGAGCGAATAAAGGAAACTGTTTCAACAAATAAGCACTCTAAATAGAGAGGTAGAGTGAATCTGTTGGGTTTATTAAATCTTATTTTTACCCATTAGGGTTAACTCGCATACACAATTGCTTCCTGAGCATCGAAACTGTCGATTGAGGTTAAGTATCGCATCATTCAAGCCGATGTATTCTTGTGTGGAATATGTGTTAGGGTGAATATGTGAGAGTTGTTGTGCATCCAAAAATGCAAGCGTGGTTGGAGGATCTTAGTAAACAATGTGAGATGACCGACAGACTCGATATCTTCGGGGAGGTGATGGCGTTGATTTCAGTTTTAGAAGAAGAAGGCACCGAGTTAGGTGATCCTGAATCTCACCCTGTAGTGACATCTAAGTACTGGATGCATGCGCTACGCAGAACACCTCCGTCAACTTCTACACCGCTGGCGACTGGCCCGCCGATACTTCGGCTCTTATATTGCTACTGCGAAGACGAGAACGGGCAAACTATTGCCTTGCTCGTAGTAGGGGGCAACAAAACAAATCTTGGCAATTCCTGGTATCCGCCGCATCGAGATTTAGCTGAGAAGCTGACTCGTCAGTGGTGTGACCAAAAGGTGGGCCGTAAGCCAATTATTAGTAAGGGGACACGATCATGAAAACTAAGAAAGAAAAAATAGTCATAGGTGCAGACATGGTTGACGATTCTGAGCCGACCACAGAGGAGTGGGCCGCTGATAGTTCACCTTCCAGGTTTTACGCAATGATGGGCTCTGAAGCTCGCGCAGCTTTCGATCAGGCTAAGAAACGAATCGCTAAGAATCAGGCCACCCTCAAACAGGTGCGTCTTGCCAAACAGCAGACACAGATCCAAATCGCTAAAGATATGGAGATGACTCAAGGCGAGGTTTCAAAGCTAGAACGACGGAGCAACATGATGCTAGCCACGCTACGAAAATATATCGAAGCGACAGGCGGCAACCTTGAACTAGTCGCTCATTACCCAGACGGGTCAAAAGTGAGACTAGATATAGACGAAGAAAACGAAGGCTAAAAACTGTCGTTGCATTGTGAATTTCTTTTATAAGTCGATCGGAGCCGTTTATTCCCAGACGTATCAAAATTGCCACTATCCGTTGATTAATTCATAAATTACGACTTCACATCGAATATTTTATAACCAGAGTCTTTAAAACCTCCACAAAACCCAGGCGAATCAGGTCACGAGTTCGACTCTCGTCCTGGGCTCCATTCTTTTGTAAGTTCTTCTAACTCTTTGTGGGTTGTTTCTGGGAAACTAGCGAAAATCACCACCGCTCCAATCGCTGGGGCTGCAACAAGTAGCGAGATAGCGGTCTGTAACGAAAACCAGTTTTGCAGATAGCTGACAGTCAATAAACCTAGGCCGCTGCCTGCTACGCTAATCACGTCAAGGTAGCCGCCAAGTCTGCTGCGAACCTTTGTCGGAAATAACTCACTTTTGTACCCTTGCAGCGTGGGGAACGCTGCGCTTGTAAATAGCACCCCGACACCAGCGAAAAGCCATAAAATGGTGCCAGCGTTTTGATACGAGAGCGCACTAAAACCTGCACCAAGAACTATCGTTAACAAAGCCAGTTTGCGGCGAGTCTTACGATCAGCGATCGAAGCCGCAATGATCACAGCGATGGTTGCAGGCAGCGAAATGGCTATGTTAAACAACGTTATATCGCCAGCGGAATACTTCTGTTCATCAAGGAAGGTATTGCGTAATTGCGACACTGGTGTGAAAAAAAACGGCAGCAGAAACGCGGTCATTGCAACAGCAACAAACCACTTTTTGTTGAAGGTCGCATCCTCGCCAGAAGGTTTTTGCTTCTCTAGCGAAACGAAACGTTTCGTTTCAGGCAAGTGCTTCACAACAGGCCAAAGTAGCGGTATGAATAGCAGCGGCAGAAAAAACGGTAGCCGCCAAGCATCTGCTGAGTCATCAGCAAAAGGTAAAATAGCCACAATCAACGAAGCACCTAACCCAGCTGATAAAGCCATTGTTGTAACCGCTGAAGTGCGCCATCTTGCAGGGACCTGCTCAAGCGTAGCTACTGTCACCAGCGTGAAGAGCGCTGTCACCAGCGCCCGAGCAGTAGCTTGCGAAACAGCGAGAAAAAGCGTTGACGTGGCAAAACCGCTCACAATAGTGAAAGCAATAGATGTAAACGCTAGAAAAAGAATAAGTGGACGGCGACCTATCTTGTCGGCTTTGGGCATCACCACAATTGAGAGGATAATTCCAACTCGAAGCCAAGCTAGCAAAGTTGGCTGTTCTTGTTCTGAAATGCCCAGATCTTTACCTGCGAACGCAATTGTTTGCCCTATCACAACCCCTAAATAGCCTGAAATAAACGCCACGATAGCTAACAGCGAAATTAGTCGAGTGGTTTGTGTATCAACAATTTCCTTAGGCCACCACCAACGCTGTCTAGGTTGTCGGTCAAGCGTTTGCAATGCGCGGCGCATTTGCAGCCAGAAATATGGTTGCCACAAATGAACCGCCAACGTATATCGAATAGTTTCTTCGATACTTTGGTGCTCTTCGTCTATCTGAACGGTTCGCTCATAAGAAGCAAACGGGCCAACTTCTTGACGCCAACTGGTCTGTGAAGTTGCCGTTTCTTGCAGTAGGTCTTGACGTGGCGTTGTTATGGCAGCGAGTGTTTTCTCTGTCAGACGATGGGTCGTGCGTACGGTCGTCATTGTAGATGGATCACGTCGCCAGCAGAGACTCTCACAATCGTACCGCTTTCTAACTCGACAAGCAGTTCGCCTTGTGTTGTAATATCTTTCGCGATGCCAGAAATGGTGCCTTGGTTTGCCGCTCTTGTGACTGGCTGCCCGAGGGTGAGGCACCGACTACGATATGCCGCAAGCATAGTCTTTGTGTTCTGTTCTAACTGCGTAAGCCGTTCATCGAGTTTTTTAAGCACGCGACCTAAAATATCGTTGCGGTCGATATTTCGGCCAGCAAGTTGTTCTAACGTGATGGCGATTTCTGCAAGTCCTTCTGGAGGTTTGTCCCACTGTAAATTCAGGCCAATCCCAATAACAAGCGGTGTCTTTCGTGCGTGAGGCCCAGCGTATAGCGATTCAACCAGAATGCCAGTAAGTTTGCGGTTGTCGCAGGTGGCAAGAACGTCATTAGGCCATTTCAGATTTACCGTGCTGGCAGTAGTAACCTCGTCTACAGCGTCAACAACGGCTAGCCCAGTAGCTATTGGAGTAAGAGACGCCAGTTCAGCCGGAAGTTCGCAAGCAATCGAAACGAGGAGAGCTGCACCTTTGTAGCCAAGCCAAGAACGTTGATTGCGCCCCTTACCGTCACGTTGGCGATCTGCTACTAAAACATCGCCAACGTTTGCTTCTCCAGAAGAAAGCTGCGCAAGTAAATCGTTATTTGTCGAACCAGTCTCGTCAACATGAGTGACAGAATGAAACCTAGTGTTTCGCAAAACATTCGCTAGCAATTGTTTTTGTGAATATTGCACACAACTATCCTAACGACACATTAGCAGCAGAGGTCTTTTCATTGTATCGCTCACTATTTCCACTGGTGGTTCTTTGATGCTCAAGAAATGACCGGCGCCTTTAATATCGTATTCAAAAATGGTACGCTACGTTTCTAATGCTTCGGTGAAGGCTTCTGCCATCAGTTTGTAGCCAATATCGTTGGGGTGAAATTTGTCTGCGGCAAGTCGAGCGGTGCCAGAAGGCCCTGGCCTATTCCACGGCTTAACAAATGGGAGACCTCGCTGTTCGGCGGCTTTCCTAAGCACGACATTAGATGCCTTCGCTCGGGGTGATCCGCCAGCTAACGCACCGACAAGGCTTTCTTCTGGCAGCTTATTAACCAGTTCTTTGATCTTGCGTTGCAAAGAAACCGTTGATAAAGACCAGAAAATATCGTTGCTGCCGACGCAACAAATAACCAATGAGACGTCATGAAGTTTCGCAAGCTCATCCAACTGGCGATCTAACGCATCGTCTAGCTTTGCGCCTGATTTGGCAAGGTTTACGACTCGCCACGGCTGGCTATTTCGCTTAGTAAGAAATGATTGCACATGCGGCACGTAGCCTTTGCTAGGGGTCGAAGCTCCGATGCTTAACGCACTAGAGTCGCCGATGATAACAAGCAAAGGTCCATCAGTAAGGTAATTCTCTCGATTCTGTGCATCCCACCAGGTGGTATATGGCTCGATTTGGTTAGTGACGGTACGCACGCCGCTAGAAACGACAGATAACGCTGTGATTAAAAAGCCAGGTTTGCCCTGCGGTAAAGGCTGTAAAGGGTAGCTTTGATTCTGCATAGCTCTGGTTATACTAGGCGGTTACTTTTTGAAAACCAGGTATTGCGAGTCTTTGCCCAATTTCTTTTTCTGGGTTTCTGTCACAGTGGCTTCTAGTGGCTTCCACAAAATTCCTGGCCGAGAGCCGTTAGGCCCCTAAGGTGGCTTCAACCGGTGAAATGTAGACGTCGACGGTGTGTTCTGGGCATACGTTATCCAGCTCAGGGTAAAGAGATGTCCAGCCAAGACTGTGTTCTAGCTGCACGGATTCGCCTGGTTTTACCCAGTCAGTTCGCAGACGGACAGGGAAGCCTTCAAGTCTTTCGTCTATGATCCAGACAGAGAATAATCGTTTCCTCGTGTGTTTGTTTGTTATGTCTATATCAACTTGGTAGAGCGGATCTTTGGTAAATGAATCAGAAATTTGCACTGAACAGCTTTGCTCTAAATCGTAGTCTTCAGGGTCCGCCTTGATACCGTCGAGAAGAGCCTCGACAGAATGTCCATCTGGTGATATCTGTTCAGCTGGTTCTACGTTGGTTTGTCCTTCAACTAAAGCTTCGGCGGGGTTTAGATAGACATCGAAAGTGTACTCTGGGCAACCGTCAGGAAAGTCCTCTTTCCAACCCATGGAATCGTTGAACTCGACAGTCTCACCAGGTTGTTGCCATACAAGAGGGCCTCCTCTGCTAGGTTTATCGAATTGTTCTTTGTCTATCCATACTGAGAAGCTGCGTTGACGGTTATCAGTATTTGTCAGCCTGATAAGAGTTTCGTAATATATGCTACTGTCAACACTTTTGTCGTTCTCTATGCATGTTTGGGCGACCTCGTAGTGCGCTGGGTCGGCTTTAACACCATCCATCAGTTGATCAAAAGTGTGGCCTTCAGCTGATCTGTTGCCTGTTCCACATCCTGCGATCAGTAGTACACACCCCAAAATAGTAACTAGCGATTTCTTGTGTGTTTGTTTGAGAAACTCGCTAATCATAGATATAAGTATATCGAATCCACTGATTTTCGTTATGCAGACCTACAGCGAAGCTACTCGCTTTTAGCTACTAACAACAAACGACAGGCCGAGTTTGTGCTCGCCCATGCTGTGGTGCTGCTCTAAGCTGTCTATTTCGTGTAGCTCAGTCGCAAGAACCTGGCTCATGATCCACTCTTTGTGTGCTGCCACAGCATCTCGTAGTGGTTGGTCGATCGTCAACGAAATAACGATGCGGTCGGTCACTACAAGGTCTTGCTCTTTGCGCTCTTGTTGAATGAGGCGCACAAGATCACGAGCGAGACCTTCGATCTCCAACTCTGGTGTCACGACATCATCGAGGACCACAACCGAATGGTTGCCGCGAAGTGCAGCGGCAGCGACACCATCAGTAGGCACAAGGCCAAGGTCGAACTCGCCAGCCTCAAGCACATGGCCAGCGACACGCACGGTGCCATCGTCAAGCTCTTCCCACTCGCCAGCTTTCGCTGCTTTAATAACGGTCTGCACGTCAGGGCCGATCTTTGGGCCTAACACTTTGCCTAACGGTTTTAATGCAAAACTGCCATATTGCTGCACATCGTCGGTGAAAATGACTTCTTTCACGTTTAGTTCGTCTGCGAGCAGGTCGGCAAAAGGTTTGATATGAGCAGCGCTTGGTCCTGCAATTGTTGCCGACGCAAGTGGCAAACGAACGCGCAGTTTGCGCTCATCACGCAGACGTAAACCAGCAGACGCTGCGTCTCGCAGCTGATCCATCGCTTCAACAAGCGCATCGTCTTGTGTAAGCTGGCTAACCTCTGGCCAGTTTGCTAAGTGAACGCTTTGCGGCTGGTTATCGCCAGTTGTATTGCTGGCAAGGCCTCGCCAAATCGTTTCGGTCACCAGAGGAAGCATCGGAGCAGCTACTTGGCAGACCAGCTGCAACACGGAATAAAGCGTGTCGAGCGCGTCACTATCAACATCAGCGTCAGGGTTCTCGGTGTTCCAAAAACGTGCCCGACTGCGACGGATATACCAGTTGGTCAACGCATCAAGAAAGCCTTGAATATGGTCACACGCGCCAGCTAAATCATACGTGTCGAGGCTTTGTTGCACGTCAGCAATCAAGTTGCGTGTTTTCGCGAGAATGTAGCGATCTAACAGGTTTTTTGAGTCGGTGCGATAGGTCGCCTGGTAGTTGTCGGCATTAGCGTAGAGGGTGAAGAAACTATAGGCACTCCACAGCGGGTTCATCACTTGACGAACCACATCTTTCACACTGGCCGCGTCTTTTTCGATTTTTAGATCGAGGCCTCGTAAAATAGGTGAGCTCATCAGATACCAGCGCAACGCGTCAGCGCCGAGCGAATCAAAGATTTC
Organism: Acidimicrobiales bacterium; assembly: GCA_020629155.1. GTDB lineage: Bacteria > Actinomycetota > Acidimicrobiia > Acidimicrobiales > SZUA-35 > JAHDDW01. The sequence continues at coordinate 54,598 of JAHDDW010000011.1, read as the reverse complement.
GAGCGGGTCTGGGTAGTTGCGCAGCTTCTTTGAAAGTTTTTGGCCTTTCGCATCCAAAACGACACCGTGACAGATCACGTTAGAAAACGCTGGTTTATCGAACAGCGCCACCGACAGCACGTGCATGGTGTAGAACCAGCCGCGAGTTTGGGCGATGTATTCAACAATAAAGTCGGCAGGGTTTGTGCGTTCAAACAGGTCGCTATTGTCAAATGGATAATGATGTTGCGCAAAAGGCATCGACCCTGACTCGAACCAGCAGTCAAGCACCTCGGGAACACGACGCATCATAGATTTGCCGCTCGGGTCGTCTGGGTTCGGACGCACAAGCTCGTCGATGTAGGGGCGATGTAAGTCGTCTGGGCGTACGCCAAAGTCGGCTTCGATTTCGTCGATGCTGCCATAGACATCGACGCGAGGATAGTCTGGGTTGTCGCTTCGCCAGATCGGCACGGGAGCACCCCAAAAACGGTTGCGGCTGATCGACCAGTCACGTGCGCCTTCGAGCCATTTGCCAAACGCGCCGTCTTTAACGTGATCAGGAATCCAGTTGATCTCTTGATTTATCTCTTGGAGACGGTCAGAAAAATCGGTAACTCGCACATACCACGACGGAATCGCTTTATAGATGATCGGCTCGTCAGTTCGCCAGCAATGCGGATAGTTATGGTCATAGGTTTCGTGACGTAACACAACGCCTTGTTCTTTAAGATGGGTCGCTACCTTTGGGTTAGCTTCAAACACGTTTTGACCAACAAAATCGGTGACTTCTTGTGTATACGCGCCTTCATCGTTGACAGGAACCACCATTTCGATGTCATTTGCTTCGCAAACTTTTTGATCTTCTTCACCAAAGCCTGGGGCAAGGTGCACAATGCCTGTGCCGTCACCAGTTGCAACAAAATCAGCCGATAAAACTTGGAAAGCATTTGGATGACTAGCGAAATAATTGAACAGCGGCGTATAGGTGCGCCCTTGTAAATCTTGATCGGTGAATGTTGCGACAACCGTTGGTTCTTCGCCAAGTTCCTTACTGTATTTAGCAAGCGCAGCTTCGGCTAAGATCAGGTGGCCTTCGCCGTTTGGATTAAGCACGGCAACGTAGGTGATGTCTGGGCCGACGGCGAGCGCAAGGTTGGAAGGAAGCGTCCACGGTGTTGTTGTCCAGGCAAGAATACGCAATGGACCTTGCGGGTCACCATCTTTGGGCGTTAGCTCGAAACCGACAGTAAGGGCAGGGTCTTGACGCGGTCTAGTCGCGTCGTCAAGGCGAATCTCAAAGTTGGAAAGCGGGGTTTCAGCTTTCCACGAGTATGGCATCACTCGGTTGGCTTCGTAGATAAGGCCCTTATTCCACAGCTGCTTGAACGCCCAGATGACCGACTCCATATAGTCGCGATCCATGGTTTTGTAGCCGTTGTCGAAATTAACCCAACGAGCTTGACGAGTTACATAGTTTTTCCACTCATCAGTATATTTAAGCACCGAAGTGCGACAATACTCGTTAAACTTGTCGATCCCGTAGTCGGTGATGGCTTTGCGGCCAGAGACGTCGATTTCTTTTTCGGTGTGCATTTCAGCAGGCAAGCCGTGGCAGTCCCAACCGAACACGCGTGACACTTTTTTGCCTCGCATTGTTTGATAGCGAGGGATCACATCTTTCACATAGCCTGTGAGAATGTGGCCATAATGGGGGAGGCCGTTAGCAAACGGCGGACCATCGTTGAAAATAAACTCTTCGCTACCTTCGCGTTGCTCGACAGATTTAGTGAAAATATCATGCGCTTCCCACCACTCAAAAATCTTTTTCTCTAGCTCAGGAAAGTCAGCACGAGACGAGACAGCAGGATACGGAGTTTGATTATCAGATACCACCTCATCACTCTAGCGCTACCATGTTTTTAAGCCAAACGGTTTAGGTTATCTTTGATATAGTGGATTTGTTGCGTTTAGTAATGTTCAGCAGAAAAGAAGTAGCCATGAAGGGCATCCTAGCCTTAAGGTGTTGCGGCATCTTGAGCAAGGTCCATTAACTCTTGTGTTGATTTCAGAAAAGGTTCTGAAAGGTCGTATTCTGCTTCAAGGCCAGTTTTGATTGTTCCTTTGCCTGGTACTTCCAAGGTGATGCTTCCACTGTCCATCGTTCGTTGTGGCGGTAGCCTCTCTTGCAAGACGACAAAATCGACTTGGTCAGCTGATTTCCACCATTCCTGTACCGCCAGTTTATCCATCTCGCTGCTATAGGTCTCGGTGTAGTCGTCGTCTGCTCCATAGTATGTTGCCGATATTGAACCGTCAGCAGTAATTTCGTAATGGTAACAGCGATTAGTTGAGAGACACCAATTGTCAGAAAAGCTCCATTTAAGAACAACCTCGTCACCTTCTGGAGTGGCTAGCGAGTCACTGGTCGCTGTTGGCTCGTCGGTTTTGGCATTGTTAGCTTCAGAAGTGGAAGCTTCGCTCGTGCAGCTGGCCAGTGTTGAGCAGATGGCGATTAAGAGAAGCGCGAAGATTTTTTTGGTTTGAATAAGTATGTCTTAAATTGTATCTCCAACTTGTTATGCATATCTTTCAGATGTTAGACATGCCCGTGATATGTCCCGATTGTCCTTATTTCTGTCCCGATTGTGTCGGGATTTGCTATAGTCCTACAAGTTCTCTGCTTCTTCTAAAGCCAAAGCTAATAACTCAGATAAACCCTCGCTTTGAGCGGTCTCATTCAAATAGGTATAGTCTAGCTGGTCATTCTGCGATGAAATAATAGACAGAACATCGCGCCATTGTCTATCAGAAACTCGTCCGCCTAACTTGAACCAAGAAAGCTTTCTTACTATTTGGTCTTCTGGAGAAGTCACCCAAATAGATGTAGCTTCTCCTGGCAGAGTAGCTTTGATACGTCGTTTAAGTTGGTTGCTGTCTAGTCGGTTTTTCCCTAAAACAAAAATATCGACCTTGTAAGAAGTCTGGTTGGAGACAATGTTGAACGAGCTTTTCGATCGCACGGCTTCTTCAGCAAAAGCTAAAGGGATGTAGAAATCGTCTTTAACAGCAAGGTAAAAAGCTTGCAGCTGTTCGGAATTGATTTGAGCTGCCATGTCGATATCCATTGTGGCCCTGGGCTCGCCGACCATAGAACTCGCTAGTGAGCCTCCAAGGACATACTCTATATTTGTGGAATCAAAAATGGCAACTATTTTTGCTAGGAGGGAGAAGGGGTCGCTGGTGTTCATGGGGCTGGGCCCATTATTCTCTCAACAGTTTTTTTGCCGTATCGTCTTACTGCTAGGTGGTATAGTTTTTCTTTTTCTGTGGCATCAGGGTAGTTCATCTCGATGCCTATGCAAGCGAGCTGTGTTGCTGCATTCGTTAGCTCGTTGACGATAGACACTTTTTCTGCAATCGTTGCGGTTCGCCAAAAGTCAGCTTGTTTCGCTTGAACCTCTGCAGAAGTATCAATGGCACCGATGTAGCTCATATGTCCATAGTAGTCTGCGATGAAACGAAAATTAGTCACAAGTTAGTCAGCGTGCTTTGTAGTTTGTTGAACGAGACAGCAGTAACCATTTTGTCTAAAGGGAATGCGATTCAAAAATCCTTGTGAACCAGGATTTTAAGCTAGTAAAATATTAGATTTTTATTCCGCTGACTGTTTGGACCCTTGGCCTGAGAGATTCCTATAAAAGGAAAATTTCTAGGTAATTGTAAGCCACGCCGAGTTTGAAATAGTCCATTCTGCTAGAGAGACACAAGCTAGCAGAAAGTATCTTGAAACTGTAGTTAGTAGTGTTCTATGCAATGTCTCTAATCCTAACTGAACCTTAGATTTCCAACTATGTGTCCTGATTGTCCTTATTCCTGTCCTGATTCTGTCCGGCCGGGAGGGAGAATTGTATCTTTCGAAATAGATTCATATCTTGCGAGGCAAATAAAGCACGAGGCAGTACCGCAGGCCAAAGCGTCTGATTTCCCGAAGCACCCCAAATCGAGGACCCAACTAAGATGAAAATTAACCCCAAGACAGGAAAGAGAATTTATAGCTCATTTGGCCTCCGAGGCGATTGGATAGATAAACTGCAAGACAGTGCAGTGCCTGGTTCAGGGAAAGTGATGTCAAATTAGTGATCGATTTACAGATTAAAGATATAGAGTTTCCTGGAGTTGTAAAATACGAATCATCCTACTACTACGCAATCGGCATTCTCGCTGATTGGATACTGGACTATAGGTCTTACGACCCAGAATACGACCCAGCGGAATGGTCTAAGAAGTCGGCGAGAGACGATTATCCTGTAATCAGTCCCGTCATGGGACGGACGTTTCTCGAATCGATTGGTCTAAGGAAATTTGGTACTGATGTAATTCCAGGTTTCTTGTCTGCTAACGGTAGCGATCGCGCCTTCCCACTTTTCTTTGTCAATTTTGATGATTCAGAATACATTTCTTCCTATCACGACTTGCCACTTGAAGACTACGCAGGGAAAGGATGGACCTCCTCTTACGGCGATTTTTTTGATGCTTTGCCCGATTCGATAAAGAAATATTGGATAGAAGAGTAAACACTAGATGTCTGTTGAGGTTGTTGTTTCTGTTGTTGATAGTCGGGTCGTGAGCGGTTTTGTTGGTGATGTAAGGCTTGGTTTTTCTGGTGATGCTCGTGTGGTCGATTTGTTGGAGAAGTTCGGTTCGGGAAGTGATGAGGGTGTCCTTTCGGTTCGAAACACGAACTTCGCGGGTTGGACACGCCTCGTTGAATGCGGTTTAGTTCATGGCGATGTGCTGCATCTAAAAGTTGCGTCTGACGATGTTAAATATGATGTTGATAGAGGCGTGTTTTCTGGGTTGGGGCTTGTCCAGATCGATGGAGCGGAACGCGGGAAACTTTTTCGTGTCGCTGAGTCGGACACGCTTGATTTGACGTTACTTCCCGACGGCGATTTTTGTTGGACGAGGTCAACGCGAACGGGTTAGAGTCATCAGTGGATTCAGGTTTGTCTGTTTCTTCTGGTGAAACAGGCAGCGGCACAGAGTCTGTAACGGTTGTGTCAAGTCTCACTGTCGTTTATATCAGGTTGCATCTCTATCGGATTCTTAAGTTTATTTGCTATTTGCGCTCTGATTTGGTAAGCGCGGTAGTTGGTAGCTGATCGATGTTTCTATGTGGGAAGGTTTGGACTGCTTTCGTTTCGCCCTATGATTAAGGGTCGGGTTATTTAGGAACCCAACCTATTTGAAAGTTCGTTGTGAAAACTTATACTCCCAAGATTTCTGAGATTCAACATGACTGGCATGTCGTTGATGCGCAAGGCCTTACTTTAGGTCGAATGGCTACCGAAGTTGCTCGTCTGTTGCGTGGTAAGCATAAACCTACCTATGCTCAACACATAGACACAGGTGATCACGTGATCATCATCAACGTCGATCAGGTCGTGTTGACCGCAGGCAAAGCTGAGAAAAAGCTAATCCACACCCATACTGGTTACCCAGGTGGTATCAGCTCTGAAACCTATGCGCATAAACTTAATCGCAAACCTGAAGAAACTGTTCGTAAAACAATTGAAGGTATGTTGCCTAAAAACCGTTTAGGTCGTCAGCAGATAACAAAGCTAAAATTGTATGCTGGTGCGACACATCCACATTCGGCGCAGAACCCTCAACCGTATGATATCCCCGGCGCTCGTCGAGAAAGTAAGTAATCGTGACTTTAATCCAAACAATTGGTCGTCGTAAACGTTCAACAGCTAGAGTTTCTATGCAGGCTGGTGAAGGGACTATCACAGCAAACGGTCGTTCATTCGAAGACTATTTCCCTTCTGCTGTCCACCGTAACCTTGTGACCGAACCATTGAAGGTTGCTGGTCAGGAAGAGTCGTACGATATTGCGTTGAACCTTACAGGTGGCGGTCAAGCTGGTCAAGCTGGTGCTGCTCGTCACGCTATTGCGCGTGCGATGTTGGAAGTTGATGAAGAAACTCGTCCTGCTCTAAAAAGCGCTGGCCTCTTGCGAAGAGATCCTCGTAAGAAAGAGTCTAAGAAGTACGGTCTGAAGAAGGCTCGTAAAGCTCCTCAATACAGCAAGCGTTAAATCGTGTATCCTCGCTTTGGTACAGACGGGGTACGAGGTGTTGCTAACGAAGAAATCACTGTCGAAGTGTGCGTGGCTTTAGCTCGCGCTTCTGCTGAGGTTCTTGGTGTAGGTAAATTTATAATCGGTAAAGACACACGAGTGTCATGCGATATGATTGAAGCGGCCTTGGCAACGGGATTGGATTCTGTCGGCGCAACAAGTTCTTCACTGGGGATTGTGCCAACACCTGCTGTTGCGTGGCTTTCTGCACAACAGCAAGTGTCAGCGTTCATGATCTCTGCTTCGCATAATCCTTATCAAGACAATGGGATTAAAGTATTTTCGTCTGGATCAAAATTAAGCGACGAGATTGAACAAGAAATCGAAAAAAAATATTCGGCATATCTTGAAGCAGCAAATTTGCCTGCAGAATCTTTTGTCTCAGTGGTTCAAGAACCTGTTGATTATGGTTGGGAACAGTCAATCATAGACGCTGCTGGTGACATCGCAGGCACCTCTATTGTGATCGATTGCGCTAACGGTGCTGCATTCGAAGCCGCCCCAAGGGTGCTGCGAAAGCTTGGAGCGAAACTCACCGTTATCGGTGATACTCCAGATGGCACAAATATTAACAAAGGGTTCGGCTCAACCGACACAAAAGCCTTGCAAAAAGCTGTTCTTGAACAAAAAGCTGAACTTGGCTTAGCATTTGATGGCGACGCAGACCGTCTTATCGCTGTAGACGATAAAGGCAACGTTGTTGACGGCGATCGAGTGATGGCAATCTTGGCAAAAGATTTTAAATCGCGAGGTCTGTTAGCTAAAAACACGGTGGTTGTGACTGTGATGACTAACCTGGGTTTTCATAATGCGATGAATAAGGAAGGGATCACAACTGAAGTCACCAAAGTTGGCGATCGGTATGTTCTTGAGGCTTTAAGTTCTGGTGGTTATTCACTAGGTGGCGAACAATCTGGTCACGTGATCTGCCATGATATTTCTTCGACAGGCGATGGCCTGCTAACAGGCGTGCAGCTAGTTAGCGCAGTAAAACAAGCAGACGTTGTGCTTAGCAAGGTAGCAGAAAACGTTATGCAAACAGTGCCGCAGATTCTTGAAAATGTGCGTCTTCCAAGTCGCGATCCTAAAATCATGGAACCAGTGCAAGCTGGTTTGACAGAAAAAATCCGAGAAATCGAAACCAGTTTCGGCGATGACGGTCGTGTGCTCGTTCGCCCCTCGGGAACCGAGCCGTTGCTGCGAATCATGGTTGAGCATATTGATAGCCAAATAGCTCGTAAGACCTGCGACGAATTAGTGGCATATGCCCATTCCATGATCTGAAACTGATCAAAGCTGCGTGCTAACGCCCTAAGCGGAGCGGAGATGCAGAGGCGATGTAAAATAAAAAGTCATCGCCTATAGCAAACGACATCTCTACAGATCTTCAGGCTGGTAGGATAGATATATGTGTGGAATTGTTGCAGTCGTTAGACGTCGTAGTGCCCGTAATGCTCCAAGCGTAGATGATATTGTTGCACCTCTTGAAGAGGTCGCAGCATTGCTTGCAAAGTCTGCTTCTCTTGAGAATCTTGAACAAGCAAGCGCTATTTTGCGTCGCGTCGATTTGTTGCTGAGGGGCGAAGCAGGGTTGAGAGCTTTGTTATCCCATCAGACGCTGCATGGGCGGATAGTTGCAACTGTCGAAGCAGCTAAGAGCTCTGTGAAGAAGATTGAAGACGTGCTAGCACAAGAAGGTTCAGCGGTAGTCAATCTTGAAGCAATGAATGCTTCACTAATTGAGGTGAAAGATGGCCTATGGGCGATTGAACGCGACCGCCTTCGTGCCGCGAAAGAAGTAACTGAACTGGCAGGCGTTGCCTTGCAAGGTAACGAATCTGCTATTCCGTGGCTTTTCAGTTTGCAGCAAACACTGAGCAATGTTGATCGGCTTGAAGTTCGTGGTCGAGATAGCGCTGGAATACATATTCTTGTTACTGGTGTTGACGCAACGCAATATGAAGATGTCGTCGCTTCTCGCGCTAAAGATGCGCTTTTTGGTAGCGGTTCTGTCCGTATCTCAGATGGCAATCTAGGGTTTGTTTATAAAGCAGCGTCAGAAATCGGTGAGCTTGGAGATAATACCGCTGCTATGCGTAGTGCTATTGCATCAGATGCGTTGTTGCAGGAAGTTCTCAACATCGAATCTGCACAAGCCACTGTGTTAGCACATACTCGCTGGGCTTCGATTGGTATTATCAGTGAACCAAATGCACATCCTGTCAACAGCGAAGAAGTAACCGACGCAAAGCAAGGCCCCTATGTGACAGCGGTGCTAAACGGCGATGTCGATAACTTTACCGATTTAATTTCATCACATTCGCTCTGTATTCCGAATGAAATTACAACAGACGCTAAAGTCATTCCGACAATGCTGAGTCGAGGGCTTGGCCAAGGTCTTGACCCGTTAGATGCTATGCGTAGCGCTGTTTCCCAGTTTGAAGGCTCGGTTGCTATCGGGGTGAGCGCTGCTTCGTCACCACGAGATATCATGCTGGCGTTACGAGGCAGTGGTCAAGGGGTCTACATCGGTCTTGCTGAAGATGCTTTTGTAGTTGCCTCAGAACCTTATGGTGTGGTTGAAGATTCGACGCGGTACCTGCGCATGGACGGCGAAACCCCCTCTGATGCGGCGAACCCTACGGGCAGCCAAGGCCAAATCATTGGTTTGACTGGCGATTTCGCTGGTGATCATAGCGGCTTGATCCGTTTGAGCTATGACGGTCAGATCCTTGAGGTGGCAGAAGAAGAGTGGAAAACCCCTGAGGTCACAACTCGCGACATTGACCGAGGAGACGCGCCACACTTCTTGCTGAAAGAAATTTCTGAAGCGCCGCAGTCGTTTGAAAAAACGTTGCGTGGCCGCCTTGTCGAAAGTCAAGAAGGTTTAACCGTTTCATTGCCAGCGGAAACATTTTCAGACGATGTAGTTGAAGCGCTCGAAAGCGGTCGGATTAAACGCATCGACGTTATCGGTCAGGGAACAGCTGCGGTTGCTGGGCAAGCAATTGCAGCGAGCATTGCTGAAGTGCTTGTTGATTCTAAAGCAGCAGATATCGCAGTGCGTGCGATTACTGCTACCGAGCTTTCAGGGTTCGGAACGCGTGACGACATGTCTGACACGTTCGTTGTTGCAGTCAGCCAGTCGGGCACGACAACTGATACAAACCGAACCGTTGACATTCTACGCGCTCGTGGTGCTGTGGTGGTTGCGATCGTGAACCGTCGAGGGTCAGACCTTGTCGATAAATCAGATGGCGTGCTCTATACCTCTGATGGCCGTGACGTCGAAATGAGTGTTGCATCAACCAAAGCGTTTTATTCGCAGATAGCCGCAGGGTTTTTGCTGGCTGATGCAATCGCTATGAAAGTAGCTGGAACCTATGACGGTCGTCAAGAGCTGTTGCAAGGGTTGCGAGATTTGCCTGAGGCGCTTCGTCAAACATTGCAGACTCGACCTGCGATAGCTGCAGCTGCCGAGAAGCATACGTTGAGTCGCCGCTATTGGGCGATGGTTGGTAGCGGAAAAAATACGATTGCTGCGAAAGAACTTCGCATTAAACTTTCAGAGCTTTGCTATAAGGCAATAGCGTGTGACGTTACCGAAGACAAAAAACATATCGACCTGTCATCCGAGCCGCTTATCTTAGTTTGTGCGGCTGGGCTAACTGGCTCAAATGCCGACGATATTGCGAAAGAAGTTGCCATATTTAAAGCGCATAAATCAGCGCCGATTGTGATCGCAACCGAAGGTGAAAATAGGTTCTCTGCGGCGCTAGATGTGATAGCTGTTCCGCAGGCGCATGAGTCGCTGGCGTTTATCTTATCGACAATGGTTGGTCATTTGTTTGGCTATGAAGCTGCGCTTGCTATTGACGCGTCAGCTAGGCCGTTGCGGGAAGCGAGAGGGTCGATCGAAAATTATGTTGGGTCCGAAGGAAGTGCCTGGTTTAAAGATTTCGCTGCCGAGGTGAAACCGTTTGCCGCGCAGTTCTTTGATCTGTTGCGTGCGGGGTCTTATAACGGCCATCTTGAAGCAGCCACGGCATATAAGGCCGCTGCGTTGTTGCGTTATGCCACACGGGTGATTCAGCTTGAATCCTATCAGGTCGAGTTCGGCAAAGTCGGCACACCTGGTGTGGTGGTCGAAGATTTAGCGATGGCGTTAACAGCGGCGATTGAGGAGTTGACAAGACCTATCGACGCTATTAAGCATCAAGCGAAAACGGTGACTGTTGGTATTAGCCGTGCTGACGAAAGTTTGTTGCAGTCTGATCTAACACGTGCTGTGTTAGAGACGGGTTGCCCTCGTGATCGTCTCAGCTATCGATCGCTGCGCACGTTGGCTGCGGTTGCGCCTGCGGTTATCTCTGTTAACGGCTACACAAGATATCGTCTTGAAGGCGATGTGAAAGAGTCAGCGCAGCTGTTCGTTGTTGATAAGAGCGGTGTCGCTGCTGGGTTATCTTCTCGTGTCGAGAAAGACCCAACGCTTCGTGGTACGAAACATAGAGTTGCGGTTGAGAGAATGCCAATCGTGACGGTTGGCACTGACGGCCGAGTTGTGCTGATTATTCCAGAGGTGAAAGATAAAGAAACAACTGGTTTGACGTTGTGTCATCTTTCTTTGGAAGAAAACCTGTCGGCGTCGGCTGCTCGCAGTGTGCTGCAAGGGTATCGTAATCGGTATCGTCAGCTGCTTGATGTTGTGACCGAGAAGTCGCCAACGTTTAGAGAAGATCTGCTTGCGAATGTGTCAACGGTTGACTTGTTGACTGCGCCGATTTCTGAAGTGGCAGCTCATTGGGAGTAGCCGCTTCGGGGCAAGCAATTATTGGCATTGGCACTGATCTGGTAGAGATAGATCGCATAGCGGTGGCGATTGCTCGCACGCCACGGTTTGTGCACAGAGTTTTCAGCGAAGCGGAGCAAACGTATGCGCTGGCTGCGACATCTCCAGCGGAGCGTTTCGCGGTGAGATTTGCTGCGAAAGAAGCGGTGTTGAAAGCGATGGGCCTTGGCCTTGGCGGTGCGGCATTAGCCGACATCGAAGTGCACCGAAATGAAACAACGGGCCAGCCATTTTTGCAGCTGTCTGGCTCGGCACAAAAAGCAGCCGAAGCACGCAACATTACGCAATGGCAACTTTCGCTAAGCCACACAAAAACAATGGCTCAAGCATTTGTGATCGCAACTGGTTGAAAGGGAAATATGATTATTGTTCGTCTGTATGAGCCCCAAGGTAATGAAATATCCGAAGGATTTGATGTCATCAAAAGTCTATATGCAGGCTACTTCAACGACGGTTTGACTAGAGCAGAATATTTCCAGGAGCTTTCTGAAGCCTTGGAAGATCAAAATTTTTTCTGCCTCTTTGCAAAACACGGACAGACTGTTGTTGGCGCTATCTTGTTTCGCTCTATTCCCTTTATTTTCTCTGGCCAAAGTTTATGGATACACTCGATTATTGTGCATGAAAAGTATCGTCGGCAAGGAATTGGTTCGAAACTGTTTGAGGCTTGTCGTGATAAAGCAAAAGAGCTTGGTTTGCAGAGAATCTACTTCAATTCAGCTTCAGAAGAATTGAATCCAGACTATGCAGGGGTAGATACATTTCATGAAAAGAATAATAGCCAAAAAATAGGATCATTTTTTGTAAATGAAATACTCTAAGAAGTCGTATAGGTAAAAATTATGGCGTGATTTATTGAAGTTTCTTGCTTGCGACTATCAGTCTATTCTAGCGATAAGTAGCTTTGAAAGATCTGAGCCAGTCGGCAACTCAGACTCGCTGAGGGTTCCATCGACGGTTTCGAAAAGCAAGGCGCCGTTTTCTCCACCAAGAACCAGTTCGCCGGTGGCGACACTGCCAGTAAGCCATGCTCCTTCTCGAATTGCTAGAACTGGGCCAGTGTTTTCTTCAAGAAACTCTTGGAGTCTCTCTCGTCGAGTCTCACCCATATGCCCTTCGAAAAAGTCATCTTCCATGAAGTGAGCATTAATCTGAAATGGAATGAGTCCAAAAGCTGCGAAGCTAGGTGGCTCTACGATAGGCATATCATTTGTTGCTAACAAGTTTACTAGCGCCTAGTCATCGTTTGCAAGTTTGAGAGAAATCATAGCCATGGATAATCCGATATTTACTAAGCAGTATCGTCTTGCAAGTCGAGGGGTAACGATTTCCATTCAGCTACTTGGCGCTCTAGTGTGCTGAAAGAAACACCGACACAGATAATTTGTTTCCTGTCGCCCATATATTTCTGAGCGTACTTTTTATCTTTGATCTGCTCAAGAGCTGTTTGGGCAGGTGCATTAATCTTGAATTCGAAAATGTAAATCCTGTCTTCAACTTTTACGACAGCATCAATGCGGCCGTTGTTCGTGCGTACTTCGCCTTCGATGTGGAGGCCAATAAGTTTGAATAGTAAGTAAAAAACTGACTGATAGTATTTCTCGTAGTTAAGCTGAAGATCGTATTCAATGTTGGCAAGCAGAATTTGTAAGTTCTCAAAGAATGTTGGAAGGTCGTTGAGCCGTAAAGAGGATTTGAGTTTTTCAAGATGGGTTAAACTGAGCCCTTGGTCGTTGTTCGCAAAGTGGTCAAGCAGATGAGCGAGAAAAGCATGTTCGACCTCATAGTTGGGGTAATCAAGCGTATAGATTTGGCTGGCGCTGTCGTAGTCTTTTATTGTCAGGTAGCCTGTTTGGAAGAGCAACGGGACGACTGGAAGATTTTCTAGATCGTAGCTAGCGAACGCTATCTCATTAACCTGCAAGTTATCTAATGAATTAATTGCATAGTTGCTTTCTTTAAGAAGTCGTAACAAGAATGTGGGGGTGCCTGTCATGAACCAGTAATTACCGAATCGTTTGTTCGCAAGAGCATGCATCGCTGAGAAAGGGTTATAGACGCTTGTTCCTTGGGATGAAAAACTAAATCCGTTATACCATCGCTTAAATTGCTGTGTTGCTTGTTGCGTCGATAAAGAATTTTGTTCACCGAAAGAAATGAAGTATTGGTGAAGCTGACCTGCGAGTTCCTGGTCGGTTATGCCGCAAAGGGTTGCAGCTGACTTCTCTAGCGTCAGGTCGTTGAGATGATTGATATCAGAAAAGATCCCTGCTTTGGTAAATCGGCTGACACCAGTCAGAAAGGCAAACCGTATATGTTCATCGGTGGCTTTAAGCATCGTATAAAATGTCTTCAACGTGTCTCTGATTTTTTTTGCTTCACTGATTTGTGTGAGGTTGTCAATTATCGGTTTGTCGTATTCGTCTATGAGAACGACAACGTTGCTTGTTCCGTCACCTAAGGTAAGAATCAGGTCTCTGAATAAAGCATGCGAAGGTCCATCGTCGAGGTGCAGTCCGTGTGCCTCAGCTATTTTGTTAACAGTTTTTTTGAGCGCTGCGTCAAGTTCGTCGGCGCTTCGCACGGGGATAAGGTTAAAATCTATACGAATAACTGGGAAACTCTGCCATTGATAGCCTCGTGTCTCGATTGCTAAACCAGAAAATAGTTCTTCGTTTCCTTTAAAGATTTCCTCAAAAGTTGAAAGGAGTAGACTTTTGCCAAACCTGCGGGGTCTTGCTAAAAAGTATGCGCCAGGGTGTTTAACTAGATCATATATTTGATCTGTCTTGTCGATGTAGACGAACCCATTTTTGCGTAACTTACTGAAAGAAGAAATAGCTGTTGGGAGCGGTTGCAGCGCAGTCATACGCCTATGCTATCAGGGGGAATGCTGCGTAGCTGTCAATTGATTGGCAGCAGCGAAAGCATAATGATGCCATCGAAAGCGATGGTGGCGTTTGGTGAAGGCAGGTTTTCTGTACCCTGAAACTATGACCTATGCTGTGGCGACATTCTATCTTTTTGTTGACTTGCCAGATTTTGAGGCGATGGCAGAGCCTTTAAAAAAATGTTGCGTGGACAATAGCGTTAAGGGCACTATTTTGTTGGCAAGTGAAGGCTTGAACGCAACGATTGCAGGCGAAAAGGCAGCGGTGCAAAATGTTGTTGACTCGCTGTGCAACGATGTTCGTTTTGCTGATTTATTCGTGAAGTGGTCGTCTGCGTCTGAAATGCCGTTTCAGCGTATGAAAGTGCGCCTTAAAGATGAGATTGTGACCATGGGGATTGAAGGGGTTGACCCAACCGAGAAAGTCGGCACCTATATTAAACCGGCCGATTGGAACGCCTTGATCGCCGACCCCGATGTGCTGCTTGTTGACACCCGAAACGACTATGAATATTCACTTGGCACCTTTGAAGGCGCTGTTAATCCGCAGACCGCAAATTTCCGTGATTTTCCTGCCTATGTTGAAGAAAACCTTGCTGAGAAGAAGCCGAAAAAAGTGGCGATGTTTTGCACTGGCGGGATACGTTGCGAAAAAGCCACGTCGTATCTTCTTGAGAAGGGTTTCGAAGATGTGTACCATCTTGAAGGTGGCATCATCAATTATCTAGAAAATGTAGAACCAGCAGAGAGCACGTGGCAAGGTGAATGCTATATCTTCGATGATCGTGTGACTGTCACCCATGATCTTGCGCCAGGCAATCACATATGTTGCCGAGGGTGCGGCATGCCGTTATCTCCAGAAGATCAAAAATCGCCGCTCTATGAAGCGCATGTGAGCTGCCATCATTGTCATTTCACCTTAAGTGAAGACAAAAAACAAAGCTTGCAAGAACGTCGCCGTCAAATCAATCTGGCTGCCAAACGAAGAGAAACACCATCAAAATAGAATGCCAGCTACCTTAGGTTCGAAGTCTTGTAGCTTTCCTATACCATTGGAGTTTCAGGATCGATTCGGTGGGTTTATATGGGGAAACAGCAGAAAAAAATACTGCTAGCTGGTGCTGCAATATGTCTTGTCGCTGCGATGGTGGCAATTGTCGCATCCATCACGCAGAGAAGCTCTTCAACTAGAACTGCCGCTGTGACAACGATCCCGCTAGAAGCGGTAACAGACGTAGTAACGCAACCATCGCTAACGCAAGCAGAACCGCAAACAACAGCGACACAAACAACAGTTGCGCCTGTGGCCACAGGCGATGCTGCATATCTTATTCGTAATGAAAATGAACGATATATGCAGGATTTTGACACACCTGAGTCTGAACTCAGTTTGGAGAGTCCAGGCAAGACCATTCCTCTTGACGACTTTTTTATTAAGACGCCTTTTTTCGAAGGTCTAGGGTTTGGCGGTAAAGGCCACCCTATGTCGAATGGAAAAAGTGAAGGTCAATTTCGTGTGGCGTGTGAGATTTCTCACATGAATGAGGATGACCCTCTAGTGCTTCCTGGAAAGCCTGGAGCGTCGCACCTGCATTCCTATTTTGGTAATAACAATGTCGACGCATTCACAAAGTATGATCCGTCTGACCCTACTAGTTTGACTAACAAAGGTGGAGGTACTTGCAACGGTTTTGAGCTGAATCGTACAGCATATGTGGTGCCAACGATGCTAGATGGTAAAGGCAACTATATAAATCCAGCGTCAATTATTGTGTACTACAAAAGTCATAATCCTGATATTGTTGATGTTATTCCTCAGGGTTTGCAGATGATTGCAGGCAACCCTCAAGGTGGTGGCTCATTCGAGCCAAGTGATCGGCTTTACTGGGCGTGCGGCGTTAGTGGTGAGGCCCAGAATTCGCCAAAGCAAGATCAGATACACGATTGCGCAGGTGGGACGTTAAACGCTACGATCCAGTTCCCAAATTGTTGGGATGGAGAAAATCTTGCATCATCTGATTTCACTAGTCATCTGGCATGGATGGAGAACTATACATGTCCTGCGAGTCATCGTGTCCATATTCCGCAAGTGAGTGTGCTCCTTTATTTTGAAGACGCACAAAACACCGATGGTTGGTATTTATCTTCAGACCATGCAGGCGATAAACCTGGCAGTTCTCTCCACAGCGACTGGTGGGGTGGGTGGAATAAAGATGTTGCTGAATTTGTCGGTGAAAAGTGTATTAGTTCTGGCATGTCCTGTACATTTGGCCAGACAGGTAGCGATGTTGTGCTGGCGCCTGTACACGAAGACCTAGGGCAGAACGTGAAAGATAGTGGGGTAAACCCGCTTCCCGAAGGCGTAAGCGAAAAGTACTTTAAACCTTTAGACTAGCGTTGTCTTGTACTCCAAAAGCTGCGTGCTAACCTACCTAGCACAGTGGCAATACTGAGGGAATGTATAATTTGCTAAACACTCCTTGAAAGCGAGTTACCTATGCGCATAACTAGGCGAGATATTGTTGGCGGGTTTGTCTTTTCGGCTGACGATAAAATCTTGCTCGGTAAAAGTAGAAAAGGCGGTGTCTACCCTGGCTTCTGGATAGTTCCAGGAGGAGGAATCGATGAGGGAGAGACGCAAGAAGAGGCCTTGCGACGAGAACTTCTTGAAGAGGTCGCACTTGACGCAAACGACTTTACCGTCCAACCCTTAGACTTTGTGCTAAACGGATTCAGCGAGAAAGTATTGCGCAGTGCAGGTGAGCGAGTGGCCGTTGAGATGACGTTCCATAATTTCATACTTAGATCTGAAAAGAATGCCAGTGACTTGCGTGTTGTCTGCGAAGATGATTTTATCGATGCGCAATGGTTCGATACGGCTGGTCTTAGTTCCTTGCAAATTTCTCCGCCAACAAAAGAAAGCTTCGAAGCTTTAGGTTTGCTTTGATGCTTGCCTTTCCAGATACAGGTCAAGAATAGCGCGTCGATCGTCATCGAGGATCTTTTGCGCTTCGCTAAGCGGAAACCACGAGATATCAGAGAGCTCGTCGTCGTCAATAGCTATGTCGTCGACCTCTTGGGCAGTAAGCGCAAGGTGGTACACCGCATCTATATGGCGAATATTTTTCTGGATATAGACGCCTAAAGGTGTGAACGGCCTAGAAATAGTTAACCCTATTTCTTCCCGCATTTCTCGCTGTATCGTGTCAATCGGTTGTTCTTTGCGGTTGTTTGGCAACCCACCGACAAAACCTTTTATTGACTTATAGGTAGACTCAGTTAACAAAATCTCACCTGTAGGATTAGTTAAAATAACAAGGCTACCTCTTGTGTGGCTGCCGCTTGTTATCCGTGCATAGAAATGAATAAGCCACTCAACTGTCTTTGTTCCCAAAGGTCCGAAGTTAGCCACTTGGCCAAGTTGTTTCATTGCAAAAGACTTTAACGCCACGGCACAAGTGTAGCTGACTATCCTACGGTTTGGTCAGCAGTCAGCCTGCTAGGAAAGCTGTAGTATAGCTTGAAACGATGACTCGTCTAAGATTGGAGTTATCAAAATCGCATAGTTGCCTGTCGAAGGTAAATCGCCAAGAAAGTATGAAGTCTCATCGGCTATAGTGCCGTCGAAAGAGGAAAGAACCTTCCCATCAGGATTGATGACGGTGAAATATGAGCCGCTATTGTCACTGATGAGTGTCAATTCCATAACCTGATCTTTCCGCGCTTCGAAGGTATAGAGATCGCGCTGAATCGGTGTGACACTACCATCGACAGCTTTCTGCGATGCGCCGTTCTCAAAAATGATTTGTTTGCCGGGTTTAACAGTGTTCAGCCCAGCAAGTTGAGCTACTGTTTTTTGTTGCTCCGAGCTAAGCAGCGGCGACGGAAGTACTGCCGCTGTTGTTGTGGTGATTGCTGAAGTGGTCGATGGCGGTTGTGCTTGTGTCGTCGGTGCTGTGCTTGTCGACTGTTCGCTAGAAGAAGGTTCGTCTTGTGAAGGTTCTGTTAACGAAGATGTCGTCGTTGGTTGCTGATCTTGCTGTAGCGTCACCAACGAGGTTTCGCGGGCAGGTGGATCGACATCTGGTTGATTGTTTTCTGTCACGACAGAGACGGTTTGTGTCTTGAGTTGTTCTTTCGCCGAAGCAGCAGCATCGTTGCGTAAAAAGTAGAAGAAACCTATAGCAACAACAGCAAGAACAATAAATGCGGCGCTTCCAGCAAGAAACATTTTGGAGAATTGCGATTGGGTTGGGGCAACAACAGTGCTAGGTTCAGGCTCGCTAAGTCCCTCGACTGCAAGGAAAATATTGCTGGCTTCCTCAGTGTTTGGCAGTGCAGCGGTTCGTTGTTGCAGATCGTTAGCGCTTGCAGGTCGCTGAGCTGCATCTTTCGAAAGTGCTTGTTGAAGAAGCGTTTGAAATTCTTTGCTGAGCGCAGCAGGCATTGCCGGTTCGTGATGGAGAACTGCGTACATCGTTGCGTTTGAATTTCCTGATTTGAAAGGTGAATAGCCAAGAGCGGCAGTCAAAATTGTTATTGCAATGCCGTAAACATCGCTTCGCTGTGTTGGTGGATGTCCGTGTAATATTTCTGGTGCTGCATACGCTAGGCTTGCTACGATTTGGTTTGTTGAGGTTTCTTCGACATCGCCGAGACGTGCAACGCCGAAATCGCCGACAACGACCGTTCCGTTTTTGCGAAGAAAAACGTTTGCAGGTTTCAGGTCTCTATGGAGAACGTCTGAATGATGCACATTTTTTATAGCCTCGCAAAGCTGTATCGTTATTTGACGCAAACGCTCTTCTGAAAGATTCTTTTGCTCGGCAAGTGACCCGCCGTCGATATATTCAAGCACAAGATACGGCACACCATTATCTGCAATGCCAGTGAAGTAAATATCAATAATATGGTCAGAGCTGCTTAAACGGCCGAGAGCTTTACATTCACGCTCAAATCGAAGCTTTTCGTCTTGTGAATCAAGAGGTTTATGGCCAACTTTAAGTGCAACCATGCGATCTAGTGCTGGCTGGTGCGCTAGCCAGACTTGGCCGAACCCTCCAGATCCTAGTTTGCGGATAGGTTTGAAGCCGTCAAGCTCTATAGGAAATTGTGTGACTGTTTCCATTGCCGTCCACCCTCGGTATTTCCGCTCTGCTCTTGGCTTTGCGCATGGCCGCAAGCTTTAGCTTGTTTACCGAGTTTGGTAAAAACGGATAAACAAACATCTTTTACAAGAGTACAGTGGCCCGAGCAGAACTACCTAGGTTAAGATCTTATTGTTATAAAAGTAACAATGAACGATGTCTAAAGGGTTAGCTTTTGTGTTGTTTGAGAGCAGTGTCAACGGTCAAAGCAGAAGCGAGGACCATTGCATGAAGCGTAGGGTCGAGCTGCCCGTTAATCTCGACGACATAGCTGTCTGCAGTGGTAAACGCAGCTTTCATCAGTCCAGAAAATTTCTTGGCGATTTTCGCCACTTCTTGGCCTGATCCGTTTTGAATGTTGAAATTCCATGCACGCCAGTTCTCCGCATTCAACGAGCCGATTTCTTGCCCTTGAACGATGAACCCAAATTTGATTTTGCCGAACATATTTTTTTGAGCGATTTCACCAATTGGCCCTTGTGGCCCGCTTACCTGAAATTTTGATTTAACGAAAGCAGCTGGTCGTTCAACTTTGAGAACGATGTTTCCTTGCGTGTCAACAATCTCAAGTTTGTGAGATAAGAAACTGTCGATTTTGCTAACGAAACGAAGTACTTTCCTAAACGTCGACTGGCCAACCTGGCGGACAGCGCCGATTTGCTGCCCTTCCTG
Source organism: Acidimicrobiales bacterium (assembly GCA_020629155.1). Taxonomy (GTDB): domain Bacteria; phylum Actinomycetota; class Acidimicrobiia; order Acidimicrobiales; family SZUA-35; genus JAHDDW01. The sequence continues at coordinate 34,913 of JAHDDW010000011.1, read as the reverse complement.
GTTATAAATAGCGTATTCATTTTTTATTTCGACTAGTTTAGCTTTTTGGCTTACGACTAGAACAGGTTCGGTGTATAACGTGCCGCCACCAGTGCCATGCGTGTTCTGTGTGCCTTTGGCAGCCATTTTTTGGATTTTCTCGGCAGATGCTGACGTTGTTGGCACATGTGCTGGGTTGTCATTAGAACGAGCAGGATCGGCTGGCAAAGGGTCGCTACTAACATTTTGCCCATTTGCGACTTTATCTGTCCACTGCGTGCCATCCCACCAACGAAATTCAAATTTGCCAACGGGATCTTTTTGCCATGATGCTTCTGCCATACCATCAGGCTACAAGCAGTTTGTTGATCTTGCAGCAGGTGAAAGAAAAGAGTATTTCGCACACAAGTAGCGCTGCAGTTTTTGCTCTATCTCGATTCCAAGGTGGTAATCGCCGAGAAATCGGGGATCTTGCCAAGTAGAGATTCCCACTTTCGTAGGAATGACGGCGCACCACTAGTTAACGTTTGCCTGCTGGTTTGCGTTTTCTAGAAGAAGAGAACGATTTGCCGCTGCCGCCGCCGCTTCCTCCACCTGACCTGCGTCTTCTGCCGCCGCCATTGCGAGAATTGCCGCCGCTTCTTGCGCCTCTATAGCCGCCACCGCCGCTGTTACGGCTACGTCGTCGGTTCCGGCCAGATCCACCAGAACCAGAGCCAGCTGACATGTTTACTTTGCCGATAGCTGGAATAGATTTTTGTTGCTGCGCTCGTGCAAGCTTTAACGCTGCCGCAGCAATATCTAGAGGGTCGTGGCCTTCTTCTGTGAGCGTAGCAATAAGTGCTTTTTCGCTGCTAAATCGAGCTCGTTGAAGATGAACAAGAAGCTTTTCGCGCATTCTCTCATCTCGCTTGGATTTTATTTCATCTTCGGTTGGCAACTCTGCTTTAGGCACTTTAATTTTTGCGTAGCGCTCAATCTTCGACAACCGACCACGTTCGTTTGGTGCCATCAACGAGATAGCAACACCTTCTTTACCTGCTCGCCCTGTGCGACCAATACGATGCACGTAGCTTTCGGCTTCACGGGGCAAATCATAGTTGATCACGTGCGAAACACCGTCAACGTCGAGGCCTCGTGCTGCCACATCGGTTGCAACAAGTACTTTGATTTCGTCTTTGCGGAACCGACGCAAAACTCGTTCACGTGCGTCTTGCGAAAGGTCGCCGTTAAGCGCTTCGGCTGGGTAACCAGCAGATGTTAGTGCTGTTGCTAGTTCGCCTGTTCTTGCTCTTGTCTGTGCGAAGATAATTGTGCGAGTAGCTTCTTCGGTCTCTAGAAGTCGCATCACGGCAGCTCTGCGGTCTTTGTTGTTCACTAAATAGTGGCGCTGGTCAATGCGGTCAACAGTCAACGCCTTGCGTTCGATTGTTACTTCTTTCGCACCGCTCATGTATTTATTTGCAAGTTTGCGGATTGGGTTAGGCATCGTCGCCGAGAAAAGCAAGGTTTGGCGCTCGTCAGGAAGGTTTGAAAGAATCGACTCTATATCTTCGATGAAACCCATGCTGAGCATTTCGTCAGCTTCATCAAGAGCTATTTTGTTTGTCTGGCTCAGATCAAGATCTTTGCGTTTAATTAAATCAAGAAGACGGCCTGGCGTGCCAACAACAACATCGACACCACGGCGAAGCTCTTTCTTCTGCACAAAATATGACTGGCCACCATAGACAGATAGCACCCGCACCTCGCTGTGCTTAGAAAAATCTTGGAATGCTTTGGTGACCTGTAACGCAAGTTCGCGAGTTGGGGCGATAACTAACGCTTGGACATTGCCAGATGAAGGCGCAAGATTGTGCAAGATAGGCAAGGCGAACGCAGCGGTTTTGCCTGTACCTGTTTGGGCTTGGCCGATAACGTCGTGGCCTTCAAGTAAAAGCGGGATAACGCCTGCTTGAATATCTGATGGTTTTTCAAATCCAAGGTCGGTGACAGCTTGCACTATATTTTCGTGCAGGCCTAGATCGGCAAATGTGGTTGTCATGTTTTTCTCCATAGCGCATTTAAGCGGTGAGGCTGTTTTCTCAAACAGCGTTGCAAGGTATTCAGACAGAATTTTCCTTGACTTTTACACTAAGGAGTTACTGTCGCCGCTTGGTTGCTGGCGCATTATTGCTAATGCTCCACACAAGAGCAAGCTTGTATCAGGCCTAAGTGTAGGGGTAAATGTGGCAAAGAACACCAACCTTGCTATTTTGACTTCATGCCTACTGCTCCGACACGTGATGAAGAGAAGATTTTTTGGAATGAAGGTCACGATATCGTTGTTGGTGTTGACGAGGTAGGGCGAGGTTCTTGGGCTGGACCGTTAACGGTTGGTGCGGCAGTGATTCCGAAAGATCGACGGATCTATAACGTGCGTGACTCTAAGCAGATTACCGAAAAAAATCGTGAAGCATTGTATGGCCGTGTGGCGCAATGGTGCGAGCATTGGGCGGTTGGTCATGCTTCTAATGAAGAGTGTGATGCGCTTGGCATGTCAGCTGCGCAGAAGCTAGCCGCACAACGAGCAATTGATGGTTTAGGTGTTACTCCTGACGCATACTTGCTTGATGGACGCTGGAATTTTGTCGATCATCAGTGTGTGCGCACCATTGTGAAAGGCGACACGAAATGTTTATCGATTGCTGCTGCATCGATACTTGCAAAAGTGACAAGGGACCGGCTTATGCGCTCGCACGGCGAAACATATCCTGCGTTTGATTTCGCAAGCAACAAAGGCTACCCAAGCCCGAAACATCGCCAAACGTTAGCCAAGGTTGGCCCCACGCCGTTGCATCGAGTCTCATGGTCGTTTATGGACAAACTGCCAATCGATTTGCGCGAACCTAAACCGAGCAACACAAACTTAGTTTAGTGAAGCATTTTCTGGGTAGTGTGCGAACCACTGCATATCGCCGCCTTGGCGTTTCAACACGGTTGACCATAGATTAGCCGGGTCATGGGTGAAAAGATCATCAATGGTGGCATCAGCGAGCCACCACGCATTATTTTCGATTTCTCTTTCTAACTGATTGACTCCCCAGCCCGCATAGCCTGAGAATACCCGAACCTCTTCGATGCCTGTTGCCGCTACCAGCAGTGGCTGTTCGTCGAGGTCAATCGAGTGGGCGCCTAAGACCAGCTGGCCTTTGTGATTGTCAGATCGGCCTATTGCGATCAGTGCGTCATGGTCAACAGGGCCACCAGCGAAAACAAAGCCAGGTGAAGCCATTTCTTCCCATTCGGGAAAGTATTCGCCGACCTCGGTGAGTGACGGTCGGTTGATGATGACGCCAAGAGCGCCCTCACTGCTGTGTTCTAAAATCAACGTTAAAGAAGCACTAAATTGTGAATCTTGCAAACCTGGCGGCGCAATAAGTATGCGACCTGCTAGCGATTTGTTTAGGTTTGTAATTGCTTCTTCCATTTTTGATTCTCCCGACTAATCAAAGATCGGCAGCAAACTCACCCACCTTGAAGCATTACTATTAAACGCACAGACAAACCCTACCCACATTGGGCAATTGTGCCTATATCGTTCGATTGGGTGTAGCGGAAAGCTAACTATTTGCGAAAGCTGTGTTTCTCAGTCTGCATTGGGCATAAAACATTAGCATGCAGCCCGATAGGTAAGATGTCGTCCGCCTGCATGAGCTTCCTAACGTTTAGTATGGAAACACATGGTTTCTATCTTCAATAAAAAGACTGTTGTGCTTGGAACTTGTTGTCTTGCTCTTGCGGTTTTTGCAGGTTTTGTCCTTCTCAACGATAGGTCACCGCAAACGTCAGCCAATGCTCAGTCACAAGAAGATCCGCAAGAAACACAGGCAAGCGCCATAACGCAGATTGATGAAAAAACACAGATCGATGAAAATTCGGCTCCAGCAGTCTGTAATCTCAGAAATCAAGAAGCAGGTCGCGTGCAAGCAAGCGAACTTGACGAAATTTCGGGGCTGATGTATAGCAAGAAGCATCAGGCGCTTTGGGCCCATAACGACAATCGAGAAGATAACCGTTTGATTGCTTTGTCGCCAACAGGGGAGCGTCTAGCGTCTGTCGCTGTCGCTGGCGCAGATCTAGACAATTGGGAAGATAGCGCAATTGTCCCAGGCAAAGACGATGCCGCATCAGATGTTCTCTATTTGGGGGCAATCGGCGATAACGATTTTGACCGCATGCAAGTAACCATTTTCCGTGTTGAAGAACCAGCGTTAGCAGACAAGCAGACCCAGCAGCCCGACCGCATCGACTTGGTTTATCCCGATCGGCCGCGAGATGCAGAAGCGATGTTTATTGATCCGCTATCGGGCGATATATACATTCTGCAGAAAGCGCATAACGATGGGCCTGCTCAACTTTTTACTGCTGCGGCGCCAGGGGAGGGGGATCAAACTATCGAGCTTCGTCCTGTGAAAGAAATAGACTTTGTTGCGTTAGGAAACCAAGTTGGTGATGACCCTACTGCGAAACCTAAGCCGCATCTAGTGACAAGTGCCGATGTGAGTCGAGACGGGACAACTATCGCAATTAGAACATATGGCCAAGTATGGATATGGCAACGTGACGTGTCGCAGCCGTTAGAGAAAGCATTCGATAGCGAGCCTTGCCAGGCGAAGTCGGTGAAAGAACGTCAAGGTGAGGCATTGGCTTTAACCCCAGATGGTGCAGGTTATGTGACCATTAGCGAAGGTGCCAGCCCAGCGATACATATATTTGAATAATTTTCTCATGATTCACTTTTTGGTGCTTAATTATCTGTGAGCCTTAAAAAAGAGATGATACGGGCGATTAGAGACCTAGCCGCAAGAAAGGTTCATCATGGGTATAGTTCGTTTCCTCAATAAAAATCTGAATATTGTCGTCATTCTGCTTATTTTCTGGTCGTTCTTTTGGATGTTGAACGGCTTCGATAAATTCTTTAACGGAACAATGGAGCCAATGGTCGAACCTGGGCTTGAAAAAGGTGTCCTTGTAGATAGTGAAGGAGCCGAAACTTTTAGTCTGTATGGCTATGAAACGAACGGCTTGTTTGGGTCAAACAGAAACGCAAAGACGGTAACATTTTTTGAACGCATAGGTATTGCAGAATCGTTTTCACTACCGTTGCTCTATAGCGTTGCGGTGTTTGAAATAGGGTTAGGCGTAATGTTTCTTGCTTCGCTTTGGCAGTGCTTCCGCAAAAACAGTTCGTTTGTTGAATGTGCTTCGTTATCGTACAAGCTTAGCATTGTGCTGTTCACAGGTTTCTGCGCTGTCGATGTTTTAATAGGCGAACGAATCGAGCTCTGGGAACATACAACCTTTATTGTCGCCCTTGCGTTATCTTATGGCGCTACGCACTATTTTGAGAAGCAAGAAGCGGTTGGGCGTCCATTCGCAGCGGTACGTGCTAGCGAAAGTCCGATCGTGAAGAAAGTTTCAATGCAGGTATAGGCTGTTCCTGGCCAGATAGTAACAAAAAAGTATAATTTGGCCATGAGTAGCTACGCCCAGGGGAGCTGTAGCCCTTGCTCTTCTAGAAGTGCTGCTGTTCGGGCTGTGTCCTCTGCGTAGAGTCGCCGTAGCTCGTTTCTGGTTTTCTCGTCATAGGTCTGCTGATTTTTTGCTGCGGGAAGTCTGCGAATCAACGTGTTATGCATCGAATCAACAAGGCTATGCGCTCCAACACGACGCAGCGTTGAAACAAACGGTTTAGCAACTTTGGTTAGCTTTGTCGAACCAAGTTGCGCCGTTGCATAGACTTTCTGGCCGCTATCAGAAGCTTCAAAAGAAGCGTTAACTCCAAGAAAGTTATAGAGGCTGTGTAACACCTCGGCTGGCCTCCCTTTGATATCGTTAAAAAAGACGATGTGCACGTTTGCTGCATTAAAGATGGAATCGATCAGTTCAAGTGGCGCACTATAACAATATTTTGTGTGAAGATAACTACCTTTGCTGACCTCTCGCAAAATATCATCGTCAAAGTCGGAAGCTCGAAGCGAGTTTTTGACATAGCTATGATTGCTTATAGCTGCATCGGCTGGGTCGCGCAAGCAAAGAATTATTTTTATGTCGCTATTGTACGCTTTGATGTTTTGCAATGTCTCTTTGTCATAAGTGTAATACACACTAAATTCGCCGCTAACGGAGATATCTTGGTTAGCAGGGAAAAGAGCATGGAAATCGTCTCGGGCCTTATTTGTCGCATCGTTTTGAAATCTGCTGGGAAACGATCCATCAGCGCTTGAGAAGCAAAGTGGTTTGTTTCTTTCACAGAAGAAAAGTCAATGCGTGGGTGCGCAGCGAGTTGTTTACTCACCCACGTGGTACCGCATTTGGCGAACCCTGCGCCAACAAAGTCGATTCGGTTAGAAATACTGTTAGATAGCAGGCTAGACAAGATGACGTCTCCTCTGTTTAAGAACTATTTGTACGATTCTCAACGCTGTAGAAAAAAGAAAGTTTACGAGTAGCGCTAATGCTATGACAAGGCTTGCTTTTTGCACCCAGCTGGTAATTATTGAAGGTTGATAGGTCATCGTGACCGTGCCTTCACCCTCGCCGCTGACGAACCAGCCATTGGCGTAGTCATTGACTTTGACCTGCTCGCTTGCCCAACCCTGAGGCACTTCAAGTTGCCATTTGTCGTCATACGATTCGGGCAAGGTGACAAGTGTTTTTTGGCCGTCGAGTGTAATCGTCGCACGGTAGCGATCCGACGAAAGCTTTTCAGAAACAACACTGAGGGTAGCCTGAGAAGGTGAACCTTGATGAAGATACACATCAGGGCTCGTGTCTTCTGTGACGCTGACATTTGTATAACTAATTTCTGTGCCCATTTCTAAGCTATCTGCATAGAAAAACAGCAGCGCTTCGCCTGATGACTCGCCAAGTGTTACTTTAGCGGCATAGCGGTTGCTCTCGTAGTCGGCTTCGCGTATAACACCGTCAGCTATGCACGCATTGATTATTTCTTGCCAAAGACAAAACCGTGGCTTGGCTGTGCCGCGAGTCGTATCGAAGTCAAATGCTAAATCAATTTCTGCGCCTGGATTTGCGGTAACAGGTGCAGAAACACAGGCGGAATGTTTCTCTGCCGAGAGTGTGACCCCATTGCTGTGACGTTCTATCGCTAGGCCTGCTTCTTCAAAGGTTAAATCGTTATGCTTGTGGCAGTCTTGGAGAAATCCAAACTCGCCAAGCAGATTACTATCCGCGCTAGTGGAGCGAAGTTCTGCTTTGCCGTTTGGTGTTTCAATAGTATGTGTCGACGTTGTTTCGACCGCAACAACGTTTTTTTCTTCAACGATTGAAGCCTGCGGGAAGCTATATTGCGCTTCTGCCTCAGGGCTGCCTGCTTCTTCTTCAAAACTGGCATGCAAGTAAAGGCTTCGTCTGCTATCGCTTGGCTGTGCAAGAAGCATCACCGGTTTATCTTGGGTTGTCGAAGTAAACTTCTGATCAAATTCACAAAGTGACGTGTCATGGTTCCACAAACAGACTCGGCCAAGACCGTTATGCACTTGTTGAACAGAAAATTCGATAACCGTTTCTTGTTCGCTTCGTGGAACGTCTAAAATAGTGCACGCAGTATGTTCTGCGGCGGTGAGGGTAACAGTTTCTTGCGTGATTTCGCTATCTATAGCAACTTGGGGTAAAGGTTTCTTCCCTACGTTATTGCAGTCGCTAATGGTGTGTGTGACAACTAGAGGCGCTGGTTTGCTGGCTGTTAGAATAGTAACGTGCCCTTCGCTGGCCGCCACTTCTTGTTGGTCTTGTAACGCCTGCGCACGTCCATTGGCCACAATGTATTTTTTTGTATCGGCATCTTTTGTTATTTCAGCGACAAGCCTATTTTCAAGCTGTTTGTTATTGATAACAAGTTCTGGACGGTTCAGAAGTTTCCATGAATAAGCGGTTTCTTCTATGTCGAGATAGTTTTTAGTAACTTCGGCTATGGTCGTTTCGCTCGATACTACTGTTGAAACGTTATCGTTGCCGAGGCTCGGTTGCCAGAAAAAATGTGAAGGGTGCCTAGCTCCGTTTTCTGCTCTATCTAGCACAGGGTCGCCAGCAGCATCGATCGCCGAGATTGTGTCAGCAGTTGAAGCGTTCGTCCACTGTGTTGCAACATCGATTAGCCCAAAGTCATCTATTTCATACACGTCAGCGATATCAGATGAGTGGATTTGTGTCACGTCGCTCAGACGTGGCGCTTGCAGCGTTAGTCGTCTGGCGTCGTGTGTTGTGTCTTTGCGGATAACAAGATGGCTTGCCCCTAGCGATTTGCTTAGCCTGTTTACAGCAAGAGAGTCGGCCGATTCGATAGCGTCGCGTAGCGCTTCAAACTGTTGCGTAAACGGTTGTTTATCTTGGAAATAGCCGCCTGGATATGATTGAATGACAGGTTGGCTGAAAAACTGGTTAGCTAAGTCAACGCCGTGGTAGCCCCATGTCGTGGTGACCTGGTAGTAGTTGTTTATAGGGAAAACAGCGACTTTGCCTTTCGCTGGTGAAGCTTTAACGAGCTGATGTATCTCTTCCCAGTCGCTAGGTACAGATACACGACTTGGTGGTAGCGTGCCACGATCGCTTGCCGAAATAACTTCACCAGTCAAGATAGGGTAAGGATGTGCTATCGCGAGGCCTGTGGCTGCAATGCCTAGACACAGAAAAAGCGGACGAAAGAAGCGTAACGAAGCGGCAGGTCTAGCGCTAATCGACATGGGGCGGCGAGAGGTCCAAAGTTTTTCGAGAAGGAACCCGAAAAGGAGAATATAGACCAAGGTGAGCAGCGGCCCGAATTTGCTCGCTGGGTCTCGAAACAACCACCACCCAGGTACGTTCTCGAAAAGAAACAGGTTGAAGCGTTCAAAAGTGCCGTGTAACCCTTGCGCGATAGCGAGCAGACTAGCGCCACTGATGGCCAAGGCGATACCAAGCATCCGCTGGTTTTTCTTGCGAGACGCCAGCAGAAAAAGAAGGCCGCAGAAAGCGCCGAGAGGCAGCACCCAACGCATAAAGACCCACGGAGCTGAGTCGAGCGTCGCCGAATATGGTTTGTATTGATCCCACCCCCAATGAGCTGTCAACGTTGCTATCCGATCGAGATCGTTTTGAGCGTTCACCCATTTCCACCCTGTGTCTGAGGTTTCTGCTGCGAAAGAAACACCAGCTGGACCGCCCGCTGCGAATAAAAGCGCTGTCGGCACTATCCACCACAAATGCAAGATAGTAATCGGCGCAATAGCTTTCAAAACAAAAACCACCAACCTTTTGGCTTCTTGTCTGCGATAGAGCCCAGCGACAACCATCGCAAGTAGCGTCGAACCAACCGTGACCACGATAAGCGGTGGGTTGACCGACAGATAGGCGATAGGTAGTGTACAAAGCGCGAGCCTGAAAATAGTGCTGCGGTGTCCAAGAAGTAAGCCGACAAGTTCACCGATAAGAAGCCCGATTGTGCCCAGCGCCAATGGAAAGATAAGGTTCGGCAGATAAAGCATAACAAACGGGTTCACAAACGCGAGTGCTGCTGCCGCTGCGATAGCTGCTTTGTTCGTAAGCAGTAGTCGAGCGGTATGAGCGACACCGATGCTGCAAATAGCGGCAACTAAAATGAAAAGCAGCTGCTGTGCGGCGAGGGTGTCGCCGCCGAAAAACTCGACAAAGCGGATGAGTAGTGTCTCGATCGAGCGGCCTGTGTTATTGCGTGTGCCGCCAGCACCTGTGAGTTGGTGGCCCCATGTCGAGAAAGCTTCGCTGCGCAAATTGTTGCGTATTAACGGTGAAACATCACCAGCGCCTATATATTTTCCAGTATCAAACCAGCGAAGCACCAAAACGGTGTTCAACAAAACAGGCAAAAAGTAGTGCCACTTGTTTAGCAAAGAAGTGCGTAGTCGTTTCGCTAGTTTTTGGGTTGTAAGCAGAATCGGCATAGTTTGGTCATCCTCGTGCTTTTGAGAGTTTTTTAACAGAGCGTTTCTTCGTGATTTTGCTATTGGGTTCTAGGGATTCGGAAGTTGGCGCTGGCTGTTTCTGAGCTGGTGCTGTCTCGTCAGGTTTTGTAAAGATACCTATCGTGGCTGCTAGCAGCGCTAGCGAAAGTGCAGCAAAGGTGACGCCTGCCAGATGAATCGATTGTGTCACAACGCTTCCTGCCGTTACAAGTATTGCTACGCCGAACCAGGCAGTGTTAGCTTTAATCGTCGCTCCTTGAGCTATCTGGTAGTTGATAGCAACGTTAAGCAGGCTGGCGAAAATGGCGGCGCAAGCGAGCGTTGCGAGAACGGATGATTCGACGCTATAACGGTCGCCTAACAAAAGCGGGATGACGCGGCTGCCGAGCAGGCTAACTCCAGCAGCGCAAACGGCAGCGGTTGCTGCCGACGATCGAACAACGTTGAGTAATGCGTTTCTGCCTCGTGCCCCTTTCTGGGCTAGTTCGGGAAGTGAAGACGAAACGATCGATTGCGGGATAAAAAGCACGCTTCTGGCGATCAAAGCAGATGCCGCATAGATCCCCGCAGCTTCGGCGTCAAGTTGGCGTTTCGCTAGAATTGTATCTAAACTCACGATGGCCCAGAAACCTGCGAACGCTAGGCTAGAGGTGACAAGTTCAGAAGGTGCTATCGTCAGATCCTGCGTCGAAGAAACAGCTCGGTTTGTTGTACGACCGCAAACATAGAGAAGGGTTATTCCGAGTGCTGCTTCGCTCAGAACGACAACCCACAGCGCGGTCGAAACCTGCGGCCATAAAGCGATAAGCACTGTGCCTCCCACAAGTTTAAGTGAGGCTGAGCCCATAAGGATGTACGTTAACGCCAGGTAGCGCCTGCGTCCTAGCAAAACGGCGCGCGTGACAATATTGGCAAATGCTGGAACAAAAAACAGTCCAAGGATGACGGCCGCGTTACTAGCGTCAATGTTAAGCGCCTCTACTATAGAAGGTGAACTGATAACAAACGTCAGCGTGCACGCAGTACCAGCGCCAGCGAACTTGAAAAACAGCCTTGACCAGCTGATGGCCTTCTCCTGGTCAAAAATATGAGTTGTTTGTGCTGTTAACGCTACCTGGATAGCATCCGCAGGTACAGAAGAAAGCAGCAAGATAGTGAGGAGTGCGCCGAGAGAGCCGTAAGCGGCAGGTCCAAGCAGTCGAGCCGCTGCGATGTGGAACAAAATATTTCCAGCCGCGACAATGACGAACCCAGCCGTCAAACTGACGGCGTTGTTTTTTAGAATATTCACGATTTTTCCCTCAATATAAGCTGTAAGGCCTACCGTTAGCAGATCGGCGAGCAGTCGATAAATGTAAGGGTGAAGATGAAGAAATAGTAAACAGCCGTTAGGCTAGTGCCATGGCAGAAAAATCATCAGAACTGTTCGACAAAATCGTAAACCTTTCAAAAAGGCGTGGGATTGTTTTCCAGTCAGCAGAAATTTATGGCGGTTTTCGTTCTACCTATGATTATGGCCCTATCGGCGTGTTGATGTTGCGTAACGTTAAAGACGCATGGTGGCGTTCAATGGTGCAGCTTCGCACCGATGTTGTTGGTCTTGATGCCTCTATCCTTTCGCCTCCTGCTGTGTGGGAAGCATCTGGACACTTGGCAACCTTTACTGACCCTCTGGTTGACTGCAAAAACTGTGGCGCGCGTCACCGTGAAGATAAGTTAGATGATCCGACGCAATGCCCAACATGTGGCGTTAAAGGCGAGTTGACAGAGCCTAGAGATTTTAACCTTATGTTTAAAACTCATGCTGGCCCTGTTGTCGATGAGGGAGCAGTCGCCTATCTTCGCCCTGAAACAGCGCAAGGCATGTTTATCAACTTTTCTAATGTGCAGGTAACAAGCCGCAAGAAACCTCCGTTTGGTATCGCGCAAATTGGTAAGAGCTTCCGCAACGAAATAACACCAGGTAACTTTGTTTTTCGTACTAGAGAGTTTGAGCAGATGGAGATGGAGTTTTTTGTCGCTCCTGAAGAAGCCGAGAAATGGCACGAGTATTGGTGCCAAGAGCGTCTTAACTGGTATATCGACCATGGCATGTCGAAAGACAATGTGTGTTTGCGTGAACACACCCAAGACGAACTAAGTCACTACTCATCTGCTACCTATGATGTTGATTTTAAATTTCCTTGGGGTTGGGATGAGCTTGAAGGCATCGCCTATAGAGGCGATTACGATCTGACGCAGCACAGCGAACATAGTGGCAAACCGCTTGAATATTTTGATCAGGTCAATAACAAACGCTATCGTCCGCATGTGATTGAGCCAGCAGCTGGTGCAACTCGAACAATGATGGCGTTTCTAATGGATGCCTATCATGAAGAAGAAGTGAATGGCGAGACTCGTACCGTGTTGCGGTTACATCATCGAATAGCCCCATACAAAATAGCGGTACTGCCGTTGTCTAAAAAGCCTGATTTGCAAGGAAAATCGCAGGAAGTGTTCACTAAACTGGCCTCGCAGTGGATGTGTGATTATGACGAGACGCAAGCAATAGGGAAGCGCTACCGTCGTCAAGACGAAATCGGCACACCATATTGCGTGACCGTCGACTTCGATACATTGGAAGATAACGCTGTGACTGTGCGAGAGCGTGACACGATGGAACAGGTTCGCCTGCCTATCGAAGAGCTAGCCACATGGTTTGCTGAACGGCTTAGCTAGCGTTTGCTTATCCTCTACACAAGGTCGTCATAATCGATGATGGTATCGAAATAGGCCCGATCGTGAAGAGCTTTTGTTGCGCCTTGTGCTGACAGAAGCACTCTATTGATTGTGTATTTTTTTGCAAACGGAGTAGTTGCAAGTCTGCGTTCAAATTCGTCGATCACAGCAGTCCCTACAGGGCTGTTTGTATATTTGATTTCACAGACTGTTAGTACTTTATCGGCACGATCAAAAACCAGATCCCACTGATACCCTTTGCCTTTGGCAGCATTTTTTCTTTCAAAGTAAGCGCCTGAAGAGTAGGAGACCGCCGAGAAACCTAAAATCTTAGCGAGTAAGTGATGATTCTGTCGGCAGTAACGCTCGAAAGCGTATCCTAAATATTGGTCAACTTGTGCCTTTGACAGTGCTGAACTGGGTTGTTCCTCGTAGGCTCCTGCTGCTATTCGCTTAGCTTCAGGCTCAATAAATCTATAGTAGAAATGAAGGTAATTGTCGGCTATTGCATACACCCTGGATTTCCCTGTCTGGCTTACGTGATAAGGTGCATAACTTTCTATAAACCCACATAATTGTAATGTTTCAAGTAGTTCGGAGGCAGCTCCACCTGAACGTAAAGCGACGCTTTGTAACAGTTCTGTCCTGGTTTGAATAGATTTGTGGGCGAGGCTCTGAATGAGCTTCCTGTAAACAGGGTTGGAAGAAAGGCTGCTTGTGAATATCCGCTGGTATTCGTTGGAGAAAAAAGAGTCTTTTTTGAAACTAGCTTCACAGACACTCAAATAAATTGAACTTTTATTGCGTAGCTGATTTAGATACTCAGGTATGCCACCCACAAGAAGGTGAGCATCTACTTTTTCTTGTTTCGAAACATGGGTTGGGAAGAAAGAAGCCGTTTCTTGTAGCGTGAATGGCTGCAGGTGGATTTCATGCAAAGAACGGTTGTAAAGCGCTTTAGAATGAACTACCTGTTTGATCATAAAAGAAGGCGAGGATCCGCATAGGACGACGACCAGCTTCTGATTATGGCGAAAGTAGTTATCCCAAGCAATCTTGAATTGGGCAATAAATGATGAGGGTTTCTCGTTATCGCCTTGGCCAGCTAGCCACTGAAGTTCTTCAAAATAAAGAGTCCATGTGCCTTGTTTCATTGACTCATAAAGATATTGAAATAGTTCTAGCCACGTAGTGAAAGTGATGAATTTAAAAGAAGAATCTGAAACGTACATTGCTAACTGTTGCTGGGCTATAGCAAGCTGTTGTTTTTCTGATAGTCCTTCAGCTCCTTCTATTTTGATAAGATTCCTCTTTGCGTATACTTTCTCAATTAACGAGGTTTTCCCAACTCGTCGACGCCCATAACAGACTACGATTGCAGATTCACCCTGGGCGGCTATCTTCTCTAGTTTTGTACGTTCTCTTTGTCTTCCAATAAAAGTATCGCTTGTGGTCGGTTCGCGAGGGGTGAGCATTCAGATCTCCTGCCAATAGATAGCTATAGTGTATACTATTGGCGGAAATGAATGATAGTTTTCCGCCAATACATGGTTCTATGTCGCAGTATTGGCAGAAAATCCTATCGGTTGGAAATGAAACTTACTTCTGAAAGTACTGCAAATAGCCTGCATAAGCAAACAAGCTAATCCCCACAAGGATGATCAACGCAACCACTATCGCAAACAGGCGAGATTTTTTGGCTGGCTGCTGCGTCTGTGTGTTCTGAACTGGCTGAGGTTGATAAGGAGGCGTCTGCTGCGCAGGAGGTGCGACGGCAGGAGCAGCAGATTGCACTGTTGTCGTCGGGCCGTCTTTATACGGGTTCCAGACGGTGGTTTGAGAACCTTGTTCTGCCAGATTTGTTGCCTCTATAACCTGCGTCGCTTCGTCTGAAGAATCATACGTCTCGGTTTGTGGCGAAACGGTTGCTACCTGCTGTGTAGCCTCGCTGTCTATTTGAGCTGGAACTATCTGGGTTGTTCTATCTAAATCGTCGAAGGCTGAAACCTTCTTAGAAGATTTTGTGCTTTCCTCAGCGTTTGGAGCGGTTTGTCCTGAAAGAACGACAGTGCTTCCATCGGCTGCATCGTTAGAGTTGAGGATGCGTGAACTAGTACTGTTGTTTGCATCACTAGCTGTAGCACTTTGAAGATGTTCAAGAAACGCAGATGCAGAAGTAAACCGTTCGGAAGCTTCTGGCGCCATCATCTTATCTATTGTTTCGGCAAAGAAGGCAGAAAATCCAAGTCGTGTGAGGTCTTGCTTGTCGCCTGTTAAAATTCTTTTCATTGCTGGTTTTAGCGACTCGTCACTCTCTAATGTGAAAGGTGCAGCTTGTGTTGCCGCTGCATAGACTGTTGCGCCCAAGCTATAGATGTCACTTCGTTGCGTTGCGGGTTCTCCAGATAATACTTCTGGCGCTGAATAAAGTAGGCTAGCTGTTACATTGTTTACAGCCGTCGCAGTTTGATCTTCAAACTTGACTATCCCAAAATCGCTGAGGACAGGGTTAGCGCCGCGCATCAAAATGTTCGCGGGTTTAATATCGCGATGCAACATTTCTCGGCTGTGCGCGAACGCAAGCGCTGACCCAAGCCGTTGTAAGTGTTCTACAAGTTGTGCTTCGCCAAGATTTTCGCTAGTTAATAAATCCCAATATGTTCCGTTTGCTATATATTCAAGAGCTAAATATGGTTTCTTGTTTTCGAGAAGACCAGCGGCATACACATTAACGATTGTTGGATGATCTCCCAGCATGCCAAGCGCTTCACATTCACGCTTGAAACGTTTAAGTAGTTGTTCGTCTGTCGCTTGGCGATAGCCGATCTTGATAGCTACTTTGCGATCAACGTAGTGCTGTCGAGCTAACCAGACGTCGCCGAACCCTCCGCTGCCTAGTTGTGATACTACATCAAATCCTGGAACTTGCTCCATTGCTTCATCCTGTTTTGCTGACATTCATTCCCACCTAATGATTTGCAAGTAGAGACGCAGCCCTCTGCAGCTAGTTAGTGTAGTCGGTGCGTATGCTATTGGCAAAAGTGTATAGTGGCAGCTATGTCGATACGAGTTTTAGTTACGATCCAAGCCGCCCCAGGAAAGTCAGATGAGCTGCACAAAAAGTTCGCTGAAATTTTAGGTGACACAAGAGCATTTGACGGATGTGAATCCATCGAGTTGGTGCGTGATCAGCAAGATGATCATGTGCTTATTTTGATCGAATCTTGGCGAGATCTTGCGGCATACCAAGCATATAAAAAATGGCGCAAAGACTCTGGAACCTCTGTTGCAGGTGGGCCTTTAGTGACTAAAGCACAACCAGTCATCTGCGACCCACTTGAAGCCTAGCTAGCTAGTTCAAAATATTGAATGGTGTGTTGTCGGCTGTTTTTATAACTCCAAAATGACGAACATCTAACGTCAAAATTGACGTGGTTGCGTATTTTTCTGCCAGAACAACTAGAGAAGCATCAGCTATGCCAATATTCTGATCGCTGTACTGTTCAATAACTCCAACGCAGGCAGCTATGTCTTGAGTTGTTAATGATTCTATCTGGTAGGCCCCAGAAGAGAGCTCTTGTAAAACAGTAAGCTCAAAGTTGACCCCCAGCCTTGTAGAGATGAGATAGTCAAGTTCCGCTAGTACATAAGGCGAGATTATTAGTGGATTGGGTGTTGTGGCTACGGTTTCTTTAACAGAATCATGTTGTGGCTCTTTAGAGTTAAAAAAGGCTAACAGGCCAGAGGTGTCAGCGATAATCATCGCTCTCCAAAGCCAGCTAGAAGCTCGTCAACTTGGTCAGCGAAAGGTTCTGCAGAAAAGATTCCAGGAGTGGGCGTAGGTCGTTCTATTGCCTGAGCTACCGCATTTCTGATGAGTTCAGCCTCTGAACAGCCTTGTAGTCTTGCTGCACGTTCTATCGCCGCTTTCATATCGTCAGGGAAATATATTGTCGACTTTTTGTTCATGCCATACATTGTACCATACGTTTGTTTGATTGTGAATAGGCTAGTGGTGTGTCGTCTAAATGGCGACGTTGCTATGGCGAGGTATTTGCTTCCAAGTAAAACCGCTAGCTATCCTTAGCTACTTTTGTTTCAAGCCTGCGATAGAGTTGCTATGAGATTTCTAGGAGGAAACACATGGCAGAGAAACCAAACCCATTGGCAGTCGGCGAGACTGCGCCAGATTTTACCGCTGAAACATTTGATGGTTCGACTGTTACATTGAGTGACTATCGTGGACAAAAAGTTGTGCTTTATTTCTACCCGAAAGACGACACCCCTGGCTGCACGAAACAGGCCTGCAATTTGCGAGATAACCTTGCGACGTTAAAAGAAAATAATATCGCTGTGCTCGGCGTTTCTCCAGATGGTAATGAGAGCCACAAGAAGTTTACTGACAAATATGATTTGCCGTTTCCGCTTATTCCAGACGCCGACAAAAAAATAATTGAAAGCTACGGTGTCTGGGGCGAAAAAATGAACTACGGCAAAACTTTCATGGGGTTACAGCGCACAACGTTTTTGATTGACGAAGAAGGCGTTATTCAACATGTGTTTAAGCGCCCTAAAACCGCTGATCATACAGCTGAGATTCTCAGCAAATTGTAGCACAGCATCTAAAAGGGAGAGATAGCAAGTACTTGCTTTCTCTCCCTTTCTTTGTGTTGACTGTTGAGGTTTGTGTTAGTGGGTTAGTTTGTTCTTGTTTTGCGTTGTAGGAAGATTCCTGCTGCTGTGAGTAGGGTTGCTAGCGCTGCGAGTAGCAGCGATGCGTTTGTTCCTGTGAACGCTATGGAAGGTTCAGGTTCTGGTTGTTGTGGATCAGGTTCTTGTGTTTCTGGTGGTGGGTCTACTTGGAGGCCTGCGACGCTTGTGTTGTCGGCTGGTTCTCCTCCGTCTGTGGTGTCCACTTCTGCTATCGCGTTCCCGTCAGGGTACGTTAACGTGTTACCGTTTGCGTCTATGCCAGTAATTTCACCGAAACCGACAGTGTTTTCCAGGTTACCTGCGTCAACAATTTCAACAGTGATTTCAACGATTGTTGTTTCTTCTGGCGCGAGCGGCCCAGCGATCACAGTTGTTGCTGAGTTGTCACTGTTTTCTGTCCAGTTAGCGTCGTTGAGTTTCATGGACGCTGGCAGCTGATCGATTACTTCGATATTGGCTGCTGTCACGTTTCCGGTGTTGGTGACTTCCAATGCGAATGTTGCGTTATCGCCGATGTTAAACGGCCCTTCGCTTACAAGCGTTTTCTCTATTGTTAGGTCGAGTGCTGGTTCCCAGAAACCGAAATCAACCGTCAAGTTAGATAGCACGTCTACATGAGTGTCGTTGATGTGGCCTGGTTCTCCTGCTGGTTCGGCTGCGTCGCCGAGGGTAATCGGCGTCGCCCAGACATACCCATGAGCGCCAGCAGCACCGTTATTATCATCGTCAACATCATCGTTAGCATCGCTTGATACTGGTGTCGAAGGCAAGAATCCTTCGAGTGGTCCACCTGCATTCCAATTGCTTGGCGCTATACCAATAAGGTAGTCGCCTGGTAGCAGGTCGGTGAACAGATACGCGCCATCAGCATCAGTTGTCGTTGTTGCGACAGCATCACTTGAATCGACGATCCCGTCGCCGTTTGTGTCATCAGGCTGCCCGTCGCCATCGCTGTCGGTGAACAGTTCAACCGTTACGCCTTCAATCAACGTTTCAGATGGGTCGAGGATGCCGTCATTATTTGTATCGAACCAGACCTGATTACCGACGCTATAGGTGAGGTCGAGTGTTTCGTAGTCGTGGTCGTCTTCATCACCTTCTGTTGGTTCGTTAACGTTGCCGTCGCCATCGCTATCATAATTGTTTTCATCATGATCGATAGCGTCATCGTCGTTGATGTCGTCTGGGGTTGAGTCAACATCGATAGCGAAGATCGATGGCTCGTTTGTTGGGTCGTCGTCTGTATCGAACCCGCTGATTTCAGCAGCGTTCACAAACGGCGACGCCGACAAGTCAGTAATGTCAAACACAAGCGGGAACGTGACACTACCGTTGACTGGTATGGTGTCGATTGTGAACACTGGTGAACCGTCAGCAACTGATGTTAAACCGTTTGTTGTCCACAGCGCTTGTGTTGCTGTCGGGTTATATGCTAGGCCAACAGGCGCGTACTCAGCCACAGTAACACCATACACATCAGCGCTGGATTGGTTATTCACCGTGATATCAAACGTTGCGGTCATCGCAGTAAAGTCAACTGCTGGATCGCCGAGTGTTTTGATGAGCTCTAGATCATAGAACGGTATCGACGCGATGTCATGGTCGTCCTCATCGCCATCGCTATTATCGGTCACATCATCAACAAGAGGGTCATCGTTCACGCTGTCTGGAGCCGAATCAACATCGATGATCGGTCCTGATGCTGGGTTGTTCGGGTTGTCGGGGTCGCTGTCGCCGTTGTCGGGGTTGCCGTCTGTGTCGAATCGGCTGATTTCTGCGATGTTGTCGAGTCCTGCTGCTGGGTTTTCGATCGTGAGAACAACTGGGATGGTGACTGTTTCGTCGTTGTTTAGCACGCCATCGATTTGAGCGACGGGAGCTGCCGGATCAGTAACATCCCATGTGTATGGTAGTGTCGTATCACCTGTTGTCGAAGCGTCAGGGTTATTTGCTACATCAAACGACCAGGTAGCGGTGTCGACGTAGTCAGTCACATCGAAGTCTTCGATGATGTCTGCTTCGTTTGTCACCTCGATAAGGAACGGAACAGTGGTCACCCCTGGGGTTAGCCAGCCAGGTGATGTTGGTTGCGCCCATGACGGGTCGACTGTTTTCTTAAGGTTGAGGTCATGCGTACAGCTTGTCATGATAGAAACGTCGTTTGAACGGATTGGTAAACCAATCTCGTTGGTGCGCGCACCGAACGTGTTGGTCCATGTGTCGTTACAACGATCATCCTCGCTATCGAGTGTTAACTGTAGTTCAACAGTCTCGTTCGGAGCGATCGGACCGTCAACCAACGTATAGGTAGCGGTGACTTCCTCTGGGGTCATTGGGCAAGCGCTGGGAACAGTCGGAGCTGATTGCACTGTGCCGCCGATAGTGTCGCACCACGTGTTGATTGTGTTACCGACAGTCACGTCCGCATCACGAGAAATAGTGGATGGGTCATCGCTGGTTACCCATGTGGTCACTGTCGAACCAGACGGCGTTGTGATCGGTGTGAGTGACACGTATCCAAGTGTCCCGGAAATAACTGATTGCGGGGTGCGTCCATCGCCGATCGTTGGGATGGTGACACCGTCGATAACAGTGTTTGATGCTGGTTCTGTTTCGTCTGCGTTGTGTGGGAACACATCAACGATTTCTAGATCAGTGAGGTCAGTGTTACCCTCGTTCGTGAACGAAAGCGTGAACGACATATCATCATCAATACTGATCAGCGAACAGTTATCAGCCCAATCAGCAGGTGCAGGGTCCTCTGTAGGGTGTGTCGTGCAAGGCCCTTCCAACGTGTCAACCGCTTTGATAACAGCGCCCTCTTCAGAAGCAAGCGGCATAAACGATGATGCGGCAGATGTTCTAGTTTTTGCTGCAGGCTCGACATCGCCAATAAACATGGCTGTATCTGGGTTCCACGGGCCGAGACCAGAAGATTTGGCCTCAGCGGTGTTTGTTAATGCGACTGGGCTGTTTGGGTCAGCGGTCGCGCCTACTACTTCAACCTCGATCACAAATTCGTCTGACCAGCCGCCAGGAAGTCCTGCAGGCAACGCGCCTGTGTCAGTCGCTGGATTCGCTTCAGAAAAACGGCAATTAATCGTCCCGTCAGGTGTCGCAGGCGGAGTACACGTCGCCCCAGGAGATGACGGGCCAGACACAAACCTGACGAAATGATAGTACGAAGGTAAATTATCGCTTAAAGTAGCGTTGGTAAGTGCTTCTTGATTGGATCCGACGACAGACGGTCGGATAGTGAACTGCACGAGATCGCCGTTATCAGCAACGTCGTTAATCCCATCAACATTGGTCTTCGACAACCCAAGATCAGCCTCAACAATCTTCGCCGTATCGCCAGAAGCTAGTAGATATGATGAGCCGCCAGCTCTAATCCATGAATTGTTATCCCAATCGACCGTGTCTGTCGTGTCAAACGAATCGACACCATCATCGAAATATTTGTTGTTACACCAACCTGTTGTTGTATAGACGTCGTTGCCGTTAGCACTCCAATGTACGCTGCTATCAGGTCGGCAAGCTGTTGTGAATATCGGTAGTGCTGGATCATAGCTTGCATAAGGATACATGTTGGATACCCCAGTTGCTGGGTCAACCTCGCCATAGGTGTGCGACATCATTACATGCAATTCTTGATCAACAGTGTTAACTGCTAAATCGGTTTTCACTTCGGCTTGGAAGAATGCTCGCATGCCATGGTATGCACTATTTTGGGTTGTTCGCTCCCAGCTAAACGGTTCAGTGATGCGAATTCGGGCTTTTGTGATGCCTTCGTACAGTCCATCACCAGTGTTGACGGTGTCGAACACCGCTAAACCAGCAGTGTCAGTGGCATCAACCCATCCAGCGTCACCAGCATCATTGTTATCACAGGTCACCTGATCTTCATCAGCACCAAACGAAGCGCCGCTATGATACTGCACAGGAGCATCAGTAAACTCAACCGTATACGGATAGTCTAAGCCGCCGATAGCAGTATGTTGATGGCTTTGCGTATAGTTATCATTTGCCCTACCTGTTTCGACATGAGCGAGTGGTCCAGCATTTGATGTTACTGTGTAGCCTCCATCTATAGGAGGGTTGTTGCTTGTTAGGCTTGCGCCGTTAGTTGTTAGTATGTCAATAGGGTCGTACGCTTTCAGCGCATAATGCGCAGTGTCGAAAGCGATGCAACCAGAAATAGGTGCATCAAATTGTGTGCCACTGTTCAGCTTAGAGTCCTTTGTGTATAACAGGGCATCAATTGTCAAAGTTGCTCCGCGAGGCGTTGAGCCAATAAAATCGGTTGTGCTGTTTCCATGAAGTCCAGAGTTAGAGCCAGGGAGACGTTGGTTGCCTCCAACGGCGAAACCTCGGATGTCTGGAACGATGCGAGATTCATCGTCATATCTTGTTGTTTCGAGCAGCTGCAACGGGCCTGTTCGAAATTTAATATCATGCAAGAGAGTAGCCGACGCGCCTGGGCCTCCGCCGCCTGGTGTTTCGAAATCGCCGAATTGGGTTTCACGAGTGTTGTTATCTGGATGGTCAGGGTCGCCAACTGTAGCGGCTTCTGTGACGGTGTTAGACGTTCCAGGTATTTGGTCTCCAGTAACGTCGAGCTGGCTCGTAATGATTGTGGTGTCTGGGTCAGATCCGATTGAGTTATAGAACAATGCTGAGGTTGGTGAATCATTATCGGGATTGTCAATCTCTGCGTCTACTTCGGTTTTTGGCATCCAAAAACCGATTTGGCCTGAAACGATGATGTTGCTGTTTGCGCTTCCATCAGCATTTGTTGTAGGTGCAGCGTTGCTGTGTCCAGAGATTCCTAGGGGAGTAACAGGGTAGCCGTTAGGTGATGTGCTAGGTCCGCATGTCCATGTTCCTGTTGTGATTGGTATTGAGCCAGTGCCGTCGTATGCTCCGCAAGGTGTGCGGCCTGGGAAAGCTGCGGCCATCTGGGCAGATGTAGCGACGGTGGTCGATGGAGTCAACTGCCATGCGTGGTCCATAATGTCAAGCGGAACGCCAGCGTTGATGCGTCCAAGACCGCGAACTGGGTTTGCGCTTTGCGACTGGTCAGCGAGCGTTAATGGGTAGAGAAAGATGTAACCTTCTTCTCCGCCTACTGTAACGGGGTCTGAGATTTCGGGTTCTTGTTTAACCCAATCGGCACGCGGCGCTTCCGAGACAGTCAATTCTTGATCAGTTGTATCGGTTACACCAGTGCTATCGTCATCAGTTGTTACTACAGCATCGATACTAAATGTTGAGTTGTCTAATCCGTTTTGTAATAGAGCGATAGGGCGGAACACGCCGTTTGAACCCTCAGGTTGGTCTCCTAATCCGCAGATGAGTGTGCGTCCGTCTGGAGAGATTGATGAAAGCGTTGGGTCGCAGCCAGAGAAAAAGCCTGTGCTGTCAGGTAGCCAGACACTATGATCTGGTAGTGCGACGGTTACTTCTACGCCTGTTGCATCTTCTTCGTTAATGTTCCAATCAACACGTAATGCATATTGGTCGAAAGTGCGTACAACATGGTTGTTTGATCCTGCATCCAAACCGGGGGTATGTGGCTCAGGAACTGCGCCTGTAGCGGTGGTCGAACCAGCAGAATCTGTATCAAAACTAGGGGTGCCGTCGTAGAGTACGTTGACAAGTATCTCGTTTTGTGACGCTGCACCAGCTAATGAAACTGGCAACAAAACAGACATAAAGAGAAGTAAAGCGGTTGTGACAGAAGTCAATCTGAGGGATAACTTAAACATGGCAAATCACCTAAATAATCAAGACTATGTAGTTCTATCGACATAAATTAGTTGAGCTGAAGAAGCTACTAGTTTTGTAGAGATATGCAGGGGCAACGTTAGAAAGAAGTCATCTTTAAAATGTTCTGCCTGTCGGTATGCTGTATGAGACGTAATAGTAAGGAGTGCGCTGTGGAAAATTTTGCTGGTAGCGTCGATGAACTTGTTGAACGTAATCAGAGCTACGCTAGTAATTTCATCGACAAAGATTTGGAGTCCCCGCCGAAACGAAAGCTTGCCATCGTCGCATGCATGGATGCGAGGGTCGACGTCTCTGCGGCCTTGGGTTTGCAAAATGGTGAGGCCCACGTTATTCGCAACGCTGGCGGCGTAGTTACAGATGATGTGATCCGTTCGCTTTGTCTTTCGCAGCGTTTCTTAGGAACTCGCGAAATAGTTTTGATCCATCACTCTCGTTGTGGCTTGCGTGGGTTAGACGAACCGCAGTTGCGAAACGAGTTGGCTAAAGAGGTCGGCGTTATGCCTCACTGGTCGTTTGATTCATTTGACGACCCCTACGAAGATGTTCGTCAGTCGATTGAACGTTTGCGTCTCAACCCCTTTGTGCCTCATAAAGAACACATTAGCGGTTTTGTCTATAACGTGGAAACAGGCTTGCTGGAAGCAGTCGAGAAATAAACGCACCTAAAAAATTGAAGATTTCTTTGTCGCTTTGAGGCCGTGGCTCGGCTCTTTTCGGTGTTCATCTAGATGCTAATTGGATTATTTTCGCATAAAAATGAATACTTGTGCATATTTATGCGAATCTCTCACTAGTGTTAACACTGAGATAGGAGGTTCTGCAGTGGCTAGTAAAACACAGAGGCATTATTTGATCGCTAAAGTTTTAAGCGAGCACGCTGTGTCAAAACAATCACAACTTGTTTCTCTCTTAAGAGATGAAGGTTTAGAAGTAACGCAAGCAACTGTTTCTCGCGACTTAGAAGATATGGGCGCGTTGAAAGTTCGGGTGTCTTCTGGCCCCAGCGTCTACGCATTAGCTGAATTGCCAGCGCAGCAACCTGCCCCAGCAGACCATCTTAAACGTGTGCTTGGAGAATGGCTTGTGGCAATTGCACGCTCCGGTGATTTATTGCTATTGCGCACTCCACCAGGGTCAGCCAACGTGATAGCGGCTGCTCTTGACCGTTCAACAGTTGAAAATATGTTAGGTACGGTCGCAGGTGATGATTCAGTGCTTGTTATCGCAGCTGAGCAAACAGGAGAAAAGCTCGAAACATATCTCAAGGAAATCGCTGGAATGTAGATACCCCAACTTGTTCGGAAAAGTATATACGTAGAAAGAAAAGTAGAAAAATGGAAGTCAATAAAGTTGTTCTTGCTTATTCAGGCGGTTTAGACACGTCAGTTATTTTGCAGTGGCTAAAAGAAACATATAACTGCGAGGTGGTGACCTTTACTGCCGATATCGGCCAAGGCGAAGAATTAGAACCTGCACGCACAAAAGCGCTAGCGATGGGGGTGCCCCCAGAATCTATCTATATCGACAATTTACAAGATGAATTTGTCGCCGACTTTGTCTTTCCTGTGTTTCGCGCGAATGCAATCTATGAAGGTGAATATCTGTTGGGCACATCGATTGCGAGGCCGCTTATCGCGAAAAGGCTTATCGAAATAGCAGCCGAAACAGGTGCCGATGCGATCAGTCATGGAGCCACAGGCAAAGGCAACGATCAAGTCCGTTTCGAGCTTGGCGCCTATGCGCTAGCGCCCGATGTGAAAGTGATAGCGCCGTGGCGTGAATGGGATCTAAATAGTCGAGAGAAACTGCTTGCCTATGCTGCGAAGCGTAACATACCTATTGAACAAACCAAAGGAGCGAAATCGCCGTTTTCTATGGATGCTAACATGTTGCACATTTCTTATGAAGGTGGCCCCATGGAAGACCCTTGGTTTGAGCCGCCCGAAGAAATGTGGCGATGGACGACCAGCCCCCAAGACGCCCCAGATCAACCAACCTATATAGAGCTGGCCTATGCAGGTGGCGATATTGTGGCAATTGACGGCGAAGCCATGACGCCAGCGCAGGTACTTGTTCACCTGAATCGAATAGGCGGCGCTAACGGTATCGGTCGCCTCGACATCGTCGAGAACCGATATGTGGGCATGAAAAGTCGTGGAGGCTATGAAACTCCTGGCGGCACAATAATGATGCGGGCCCATCGCGCGATCGAATCGATCACCCTTGACCGAGAGGTAACACACCTGAAAGACGAGCTGATGCCTCGGTATGCCAAACTTGTCTACAACGGGTATTGGTGGAGTCCAGAGCGTGAAATGTTGCAGCAAACAATTGACTGGTCACAACGTCACGTCAACGGCGTGGTCAGATTGAAGCTTTATAAAGGAAACGTTACTGTTGTCGGACGAAAATCTGATGATTCGCTTTATGATGAAGCCACGGTGACCTTCGAAGAAGACGACGGGGTCTATGACCAAGCGAACGCTGACGGCTTTATCAAACTTAATGCGCTTCGACTCCGAACACTTGCGGCCAAACGAGGTGCGAATGGCTGAAAAAGAAACACTGGGTTCTAAGGCGCTGGGTTCTAAGGCGCTGTGGCATGGTCGTTTTGATGAAAGGCCAGCTGAAACGCTGATGGCGTTCACGCAGAGTTTGTCGTTCGATCAGCGTTTGGCTGCCCATGATATTCAAGGCTCTATCTCTCATGTCCGAGGTTTGGAGCGAGCCAATATTTTGACGTCGCAAGAAACAGAACAAATAGTTGCTGCACTTCAACAAACCGGTGATGAGCTAGCGGCGAAGAAATTTGCCTTTGTCAAAAGCGATGAAGACATTCACACCGCTATTGAACGGCGTGTGACTGAGCTTTGTGGCGCTACTGGCGCAAAGTTACATACAGGTCGTAGTCGTAATGACCAAGTAGCGACGGCGTTTCGTCTTTGGACCAAAGACGCGATAACGCAAATGATAGAAGCGACACTTGCTTTAGTCGAGGTTTTCTATGACCAGGCTATTGCCACTGGCGATGCGTATCTGCCTGGCTATACCCATTTGCAGCAAGCGCAGCCTGTTGCGTTAGCACACCATTTTGCTGCACACGGCTGGGCGTTGTCTCGTGATGTTGACCGTTTGTTTGACTGTTTAGCTCGTCTTGATGTTTCGCCGCTGGGTGCTGGTGCTCTTGCTGGCACATCACTTGGTTTACACGCTGGCGAAACTGCTGAAGAGCTTGGTTTCGCTGGTGCGTTTCAAAACTCTTTAGATGTCACAAGCGATCGTGATTTTGTTGCAGAAACACTGTTTTGTGTTGCGATGCTGGGAGTTCATCTGAGTCGAGTAGGCGAAGAATTTGTTCTCTGGTCTAGCCAAGAATTTGGTTTCGTCACACTAGATGATCAGTATGCGACAGGTTCATCGATGCTTCCGCAAAAAAAGAACCCTGATATTGCTGAGCTTGCTAGGGGCAAAGCTGGTCGTTTCATCGGCAATCTAACTGGTTTGCTTGCAACGTTGAAAGGGTTGCCTTTGGCCTATAACCGTGACTTGCAGGAAGATAAAGAGCCGCTATTTGATTCTGTCGATCAAGTGCTACTTGGCCTGCGAGCGGTCGCTGGTATGGTGCAAACAGCACGCTATAACACCGAAGTTATGGCTACAGCCGCAGACAATCCGTTGGCTGTTGCGACCGACATAGCCGAGCTTTTAGTGAGCGAAGGTGTGCCATTTCGCCAAGCGCACGCAATTGTAGGCGAACTTGTGCGCCAGTCGCTAGCCGAGGGCGTGGCGTTCGTCGATACTGTTGTTGCCCACGAAAAACTTGGCCCAAGAGTCAAAGAACTTTTTGTTCCTGGCGCTTCGGCTGCACAGCGCACAAGTTCAGGCGGCGGCGCTCCAGAAGCAGTGAAAACGCAACTGGCGCAGCTGGATGAGCAGATCGTAGCCGACAAAAAACGTTTGCAACTCATACAGCCATAGCTCATCGAACTCTAAAAACAAAGGTGGCAGCTACGAATGTAGCTGCCACCTTTTGAATTAATTTTCTAACTACTTTTATTTGGGTTTCTTAGAAGACCCACTTTAGAGATAGTTTTGGATATTTCGTGAACAAGATGAGGTCTGAAGTGAACTCTTGCGTTAGTTCAGGAGTTGTGAAATAGAAAGAGTGTGATGTGCTTTCGTATAGTTTCACTTTGCTCTTGTTGATTTTAGCTTTAAGCGCTTCAGCACCTAGTTCAGGATCATTTGTTGGGATTCGGTTATCTTCAGTTGCCCAGGTGATCAATGTAGGTGTTTTGCGTGCTTGTTGTTTAGACAAAGCTTCAAAGTTCTCTACGTCTTTAGGAGCAACGCCAACGAGTCCTGCAAGTTTCATGTTTGGATGATCATTAACCATGTCCAAAGCATAGAAACCAGAGTATGAAGGAGCTACAACAACCAATTTGCGAGGATTAATATCGAGCGCATCGATTGTATCTTTGAGAAAGACACCTGGGTCAACATCAGCTGGAGGGGCGAAACCTGCACGTGGCAAGTTGACAGCGATAGCTCGGTTGCCCGCAGCTGCGACATCTTCTAGAATACCTTTTTCATCCCAATCGTATCTGTCAAACGCAATACCGTGTAAGAAGAGAACGGTTTTGCCACGCCAATATTTTTGTGTCCCTGTCTCAATATAGGGAACCTCATAATTGTCGACTTGCACAACGCCTTCCTCAACGGTTAGATCTCCAGGATCGTAGTAGTGTCTACTTTTTGCTGAGGCTGTGCCAGCGCTAGCAAACACTAACGTCAAGGCTAACAGGGCGATTACTAGTCTATGGAATTTTCTTTTGTTATGGGGTGTAGTTTTCATACGAATAAGGTATCACAATCGTTGTTGAAGCAACAAGAAGAAATGCTGCATTTGGACATAAGGGTTTGAACGTATTACCAGCTTTTAAGCGATTCTGCCTAGATTTGCTTGGCGGTGCCTAGGTTGCTAAAGCGAACTTGCCTATCCGCACAGGGACGGCTACCAAAATACTAAATGTACCTAGCGGCTCCTTTCTTCTCGTAGGGCGTTTAGCGCAAACCAATGAGATGTAGTACAAGTTTTAACTTGCTGTGCTAGCAAATGTATCACTTTCTAGCCGTCAAGTCTGGTCACCCCTTTGCTCACCAGCCTCGGTCAACCCATTTGGAGAACGAGGGTTGTTCTGCCCCTATAGTCGTTTCGGCCCCATGCCCGGGTAAGACGATTGTCTGTTTCGGGAAAGGAAAAAGCTTTGTATCTATCGAAGTGAGAACGTCGTTAAAGTTGCCGCCTGCAAGGTCAGTTCGTCCTGGACCGCCAGGGAAAAGCGTATCGCCTGAAAAAAGTAGAGGCTTGTTTTCTAGCTTGAAGCAGATTGACCCTTCGGTATGGCCTGGCGTTATGATCGTGCGCAAAGACAGCCGCCCAATAGGTATAACCTCGTCGTCTTCGAGAATATAGTCATAACTCGGCAGACGGGCAGCGTCAGCAGCGGTTATCCCAACGCGATAGCCTGCGTCTCGGACCTGGGGGACTGCCTCAATGTGGTCTGCATGTCCGTGAGTTTCGACAACGGTACGCACATCGAGTGCTTGGCAAAGCTCCAATAGTTTCTCATGCTCATTTGCTGCATCAATCATAAGCGATTCGCCGGTATGTTTGCAACGAACAAAAAAGACGTTATTGTCTAGGTCCCCTACAACTATCTTATGCACCTCAACGTCACTGTCATGCCAATGGAGAGTATCTTTGAGAGAAGTCATACCTCGATCATAGTTGGGTTAGCGAGAAACAGCAGCGACGTTCATTGTTGTTGTTATAAGTTGCTTGTCTAGACGCTAGGCTTGAGATGGTGTCTTTCTTGTCTGAACCCCATCTGATTGTCGCGATTTTAGAGCTTACTATAGGGCTTGTTTGTCTTATTAAGGCCGCGAATCTTTTTGTGGAAGGGTCGTCGCAGCTAGCAAAATTCTTGCAGCTTTCACCAGTGCTTGTCGGAGTTGTTATCGTTGGTTTCGGCACTAGCGCTCCAGAGATGTTGGTCTCTGGTTTAGCTGCTGCTGGCGGTGAACTTTCGTTAGGTGTGGGCAATGTCGTAGGTTCGAATGTGGCTAACTTATCGCTTGTTTTGGGCTCTGCGGCTTTGTTTATTCCTGTGGTCGCCTCAGAAGAGGTTAAGCAAAAGGAAATGCCGTTGTCGTTGTTCGCCGTTGTTTTGTTTGCAGGTTTTACGCTTGGCGGGTTAGCTATGTGGGAAGGCCTCGTCATGTTGGCCCTGCTCGCTGGGGCGTTGCTATGGCTGCTGCGTTCTAGCAGAGATGCAATTGCAGAAACATCAGACGAAAAGCCAACGTCTACGATGCAAAAAGCTATTTTCTTGACTGTGTTAGGTCTTATCGGCACGATCTGTTCAGCGCAAGCGCTTGTCTGGGGCGCAACAGCGGTATCGGCTGAAGCTGGTTTGAGTGGCGGCTTCGTCGGTTTCACTTTACTTGCGGTAGGTACATCGTTGCCCGAGCTTTCTACAGCTATTTCAGCTGCCCGACGAGGTGAAGCACAGCTGTTGCTTGGTAACCTTTTAGGCTCTAACATGTTTAACTCCTTAGGAGTCGGTGGCGTGATAGCGCTAGCTGGCCCTGGTGTTATCACCGATCGTTCGATTGCGACACTTGGGGTTGTCTCTATGATCGTCGTTGCAGCTTTAGCGGTCGGGTTTATGATGTTTCGCAACAGTATTTCTCGTGCCGAGGCTGTACTGCTTCTTGCGGTTTGGCTTGGAACAGTTATTTATATGGCGTAAGCGTTTATTTTTTGCCGCCGAGGACGGTTATAGCAACAAAAGCAGCGGCTGCTTTGCCGAAGCTTAACGGTTCAGCATCTTGATGCCTTGAAGAGTTTGTCATGCTAGAAGAGGGGGCACTCTGTATCGCTTGAGCTTCTTGAACGGCTTGTTCTTCTCGTAACGCATTCACCTCAGCGCCGACAATAATCGCAATAGAAGTAAGCTGAAGAAAAATCATTAACGCTGCAACGCTGCCGAGCAGCCCATAGGATGCTGGCATAGCGCTCACATTTGATGAATAGATGCTGAACCCGAGAGCGAAAAGAACAAATAATACTGTTCCAACAACCGCACCAACATTACGCCATGGCGTTTTGGGTGAACGATCTGGGCTGTATCGATAGAGCACAGTTAGCGCACCTGCAAACAGCAGACCAATAATCGGTAGCTGACCAAATTGAATAGCAAGTTTGCCAGCAGTGCCTAGCGAAAGTCTGTTCAGCATCACGGGGGCAACAGCGATAACAAACCCGAGTAACGCCGCGCCAACGATAGCGCCAGCGGTGAAAACATATGCCAGCGCTCGTACTTTCCACCCAGGCCGATTTTCTTCTGCTTGATAGGCAACAGCGATAGTGCCCATAAGTTTCTGTAAAGCGCCCGAAGCTGAAAATAAAGCCAAGATAATTCCTGTACCTAACGCAAACCATCGCCCTACAGGTGAACTAGACGATGTACCTTCGGCAGCGTTTTCTTCAACGTCGCCGACAATCGATTGGAGTTGCGAAGTAACAAACGCTTTCGTCTCATCATCAAGTGACCCTGCAGCGTCAGAAACCTGCTGCTCGATTTGTGTCGGGTCGGCAAGTAACGCATAGACAGAGACAAGCGCAATCAAGGTTGGCACTAGCGCCAGCAAGCCATAAAAAGCTATGCCGGCAGCGCTAACAGTAACATTATGCAGCTTGACTCTTTTCAGAACAGCCTTTGTCGTAGCGATAAAGTTTTTCACATCGACATCCTAATCGAGGGGATCTCTAAAAATTGTCATTGCTTTTAAACGCCGAGTAGGCGCATGCGTGTGACGCTGCGTACACCTCGGCTGAGGCTGATGAACCCAAGTAGCCACGCACCAGCGCCGAAAGCAAGCATAAGGTAGCCACTGCCTAACAGCGAACCTGTTGACTGGCTATAGGCTACGCCGATGAGCGGCAGCGAAACAAGTCCAGAGGCTTGCTGAGCGGCAGCGGTCGAAGAGACACGTGCCGAAAGGCGCAGCACAATTGAGAGACACAATGAAAGAAACGGTGGTAAGACCCACAAGATCATCAGCCACCATTGTGCGGTGGGAAAGAACCAGCCTCCTACTTTGGGGCCCACTGTTAGGTTGACGATAAGTGAATAGAAACCAAAACCGATGAGTGCTGTCATGTAGCCAGGTAACAGGCTGGCGATCAGCTTGCCGATATAGATCTCGCTGGTACTTGCTGGCGAATGCGCTAAAAACTCGCCTGTCCCTTTTTCGCGCTCGCCGACGATGGTCGCCGCACCAACAGCGGTCGAAATAGTAAGCGGCACAACAATGGCGAGGGGAGCGAAAAGAAACACTGCTAATGCATAGCCAGTTTGACCTTGTGGAGAAAGTCCAGCAACTTGGTCTTTCGCTGCTTGTGGTAAGGCGTCGATGGCTTGCGAAATTTTTGAGACGGTCTCAACATTTTCTATTCCTGTCAGCGTGACAAGCAAAATAGTGGGCAAGATCACAAAGAAAAGGCTGCCGAGGAACGCCATTGGAAACCAGAAATCCCTCGCCTGGGCAAGCTGCTTCAAATCTGTTTTAGCGACGGTGAGCATGCGTTGCGTATTCATTTGGTGCTTCTTTCAAGTTGCTGCTGTGCTTTATGTTCGATGACTGGCGCTGATGATGGCTGTTCGGCTCTATGTTCAGCCCGAATTGCGAAATAAATATCTTCGAGCGATGGGATGTGAGGGGTAACAGCAGTGATTTGAACACCGTTTTGCGTGGCTAACGAAACTAAGTCGGGCACCTTTGAAAGGCTGTGCAGCTCAAGTTTGATGCCCTGTTTGCTTCTTTTGTGACGTATCACGCCAGGCGCGTTTGTGAGAATATGCAAGTCGCTAGGGTCAACTGCGGTAAACGTCACTGTTGGGTGTGGCCAAAATTGTGCGGCAAGATCCTTAGGAGTGCCTGTAAGCAGGCTTGTGCCCTCTTCCATGACAACTACTTCGTCCGCTAAACCTTCTGCCTCGCTGAGAAGATGTGTGCAAAGCAAGACGGTATTGCCGTTACTTGTCATCGCCCGTATCAGTTCAAGAACAGCTTGAGAAGATTCTGGGTCTAAGCCAGAGGTTGGTTCGTCCAGCAGCAGTATTTCTGGGTCATGAAGCACCGATCGGGCTAATGCTAACCGTGTTTTCATGCCAGTCGAGAAACCGCCAACTCGTTGCTCCAATGCATGTTCTATGCCGAACGTAGTAGCTGCTGCGATAATCTTTTCATCAGTTTCTTCACCTTTGTTGAGGCCGTAGAGCTCGGCGGCGTACCGCAGATTGTCGAACCCGTTGAGTCTGTCATAAAGCGAAGGTTTCGCAGAAACAACACCACAAGCGAGCCGTACTTTTTCGCCCACATGTTTGAGAGAAGGGTTCATCCCTAGAACATTGACAGTTCCTTGAGTCGGAGCGAGTGCGCCCGTGATCATTCTGATTGCAGTTGTTTTGCCAGCTCCGTTAGGGCCAAGTAATACTGTTATTTTGCCTTTAGGAACATCAAATGATAGCGAGTTGATGGCCTTAATATCGCCGAAAGATAAGGTCGTGTTTGCTAAAGAAATGACAGGAGCCATGTGGGTTTCTTCGGCCATTTTTTTGGTGAGCTGTACCTAATTGCACGAGGATAGTTGGATTGTTATCACAACACTTGCAAGTTCTTCTAAAGGAATCAGAGACGATGCATAAAGTCGAAGGTTTGAGTCTGGCTATTAGTCAGCTCGATGATGTATGAGCTTCTCATACTATTTTTCCATGACCGAGCAGGTTGTTCTATAGATTACTTTTTCGCCATTTTCGTTTCTGTCTGGCCATGAATCTTCAACCTCGCCAGTTATAACGTAGCCGAGATTTTTATATAGCTGTTCTGCCCGATGGTTTGTTTTCTCGACTGCTAAAATGGCAGAACTGTTTCGTAAATGTATTCGTCTTTCCATGTCTTCGATTAATAGAGTCCCCAAACCTAGCGACTGCAAATCAGGGTGTACGTTTAACATCCACAAGTACCCTTTGCCAGGATATCTTGTGTAATCAATCCCACCTTTAGCTATTGGAAGCCCGTTCGGAATTCGCATACAAAGCATCTCAGTTTCTCCATTTCGAACACGATCAAAAGCCTCTTGAATGGCTTCAAGATGTAGCGGGCCGCCAGACCAACCCAAAGCAGAAGTAGTGATGTCAGTTTCAATCATTTCAGAAATTTTGAAATAACTAGAGTCTCCCCGTTTGGTCATTTCTTTAGCTTCAGCAAGATTCTCGATAGATAAGCCAGACATGAGGTCTAATTGTATAAGAACGAGCGCAAACGTGCATGTAAATATTTCTGATGCGATATAGCCGTGCGCACTCACTAAAATTCTGGCGGCGTAACGTAGCCTCCTCGCGCTTAGCCTGTGGAACAGTTCGAGGCTTTTAGGCAGGCCAGAGATACGTTCTCAACACACCTTGGCTGCGTTCTTGTAGGTTACCTCTCACGAAAAACATGATAGCACGACACGTTTTTCAGATTTGGGCGGATTTTCGGCGGATTTTTTCCGCCTGCCAGGACGCGGCTGTAGTTTGGACAAATCGAGGTCGACACTGGCACCGTCCTGCTCAGGTATCAACGGTTCGACCCAGGGTAATTGTCTCAACCGATTCTCCGTTTGGGTATCACCAAAACCGAACTAAGGAGAGCCGCCGATGCACTGCAAATCGAATGACGCCAGATGTGTTCCGTTGCGAGAATCACTCGTCAAGAACCATCTCCAGATTGTCACCTACCACGGCAAACTTAATTTTACTTCCGTCATCGCAACAGACCGAGAGTCGCCCATTAATCCAACGAACATCGCTTACAACTTCGGGCAATTCAAGTCGTGACAACTCTGCCGAACCAGCGACGACCTTAAGCGACGACTCACACACTAAAAGCCAGCGTTCTTCGATCCTGAAAACGACGAGGATGTCCTCTTCACAATCGACTGTGTAAACACCATCATCAAAACCTGGAGTGAGGGGAACGATCACCAAGCGACGAGCGGACCAGACAAAAAGACTCTCATCAACACCACAAGCGATATCGCGCCACCCCGGCTCTTCCGAGGACCACCTTTCCACACCATCTACTCGCACTGACAGCCCAACGGAACAAGACTGATCGTCTGTCTTTAGTTCGATCTCTGCCACTCGAAGCCCCGCGACAACAGTCCAAATCTCGCTACCGCTCATGGCGTAGCGGTGATCAGATGAATCGTCCCGTCGGGATCTACACCCCACACCGACGTGAAACCTGCATCAACAGCTTCGTCAGTCTTCTCTGCCCAAACAACTAGATCCGCTGAATCCTGACGGAGGCTCTCCGCCAGGTTACAAGCTTGAGCGTAGTAGTCGATCATGTCTAACAACTCCAGTTTTAGCTAAGCTGTTTAGCTGTTTTTTTATTGTATATTGTTTCTTTCTCTTTTGGTGTTAATGAAGTTGAGACTGTGGTGTGGCCTGGTTAGTTGAATTCCTCCGATACCTGCAAGCTTGTGTTTTGGGAACGTTCGTTGCCAATTCGTTTCGCAGGCGAAATATCTACCTGTCCCCAGAAATTAGACAATGGGCGGAGTTATGATCGAATTTGGTGTATGGGTTGGTTAGCGGTGTGTCCGGTTGATTA
>JAHDDW010000043.1 GCA_020629155.1 Acidimicrobiales bacterium | reverse complement strand
CCGAGTTGTTCACGAAACTCTTCAGACGCTGGTGCTTCATCTGTTGAAGCGAAAGTTATTGAGGAAATAACCTCATTATCCAACTCAAGTAGTGATTCCATGAGAACCCTAACCACCGAGAGTCGATGCCCACCAAACTCGGGCTCGTATAAAAGAACATGCATAAGGTTATTGCAACCAACAGAATTGAATTAGCAGGATACAGAAATAAAACGGTTTGATCATGATTTAGCTCAGAAAAAAAACGATAAAAAGGTTAGCGTTAATATTTACTATTTCTAACTTATTATCCTCCTGTAAGTCGCAAAATAATATTTCAACCCCGTTTTTATTTTTACTTAAGCTACATATCTTAAGCCATTTCGATACCTCCAAAAAGTTCTATATTTTTTATTGTATTATTAGCTGTAAAAATAATTATTTCGTGGCGAGATTCTCTACGTGATGCATGGATTACAAGTTACCGGTCATTTAAGACCGTTCTAGACATCCAGCATCAAGTCTGATCGCATTGGATCATCGGCGAAGTGCTCTTTCCATAGGCGTGGCGTTAGCTGCGCAACGTCTTTGTTCGGATGTACCGAGATCCGCTGCAAGACATCCGTCAGATAAACATACGGATCAATGTCGTGCAGTTTGCACGTGCATACCAAGCTTTGGACTACGCCAATATGTTCGGCACCCAGTTCGGTCCAGCTAAACAGCCAATTTTTCCTCCCCATTGGTATCGGCCGCAGGGCTCGCTCGAAATGATTGGTATCCAGCGGCACGTCAGGGTTTTCAATAAACACTTTCAGCGCCACCGCGCGATTCAGCAGGTAATTCACAGCTTTGGTAAAGGGCGCGTTTGGTAAGAATGCGCGCTCGCGCGTTAAATCCTCGCAGCGCTCAATCAGCTCATCAACAACTGGCTTGCTGTGAGTGAGTCGATGTTCACGTTTAGCTTCTGCTTCGAGCCCTTGATTTTTGCATTGAGCTTCGAAGGTGAAGAGCGCCCCGATACGCCCGAGCATCTCTTCGGCAAGCGCAGGCTCATCATCCTGCGCTTCGAAGAATTGCCTCCGGGTATGCACCCAGCATTGTGCGTGTGTGATCGCATCAACGTTTGCTGTGTAAGACGCATACGCGCTGTAGCCATCGCTGATTAGCGTGCCTGAGAACTCATTTTTCAGGATCGATTCAATAACCCGGCGCGCACGGCTATCCGAGTATGTGAATACGATTTCATCTTTGTCGCCATAGATTGGCCAGTAATACCCTTGATGCATACGGCCTTTGCGTTTCTTGCTTTTACCCGCCTTGGTTGGCGTTTCATCCATCGCTAAAACTCGGCTTTGCAAGACGCTGGTTCGCTGCGCATCCACAATCGGGATTAACAGTTCGATTGACCGTCGGGTGAGATTGGTAAGGGTTGTGCGACTTAACGTCACACCGGCCGCACTCAAGCGTTGGTGCTGACGGTACAGCGGCAGGTGGTAGACGAACTTATCGATGAGCATGCCGACTAAAAAACTCACATCGGCTACGCTGCGTTCCAGCACATTCATCACCATGATGGCGGTGTGGATCTCTTCAGTTTGCTTGACCTTGATAACTGGTTGTTCGTAGCAAATCACCACCGTACTGGCAGGACGCTGAGCCACGCGGTAGGTTTTCTTGATATCGATGATCTCGTAATCATCCGGAGAAAGGCCTTCCAGGCCGAGTACCGGTAATCGAATGGTTTTTACCGGCACCGAGTCATCAAAACGAAGGCCTGTGTCGCTCACGCAATCCTCAGGTCGGATCTTTGGGCCTTTACCTCGAACGTAGGTAACCGTTTCCTTTACACGCTGGTCAACATCAGCTTGCGTGGGTTGGAAATCTTCACCAAGAAAGAGCTGGTGGGGATTGGGTTCGATACGTTTTTCTGACTTGGAGCCAAACAGTTGCCGCTTATGCCAATCCAGCTGGCGTTTGAGTTCTTTATTTTCGTTCTCTAGCGTCACCAACTGTGATGCAAGTGCATCGACCTTTTCTTCTAAAGTTGGGCTAGTGACAGACATGTGCCCAGTATAGCGCTGATAGCAATTAGACGGCAGCCAAAGAAAACCGTTTATAACGTCGGGTATTGTTTAGCTCAATACCTTCGAGTAAACACTGCAGCTCAGCAAAGCTGATCGATTGCTTGACTGAGCCATCGAATCGAGCAACGAACTGCCCGCGCTCTAATCGCTTACTCCAGATCGCATAGCCTGAGACATCAAAATAAAGAATTTTCATCTGAGTCTTACGGCGATTGATGAAAACGTACAAATGCCCATTCAGTGGATCATCCGACAAGCGGTGTTTTACCAAGGCCGATAATCCGTTGAAGGACTTTCGCATATCGGTGGGTTCGGTGCAGAGCCAAATCCGCACCGAGCCATCGAAGCGTAGCATCGTGTACTCTAGCGAGCTATACGCAGTTGAATACCGGGTGCTAAATCCAATTCGATGAACCAACCCGAATCGTTTTTCTCGTTGCTGCTGAATGCTTCAGTCAATTCAACGAATCCGTCGTTGTGTTCTGTAGGCCGGCCATCGGTTACGACGAGTTTCTTTTTCCAATTCATAAAGCTCTGATAAGCGATGCCTTCAGCTTTGCAAAACTCAGTTGTTGTCATGCCTGACTTCATCTGTTGTTCGACAATCGCTTGCCATTGAATGGCTGTACGGCGTGGAGCACGTGCTGATTTTTCCATTGGTCTCGCCTCATAGGTAGTTCACAAGGCAAGAATGCTAAATTCCACTGTTGGCCGATGGAAGAACGGTCCAGAATGAACGGTTACGATTACAATGTAGCCTTCATACTACTTATGACTTTATTAAGACATCTGCTACTCTGTAGATCGATGTATACACTCGAACTAATCTTTGTGTCGCTTAAAGTCTGCTCTGGTTCCAAGCACTGTTTTTCATACTTCATAACTCGTCACAACCGGTAAACTGATGCAGGGTATGGGCGAAACTATTTAATAAGCTTTGTCGATATTGACCCCACCACTGTCGAGCTACGTAATGGTTGAAACGATAGAAGAGATATGTGGAGTAGCTAATATCACCTAACAGAAAGCTGCACCTAATAATTGCGGATTAACTCTTACCCATGAGCTGATGCAGTTCTTGTAAACAGCATCATTTTCTTTAGCGAGTTACCTCTACTTAGTCCGTAACCCTAATGCAGTTAGTTCGTTAACTCATTGAGAACTATATTTGCAGCCAAAAGAGATAATCAGCTTGCTAAGAGAAGGAAAGTGCTGAGGAAAAGTGATCATCATCAAGCTAGAAAGATCAAAATATGCGAACACTGATGCTAACTTGAGCCTTTTCCAGTACGTAGTCAAAAAAACTATCTAGCTAAGCTGTTCAGAAATAAATGTGATCTACATCACACATCACACATCACCCTTAACAGTTTGTGGGTACTATTGGCACAGCCAAGTGCAACCTAACTTCCAGACCGTAATATCTGAGTTTCCCTGATAGGTTGTTTATTGCTCTCTTGCGTGAGTTAAACCACTGCTTGTTTGTCTCCACAAAAACTTCAGTGAAATCTGTCAACAAGTAAAGTACCATATGAGCTGGAGGGGGTTCGCGCACGATGGCCACTGATGTTAAGTAAGGAATTCATCACAGAAACCCGTCAATTTGAGACTTAGTTCTCTATCGCAAACGCATTAGCATGGACGAAAAATGACTGTAAAAAAGCTTGCTTACGAACGTGAATTATTCGATTTTGAAACTCTTCTTGACGACGCGCTCACCATAGATGGACTGCGATATCTGGACCCCACAATTTGCTGTGATTCAACCCATGTTGAATTATTGAGATTGCGGCTACCGGAAGTACGAAATAGGATATTTGAGACAATGCTTGGAAGCGCATTCCAATCACTTTACTGCGAATTTTCAAAATTTTTGGCGGCGTGTCACTTTAATGAGGCTGCATATTTTCAAAAAATTCCATCAATTCGTTTGCATCTACCTGGCGCTCTAGGAACAAGCTGGCACACTGATAACTGGTATGGACACGGACCTAGAACAAACACTTTCTGGGTTCCTGTCACGCCTGTTCGAAGCGGCGCTGGCGTGAGTTTCATCAACGATCAAAACTTTTTAATTGGATTAGAAAACAGGCTCCAAACAAACGAACTGAAACTTCATGAGATTAACGATTTGTGTTCTGCCCAAGGTTCAGAGTGGACTTGTCAATGCGGCGAATACTTGGTATTCAATTCCACAACATTACACGGTAGTGTGGGAAACAGTTCCAATAGCTTCCGTTGCTCTTTCGATTTTAGAGGCAGCCCAGTCAGTGAGGGGGTGGGAAATAAATCGCTATCGAACTACAGAGTTATAGAAAATTCAACGTCCTATTCAGCAGTAGCGGAGTTTGAAGGCGGGAAGGCTCTCAAGTACATAAATGGCTCGATAGGTCCAAACACCAAATATCAGCACATTTTGATAGAGACTTATGCCGCCGATAACGGAATGAGGATTACAAGAAATGAGGCTGAAATTGAATCGATAAGAAACAGACCAGTACTCCGAGCGTACACAACTCGGAAAATAGACGATCCTGACTCCTATGACCATATAATTATTTACTCCCTTCAAGCACTCCCCACAGATTTGACCAACCTCACGGAAGTGATACATGAAAGCAAAAAAAGTAACGTATTACTACATTTCGTCTTGGAAGAATTTGTATTGTCTGGAGACACAGACCCTATACTCCTACTGAACATTATCAAGAAATCGTCCACATCAGTTACACGACCAGCTGAAATGAATTACTGATAGTTTGCCTTGACAGAAAAGTCCATTACTAGGGTGACGAACTTTTTGTCTTACTACTCGAAATCGAAAAATAGATTTGCGGTGATAATAGTCACTTTGTTCTGTACACTTTCGTTTGTGTGTGGAGTCCTGGTGGCACACTACGAAACGGTACCATATAAATTTTTGATAACCACGAAAAGAGCAGCATTCAATTTCGTCACAAACACAAGCCCTGATGCACCATATGGTGACGTAACCGATCGAGAGCAGGTATCTTGCAGGCACCTCGCTAATTCAGAA
The DNA here is from genome assembly GCA_020629155.1 of Acidimicrobiales bacterium. Lineage (GTDB taxonomy): Bacteria > Actinomycetota > Acidimicrobiia > Acidimicrobiales > SZUA-35 > JAHDDW01. The sequence goes on along the minus strand of JAHDDW010000043.1, from coordinate 282 downwards.
TTTGATCATTTTCTAATCGTTGGGCAATCCAACGCTGCTAACCACGGAGAAGCGTACGAGCTTAGCCCAAAAAAGTCTGTTTTCACGGTTTTCGAACAAAGGTGTTATAGAACTGCGAGTACAATGCTGGGTGCCTCCCGATCCGGAGGGTCTGTTTGGCCCATGGTCGGTGTGGCTCTGAGTGAAAAGCTAGGCAATAGAAATATAATATTCACGAACATTTCGGTAGGCAGCACGTCAGTCTCAGATTGGGCAAAAAATGGTCGATTTCATAATCGACTA
>JAHDDW010000010.1 GCA_020629155.1 Acidimicrobiales bacterium | reverse complement strand
GCATGTGTTAAGCACGCCGCCAGCGTTCGTCCTGAGCCAGGATCAAACTCTCCATTAGAGAATTCGTGATTGCTGCACTTTTGATCAATCACCACAAAGGGCTTTCAAACAAGAGTTAACAATCACAAGATCATGTCGAGCTAGTGAGTACCACCTCACTTCTCGACGGTCAAACCAAAAGGAAATTTGATTTGACCGGCTTAATTTTATTTATAATATGACGGGGTACTGTTACAATTGGTAATTAACAATACTCCGCACACGCTGCGTAATTCTCTCTTCCGTTTTCAAGGAGCTGAACATGACAACGCAACTTCTTAAACAAGAAGCAACTAAACATTTAAATAAATGCTGTCATAACTCATACTTCAATCGGTTCCGATTCACTACTGAGAGTAACTTTCGTGCCGTTGAAGCGAAGTACTATAGTAGCCACGATTCAGAATATACGCAACCTGAAATCGGGATAATGTTTGAGTTTCTTTGACCAGACAACATTGAGATCCTTCAAAGTCCTTTATCCATAGGGTTTTTGAAACAAACCCATACGGAAAGAAAACCGCAGAAGATTTCCCATCCACCTACCGTTCCGAAAAATCAAGTAAGAACACGTTCTTTTTTCCCTTACGAATCAAACAGAAACGATCAAAAAACAGCGAATCTTTTTGTATAGAGTCTTCAGCGGCAACTTTGGTGTCATTCACTGAAACTCCATTTTGTTTCAACAAACGATTTGCTTCACCTTTTGAACTAACAATCTGCGCTTCGTTTAGAAGATCAACAAGGTTCTCATCCTTATCCAAAAAAGCACGAGACACCTTCGTTGTAGCAATTTCGTCTGCCAACATCTCGAAACTAGCTTCTTGCAACGTTGCAACAGACCCGCCAAAGAGAACTTCAGAAGCCTCTATCGCACCTTTCGTTGCAAAGGCTCCATGTACAGTCTCTGTTATCTCGGCAGCAAAACGTTTCTGCCCTATCCGTTTATGCGGCGCTTCGTTATGCTGTGCCACAATTGTCTCGATCTCGTCGAGAGACAAGAACGTCAACTGCAAGAGCAGTTTACGCACCTCACTATCCTCAGCACTGATCCAGTATTGGTAGAACTTATAAGGCGAGAACATTGATGGATCGAGCCAAGGCGTTTCGCCTCCTGCTGTTTTGCCATATTTTGCCCCATCAGCTCGAAGCAGAAGCGGGATACTCAAAGCATACGCTTTCTCGGCAGACTTCTTGCGGATCAAATCAGCCCCAACCGTTATATTGCCCCACTGGTCAGAACCACCGAGCTGCATTTCACAACCCATATTCTGATGCAACCAATAGAAGTCGTAGCCTTGCACCAGCATGTAAGAAAACTCTGTATAAGAGATGCCGTTATCGCCGCTCATTCTTGCTTTGACAGAATCTTTCGCCACCATCTGATTCACAGTCACGTACTTTCCAGCCTCACGCAAAAAATCCAAGTACGACATTGAACCTATCCAAGTGCGGTTATCGACCAGTTCAGCAGGGTTTGGGCCATCAAAGTCAAGAAACTGTGTAAGTTGCGGCTTGATACCAGCCAAGTTTTTATCCAATGCTGCATCATCTAATATATTACGCTCAGCCGACTTACCAGAAGGGTCGCCGATCATGCCCGTAGCGCCACCAGCAAGCGATAGCACCTTATGGCCGGCCAGCTGGAAACGGCGCAGTGTTAACATAGGGATAAGGTTTCCAATATGTAAACTTTTCGCCGTCGGGTCAAAACCGCAATAAAGCGTTATTGGACTTTCATTTAGCCGAGCGCGCAGCGCCGTCTCATCTGTCGTATCTTGTATAAGATTACGGGCGCGCAAATCATCAAAAAGTGTTGGATCTATAGACATATATAAAGACTATAGTTGCGACACTGCCTATTTTCTCCTAGTTAAAGGAATAGCCACACGGCACGACTAGGTTATATTCGACAAGATCTATAGAAGAGGAACCAGAATGAACGTTAGCTTTTGGGTAGACCCTATTTGCCCATGGTGTTGGATGACAGCACGCTGGGTTAAAGAAGTAGTAGAGCCACAACGCAACCTGACAATAACGTGGCACCCAATTAGCCTCTATGAGAAAAACCAGCCAGATTCAGACAATCCGTTTTATGAAAAAATGGTACACACAAACAGTCTGTTACGAGTCGCACAATCATTAGAAGATACAGAAGGCAACGAAGCGTTTTTCAAGTTCTATTGGGAAGCAGGCAAACGCATACACCATGACGGCGATGTTTTTGCCAAACCTGAAACACTACTTTCCGATGCAGGCTTTGCGACAAACCATGCCAACGCATTCAACAACGAACACTTTGATACGGCAATCAAAGAACGTATGAACAAAGGTCTAGCACTTGTTGGGCAAGATGTCGGCACCCCAATTATTTCATTTACCGATACCAACGGCACCGAACGTGGCATTTTCGGACCTGTCATCTCTGAACTACCTACAGGCGCCGAGGGGCTTAAAGTGTGGGACGCGATGACCACGTTAGCCACGATGGACGGCTTCTGGGAGTTAAAACGAACAAGAACAGTGCAACCCAACTTCGGCAAGAAACCTCAGTAGGGAAGCAGAAATTCTTACTTATTGCAAGCAGAGTAGAACTACAGAGAGAGATGTACAATAAAAACATCTCTCTCTAGAAGGCTCTCAGCGAAATGGCTACACGAAAAAACAGTGCATTCTTCAAACAGCCATACCTAAAGCTAGTAATGAAATCGCTTGCAGGTCTTATTATTGCAGGCAGCTTCGCGATCTGGGTCTATGGCCTTTTAGGGTTTGCAGCAAGCGAACGCATTGACCTGCGTACAGGGGAGCCTCGCCGAGACGCCGCAGACCTTTTCGATGACAGCACGCTTTCGATGCAAGCAGAAACAATCTGTGACCAGGCACAACAAGCAATCGGGGTGATATCGGTTGCAAGGTCAGCCAAATCAAGCGAAGAGCGAAGTCAACAGATAGTTGATAGCACAAAAAAATTAGAAACAATGATAACAGAACTCGCAGCTCTTGAAACCGCAACCGAGCGCGACGCACAGATCAAACAAGGCTGGCTACAAGACTGGCAAGTGATTGTTAACGACCGATATAGCTATGCTGATGCAGTAGTCACCAACCCCAGCGCCCAATATCTACGCACTGACACTGACAGCAAAGAGCCAATCGACAAGCGGATCAACCGTTTAGCTGGAACAAACAATATGCTCTCATGCATACATCCTGAAGATTTATAACGTCACTACGCCGGCTCTATCAGCAGACTTTTTAAATACAGTCTTTCGGGCGCTATACTCGCACCATACGCTATGGCCTACCGTTATTCCCAAAACTGGAAATTTGCAGAACCGTTGAAGGTAAACGGGTTCAAGAAGCTGTCTCTTGGATTCAAAATAGCAAATCGCAAGAGCACAACGATGGCTTTGCCAGTCCTTCCTTTACGGGCTCTCTTCGAAACGTTTAAACCTAGCCAGCTATGGGCTACGAAAGATACGTCATATGTCGTGCGAATATCACAAATCTACACACCAAACCATGTGAAGCTTTATGGCCCCCTTGGATGCCTGACAACGGTTGCTCTTCTTGCTGCGATCGTTCTAGGTTCAGCTACAGAGCGACTTATTGCACTCTTATTTCTCTTACCTGCATTACTGCTTTCAACTTGGTGCTGGCGTCTTTACGTGCTATTTCTTGCGAAGAAACTACGTCAGCCGACCCACCTTATCACAGATTTTTTGACACTCAGAACCTCAGATAAAGTGACAAAACAAGATTTTTTCGAATCTGTTTTGATGCGATACCACCACCTTGGCGGCTGTTACGCAACGCTCACCAGCAAACCTGGAACCTTTGAAGACTTGGGATTTGAAATCATTTCCGACCCAGCTTTTTACGGACAAACGACAAAACCAATGTTACGAAGACCCAAAAAACAAGAAGTAGCCACTTCAAGAAAATATATCGAAACGCTCTAGACTAGTGCTGCAAGGCGTTTGATTTTTGTTTGCAGACCTGCATGGGCGACACGGTCATCGTCGAAGGGCACCCATTGTGCTCCTAATGTTTCTGCTTTATCTGCGACGAGCGCATCGTTGCCTGCTGTAAGAAGAAACCGCACATCGAGATGCAGATGTTCAGGTTCCGCACCCTTTGCAGGGAACGAATGAATATCGATATCACACGCTGGTAGCATCACATCAAAATCAGTGAGGCCAGTTTCTTCAACTACCTCACGCATAGCTACATTGGCTAGGTTGCCGTCGCCGTCGCAGTGACCCCCCGGTTGAAACCAGTTGGCTAATTTTCGATGGTGAACAAGCAAAACTCGCTGCCGAGAAGAATCCAACACTAGGCCTGAGCCAGTTAAATGGCCAGTTAGGCAACTGCGATAAAGCCAATCATCATGGATTTTGCCAAATTCGAGAAGTTCTTTTTGAAAAATGCGTTGCTGTTCAGTGTGCAATAAAGCATCAACAATATATTTTCGAGCTAGCTCACTGTCATCTTGAGCGCACCTCAACTGGTTGGCTTGCGCCGTTATAAAATTATTCATTGCTGCTGAGCTTGTTGTTGCCGGTACGCCGCATAGCTTTGTTCAACTACCGACGCTCTAGTTTGTGTATCTTCCAGCAACGCATTTACTAATTGTTCCACTTCTACACTGATTGTTGCGCTAGGACCTACCCGTTCGACACAATCTGCGACTTGTCCAAGATTGTCAGCAAGATGATAGCTAAGAGCATTTGCGTCAACGGTAGAGGCACTAGCGGAATCTGTCAGAAGCCCCGAAAGAGGAAGAACGATTGGGTTTAGTCTGTCACCCTTCATAGACCCACGCAATTGAGACAAGACCAGTACAACGTTTTCTTTCACCTGCGCACCATGCTGCAATCCAGTGTATTTTTTCGGATCAAGCACCAAAGGTCGTGGAGCCAGAGCATCTTCCAGCAAAGCACGCCACGTAGCCGCCAACAACCTGAACTTCTGCGCTTTTTCACCTGTCATCTCTGCCAGCTTATCGTCTGGCGAGTTGAAACAAAAACACTTCACGACTGGGACGCTTTTCTTGAAGACCTCCACAATCACCGATCCCGTCATCCCCACTTGATCACGTCATCCCCAACTTTGCTGCCGTCATCCCCAACTTGATTGGGGATCTTGGCTAGATTCCCAGTCGTAGCTGGGAATGACGTGACCGTAGCTGGGAATGACGTGACTGTAGCTGGGAAAGACGTGGTCGTAGCCGGGAATGGCACGTGTTTAGCTGAGAAAGAGGTCTGAAATAAACCATCTAGTAAGCAAAATTACTTTTTCTCTAAGGCATCTGAATGGAATGACACAACTTTTTCCCACTTTCTGCCGAGGTATTACCTAGGGAGATGCCATGGACAACATTTCTGAACAAACACTAAAAATAAGACGACGCAAAATAGCGACACTCCTTCTTGCTTGGGTAACACTCGTTTCGCTCACATTCGTCGTTACAGAGTCAACTAGTCCTTCAGATGCACACGCAGCAACATGTCGAGCCAAACAACCCGCAAGCGCTTTCCAAGATCAAGTAGCATCATCGCCTAGAGATGCACGCATCTGGAGGCTGTATCAAACCTATTTTTTACGCCAGCCAGATCGAAGCGGTTTCAACTATTGGATTAGCACCTCTGCCAAAGGCACATCTTTACAATCGATCTCAAACTACTTTTCTCAGTCAACTGAATTTAGAAAGCGCTACGGCAGTCTAAACAACGACAAATTTCTAGCTTTGATTTATCGCAATGTGCTTTGCCGACCGCAAGACAAAGAAGGTTTCGCCTATTGGAAAGGTCTGCTCGATTCGGGCGAACTGACCAGAGGCGAACTTATGGTGCTTTTCTCTGAATCAGAAGAATACATGCGCCGCACAAACACCACCTGGTCGCTCTATTCAAACCCAGATAACGCCACGCTCAAAAAAGATGGCTACCAGATCGAAAACATTACAGGCGGCCAAATCGTCAAAGTAGACTATGCACGAGTCGATTTTAAAGCGAGTGCCAACAGATGCTCTGTCGCTTCAATCAATGGCAACTGGTTCTTCAACCCAGAAACACAGAACCCGACGCCAATTGGCTACGGTGTTATTGATGGCCGTCATGTTTCTGGCTCGCAGAACCGAGACGATCGAGGCATCATCGGCGAACGTTACCGCCCAAACGGGCCTGATAAAGAACGGGTTTGGACCTATCAGGGCAACTTTAAACTCAATAGCAACCTGGCGTCGAAGAACGGGCGCGTACTTGAAAGTTGGCGCAGCTGGCAACCAAGCTCGACGCCAAGACTCGATGATGCGTCGCAGTGGCGCTGGGCAGCAGCAGGCATCCCCTTGATTGTTAACGGCCAAATTTGGGAAGGTTTCGCGGCAATACCAACCAATGACTATACCCATTACACGACACGACATAGCTTTGTCGCCTTCGATAAACACAAAGATATTCTTGTCTTTGGGACAACAACAGCAAGAACGTCGGCACAACTTATTGCTTGGGCGCAAGCATCAGGTTACGAAGATCTTGTCAAGTTTGACGGCGGCGGATCAGCCGAGCTGAACGTAAACGGGCAGAGGAGAGTTGCCGGCACCAGCCGTGATGTACCAATCTGGCTCGGCATCGGCTGCTAAGCCGCCAGTCAATCGAGCAACGAAGCATCACACCCGTGTTAGTGTTAAGGGCCTGGTCTGATTCATAAAGTCTTTAGCTCGCAAGCTGCGACCGTATTGGCTAATAGCATGCCGACTGTTGTGGGGCCTACGCCGCCGAGACGAGGGGTGATCCAGCCAGCAACATCGCCAACGCTTTCGTCCACGTCGGGCAAAAGTTTACGCCCTTCCCACGTGATGCCACCGCTCACAACAATCGCACCTGGTTTAACCATTTCTGGCGTGATCACACTGGGTTTGCCGACAGCGCCGATGACTACATCAGCTTGTTTTGTGTAGGCCGAAATATCGGGGACACGACTATGCACAACAGTAACCGCAGCATCAACACCACGGTTGGCGAGCATCAACGCTAGCGGACGGCCAAGTGTTGGCCCACGGCCGACAACAACAACGTTTTTCCCTGTCAAATCGATGTCGTAATAGTCAAACATCGCAACAATACCAGCGGGGGTGCACGGCCGAGGTCCTTCTTCTTGCAAAACTAATTTGCCGAGACTCATCGGATGCAACCCGTCGGCATCTTTCGCAGGATCAATGGCCGCTAATGCTTCGTTAAAATCAAAACCTTGCGGCACAGGATGCTGAATGAGATACCCATGCACCTCGTCATTAGAGTTAAACTCTTCTACCGCTGCAAGCAACGCTTTTTGGCCAGCATCGGATGGCACATCTATGTGGAACGAACGTAAACCTACCTGTTCACATGTTTCATGTTTCTTGCGAACATAGCCTGCACTGGCGCCATCATCGCCAACAAGAATCGTGCCCAAACCAGGAGTAATATTTTTTGCTTTTAACGCGGCAATCCGCTTCTGCAAATCATTAAGGACAGATTCGACGACCACAGCGCCTTCTAATAATTGAGCAACCATACTAGTCTTCTTTCTTTCTTTCAGAACTACATAATCAATAACAAAACGTTACCAGCTTTAGGCATTGACTTACTCGCCATGAATATTGATATGCCCTTTACTAATTTCAACGAATTGATGAGATTCAAAGAGTTTTACAATGTCATCCAAAGACTTAGTAACTATTGCTAGTAAATCTTTGTTGCTTCTATCCCCAGTGGAAACAAGAACTAAGCGGCGAGGTTCACCTTTCCGCAAGCGGGAATCAACGAAGTCAGAATCTTTAGTAATAACTATTCTATTTTCTTTTGAAGCAACCTGATTAATGTAGCTATCACTGCTTGCATTGCCTTCGGGCAAGTCTAGGGTATGAACGGAATCAAATCCTTGTTTCGTTAAAAATTCAGCTAACTTTTTAGGTAAATGCGCATCGACAATAAACTTCATGCAACAGACGCTTCAAATCTCTTAAATCTACTTAAACGGGCTGCATATGCCAGAACCGCTGTGATATCTTCAGCAACTAAATCTGGGAAATCATCTAAGATTTCCTCAGTAGACATGCCAGAGCTGAGTAGATCGAGAATAACATCTACAGGATAGCGCAAACCACGGATGCATGGCTTCCATGGCAAATGGCCGGATCAACGGTAATGCGTTTTAGAATATCAACTTTAGCGAGGTCAGCCATACGTATGATTCTACCATAACAACCGCATCTAGGTCTTCAAAACCTAATTGGCGTTCAGTGGCGAAATTGGCGTTCACCAGTGAATAACATAGACAAGCCGAGCTTATTAGCAGTTTCAATAACTGCTTCGTCTTTGACCGAACCGCCAGGTTGCACAACAACACTCACAGCAGCAGCAGCAGCAGCTTCAACTCCATCAGGGAACGGGTAGAACGCGTCAGAAGCACAGACACCACCCTTGGCTCGGCCGTCAGCTTTTTTCGCTGCGATCTCAGCAGACGAAACACGATTTTGTTGGCCAGCGCCTATGCCCCATGCTGTCGCATCTTTCGCCAAAATAATAGCGTTAGACGTTACATAGCTACACACTCGCCATGCAAATTTAGCGTCGACAAGTTCTTGCGTCGACGGCTGACGATCGGTGACGACCTGCCAGCTGTCTGCATCGGCAGCAAAATGATGACGCTGCTGCACAAGAAAACTTGAACTTAGTTGACGCACCGTCAACTTGTCTATTTCAGGAACAGCAGCCTTTATAATTCGAGTATTTTTACGTTTTGCTATTAGGCGGTCAACAACGCCGTCAGCGAAATCTGGGGCAATAATAACATCAGCTTGAGCAGCACCTTCCATCGCTTCAACCGTCGCTTCATCTATCGGACGGTTACACGCCACGATGCCACCGAACGCAGACATTTCGTCACAAGCAAAAGCGTTCTGATAGGCAGTCGCAAGATCTTCGCCCAAAGATACACCGCACGGGTTCGCATGTTTGATAATTGCACACGCTGGACCGTCGCCTAAATCATGCACTAGCCGCCATGCAGCGTCGGCATCAAAAAGGTTGAGGTAACTAAGCGGCAAACCACTTAGTTGCTCGATGTTGTCCCACCAACTGGTCTCCCCTGTTACGCTATAACGAGCGCCATCTTGATGGGGGTTCTCACCATAGCGCAACACTTCTTCACGTTGTAGCGACAGATGAATCGTCTCAGGAAGTTCTACTTTTGTTGTCTCTTCAGCCAGGGCAGAAGGGGCATCAAGCCATTTCACAATAGCCGCATCATAGGAGGTGGTATGAGAAAACGCTTTACGGGCAAGTTTTTTACGCAACGAAGCTGAAGTATTGCCTGCTTCTTTAAGCTCAGCCAGCACAGGTTCATAATCGCTAGGATCAACAATTGCTGTAACATACTCATGGTTTTTAGCGGCTGCACGCAACATTGTGGGGCCGCCAATATCAATCAGATCAACAGAAGGGTCATCAGAAAACGGATAAAGGTTAACAACCACAATGTCTATAAGGTCAAGACTGTGATTTTCCATATCACGCAGATGATCGGTATTACGACGATCAGCTAGAATGCCGCCATGCACCTTTGGATGCAAAGTAACAACACGATGACCTAGCATCGGCGGGAAACCAGTGACATCTGCGACATCAGTCACAGGAATGTTCGCCTCTGCAATAGCTGCAGCAGTTCCGCCAGAAGATACTAAATCTATTCCTAATTCATGAAGTTGCTGCGCAAAGGCTACAACCCCAGATTTGTCATAAACAGAAAGTAAAGCACGCACATCAAAAATCTAGCAGCATAACCGAGAGAAACCGCTTTTAGTGAAGAAGAAGACAAAAAGCGGCAGTAACAGAATCAGCGATTGGAGATACTAAGCGACTCATCAGAAACAAGTAGATCCTCTGATGGCGCTTCTAGTATTTGCGGCTCACCCAGCTCGCTATAGGTTGCGGTAAGAGTAACCGAACCTCCATCATCAACACTATCGGTATTGATAACTATTTTTTTCAGTAGACCGTCTTGAGCGTAAACAGCTATATCAAGCACCAATTCAGTGTTCTCACTCTGGATGTCATGAAGCATAATGTCAAGCCCTGGAGGAAATTGAGCGGGATGTCCCTCTATCGAAACTTTCTGCACATCAATCGTCCCGCTATATTTTTGTTCTGATCCTTCGGTTGTCTTTTTTGCATTGTCAGCGTTTTCTTCTAACAAATCCAGAACTGGCTGCAAGTCATATTTTCCTTCGTCATTATAAAGCGGGTAAAAAATATCGTCCTGGTAGTAGTCATCAAATTCTGCCTCTAGCCATTTGTTATCTTCTACTGATTCATAGACAACGTCACCTATACGAATCAGTCTTATCTCTTCCACTTCATCTTCTGGATCTGAATAATCAATTTGCGAACCATCAAAAAGATACCCAACACTTTTGTCCTGTTTCACGATCTTTAGCGACACCTTGCCAGTTAGTCCATCAACATCGTCTACCTCCAAGACAACGTTTGCTTTGCCTGAGCTAATCCCAGATCTGCTCTCTGACGTCTGTGCTGCTGGTTCTTCTTCTTTAGCTTGTTGACCAACACTCGTTTCTGTGGCTTCTTGGGTGTCATCACTTTCTGCTGTTACTGCTCCTTGCTCTATCTTGAACGAAGTAACTGCAGTTCTTTCTCCAACTCCTACTGTCGTTACAACCGCATCATCAACCGTTTTACTGCCGCACGAAGCTAGGAACAGCAAAAACACTGTACTGACGGTAAGAGTTTTGGTTATCTGTTTCCTTGTTGGCATAGATCTAATGATAAAGACCCTTGCACGACGCTAAAACCTTGCCGATCCAAGACACCAAAAATCGGCCTGAAGATTCTGGTGTCTTGGGTCGGATTAAACTGATACGCAGTGGCAACATGGGCAGGCATCTGCGGAATTCTTGCTTCTACTTCTCATCACCAGATAGCGAAAAACCTGAATCCATAAGATCAAACGGCAAACAAATACCAGAACAATCCGAAATATCTTCGTACGCTTCTTTTGGCGTTAAAATCAATTCTTCAGATGGTGCTTCTACCACCTGATTTTCGCCAAGCTCGCTATAGGTAGTTGTGACTACAAGCTTTTCATCAGAATCGCTGACAAGAGAGACAATAATTTTCTCTAATACCCCATCGTTGGCATACACCGACATATCAGCCATACCAGTCAACGTATCATCAGCATTTACGCCATATTCTTCAGCAGCCATTACATCTAGACCACTCGGAAGCAGGGCAGCTTCTTCAGGCGTGATTTTTTTTAGATCTATCTGGGCGCTATATTTCTTTTCCGACCCTGAAGTATCTTCTTTTTGTAAATTGTCACTTTGTTCCATCAACGCAACAACACGTGAAAGATCAAGCTTTTCACCGTTGTTCTGGAAAGGAAGGAAAAATGTATCATCGGCATAGTCAAAACCTGCCGCATCAACTTTTATCCATTTACCATCTTGACTAGTTGATTCTCCGTAGATGTAGTCGCCCACACGAACAAGGTTCAAGCTACTTTGGAGAGCTATCTCTGGATCGTCCTCAGTCGGCTCAAAGTATTGTGTATCCTCTTCATAGACGAATGTAGAGTCAGCACCCTGCTTTGCAGCAGAAACCACTACATTCGACTCCTCTGATTCACTCGCAAATTCCATTTCGATAGTTACTTTGCCTGAGGTGAATTCTTCTGTGTTTTCGATAGCTTCTTCTATCTCATCCATCGCAGAAGCAGACGGAGCGTTTATTGAGTTGAAGGCAAACACTCCTCCGGCTACCAGCAGAAAAGCTGCGCACGCTGCGGGTATCATTTTCGACGGTGAAACCCATCGTGATGTAGAACGCCTCGGCGTTTGTTGTATTTCGTTCATCGTTATCCCCTTAAATAAAGCCTCTCTGTCTAAGACAGGCTGATTTTTTGGAACACTCTTTCCGTAAGGTTTCACCGTTTTAAGTAGCTCTAGTGGATCTAGATCTTTAGTCATGGTTACGTCCTTTCATAGTGGGTGCTCCATCAACTACATGTTGTGAGTTGCTCGGAGATTGCATATTTTTTTGGCTATCTTCATTGTCTCTATGGATAGAGGAGGGATAGCTACTATTTCCCGGCCTCTTCTGTAGTTTCTTCTTTAGCTTCTGCCGAGCCCTATGGACACGAGTAGCAACAGCGTTTACTGACGAACCTACCACAATAGCTATTTCTGAATAGGTTAACTCTTCCCAAGCGACAAGGCGTAGCAGCTCTTGGTCCTTCTCTTTCAACGTGCTTAGCGCCTCAAATATGTACGACACGTCAGCATCACTTTGTTCAAAAAAGTCTCTGCATTGATCAACAGTAAGCTCATTACGTAAGCGTTCGTTCAAACCTTCAGATCTTTGATTTTTCCGCCAGCTATTGAAGATATGATTCCTCGCGACCGCGAACAGCCAAGGTCGTTCACTGCCTTTAGGAATAGCATCTAATTTCTGCCAAGCGACCGCGAAGGTATCTGCCAACGTTTCTTCCGCTTGGCTCGGATCAGCAACTCGACGCAGACAATATTTCCAAATATCATCGTACTGTGCTTCGTATATATCTTTGAACTTGAGTTTTCGCCAGGAATCTTCTTGTATGCTCTGGTTTTTCTTCAAAACAGCCTCCACAGAGAGTATGTGTCACCAAGGAAGCCGACCTTACATTTTTATAGAAATCTTTAAGGCTATCTCTAATTATTCGTTTCTATCAAAATTGCTTTATCCACAAACCGCTAGAAGCTGCGTGCTAACGCAGTTTGCTGTTCAATCGACCCAACAGAAAAACAATAAAAAGACATGGCCTTTAAAGGGTGTCTTTCGACCCTAGCAAAACATCTTTGCACAGTCCATTTCACTAGAGATAAAGTGATGGAATGAACAACAACTTGCGTTCAACAGTTTTACGTGATCAGAATCTTTCTTCGCTTCGTGAATCGACCTTCGACGTCGCCATTGTCGGAGGCGGCATAAACGGTGCAGCTTCGGCTGCTGCTCTTGCTTTTTCTGGTTACAAGGTCGCTCTCCTGGAGCAAAACGATTTTGCTAGCGCTACGAGTCAAGCGTCTTCTAACTTTGTTTGGGGCGGCATCAAATATTTACAGACCTTTGAATTCGGATTAGTGAGAAAACTTTGCCGATCACGTAATCAGCTTATGAAGGCATATCCGACGCAAATTAGAGAAACAGATTTTGTTGCGACGATAGGCAAAAAAGCGCCAGCTATAACGTGGCTGTTTCCCTTTGGCACCTTACTTTACTGGGGTCTAGGAAAGTTTCGTACAAATAAACCCCGACCTTTCACGCCGGAACAACTAAAGAAATTGGAACCTTCAATAGCGACATCGCGGGCAAGGCTTGCAGCACGCTACAGCGACGGGTGTTTACTCGACCATGACGCACGATTTGTGTGGAATCTAATCGCTAGAAGCATCGACTTTGGGGCGATTGCATGCAATTACATATCTGCTAATTCTTTTACTAAGGACAAAGACGGCAATTGGGATATTAAGGTTACAGACAACGTTAGCGATGACTCGTTCACTCTCCGCGCAAAGGCTGTTGTGAATGCAACAGGTCCAAACATAGATACAACAAACGAAACAGCGGACGTCACTACAGATCATGCAATCGTCTTGTCAAAAGGTATACACCTTGTCATAGATAAGGCCATAACTTCAGATCGTGTGCTTGGATTCTATGATGACGACGGACGACTTTTCTATATTATCCCGATGGCACACAGGTCCGTTATTGGCACAACTGACACACCGACCAAAGACCCTCAAGAAGGTGTCACTGAGGAAGACCGAGAGTTCCTCCTGAAACAAGTGAACGATCGCCTCGACCTCGATGAGCCATTAACGCAAGCAAATATTATTGCTGAAAGATGCGGCGTTAGACCTCTTGTCACCGAAGCGGCAACGACCGATGCGAACGAAAGCTGGTTTAAACTTTCGCGCAAACATGTGCTAGAAGTCGACGACCAGAACCGCTATCTCTCAATATTTGGCGGCAAGTTAACGGACAGTATCAACATCGGCAATGAGGTACTAGCTGCTGTCTCTGCCTTAGAGATCGGACATGAAAAGCCATCCCAGAATCGCTCGCCTCAATGGTTTGGCGAGCCTTCCGCAGCGGACAAGGACGCATTCATCGCCGAAGCTTCCGCTTTAGGTCTTGGCGTTTCTCCAGAGATCGAACGACTCGAAACACTAGCGGAAGTGCTTTGGATGCGCTACGGATCGAAAGCTAACAAAGTGCTAGCTATCATCGCTGAGGACAGCGAAACAGCCAAACCCATTTTACCTGAATCAGATATTTCATTTGCTGAGCTGCAGGTCATGGCTAGAGACGAAATGATCGTTTCTGCTGAAGATTTCCTACGACGGCGGACAAAACTATCGCTAGTTCACAGATCTGAGAATATCACAAATCACCCAAATTACGAAAAGATTCTTCAAACCCTCGGACTATTTTAGCGGTTTTCTGGTCAAGCAACCTGGCAGAAAACGGCTGAAAGCTGCGTGCAAACGCCCCGAGCGGAGCGGCAATACGGAGCATTCCGTAAAATAAACAGACATCCCCTTTCTAGGGAAATGCCCTATAAGCAAATGGATTCTTCACCTCAGCTACACTGTGGTTTGTGCTTCTATCTAAACAACTCATCGCTGAGGCGTACGAAACTATCACGCCTCATATCCGCCAAACACCTGTTGTTGAAATTGCTGGAACAGAACTTGGCCTAGACGAAGCCACCAAACTCTACCTCAAGCTAGAGCACCTACAGCATTCAGGCACGTTTAAAGCGCGAGGTGCACTAAGCTTTATGCTCAAAGAACGTTTGAACCCTGTTGGCGTCGTAGCTGCTTCAGGGGGCAACCACGGGTCAGCTGTTGCCTGGGCCGCACAGAAATTGGGCTACAACGCAAAAATATTTGTGCCATCAATAGCCCCAGAAGCCAAATGTGACCGCATGCGCAGCTATGGGGCAAAGGTTGAAGTAGCTGGACCAACATTTGCTGAAGCACTCGACAAAAGTCGAGAATATGCTGAGACAACTGGAGCGTCATTTATCCACCCTTATGATGATCAAAATGTTATCGCAGGAGG
Organism: Acidimicrobiales bacterium; assembly: GCA_020629155.1. Taxonomy (GTDB): domain Bacteria; phylum Actinomycetota; class Acidimicrobiia; order Acidimicrobiales; family SZUA-35; genus JAHDDW01. The sequence continues at coordinate 108,527 of JAHDDW010000010.1, read as the reverse complement.
TGGCAGCGTCGCAGCTGAATTCACAACACAACTAGACAAACCGCTAACGAATTTACTTGTCGCTTGTGGCGGCGGCGGTCTCGCTGGTGGCTGTGCCACTTGGCTAGGCAAAACGGCACCCATTATCGCTTGCGAAACATTTGACACACCAACGTTTGCAGAAGCAAAACGTATCGGCCAACCTGTCACTGTCAGCGTCACAGGCGTCGCAGCCGACGCACTCGGCGTTGTTACCGTCGGTGTTAACGGTTTTGCAGCTTTACTGCAAAACAATGCGACAAGTGTTTTAGTTACTGACGAAGATGTGATGGCTGCGAAAGATTGGCTGTGGGAAAACGTACGACTTGTTGTCGAGCCATCAGCTGCTGTACCATTAGCTGCGATCTTGAGCGGCGCATGGAAACCTGAACCAGCTAGCACGTTAGGTATTATTTTATGCGGCGCGAACGTCGACCTTTGCTCATAAACACATCCGCTTACGCAAATGAATACTTGGTCTTTGTCATAGATTCTGCAGCAACCAAAGCAACACACCACGAATGGCGTTCTGTCTGAAAGCTGCTTGTGACCAAACGTTGCTTTGCGGGCCATCGATGACAGCATCAGATACTTCTTCGCCTCGATGTGCTGGCAAACAATGCATAAAGATAGCTTCTGGCACCTTCGCCATAAGGTCTTCAGTAACGCTGTAGTCTGCAAAAGCCGCCACTCGCTGCGCTGCTTCGGCTTCTTGACCCATTGAAGTCCACGTATCGGTATACACAACATCACTGCCGACAATAGCTTTGTGCGGGTCTGTGAAAATCTGTGCTGCACCACCAACCTTTTCGATTCGCTGCGCGTCTTGCTCCTGCAACGAATACTCGACAGGGGCTGCATACCGAATCTGCCCACCAGCAAGCGTAACTGCTAAACCAAGAGAAACTGCAACATTATTGATGTCACCGACATAGGTAACAGTTCGATCCTTTAAAGAACCAAAGGTTGCTTGAATCGTCAAAACGTCAGCTATAGCTTGCAAAGGATGTGCTCTATCAGAAAGCAAGTTAATTACTGGCACTGCGTTACACGCAACCATCTGCTCAAGATGATGGTGATCAAAAACTCTGAGACATACGATATTGTGATAACACGCCATTGTTTTTATGACATCAGCCGGCGATTCACGCTTTCCAATACCCACTTCCTGACCAGTGATATACACAGGATGCCCACCTAAGTCAACCACAGCCATTTCGGTAGAGTTGCGCGTACGCGCCGAAGGTTTCTCGAAAATAGCAGCGACACCTTTACCAGCTAAAACTGTAGGCACCTCAGCGACAGGCAGCTTCGCCAAGCGGCAAATTTCAGCTAATTCCTCGGCATTTAGATCATCTATAGCGATTAGGTGTTTCATAGGTTTTCTCCCGCTGCTTGTTCTATCACAGCTGCTGCTTCGTCGATATGGTTTTGTTCAATAATAAACGGCGGAGCAAGACGCAACGCTGACTCGCTAACAGCGTTAACGATTAAACCTAACTCCAAACAACGAGCTGCTACTTGCTTCGCGTGTGGGCCGCCCAACTCGACTGCTAGCAACAACCCCAAACCGCGCACAGAGTCGACACCAACAATATTCAACAACGCTTTTTGCAGCTGCTGTGAACGATTTTGCACTACTCTCGGCGCATCGAGTTGTTGCATTGTTTTTAAAACAGCATTGGCAGCAGCTGTTGCTAACGGCTGACCACCATAGGTCGAAGCATGGTCGCCAGGAGAAAACGCGGCTGCTACCTCCGCCTTCGCCCAACATGCGCCAATTGGCATACCGTTACCTAATGCTTTGGCCATCGTGACAATATCTGGCAGCACATCAAAATGTTGAAACCCAAACCATCGTCCTGTGCGAGCTAAACCGGTTTGCACTTCGTCGACAATGAAGAGCAAACCATGTGCATCGCACAAGCTGCGAACCGCTTGAAAATATTCTTTAGACGCTGGGTTAACGCCACCTTCTCCCTGCACTGCCTCTAACAAAATGGCGGTCGTTGACGAATCAATCGCTTGTTCTAACGCACCTATATCTTGCCACGGCACCTGCATGAACCCAGTAGGCAACGGCTCAAACCCTTCCCACTTTTTTGGCTGGCCAGTCGCTGCAAGCGACCCTAGCGTTCGACCATGAAAACTACGATTTGCGCTTATGATACTGTGCCGATTGTCGCTGCGATATCGACGCGAAAGCTTTATGGCAGCCTCGTTTGCTTCCGCCCCTGAGTTACAGAAAAATACTTGCCCCTCTAGCGCTTTACCATCGCCTACTAACCAATCAAGTTGATAGGCAACTTCGCCATAGTGCTCGTTTGCAAACAAGTTTGACACGTGTAAAAGCTTTTGCGCTTGTGCACTAATCGCATCTGTAACTGCCTGGTGGCTATGGCCTAAACTTGTAACCGCCAAGCCAGATAAAAAATCAAGATAACGCTTCTCGGTGTTATCCCACAGGTAAGGCCCTTCGCCTCGAACAAATTGCACTTTTGGTGCAGCATATGTTGGCATTATTGGACAGAATGGCGCCTGGCCAGTATCCCATGTATGTGTTGTCATAGCACCTCCACGTTCGCTGCTATTGTCGTACCCATGTCAGCCCCGTCCAGCAGCAGACGAACGCTATGAGCGATCCGACCGTCAACAATATATGCCTGCGAACCGCCTGCAACAACTTTTTGGCAAGCCTCAAGTTTTGGCATCATCCCAGCTGAAATAGAATCATCACCGTCCATAATGAAAGCTAGCTCGTTAGAAGATAGTGCAGGAATACGACTCGTTGCGTCTGTCGCGTCACGCAGTAAACCAGCTACGTCTGTAAGAAAAATAGTTTTCACAGCGTTAACCGCAACAGCGATAGCAGCAGCAAAAACATCTGCGTTATGATTACAAGCTTGACCAGTATTGTCTAACCCGATAGGCGCTAGAACTGGAACATAGCCTTGACCTACCAACGTGAAAAGCAGTGCAGGGTTAACAGCCTGTATCTGGCCGACATATCCAAGATCTTTATTTACTTGCTTGGTCTCAACTAGTTGACCATCTTCACCTGATATACCCACAGCAGCCACATTCTGCTTCGCAAGGTAGCCAACAATTGTCCGCCCAACGTTTCCAACTAGTGTCATGCGAACTGCTTCAAGCACTTCTTTAGAAGTAACCCTTGCACCGTCAATGAAAGTAGAAGCGAGACCTAGTTTTCCGAGATGTTTACTGATCTGTGGGCCGCCTCCATGTACAACAATAGGACGAATACCACACGTTTGAAGCAACGCAATATCTTTGGCAAACGCTTCAAGCAATGATTCATCTACCATAGCATTGCCACCAAATTTGAGAACAATCGTTGACCCAGCCAAGTGCTGCATTCGTGTTTTATTACTCATCACGGGTACACCCCAGCTGCTGGCAAACCCGTCGCTTCAGGCAAGCCCGTAGCGAGATTAGCATTTTGTATTGCCATACCAGCGGCGCCTTTCACCAAATTGTCAAGTACGGCTACTGTCACAACAGTTTGTGTTCTGTGGTCAACCCTTGCCGTGACATGCACCATGTTTGAGCCTGTGACAGATTTTGTTGCAGGTAACCTCTCTGAAACGATCACAAACGGCTTTTCGTTGTAGAAGTTTTGCATCACCTCAAGCACTTGCCCAGTTGTTACATCACCACTAGCACGACCATAACAGGTGGCAAGAATTCCTCTGTTTATTGGCACAAGATGCGGCGTGAAGAGTACAGAAATGTCTCGGCCACTATGCTGTGCTAATGCTTGTTCGATCTCAGGCGTGTGTCGGTGTTTCAACATAGCATAAGGCGTAACATTTTCGTTAACCGCACAAAACGTTGTGTTCTCTTTCGGAGGACGACCCGCGCCTGAAATGCCTGTTTTGATATCAACAAGTAGGTTTTCCGACTCGACAATCCCTGATGACACCAGAGGGGCTAACGACAAAATTGCTGCGGCAGCATTACACCCTGTGGCAGCTATTCGTTTAGAGCTAGTGATTTTGCCACCAAATAACTCGGGCAGGCCATAGACAAAATCTCCCAATAACTCTGGATGACTATGCGGCTTACCGTACCATGTTGGATACAGCGAAGCATCTTTGAGACGAAAGTCAGAACCTAAGTCGACGATGATGGCATCGCTTTCATGTAGTTGCCCGACAATACCAGCGCTTAACCCATGAGGCAGACAAACAAAAACAACATCGAGAGCAACGCATACTTCGGCACTAAAAGTGCTGAAGTATGTTTCACCGTATGAGGCAGCAAGATGAGGGTAAAGATCGACTATTTTTGTTCCTGCCTTCGAGTCGCCTGTAGCGAGCTCTACCTCAAATAGTGGATGCATCGCCACAAGACGTAAAATTTCAGCCCCGACATACCAGAAGCACCAACAACACCAACTGATAGGCGATTCGGCAAAGAAGTCATGCATAAGAATACAGCTAAACAAATAAATATGCAAGAATGTGTCAGCAAGATAAACTACGAAGATAGAAAGACGCTTATGACAAGATAGAGAGAAGTTTGACATATCATGAGGTGTCCACACTTATTTAGCCTAAAGTTGAGAGAATGGACAAGACATACGACCTCCAGCGATTTCTAGATTCAGGATTAAAAGAACTGGGCATTGTTGTAAGTGGTATAGCCGTTTCTGGCTTTGTCACTCTTACAGCCAGCCAATTCCTTCATGTCACTTGCCCTTTCCTTACACACCTTGAATTTCCTTGCCCTTTTTGCGGCTTCACAAGAGCATTCACTGATACAGCGTCACTACAATTGCCTTTGAATTTTGTTTCTCTTATTGTTGTTGCACCATTAATTTTCTTGGGTTTTTTGATAGTATTTCACTTTCTCACAGCCCACAAACGAAAGGAATATTCTAAGACAATTCCGCTATTCTCCTTGACTCTCTTTTTTCTGCTTGCTTTTCGATATGCGTTCATTATTGCAGATACTTCAATTGTCTTGGACTAAGCCAAAAATATTTTGCTCTCGCATCTTTCCAATCAGCACTTTGCGACAATCTAGAAACATTACATTTGGAATAGAATTCCATCCCTTATAGTAAAAAAGCATATTTCTATACACAAAAGGTGAGTTCATGAACACAAATCCAAATCAAGGCAACGACCCAAACCAACAATTTGGCCAGTTTCCCGCCCAACCACCTCAAGGTCAGCCGAGTCAGCAGTTCAGCCAATACCCAGGCCCACAACAATTCCAACAAGGCCCACAGCTAGGACAAGGGCTGGCGATCGCTTCTATGGTTCTGGGCATTATTGCTCTTTGTCTCGTCTGTTTTTGGCCAATCTCGCTTATACTTTCAATTCTCGCCATTACCTTTGGCGCTATCCATTTAAAGAAAGTTTCGGGGATGGCCGTCCAACCTGGCAAGGGCATGGCTATCGCTGGTTTGGTGTGCGGATTAATAGTTCCAGCTTTAGCAGCCATCTTATTCTTCACGGTTCTCAGCGCCTCTCAAGAAATTGTAACTGAGCTTGAAGAACTACAGGAACAGAACCTTGAGGGAATTCGCTCTTTCGAAGAATAGGGTTACAGTATCTGTGCTTGAAGCGTCGCCATCCACTGTTCGGCATCACTCCAGGCGCTGTCAGTTCGAGAATGGCTATGTTTTTGCTTATCAGCTGCTGGGTAACTACCCAAAAATTTAACGTCAGCATGTTTAGCTTGAATAGATTTCAAACAATTAGCAACAACATCATCAGCGATATGACCACGAAAATCTATTGTGAAACAATACTTACCTAAATTTGTTTTTACAGGTCGAGATGTCAACGCTGAAAGGTTTATATCTCTCGCAGCAAACTCTTGCAAAATAGCAACAAGAGCACCTGGCCTATCTTCACGTTCTGTAATCAAAACACTAGTTTTGTCATAACCAGAAAGTTTCGGAACCCCAGATAGCGACACAAGAACAAACCGTGTTTTGTTTCCTGCATGGTCTTCAATATTGCTATGCAAGATCTCTAACCCATATTTTTGTGCGGCAATTGCAGGAGCAAAAGCAGCTCGACCCTCCTCTTGTGACGCGAGCAGCGCAGCTTCTGATGTTGAATTTGCTGGACGAATCGGAACATCAGGCATCATTTTTTCAACAAATTTACGACACTGTGCATTTGCCACAGGGTGCGATGCTGCGAGCGTAACATCAGAGATAGCAGTACCTTTTTGCGCCATAAGGTTAAGATGAATCGCAAGCTCAACTTCTCGCTGTATCAGCAAAGAATGTTCGAACGCCATAGCATCAACCGTCATGTTGACTGCACCTTCTATAGCATTTTCAATCGGCAAAAACCCAAAAGACACCTCACCATTAGACGTGGCATCTAAAACATCAGCCAACTTTGGATACGGAACAAGCTCGAATGAAGCGAGATCTTCCTGGCTGCGCAACGCCTGTTCTGTAAATGTTCCTTCAGGGCCTAAATAAGCTATTGTTTGAGTTGATTTCACACCGCAAGCCTAGCGATGTCTTTTTGTTTTACGTTCTTCCTATATGTTCAGGTTAGAATTTGTTTAATGAATGACGATCTTTACTTCAAGCAGTTACTCAGCGGCCGTGACTTTGCACAAAACATTCCAATCGCTCAACAGATGGCCAACTTTTGCTATTTAGTTGGAAGCAAAACAACAAAAGAAGCCATAGCTATCGACCCGACCTATGACGTAGCAGCTATCGAAACTATCGCTGCCACTGACGGCATGAAAATTGTGGGCATAGCTGCGACGCATTACCACGCCGACCACATCGGCGGTTCGATTATGGGCCACCATATTGAAGGCGCTAGTGCAATGCTGGCAACATGTGACGTGCCTGTCCACATTCAAAAAACAGAAAACGACTTTGTACTTAAAACCAGCGGGCTGACACAAACACAGCTTACGTTGCATGACCCCAGTGATGTACTCTCTCTCGGGTCTGTTGACATTTCCTGTATCGCGACCCCTGGACACACTCCAGGTAGCCAGTGTTTTCTTGTCGACAACATTCTCATCACAGGCGACACACTTTTTCTAGATGGCTGCGGCAGAACAGACTTACCTGGAGGTGACCCCGAACAACTTTATTATTCATTAACGCAAAAGCTTATGAAAATTTCTGATGACACACTTGTGTACCCAGGCCACAACTATGGACATAAAGAACACCAATCTATGGGTGAAACTCGCAAGTTAAACAGAGTTTTCAAACCGAAGAATGCACAAGAGTGGCTAAAATTTTTCGGATAGCTCTAAAGGGGCACCTCTAAAAATTGTAGATGTCTTCGGTATTTTCGCTCCGATCAGGGGCGTTTCCACGCAGATTTTAGCGATTTTCTGCTAAAACGATTCGATAGAGAACAAATACTAGAGATAGCCTAAAGAACTAGCCACATAGGTCGATTGATCCATGTGGTATTGAAACTGGCGAAAAGAAAAAAAGATCAGAAACAGGATCTAGAAGAAGAGCTACATGACTTGCGTCACGCTGTAGCTGCCCTTAAAGGCGAGAAGCGAAAACTGCTTATCGACCTTGATCTAGCCTATGACACCTATGATCAGGACATTTCCATCTTTGAATATGCTGACGACTCGCAAGAAGCCAAGGCTTTTGATGCATTCGTCTCTATAGAGGACCCCTTCTTAGAAGAAACAAGACGGTTTTTACTCGACAACGACGACGAGTAGGCCACAACTGAAGGTGACTACGATGGCAAAAACGTTAAAGATCTACAATAAATAGCCAACCGCTAAGGTATCTTGAGGAGTGTGAAAGTTCTTCTTCCAAAATTTTTGACACTGACACTAGCGTTCTCAACCGTTTTAGGCTTTCTCGCCACTGCGGCCCACGCCGAAAAAATAAGCGAAGTTACAGCTCAGACATCTGAAACTAGCGTCTACGTAGGCTCCGAGCGAGACGATATTGACAAGCAAAGCCTTATCGATGCTTTGCAGACAATCCGATCTGATGCTGACAAAGGACTCAAACTTATTGCGGTAGCACCCAATGACCCTCAACCATCTGCCCAAGCGTTTGCCCGACGAGTGCAAGAAGACACAGGCGCAGAAGCCGTGCTGGTCTTCTCCCAAGCACAAGATGACAACCCAGAGTTAAAAGCCTACGTCAAATCAGACCCCAAGGCTGCTCCTGATTCGTACCCCAACTCATTAAAGGAACATCAAACGTGCGCCCTAGAGAATGCATCAAAAAAATCATCACAAGCTGAAGCCGCGAAAACATTTGCCAAAGAACTTCGTGGGGGTTGCAGTAGCGGCTTGTCTAGTGGTTTCTTCCTGCTCTTTTTCCTAATCGCAAGCGTCATCGCAGCGTTCTGGGTTGTGCTAGTGATAGAGAACAAACGCAAACGTGCCCGCATGGAAAAGGCTCGCAACGCCTAACTACAGGTGAGACAGCTAGTCGAGGCCGTGTTGGCGTATCCATTCATGCATGGCGATGCCCGCAGCCACGCCAGCGTTTATTGACCGTGTGGACCCAAACTGTGGGATCGAACGGCACTGGTGAAGCAGTGGACGAACCTGGTCAGAAAGACCTGGCCCTTCCTGGCCAAAGACAAGAACACAACGCTGCGGCAGCGGCTCTGAGTTGATACACGTAGAGCCTGGCAAGTTGTCAATACCGACAACAGGTATATCTTCTTGTTTGGCCCAAACCACAAAGTCTTCTGACGTCCGATGATGACGAATATGTTGATATTTATCAGTCACCATGGCGCCACGACGGTTCCACCGTTTTTTACCAATAATGTGAATTTCGGCTGCTAGAAACGCATTGGCGGTACGTACAACCGTGCCGATGTTCAAATCGTGTTGCCAATTCTCAATCGCCACATGAAACACGTTACGCTGCGTATCAAGGTCTGCAATTATCGCTTCGACTGTCCAGTAACGATACTTGTCGACGACATTGCGACGGTCACCTTCAGCGAGCAACGCTTGATCATATTTTGGGTCTTCAGGCCACGGCTGCTGATGTGGACCAACACCAACGACAGGTTTACTTTGGGAAGTATCTACTGTGTCCGGAGCATTCACAGGAGGGTTCTCTTCGGGTCGATTGGTCATAGTATTAGCCCTTTAGTTCGCAAATGATTCGAGAGGACTATAAAAATCCTACATTTCTTCGTATGATCTCTTAAAAATCTAGCATCTCTGCCGACCTTCAAGGCATGCATGTGTCAAGAACTATAGCAATAGGAACAGTCGTCGCCGCCTCATTCTTCGCCCTAGGTGCAGCTTTTTACCTTGTGAACTCTTCAGGGGCACAAGCTACAGCCTCGCCGACAACAGGTGCGGCGACAACAACGTTGCTGAGTCCAAAATCGCCTACTTATTTAGGGTTTGCTTCAGCCGTTCCTGCAGGCGTTTCGCTTTCTGTTAACGATAGCAAAGCAACAGAGTTCGAAGCGGAAGATGAAGATAACGATCTGGAAACAACGACAACACGTCGAGAGCGTCGATCGTCTAGGCAAACCACGGAAGAAACCTCAAAGGAGCAAGACGAAGAAACACTAACCCTTACAGAAGAGAATGCAGAAAAAGCAAAGATCAAGGGAACTATCGATCCAGGTGTGTACGTGACCCCATTTGACATCGATTGCAGCTATGAGTTGTGGCGAATCTCAGAAGAAGGAGAAGAGGTTCTGATAGGCCAAGACGACGTTAAAGGTGGACGAAGTATCGTCAATATCAATGCAATCGAACCAGATCGTTTCTATTCATCACCTGGGTGCGGCGATTGGTCACAATGGTCATCATTAACTGATCCGTTGAAAGAAGCCAGCCAAGGCGACTACTGGATAGGCGATCTTGCTGAAGGAACCTGGTCGGTCCCAGACGGTTGCATTTGGGAGAAAGTGGCTGATTTTCGTGGCGCACAACTTGCCGATGTTCAATATTCTGGCGTAGGGCCAGAAGAACTTGTTATTGCTGGCGATTCTTTGGGGATACGTATCCGCCGCTGCAGCGGCCAAATCAAACATGTTTCAAACGAAGCAACCGTCGAAGTTACCACTACCGCCGAGCCTGTTAAAGAACTATATGTTTCAGAAGGCAGCCGTAGCTCTAGGCGCCGTTCACGGAGGTAAGTTTCACTAAAGCCATATTCTAAAGAGCACCCCCGATCCCGTCATCCCCAACGTGATCCCGTCACCCCCAACTTGATCCCCCGTCACCCCCAACTTGATCACGTCATCCCCAACTTGATTGGGGATCTCTCCTTGGCAAATTCCCAGTCGTAGCTGGGAATGACACATCTAGAGACAGCCTAAATTCGTTAAGTTTCCTTCTGCTGATTGTCCATAGCCCTATATGTGCTCTATCATAGGAGTCTAGTAGTCTTGGTAAGCAAGAATGAACGCTTAACCAACGTCTTTTGCTTGAGGTGAGCGCACTCTATGGCTGGTGGATACAAAGAATCTAATAGAAAGCCTAAAGGCGGTGTTGACACTGGCCCTATCATGCTAGGGGGGTTAGCACTTATTTTTGTTATCTCCTTTGTCATTTGGCTTGGCGGCGCTATGGCTACCTCTCTTGCGGGTAAGCCCAACTCAAGGCCTCCATTTGGCATCACAATGATGCTTGACCTTATCATTAAAGGGCCAGGGCACGTCTGGCCAGAGGTCAACGCGATTCTTATTATTTTATGTATTACTCTTGTGCTTGGCGCTGTCCTCGGTCTTCTCTATGGCGGCATGAAGCTATGGAGCCGCTTCGGGAAAAACAAAACAGGCAACGGACTGGCTGAAGGTAAAGAGCTTAAAAGGTTCACCTATGCTGAACGTGCGAAAGAGGCAGTCCGGTTACGCCCTCGTACCCTTGATGGTGTTGATCCAAAAAAGCTTCACAGCAACGACGTTGGAGCGCCTATAGGGTCATGGAAAAACAAAAAACTTTACAGCGGTTGGGAAGATGTTGCGCTTGCTATTATGGCGCCTCGTTCTGGTAAGACAAGCGCTGTTGGTGTACCTCAGATCATCTCTGCGCCTGGGCCTGTTATTGTCACATCGAATAAGTCAGATATTTACTCAATTACTGTTTCTAAACGCAATCGTGACCATCCCAACGCTAATATTTGGGTGTTTGACCCTCAAGAGGTCGTGCTCGCAGATCCAACGTGGTATTGGAACCCACTTGATCACGTGGAAGACTTTGATTCCGCGTTGGAGCTAGCTTCGATGTTTCTAGCCAAACGAGAAGCCGACGATAAAGGTGGAGGCAACGCCGAGTTTTTTGAATCATCAGGCCGTAACTATTTTGCGTATCTGCTACTTGCCGCTGCTTTACCAACAAAAAAATCGCCGCCTGTCACACTTCGCGAAGTTGACTCATGGCTTGATATGCGCGAGCCTATGGCGGCTGTTTTCAGACTCCACGCTGCTAACCAGGCTCACCATGCTAAAGCCCTATCGGCTATGATCGACGGGCCAAACGAAACAGTCGGCGGCATTATCGCCGTGGCACGTGACGCTGCCGTAGCACTCAAATCTGAGAAAATTTTGCAGTGGGTTGTCCCTAGCGATGACCGCGTCGAATTTACGCCCCTCGATTTTGTACACAGCGAAGACACACTCTATCTCATGTCGAATGAGAAATCTGCTTCTGCTGCTGCGCCACTTATCGCCGCTTTCGCTTCACGGGTTTTCGATGTGGGCGCTGATGAAGCGGCAAAACAGTATCGCCAAAGGCTAGACCCTCCCCTCGTGGCTGTTCTTGATGAGGCTGCTAACATTTGTAAAATTCCTGGTTTACCTGGCGGCTATAGCCACTATGGTTCACGTGGTCTTTGCGTGATGTCCATTTTCCAGAACCCACATCAACCTGTTCGGGTGTGGGGCGAAAACGCTTGGAAAGAAATGTGGGCCGCAGCGACAATCAAACTCATCGGCCCTGGTATGGATGATGCGACGTTTGCTGAGGACATTTCCAAGCTCGTGGGCGACATCGATGTTGACGTTAAAACTGTTTCCAAAGGCGACAACGGTTCAGATTCAGTGACTGTCCGTCAGGAACGTATTTTACCTGCATCTGATATTCGCACAATCGAATCTGGAAAGATGCTTTTACTAGCAACGGCGACAACACCTGCTATGTTAGATCAAGATCGTTATTACGCTGGGCCGCATAAAGAAGAGCTCAATTCAGATGAGAAAAAAGTTGCTGATCTAATCACAACAAGAGCTCGCATGATGGATTCTACTGGGTTATCTTCTGCTCCTGCTTTGCCAGCTGGGATTACCAAAAAACCCGCCCTTCAATCGGCTGCATCCCATGTTGGGGAGTTAGAAAACCCGACACACCATGCGATAGCGCAAACTTCTAGCTATCCAGTGGAGGCCAAGACAGACGACTCGCCTAGGGCAACAGAGCCCACATCGACGAGCACTTTAAATCCAGGTTCCTATTCTGATGAGGCAATGGCTGCTCGCAAATCGTCACTTTCTGCCGATCTAGACGAGCTGCTTCTTAGTTTAGGAATCGACCCTGAGCCTGATGCTCGTTCGAACCAACCCAAATCGCCTAAGCGGCCGCCTGCTCCGCCTAGCACCATGAAAAGACCTGCCGCTTTGCTAGAGTCCAAAGAAAGCAAAGCTTCAGCTAAAAAACAATCCGAAACAGAAGGAACGCCAGTAAATTCAGATGACTTCTTTATCTAACGACACTACAAATAACTCAGGTAGCAACAATCTTTATGCACAAAGTGTGTACGAATTTGTTGACACGTTTGTTAAACCCCACTTTGAAGCTCCAGTTCTGGACACAACTTCAAGTTCAGTCCGATGGTGTTCAAAATGGGCTGATCATCCCCAAGCTATGCTTATTCTAGAGGGTCTTTGGCGTAGCTATGAAGAAGCCCGTGCGGCAGATATGGTTAATCATGGTGGGCAGTCAACTATCAATTATCTTGTAGGACATTTTTACCCCTTAATGGACCGTCTCACAGGCTCATTCGGACCATTTCGACGATGCCACCCTGGCCAATGCGCAGGACCTACTAAATTAGGCGATCAATTAGACCCAGAGAATCTAGTGGACTTCAACTAACAAGCTTTTTATAGGCATCTCTGTTTAGTATAGATACCCTCGCTATTTCCGCTCCGCTCGGGGCGTTTCCATGCGGATTTTAGCGGTTCTCTGGTAAAACGATTCGATACAAACGAATAAAGAGGGGTAGCCTTAATAGTCGACTTGCCAAAGCGTTAGGCCGTGTGGCGGCGCTATCGGTGCCGCCACTGCCCTATCTTTGGCTGCTAACACGTCAGGGATCTCATTAGCAGACCGCTTTCTCTTCCCAACAGCGACAGTCATCCCGACCAAGGAACGGACCATCTGGTGGCAGAAAGCCGTACCACTGATGGTGAAGACTAGAAGGTCACCATCTTGGCCCCAAGAAGCGTTGAGAACTTGTCTCACTAAAGAAGGAGGCGATATCGGCTCGATCTTATGTTTTGGTTTGCGACAAAACGACGAAAAATCATGCTCCCCCACAAAATATTGTGCCGCCTCATTCATAGCCTCAACGTCAAGCTCTTCAGGAATCCACCAACTTGTTCTTGCCAGAAACGGATTAGCTACGTCGCTTGACAAAACTTTGTAGCGATAATGGCGAGCTTTTGCAGAGAAACGTGCGCTAAAATCTGATGGCATCACTCGCACATCTCGTACAACAACCATTGGAGCAAGTCGCTTGTTCAGCCCTTGTCGCAGCTTACGCAGCAAACCAGCTCGCTCGGCTGAAGCTGCGGCATACAAACCTAAACGATCAGAACAATCCACCGAAAAAGAAAGAATCTGACCCCAGGCATGTACCCCAGTGTCAGTTCTTCCAGACATTATAATTTCAGGTATATATCCCAACAAATCATTGAGAACGACCGATATTTCACCAACCACCGTCTTTACACCTGGATTAGGTGCCAAACCGTGGAAGTCAGTTCCGTCGTAGGCGATAGTTAGGCCTACCACTATTGAATCAGACAAGCTCTATTCTAGCCATAGGAGCATTGTCACCCTTACGCGGACCAAGTTTTAAGATCCTAGTGTAACCACCAGGACGGTCAGCGTATCGTGGACCAACTTCATCAAACATCTTTGTGGTCATCTCTACATCACGCACATATGCAAGCACTAGACGAAAGTTATGAAGCCCACCTTTTTTAGACTTTGTGATCAGTTTCTCTGCTACAGGACGCAAAGCCTTAGCTTTTGCTTCAGTAGTAACAATACCATCTGCAGCAACAAGAGAAGCTACAAGGTTAGCCATCATAGCTTTTTGATGGCTAGCTGAGCCGCCAAAGCGACGAGATTTACGGGGGGTACCAGGCATTATCTAACTCCTACGCCACGTAGTGTTAAACCACGCTCATCAAGTTTATCAATTACTTCATCAAGAGATTTTTGACCGAAGTTTGTTATAGCCAAAAGATCGTCTTGGTTCTTTGTTAAGAGCTCACCGATTGTATTAACCTGTGCTCGTTTCAAACAGTTACGCGGACGCTCCGAAAGATCTAAATCTTCGATTGGAAGTTCAAGATCAGGAGAGCCAGAAGAAGCAGAAGGAGCTTCACCAAGTGTCAAACCTTCGGGCTCGTCGCTCATTTCTTCGACAAGCTGAACCAAAGATCGCACTGTAGCACCTGCAGAAGCTAAAGCTTCACGGGGCTCAATCGAACCATCGGTTTCAATCTCTAGAATAAGCTGATCAAAATCTGTTGACATCTCAACACGAGTAGGTTCAACATCAACCTTCACTCGTCGAACTGGACTAAAAATAGCATCAACGGGAATAATTCCAATTGTGTCAGTTGCTAGATCACGTTTAGACGACAACCAGCTGCGGCCACGATGAACAGTAAAGTCTATAGCAAGGCGTCCTTTGTCAGTAAGCTCAGCCAGATGGCAATCTTTGTTTAGAATTTCCACTTCTGGTGGACAAGAAATATCCCCAGCAGTTACGCTACCAGGACCACGAGCGTCCAGACGGAGCACGACTGACTCTTCTTCTTCGCTTTCGTAGCTAAGAACGATGTCCTTAATATTCAAAATAACATCAGTAACATCTTCAACGACACCTGCAATAGTATCAAACTCATGCAGGGCATCATCGAAACGAACTGAGGTAATAGCCGCACCAGGAACTGATGACAACAAGGCACGACGCAAAGACGTACCTAATGTGTGACCAAACCCAGGCTCTAAAGGTCCTATGGCGAATGAACCCTTGCTTGATTCACCGTTATCTAATTGCTCTACTGTTGGACGCTGTATAACCAGCATGCGTATCCTTTTGTTGGGGGGCCTATATAAACAGGTCCGTTTACTTACTGTATAGCTCGATTATTAGCTGTTCACGAATTGGTATATCGATTTGCTCACGCAAAGGCTCAGAATACACTTTGACGCCGAACTCACCCTCGGCATCTAGCCATGCTGGTGCTGTTCTGTCAAGAATTTCCTGATTCCATTTTACAATTGCGTTCTCACGAGTCTTCTCTTTAACTTCAATAACGTCACCCTTACTCACTCGGTAAGAAGGAATGTTAACACGTTTACCGTTAACAGTAACATGGCCGTGCGCCACGAACTGTCGAGCTTGCGGTCTTGTCGACGCCCAACCAGAGCGGTACACAACGTTATCAAGACGTAGTTCAAGAAGAATAAGCATGTTCTCGCCTGTTACTCCAGAACGACGAGAAGCCTCTTTATAGACAGTACGAAACTGTCGCTCGGTCAAACCATAAGAGAAACGAGCCTTCTGCTTTTCTTGCAATTGAAGCAAGTACTCATTATTTCCGCCACGGGTACGAGCACGCCCATGCTCGCCTGGCGGATATGGACGCTTTTCCAAAGCGTTCGCTTCACCTTTGGTGCCAAAAATATTTGTTCCTAGACGTCGTGAAACTCTAGCTCTTGGTCCTGTATAACGTGACATTATGCCCTCCGACGTTTCGTTTGTCTGCAACCATTATGCGGAACAGGGGTCACATCTTTAATACCTGTTACTTCAACTCCAGCGCTTTGGATAGCTCTAATAGCTGTTTCCCTACCAGCACCTGGACCTTTAACTTCAACATCAACTCTTCGTATGCCATGTTCCATTGCACGAACAGCAGCAGCTTCAGCAGCAAGTTGCGCCGCGAAAGGAGTTGACTTACGAGAACCTTTGAATCCAACATTTCCCGAAGAAGCCCAAGCGAGCACGTTACCTTCTCGATCGGTAATCGAAATGATGGTATTATTGAAGCTTGACTTGATATGCGCCACACCATGTGCGACATTCTTCTTAACTTTTTTTCGTCGAGTTGTTGTCGCCATTATACAGCTGCTTTCTTCTTGCCAGCCACGGTCCTCTTTGGACCTTTACGAGTGCGGGCATTCGTTTGTGTTCGCTGACCTCTAACAGGCAAGCCTTTACGGTGACGGATGCCAGCGTGGCAACCAATTTCTTTTTTACGACTGATGTTTTGACTTACCTGACGTCGCAGATCACCTTCGACCAGAATAGCTTTTTCATCGTCACCGTCGCCGTTAAGCCAGGTACGAATTCGCGTTACTTCGTCATCAGTAAGGTTTTTAACTCTTGTGTTGGGATCAACACCAGTAGCTTCCAAGGCTTTCTTGGAAGTGGTTAGACCCACTCCGAAAACATATGTAAGTGCTATCAGCACTCGTTTATCCCTAGGGATATCTATACCTGCTATACGAGCCATTTCTATCCTTGCCTTTGTTTGTGTCGAGGATTACTACAAATAACCCTGACGCAGCCTTTACGGCGAATCACTTTACACTTTTCGCACATTGGCTTAGCGCTTGGACGAACTTTCATCCTAATTCCTACTTCTCATCATCTAAGGCGCCTAGACGCCCACCTTACTGCTACTAACGATTACTTATATCTGTAAGTAATTCTTCCACGAGTTAAATCATAGGGAGTTAACTCGACCTGGACTTTATCACCAGGAAGGATGCGAATATAGTGTCTACGCATCTTTCCTGAAATATGACCCAAAACTGTGTGACCATTCTCCAACTCAACCTGAAACGTAGCTCCAGGCAAAGCTTCTAATATCGTACCTTCAAGCACGATGGTATCTTCTTTATTCTTAGGCAGAACAGACTCCAAACAGTATTACGAACTTCAAACCAGGCAACAAAGAAAATACTAGTGTTACCCCAGCGAAACCATGCTAGAGCTTTTACGAGCATCATCCAACCTCTAGAAGAAGTTAGATACTAAGTTGCACAAAAAACTACGAAACAGCGACCTCTAGTCCTCTTTCTGATAACGCAGAAACGATTCTTGAAAAGACCTGATCTTCTGAGCCAACGCCATCCACAGTAGCCACCAAACCTTTTTCGTCAAACCATTTAATGACGGGAACTGTTTGAGTCTCATATAGCTGCAATCGCTGCGATATCGCCTCTGCAGCATCATCTGACCTGCCTCGAAGCTCCATACGCTTCGTAACCTCTTCTATACCTACTTCTAGGTTAATGACAGCATCTAAAGACGAGGGTTCTAGCATTTTAACAAGCGATTCAGATTGAGCTAACGTCCGAGGGAAACCGTCGAGAACAAAGCCTGATTCTTTGATATCGCTTTTTTCAAGACGGTCTTCAATAAGTGCAAGGATTGTTGCATCATCCACCAGTCCACCACGACTGAGAATAGGCTCTACAAACAAACCTAGCTCAGTCTTGTTTCTAATATTTTCACGCAAAATATCGCCAGTACTTAAATGGATAAGACCGAATTTCTCGACTAATCGCGCGCATTGCGTTCCTTTGCCTGATCCTTGCCGACCAAACAAAACCAGACTCATTGTAGATCCCATGGTTAACCCCCTGCCTAACAGATCAAACGCTTCTATTTTAAGAAACCTTCATAGTTTCTAGCCATTAACAAGCTGTTTATCTGCTTCATAATTTCGAGTGAGACACCCACACCAATCAGAACAGAAATACCTCCGAAGCCTAGAAGTCCAGAGCTTCCAGGGGTATTAATATCAATAAGTTCTGCAAGTAACGCCGACGGAATAACAGCGATTAAGGCAAGGAAGATAGCCCCAGGAAGTGTTACACGGTTAAGAATTTTTGCTAGATAGGTCTCAGTCTGATGTCCAGGACGTATGCCAGGGATAAATCCACCCTGTTTACGGATTTGATCAGCTCGCTGCACAGGGTCAAATGCTATCGAGTTGTAGAAATATGCGAACCCTACGATTAACAAACCAAAGAAGACAATGTATACAGGCCCCTGCGGGTTGTTGAGGTTATTCACAACAAAACTATTTACTCGATCAGCCCAATTAGGATCTGGCTGTAGCGCAGGAGTTCCATCGGGGTTAAACTGCTGTTCGCTTACTGGCAGAAGACTCGTCAAAAAAGATGGAAGCTGAAACAGCGAGCTAGCAAAGATCACAGGAATCACACCTGCTTGATTCACCTTGAGCGGGATATAGGAGTTATTGCCACCATATTGTTTACGCCCTACCACTCGCTTAGCGAAGTTGACGGGGATACGTCGTTGTCCTTGTTCTACAAAAACAATCCCAGCGCAAAGAATAACAAGCGCAACAAAGGCTACTAGCAGCCAGACAAGCCCTCTGTCTCGAAAGATTCTGCCACCCAATGCAGGAACAGTTGCAACAACTGAAGCAAAGATGATAACTGACATTCCATTGCCAATCCCCTTTTGCGTTACAAGCTCTGCAAGCCACATAACAATGGCTGTTCCAACAGTCATACATGTGACAGCCAATACGAAGGTTAAGAAAGGCGCATCTTGTGGGAAGATTTGCGCAGCAACACCGAAAGCCCGCTCAGGACTCGTTTGGATAAGGAAAACATACCCTGTACTTTGCACAAGCGCTAAAGCGATAGCGATATAGCGCGTCCATTGGTTTATCTTGCGTTGCCCAACAGCTCCCTGAGCTTGCCATTCTTCTAACTTCGGCACTGCAACAGTCAGAATTTGAATGATAATTGACGAAGTGATATAGGGCAGAATTCCCAAAGCAAAAAGCGATAAACCAATACCTGAACCAGTGAAGATAGCAAGATAAGCAAAAAGCCCACCCTCTGCACTACTTCCACTAAGCGTCTCGATCTGATCAAGGTCGACACCTGGAGCTGGGATCTGTGTACCTAAACGGTACACCCCAATAATTAGCAAAGTAAACAAGATCTTGCCTGGCAGATCTGGCGTACGAAGAACATTTCTAATGGCTGACACCCAAACTCCTCAAATATAAAAGCTTTATCGCCTTAACGTAGCAGACTAACGGTTGGTTAGTGCGTTTCCTTTTGCAGCTGGTCGCACAGAGAACGGCAAAGGCAATTCTTCTACTGATCCGCCAGCAGCTTCAATAGCTTCTTTAGCGCTCTTAGAGAAGGCATGAGCTTTTACTGTTACAGCTTTAGTTATGGTTCCACGTCCAAGGATTTTCACAAGTGACCCTTGACTGACAAGACCTTTTTCAAGCAGCGCTTCTGGCGTAACTTCACTCAAACCAGATTCTGAGAGAACGTCAAGGTTAATAGCTTGGTATTCAACACGGAATGGGTTGTTAAAGCCACGAAGTTTGCGTGAACGCAAGTAAAGCGGGATCTGACCACCTTCAAAACCTACTCGTACTTTACTACGAGCTTTCTGACCTTTAGTACCACGGCCAGCAGTTTTGCCGCCTTTACCAGCGATACCTCGACCGACTCGTTTCTTAGACTTTTTTGAACCTTCAGCAGGTTTTAAATCATGAACTTTCATTACTAACTCTCTACGATCTCTTCAACAGTTACTAAATGTGGAACCCTAGCAATCACACCACGGATCTCAGGACGGTCAGGCAAAACATTCGATTTACCTATTCTTCCCAGACCAAGCGCACGCAATGAGCCACGCTGTTTTGGCTTAGATCCGATAGAAGAACGCTTCTGTGTTACTTTAATTTGACTCATGAAGACACCTCTTCTTTGTCTTTGACACCAGCAAGCTGACGTTTGCGATCGTTATATGATTCAAGCAAATATTTAGGAGCGAAGTCAGAAGGATCAAGACCACGCAAACGTGCAATTTCATCTGGACGCTTCAACGAACGCAACGCATTAATTGTCGCTCTTGCAACGTTGATCTGGTTAGAGGAACCAAGAGACTTACAAAGCACATCTTGAATACCAGCCTCTTCAAGGATAGCTCGCGCAGCACCACCAGCAATAACACCTGTACCAGGAGCAGCAGGTTTTAGCATCACTCGACCAGCGCCTTGCTCACCGATAACTGGGTGAACAACTGTTCCAGCAGCCATAGCCACATCAAACATAAGACGACGTGCTTCTTCTGTTCCTTTTTGGATAGCTAACGGAACCTCTTTTGCTTTTCCGTAACCCAAACCTACTCGCCCATTACCATCACCAATAACCACCAGTGCTGTAAAGGCGAACCTGCGTCCACCTTTCACAACCTTAGCAACACGGTTGATTGTAATTACGCGAGACTCACGGCTATCGCCTCTGTCATTGTTGGCCATAATCGTTTCTCCTTAAAATTCTAACTTAGCTTCACGAGCTGCATCAGCTAAAGCAGCTACACGACCGTGGTATTTATTGCCACCACGATCAAAAACAACTTCTTTCACACCAGCAGCAACAGCTCTATCGCCAATCAATGTGCCGACGAGTTTAGCTGCTTCAATCGAACCAGTGCTTTTCACATCTTTTTGCACGCCAGCTTCTAACGAAGACGCAGCAACAAGTGTTTTACCTTCACCATCATCAATAAGCTGCACGCTTATGTGACGGTTCGAGCGAAACACTGCAAGACGAGGACGAGCAGCTGTTCCAGCAATTTTCTTTCGCGCTCTAAACTGACGTTTTGAACGAGCACGATGCTTTTTCGTAACTGCATTAGACATTATTTGCCAGCCTTTCCAGCTTTACGAACAACATGTTCGCCTACATATCGAACGCCTTTACCTTTATATGGCTCAGGTGGACGATGTGCACGTATTTTTGCTGCCACTTCACCGACGACTTGCTTGTCGATTCCTAGCACTGAAATTTTTGTTGGCTCTGGAACCTCGAAGCTGATACCTTCAGGCGCTTCGACAACTACAGGATGGCTGAACCCAAGCGCAAGCTCGAGTTTAGAACCCTGAAGCTTCGCTCGATAACCTACGCCAACAATTTCTAAATCTTTTTTAAAACCTTCACTAACTCCTATGATCATATTGTTAACCAAAGACCTTGTGAGCCCATGCAAAGACCTCTGTTGTGGCGTGTCATCTTGACGAGCCAGGATAAGTGATGCATCTCCTGTAGATACACGTATCCCACTCGGCGCTGTGTGATCTAAAGAACCTTTAGGCCCTTTGACAGACACGACCGAGCCGCTAACAGAGACATCCACTCCAGAAGGAATAGTGACTGGAGAATTTCCAATTCTAGACATAATCAAACCTACCAAACGTGACAGAGCACTTCGCCACCGATACCGGTTTTACGAGCGTGCCGATCTGTTACCAGACCCTTACTTGTTGAAATAATTGCAACTCCTAAACCACCAAGGATTTTTGGAATTTCATCTTTCTTTAAATAGATACGCAAACCAGGTTTAGAGATACGTTTAATACCACTAATAACTCGTTCACGCTCTGGCGAATACTTCATATCGATGGTGAGATTCTCACCAAACCCTGAAGGCTTAGCGACAGTTTTAAAACCCTGGATGTAACCTTCTTTTTCAAGAACATTAGCCAACGCTACTTTTAGTTTTGATGAAGGCATTGAGACTTCATCGTGCATCGCAATGTTCGCATTGCGAATGCGAGTTAGCATATCTGCTATAGGATCAGTCATAGACATTATATTCTCACCAACTTGCCTTAGTCACACCAGGTATCTCACCTGCATGAGCCATTTCACGGAAACAAATTCGACACAAACCATATTTGCGGTATACAGCACGAGGCCTTCCGCATTTGTTGCAGCGTGTGTATCCACGTACTTTGAACTTTGGAGTTTTCTTCTGCTTATTAATAAGTGCTTTTTTAGCCATTAGTCAGCCTACCCTTCACGCCTAAATGGAAAATCAAAGGCGTCTAGCAATGCCTTGCCTGCTTCATTACTTTGTGCTGTTGTCACAATGGTGATATCCATCCCTCTAGCAGCGTCAATCGAATCATAGTTAACTTCTGGGAACACAAGCTGTTCGGTAAGGCCAAAAGTATAGTTACCTCGACCATCAAACGAACGGGTGCTCATTCCACGAAAATCCCTAATGCGAGGTATTGATAACGTCACGAGACGATCAAAGAACTCCCACATGCGATCATTACGCAGCGTCACCTTACAACCAATAGCATTATCTTCTCGTAGCTTAAAGTTAGCTATAGATTTTTTTGCTTTTGTTATAACAGGTTTCTGTCCAGCAATTACTGTCATATCTGCAACTGCAGACTCAAGGTGTTTTGAGTTAATCAATGCTTCACCAACACCCATGTTGAGAACAATCTTCTCCAAGGTTGGAACCTGCATAACATTTTCTAGCTCAAGTTCTGTTTTTAGCTTGTCTTTAATAGAAGTTTCATATAAAGATTTAAAGCGTGGTAAATACTTTACAGTCATTCATTTACCTCCGGTATTTCTACACCTGTTCGACGACAAACACGGACCTTCGTACCGTCATCATTTACTTTGTAACCAACCTTTGTTGGTTTGCCATCTTTTGGACTAATTACTGCAACGTTGGAAACATCAACAGGCATATCTTTATCTAAGATTCCACCTGGTTGGTTTTCTCCAGCAGGTTTTGTGTGTCGCTGCGCAACATTAACACCCTCGACAACAACTTTGCCTTTAGCTGGAAGCGCTAAGGTAACAACACTTTCTGTTCCCTTATCTTTCCCACTGAGAACCATAACTTTATCGCCTTTGCGGATTTTCATTACAATACCTCCGGCGCAAGTGAAACGATTCGCATGAATTTTTTCTCACGCAGCTCACGACCAACAGGACCAAAGATACGAGTACCTGTAGGCTCTTTTTGTTCATTAATTAACACAGCTGCATTTTCATCGAAACGGATATAAGAACCATCTGCACGGCGACGCTCTTTACGAGTTCGCACGACAACGCACTTTACAACTTCACCTTTTTTTATAGAGGCACCAGGCGTTGCATCTTTAACCGTTGCGACAAAAATGTCGCCAACGCCTGCGTAACGCTTACGTGAACCACCAAGAACTTTTATACAAAGAACCTCTTTAGCTCCACTGTTATCAGCAATTTTAAGTCTTGACTCTTGTTGAATCATCGTGCACGCTCCAAGATTTCTAGAACTCGCCAGCGCTTCTTAGCAGACAGCGGACGGGTTTCAACTATTTGAACACGGTCACCCTCATTCAAATCATTCTCTTCATCATGTGCAAAATATTTCTTGCTTGTCTGCACAGTTTTGTTATAACGAGGATGACGAGATCGGCTAACGACTTCAACAACTGCAGTCTTATCCATCTTTGTTGAGACAACTAAGCCTTCACGAACTTTACGACTTTGAGATCGAGTAGAAACGTCGGTCATTATGCTTCCTTCCCAGCAGCAACACGTTCAGCTGCTTTAATTTCTCTCGCACGAATTTCTGTTTTAATGCGAGCTATCTCTCTTCGGACTTGTTTCACTCTTGCGATATTTTCGAGCTGCCCTGTGGCACGCTGAAAGCGAAGGTTAAACAGTTCTTTCTTATTAGTAGCAACTCTTTCGATAAGCTCTGAGTCAGCTATTTCTTGTATTGAATCAGCCATTAGAAACCATCCTCACGGGCTATAAACCTTGCTTTAACTGGTAGCTTTTGAATCGCCTTTTCAAGCGCTTCACGAGCAATCTTTTCATCTGGGTAAGAAATTTCAAAAATAACTCTTCCAGGACGAACAACCGCAACCCAATATTCAGGGTTACCTTTACCAGAACCCATACGGGTCTCAGCAGCACGTTTTGTTACTGGCTTGTCAGGAAAAATATTGATCCAAACTTTACCACCACGACGGATGTGTCGAGTCATAGCAATACGGGCAGCTTCAATTTGTCGAGCGGTGATCCATGCAGGTTCTAGAACCTGCACACCGTACTCTCCGTAAGAAACCTTTGTAGCTCCCTTAGAAAGACCTTTAGTGCGACCACGATGCTGCTTACGATGTTTTACTTTCTTAGGCATCAACATTATTAGTCACCATCCCCTGCACGAAAGCCTTTTTTCTCACCAGGCTTATTCTTTAATGCAGCTTCAACAGCTTCTTCTTCGTTAAGCAAACGCTCGAACTCAGGATCAGCTTGCTTAACGAGCGGAGCTGGCTCTTCAACTGCACCAGCAGCTTCAGCTTTACGCCGAGCAGACGATACAACTGGCGCTTGTGGAGCTTGTTGTTTCGTCGCAGCTTTTGCTTTAGCAGCAAGCTCGTCCGCACTCGCTTTATATGGCAAGATATCACCACGATAGAGCCACACCTTGACGCCAATGCGACCATAGGTTGTGTGAGCTTCACGAAAGCCGTAGCTAACATCAGCACGTAGTGTATGTAAAGGAACACGTCCTTCGCGGTACCACTCTGTGCGGCTCATGTCAGCACCACCGAGACGACCTGAAGATTGGATCTTCACACCTTTCGCGCCAGCTTTCATAGCATTTTGCATCGCGCGCTTCATAGCACGACGAAAGGCCATACGACCTGTCAACTGGTCAGCAACACCTTGAGCGATCAAAGCCGCATCAAGTTCTGGTTGCTTAATCTCAACAATGTTGAGCTTAACCTGCGAGTTGCCTGTTACGTTAATAAGCGCTGTACGCAAACGATCAGCTTCAGAGCCTTTACGACCGATCACAATACCTGGACGCGCAGTATGCACATCTATCTGCAAACGATCACGTGTTCTTTCAATGTCAACACGAGAAATCGCAGCATTTGGTAATTGTTTCATCAGGTAACTTCTGATTTCTGAATCTTGAATGATGTTCTGCTGATATTCTTCACGATCAGCTATCCAACGAGACTTCCAATCAGTGATGACACCAAGTCGGAAACCATAGGGATGTACTTTTTGACCCATTAGTCGGTCTCCTCTTCGGTTGCTTCTTCCTTCACTTCACTCTCTTCTGAAGTGGCTTCTTCTGTTGTTTCTTCAGCAGATTCAGCTACTTCTTGTTCTTGTGAAACTTCATCTTGTGGTTCTGTTTCAACTGCTGGTTCTTCCTCAACAGTTTTTTTGCTCTTAGCCACACGACGTTTACGATCGGTTGATTTTGCTTTAGCAGCTGTTGGCCTTGTCGCATCGCGCAATTCTTGAGAAGCGCGGAATGCATCTAACTCTTCTTGCGTGAAACGAGCAACGACGATAGTAACGTGGCAAGTTTGTTTATTAATTTTACCAGCACGACCACGCGCTCTAGGCTTAAATCGTTTGATGGTTGGGCCTTCATCAGCAAAGCACTCAGCAACAAACAATTCATCTGCGGCAATGTCATCATTATGTTCAGCATTCGCTACTGCAGAGGCTAAACATTTGCTGATCGGTTCTGCTGCTAGACGTTCAGAGAATTCAAGAATCTGAAATGCTTCGCCTACTTTTTTGCCTCGCACCAAGTTGAGAACAACGCGAGCTTTTGAAGCAGACATACGCAAGAATTTAATCTGTGCCTTTGTTGACGTTCGTTCAAGTGTTACTGTCATTAGCGTCTACCAACCTTTTCTTGGCCAGCGTGATGTCTAAAAGTTTTTGTTGGTGCAAACTCACCAAGTTTATGGCCAACCATAGATTCGGTAATGTACACCGGCACATGCTTGCGACCATCATGAACAGCAATCGTGTGACCAACCATATCTGGAATAATTGTTGATCGACGTGACCATGTTTTTATAACTTTTTTATCATTTGATTCATTTAATACATCTACTTTTTTGAGCAGATGATCATCAACGAACGCACCTTTTTTAAGACTACGAGCCATAGTGTCTACCTCCTAGACCCACGTGTACGTCTGCGACGCACAATCAGATTTGACGACTTTTTCTTTCGTTTACGGGTTTTACCTTCAGCTTGACCCCATGGCGAAACTGGGTGACGACCACCAGAAGTTTTACCTTCACCACCACCATGTGGGTGATCAACAGGGTTCATAGCAACACCACGTGTTTGTGGACGTTTCCCTTTCCAGCGATTACGACCAGCTTTACCAACCTTGATAAGCTCAGCTTCTGAGTTACCAACCTCGCCAATGCTTGCACGACAGTCGATAGGAATCTTACGCATTTCAGTGCTCGGCAAACGCAATGTCGCGTATTGACCTTCTTTAGCAACCAACTGCACGCCAGAACCAGCAGAACGAGCTAGCTTTGCACCAGCACCAGGGTTAAGTTCAATTGCGTGAATAATCGTTCCAACTGGGATATAACGAAGAGGTAAACAATTTCCTGGCAAAATATCTGCTTTAGGGCCAGATTCAACCGTTGCGCCAACCTCTAGGTTTTTTGGAGCGATGATATAACGCTTCTCACCATCTCGATAATTGAGAAGAGCGATACGGCAGTTTCGGTTAGGGTCATATTCAATCGTCGCAACAGTCGCAGGAATTGCGTCTTTTGTTCGACGGAAATCGATGATGCGATAACGACGCTTGTGGCCACCACCGCGATGACGAGAAGTCTTGCGACCATGGTTATTACGACCACCACTTGAGTGCTGTTTAGCAAGAAGTGATTTTTCTGGTTTTGTCGTCGTTAACTCAGAAAAATCTGATGATGTCTGAAACCGACGACCAGGGCTTGTTGGTTTTCTGGTACGAATAGCCATTATGCTCAGCTTTCGAACAAGTCAATCTCGCCCTCAGAAAGGGTGATGATTGCTCGTTTAGTTGTAGGACGTGTAGTTACTGTATTTTTGCGACGATTGCGCGCTTTCTTCCCTTTGCGGTTTAATGTGTTGACGTTAGCCACTTTCACACCAGCAAAGATTTGCTCAACAGCATCTTTGATTTCAGGCTTACTTGCAGAAGTAGCAACAACAAACGTGTATGCCTGTGAGGTTTCAATAGTTTTATATGATTTTTCTGAAACTACTGGACGAATGATAATATCATGCGGATCCTTCATTATGCCTCACTTTCAAGAAATGGCGTGTTACTTTTAGCAAAGATAAGATTGTCATTTACTAAAATGTCGTAGGTATTTAATTGACCAGGTTCAATTACTTGAACTTCAGGCAAGTTACGAAAGCTTCGTGCAACATTTGGTTCACGTGGATCAGCGATCACTAGTGATCGACCTTCAACACCTAGAGATGTAAGCACTTTTTTTGCTTCTTTTGTGCTTGGCTCTGCGAAGCTCCACGCATCGACAATAACAACTTTTTCGTTGGCTGCTCGATCGGAAAGAGCTGATTTAATTGCCAATTTTTTCATTTTCTTATTAGTTTTTTCTGCATAGCTACGAGGTTGCGGACCATGGGCAACACCTCCACCTATCCAAATTGGCGAGCTTGAGGTACCAGCACGCGCACGGCCAGTTCCTTTCTGCTTCCAAGGTTTAGCACCACCACCACGAACTTCAGAACGTGATTTAGTTTTATGCGTCCCTGAACGTTTTGCTGCAAGCTGCGCATTCACAACCTGGTGCATAACTGCCACATTTGGCTCCAGGCCAAACACTGAATCGTCAAGTTCAACGGTTTCTGACGACGCGCCGCTAAGCGACTTAACATCTACTTTAGGCATCACTTACTCGCTTTCTTCGTAGCGTTACTAAGTATCACGACGCCACCTTTTTTGCCAGGTACTGCGCCTTTAACAAGAACAACATTTTTTTCTGGCTCGCTTTTTACAATCTTTAAGTTCTGTGTGGTGACTTTTTCTCCACCCATGCGGCCAGCCATTTTCATGCCTTTAAAGACGCGAGAAGGAGTTGCACACTGGCCAATCGAGCCAGGCATACGGTGAACAAGGTGAGCACCGTGCGTTGCACGTTGTCCTGCAAAGTTATGCCTTTTCATAACACCTGCGTAACCTTTACCTTTACTTACGCCGCTGACATCAATCCATTCGCCAGCTTCAAAGGTGTCGGCGCCGATTTCTTGACCAACCTCATATGCAGAGACATCTTCGAGGCGAAGCTCAAGAAGATTCTTTCCTGGTGTCACACCAGCTTTTTTATAATGTCCAGCTTCTGCTTTAGACATTTTGCTTGGATCTTTTTCATCGATCGCAACTTGCAAAGCGTTATAGCCGTGCTCAGCTTGGGTTTTGATCTCCACAACGCGGCAAGGATTCACTTCAACAACAGTCACGGGGACAATCTTGTTGTCTTCATCCCAGATCTGCGTCATGCCGATTTTGCGGCCCACAATAGCTTTTTTAGTCATACATACTTCTTTCCCGTCAGCGGGCCCAAGGGCCTTCCACGCGAACGCTCCGCCGTAAAAACACTGCGGAGCGTATCTACATTGTGCTATGTGGTTCCCTTTCAGGCCTTCACAGACTTCGATTTGTCATCACAGTTCTTAGTCACGACGACTTGTTAAGGCTAACACCTTGTTTAGTGGATTCCACCAGGCATCTCTATTAATTCTAGATGCCCTCAGTATTTCTGCTAGGAAGCTCTTTTAATTCTAGCTTCGCCTGCAAATCCGCTCCGCTTGGGGCCGTTCCACGGAGGTTTAACGCCCCCAAATTCATTAGCAAGATTGAAGTCCCTTTGCTATTAGTTTCTTGCTACAAACAGCCCGATACTATAAGTAAAATGAAAATACCTGACACAGATCGAAAACGTGCGCTTATTGTTATTGATTTGCAACCTGCATTCATTAAACCGCACAACATACACATTGTCCCAAATATCGTTTCTCTCATAACTAATGTCCACTATGACGCTTACGTCGAGGCTGTCTTTCATGCTGACGTGGGTTCTCTTTGGGATACACAACAAGGCTTCACCACTCCCAAAGATAAGGATATGACAACTGTTAGCGAAGTAGCTGAAGTGCTTAAGCCGCATAAGCCACTCTTCGTGACAAAAGATGCGCGTTCCTCATTTCAAGGCGACCAGGATGTAGTCACTTACCTTAAAGAACATGAAGTTGAAGAAGTTCATCTTGTCGGCACGGAGACACATGACTGCGTTCTTGCAACTGCTCATGATGCGTTCACTAAGGGCTTTCCCGTATACGCTCTTGAAGAGTGCATCGAGTCAGGGACACCAGGCCGACATGTTGCAGGACTTACGCTATTGCGCTGGCAAAGCATGACAAACAATTCTTGTCGAGCCGATACTACCGATATACAGATTTAGATTCCTGTTGATCGACCCGAGCAGAGATCTAACTCAGAAAGGATTCCCAGTCGTAGCTGAGAATGACGAAGTTGGGCCCAAAGCTGCGTGCCAACGCCCCAAGCGGAGCGGAAATGCTGAGGGGATGTAGAATAGAAGACATCCCCTTATACGAAGTCCATTAGTTCAGGTTCGCCTTCAAGAACAGCGCCTGCTTCAACACCAAGCCAATTCTGCGCCAAGGTCCCAAGGTAACCGTCAAATGGTATTTGTGTTTTGAGGTTATCTTTTGCCAAATCATTAAGCGGAGAGGCCAAGCCATGACGTCCAGGGATTACTGGACCTACTGTGAACAGTGTTGACGCTGCACCGTGGTCAAGCCCGCTACCATTTTCAGGAACACGGCGGCCAAACTCGCTTGTCACCGCAACAAGAACATCTTGCTCTCGGCCAGCTTCGGCTATATCTGTCAGAAACGTATCAACGGCATAGTCAACTTCCGCCATAAGCTGCTTGTGTTTGTACTCATGACCTTGATGGGTATCAAACCCACTAAGACGAGCATGGATAATTTGCACACCAGCATCAGCTTTAACAAACTCTGCTGCCATAGCCATCTGTTCCACAAGCCTCTTTGAACCTTCTATCGGCACAGCATCTCTGTCAAATTTAAAATCTCCCCCTGGCAAGGCATTTCCTAGAGAAAATATATCTGACCATGACTCATGCATTTGCGTCGTTAACGGACCACCTTGATAGTTAAGAAGTGCCTGCCTATATTTAGCCTGCCAAGCCTCGTTGCTAGTCACCAGATTGAGCTGGTTGAAGCTATCAAAACTTAGTGAAGGAACTTCCACATTATGCAGCCAAGGGCTATTGCCGCTTACAGAAACCGCGACAAGGGGGCTATCAGAATTTTTACCAAGTTCATTTGCGACGCGAGCTAAGAATCCAGAATCAGCGCTCTTTGTTCCGTCAACAACACCTTGGTGCCAGCTATCTTCCATATCAAAGTGTGATTGTGTTCCGTTGACATGACCAAGGCCTTCGATGACAGCAAACTGTCGACTATGAATTTTAACTAAAGCAGGGTTCAAGCCAACTTCATCATCAATTTTTAAAACATCTTCTGCCTTGATAGCAAGGTTCGGACGCAAGTCATAGTATGTGCCTGATCCATAAGGAACAACAGTTGAGAGACCATCATTACCACCTTGCAGTTCGACAACAACAAGAATACGTTTACTTACATCGCCTGGGACAAGCAAACCAGCTTTCGCACGTGGATCGGTTTCGCCAACCGTCGTTTCCGTCGGGAAACTTATTCGATCTTGGGAAACCTTTGTATCAGGGAACGTTTCAGCTACTTGCGCATCATCAGTGGTTTTTGTTCCACCTTTCTGTAACGCGTACAATGCACCAGCGCCGACAGCAACAGAAGCAGCCGACCCCATAAGAAAGCGACGACGCGTCACAGCAGACGCAGCATCGTTTTTAGAAGAAGGCGGAGGTGGTTTTGTTGGACCTTCTGGGGTTATAGCCTCAGAGACGTTGATTTCAGGATAATTATTCATGTTAACATAAACTCCGGGCTACTTAGGGCTACTCGCCAACGCAGGTTAATCAGACCCTCGTCGCCGACACCATCTTTTGTTAGAGAAGAGATAACACTCTGTGAAGTTGGGCTGATCTCATACAGGCCACAGCGGTCTAAAATTTCGTCGACTGTTGAAGCCGCAAGTATCGTCGAGTTACCTTTGTTAAATCCGTTTATGAAATTGCTTCGACGCAACAGCGAATCTGGATCCAGCCAACGATCATCGGGCCAACCCGCCACATTCGGCGGTTCGTATGGCAGCTGCCCTACATTTTTTGCTTCGTACGATTTTAATGTGTCTAGTTTTCGACCCGTAGCCCGAACGGTTGCACAGAAGTATTCAAATCCACTACGAGGGCGAGCGTAATATGTGCTTTCAAGACTAGGGTCAGTGAGAATTTTTTTGACAAGAGGTTTAATCTCTAAATCTTGCCCAGCCCACCAAACGCCAAGTTCTTTCGCTTCAGCTGACGATAAGGACTTGCCCCCGAGATGGTAGAACATAAGCGAAGCCACTCTGGCGTGCGTTGCAGGCTGGTCACATACTTTGTTCACAATCGAAACGACATCCCAAACTTTTGTCTCGCCAAGAAATTTAACAGGCGCTTTATGAGCATGCTTTTCTTCAAAGCGAATGCCAGCTTTCTGAGGGTCCTTCGCTATTTTAGGTTTACCTTCTTTATCTACACCATCAGGGATGCCAGGGTCATCATTATATTTACGCCACCCTGCTAACCCAAGCGCACCATTACGAACATCATCTTCGCTATAGTTGCCTACTCCCAGTGAGAAGAGCTCCATGAGCTCTCGCGCTAGATTTTCATTTGGCTTGCTGGCTGTGTTAGCATCACCATTTAAATAAATGATGAGTGTGCGATCTTGCATGAAGGCAGTCAGAATGTCACGGAAGTTGCCAAGACCTTGACTGCGAAATATATCGAGCTGATCACCAATGCCTTGTTGACTTGTTGCCTGCTGATGCGACGTTAAGAATGTCTGCCAGAACCACGCCATTCTTTCTTGTAAAGGGTTTTCAGTGGTCTGAATTTTTTTGAACCACCACACAATTTGTTTTTCTCGATCAGTGACGTTGTTATTCGCCGCGTCACCATCCTTTTTCTCTCGGATAGGGTTCGCCACTTTACCCTCATCAAGAGGTAAAGCAAGAAGAGTGTCAACTGCTTCACCACGAGATTGGGCAGCAAGCTCAGCGACCAACTCCTGATTATTTGATAAGTCCACACGCCTAACAAGTTGTGCTGCAGAACGATTCGCAGGGTCTGATTTTCTATCCGCCATGGGCCAAGTATAGTAGGTAAAATTACTTGACTGCAATCACCTTGATCAATTTCAGATATAAAAATGCAACTATGTCTTCTAAGACAGAACGTACTTATTTGCAAAGTCTGATTTTCTATCCGCAATGGGTCACAAATAAAGGCAAAACGCAAAGAACCGTCAGCGGAGTTTGATACTCCACTGACGGTCTCTGTAAATTTTTAGAAACCTTTACAGGTCTTGAATTTTTAATTCGATATCTACACCAGCTGGAAGATCTAACCGCTGTAGCGAATCAACTGTTTTAGGATTCGGTTCCATAATGTCAATAAGACGTTTGTGAATTCGCATTTCGAAATGCTCACGGCTGTCTTTATATTTATGTGGTGACCGGATCACACATGTTCGATGAATTTCTGTTGGCAAAGGAATCGGACCACGAAAGTCAGCTTTTGTCTTTGCAACAGTTTCAACGATTTTTTTGGTTGACTGATCGATTATTTCATGATCGTAGGCTTTTAACCTAATTCTTATTTTTTGCTTGGTAGCCACAGTTTTATTCAACAATCTTTACGACACGGCCAGCACCAACGGTACGTCCACCTTCACGAATAGCGAACCGTAGACCTTCATCCATAGCAATTGGTGCTATGAGTTCTACAGTCATTTCAGTGTTGTCACCTGGCATACACATTTCAGTACCTTCAGGCAATGTCACGCTACCAGTAACGTCTGTTGTTCTGAAGTAGAACTGCGGACGATAGTTAGCAAAGAATGGCTTGTGACGGCCACCTTCTTCTTTGGTCAACACGTACACGTTAGCTTCAAACTTTGTGTGAGGTGTAATAGATCCAGGTTTTGCAAGAACCTGCCCACGAGAAACTTCTTCTTTCTCGATACCACGTAGAAGCGCACCAATGTTGTCACCAGCTTGACCTTGATCAAGAAGTTTACGGAACATCTCAACACCTGTACAGGTTGTTTTCTGTGTTTCTTTAAGACCAATGATTTCTAGCTCGTCACCAGTGTTAACGATTCCCTGCTCAACTTTACCAGTTACAACAGTTCCACGACCTGTGATAGAGAATACATCCTCAATAGGCATCAAGAATGGCTTATCAAGATCACGCTCTGGTTCAGGGATGAATGAATCAACCTGAGCCATAAGTTCCATAACCTGATCGCCAGCAGCCTCGTCTCCTTCGAGAGCTTTAAGAGCGCTAACCTGCACGACAGGAATGTCGTCGCCTGGGAATTCGTAATCTGTAAGCATTTCACGAATTTCCATTTCAACAAGTTCAACGAGTTCTTCATCGTCAACCATGTCAACTTTGTTTAGCGCCACAACAATAGCTGGAACGCCTACCTGGCGAGCAAGCAAGATGTGCTCACGAGTCTGAGCCATAGCGCCATCAGTAGCAGCAACAACAAGAATCGCACCGTCTACCTGCGCAGCACCAGTGATCATGTTTTTGATGTAGTCTGCGTGACCTGGCATATCTACGTGTGCATAATGTCGGTTCTCTGTTTCATATTCGATGTGAGAAACATTGATAGTAATACCACGTTCACGCTCTTCAGGCGCTTTATCAATGTCTTCAAAAACGGTAGCCTCGTTACCTTCAACGCGGTCACCTAGTACTTTAGAAATCGCAGCAGTTAACGTTGTCTTTCCATGGTCTACGTGACCCATGGTTCCAACATTTACGTGAACTTTATTACGTACGAATGTCTCCTTAGCCATATTTACATTTCCTTTCAGATTCCGGAACGAGCTGTTCGCGGTTTTGGTTTATGTGTTTTCACTCGCCCCGGATGCGCTGGACAATTTCTTCCTGAACATTGCCGGGAGTTTGTTGGTAACTATGAAATTGCATAGTATATGTAGCACGCCCTTGCGTCTTTGAACGAAGATCGTTTGAATATGCAAACATCTCCGACAAAGGCACTTCTGCGTTTATTACCTGATTCAGACCACGTGATTCCATTTGGCCGACTTTCCCTCGCCTGGAGTTCAAGTCACCAATGACATCACCCATGTAATCTTCAGGGGTAACAACTTCTACACTCATTACAGGTTCTAGCAACACTGGCGACGCTTTACGAGCCGCCTCTTTGAAGCCCATGATACCTGCGATTTTAAAGGCCATATCAGAAGAGTCAACATCGTGGAATTTGCCGTCAAGCAACGTCGCACGAATATCAACAGTTTGGTAACCAGCAAGGACACCAGTGGTCATTGCTTCTTCAATACCATGACCAACAGCTGGAATGTACTCTTTAGGAATACGACCACCAGTTATTTCATCAATAAATTCGAAGCCGCCACCAGGGCCACTTGACTCGATCATTAAGGTAACTTCAGCAAACTGACCAGAACCACCAGACTGTTTCTTGTGTGTGTAGGTGTGTTTCTCAACTGTCTTGTTAATGGTTTCACGATAGGCAACCTGTGGTTTACCAACAGAAGCATCAACTTTAAATTCTCGAAGCATACGATCGACAAGAACTTCCAAATGAAGCTCACCCATACCAGCGATAATTGTTTGACCAGTCTCATGGTCACTTGTCACGGTAAAGGTTGGATCTTCCGCTGAAAGCGTCATTAACGCTTTTGCCATTTTGTCTTGATCAGCTTTTGTTTTTGGCTCGACCGCAACGTGAATCACAGGATCTGGAAAATCTAAAGATTCAAGAACAATAGGGCTTGAAGCATCAGTCAACGTATCGCCTGTCTTGACGTCCTTCATACCAATGGCTGCCATAATGTCACCTGCAACAGCGAAATCTCTATCTTGCTGTTTTGCTGCGTGCATTTCAAGCAAACGACCCATGCGCTCTTTATTGCCGCTACGGGTGTTCAGAACCTGATCACCTTTTGACAATTTGCCAGAGTACACACGGAAATATGTAAGCTTGCCAGCACCTTTTTCTGGAGGCTGCATGATTTTAAACGCAAGCGCTGAGAATGGTTCATCGTCAGAGGCTTTACGCTCTTCATCGCCACCAGTTTTTGCGTGCGTCCCTGCGACAGGAGGTAGATCAAGTGGAGAAGGAAGGTAGTCGATAACAGCATCAAGCAATGGCTGGACGCCTTTGTTTTTGAACGCTGTACCACAAAGAATTGGAACAAGATCATTCGCAATAGTTGCTTTACGCAAACCATCTCGCAAATCTTGCTCAGAAAGTTCTTCTGTTTCTAGGTACTTTTCCATTAGATCATCGTCAGTAGATGCAACAGCTTCAACTAGCATCGCACGATATTCTGCAGCTTTGTCAGCTAGATCAGCAGGGATATCAACTTCGTCCCATGAAGCGCCAAGATCTTCACCTTGCCAAATAAGTGCTTTCATCTTCACAAGATCAACGATGCCAGCAAAGTCAGACTCGATACCAATTGGAAGCTGAATAATAGCGATGTCTGTTGTGAGCCGTTCCTTAATTGTGTCAACTACGTAATAGAAGTCAGCACCAGTGCGGTCAAGCTTGTTAACAAAACACATGCGAGGCACGCCATAAGAATCAGCTTGACGCCAAACAGTTTCAGACTGCGGCTCCACACCAGCAACACCGTCGAACACTGCAACAGCGCCATCAAGAACACGAAGCGAACGCTGCACCTCTACAGTGAAATCAACGTGACCTGGTGTATCGATAATGTTAATACGGTAATCTTTCCAGAAACAAGTAGTAGCAGCTGACGTGATTGTGATACCACGCTCCTGCTCTTGCTCCATCCAGTCCATGGTGGCACCACCATCGTGGACCTCACCAATTTTGTAGTTCTTACCTGTGTAGTAAAGAATACGCTCAGTTGTCGTTGTTTTACCAGCGTCAACGTGAGCCATGATACCGATATTACGGTAACGATCTAAAGAAGTTGGGCGTTCAGACATAGTTTAAATCCTCAGGATATAAAGCCACCATTAACCTAGCAGCCTCGATAACAGAAATGTGTGGAATGCTGCGCATTACCAACGATAGTGAGCGAAAGCTCGGTTTGATTCGGCCATTTTATGAAGATCTTCGCGTTTCTTCGCAGAAGAACCTACAGAGTTAGAAGCGTCTAAAATTTCGTTTGCTAGACGTTCGGCCATTGTGCGTTCACGACGACTTCTTGCAAAATCAACGATCCACCGCACAGCAAGTGTGGTTGCGCGACGAGGGCGAACCTCGACGGGAACCTGATACGTTGCACCACCGACACGACGGCTGCGAACCTCAAGCTGTGGGCGAACATGATCGACCGCACGCTTTAATGTCGCAACAGCGTCGCCACCAGTTTTTTCAGCAACGATGTCAAGCGCACCGTATACAATTTTCTCGGCAACAGTTTTCTTACCAGAAAGAAGCACTTTATTAACAAGCTGGGTTACCAGCACCGACCGATAGACAGGATCAGGACTTAGCTCACGACGTGGAGCGCTACCTTTACGAGACATTATTATCCTTCTTTCTTAGCGCCGTAACGACTACGAGCTTGCTTACGTTCACGAACACCTTGCGTGTCCAAAGAACCACGAACGATCTTATAGAAAACACCAGGCAAGTCTTTTACACGACCGCCACGAACTAAAACGATTGAGTGCTCTTGAAGGTTATGGCCTTCACCAGGGATATAGGCAGTAAC
This sequence comes from Acidimicrobiales bacterium, assembly GCA_020629155.1. Taxonomy (GTDB): domain Bacteria; phylum Actinomycetota; class Acidimicrobiia; order Acidimicrobiales; family SZUA-35; genus JAHDDW01. The sequence goes on along the minus strand of JAHDDW010000010.1, from coordinate 71,662 downwards.
TTCTTTGCCTGTTGTAAGACGCACACGAGCGACCTTACGCAATGCAGAGTTTGGCTTCTTTGGCGTAGCTGTGTAGACACGGGTGCAGACACCACGACGCTGCGGACCACCATGAAGGGCGGGGGTCGTCGCTTTTCTAACTTTGTCTTTGCGTCCTTTGCGAACCAGTTGTTGTATTGTTGGCACTTGAACCTTCTAAATAATCGAAATAAAACTCCGAGAAAATCTCGGCGGGCACAGCAAAAATATACGTGCCAGCTAAGTTAGGCTACGCCTATATCTAGAGGTTCACAACATCATGTAGCAGAGAATAGCGGCTGAGACAAAATAATTCACTAATTCGACTTGCTTTGCATTGCTAGGCGATGCTTTTGTTTACATATTTCCCTGAGCAAACACGGCAATTGTTGTAACCGAGTTGAGAGATGCATGTGCAATAATTGACGGTCCAAGGCGTCTATACTTCATTGCTATCACCCCAAGAACGACCCCTACTAAAAAGATTGAGAACCACACAACATAGCGAGCTTCTGGTTTCACTGATTCGCCAGCAGGAGGTGTCGGCGCATGCATTAAACCAAAGAGTAAAGCCGACACAAAGACCCCTGTGATCTGGCCACCATAACGGGAAAAAAATGTACCTCTGCTCGCCGACTCACCGATCCGTTCAAAAACTCGCATCACGAGCCCTCGATAAAAAAGTTCCTCACTAACAGGTGCCCCAACTAGCACAACCACAAGCACAAGCAGTGTTAGGAAAATTGAGCTTTCCTTTGCTTCGGTTAAAATCGCTGTATTTGAAACCTCATCGGTTTCTAAATCAAACAACGCAAGACCAATAAAGTTCGAGGAAGCAACAAGCAGCATAAGCAGCAAGCCGAAGCCAACACCACGCAAAATATCTCGCAACTCGAAACGGAAATGCCATTGCTTTACAGGGCCAACCCCAAACTTAGTCACAGCATACGGGCTGAAAGAACGTAGTGCCTGTGAAAACAAAATGATGCTCACACCAGCAGTTGAAGCTAAGCTCAGTGACACATCCGATAAGAACAACACTACAAGAAAAGCAAGCGCAATCTCAGTCGCAAGGAAAGCAACAACGATATCTAGAATTCCAAGTACTGGAGCAGCGCTTTTAGTTGATCTAGCTGGACGCAAAAAGGGGTGCTCGTCGATGTTCATGATATTCCTCACTTACCCTACAGCAGAGAAAAGAAAGAAATCCCCCAAGCTTAGTTGGGGGATTTCTTTTGCGTTTCTTTAGCCGATTTCGTCAGGAACGGGCTGACGCACAACAGGTTGTTCTGCTGCTGACTGTTCTGCGATCTGTTCAGCACCAATTGACGCCAACCACTGCGCAGGGTCTTGTTCGAACCCTTCAGAAGAGTAGAACGACATTGGCTGATAATCAGGCGCATGTGTTTCTAACTCGCGGTGACGCACAAGACCAGTACCAGCAGGGATCAACTTACCGATGATGATGTTCTCTTTGAGACCGATCATCGGATCAGATTTACCTTCGATAGCAGCTTCAGTCAAGACGCGTGTTGTTTCCTGGAACGAAGCAGCTGATAGCCAAGAATCAGTCGCAAGTGATGCTTTGGTGATACCCATAAGCTCTGGGCGACCCTCAGCTGGGCGTAAACCTTCAGCGACAAGACGCTTGTTCTCATCGGCGAAGACCCACTGGTCACAACGTTCACCAGGCAAGAAATCGCTGTCGCCAGGTTCATGAATCGCCACACGACGAGTCATCTGACGAACAATCAACTCGATGTGCTTATCGTGAATAGACACACCCTGATCTCGATAGACCTTCTGCACTTCAGATACAAGGTACTGCTGTGTTTCGCGGATACCGCGAATTTCTAGCAACTCTTTCGGATCACGAGGACCTTCAACGATCGCGTCACCAGCGGTGACTTCTTGGCCATCTGTTACTTCAAGACGAGAAGCCAACGGTACGGTATGAGAATCTTCAGTACCATCATCAGCGACGACCGTAATAACTTTACCTTTGCCTTCGTCCTCAGAGATACGAATCACACCAGAGATGTGCGCTAGCGTTGCTTTGCCCTTCGGGCTACGAGCTTCGAAGAGCTCAACGACACGAGGCAAACCACCAGCGATATCGGCTCCACCAGCAACACCACCAGTATGGAACGTACGCATAGTAAGCTGCGTTCCAGGTTCACCGATCGACTGGGCAGCGATAACGCCAACCGCTTCGCCTACTTCGATGTCTCCACCAGTAGCGAGCGACATGCCGTAACTTTCACCAGAAATACCAATAGGCGAATCATCAGTGAGAGGTGACATCGCACGAACACGAGTTATGCCAGGATCATCACGAAGTATTTCGATTTCTTCTTCGCGAAGCATCGTGCCTTTAGCCATTGTCGAACCGTCAGCTAATTTCACATCGTCAGCAAGAACGCGACTATAGAGACGGGTCTCAAGGTAGGTCCTAACCATACGCGCATCAGGATCGCTAGGATCAGAAGGCTCGCCTGTGACTTTGTTGTAGTAGCCATCAGGCTTTACATCTTCGATGAAGAGACCACGAACAGCCTTGCCTTCTTCAAATGGTTGGCGATCGTTAATAATAACTTCCTGCGCAACGTCGACAAGACGCCTTGTCAAGTAACCAGAGTCAGCGGTACGAAGCGCTGTATCAACCAGACCTTTACGAGCACCCGGTGTTGAAATAAAGTATTCAAGCATCGAAAGACCTTCACGGAAGTTCGATTTAATAGGACGAGGGATCATATCGCCACGAGGGTTTGCAACCAAACCACGCATGCCTGCGATCTGTCGAACCTGCATCATGTTACCACGAGCTCCAGAGCCAACCATCATATCGATTGGGTTGAACTGCTTTGACTGCAAGTTCACAATCATGGCTTGCTTTACTTCTTCAGTAGCAGAGGTCCAAATTTCTACCTCTTTCTGACGACGCTCACCATCGGTGATAATACCTTTACGGAACTGTCCTTCAATTTTTGAAGCCTGCTTTTCGTGCAGCTCAAGAATTGCCTTCTTCTCAGACGGCGTCTGTACATCGTCGACCGAAACAGTCAAACCGGCACGAGCTGCATAGTGGAACGCTAGCGATTTGAGCGCATCAAGAGAAGCAGAAACCTGCGCCTTTGAATAGTTAACCGCTAAATAGTCAACAAGCTCACCAATGTCTCGCTTACGCAGAATGTGATTCACATATGGGAACGTTTCTGGTAGTGCTTCGTTTAGAAGAACACGGCCAACTGTTGTCGGGGTATAGACAGCAGCTTTACCATTTGCAGGTGTTTCCAAAAGATCAGGTGTGCGGAAGATGATCGGCTCATGCAGACCAATAACACCAGACTCATAGGCTCGTTCTACTTGATGAACTTCACGATAGGTGTTTAGTTTCGCATCGTCTTTTGCTTCGATGAACTCAGACAGATAGAACAAACCGATAACCATGTCCTGCGTTGGTGTCACAAGTGGACGACCGTGAGCAGGAGAAAGCACGTTGTTAGCAGAAAGCATCAAGACGCGAGCTTCAGCTTGCGCTTCAGAAGACAATGGCAAATGAACCGCCATCTGGTCACCGTCGAAGTCGGCGTTAAACGCTGAACAAACAAGCGGATGAATCTGAATAGCCTTGCCTTCAACAAGTACAGGCTCGAACGCCTGGATACCCAAACGGTGCAGCGTAGGCGCACGGTTAAGCATCACAGGATGCTCTCGAATGACTTCTTCGAGAACTTCCCATACCTGCGGACGACGACGTTCTACCATACGTTTTGCAGATTTAATATTTTGCGCAAGTTCAAGATCGACTAGGCGCTTCATCACAAAAGGTTTAAAGAGTTCAAGAGCCATCAATTTTGGCAAGCCACACTGATGGAACTTTAACTTAGGACCAACGACAATAACTGAACGACCCGAATAGTCAACACGTTTACCAAGCAAGTTCTGACGGAAACGACCCTGCTTACCTTTCAACATGTCTGACAAAGATTTAAGCGGTCGATTACCAGGACCAGTAACAGGGCGACCGCGACGACCGTTATCGAACAACGCATCAACCGCTTCTTGCAGCATACGCTTTTCGTTGTTCACGATGATCTCAGGAGCGCCGAGATCTAGCAGGCGCTTCAGACGGTTGTTTCGGTTAATAACACGACGATACAGATCGTTTAGATCTGATGTTGCGAAACGGCCACCATCGAGCTGCACCATAGGGCGAAGCTCTGGAGGAATCACCGGCACAACATCAAGCACCATAGCACGAGGGTCGTTCACACGACGCTCTGCTTCGTCACGACGGTTAAAGGCAGCAACAATCTTCAAACGCTTAATAGCTTTTTGCTTGCGCTGTGCAGAAAGCGGCTTCACACCTTCTTCAGGGTCAATCGCTGCACGCAATTTGACCTCTTCAGAATCAAAATCGATGCGCTCAATAAGCTGCGCAATAGCGGTGGCACCCATGCCACCTTCAAAGTAGTCACCGAAACGATCTTCCATTTCGCGCCACAGCAGTTCATCTTCCAAAATTTTACGTGGGAAAAGATCTTTAAACTCTTCAAACGAACGGTCAAGAAGATCAAGCTCAGCTTCGTATTGCTCACGAGTCATCGCTAGTTCTTTTTCAAACGCACGCTGACGCGCTTTAATTTCGGTGTCTTTCGCACCGTCTTTTTCCATTTGCGCAAGCTCAGCTTCAAGGCCTTCATGCTGTTCAGCTAAACGAAGTTCTAATTCTTGGTTAATCGCTTCGCGTTCACCAACAACCTCGGCTTCGAGGCTAGGAATATCCTCATCACGTTTCTCAGCATCAACCCAAGTAACAAGATTTGCTGCAAAATAGATAACTTTTTCAAGCTGTTTCGCTTTAAGCTCTTCACGGGCTTCAGTACCCATGAGCAAATACGCTAGCCATGAGCGAGTGCCACGAAGATACCAAATGTGCACACAAGGAGCGGCAAGCTCGATATGGCCCATACGTTCACGACGAACCTTTGAACGAGTGACCTCGACGCCACAACGCTCACAAATAATACCTTTAAAACGTACTCGCTTATATTTACCGCAAGCACATTCCCAGTCCTTACTTGGACCGAAGATTTTTTCACAGAACAAGCCGTCTTTTTCTGGCTTTAGTGTTCTGTAGTTGATTGTTTCAGGCTTTTTCACTTCACCGTTCGACCACATACGGATCGAATCAGCGGTAGCTAAACCTATTTTAAGTTGGTCAAAATCGTTGACATCAAGCATTTCTCAAGTGCTCTCTTTCCTGGAGTTAGGTAGCTAATCGTTATCTAGCAGCGCTTGGGCGGCGGGCTGCGTCATCTTCATCGGATCCACGTTCTGGGCGGCTAATATCGATGCCTAGTTCTTCAGCTGTTCTAAAGAGTTCATCATCGATATCTTGCATCTCAATTTCACGGCCATCTTTCGACAACACTTCAACGTTGAGACACAATGCCTGCATTTCCTTGATAAGGACTTTAAAGCTTTCTGGAATACCAGGCTCAGGGATATTTTCACCCTTCACGATGGATTCATAGACTTTCACACGTCCAAGAACATCATCAGACTTGATAGTGAGCAGCTCTTGCAAGCAATATGCAGCACCATAGGCTTCGAGTGCCCAAACTTCCATCTCACCAAATCGCTGACCACCGAACTGTGCTTTACCACCAAGTGGCTGCTGGGTAATCATGGAGTATGGACCAGTTGAACGAGCGTGAATCTTATCATCAACCAAGTGAGACAGCTTCAAAATATACATGATGCCGACCATAATTGGATTGTCGAAAGGACGACCAGTGCGACCATCATACAACGTTGTTTTACCGTCAGAGCCAATGAGGCGTTCACCGTCAGCTGCTTCAGGATTCAAGTTTTCAAAGATCTTCTGAATCGTTGGTTTAGAACCAGCAAGTTCTTGCTCATCCCATTTCGCTCCGTCGAAGACGGGGGTCGCGACAAGCGTTGAAGGTGTTGTGAACGGACGAGTTTTGTTCTCTGTCCCCCGGAAAGGTTCTTCGCCGACGCGTTCGCCGTCGACTTCCCAACCCCAGCGAGCTGCATACCCTAAGTGAGATTCAAGAACCTGACCAATGTTCATACGAGATGGGACACCAAGAGGGTTCAAAATAACGTCAACCTGGGTTCCGTCAGCGAGATATGGCATATCTTCGATCGGCATGATCCGTGAGATAACACCTTTGTTGCCGTGACGACCAGCGAGTTTATCACCAACGCTGATTTTACGTTTCTGAGCAACATAGACACGAACAAGCTGATTAACACCAGGAGGAAGCTCATGGCTGTCTTCCCGGTTGAAGACTTTCACGTCAATAACTTTGCCTGTTTCACCGTGAGGAACCTTCATTGAGGTATCACGAACTTCACGGGCTTTTTCACCGAAGATCGCACGCAATAGTCGCTCTTCTGGCGTTAGCTCAGTTTCACCCTTGGGGGTAACTTTACCGACAAGCACATCACCTGGACGAACTTGCGCACCGACACGAACGATACCACGCTCGTCAAGGTCGGCAAGAATATCATCAGCAAGGTTCGGAATATCACGAGTGATTTCTTCAGCACCAAGTTTGGTATCTCGGGCATCAATTTCATGCTCTTTAATATGGATAGAGGTGAGCACATCGTCTTTAACAAGACGCTCGCTGAGAATGATAGCATCCTCAAAGTTGTAGCCTTCCCACGGCATAAACGCCACGACAAGGTTTTTACCTAGAGCAAGTTCACCATTATCGGTAGAAGGACCGTCAGCGAGAAGTTCGCCTGCTTTGAAAGCATCACCAGCAGCAACCCGAAGTTTCTGGTTGATACAGGTGTCTTGGTTGGAACGGTTGAACTTAAGCAGACGATAGGTGCGTCGACCTTTGGTCTTATATTCAACAGTGATAGCTTTACCATCGGCTTCAACAACTCGCCCATCATCGGCAGCAACGAGCGTGTCGGCTGCGTTTAATGCTGCTCGACCTTCAATACCTGTGCCAATATATGGAGCTTCTGGAGTAAGCAACGGGACAGCCTGACGCTGCATGTTTGCACCCATCAACGCACGGTTAGCGTCATCGTGCTCCAAGAACGGAATCAGACCAGTACCGATAGAGACAATTTGTTTAGGCGAAACGTCCATCATCTGCACTTCGTCAGCAGGAACCTGCGAAATTTCGGTGGTAGCACCGAAGAACACATCTCGTTCTAACTGAAGTTTCAAGTCACGAAGCGACGCAGCTTGCGGCGAACGACGAGATAAAACTGTTTCCTCTTTGAAGGAGCCATCTTCGTTGAGCTTAGCGTTAGCCTGCGCAACGACGTATTCTTCTTCTTCGTCAGCTGTCAAATACACAATTTCGTCGGTAACTTTACCGTCGATAACTTTACGATACGGCGTTTCCAAGAAGCCAAACTCGTTCACACGAGAATAACTAGAAAGATACCCAATAAGACCAATATTAGGACCTTCAGGTGTTTCAATCGGACACATGCGACCATAGTGGCTAAAGTGAACGTCTCGAACTTCGAAACCAGCTCGCTCACGCGAAAGACCACCAGGGCCAAGCGCAGAAAGACGGCGACGGTGCGTCAAACCAGAAAGTGGGTTGACTTGGTCCATAAACTGGCTGAGCTGCGAGGTACCGAAGAACTCTTTGATCGAAGCCACAACAGGACGAATGTTAATCAGCGTCTGCGGTGTAATTGCTTCAACGTCTTGCGTTGTCATTCGTTCACGAACAACACGTTCCATACGGGAAAGACCAATACGAACCTGGTTTTGAATAAGCTCACCGACAGAACGCACACGACGGTTTGCGAAGTGGTCTTGATCGTCAAGACGATAGCCAGGTTCTGCAACCATGAGATGCAGTAGATATGTTGCAGAAGCGAGAACTTCACAACGTGAAAGCACAGGCTGATCGTCTTCAGGAATGTCCATGTCCAACATAGGGAAGAGTTTTGCTAGTTTCTCTATTTCAGGACCTAATTTGCGGTTTAGTTTATAACGACCGACCCGTGAAAGGTCATAACGACGATTCTCGAAAAATGCATTCTTAAGATATGAACGTGCCGCTTCAAGTGTTGGCGGCTCGCCAGGGCGAGCTTTTTTATAGATTTCGATAAGAGCTTCATCTTGTGTCGGAAGCAGCTCTTTATCTTTTTCCCACTGGCCTTCAAGAAATTCAAAGTGGCGCACAAACGCATCTAGAAAACCTGGAGCGTTCTCTTCGTCGTACCCAAGTGCACGAAGCATCGTGAACAGTGACAAACGACGCTTGCGAGCGACACGCACACCAGCTGTTGGATCTTTACCAGGCTTTTGCTCGACATCGAACTCGACCCACTCACCGCGATATGGATGAATGGTGCCAGTAACCATCTGATGTTTTGCTAAGTTACGCAGACGGAACCGCTCACCAGGCTGAAAGATAACGCCAGGCGATCGGACAAGCTGCGAAACAACAACACGCTCGGTGCCGTTGATAACGAAGGTGCCGCTTTCGGTCATCATCGGGAAATCTCCCATGAAGACCGTCTGCTCTTTAATTTCCCCAGTTGAAGAGTTAATGAACCGAGCGCGCACAAAAATAGGCGCAGCATAGGTCATGTCTTTTTCTTTACATTCCTCAACAGAAAACTTAGGATATGGCTTGAGGTCCTCATCATGAGGGTCAAACTCAAGCTCTAACTGCAATGTTTCCGTGAAATCCTTAATGGGACTTATATCACGGAAAGCATTAGCTAAGCCTTCCTCTAGAAACCAGGTGAATGAATCACGCTGGGCGGCAATCAAGTCTGGAAGCTCAATAGCTTCAGCAAGATTACCAAACGAATAACGATTACGGGCAACGGTACGTGCAGGCAAAGGACACCACCAAAATAAAGTAGCACGAAGAAATACAGGACAAACACGAATTATCTAGCAGACCAAAAATGAAAATGCAAGAGAAGACGGGCCTAACAACTCTAATAAGAATATTACTCAGTAACAACCCGGCAAACATAATAGTTCAACACTTTTAGTAACGCAAGTTGCAATTTGTCGAAACTTCACCTATCTAGCAGTCAGAAACCACGAGCTCAATAATTCATATCATGCAATTATTCTAGCCTGAAAGCAGCTTTTTGTTAGGGCCGTCGACAACATAGACATCACCGTCGCTCATGGTTTTATGAACGATATTGTTCTCACAAACCCACTCATATTCTTTCTCGACAAGAGCAGATTCAGAATGGTCTGAACGAAAGTGAACGATCGGGTAAAAATCTATCAAACCGAAACTATCCCATCGCACTTCGCTGTTGTAGCCTTCGGCTTGCACCTGCGGTTCGTCGACAAGCTCGACACCTCTTAACGAAGGACTTATCGCACAGAGAGCTGCACTATAGCCAGCATAAACAAGTTTGTTCGTTTGAATAAGCTCTTTGATCACTTCATCAAAACCACTTTGCCGTAAAGCTTTCAAAAGCAAAAAAGCGTTACCTCCGCTTAGCCAGATAGCATCATAGGTCGCGAGTGTTTCGACTAAACTTTTAGACCCAAAGTAATCTCTCAGATCAAGCTCTGATGCATCGAAACCTAGCCGTTGCATGTCATCTAGCTCGCGTCGCACCATTTTCTGACGAGCCTGATTTGTGTCATGGTCTTTAGCGTTAACGCTCACAGCCACTTTAGCGCCAGGTTTACCAACAAGCTTCACAAGTTCATTGCTATGGTCACCGAGTCTAAAAGATGACAAATACAATTTCATACTTGCAAGGTATCACAGGCCTTGACGCAGCAAGAATGATTTAGATGTCACAACCCGAAGCCTGACTGAAACCGATAAAGGTTCGGGTCTTCAGCTCATCAGGAAGCTCGTCACAAGCAAGAAATGTGCGCGACCTAAGCCAAACCTTCTCCGACTCAGAGTCCAGGGTTTGAATTTCTTTTTTACTCAGATCGCGGTGAATTCCCAACTCTTTACATCTAGCTATCGCTTCAAGTCGATTCATACCCTTAATGTTAGCACTCTTGTGTGACGTTCTTATCGCAAACCGCAGAGCCGCATACAAGCAACACAGTGAACATTGGGGCTACCTCGACAGCAAAGGCTTTCGATCCAAAACAATTGGGGCATACGGCACGAGCAGCTCTGCTGCTGCGGCACAAGCGCCGCCAAGGTTACCTGCGGCAGGGCCAAGTTTGAGCGCTGCTAATGCTCCGACAATCACCAAGTCGTCTTGCCATTGCAATCGATCGGCCAGCGATTCAAACCTATAAACAAAACACTCAGAATCCAGCAAATACTGGCGACCGTTTGCCCAAGCCATTTGATGCGAAACGCTATTAGAGAACACAAAAGACCCTCAGCGTTTTACTGAGGGTCTTTTTTACTTCTAAAGCAGTATTCCGCTCAATGGCTTACGTGCAAACGCACCAAACACGGCGGAATAGTGAGGGGAGGTCTATAAAATCTAGACCTCCCCTCATCATTACTTGATTTCTACAGTAGCGCCAGCTTCTTCGAGCTTCGCTTTTGCTGCGTCAGCATCTTCTTTTGAAACGCCTTCAGATACTGGACCTGGAGCGCTTTCAACCATAGCTTTTGCTTCTTTAAGGCCAAGACCTGTAATTTCGCGTACAGCTTTGATAACTTTGATTTTTCCTGCACCGATGTCGCTAAGAACAACGTCAAACGCTGTCTTCTCTTCAGCAGCTTCGCCGCCACCAGCAGGTGCAACAGCAACAGCAGCAGGTGCCGCAGCAGTAACATCAAATTTTTCTTCGAACTCTTTGAGGAGCTCAGATAGTTCTAGCACTGACATTTGAGAAATTGCTTCTAAAATATCTTCTTTAGTTGTTGTAGCCATTATGACTCTCCGTTTTCGTTTGTATCAGCTGTTTCCTCAACAGCCTCGGTTTCTGTTTCTTCAACTTCAGCGGCAGGCGCTTCAGCTGTTTCGGTTTCTGCAGCAGCCGGAGCTTCTGCAACTTCTTGCGTTTCTTCCTCGGTAGCAACAGCATCAGCTGCGCCACCTTGATCAATAAGTGCTTGGATTCCATATGCAAATTTGCTTGGCACAGCCTGCATTAATGCAGCAAACTGACTCATAGGAGCAGCTAGCAAGCCAGCAAATTTAGACAAGAGAACTTCGCGTGGCTCAACGTCAGCTAATGCTTTGATTTCATCAGCATCAACGACAGCACCATCGAAATAGCCGCCTTTAATAACAAGCTCAGGGTGATCTTTACCAAAATCACGCAAAGCCTTTGCTACGGTGACAACGTCACCTGGCGAGCCATCTGGAGTGGTTTCAGTGAACGTCAACGCGGTCGGACCGCTTAAATGTTCACCAATCTCAATGCCAGCATCAGCAGCAGCACGACTCACAAGAGAGTTTTTATACACCTTGTATGAACCGCCTGCTGGTCGTAGCGTGCGACGAAGTTGTGACAACGCATCGACGGTTAATCCACGGTATTCAGTAATGAAGACCGAATCAGAATTAGCGAGACGAGTTTTGACTTCTTCAACGACAGCTACTTTTTCAGCTCTTGGGTTTTCCATTGCACCTCCTTTCAAATGTTAGTTAGGTTTGGTTCGACACCGCATCGCCGACCAATTCCTACATCACTAACACGGAGGTCAGAAACAGAGAAAAACGATCGCCTATATCAGGATTTACAGTAACCCAACCTGAGGTCTCGGGCGAAGAGATATTCGATTCGGGAGGCCTAGAATCATCTAAGACAACCCACCAGTAAGAGTATTGGAAGCTAACTCCAATTCAAACCTATGGAGCGATCAATAAGAAAAGGTCTAGAAACCTACTGTCTCTAGACCTTTCCTTTACTATTCAGTTCTTAGATCAATCGAAACCTTACGAAGCGCTTAATTCGTCGAGCTTGGTTACATCGACTTTAACGCCTGGACCCATCGTCGATGAAAGTGTCAACTTTTTGATGTAGCGACCCTTTGCAGCTGACGGCTTCACACGATTAAGCTCATCGATGAGCGTGCCAAGGTTGCTTTTTAGGCCAGCAACATCAAAACTTACTTTACCAACAGAAACCTGCACATTGCCGTGCTTGTCAGTACGGTATTCAACCGTGCCACCTTTAAAATCGGCGACTGCTTTTGCAGCGTTAGGCGTCACTGTTCCTGTCTTTGGGTTAGGCATCAAACCACGAGGGCCGAGCGCTCTACCGAGTTTACCAACCTGTGGCATCATGTCTGGCGTCGCGATAGCAAGATCAAAATCTAGCATGCCGCCTTCGACTTCTGCGACCAAATCTTCAGCGCCAACAAAATCAGCACCTGCTTCTTTCGCAGCTGCTGCGGCGTCACCTTTTGCAAAAACAGCAACACGAACAGTCTTACCTGTTCCAGCTGGAAGAGCAACCGTGCCACGCACAATTTGATCTGCTTTGCGAGCATCAACACCCAAAGCAATAGCAACATCTATTGATTCATCGAATGTAGCTGTAGCGATACTTTTTGTTAGCTCTAGCGCTTCAACAGGGGAATGCAATCCATCTCTGTTGTACTTTTTTAGAGCATCTGTATATTTCTTTCCTTGCGCCATAGGGCTCCCTCTTTCTTTGTAGCAGCAGCCAGATGAGGTAATCTGGTCTAGCCTTTTTTACGAACGTTAGCCTCTGATATCGATGCCCATTTGACGAGCGGTTCCAGCAATTTGTTTCTTTGCTGCTTCAATATCGTACGCATTAAGATCTGGCATTTTCAGCTCTGCGATCTCAGTTAGCTGAGCATCTGTTATAGATCCAGCGTTTTCCAAAAGAGGGTTACCTGCACCTTTTTTAACCTTGGCAGCTTTTTTGATGAGCTCAGCAGCTGGAGGTGTTTTCGTAATGAAGGTAAAGGTTCGATCAGCATAAACAGTGATTTCAACAGGAACAACGTTACCTCGTTGCGACTCAGTGCGAGCGTTATATTCTTTACAGAAATCCATAATCTGCAGACCATATGGGCCTAATGCAGTACCAACAGGAGGGGCAGGAGACGCTTGCCCAGCAGGGATTTGAATTTTTACGACTGCTAGAATTTCCTTGACAGGAGCCATGACATTTCTTTCATACTAGTTTTAAACAATGGGCCCTAAAAACAAGGCACATACGATTGTGCCTTGAACATTAGGCTAACAACAACCTCAGCGACGAGAAGAGGGTTATTTCTTTACGATTGGAAGCGATTAAACACTCTGGGCTATACTTTGCCGACTTGTGAGAACTCAAGCTCGACAGGGGTTTCACGACCAAAGATATTTACAAGAACTTTAACTTTAAGCTGATCTTCGTTAATTTCGACGATCTCACCTTCAAAGTCAGCGAAAGGCCCTTCTTTAACACGGACACTTTCGCCCATAGAATACTGAAGTTTTGGACGGCTCTTGCGGTTTTGTCCTTCTTCTTCATCTTTAACAAACAAGAACTTTTCAACTTCACGGCGACGCAACGGCGACGGTTTATTGCCTGCCCCTGCAAAACCTGTCACACCAGGCGTGTTGCGAACAACAAACCACGAATCATCATCAAGATGCATGCGACAAAGCAAATAGCCAGGGAAGACCTTCTTTTGCACAACGACTTTGCGGCCATTTTTAAACTCAACAACATCTTCAAGCGGAATAACAACTTCGAAAATTCGTTCTTCCATGCTCATAGACTGTGTACGAGCGTGAAGGTTGCTACTGACTTTCTTCTCGTAGCCAGACTGGGTGTGAAGCACATACCATCGACCAGGACGGTCATAGGGCGACACAGTTTTTACAGGAACTGGCTCTTCCAGTTCAGCTTCTTCGCTGTCATCAGCGGTTTCATCTGCTGTTGCAGCAGGCACTTCACTTTCGACCTTTTCAGCGCCAGTGTCCACATCGCCATCGACATCAGTGTTAGTGACCTCCTCGACAACGACCTCTTCAGCAGCTTCTTCTTCCACGATCACATCGCTGCCTTCTTGAACCACTTCTTCAACTTCCGCCTCAACCATTTGGTTGCTCCCACTTTCAGTTGTTTCCTGCTCGGAAACTTCATTTTCAACCATTGTCACTAAGCCTCAACACTTCCAAAATACCTTTCGCAAAAACCCAATCAAGCCCTGCGACAAGCGCTGTCACAAATGCAAATGTGAGCGCCACAACAATTGTATAGTTGACGGTCTCATTTCGAGTTGGCCAAGACACTTTACGCATTTCAGTGCGCACACCAGAAGCGTATTCAAGCGGAGTCGCACGGTCTTTCACCGCCGTTGTTTGACGCGGCTCTCTCTTTTGAGCAACTGCATTGCCGTCGCTATCCATCTGTCCTTGACGCTGCAAATAGCGGCGCTGCTCACGATTCATCGCCATATCAATCCTTAAAAGTGACGAAAACAAACTTACAAAAAATCTATACTAGAAGCTTTTAGACCACATCATGCGGATAAGGCCAGGAAGCTTGCAAGCATCTTACACGATACCCTGCTTTCACTCACCTAACGCATTTCCGCTGTTTTCCATCAGCAGATAGAGCAGGGCAGGAGGGACTCGAACCCCCAACCTACGGTTTTGGAGACCGTCGCTCTACCAATTGAGCCACTGCCCTCTATCTAGCATCTAAGACTAGCATCATTTTTCACAACTAGCTCTGAATTCATTCAGACTTCTAAACCTAATTTCTTTATCAGAAAGAACGTTACAGACTGAGCAGAGATGGCGGAATTCATTCAAGACACGATACGACAAACCCCTTTGGACGCTAAACCCGACTCGATTTGGAACACACAGCCAGGTCAGGGCTAATTTCTAACTAGCTAAGCGTTGTTTTGTTAGCAGCTTGACGGCGACAACAGTTGCAGCGGCGGCAGTAACTGCGGTGACCGCACGGCCAGTTGAGATCGCTTTACGAAGGCGGCGACGGCGAGGGTTCAGCGGGATAACGTCGGCCAATGTTTCATATTCTTCTAACACAGAAGCTAGATGCGCCTCGTCTATAGGCGCTACCTGGTGACGCATAGACGCCAATGACGAAGCAATAGAAGCATATTGCGATGCGTGCACCTGACACTGCAAACAAGACCCGAGATGGGCAGCTTCTTTCGCAGGAAGACCTTCAGGAGAGCCTTGACTTTGAGGCAACAACGCCTGTACTTTTTCACACAGCATGGGCACTCCCCTCTTCCATCTCAGTGCTTTGCGGATAGAGTAGCTCTTTTAACTTCTGCCTACCACGATGCAACCGCACTTTGGCCGCTGATTCACTGATTTGTAACTGCTCGGCGATATCAGCGTGTGCCATGTCATAAATATCTCGCAACACCACAACAGTGCGCAATTTCGCAGGTAGCTGCTCTAACGCTTCGGTAAGTTCAGACCGCAGGCCAACAATTTGCGCCATATGGGCAGGATCGCGCTGAACGTTTAGGTCAATAACTTCTTCATCGTTTTCTAAAACATCGTGTTTATGCCGCAGCTTTTTCGACAAATAGGTGTTAGCGCAGTTGGCTGTGATTCGGTACAGCCACGTTGTTATCTGCGCATCGCCACGGAACCGCTGCAACCCCTTATGTGCTTTTAGATACGTTTCCTGTACCACGTCTTTAGCGTCCTCCGAAGTGCCTACCAAACGGTAAGCAAGCGTATAGGTATCGGCATAGGTTCGACGCACGATCTCGCTGAAAGCCTTCTTACTGCCTTGCTTTGCCTTCTGCGTTAACACATCGAGTGACACCGACTGCATAGTTTGACTCCAAAGAGAAGAAAATAGTTACGTCATCCACTGTAGACCATGAAACAACAAGCACCACCGCAGCCGCAAGAAGACGAATTTTAGGGCATCTCTCAAATGTAGATGCCCACTATATTTCCGCTGCGCTTGGCACGTTAGCACGCAGCTTTCAGCAGGTTTCCGTTAGACCGTTTGGACAGGAAACCAATAAGCAGAGATAGCCTCTAGTCTCTACGCAACCCTGAGAGCCTCGGCAGGGGTTGTCCGCGCAGCGCGCACAGCTGGAATTAAACCAGCGAGAAGAGACGCTCCTAAAGCTATTGCGCTCAGAAGCATGAGCTGCCTACTAGGAACGGTGAAAGAAAGCCCCTCTTCAAAAGCTGTTGACTTTGTGATCGTCAGCCACGAACTCAACAAGCCAAGACCAACGCCAAGTGCTACGCCTTGAAACCCGATGAAACACGCCTCGATAAGGAAAGAATTACGGGTTACAGACGACTTAATACCGACAGTGCGCATCATGCCAAGCTCCTGGCGGCGGTCACGCACCGAACGAACAAGCACAACACCTAACCCTGCGATCCCGATAAGTAGACCAAGACCGAGAAACCCTTGCAAGATATTAAAGAACACCTCTTGCTCAGCCGTGTCAGACTCTGCCATCGCGAGGAACGACTCAGCTTCAACACCGTTTGTTGCAAAACGAGACCCAATTTGATCGGCAACGACAGTAAGCTCAGCCCCTTCTGTTGCTTGCACATAAAACCGAGACGAACGTTCTTCATATGTTTTCAACTGTTCAGCCAGCTCAACAGAAAGATGCGCACCTGAATCGATCATCCACGTATTTTCAATCGTCCCAGCAACTTTAACGGCCACTGACTGCTCGTCGGCTCCGATTAGCTCCACCACATCATCAACCTCAAGAACACTTGAATCAAACGTTGGCATGACAATCCATTCATCAGAAGAAGCAACCGTACGCCACATCTCTTCATCAGAAGCAAACTGCGAAGACCGAGACAGCGTCGGCGGCGCAACCAGCTCTGCAAACTTAGCGTCTAGTATCGAGCCGACCTCTCTATCGCTTTCATCTTCTATCGAACCTTCATTCTTATAACCAAAAAGCATCCGATCTACCGCCACCGCAGAATCGACATTTTCAACAGCTTCCAGTTCTGCTAAAGCAACTGGCGACGCAGGATTAGCCTCGACAAGAATATCTGAACTGCCGCCAAACTTAGCGGCAAACTGCGTTGTCGACCCACCAAAAACAGCAGTTAGAACAGACATGAACGTCAGAGTAAACACAACAAGCGCATACATAGAGATCAATAAAGCTGAACGAACAGGGCGAGCTAACGGATATGCCAAACCAAGCTTGACTGCATAGGAACTTGAGAGCAACGCTATTGCGCGACGAAACACTTTGTTCAGCGAACCCATAACAACCACGCCAAGCCCGACCATAACAAGACCCTGCACAAGAAACAGCACAATGTCAGGGTCGTCCATAGCATCAGAGCGGATACCAAACACCGCAGCCACCCACACAATGCCTAGTGCACAACAGAGTGGAGCCGCAAGACGTTTACCCAGCATAAACCCCAACGGAAATATTGCGCTTACGGCAACAATAACTGGCGCAAGCATAACTGGTACTGGTTCGTTGGTTAAGAGCAGATACACGGCAACGCCTGCTATAACTCCAAGCGTAGCTAACGCAAATTTTATTTTATTGTTCAGACCTCGCTTCGGATCAGCGGCGTCAACCAACGCCCGTGCAGGATTCAACCTCACAAGCCGCAATGCGGTAAACAAAACCGTGATCTGTGAAATAGCTAACCCAATCGCAACACCAGAAACCAACGCATTAGGAGAAACAGACAGACGAAGCGTGACATTACTATCAGCTCCGAACGACGAACCGGCAAATGCCATAACCCCAGCAGCAACTCCAACACCGCAGACAACTCCAAGCACTGCCGAAAAGATGCCATAGGTAAGACCTTCTAGGCTGAAAGCGCGTCGCAGCTGGCTTCTGGTTAGACCTAGCGCCCGCAATGTGCCTAGCTCGACTTTGCGTTCAGAAGCAAGCATCACAAAAAGGTTCACAAGCAGCAAAATGCCTGCTGCGACGCTGAAACCACCGATCGTGCCGAAAAGTTCCGTCATTCCCGAAGCCTCTTCATCTGCATTTTCAAGCAGGTTTCTTTTTACTGGAAACACTTCCGCAACAGTTTCAGATGATGCTTCGGTATCAAAAATAGAATCGAGTAGTTGTTCGGCTTCTTCAGTTCGTTCGGCACCGCTATATACATCACCTGTGTTTGAAAGAAGAACCTGATGGGAAGAGAACTCATCACGATCAGGCGAGATTCGCGTTATAGCGTCTGCATCGGCAATAATCTGGCCGAAACCTGCCATGCCTTTGGTAGGAACAACAGAGACAACTTCAACTTCTACAGGAGTTGGACCGAAAAATATCTCGAACGTTTCGCCTTCTTTGAGACCTAGATCGTCCGACGTTTTCTGATTGAGCGCTACCTTCGACACGCCTAAGGTGTCTGGCAAATCCACTACGCCCGTGCTGGATGTGTCATTGCCAAACGCTTTCGCTTCGCCAATATCAAACTCCAGCAACCTCAGCGAAGGTTCGACCGTGCCTGTTTCAGTTCGCACAGCCACATCAGCCTGTCGACTCACCATAATCCCATCGAAAATAGTGGCTGTATCACCTTGTTTAATCTTCTCTGCGGTAGCTTCAGGGTCTTCTACCTGCACTATTTCATCGACTGGACCATACCTTGTTTCGGCGACTGAACGGATTGACGCGCCAAAACTATCGCCGATTACAAACGAAGCAATAATTAACGCCGTTGCAAGCATCGACCCCACAATTACGAGCATCGCCTCTCCTCGACGACGCACAACATTGCGCAAACCAAGTCGCCGAATAGTCGGGCGAAATAGAAGATCAAACATTACAAATAACGCTAGAACTCCAAGAATGATCAAAGCGGCTGTTGTAATCATGCGCCAGCCATTTCAGCTGAGGTTTCATCAGATTCGATACGGCCATCGCGAACTTTGACAATGCGGTCTGATTGTTTCGCTATACCTCGATCATGGGTCACTATCACCACAGTCTGCCCATTTGCGTTGACTTCTTTCAAAAGGTCGACGATAACAGCAGCCGTAGCAGAATCTAGGTTACCTGTCGGTTCGTCAGCCCAAATAATCGCCGGTTCAGCCACTAGCGCCCTTGCTATAGCTACTCGCTGCTGCTCACCTCCCGAAAGCTCCGACGGGCGGTGCGCACTTCGCTTTCCTATGTTGACTTGGTCCAACATTCTACTGGCTTTTTCTCTCGCTATTTTCGGTTTCACGCCTGCCGCGAGCAATGGCATTTCCACGTTCTCTACCGCACTGAAAACAGGAACCAAATTGAAACTTTGAAAAATGAACCCCATCATCGAAGCGCGTAACGCTGTCCGCTTCGCATCACGGACACCGAAAATGTCTTGCCCAGCAATATGCACCGAACCAGAATCAATCGTGTCTATACCAGATAGACAATTAAGCAACGTCGATTTGCCGTTACCAGAAGGGCCGATAATCGCAACAAACTCACCAGAACTGATCTCTAGATCGACACCTTTTAATGCTGGCACTTCAAGATTGCCAGTTCTATAGGTTTTGCGCACCTTTTTTGCCGACACTACTGAAGCGCCTAATGAAACATCAACGTCAGCTTCTAATTTAGTTCTGAACATACGGAATACCTTAGCTAGAAAATCTACATTCAAACTATGTCTAGCTGGTTGTTTTTTCTGTCATGCTACACACTAGAATCGCACAAGTTATGTGCAAACGCCCGAGCGGAGCGCAATACACAGAGCACCTACAATTCATCAGAGACAACCAGAATTCCTACAACTTTGACACAATTTCAAGCAGCTATGATTGTGATATGAAAGCGATCAGCTATGAAGAGTATGGGCCGCCCCTAAAGGTTCTCAGCTTCGAAGAGAAGCCTAAACCTAGCATCGGCGACGACGAACTGCTTATTGCGGTTGAAGCCGCCTCGGTCAACCCTGCAGATTGGCATGTTGTACGTGGTGACCCTTTTATCGCTCGGCTTGCTTTCGGCCTGCGCGCCCCAAAAAAGAAAATTCCAGGCGCTGACATTGCTGGAGTGGTTGAAGAAACTGGCGCTAACGTTACTGACTATAAGAAAGGCGACGCTATCTATGGCGACGTTTTCGACAGCGGGCTAGGTGCCTTCGCGCACTATGTTTCTACGACCGAAAAACACGTGCAGCCTAAACCAGCTAACCTCAGCTTCATAGAAGCGGCAGCCGTGCCACTAGCTGCCACAACTGCTTTGCAAGGTCTGCGAGACCACGGCGAAATTAAACCAGATGACACGGTGCTTATTATCGGCGCATCAGGCGGAGTCGGCACCTTTGCTGTGCAACTAGCTAAAGAGTTTGGTGCAGAAGTTACTGGTGTATGCAGCACACAAAATCTTGAGCTTGTCACCTCTTTAGGAGCAGATCATGCGATCGACTACACGCAGGAAAACTTCACCGACCACACAGATCGCTACGATCTAGTTTTTCACCTTGGCGGCATACACACACTTGCCGACTATCGGAAAGTGTTGAAACCTAAAGGCCGACTCGTCCTTGCTGGCGGCGAATCGAAAGGCCACATCATTGGGCCTGTTGGCCGAATTATCAAAGCAGCTTTTCTTTCACCGTTTGTAAGCCAGAAGTTAACGAGCTTTACTGCCAAACACAAAAACAAAGACCTTGCATACCTTACCGAGTTGATCGAAGCTGGCAAACTCAAGCCAATTGTCAGCAAAACCTATGCGCTGCAGGATACTCCAGAGGCTATTGCCGCAGTTGAAGAAGGCCACATCGTCGGCAAAGTGGCTATAGCTATCTCGTAGATCACTACGAGATACAGGTTTTTGGGATTATTGGATGCGATGACAACCATTACAGCTTGAGCTGCGTTATACAAGCATGAATATCAATATTTCCTCTATCCCTAGACAAACAAGGAGAGCCTCGATGGGCTTTCCTTTGCCACAAACTGGCATCCAAGAAAGAGAGGTCAAACAGTTGTCGAGCTTCGAACAGGTGTATCACCAGTATGCAAATGAACTAACGCGGTATGCACGCTCACTCGTCGGAACAAATAACGCCGACGATGTCGTTGCTACCGTGATGGCTAAGGCGTATAGAAGCAAACGCTATTCGAAAGCTACCAACGTTCGCGCGTACTTCTATAAGGCAGTGTTTAATGAATCATGTTCGTTGATGCGACGACCTTTTAAAAGAAAAGATTGTGAGTTTCTCACTGACCCCTCGTATGAAAACAAAGTGCAAGATATAGACCTTGCACGGGCGCTAACAACGTTGCCCACACAACAAAAAGCAGTTGTTTTTCTACATTACTGGATGGGTCTTAAAACAGCTGAAACAGCAGAATATATGGGAATGTCAGGGATCAGTCAAAAAATATCTTTCACGCGCACGAGCCTCTTTACAAGGAGAACTTTCATGAAAAACATTAACGATATCTTTAATCAAATATCTGACGATGCACCACCAATTGAAGCTGTCTACAAAAAAGCAGCCTCTTTTCAGAAGAAACAACGCATTATTCTTTCATCACTTTCGGTTGGCCTTTTCGCAATCGTTTCGTACGGGGTCTTTCAACTTACAAACGATACGACAAACGTTTCAGCAGATCAGCCTGCAGTGACAGCCACGAATGACGCATCCGCAGTAAATCAAAACGATTCTGATAAAGAACCAGTTACTACAAGCTTTAAAGAGGATCAAAGTCCTACAACACTAGAAAAATCTTCTGGGTCTTTAGACACACAAGCTATAGAGTCTGAACAGCTTAAGGACGGTGTATATAGAAGCGAGGTCCTAGAAGGAGCGCCTATGGCTGCTATTTCAGCAATCGAGGTCTGCCCTGTAGACGGGCTAAGTAATTTCGTAGAAGCCTGGAATTATGCTAGAGCAGGCGAAATTGGCAACTCAGGTATTGACATATTCGCTGAACGAGGCACACCCGTTGTAGCCCCGGCAGACGGTTTAGTTCAAAACGCCGAGAGTGAACGAGGAGGTAATGCATTTAGACTCTACGCAGACAATGGCCACTATTTTTATGGCTCATACTTAGATGGGTATGCAGGAGTTCTCGAAGGCTCCCAAAAAAACGGCGAAAAATATAGCGTAAAAGCTGGAGACCTTCTCGGATACGTCGGCAAAACTGGTATTGCTAAAACTGGTCCTTCTCATCTCAACTTTGAGATCCACAAACCAAGGCTCACGCTCACAAACCCTTTTGAGGCTATACGTTCTGCCTGCCCCAAAGCCCCTCGTTACGGAGAGGCACAAGATCCCGGATAAGCCAAGCTCAAGATACGATGAGTATCCAGCAAAATGTTTCTGCCGTGTTCAGGAGCTCATAGCAAAGCAAGTGCTGCTTCACAACTATGTACAAAAAGTGAAGCGGCACTTTACTTTCTGTGCGTAACGTATAACGAATTTGCTAACTCTTGGTAACGACAATTTCTACACGTCTATCTTGTGCTGTGACGACCTTTAAATAAGACATACATACTGCAAGCCCATAAAACTCCCTATTCCAGCTAGGCCCTTTAGATTGCAACGCAGCAACTTTACCAATAGCGCTTCTTCTTACTTGTGTTACTCTCTTGTTCTATAGCAGGGTTATTCGAAAGGCATCTATGAAAGCACACAAAAGTAAGAAATTTATCGCAGGTTCGGTACTAGTTGCAGGAAGTCTTTTAGCAAGCGGCTTCGGCGCTACTACCCTCTATGCCCAAGAGAATAATCAAGTCAGCGAAAACGCAACGAGCATTTCTGGGTTGAAGTCAACATACCAAAGCAAAGACCGCATCGTTATCACATGGGATGACTTTCCAGATGCATCACATTATGCCATTGAATTCTACTACGAAGATAGCGGCGAACAGGTATATGACTATTACGAAAGAAACAACAATTGGTTCACATTAGAGACAGGGTCAGGAACAGACGTTCGATTCGTTGTATCTCCAATATTTGAAGACCTAGGAAACCCAGATTATGACTTCTCTGCGGAGATTACAGCCAGCACGAAAGGCATACCTGCACCGTCTAGCGTTACTGTGAGCAATGAAACAGATCAATCAGCTTTAGTAGCATGGGAGGCTTCGCAAGGAGCTACAAAATATCTCATCCGCAAAGTAGAAGAGGATGGAACAACAAGCAAAATCAGAACAGTTTACGCCGATGAAGCAAACGAGAAACTATCCTACACTATAAAAAATCTCGAACCTTTAACAGACTACAAAATACAAATAACAGCAGTTGACGCTACTGGTGATAGAAGCAGCTCCAGAACACGAAATTTTAAAACCTTGAAGACTCCGTTGAAAGAAAATCTCCAAGGCAACATTAACAATCTACGATCGACATATCAAAGCAAAAATAAGATTGTTACAACTTGGGACAAAGTCAACAACGCTGACGGCTATAAAATTGTGTGGCTGAACGCGAATGGTAGTGAAGAATCAGAAGTTGTCAACAAAAACTGGTTTACGCTACAAACAGTTTCAGGCCGACAACACAACATTACGGTGATGCCTGTATACAGCGGTGAGGCCGCAGAAGATCAAAAAAGTGTTATCGCTGCCTCAAGCAAAGGTGTCACAGCACCAGAACATGTAACCATCGAAAAACTCGAAAAAGAAGGACAATTTGATGAAAGAATTCACATAGAGTGGGATAATGCTGAAGATGCGGTCAAGTATCTAGTCCGCGCAAAACAAGCAGACGGAACCTATATCAAAGCAGCAACAGAACCAGCATGGAGAGGGTCGAGCACTCTATATGGCTCAGAGCTCCTACAAGCTTCAACGTTTAAAGTCATAGCAGTAAACGCTGATGGAGAACAAAGCACACACATAGAAATCTCTCTCTAGGAGATAGATAGGGCATCTCTATTTATTATAGATGCCCTCGGTATTTCCGCTCCGCTCGGGACGTTTTCACGCAGAATTTAGCGGTTCTATAGCAAAACGATTCGATACAAAACGAATAAATGAGAGATAGCCTGTAATCCTGAACCCAGAGGTGACAGAGTCACAACATTTTCAGAAAAACAAGCAAGAATGCTACTTCACGAGCAACGCACAAAAAGTGAAGTAGCATTCTGCTTTTTACCGAGAAAGTTACTACTGCAAGGTGTGACAGCCGCGCTTTAAGCTATAGCAACAGGTAGCGCGGTTCACCGTGGAGTACATGCTGTTACACTATTTATGATGAGCCGAACGGAACTAGACAAACTATGAACCATGTCTTTACGTGGAACCGAAACACGCAGCTAGCTGCAGCATCATGTGCCGCTGTGAGCCTGATTATTATAGTACTTAGCGTCTTTTATCTCGGCCAGAGAAGTGGCATTCAGACAGCTAACTCAGCAAATCCAGACCTGACACAGACAAAAGTTGATGCTACTTCGCTACCGACTCTTTCATCAACGTCTAGCCCCACCAGTTCGAGCAATTTCTCATCTTCTTTAGCAACGTCAACCACTGAAACCACGCAAAAACCAGCAGAAAACTCCGCCACAGCCAACAAAGCAATGATCAAAGCATTCGACGCGCGCAACAAAAACCATGACACAAGCAGTTACGCCAACACGCCATCTGCTGCCTTGCCGATCGATAAACTTACTGTTAGCTGGCGTGATTATCAAGCAGATGGTATTACCAGCGTCATCCAAGGATCTGGAGCATTTCGCGTCGAGTGTGAGTTCTCCCACCTTGCCTATGATGACCCTATTATTTTCCCAAATAAACCAGGCGTCTCACACTTGCACATGTTTTTTGGCAACACCGACGCAAATGCATATTCAACTAGTGATTCGCTACTCAACTCTGGCTCTAGCACATGCAACGGTCAAGAACTAAACCGGACATCATATTGGGTTCCAGCAATGATCGACCAGAACGGCGACATCCCGATTCCTGATGAACTGCTGGTCTATTACAAAGCCTATGGTCCAGCGATTGGATCGACCGAGGTTTACCCCGAGAATATGCAGCTTGTTAGCGGTAACCCTATGGCAACGTCGCCTCAACCTGGCACCGCCAATAGCCGAGAACTCTTTTTCCGCTGTCACGTGAGCGGCATTCCAACCAACGACAGCGTCAAATCTGTCGAGATCCCGACATGCGGGGCGAATGCTCGATTAGAGATGAACATAAAGTTTCAGACCTGTTGGAATGGGAAAGATGCATCAAACTTTCGCGAAAACACTAGCTTCTCAAACGTGTGGCCAACGTCAGGAGAATGCCCATCGAGCCACCCTAGAAAACTGCCACAAATGGAATATCGCATATTTTTCAGCGACCACAGCGGATCGAAAGACTGGTTTCTCTCATCGGATGTGAGTATCAAAGATCAAAAAACAATTACTAGCAACGGCTATTCTCTCCATGGCGACTGGTTCGGCGGCTGGAACAAAGAGATCAATCAGCGTTGGGTCGACAATTGCTTGAACATAGCCGACACCGATTGCGATGAAGGGCTGCTGGCAGACTCGCATCGAGACCAAAACGCTATGGGACTCAAAATACGTCCAGAATATGCTGGACCTAGAACGATTTCAGGGGAAGAAGTCCTCTCTGGATTGTGCAAAACAGAAAAGGAATATTCTGGCCCGTCAAGCGTAGCGTTATGCGACACAGCCATGATGCAAAACATGTAGCCATGGTCAGTTATTGTAACGCAAGCAGACAAACGCTGAGCGGTGGCAATGTTAGATCTAGCGAGTGGCCAAATCCGTGGGAGCCTGCATCGTTTGCTTCGATCATTTCACCAGGGGTCTGCCCAGAACCGCCGTAGCCGACATTGTCGCTGTTGGCAAGCAGCTGCCATTGACCGCCATAAGGCACCCCAACGCGATAGCCGTGTCGCACAACAGGCGTGGCGTTGACCATAACAAGCACAGGTTTTTGCTTTGGAGCATATCGCAGAAAAGCTAACACGCTTTGGCTGCGGTCATCGTTAGTGACCCACTGAAAACCAGATGCGTCACGGTCGACCATATGCAGCGCAGGGGTTTGTTTATATACGCTATTGAGTTCACGAACCCAGCCTTGCATGCCAGCATGTTTTTCGTCACCAAGGAGCGCCCAAGGAAGCTCTTGCTCGTGATCCCACTCATCAGGCGAACCAAACTCGCAGCCCATAAACAACATTTTCTTGCCTGGTAACGCCCACTGATAACCAAACAGCATCCGCAAGTTAGCGAACTGTTGCCAACGGTCGCCAGGCATTTTCGACAGCAGCGAGCCTTTACCATGCACAACCTCGTCATGAGACAACGGCAGCACATAACTTTCTGACGTTGCATACACCGAGCGGAACGTTATTTTGTCATGATGATCCCACCGATGCACCGGCTCTTGCTCGACATAGCTAAGCGTGTCGTGCATCCACCCCATATCCCACTTGTAGCCGAATCCTAAACCGCCGCTATCGACAGTGCCAGTGACACCTGGCCATGCTGTTGACTCTTCAGCTATTATCAAAAGGTCAGGGTTTTTCTCATATAGGCTTCGGTTTAGTTCTTTCAGAAAAGCTATCGCTTCAAAGTTTTCGTTACCGCCGTATTGATTCGGTATCCATTCGCCATCTTTACGTGAATAGTCAAGGTAGAGCATTGAGGCGACACCGTCGACACGTAACCCATCAATATGGAATTGATCGACCCAGTAGTGCGCTGACGACAGCAGAAAACTTTTCACTTCACTGCGTCCATAGTTAAACACATGCGACGTCCAGTCAGGATGAAACCCTTGCCGAGGGTCGGCGTGTTCATACAAGTGCGTGCCATCGAAAAGACCGAGACCATGCGCATCTGTTGGAAAATGCGCAGGAACCCAATCAAGAAGAACACCTATACCTTCACCGTGAAGCGTATCAACTAACTTTTTGAACTCTTCAGGGCTGCCATAGCGAGAAGTGGGCGCAAAAAACCCAGTGACTTGATACCCCCATGAACCATAAAAAGGGTGCTCTGTCACGGGCATTAACTCGACATGTGTGAACCCCATGTCGACGCAATACTGCGTGATTTGTTTCCCTAACGCCTCGTATCCCCCTGGCTCGAAACGCCACGATCCTAGATGCAGCTCATAGATACTCACGGGCTGTTGATAGTGCTGTGTCTGGTGACGCGACTGCATCCATTTTGTGTCAGTCCACAAAAATTCGTCATTTGTGTCTGTGACGATCGAAGCGGTCGCAGGTGCCACTTCACACGCGAAAGCAAACGGATCAGCTTTATACATATAGTCGCCACTGCCCGAAGGCAGAATAGCAAATTTGTATTTAGAACCTGCTTCGTACCCTGCAAATGTTCCTCGCCACACTCCCGAAGGGTCAGCGTCGAGCACGTCTTGTCCAGCAGTCCAGCCGTTGCCGTCTCCAACCACCGAAACGCTCTGCGCATTTGGTGCCCAAACCCGAAACGTTGTCTGTCGATCTTTGCCGTTGACAGTAGGGTGGGAACCTAGCACTTCCCACAAACGAGTATGGGTTCCAGCCGCTAGATGCCAGGAATCTTCATGTATGAACTCTCTTGCCATCGACTTAGTCTACGATAAGAAAATGGTCACATCGAGTATAGGCAGAAAACCAATAATGAGCGTTGTTCTAGCGGGCGGATCGGGCAGTCGTTTGATGCCGCTGACTGCTGACAGAGCAAAGCCAGCAGTCCCATTCGGCGGCAAATATCGACTAATCGACTTTGCTATTTCTAACCTGGTGAACGGAGGTTTCCGCCACATCATTGTGCTAACGCAATACAAAAGCCACAGCCTTGACGTGCATATTTCGCTCACCTGGCAGCTTTCCAACATTTTAGGCAACTTTGTCACCACCGTGCCCGCACAGATGCGACGAGGGCCGCACTGGTTTAGCGGTTCGGCTGATGCGTTATATCAGAACATGAACATTATAGAAGACGAAAAACCACATCATATCATTGTGTTAGGCGCCGACCATATCTATCGATTCAACCCCCGTCAGATGCTCGATGAGCATAGAGATAGCGGCGCTGGTGTAACCGTTGCCTGCACAAGAGTGCCAGAGTCGGAAGCTTCATCATTTGGCGTTGTCGAACTAGAACCAGGAACAAATAGAATCGTCGCGTTTCACGAGAAAAATCCAGACGCCCCTCGCCTTGCCGACGACCCCAATCGGGTACTTGCTTCCATGGGTAACTATATTTTTGAGACGGAAACATTCAGAGAAATCATGCACACCGACGCTAGCGACTCAAACTCTAAACACGATATAGGTGGCAACATTATTCCGAAGCTGGTTAGCGAAGGGAAAGCCTATATGTATGACTACACCACTAACCAGGTGCCAGGCGACAGCGGCAGCGACAGCCACTATTGGCGAGATGTCGGAACGTTAGATGCGTTCTATGAAGCACATATGGATTTAGTTGCACCGCTTCCGCAGTTCACTTTATACAACGATCAATGGCCAATTTATACGACTAGCCCAACAGAACCGCCAGCAAAAATTTCTTCTGGTAACAGTTCAAGCAGCAACGTCGACAACTGCATTTTGAGCAACGGCGTTATCGTCTCTGGATCGCAATGCACAAACTCAGTTATTTCACAAGGTGTACGAATGCGCGAAGCAGACGTGCAACGTTCGGTGCTGATGTCTGGCGTACGAGTTGGCAAAGGTGCACGTATACGCAACGCCATTATCGACAAAGGCGTCGAAGTGCCTGAAGGCTTTGAAATTGGCTATGACCTCGCAGCCGACGCTGAAAGGTTCCATACCACCGATTCAGGCATTGTCGTGATCCCCAAGAATCATAAAATTGAGTAGAGTCGTTAGCTGAGTAGCATTTGTAGATCTTCGGCACTCATTGACTGCAATAACGACTCATCGCTCGACAAGACTGACTCTGCAAGGTTTTTCTTTTCTTTTTGCATATCGATAATTTTTTCTTCGACGGTGCCTTTCGCGATCACCCGATACGCCATCACCGACTTGGTTTGGCCTATCCTGTGTGCACGATCTATGGCTTGGGCTTCAGCTGCTGGATTCCACCACGGATCAAGCAGATAAATATAGTCAGCCGCAGTCAAGTTAAGCCCAGAACCACCAGCTTTCAAACTGATAAGGAAAACAGAAACCGCTGGATCTTCTTGGAAACGTTTCACCTTCTCTTCTCGTTTACGGGTGCGACCTGTCAGATATTCATACACAATGCCTTGTTTCTCCAGCTCGGTTTTACACAAATCTAACAAACTAGTAAATTGAGAGAACACTAGAACCTTATGGCCTTTCTCAACTACTTCTTGTATCTGTTGTTGCACAAGCTCAAGTTTTGCGCCAGGTTTTACTGAAGGATCTATCAACCTCGGGTCACAAGCGATTTGCCGTAAACGTAGCAGCGCTTCTAACGCATAGATTTTCGATTTTTTGATGCCGTCTGACTCGATACGATTAGAAAGAGCCGCCTGATAATATTTTTGCAGCTCTCCATAGTTTTTGCGTTGGGCAGGTGTCATTTCACAATAAAGATGCTGCTCAGATTTAGGCGGCAACTCTGGCAGAACCTCTTCTTTGGTCCGTCGCAAAATAAACGGTTGCAAACCTTTACGTAATGCTTCTAGCGCTTCAGAATCGGCTTGTCCAGCGTTCTCCTTCGCTAATTTTTTGAAAGATGCACTCGTCCCAAGCATCCCTGGGTTCAGAAATTCAAACAAAGACCACAGATCACCCAGGTGGTTCTCTATTGGCGTGCCTGTCATCGCCAAACGATGCTCCGCCTTAATCAAACGACTTGCTTTTGCTGTCAGAGACGCCCCGTTTTTGATCGCCTGCGACTCGTCGAGAATGACGTAGTCAAACTCGATTTCAGAAAGATCTGCTACGTCTTTACGCATTGTCCCATAAGTCGTCAAGATACAGTCGAAATCTTGCGCCTTCTTCACTTCGGACTTCCTCTGTGTCCCTGTGTAGTCGAGCAGCTGAAGTTTTGGAGCGAAACGAGCTGCTTCGTCGATCCAGTTAAAAATAAGACTTTTAGGCACAACGATGAGCGAAGGCCTACGAGAAAGACTCGACACTCTGGTAGCGACCGCTGAAGAGCCAGTTTTAGGCGTCGACTGCTCTGCTGACTTTTTACGAGTGCGACGCTGTTCCAATAACGAAAGCACCTGGATTGTTTTACCAAGCCCCATATCATCAGCTAAACAACCGCCGAGCTGGAACTTCTGCAAAAATCGTAACCAACCATAGCCCATGCGCTGATAATCACGCAGCTGCCCTTGCAAAGTTTTCGGCGCAGACAACGGCTTAACCCCATCAAACGATGCAAGCTCTTTGCGAAGCTTTTTAAACGCCGCATCCATCTGTGTGTCTTGTTCTTGAGCGTCAAGCATGGCGTCTAGAATCATGGCTTGCGTTGGTTTGAAACGCAGCGTGTCATCATCTTGCAGCTCACCAAGTTTGACAAGTCCAAGATATCGCTGCATAAATTCCTTCGGAAGATGCCCTCGCGACCCATCAGAAAGCACTACAAAATCTGATCCACTCTTGGCTGCTTCTAAAAGTTTAGGAATGGCAACTTGTTCAGTGCCATACTCAACCGCAGCATGCACGTCAAACCAGTCGATCGAAGAACTTGTTTGGATAGACACAGAAGTTTTGCCAGGCTGCTTAATAGGTTTGCCTTCCCAAAGAACTTCCCAGCCATCGTGTGCCAGAGCTTTCACAAACCCAGCCAAGTGCTTTTGGTGGAAAAGCAGTGCGCCGCTGTAATAGTTTTGCTGTAGAGGAAAATTTTGCAATGGTAGTTGTAGCTCATCTTCGGCTTCTAAATCACGCTCGAAAATAGTTTTTGTCGCTACATTATAGAGCCTATACGGCGACGCCATTGGGTCTATAACCGTCTCGTTGTAAAGAAAGTTGATAGCCAGATCGACCTTATTTTTTGAGGTTTCACTAGCGGTAAGAATTGCTCGCCCTTGTGGTTTAACACGATGAGTTTTTATTTCCCATTCAGCTGGCAACGTCACTGATTGCGTGCCACCCATCTGCACAAACTGTTCAACGAAATCATCTTGTTCATCAGCGGCAATAACAATCTTTTCTTCCGACTGTTGGAAAACCCGAAACATATCTACCACATCGCTGTTTTCAAGCGTCACAAGACGATCGTCGACAAGAGCCATCGCATTAGCTGCGACGTCACGGATGTCTTCAACTGCGATACGTTCATCGTCACGTTCGAGAAACATGTGCAGAACCGACTCGCCTGTTGCGTCAACAAACTGCATTTTGGTGCCGATCCTAAATGGACCTGCGCTATCAAAGCGGATCTGCTCTAGATCGTTCGCTGAAGGTTTTTCTTGTGTAGATAAGAAAAACCTTTCGCTGGAGGCGAGTAAGGCAAACAGATCCGAACTCCACGAAGGAGAAAGGGTGAACCGAGAATATTTCTCCACACCTTGATAGCTGTAATAGTTCAGCGCAGGGGCATGCCCTAACAACCTACGCAAAATTTCTCTATCGACGCCAGTGCACAACGCGTCTATTGACTCTGCATTAACTGCAAAATCTTTGAGGGTGCCCCAACCACCTGAGCTTCTTTTTTCTTGCTGCAACAGTTTTAGTTTAAACGATCGATCACTGCGCTGATAGGTATACGGATTATAGAGATCAACAACATAGAAAATTTGTCTTTCTTTTTCATTCAGGGAAACGTTAACGCTGTGATCTCGACTGTTGAGCAATGAAGAGGTATTCTGCAAGAAAGATTTCCAGACAGGCGTTGCAGCCGTCTTTTTTTGCCTTTTCCCGACCTTAGGTTGCAACGCAATGCGATGTGCATCGATAAAGGTCAACACCGCCCAAAGATGTTTACAATTCGCCTCTTGAAAACGTGGACATGTGCAATCCACATTTTGATCGAATTGTTTCTCTATGCCATAGCCAACCAGAACTTCATACTCGTTATATGACCCAGCAACAGAGGCACTGATACAACGATCGGTTCTTGTTACATCAAAAACATGGCCGTCACGAAAATAGTCATAGCCACGGTCCACGTCTTGAGGGAGAAATTCTTTTGCCCATCGAGTTGTCAGCATAGACTCAGGGTAACCATTCTATGCAAAAATGTCATCCCCGTTGACACTATGCTCTCTTCATTATTCTTTTTCTGCGAATCACTTTACCCCAGAAACACTAAAGCTGCATTCTAACGGTCTGCGCAAAGCGAGAAAGCTCCAGCGGCGACTAAACTGCGAGGACATCTACAATTAGTTTCGTTGCTACGAAATTATTTCATAAAGCTCGGTGAACTGTTGTGCTAGTTTATCCCAAGACCAATCAACAGCCGTTATCTACATTAAGATGATATTGCCGTCCGATTAGAGCTAAACCTTGTCCAGGTGATTTTTCAGCAAAGTTTGATGGAGCGCTACCAGAACGCAACTGCAATTTCGTTTTAATTTGATGTTCAAGTACTGCTCGGGACCACCCGTTCTTAACAGCGCTTTTTGCATACCATTCACGATCTGAACGTTTATCCAACAAAGTCAACAAAGCTATATTTTGACCCCACGGCAATTGTGCAACAAGTCGTTGCACAATTAACTTATCGGGCCAACACGAAGCAAAATCTCGCCTGTAATACAAATTACGAACCGACAAACCAGTCATACCAGGAAAACTCGCCCGCAGATCATCAGAAAATGCTTAATAACTTTACGACCCCAACTCTCAGCTTCTTGACGATCTAATATCAAACACCAAGATGCCAATACAACTCTATCAACTCACTGTTAACAGCTAAAGCAGCTTTAGTCCGCGCGTTTTGAATCGCCTTCTTGGCATCAGCAAGAACAGAAACATAACCCGCTGGCACGACATCACTTCTAACCACACCTTCAGCCTAACAGCCCAAACCATAAGCAAGCGTAGATTCGGGACAATCGATGGGTTTTATGAAGCTCATATATCTTCGGCGCTCATTGGCTGCAGTGTTTCAAAGAATTGCCTGAACTGCGCCTGAGAATAAAAATCATTATGGACAAGACGGAACTTGCACGAGCAACAATTAATGATGCATTGCGAGTGTTGCAAAAGAAAGACTTTATCCAACGGCAGGGCAGAAGCGCTGCTACTCGCTATCAGTTAATTTTCTAACACTCTACGGTGCCCTACGGAGAATTAAAGATTTTCCCGTAGGCTACCGTAGGATTTTGCTGGTTCGACAGAAGCACAAAAGGCCACGGTCTTATCTTTCTATGGTCTCATAAAGCTCGGTGAATTGTTGTGCAGGGTTATCCCAAGACCAATCTGCAACCATCCCACGCTTTACGATAGCTCGACGACGGCGAGCATTTTTGCATGCCCGAACAGCACGATGCAAAGCATCAACGACTGATGCTTCATCAGCGGTGCCAGCCACAAATCCGTTACCTTTGCGAGGCTGCACATCAGCGTCAATCACGGTGTCTGCCAACCCACCAACTGCTGTTACCACAGGCAGCGTGCCATAGGCCATTGCTTGCATTTGCGCTAGACCACACGGCTCGAAACGGCTCGGCATCAGATAAAGATCGCCACCAGCGAAAAGCTGATGCGATAGCGCCACGTCATAGCCATCATGAAACCAAAATCGTCCAGGGTTCTCTTTCTGTAGGTGTCTCCCCCAGTCAGCCAAGTGACGTTCGCCAGAACCGAGCACAATCATCCGTGCCCCCAACCCTTCGCAGAACTTTGCAGCGCTAAAAGCTAGGTCGATCCCTTTTTGGTGCACTAAGCGTGAGACCATGACGATAAGCGGGTCTTTTGTTTCTTCCCAACCGACATGGCTAAGCAATGCCGCGCGAGCTTCTGTTTTGCCGTCCATCGAATCGACAGAATATGATACTGGCACATGTTTTTGTGTTGCAGGGTTCCACACGTCGATATCGATGCCGTTGCGAATCCCAACAAGATCATCGCCACGTCCGCTAAGCAAACGCTGCAAACCAAAACCACCAGCTTCGGTTGTTATCTCTTGGGCATAGCGGCCACTTACAGCAACGACCTTATCGGCTAGCCGGATCGCGCCAGCTAACGCATTGCCGCTTTCACCGAAGAAATAGTTCGCTTGATGCGACGGCAGAAGGTCTAGCACTGCGCTGTCACACTGGCCTTGATAGGCCAAATTGTGAATCGTTAACGCCGTTGGGATAGGTTCTGCCAAAAAAGCGGGAGCAAACGATGTGTGCCAATCATTGAGATGCAGAACGTCAGCTTTCAACTCTTTAGCAAGCGCAGCAACCGCAGCCGAAAACGCCAAGAAACGCATCGTGTTCTCTTGCCAACCTAGACCATCGCTGTCAACGTACGGCGCTGGTTTAGCGATGTGCGGCACGTCAACAAGCGCTAAAGACCCAGCTTGTGCGTGCGTGCCATAACGCACCGACGCAGGCGCTGCCCAGTGAGGCAACGCAAGTGGTTTCGTCTCAGCATTCGGGAAATCCCAAGCATAATAGTCAGGCAAAACCACATCGACATGGTGGCCTTGCGCTCGCAATGCTTTAACAATGCCAGCTGACGCTTCACCCAAACCACCCACCGTGACAAGCGGTTTAAACTCTGCGGTAGCAAATAAAATTCTCATGACAGATTACACCCTTCGCTGACGATGCCCCCTTTCTAGCAGAACCTAGCTAGCCACTGGGTTATCTTCTTGATTCCGTTGGAAGCGGCTAGTCACCGCACACTTAAGGGTATGTCTATTTATTGTTTTTCTGCTGAACCGCGTTACCAAAAAAACGCTAAAAGCTGCGTGCTAGCGCCCCGAGCGGAGCGGGAATACCGAGGGAATGTATAGTTACTAGACATTCCCTTAAATCATAGATGGAAGACATCAACAACTACAAAGCTACGCTTATCAAAGATCCCGTAGGAAATACTCGATCGAGGAAATTGCTGTTACGTCGTCGCCGATGGCATCTAACGTCGTTTCAATAGCAGTGTATAGAAGGTTTTTCTGCTTAAAGTCGCCCTTTGCTAGAAAGCGAGTTTCTCTTTCTAGATTCTGGGGAGTTACCCTATAGCAAATCTGTGTCGCTGTTTTCGAAGAAACATCATAGAGATCTATCTCCCAAGAACCAGGAGATAAAAAATGAGCTTGTTGCGATTGACGAGTATGCTCTAGCAAAACGGCATTCTCCAGCACAGGACCTTTCTGCGTATCGGCATGAAGAATATCCATATAGCCAGTGTCATATAGATAATATTTTCAGCACAGGGAAGGAATCAACAAATTTTTCCCTATATGCAGGGAAAGAATAGCAATATTTTTCCCTATGCATATCTACGCAACACCCCTGGGACATGCACTAATGGGCTACAACTTAGTTGTTCTCGAACCATTGTTGTGAGTGGCTAAATTGCCATGGGTCACGTGTGTTTGATTTGTGTATTGTTAGATCTTGCCACACATCTCCAAGCACGTATGGCTCTTCATTAAGCCAGCTTTGCAACTCTTCTTCAGAAGCAAAGTTGACGATATAGGTTGATCCTTTCATTGAACCATCGTCGTGCAAAAGAGCCGCGCCAAACCATAGTTTCCCTTCTCTAAGCAAGCGATCACCCATCGCTATATGCGCTGGACGTGCTTTAGCTCTCCTGTCAGGAGCCTCGCTATCTAAACCATCAAGCCCCAGTACTACATATTGCATGTTGATTCTCCTAGCCGATTTCTAAGCATTAAAATAGCTAATCTCAGACTACTTACAGGTATCGAAAGAACCAATACGTTTTCCCCTACATGTCACCCTGTTTGTTCTAGAAGAACAAACCCCCATGGGTCGACAGCCCATTCTAGTTGTGATGTTATCAGCTGATCTCTGTTCTGCTTATCAGCAGTATCGACAGCAACTTCCCACTTGCCACCAACGTGTTCGGGCGCTACGAAAGAACACGGCTCGTTGCTAGCATTAAGGAAAAACATAAAACTTGTGTCGTTGCCAGGCGTTAGCTGTGGATCTTCGCCGTCGACTGCCTGACCGTTTAAGAAGACGGTTATAGCTTTTGCATAGCCGTTATGCCAATCTTGGTCATCCATCGGCGACCCGTCGGGGCGGAACCAGCCGATGTCATCAAGATGGCTGCCAAGCACTTTTTTGCCCTGGAAAAACTTACGCCGACGAAACACTTGATGTTCGGCACGTATCCGCAGCAACCTTTTGGTGAAGGCTAGTAAATGCTCATCAACGTTTTCCCAGTCATACCAAGAGATTTCGTTATCTTGATTGTAGGCATTGTTGTTGCCTTGCTGCGTGCGGCCTATCTCGTCGCCGCCTGAGATCATCGGCACGCCTTGAGACAACAACAACGTTGCTAGCATCGCATACTGTCTGCTACGCCGATTTTCACGGATCGCTGGGTCATCAGTTTCACCCTCGCAACCACCGTTTGATGAACGATTATCGTTGTGGCCATCACGATTAGACTCGCCGTTAGCGTGGTTATGTTTCTTCTCATAGGAAACAAGATCACGCAGCGTGTAGCCATCATGTGCTGTTATAAAGTTGATGCTCGCTGACGGGCGACGGCCAGCATCAGCATTATAAAGGTCAGAACTGCCAGTAAAACGATACGCGAAATCAGCCAGATGACCAGCGCCTCGCCAGAAATCTCTCATCTCGTCACGGTATTTAGCGTTCCATTCTGACCATAACGGTGGGAAATTACCAACCTGATAGCCGCCAGGGCCAACATCCCACGGCTCGGCGATAAGTTTCGTGCGGTTCACAATCGGATCTTGATGAATCAGATCAAAAAACGAGGCAAGGCGGTCAACCTCATAAAAATCACGAGCAAGCGTTGAAGCCAGATCAAACCTGAACCCGTCGACATGCATTTCTTGCACCCAATAACGAAGCGAATCCATCACAAGATGCAACGACGCAGGATGGCGAACATTGAGGCTATTGCCTGTGCCTGTGAAATCAAGATATTGGCCAGGGTCATCTTCTTGCAGGCGATAATACGTGGTGTTATCAACCCCACGCAAGCTAAGCGTCGGCCCGTCTGCGGTACCTTCGGTCGTATGGTTATAGACCACGTCAAGCAGCACTTCGATACCGACGCCATGCAACGCTTTGACCATTTGCTTAAACTCGGTTACTTGCTGACCACGGCGGCCGCTGGCACTATAAGGGCCATGTGGAGCGAGAAAAGCCGCAGTTGAATAGCCCCAATAGTTCGTGAGGCCACGCTCGACAACAAACCCTTCAGGAATGAAATGATGCACTGGCATAAGTTCAAGTGCTGTTATGCCAAGCTCGCTGAAATAGGCAAGCATCGGTTCACTCGCTAGCGCAGCATAGGTGCCTCTGATTGCCGGGTCAATGTCTGGGTGACGCATTGTCATCCCACGAACATGGCCTTCATAGATAACGGTTTGATTCCACGGCGTTCGAGGCGCAACATCATCGCCCCAGTCAAAATGATCATCGATGACAATCGAGCGAGGCACGAACGCTGCGCTGTCATCCATATCTGGTTCCCACGGCTTCGTCGGGTTATGCCCAAAAACAGGACCCTCCCAACCGACTTCGCCTTCGACAGCTTTGGCATAAGGGTCGATAAGAAGTTTCTGCGGATTAAACCGCAGCCCTTGGCTAGGATCCCAAGGGCCATATACTCGATACCCATATCGCTGACCAGGCCGAACCGCTGGCAAAAACATGTGCCACGTGTTAGCGGTATGTTCAGGCATTGTGATGGCAGTTTCGACACCTTTGTCGTCGAAAAGGCACAGGTCGACCCTGTCTGCTTTTTCGCTATAGAGCGCAAAGTTCGTGCCTTCGCCTGTCCACGTCGCCCCCAAAGGAAACGGGTCGCCTAACCAAACTGTCTGATCTGCTAATTGCATGCCACGAGACTAATTCACCGCCGCTGCTGACTGTGCGATTCGCTGAAACTAAGAAGGGCAGTCCTTCATACGGTTTGACATTTCAGCAAGGTCAAGCCACCAAGTATTCATTGCTCCAAGGATCTGCATAAATCCATCTACTATTCGAGCTTTAACTAGCCCGTAACGTTCGTAGTCACGAATAAACATGGCGATGCCTTCTTGATGTTCAATTTCAACGCCTGCATCACAAACTGACATGTCACCAGTTCCCCCATGATCAAGATGAAGATCGTAATAGAACTTCAACGAAGTAAGATCACTTGTCAGAATGCCTTTTTTTCTGGGTACCTATTGGTTATTTTTCGCAGAAGTTTAGTCTCGTCTATAGCTACAGCTTCTGTAGCATAATAGGCACCACATATTGTGCTAGGACACGTTTTCCGAAATATTTCTGCAATAAGTTTTGAACGTTGAACAATCCCTGCTCTATGATAATCTTCCGAAACGATCTGCTCGACAAGCTACGAGCCATCAAAGTTTGAATGCGCCATTGATAGCCATTTCCCGATAGAGTGGAGCGGGCTTATACCAAGGGTCTGCTCATTTAATAATGAATCTTACACTTAGCCACTTTACCATCGGGAGAAATTATGGACATCGGGTCTGCTGATGCCTGCTTCGGCGGTTGCTTGTGTGGAGAAATTAGATATGAAGCTAAAGGCGAGTTGGATTTTCCCCATCTTTGCAGCTGTCAGCACTGTCAGAAGATTTCTGGAGCTGACGCAATGAGCTGGGTCGATTTCCCAGTAGAGGATTTTCATTGGATAGGCCCGAGTGGTGAACCAAAATGGTTTGACACCTACCCTGGAGAAACCAAACGTGGCTTCTGCCCAGAGTGTGGGACATCCATCGCTGCTTTTGACTACGAGGGCACTCGCATGGGGGTTACGATAATGAGCTTGGACGACCCTGACCATGTCGTCCCGATCCACCAAGGCTCCGCTAGCAACGCTCCAACATGGAGACCTGCAATTAAATCACAGATAGAACCAGACACTAGCTCTCCTATCATTCCCTCACCTCCAACTGCTACTTCCGACCGGCGCACAAACACACCGCCCTCATTATAAACACTTTAGATTTTGGGGCATGAGCAATGAACACGTAAATTCTCCGAACTACGCAACTCTGAATGGCTCTAATTTCTTGTGAACACTACTTCTTAGCAAGTGACGACTGTAATATCGGACCGTAAAAACGATCGTTGTAGTCGCTGACCATACGCCCGGCGGTAACCTTCGGGCCTAACTCAGCTAGCATTTTTTTGACCATCGCGAACCATGCGTCTTTGTCGGCAAATGTCGGCAGTACTTCTTGTTCGAGCAGTCGATACAGCGACGCTGCTTCTAACAAATCACGCTCGACAGCATCTGTTGTTTCGGCAGCGTCAATGACCCAACCGATGCCTTCTTGATAGAAGTCAGCCCACCAACCATCGTTGATTGAAAGGTTCAGACAGCCGTTCAACGCAGCTTTTTCGCCACTTGTTCCAGATGCTTCATGCGGACGGATCGGATTGTTTAGCCACACGTCGCAGCCAAAATACATATGCTGCGCGATAGTAATATCATAATCAGGAAGGAAAATTATGCCTCCTTGCGATTCTACGCTGTTACTATAGGCGATAATTTCAGCCAAAACGGCTTTGCCTTTATCGTCAGCTGGATGTGCTTTACCAGCAAAAAGAAACACCGCGCCGCTGGCTAAAATAGTTTGCAGTTTCGCTTTGTCGCTAAGCAGCAGGGCGGCACGTTTGTAGGTAGCGAAACGTCTCGCGAAACCAATAATAGGGCCGCCACTTGTGATTGATTTGCCTGTTTTTTGCTGCACAAGATCAACCAG
Organism: Acidimicrobiales bacterium; assembly: GCA_020629155.1. Taxonomy (GTDB): domain Bacteria; phylum Actinomycetota; class Acidimicrobiia; order Acidimicrobiales; family SZUA-35; genus JAHDDW01. Next base: position 32,016 of record JAHDDW010000010.1, on the reverse strand, counting down.
ATCTTGACGGCTTTGCTGCTTCACTTCGTCATAGCGTTCTCTGCTGAGTTGCCCAATTTCGTCCCACGAAGCCTCATCGCCCACATCCCACTGAGGTCCAAGCAGCTCGTCATAGAGTTCTTGCAGTTTTGGGTCCACCCAGGTTCTTCCGTGAACCCCATTGGTGATGCCTTCAATCGCTTGCGCTCTCGGCAGGCTTGCAAAAAGTTGACGCGATGTTTTTGCGTGAAGCTGACTCACACCGTTGATGCGGTCACACAAATGTATAGCCAAGGCGGCGGTGTTGAAGGGTTTTGCTGGGCCGTCACTTGGCAATGTCGCCCAATCAAATAGCTGTTCTGTCGTCGCGCCCAGCCGCTGCGCCCAAGGCTCTAAATACGGTTCAATTAGCGTACGGTCGAAGCGGTCAATGCCAGCAGGCACTGGAGTATGCGTGGTAAAGAGCGTTTGCGAACGGACAATTTCGACCGCTTCATCGAGCGTTTTGTTTTGTTCTCGCTGCTCGGCGAGAAGTTCAAGCAACAGCAGACAAGCATGGCCTTCGTTAAGATGGAAAACTTGGGGCGCTACGCCAAGGGCACGTAACGCACGAACACCACCAACACCCAAAATAAGTTCTTGATGGAGACGATGACGGCGGTCACCTGAATAGAGACGGTCCGTTATTTTACGGGCCTGCTCACTGTTAGCCTCAATGTTCGTGTCAAGCAAATATATTGTTCGAGCACCCACTTTTTGTTGCCAAACTTTCACTTGCACTTGTTCGCCAGCAACTATCACTTCAACTGTGATACCAGTATCGACAAGACCTATCGCATGCGGATCTACCGTCTCATATGTTTCTTGTTGCACGTTTTCTTGAATCTGCTGTCGGAAAAACCCTTGCCCGTAGAAAAGGCCGACACCTACGAGCGGAATAGCCAGGTCGCTTGCTGATTTCATGTGATCGCCAGCGAGAATTCCGAGACCACCTGAATATTGTGGAATCTGTGCCGCTACGCCAAACTCTGGGGAGAAATATGCGATCTCTGCAGCAATATCATGGTCTTCTATAGCGTCGATGGCTTCAAAACAGGTTTGCAATGCGTCGGCGTTACCGCTGACCCAATCAGCGAGCTGGCTATCTTCAAGCAACGCAACACTTTGCGCAGGGGCCATGTCGACATCAGCTGTCGGCAGCGAAAACAAAAGCTCTCTGCATGGTTCATCCCACACCCAATAGCTGTTCGCAGCAATTCTTGTAAGTTTTTTTCTACTATTTAAGAGTGTATCGCTAGTCAACGTTCCGACGCTTTCTCATACATCAAGAAGGGATCTTGATTGGCCTTACAGTAGGCCAAGATCTGATCGGCATGGGGTACCTAGATCTTAGCTATTACGGGCACTCTAAAAATCGTAGATACTCTGCGCTAGTTGTTAGGAATGCACCTGACTTAGTAGAATAGTCGGCTTAGAGTTTCTTAACGAAACAAAAGAGGGATCAAATGGCGGCCGACGATCAAAACTCGACAGAAAACTTGACCCTTGAAGTTCTGTTTGAAGAAAAAAAGTGTATAGACGCCAAGATATACAAAGCTGTTGATCAGCTAAAACATGACATGGTTTTGCAGGCCGATCTGATGGAAAGAATACAGACACTTATTCATCTAGAATCCTACGATCACAGTGACTACACATCGATCGTTTCGCCTTCAGACGATCGGAAAATGTTTCTTATAGAAAGCGGCGCTTTCCCTCAAGGCAACTCAAATGAAATGGCATATTTGGAATCGTTTTATCTCGATGCTTACCCTGTCACAAACGCCGACTACCAAAAATTTACTGAAGCTACAGGGCATCAGATTCCGAACCACTGGCAAGAGGGTTTCGCTAAGGCATTTGCAAACCACCCCGTCGTTTTTGTAGATTATCAAGATGCTTCTGCCTACGCCGAATGGGCAGGAAAGCGTTTACCAACCCAACAGGAGTGGGAAGCAGCTGCTAGAGGGCTTACTGGCCTCACCTTTCCTTGGGGTAACGCTGCCACGCATTCAAAATGCAATGCCCGTGAATCACAAATTGGGCAGACAACCCCCGTCGACAAATACCGAAGCGGGGCAAGCCCCTATGGCGTGTACGATATGGCAGGAAACGTGTGGGAATGGTGCGACTCAGTTGGAGCGTTAGAAGACCGACGCATCTTAAAAGGAGGCTCATTCAGCACACCTTTCATCCACGCCAAAGCATACGAACTCAATGACGCCGATATCGCAATGAAAGACGACGATACAGGTTTTCGATGTGCGCTAACCGCCTAAAAGTTCTGCGTTTAGAAGCCAGATAAGTAGCGTTAAGCTGCCGACAAAATCATATGAGCCTGTTCAACATCTTTATGCAGCTGAGCCACAAGTTCATCTACGCCTGCGAAACGTTTCTCTGAACGCAACAAAGCAGCAAACTCTATCGTTGCGGCCTCGCCATAAAGATCGCCGTCAAAATCTAACAGATGTGCTTCAAGCAACGAACGTTGCGCATGTTGGTGAAACGTTGGGCGCTTCCCCAAGTTGATCGCACATGTATGGCGAGTCCCATCGGGGCGGCTATACCAGCCCGCATACACGGCATCAGCAGGCAACGCTATGTGTTCATCAATAGCAACATTAGCCGTAGGAAATCCTATTGTTCTGCCCCGTTGGTCGCCCTGTACCACCGTGCCGCGAACCTCATATGATCGCCCCAACATCGACGCAGCTAAAGCAATGTTGCCGCCAGCTAACGCACGACGAATCGCCGTTGACGAAACAGGTTCTATCGCCGAGTCGTCTTGTTCAAACAGCGTGATTGGATCGACAGAAAAACCATTCTCCAAACCAAGTTTTTCCAACATAGCGACAGAACCTTCGCGTTTGTAACCAAAGTGAAAGTCACTGCCGACAATAATTTTTGTGGCTGCTAGCGTATCAACAAGTAAACGCTGCACAAAATCGTGGGCTGTTTCTTTGGCTCGATCTTTGTCGAAAGAAACTATCACAGTCACATCAACACCTGCAGCCTCAAGAAGTTCTAACTTAGCGTCTAGACAAGTAAGCAACAATGGCGCAGACTCTGGACGCAAAACATAGGCTGGATGAGGCTCAAAGGTAACAACAGTAACCGTCGTCCCACGTTCTTTTGCTTCGGCTAACGCATGAGTGATAACTGTTTTGTGCCCAAGATGCACACCATCAAACACGCCGATAGCCACTATCGAACCTGGTTCGATATCTCCTGGTTGAGGGTCTGTCAAAATATTCACAATGGTAAGGATATCTAGCAGCTCAATCCAAAACCCAGGCTACGGGTGATTTACTAACGACAACAGGTACTGTTAAGGTGGACAAGGAGGATCATCTTGTGGCAACAAAAGAAGTCGGAGTTTTATGCTTTGCGGGGTACTTCTAACTGGCTACATGCTGTGGGGCGGCGCAGACTCTAGCACTGCAACACAAGCTTCAAATGCCACAGTGTCGACGCAGCTATCTGGGCAGGCAACCACTCTCCCAACAGTTGGGCAAGAACCAACCTTATCGACAGCTGAAACAACCAGTATGGCGACAACTGACACTGAAGCACAGTCAGAAACTTCTTCTGATGTTTCTAAGCTGCTTGTTTTCACTAAAACGAGTGTCTATCGACATGCTTCGATCCCAGCAGGAATCGCAATGTTTAAAGAGTTTGCCAGCACTGGCGAATTCACTGTCGATTTTAGTGAAGATTCAGCTATTTTTGCTACTCCTGAGGCGCAGTCATACGACGCTGTTGTTTTTCTAAATACCGACAGCGTAGTGTTTGCTACCGACCAGGAGAAACAAGATTTTCAGGCGTTCATTCGCAGCGGCAAAGGCTATATTGGCATCCACGGAGCTTCGGCGACGCATTGGCGAGACGACAAATGGGATTGGTATAAACAACTTGTTGGGCAACGGTTTGTTGAACATCCTGAACCGCAACAAGCCACTATCGAACGCACCGACATTGCACATCAATCGACTGATCATTTAGAGCAGCGCTGGACTATTTACGACGAATGGTACAACTTTGATGCCCAACCTATGAACGTCGACGTTATCTTAACGCTAGACGAAACCTCCTATAACGGTGGCACGATGGGGTCACCTCATCCGATTGCGTGGCATCACACATTTGAAGGATCGCGCAGCTGGTACACAGCGGTTGGGCACGAGATTTCCACCTACGAAAATGAGGCGTATAGAAAACATGTCCTCGGCGGTGTCCGCTGGGTGCTCGCAGATACCTAGACTATAGGCATGACCGATGTTCTTGTAGCAATGTCAGGTGGGGTTGACTCGTCTGTGACAGCGGCCCTTCTTCAACAAGAAGGCTATAACGTGATCGGCATAACCCTCAAATTGTGGGGCGGCAAGTCAGATTCTGGTTGTTGCTCCGTTAGCGACGTGAACGACGCTCGACGAGTAGCTGACATGTTAGGCATCGAACATCATGTGTTTAATTTCGGCGACGAGTTTAATGAACATGTCGTCGACCCGTATGTTGCAGCGTACGCGAATGGTTCTGTCCCCAACCCTTGCGTGGAATGCAACCGACATATAAAGTTCGACAAACTTTTTCGTCGAGCAGACGCATTAGGCATCGAACTGCTAGCGACAGGCCATTATGCGCAAGTCACCTCGGCCGATGGGGTGTACTCGTTGCTGCGAGGCGTCGATCATGACAAGGATCAGTCCTATGTGTTGTCTATGCTCGGCCAGCGCCAACTTCGACGGCTTCTGCTGCCAGTGGGCGCTTTGCAGAAAAAAGAAGTTCGTGTGTTGGCGGAGAAACTGGATTTGCGAACTGCCGCCAAGCCAGACAGTCAGAACGTGTGTTTTATTCAATCAGACGGCGGACGTAGCGCCTTCCTTGGCGATCGAATTGCATTGACGCCAGGAAAGCTTGTAGACCAAAAAAGCAACGAAAAGATCGGCAACGTGCAAGCTGTTGAGTTGCTCTCGATCGGCCAACGCAAGGGGCTGGGCCTTGGTGGCCATGAAGAGCGACGCTACGTTACGAAAATCGACCGAGCTGCTGGCGAAGTTCTTCTTGGCCCTTTTGAAGACTTGCTTGTGCCGTCTCAGCCCTGCATGCAGTTCACGTGGGCTCACAATCCTGTAGCAAATAGCGAACTGTCGATTCAGGCGTCTGCGCATGGTGTGGTGCTGCCAGGCGAGATACGCGGCAACGCTATCTGCTGGACCCAACCACAGATGCGTATCGCAGCTGGGCAAACCGTGGCGTTCTATGACGACGATGCGGTTGTTGGCAGCGCAATTGCACAAGAAGTACTCGATGACTGACGTTCTTAGCTCTTTAACACCTGTCTATTTCGGTTTTCTTTGTGGCATTGCGTTACGACAGTTAGGCATATTTTCAGAACAATTCAGCATCTATGCAACAGAAAAGGCAGCCTACTGTAGCGATTTGACCCAAGTTGTAAGTACTGCTTGCAGCTCTTCAAGTTCTGCATCGGTTTTAGGGTTGTGTTCCATTTCGCCGATCAGATGCAGCTCACACGGTGACGAAATGTTTTGCTTCAACTGTTCTTGAAATTCTGGCGGCGTGCCAACGTCTTTCGTCCCAACGACAAGCAGCGTTGGCACATCAATCTGCGCAGCTTCATTAGCAACAAGGTCGTAGCGTTCGAGATCTTCGATCAAGCCCCAATTTAGACGTTTCATAACACCTGGACGCGAACCACTTTCTTCGAAAATAAAACCGTCTTTTTGCCACTGCGCTAGTTTTTCTTCGCCGATAATCTTCTTGTAGCGCTCGCCGCCGACAAAGCAACTGATCGGAAAGATTCCCCGCACTTGCGCACTATGCTGCGCAGCAAAAAGTAGGCTGCATGCAGCGCCAAGACTGTGACCGCCAACAAAAAATGGTGCTTGAAAAAATGGTTGCGTTGAAGCCCATTCGACAATATCTTCAAGATCGGCGTAATAGTTCGTCAACGTTGCGTCTTGCATCTGTCCGCCACTCTCGCCAATCGAGTTAGCTGCGTCATAACGAACAACGCAATAGCCCAGTTGTTCCAGCGCTTCTGCCATCGCAACAATATGGCGCTGCTCTTTAAACCCACCCAAACCATGGGCTACGAAAGCGAGACCATCGCGATTTTCTGAACCAGTTACAACAACTGCTAGCGAAATATCATTGCGATTTTGAACCGTATACGTTGCTTGATAACTCATAAGTCTTTCTAGTATTTTCCTTGGACTATCCGCTTCTTTAAGGGTAGTAGATGCAGTTTTAGCGTTCTGCTATCCAACTGGTTTAACAAACAAACTACCCTACTGAGGCATAATTTTAGCGGGTTTTAGATGCCCATCTTGTGCGCTATAGACTGCGAGCAGCTTACCATGCTGGTCTTTGATTCCTACTAAGCCTTCGCCTGGAGCTTGACCAAGCGACCGACCGTTACGAACTTGTTGTGCAACGGTATCGTCAACTTCGAGTAAGGGAACCCCTGTTAGCAACTCTTCTAGCGGCTGCAATGCTAGGGTGTCTGGATTTTCTGGATCAAGCTTCTGTGCTTTCTCTATCTGGAAAGCGCCAACACGGGTACGGCGTAATGTTTTGAGGTGCGCTCCCCCACCTAAAGCAGTGCCCAAATCGGCAGCTAGGGTGCGAATGTAAGTGCCAGAAGAACAATCAACCACGAACGAATACACCAGTGGGTCATCTGTTGTGAAAAGGTCAAATCGGCTGATAGTCACGGCGCGGGCTTTACGTTCGACTTCTTTACCTTGACGAGCTAACTCGTGCAGCCGTTGCCCATTCACTTTCACAGCCGAAACCATAGGAGGAATTTGCTCGATGTCGCCGAGGAACTGCTCTTTAGCTTTCTGTGCTTGCGCTTCACCAAATGACATATCGTAGGTAGCAGTAACCTCACCAGCAGCGTCAAGTGTCGATGTTTCCGATCCGAATTGAATAGTGCCTTCATAGGTCTTATCGGTGCCGACAACAAACTCTAACAGTTTCGTGCCTGCGCCTACGCCAAGAACAAGCACACCTGTGGCGTCAGGATCTAGCGTGCCAGCATGACCAACTTTGCGTGTACCTAACGCTCGACGCGCCTGGTCGACAACATCGTGGCTAGTGCACCCTGCAGGCTTGTCAAGCACGAGGCAACCAGATACTTTGGAATCAGGACGTTTCGTCCGTCTTCTTCCCACCGCTACTCCTGATTTTCTAGATTTTGGTCGTATGTATCAGCTAAAGGCCCACTGCTATCACTATCGGGCTTTTGCCCTTCTGGGTAGATGTCGCCGAGGATTTCTTCAATACGTGCGCCAGCTCGAACAGCAGGATCGAAAAAGAACACGACCTGAGGTGTCTTACGTAGGCGAGCTTCATTAGCAATAGCGCTTTGCATTTCTATTCGATACTCAGCCAAGATTCCCAAGATTTCTTCATCTTGCGCTTCATCATCCATTGACGAAACAAACACCTTAGCTTTGTTCAAATCATTGTCGACATCAACAGAAGTGACCGTAATAAGGTCAAGCCGCTCATCATCAAGATTGGCCAGTTGCGAGGCAATTATTTGTTGCAGCAACGAATTTAACCTTGCAGTACGAGGATATTGTCTTTTTGTTTGCGGACGTTTGCGACGCCGTTCTTGCCTTCTAGCCATAGCACTAACTTTAACGTGCAAAAGGTAGGAAGCACTAGAGATACATAGAATTAATAGGCTACTCTATGGAAAGTACTACGACTCTGACTAAGGCCTATCGTAAGTTGGCACGTAAATTTCCACCCCGACGCTAACCCAAACAACTCCAGAGCCACTTCTACGCGACTAAAAACTGGTAAGCGGCTATCAATCCGCCAATCAAACTACCAACTGAGCCAAAAATATGAACAGCGGCACTCAATTGTTGTCTACCTCGGCGGAGCTTTGCCACATCGATTCTCGGTTTCAGACGTTGCGACACTGTCATCCGTTGATGCGACTTTAGCTTACAGCCCCCAAGCAGCCCTCTAGCGTTGTTTCGGCATCTCGTTTGGCTGTCTCTGTTTAAGGCGAGACATTCTGTCGGAGCTTTATAAATGAACCAGAACAATAAGAACAGTGCGATTGCAAGGGCTACCGCAGCCGCGCTCTTGTCGCTAGTGAATGATAAGAGATAGACAACCCCGAGCAAGAGCAGATTATAAAATTTAGGATGCCTCCGCCATTGTCGGCGGATAATTCTGAAAGTTTTTTTCCAAGTCATTGATGGCTTTCCAATTGCTGTAACGTGGAAACTCTAACAGATTCAGTATCTATTTTTCACTCATAGCCACAAATTCCATCTAGACAAGTACGTCTAAATGTCTGGACACTTTTTTGATCGCTAGGTATGACTCTTAACACTAACCAAGACATTTCTATTCTTCCTAGCAGTCTTCGGGACTGTATGATTCCCAGCGGTGACTGGGAATCATCAAACTGTCAGCTGCTATGAAACTGGGATCTCTTTTTCGACGAACGTTTCGATCGTGTCGCCTTCTTTAAGGTCCTGGAAGTCAGACAAGCCGATACCACATTCAAAGCCAGCTTTAACCTCTTTCGCATCTTCTTTAAAGCGCTTCAAGGACTTAACGTCGCCCTTCCAAATGATTGTGCCTTCACGCAAGAAACGAACCTGTGAGTTACGAGTGATAACACCGCTAGTAACCATACAACCAGCAATAGAACCGATCTTAGGCAGCTTGAAGATCTCGCGAACTTCGGCTTCACCAGTAACAACTTCTTCTGTTTCAGGAACAAGAAGACCGAGCATAGCTTTTTCGATATCTTCAATCAGCTTATAGATGATTTCGTAGTTGCGAATTTCGACGCCTTCTTGCGCTGCAAGATCGCGGGCTTTCTTATCTGGCCTCACATTAAAGCCAATAATAGTAGCGTTTGAAGCAGCAGCTAGCTGCACATCGTTAGCGGTAATACCACCAACACCTCGCAAGACGAATGAAAGTTTCGCTTGAGGGCGCTCAAGCTTCTTCAAACTATCGCAGACCGCTTCAAGTGAACCGTTCACATCGGCTTTCACAACAAGATTTAAGGTGGCTGCCTCGCCAGCTTGAATCTGCTTGAAAAGGTCTTCCAGTTTCGCGCCGCTTGCGGCACTCGTAGATGTCCCTCGACCGAAGCTTGACATACGCTGCCAGTGCTCACGAGTTGACGCAACTTTCGCGGCAATCTTTTCGCTAGGAGCGATCACAAATGCATCGCCTGCTTCGGCTACTTCATTAAGGCCAAGAACCTGCACAGGTGTTGAAGGCAACGCTTCGGTAACGCTTTCGCCTTTGTCATTCACTAACGCTCTGACTCGACCCCATGCAGCACCAGCGACAAGAGGGTCACCGACACGCAACGTTCCTTTAGAAACAAGCACTGTAGCTACAGGACCACGGCCAATATCAAGGTTTGATTCAAGCACCGCACCAGAGGCACGGCCTGTCTCTTCAGCTTTGAGATCTTCAACCTCAGCAACAAGCAAGAGGCTATCTAACAAATCGTCGATGCCGTCGCGTGTCATCGCAGACACAGGCGCCATAATAGTTTCGCCGCCCCATTCTTCAGGCACAAGCCCACGCTCTGAAAGCTGCGTCATTACTTTTTGAATATCGGCACCTTCACGGTCGATCTTGTTGATAGCAACAACAATTGGCACTTCTGCAGCTTTCGCGTGATCGAGCGCTTCAACTGTTTGTGGCATAACGCCATCATCTGCTGCGACGACAAGCACGACAATATCGGTAGAACTTGCACCACGAGCACGCATCGCAGTAAACGCTTCGTGACCTGGTGTGTCTAAGAAAGTAATTTTTTTGCCGTCACGGTCAACCTGGTAGGCACCAATGTGCTGTGTGATTCCGCCAGCTTCACCGTCAATGACGTTTGCTGAACGAATTGAATCCAATAGCTTTGTTTTACCGTGATCGACGTGACCCATCACAGTGATAACAGGCGCACGATGCGTAAGCGCATCTTCATCAGTATCATCTTCGTCATCGAACTGGAGAAGTTTTTGCAGTTCAACTTCTTGCTCTTCGCCAGGGTTAACAAGCCTAATTTCTGCGCCGACATCTTCAGCGAACGAAGTGATCATCTCGTCAGAAAGAGACTGCGTCGCAGTAACCATTTCGCCACTTGTCAGCAAGAAACGCACAACATCGGCTGCGGTACGATTCAGCGCTGGACCTAAGTCTTGCGCGGTAGAAGCACGCTCGATAACAACAACGCCTTCTGGCACTGGAGCGTCTTCAGCTGAATATGATGGAGCTGCGTTAATTGGCGCCAACTCTTCCATATCACGACGTCTGCTCTTACGGCGAGAACGTCCACGATTAGGGCCACCTCTATTAGGCCCACGGTTAGGGCCACCACGACCTGGAGGGCCACCACGACCTGGAGGGCCTGAAGGGCCACCACTGCCTGGCATAGACCTGAAACCGCCGCCACCAGCAGGTCTTGCATTACCCCCGCTTCTCGGACCTGAGAAACGGCCAGGAGAAGAAGGAGACCCTGTGTTAGAACGCGAACGGAAATTGTTACCACCAGACCGACCACCTGATGAACCTTTATTGCCAGGAGGAGGAGGAATCTTACCACCACCAGGAGGAGGAGGGATAGGCGCTCCACCACGACCACGAGGAGGGCCCGGCGGCGCACCTGGAGGCGGTTTAGGTACAGCTTTTTTCGGCTTAACCGGAGCCTTCTTAGCTTCTATTTTAGAAGGCTTTACTGGTGCAGCTGGAGCCTTCTCGGCTACTGCTTCTTTTTTAACTGGAGCCTTAACAGGCTCTTTAGGAGCGCTAGGTTTAGCGGGGGCGCTTACTTTTTGTTCTGCCACAGGCGCTGGTTGCGCTGCACGAGCTGGCGGCCTTTCAACTGGCCGAACAATAGATCCTTGTGGCGTCGAAGGTGGAGCTGACACTGGTCTCTTGGGTCGTGCTGAAGAAACTACAGGACTAGTAGCTTTAGCAGCAGGCTTTTTGACAGCTTTTGGTTTCTCAACCTTAGCAACTGGTTTAGTTTTCTTCGTGCCAGCACTGCCTTTATCGCTGCTATCTTTGCCGTCTTTTTCGCTGTCCTCAGGCTTTTTTGTCTTACCAGGTTTTGCGACTTCTTTAGGCTCTTCTTTAACTTCTGGTTTTGGCTCTCTGATGAGGCCTTCACGTTCAGCCTTTCGACGAACGCGGTCGGCTTGCGGCTCAACCACGCTTGAAGAATGACTTTTTACGCCTATCCCAAGGGATCCACAAAGATCTATGATCTCTTTGTTTTCCATTCCTAGCTCTCTCGCTAGTTCATACACACGTACTTTTGCTGGCACTTTGTTTCTTCCACCCCAAGGGGATAAACGTCGATTGTTCGACGACAACTAACAATGCTACCACCCTCGTTACATATACCCATGCAACAATGATGATGAACTACTTTACTTTCTAACTTTCAACTTCTTCTTCAACAACTGCTGAAGTTTCTTCATCCTCATCACTAGATTTTTCTTCGTCAGAAACGTCTACTTCATCAGAGTTCTGCACAGATTCTGTTGCAACTTCTTCGACGGCATTATCTACATTTTCCTCAGGGCTACTAGCTGCATCTTCACTCTGTTCAGAAGTTTCATCGTCGCGCTGTTCGCTGTCAGCGGCATCGTCTTCTGTCAGCTTGCGCCACTCATCAACTGAGATAGCTGGGCTGCCATCAGCGGGCTGCCACATCTGCTCACCAGTTTCTTTGTCTTGCACCCATTCACCTTGCGCCCAGCCTTCACCTGCATATTCAGCCTCTTCAGCAATTTGAGTTTCGCTCTTAATATCGATGCGCCAGCCTGTTAAGCGGTGCGCCAGACGAGCGTTTTGCCCCTCTTTACCTATCGCTAAGGACAGCTGAAAATCAGGGACAATAACTTCGGCTGTGCCGCTTTCATGATCAATCCTGACATCTTTTACCTTTGCAGGAGAAAGCGCTTTGGCAACAAACTCATATGGATCTTCACTAAACGGGATAATATCGACTTTTTCGCCGTTGAGTTCATTAACAACCATGCGCACACGAGAACCGCGCGCACCAACACAAGCGCCGACTGGATCGACATTAGGGTCGTTCGAAAGAACCGAAATTTTTGTGCGATGCCCAGGCTCACGAGAACATGCTTTGATCTCGACGATCCCGTCAGCAATTTCAGGAACTTCAAGCTCGAATAAGCGTCTGATCAAACCAGGGTGTGTGCGGCTGACAACAATCTGCGGGCCTTTCGCCGTGCGGCGAACTTCGACAATATAGGCCTTAATACGAGCGCCAGAACTAGCATGACCACCAGCGTGTTCAGATTGCGGCATAAGCGCTTCAATATGGCCAAGGTCAAGCAACGTGTAGCGTGCTTCGGTCTGCTGCACAATGCCAGTGACAATGTCACCTTCACGGCCTGCGTATTCTTCGTATTTCATTTCGCGTTCTTCTTCGCGAATACCCTGCGTGAGAACTTGCTTCGTTGTTTGCGCCGCTATGCGCCCAAACGACTCTGGCGTAACATCTATTTCGGGGCCTGTTGGCTCGCCTTCGTCGTCAAGCTCTTGGGCAAAAACGGTGATACCAAACGTATTCGGATCGATAGTAACCCACGCGTATTCAAACGAATCAGGCAGACGTTTATATGACTGCTCCAACGCGTTGGCTACCAGGCTATACAGCTTTTCTACCGCTATGCCCCGATCTTCGGCTACTGCCTTGATCGCTTCTGTCATTTCGTTGCTCATTTTGCCACCTCTTTTGTGGTCTTCCTATTTGATTTTTTACTCTTACTTTTTTTGTTTTTACGCTTCGATTTTGCTTGTTCCTGCCAGTTATCTGGAGAAACAAGATGATTTTGAGATTTTGAGCTTGTACCTAATGACTTTTGCCAGTCAAAAACTGTCTTCGCCTGAACTATGTCAGACAAAGCAATTTCTACATTTTCTTTGACCTTAAGCTCAGTGCCATCAACCTCACTCACCTCAAGTATGACCTTATCAGCATCAACAGCTTGCACGACGCCTTGAAACCGATTAGGTGACTGTGCAGAAGGTTTTTTCACGATAACGCTTTCACCAACCGCTTTTTCGTAATGGGCCAGTGTGCGCAAACTGCGTTCAACACCTGGACTTGTCACCTCAAGACGATACTCGCTTTTGATCAGCTCGCTTTGTTCAAGAAGGGGGCTGAGGAAACGGTTAAGCTTCGCAAGGACGTCAGTCGAAACGCCGCCTTCCTTGTCAACAACAATAGAGAGCAGGCCAGATTTCCAGCGGACATCATAAAGCTCCGCTTGTTGCGTTTCGATCAAAGGGGTCAGCAGGTCAACAAGTTTTTCTTCAAGCATCTGCGCACCTCCTTTGTCAAATAGCGTCTCAGGCAGAACAAGAAAATAGCGTGGCTCGAAACCACGCTGCATTCTAGCATAGCTGCAAATCTACAAATGCAACTTCCATGGCCCTGTTTCATACAAGACGTAGCACAAGCAAACTAGTTCATCATATTTTGCATCATCGTCTTATCGCAATAAGAAGCCTCTAAACCAGATACTTCTGCACGCCCTTTACACAATGATGCGACTTCTTGCGGATCGAGGGCTAACGGGCCCTTATATGCAGTAGCTTTCTTGTCATCGTACTTAGTATCTGGGATTGCGCTTTGCCCATCACCAAGCTCTCTCCAGCAATCCTTATTAGCCTCGTTTAAGCAACTGTCAATAGCCGTTCGCATTGTCTCAGCATTCCAACCATTTACCCAATCGGCATGAATACTCGCGCCCTTTTCTTCGTTAAGATATAGGTCGCCATCGTTTTTAATTCTTACATCTGACGAAAGATACCATTGATTTGTAGGACCAGTTTCTGGCCCAAGCTTAAAATGGATTCTATAAATAATCGATGGCAAGGTAATCGTTCCAGCTGGGCAGGCGTTATAGAGACCGACAGGATAACTCATGTGCGAACGATGGTTACCTTGTTTCCCGTCATTTTCCCCGTCCCAGCAATTTGGGAATTCAATCTTCATTTCCATGTGAGAATAAACAGATGGGTCACAACTTGGTATTGTCCCAGCAGAATCACCACCAGAACCTCCGCCAGTTCGTTGGGCCTTGTCAAAGAAACCACATTTCCAATAAATCACTCGATTGCCTGGCACAGAAGGTTCTTGCTCGCTCGTAGCCATAGCATCACCAGCTATCATGCGAAAATCTTCGGGAAAAGGCTCGACGTTAGTGTCAGCCCGTTCAGTGTAATACACCATAATATCTTCTGGAATAAGAACTTGATTATCCCCATTAAACACTGCAGGAATCCAGTAGCTTGAGCGATTCAGCTCGTTGCGGATACAAGTACTTGCTCCTTCATTTCTTAAAGAGTCGTTATCAGAGAATGCATTCGCATTTGTATTACCAAAGAACATATGCAAGTGCATAGTCCCTGGCATGTTAGGAGTAACGATAAAGTCATCATATGCAAAGTGAGAGAAGCTACAAGTTTCGTGAAATATCCCTTTAGAGCGACCTGAAGGAGCTGGATTATTCGTGCTGGTCGTTAAACCAGAATAGGTTATCTCACTAGCTTTAGACGAAGCCCACGGACTTGAATCTGCATCTGCATTCCTTGTCGAGTTACTTTTAATTAATGAAAGGTTCTCCTCATAGTCTTTCGGCACGTTGCTAGAGTCCATGGAATCCATGTCGTCACTGGGTTCATCGGGTGTATTCGTGCTCTCTGTTGGTTCTGACGCAAGAGGTAAAAGGGTAGTAGCAAAATTTGTCGTAACTACCTGTTCAATTTGGGCTTGTGTTTTCACACCATCTGAATCAGAGACGGTCAGAATCAAAGCTATTAAAGCACCAGCGACAGTAAGAACTACGCCTCCGATGATTAACCTACGTGCAGATATATGTTTCATTTACTTATGCTTTCGCCGCCTCGATTACATATAAGATACACAGAGTTTACCCTTCAAGCTACCAAGTCTGAGACCAAGAGAGTTACGTTACTTTGCGCCAAATCTACGCCATCGAGAAATTTTTGAACGGCTTGGATTGTCTATCTGGATAGCAATTTGAGAAGTTCGTTATGAACTTGCCCATTAGATGCGACACACAACTGGCTAGCTGGAGCCCAGACATTGCCATGATCATCAGTAAATTGGCCGCCTGCTTCTTTGAGAATACATAGACCTGCAGCTATATCCCACGGGCTAACACCAAAGAAGATAGAACTATCAATACTTCCTCGGGAAAGCAAACATAGGTCATATGCACACGAAAGAAATAAGCGTATCCCATCAACTTCTTGCGATGCTTTATCTAAGAATTGCAGAACCTTTTTCCTCGCATTAGTTTCGTAAGGCATGCTCGTCGTGAGAATAGATTCAGCGATTGTGGCCTTATCAGAAACAGTGATACGATCACCGTTGCAGTGCGCTCCGTTTCCTGAACGGGCTGAATATAATTGTCCTAATTTCGGACAGTTGACAACGCCAACGACGGGCACGCCTTTGTCAATCAACGCTATCGATACTGAGAAAAATTCTAGCTGGCGTGTGTAGTTTGTCGTTCCGTCTATCGGGTCTACCAGCCAGTATGTTTCCACATCGACTCTTGCGAAGCTACATCAAAGTTCGAGACGATATCTCGCTTGTTAGACTTTTCAGCCAACTCTAAAGGTTCGCCAAACCCTTCGAGAAGCAACGTTGCAGCTTCCGATGATGCTTCTAGTGCCACTTCAAGCGCTTGCTCATAAAATTCCGCTGAATCCCCCGCAGTCATCGCAAGGCCTGGACAGTGGGGATTATCACTTGGCCGTCGACTTCGTCGCGAAGTAGCCAGCCTGCTGCTTCGACTTGGGCGCGAAGGGCGTCGGCTTGCTCATAGTCTTTGTCGGCTTTGGCTTGCAATCGTTGCTGTGCAACAGCTGCAACATCTGCTGGCGGCTGCGGCGGCGATGCGACACGCCCCAAGCCAAACATCGCGAGCAGCTTTGCCGCTAGCTCTTTATAGCCTTTATTGACCCACTCATGGAGCAACGCCAACGCTTCGGCAGTGTTAAAGTTTTTGTTTAAAACTGTTTCGAGCGCAGCCCATTCGTCCGCTGGAGGCTCGGTTTCTTTCACTGTTGCGTTTGCTTCGAGTAATGTGTTCAAACGAGACTCGGCAGCCTGCAACGTTTTCTGTGAATATTCGACGGGGCTATGCCAATGAGAATTGAGGAACATAAGCAGTAGCGTTTCGGCCCCCCAACGCTCGACAGCAGCATGGATTGGGTCGATATTGCCTAACGACTTCGACATTTTTTCGCCGCCGAGGGTCAACATGCCACTATGCGCCCAAATTTTTGCAAACGCATAACCAACCGATGTTGACTGCGCAACCTCGTTTTCGTGATGAGGAAATGTCAGATCGTTGCCACCGCCGTGAATCTCAAACGCCTCGCCAAGTTCACTATGAGCCATCGCCGAACATTCAATATGCCAGCCAGGGCGCCCCTTACCCCATGGCGAATCCCAATGTGTATCTTCACCTGGTTTTGCCGACTTCCACAACGCGAAATCTCGCGGATCTTTTTTGTGTGCTGCGTCACCATCGCCAAGCGTTTCATGATCGACCGTGCCTGACAATTTGCCATAATCAGCTGATGAGGCCACATCAAAGTAAACATCTTCACCAGCCACATACCCATGACCTGCAGCGATAATCTGCTCGATAAAGGTAATAATTTGACTCATAGTGTCGGTCACCGTTGGCATAGCATCTGGCATAGGTAGCCCAAGCGAAGCGATGTCAGCGTTATAGAATTTTGCCATATCTATAGCGTGTTGCGTGCTCAACACACCTTCTGGCGTGTGCTCATAAATTTTGTCGTTAATGTCGGTGATGTTATGCACAAAGTTGACGTCGTACCCTTGAGAGATCAACCAGTTCTTCATCCAAGCAAAAACAATATATGGTCGAGCGTTGCCGATATGGGCGCGTTGATAGACAGTTGGGCCGCACACATACATGCCGATCGTCTTTTTCTCATCGACTGATGGCAAAGCAACTTCTGACGAACTCATCGTGTCATACAAACTAAACATGGAGAGATTCTATCTACTAGAGTGCCAATTCAACGCTAGATGGTTGAAGACCCTGAAATCGGCTTGGAATCAACCATCTAGTTATTTTTCAAGCTTACCTAGCCACTTCGCTGCCCGTTTCGCTACAGACTTACGATCGGAGATTGTCAACTCCTGCAACTTCGGGCAAAGCCACAGCCGCAGCGCTGCATCTTGCTGCGCCCAGCTAGCAAGCGTTTCTATCGTTGCGTTCTGAACAATCCAGTCATCAGAGTTCTCTAGATATTTTTTCATTTGCGATACCGCAGCCGCTTTTTGCTTAACGCTTAAATCGTCTTGGCGTTCTAAACACATCTGTGAAAACGTCCAATTGACAGATGGCTGATCAATGAAAGCTACCTTTTCTACGAACCCCTTGATATAGGGTTTAAAAAGCGTAGGGTCGGCTCGCCAGATTCTTTTGAACGAACTTGAAACACGAAGCCGAACCCACTCGTCAGACTGAAAATAGCATTGATAGAGGTCTTCGATAAGCTCGTTGTTTTCCAAAATCAACGTAACGGCTTCTTCGGTTCTTCCCAAAGTATTTTTAGGCTCATTCAACATGGCTATAAAGTCTGGCTTCATCTTTACACCTTAGTTCATACAGCAGACAGTTTACCGTTCTAATCGCTAGCCTGGCCATATGATTGCTTTATTAGGTGGAACAAGTTGGCCTTCAACTATTGAATATTACAAACGATTTAATGAGCTAGCAGAAACAACATTGGGGCCAGGGCACTCCGCCGAGCTCCTTTTGCGTAGCGTTGATTATCACGATGTTCGGGCAAACTACAGCACCGACTGGACATTTGTTCAAGACTTTCTCAGGAAAAGCTTAGTTGAACTCGATGGCTACGATCCGAAGGCAATAGTTATTTGCAATAACACGTTACACAAAGCATACGATCAACTTACCGACCTTGAACTTACCAACCCAGTTGTCCATATTGTTGATGCGGTTGCCGAGCAGACGAAGCAAAAAGAGCTGCGAAATCTTTTGCTGTTAGGCACTCAATTCACGCTTGAAGATGGTTTCTATCAACGACGTCTAGAGTCCCATGGTTTTGGTGTGCAACTCCCATCAGCTAGCGAGATTACCGAAATTCAGCGGATCCAAACGCTTGTAAGTCAAGGCAAAATGGAACAAGAATTTTTCGACTCTTTCTTCACATTACTAAACAAATATACACATCTCGACGGTGTTGTTTTAGCTTGCACAGAGCTGCCTCTTGTCGTTAAAAATGACGAAGCCCCATTTCCAGTTATCAGCTCTATTGAAGCACATGTTGCTGTTGCTTGGGAATTGATTTCTTAAGCCTTGCCGACGCAATTAGTCGTGTAGCTTGACTAACAATTTTTGTAACTGTTTTTGATCGTGCGTTGTGAAAGATACTCCAAGGACACGTCGAATTTTAAAGTACCTTGCACGCAAGTAGCGCTATCGTTTTTGCCCTCTCTTGATTCCAGGGGCGTCATCCCCAGAAACGGGAATCTTGTCCAGCAGATTCCCACTTTCGTAGCAATGACGACCACAATAGGGTTTATCAAACAATTTACGACACCACATGACTGTTCTGTATCAGTTATGCGCGACTATACGAGTCAGGGATCCTCCAGATAAAATCAAAGTCGGATCTTTACCCCGTAACACTATGCCACTTAGGAGATTTGTTCATGAAAAAAAGTATTTGCATCATCGCAACTTTAGGATTGCTCTTGTCCGCCTGTGGAACAGATCAAGAAACAAACTCGGCCGATCCCTCAGAGGAAACTGACAGAGAAACCCCAACAGCCAACTCTAAAGATGACACTACACCTACTACTGTGACACTCAGTGAAGAAGAACAAATATTCGCCGATGAATACATCGAAACGATTAAAAAAAGTCTTGCATCCAACGGCGCCGAGGGAATCATTACAGATGAAGAGTTGACTTGCTACGGACAACGTCTAGTCGCTGGCATAGGCATCAATGTCTTAGAGCAGTACGAAATTAATCCATTTCGAATTATCTCCGCTAGCTCCGCCATCGAATTAACCGACGAAGACACAAAAGTTTCTCTCACCGCAGAAAAAGATTGTTTAAGCTATGAAAGCTACTTTACAGCTGCTGTCGCCTGGGATGGCTACGGACAAAGTGATGCTACATGTGTTGCTAACGAATTCAATAAAGAAGATTACGATGCGAGAACTGAAATGTTGCTCGAACATGCAGACTCAGATTTAGATGATGATCGAAAGAACGAACTGGAAGCTGCCTTTGACGTAATGGAAAGCAAATTTGAAGCTTCAATTGAAAAATGTGGCGCCGAGGTTGACGCTGATAGATTTGCACAACCAGTCCAGCAACCTTCTGACACGAACGAAGACCCTGTAACCACAGAACCTCTCGATCGTTAAAGTCAGGATTCGCAGCAAACAAACCGATCGCAGGCTGCCTAGGCTATTGATTTCAGCTGAGACACACCACTAACTTAAATCACCCTCGACAGACAACAGGTCACCAGGCTGACAGTTTAGGGCCTTACAAATTGCATCAAGCGTCGTGAACCGTACCGCTTTCGCTTTGTTTGTTTTCAAAATCGAGAGATTCACAACGCTAACACCAACAGCCTTAGACAACTCTGTAAGCGACATGTCACGCTCCGCTAAAATCTTATTAAGGTGTACCTTTACTGTCATCTAGATAGTCACCTCGTCAAATTCTTTAAGCTTTATTCCTTTTTCGAATACGCTAGCCACCACTAACATGAACAGCCCAAATACCACGAATGGCCAAGAAATCATCCGAGAACCATATTCAAACGCAAGACCATCAGCTTGCAGCGAACCGACGAGCCGATTGACATAAACACCAAAAAGAAAATTCAAGAAAGCTACTGCCAACGAAGACCATCCAGCACGAGACAGATGAAGGGCGCTGCCCCAAGTAAACGCCAAACTAGCATGTGCCCTATCCAACAAGCCAATAACGTTACTGACAGCAAATGCAATAAGCCCAAGCATTGTGGAGGATAAGGCCAGCAAAGCAACGTTGTGCCACTTATAACTATCACCCAACTTAAACGAGACAGCAGACTCCTTTACCCTCAATTCACCATCAAATGGCTTCAATTCAGAAGCTATAGCATCACCTAATGGGCTTTCGACGTACCCTTCTGGCTTTTCGTCAAGCACAACTTGCAAATTCTGCGGTTCACCATCTCGCGAAATTCTTACTGCAACCTCATCGAAAGCAGCGAAACTAGCAATGAGATCTACAAGATATTCGCGAGACTCCACGCTATAACCGTTGACACTAAGAATACGATCACCAACTTGAAGTCCAGACGCTTCAGCAGCTGATCCCACATCAATATCCCCAACGCTGATGCCAGCTTCTTCCACTGGTGTTACCCCTAAAAAACCAGCTTGAGCAGGTGCATCTTCAGCAACTTTTATTTCAGGGCTCGCCATTTTTTCAAAATACTCAATGCCAATTGACTCCACTGTTTTACCTGTAAGGTTCACATAACTACTGCCGCCAAACCCAGCCGAAACCGCCATTAAACAAGAGACCGCAAAAACCCCCCAGAGAAGAAACTCCAGGAATTTCAACCCAAACCCCAAGAGCCAGTTCGCCTTGCTAGCTATTTTTAAATTCATACCTAATAAATATATCTTGTTGATCAATGTTTATCATTATGCATTTATTGATAAGCATTAAATTGAAACACTCGTTGCCATCATTTACTAGAGAGCCTTGAAACAGTTTTCTACCGAATTATTTGACTAGGAAACGCCAAACCTACGTGGCAACGCGCCAAGCGCAGCGGAAATGCTAAGGAGATGTACACTATAAGGCGACACCTAAAGAAGGAAGATAATGGCTGGTGGTTTAGTAGGTTTACTTGATGATGTTGCGGCGCTAGCGAAACTTGCTGCCTCATCTATCGATGATGTTGCAGCCGCTTCTGGGCGAGCTAGCGCAAAGGCTGCTGGTGTGGTTGTTGATGACACCGCAGTTACTCCAGCGTATGTGCAAGGTGTCGTTGCTGATCGGGAGCTGCCGATCATTAAACGAATTGCGACAGGCTCGCTGCGCAACAAACTTCTGTTTATCGTACCCATTGCCTTGCTGCTAAGCGCTATCGAACCAAAAATCGTAGAAGTTATTTTAATGTTTGGCGGCGCATTCCTTTGCTTCGAAGGAGCCGAGAAACTTTACCACAAATTTTCTGGAGCCGGCCACAGCGATGATGCACCTGCCGTTATTCAAGGGCCTGAAGCCGAAAAAGAGGTCGTCTCTAGCGCCGTGCGAACAGATTTTATCTTGTCGGCTGAGATTATGGTCATCTCGTTGAAAGAGGTTATCGACGAGTCATTCGCTCAACGAGCAATCATCCTTGTCGTCGTTGCTTTGTTTATCACCGCAATTGTGTATGGTCTTGTTGCACTTATCGTCAAGATGGATGACATCGGCTTGTCACTTGCTAGCCGAGAATCGGGAACGTCACAGCGCCTCGGCCGTGCGCTGGTCTCTGGCATGCCGACATTGTTGAAAGTTTTAGCAGCCATTGGCACCGCCGCGATGCTTTGGGTTGGCGGACATATTCTGGTTATCGGCTCGCACGAACTTGGCTGGGATTTTCTTTACGACATAGTCCATGGCGCAGAAGAATCGGTTAGCGGCATAAGCGCTATCGGCTCCACTCTTGCTTGGCTTGTTAACACTGCGTTGTCTGCCGTTGTTGGCATAGTGGTGGGTGCTGGCATTGTTGGCGTTGTTTCTCGCTTCCACAAAAGCCATTAAGCTGGACTATTCGTTAGCGACAACAACTGCTTGAAGCTCTTTAACGTATACTTCGTCTGTTGTTGAGATCGCTATTGGAGGGAATGGCCCTAGTGGCCCTAAAGATGACGTGGCTGTTACGTCAAAGACAACGGTAGTTGTCAAGGTGTAAGGATCGCCGTCGGTTGTCGCCCAGTTATAAAACGTTGAGCATGGATAGTTTGCTTTTGTGGCTTCAACTCCTTTGCTGTAGAGTTTTCCTGGCCCATTACAGATAACAGGGCCTTTATTTGGTTCTCCCGAATCCCACCGAGATTGTATAGGTGTCATTGTTGCTGTCACGCTAACAGTACCCGCCGATGCGGTTGCGCTATAGGGCTTCCAATATGTTGCATCAATACCGTGCATATGTACAGTCTGCACAAGAATCATGTCTTTGTTTGGGCTGATGTTGAACACAGGCGACCCTGGTTTCGCTTCATCAATAGCCTGCAACACAAGAGCATTGATATCTACAACTCCATCTTCGGGGTAAAGGACACTACTATTGAATCCACATCGCCACCATCGTCCTGTCTTTGAGTAGGTGCGAGTATGTGTCATAGGTTGAGTTCTAGGCATGAAATCAACAAAACTGTCAGTCATAGAATCTTGATGCGGCAAGATGGATTCTTTTCCACCTGTGCCAGCAAAATGTTTTGAGAAACGTTCATGATCTCGCACTAGCTGATTACTTTCAACCTTACTCACAGTAGATTTCTTGTCATCTTTGATAGTAAGGATCCACGTGTCGCCCTTGTCATTACAACTGGAATCACCCGAACCTTTTTTAGAACTTGGATAATATGCGCTGCCAGCCTCAGTTTGAACCCCATCAGGCAAAGTTTCAACGTTGACCTGCTTTGAATTTCTTTTCTCTATTCTCTCTTGTGCATTCGCCTGTGCTACTACAACTAATACGATTAGACAACAACAAAATAGCCCGCCCATTATTTTACGCATTCGCCTTCACCTTCCCAATACGCTTCTTCCGAAAGTCCGTTGAGTCGCCACTGCCCATCAACAAATTTCATTTCAACGAGATAAAAAATTGTTTCTGCTTCTGCCTCAATCTTTTGAGGAGAACCTTCTTTGGCTAGGTAACTATTGCTATAGTAACAGTCCATAAAAAGGGCAATGTTTGGATCAACGACAACAGCGTCACCTCCAATATCGCTTAGAATATGTTCATCTATAGGGCTTTCCACAGGAAACTGCAGAACTTCTCCTTGTTTCTCTAGTTTTTCAAGAAATTCCTTGTCAGACTTATTCATGCGTTCGGTTGATAATTCTTGTAGAGGCTCAAAATTTGGATCTGCATATGGGTCACCTGCAGCAACTAGATAGGCATGATGGTATGACTCGTATCTTTGTTGGAATGTGCCGCCTGGGTACAGTTCGATAGGGGTCCGTTTTACTTCCTCTTTTTCCTCAACGGAGACAGAAGGCGCTGCGGCTTGATCACTTGACGGTGAGGTATCACTGCTATCAGTTTCGGCCGAACTGGAACACGCCGAAAAAACCAGTATCAAACATGCTACACACACAAAACGTTTCACAACACACTACTTTCTTTTGGACTTCAAACTATAGACCACAACATGGTCTTGAATTCACACTTGAAGCAAAGAAGCGAAAGCGTCATTGGTTTCGTTTCAAATCACACAAGCTAACTAAAGCAACAACAACCTACCTCAACTGCAAGTTCGATGCAACACGAGTAGAAGAAAACGATCTATCGGCAAGAAGGCAACGTCGAAGTTGTGGGGTGCACCGAGTCGTTGCATTGCTGCCCAACTTGTTCGGTCAACAATTGAAAATTCCTGATCTCGAAACTGCTGTCCAATTGACTCTGCGATCTGCAAACGCTGCTAGCGATCTTGCTTGCCTACGAGATAGAATCTAAAAACCATAACACTAAGGGATTTTATGCACGTTGTGAAAGCACCGAAATTACAGTCTGGTGACACGATGGCTATTATCTCGCCATCAAGTTCAATCGCTGATCGTCGAGAAGCGCTAGACAAGGCTCGTGCAACGTTTGAGCGTGGCACTGGTTTACAGACAATCACTGCGCCAAACTGTTTCAACCATAACTATTATGCTGCTGGCACCGTGCAAGATCGCCTCGACGATTTTCATTGGGCGCTCACTCAACCAGATATCAAAGGCATCATCTTTAGCGTCGGCGGCAAAAACGCACTCGAACTTGTCGACCGTTTAAACTACGACCTGATTCGCCAGAACCCTAAAGTTATCACCGGCATTTCAGATGCATCAACACTACTTAACCCGATAACCCACAGAACTGGCCTTATCACCTTTCTGGGAACCGAATTTTTCGACTACGCAAGACAAGACATGCCATATGAAGTCGCTTCCATGCGTAAAGCTTGGTTCGATGGCGAGCTTGGCAAAATTGAACCCAACCCTGATTGGAAAGATCTAAAGGATGTCCCGAATGGTTATAGCGGCTGGCAATGCCTGAAACCAGGTGCTGCTGAAGGCATCATTGTCGGCGGCAACTTTCCAAGCTATAGCCAACTGATACACACCGACTATGGGATCACCCTGCAAGACGGCATTTTAGCGTTAGAGATGTACAAAGCGAGCAAGCGCAACATTCACTGGGCACTTGCGAAACTGAAACTCTGGGGCATTTTTGACCAGATTGCAGGCTTACTGCTTGGTTACAGCGTTGGCAGCGACGACCCAGAAGTTCCTGGTAATGACAGGACGCTGAAAAACCTGGTTGAGGAAGTAACTGATGGCTACGACTTTCCTGTGCTCCATATAGGCGAGGTAGGCCATCACGTCGAAAATATTATGCTCCCTATAGGAGCTAAAGCACGGCTCGACGCTACTAATAAATCGTTCGAAATCATAGAACCAGTGACTATAGAAAATGGCGACCTTTAGTGGACACCTCTACAATCGACAACAACGAAACCAAATTTGAACTAGCAGTACGTACGATCCTATGCGAAACTGCTGCTGGCGATGTCCTTACCTATGGAGAAGTAGCAACCGAAGCTGGCTATCCTGGTGCGGCGCGAGCAGTCGGCAACTACTTGCGGACTGCTGAAGGTGTGCCATGGTGGCGAGTTGTGGCGGCTAACGGCCGTCTTCACATTCACGGCACAAAACAACAACGAGAACTACTACAAAACGAGAACGTTACCGTACGCAACGACAAGGTCGTTTTCACTAAATAGCTATAAGTGCGCGTACCAGTCATAGCCTCGCTCTTCCCAATAATCTGGGCCTTTCGTGTCAGAAAACTCTATAGTGCCAATTCGTTTGATTTGCTTAATCCCATATTTCAGTGGTGTTGTTAGCCGCAGAGGCGCACCGTGTTCAGAGGTGAGCGCAGCCCCATTTAACTCGTGAGTCAGCATTGTTTGTGGATGCATCATCGATTCAATATCGAGACTCACATAATAATCACGATCCTCTTGCTCTCCTGCTACCAACGGTGGCGTTGCAAGGTTTACATACGCAGGCAAAGAGCCGCCGAGTTGCTCTTCATATTTCTTGACCCATGTAGAGAACTGCACACCGCTCCACGTGACTATATGGCTCCACCCTTCGACGCATTTATGTTCAACAGTCATTTCGGTGCGTTCTAACCCAATAATATCGTCCATGGTTTCAACACCGAGCTGCGATCCATCAGGACCTAGAACACGCAGCTCCCAACGTGTGAGATCAACCTCGTTTCTGACTCCGTGACGGCCATTCACACGAATTTGTGAAGCTTCGCTGCGATCATATGTAGGTGCAAGGTGTTTACCGCGAAATAGTCTTCGCCAAATGGACTCGTTGATTTCATGCCCTGCTCGCAACAGCGTCGGGATCCTTTGCGACTCGGTTGAACGCATTGCTTTCCATGCCCCACCAGCTACGAGAAAAGCGGCCGCTCCAACAAGCAACGAACGGCGAGATTTACCGATCAGTTCAGCGTCTATCGCTTCAAGAGATGCACTGTCCGCATGTCCATCAGCAGCCGCTTTTGTTAGCAGCGCTCGCCGATTATAGCCAACGAGCATCGCCTCGAAGTTGCCATACCCTGCTCGGGCGACTTGCACTATATGCAGAAAGAAAAACAATATAAATATGATTGTGACAGCGAAATGGATAGCGCGAGCGAACTCGTAGCCACCGAGCATTGTTGTCAACAAACTAAGCTGCGTCGGTTTATAAATAGCAAAACCCGAGACGACAGCAACAGCACCAAGCAACAAAATAAAACTATAGGTTATCTGTTGCGCTGCGTTATATTTACCCTGTTCAGGCAATGGTTTACGCCATATATACATGTCGTGCAAAACAACAATAGCAGCATTTTTGAGCGCTCCTCGACTAGGAAACAGTTCACGCCAATGCCCTGATTTGAATGCGTATATATAGAAAATTAAACCGTTGATAACAAAAAGCCAGCCAAACGTGAAATGGTACGCCATACCAGCAGCCAGCTTGGTATCCAAACCCAGAAATTCATTTAGCCACGTAGGGAAAAGCGTGAAATCTGCACTACCAACGCCAACAGCGAACGGGTCACGCAGGTCAGCCCAATAAATCCGCAGGCCACTCCAAATCATGATTACAAGCAAAGGAAAATTCGCCCAATGCATCCACCGCGTGGCCCGACTGTGAATGATTTCAATTTCTGCGTCACGAGGTTTTTTGTTTTCTTCGGTTCGCTCAAACTGTTCGCTTTTTTCTACCATTGCTGTTGAGTATAGTCGCAGCTTCCACTGGCCTGCTTGTTAGCGTTGCAATGAGATCACACAGTACTGCATAGGCCATTTGGCCTTGCTATTTGAGTGGTATTACTCTCAAGATATTTTGCCTAGTCGACGATCATCTATCTATCGCTACTTCTTACGAAAACGTCGAACACCTATTGAGCCGAACTGGATTCGGGGCCACTCCAGCAAAGATTGAATCTTTGATGGATCAGACCTGGGATCAGCTTGTCGACCATGTTTTAAACACCGATCTTGCCACACCAGCAAACCAGGGGCTACCAGATTTGAACGAATCACGCAGCTGGAACGACCGATTTTTGGATATGGTTGCGTTCTGGTTCGAAAGGGCCCGCACGTCGCAAGCCCCAATCGTCGAAAAAATGGTTTTGTTCTGGCACGGCCATTTCTGCAGCTCGATGGAAAAAGTCAGCTACCACAAGATGATGTTCGACCAAAATCAGATCTTCCGCACAGAGGGACTTGGCAACTTTGAAACCTTAACCCAAAAAGTTTCGATTGACCCTGCGATGCTCCGTTATCTCGACAACTTCCAGAACCGGAAAGGCAGCCCTAACGAGAACTTCGCTAGAGAACTTATGGAACTTTTCACCCTCGGCGTCGGCAACTACAGCGAAGACGACGTGCGTGAATCGGCTAGAGCATGGACTGGTCATGGTCTAGATAACCAGCAATATGCTTTTAACGCAAACAGACACGATAACGAAAGCAAAACATTCTTTGGCGTTACACAAAACTGGGACGGCCCCGACATTGTTAGCCACATAATCAACGGGCCGAAACAACAAATTGTTGCACGATTTATAGCAAAAAAATTGTGGAGCTTTCTTGCCTACCCTAACCCTGCAGATTCTATTGTGAATGCAATAGCAAGCAGTTTTGTCAGCAGCGGGATGAACATTAAAGAACTGGTCAGAGCTATTGTGATGCGACCTGAGTTTGTTTCCACCCAAGCAAAACAAGGACTTATTAAAAGCCCTATCGAGTTTGCTATTTCAGCTATGATTCAAACAGGATTAACCGCCGCAGAGACTAACCCTCAGTGGTCGCTGCGATCAATGGGACAGCACCCTTTCTACCCTCCGAACGTGTCTGGTTGGAAACAAAACGGCTATTGGGTTAGCGCCTCGTCTGTCTGGGCGAAAACTCAGTTTGCCAGCCAGCTACGATGGGCACTTTTCAGCAACGGGGAACTAGCCGACGTTGCAGACAAACCTGTCAGCGATGCTGTCAACGACGCGTTAGAGTTTTATGGGCTGCGTAACGTTTCATCATCAACCCGTGATGCCTTGCACACCTATGTGACTGCTGAACGCCAGACAAGCAATTGGGCGCAACGAGCTGGTCTTTTAATGCTTCCTTTATTAACCCCCGAATTCCAATTGGCGTGATTGACTATGTGCGGATCAGAACCTTCAACACAAGCTATTGTTTCTTCACTGTCGCAGCCTCTTGCCTCAGACACTTTCGGTATTAACCGCCGACGGTTTCTCCAAGCTGCTGCGTTTGCTGGTACTGTCACGATGTTGCCTAGCTGGATGAGCTCCTACGCTGAGGCAGCGACGCCGTTAGGTAGCGGTGAAAATATTTTAGTGCATGTGATTTTAGCTGGCGGCAACGACACCTTGAACACCGTTGTCCCTTTTCAAGACGGCGCCTATTATGACGGCCGAGGCGGCCTTGCTCTGGCCGAAAGTGAAACTATAAAAATAACATCTGATCGAGGGCTGCATCCAAGGCTTAGCTTTTTAGCTGACACCTGGGGCCAAGGCAATATGGCCATTATCGAAGGCGTTGGCTCACCGACTGAAGATCTGAGCCATTTCAGCAATATGGCTCGCTGGATGTCTGGCAAGAGCAACAGAAGCGACTGGCGTTCTGGCTGGCTGGGTCGATACATAGATAATGTTGGCGGCGACTATGCTGGCGTCCATATTGACACTTCAGTTCCGCTTATCGGCATCGGCAATACTCGCTCGGCTATAGGTCTGCCCCCAACTGCGAATAGTACCATCGCCGCGACAAGTCAGACCCATATCAACCAGCATCAAGCAATCAAAAATTTCGGCGCTGGCTCGTCTGGGCTTGGCCAGCTTGGTGATTTGCTTGCAGATACAGGCAGTAAAGCTATCGACATTTCGAAAGACCTAGATCCTGTTTATTCAAACGATTTACCTGAAGATGCGTTTGCTAAAAAAATGGCGATCAGCGCACGTTTGATCAATGCGAACCTTGGCGTTCGAGTTATCAACGTTATGATCGGCGGTTTCGATACACACTCAGGACAAGCGAACG
The DNA here is from genome assembly GCA_020629155.1 of Acidimicrobiales bacterium. GTDB lineage: Bacteria > Actinomycetota > Acidimicrobiia > Acidimicrobiales > SZUA-35 > JAHDDW01. The sequence goes on along the minus strand of JAHDDW010000010.1, from coordinate 2,987 downwards.
ATCACGATGCGTTGATGACCAGCTTCAACAATGGGCTGCGTCTTTTTTATCAAACACTTGGCAGTGCGTGGGAGAAACGCACACTTGTTATGACCGCTTCAGAGTTTGGTCGACGAGTGTATGCCAACGGCTCGAACGGCACCGACCACGGGGCTGGCAGCTCGATGATGGTTTTTGGCTCTTCTGTCGAAGGCGGTCTTTACGGCGAAGCGCCTTCTATCAAAAACCCTGATCGACACGGCAACTTGGCTGTTACTGTTGATTATCGAAGTGTTTATACCACAGCGATTGATCAGTGGTTTGGTGGTGACGGCAATGCTATTTTCGGCGCCCGTTACGAGCCGATCGGATTTCTCTCTGGCGACGGGGCGACCCAAGAACCAGAAACACCAGTTGTTGTTCCTCCGACCACGACACCAACAACATCTCCGCCAACCACGGCTGCTCCAAAGCCGACAACCACGCCTAAAAAACCTGTTACGACGGAAAAGAAGACGGCCACACCAAAAGATGGGCTCGAAAAACCGCCTAACTATCCTCCTACAGCGGTGCATGCTCGCAAAGCACAAATCGTTCGGCTGTACTCAGCCTATTTCCTACGCCTACCTGATATTGCAGGTTTAGACTATTGGGTCAAGGCTCGCCAAAACGGTGAATCACTCGCTGACGTTTCTGCGAACTTTGCAGACTCAACCGAGTTCAAAAAACGTTACGGCAAGCTGAGCAATAAAGCTTTTGTGACACTAGTCTACAAAAACGTGTTGAAACGCAAACCAGACGCGAAAGGCTACGCCCACTGGGTTGGCCTGCTAAACAGCGGCACATCTAGAGGCGCGGTTATGGTTGGCTTCAGCGAAAGCCCTGAATTTGTTACCCGCTCTAAAGCCCTCGTTTGGTCTGTTGAAACAAGAGGCCCAGTTAGTCGACTTTATATGGCTTACTTCGGACGCAAACCAGATGCTAAAGGGCTCCATTATTGGGGCGGCACAGGGTTCTCGTATGAAGCGATTAGTGAGGCGTTTGCCGAATCTCCAGAATTCAAAAAACGATACGGCAAACTTACCAACGCGCAATTCGTCGACTTGGTCTACAAAAACGTGCTAAAACGCAAACCAGACGCGAAAGGCCGCAAAACGTGGCTAGCTGGGCTAGATGCTGGCATGAGTCGCGGCGGCGTTATGCTTGGTTTCAGCAACTCAAAAGAGTTCATCAAAAAAACCAAAACCCTAGCGTGAGCTAGCATTCGACCTCACCTTCAACTTATGGACTAACTAGGTTATACGGGTTCGTTTCTTGTTTAGTCGGACGTTGTGATTTAATTTCTCTCCAAAGATCAAGCAACGCATCGGCTGGAACATAGTGTCGGCCTCTTTTCTGGCCGATAGGCACCAACAATTCAGCTTCGACGAGCGCCGCTAGGTCTCTACTTGCAACCAACCCTGAAATCTTTTCACCGTGAGAAGATTCAGTTAGCTTCTGATATAGCGGCCGTCGCAATTTCCAACCGCGCGCTGCGTCCATAAGAGCACCCACGACACGAGGATTGACTCCTTTGTCCTTCACAATATTTTCACATTCACTCCAGAGCGTTTCCGTTTCTCGAATCCGCTGCATTGTTGTATGAGCTTGCCGGTAATACGCTAGTAGACAGAACCGTATCCAGGGTTTTGTAGAACGCTCAGGCGACCAATGCCCTTGCGCCGTTGCTTCAAGGGCTGCATAATACTCGACAGTATTGTGTCCTAAATATTCTTCGATGCTTGAAAACTCTGGAGAGTCTAAACCTCTAGATGCGATAACAAGCGTTTGTAGGCATCTAGCCATTCTCCCATTACCATCGCTGAACGGATGTATCAACGTTAAATTTAGATGCGCCATAGCGGCGATCACTAACGGGTGATTGTCATCTGAAGTTAGGCTTTTAAGAAGCTCGCTGACAAGCGATTCGATTTGTTTTTGCGGCGGAGCTTCATAGACGACGACTCCATGAGAATCTTCAACTCTGATAGAACCAGGCCGCCACTGTCCTGGATTTTTTCTAGGATCATGACGGATCATCATATAATGCAAAGCTTTAAGTAATGTTACATCAATTGCTTGTCCAGTAGAGGCCAGCTGCAATACATAGGTCAACGCATCTCTATAGCCCTCTATCGCTTTCATTGTTTCTTCTGCAACGTTAAGCGGTCGCTCGCCTTCAACTAAGGCAGCTACTTCTTCAAGCGAAGCGTTGTATCCTTCAATAGAATTTGACCCTTGGATTGAACGTGCAATCGCAGATTTTCTCAGAGTACCGAACCAACGTCTCGGAGTTCGCAAATGAAGCTTGAGATCTGATCTCAAGCTTCCAATCAACTCTAAAACGGCACTATCTTCACTCGATAAAACCGGCGCAACATACATCATATGATAATTATATACTTAGTAAGTATCATTCTGTGATAATTACTAAGTATCTTATTATCACCCAATGACCAACTCCGGCTGAGTTTGACTCAGAAACGTCGAAATTGTTCCTGCTCACGACAGTGCAGCTTGCTACTTTGCACCCCTATGACACCGTTCTTAATGCCACCCCTACAGGCAATAAGCATCATGTATCTAATGCATCGCGAGAAAATCTAAAGGCTCATTTCCTCGTAGACTAGTGTCTATGAGCCGTCGACGTAAGATCTTAGTCATTTCTCTAGCCAGTTGTGCGTTTCTTCTACTACTTGGCTTTTTTACTAGATACCTATTCTTGCCTGAGTATCGTCCAGGGATTTCAGCAGAGGAAGTATATGGCCTTGATGTTTCGAATCATCAGGGAGTGATCGACTGGCAAGCAGTTAAACAAGATAATATCGATGCTGTTTATATTAAGTCTTCTGAAGGTGGCGATTGGACAGACCAACGTTTTGCAGATAACTGGGTCGAGGCAAAGAAAGCAGGGCGCATAGTTCTCTTTGGGATTGCGGCAAGTTCAGTTTTGAATTAACGGGTTGTTT
>JAHDDW010000020.1 GCA_020629155.1 Acidimicrobiales bacterium | reverse complement strand
GAATATCAATGTGCTCTGATGATATGCCGAAAAAGCGAATAACTTTAGGGTCATACGAGTCGTAATAGAAGTCATTATCGTTCATCTCAAATGTTCTATACGACAAGACATTTAAAAGTGTTTCATTAAATGTAGTCCGATAGAAAACTTTGAAAAACTGATGAATTACATCAGGACTAAGGTTCGTTCGAACTAGACACGGCCTGTCATGATTCGAAGTATCTGGGATGAATTCTACACTTAACATAAGACTTTATCCTAGGCCGAAGTCTGGTCTGGCAGTAACAAACTTACCATTATCATCAAGAACAATTTTTAGTTTTGTGATGTGGCTTGACAGCCAAGTTTCCTGATGTCGGGACAATCTCGGCAAGAAATCACAGTTTGCTCAGACGCACACAGGATTCCCCGAAACCACACTGAACTAGACAAACACGATAAAGACGCAATAGCTAGAATATCTGCGACGCTGTCAGAACTCATTCGGGTTTAGACGCTACAAAAATTGCCGCAGGACTTGCCGCACGTCTATTTGTTCTGGAAGATATCGTTCCATCGCTAGATCTATAGCTGGCGCATGTGGTTGATGAACAAACGGCCGATGCGGAAAGATTCGATCGTTAACCCAAGCATGGCTCCAATTTTCAGTTAACGCAAAGAAGTCAGCGATGAAATAGCCAGCAGCTGCATCAAACTCTTCTTCAATTTCAAGACAGCCTGCTACGCAAATATCAACATAGGATTGGACGATAGGAAACGTTTTTGTAGGTAACGATGCATCCAACTGGGCACGATCTTCAAACTGCTGAATATAGATCCACACACGAACACCTGAAGGTATCGTGTCGGCGTATGCTTGCAAAGAATCCGCTGAAATTTGGACACGCATATACCCTGGTTCTCGCACATCGGTAGCGTACAGTTCTTGCTCAGACACTTTATAGACAACGCCATTAGTAACGCTAGCTACGTCGGCGACACATCCAAGATAGGTCGGCGATGGCCCGGTTGTTGTTAACGCACTGGCAGGGATACGCGCAAACCAGCCTCTTCTGAAGCCTAATGCTTTGTAGGGCAACGCTTGCTCGACAGCGGTCGTACGCATTCGAGATGCCCGTTCGATAAGCGACCCATAACCAAAAATATAATCCATAGTTACCTCTAAGAAAAGTCTGCCCGGCCGGCGAATGCACGCTCGATCAGCGAAAGCCAATCAGCAGCAATCTCTTGGTTTCCCGTGACAGCCACTCGGTCACGGTTTCGCCCCCATAAGGCTAGAAGAACATCCTGCCCAGCGCCCGAAACCATCACCCGCTCTGATTCTTCCCCCAGCTTCACCTTAACGTTGAGCTCAGGACTAAAAACTACAAGACTGCCCGCTGGTTGGCCAGCTATCTTAGCCGCAAGCGGGAGCGTAAAGTCGACCGTTTCGCGAATAGCCTCAGCTGTCCTTTCACTAGAAAGTAACGATTGGCTATCAGCTAAAGCATCTTCGATATCGACCTTATGAAGAGCTGTTTCAATTGCCGCGCGCCGAAACCAAAAACTGGCAGTACCAGGACCAGCATATGTCCAACATGGAGCTTGCGGGTCCGCTGCAGAAAACATCTTGATACAACGACGCATATTTGTAGCGAACGCCTCAAGGGCAGCTTCGCCTGATGGGTTTTCTGCTGGCCGTTTGATCGCAGAGAATACCTTATCGGCGGAAGCGGCTGGGGAGCTAGCTACCCCAAGCGGATACGCCAGACCGACGCCGAACGAAAGGTGATTAACAACATTTTCGACCGTCCAGCCAGGGCAGCAAGGGACAGCTACTTCAAGCTGCGAGACGGTCAGGCTTTCTATCCAAGCCGTATTCTCGAACAACCAAGCGATATGTTGATCTGGAGTCATCAGCCAATTCTATCCATAGCCACAGCTTAGCGACGGTGGCCAATGCAAGAAAGCTCAAGAATGTCCGAATTTGGCCTACGAACGCTCCACACAACTGCCAGACTGATCTTATGTCGCAGTTGATAGCCGTCACAACAACAGGGATTTATTGCCGAGCTGGCTGCGCCGCCCGCCAGCCAAAGCCAGAGAATACCACTACGTACGGCCACCCTGCTACTGCTGAGGCTAACGGTTTTCGGGCTTGTTTGCGTTGCCGTCCAGATCGCGAACTGGTCGAGCCTCTTGATGAGCATGTGCCCAAAACAGTCCGACAAGCTTTTCAGCTTATAAACGACGGCTTTTTAGACCACAACCTTGAGGCAGCTTTAGCGTCGGCAGTCGGCTATGAGGTGCGTCAGCTGCGCCGCCTTTTCGCCTCCCATATTGGCGCTTCACCAAGCCAGTTAGCGTCGTCAAGACGTGCACATTTCGCTCGTCTTTTACTCGACGAGACAGATCTAGATCTGTCGGCTATTGCTGCGGCATCTGGTTTTCGTAGCGAAAGGCACTGCAGGCGAATCATCAAACAGACTTTTGCTTTCTCACCGTCGCAGCTGCGTAAACGTCGCAGAACAACACCGCCGCTTCTTGACGGTGGCATTGAGCTGGCAATTGCTGCGCCAGATGGGCACGCATCTTCGATGCTACGTTTTTTGCAACCTCGTGCCACACCACATGTTGAAATTGTTCACGATGGAAGCTACCGCCGTGTCGTGCAAGAATGCGGCCACCTCGGCATAGTAGAAGTCAGCGAAGCCACCCGTGGACTGGCGGTTAAAGCACATTTACCATCATTTCATGGTTTGATCGACTTTATAAGCCGAATCCGTAATCTCTTCGGCCTCACAAACTCGACGCAACATGCGATGACACAACTGAAAGATGACCCTGTCCTTGGACCAGCCCTAGCAACATACGGTCAACCTGTCATTGTCGCTGGGGCGTGGGACCGATTTGAAACAGCGATTCGCATTATCGTTGGGCAACATATTTCCGTTGCTGGCGCTTCAACGGCGACAGGGCAACTTGCAAAAGCATGCGGCACGCCAGCCCCGCACTCGATCGACTATGGGCTATCGCACTTCTTCCCCACCGCTGAACAACTTGCTGCGGCCGATTTCGGCTCGGTCGGCATGCCGAAAAAACGAAAAGAAACGCTGCGGCTTTTTGCTGAAGCTATCACAACAGGCCAACTCTCTTTGCAGCCAAGTGCGGCTAGTCTTGATGAAATGACTGCTGTGCTAGAATCTCTCAAAGGAATCGGGCCATGGACTTCAAATATGATCTCGTTGCGTGCTTTTGGCAACCTTGATGCTTTTCCTGCTTCTGATCTTGGAATTCGCAAAGGCCTCACACATCTGCTTGACAGTAACACGCTGGTATCACAAAACCAAACTGAGCAGATCGCCGAGCATTGGCGGCCGTATCGTGGCGTCGCGGCAACAATTTTGTGGCATGCAGCAAGAACCAAACAAACCTCTGCTAGCGATCAAACGAAGAAAGCGTCAACGTGAAACTCTATCAACACATAATCGACTCACCAGTCGGCGAGCTGACAGCAACAGTCACTGACACGGGCACTCTACGAGCGCTGCTTTGGCCTGACCACCCTGAAGGATTAGTCACGCTAGAAAAAAACGGCGACGAACTTGCTACCCCTACGACAAAGCCTTCAAACTGCGCCCAAAAAACTTTTGAGATGCTCACGCAACAACTTGCAGAGTATTTCGCTGGAAAGCGCACCAGCTTTGACCTGCCGCTTGATTTACAAGGCACCGATTTCCAGCTCGAAGCATGGGAAGCGCTGCAAACAATTGGCTATGGCCAAACCGCAACCTATGGGCAGCAGGCATCGTCGATTGGCCGCCCTAAAGCTGCCCGTGCAATTGGCGCTGCGATCGGGCGAAACCCGATTTCGATTATCGTGCCATGCCACCGCGTGGTTGGTGCTTCTGGTTCGCTGACAGGTTTCGCTGGTGGACTCACCGCAAAATCATTCCTCCTTACGTTAGAAAAGAACTAACACAGCCTTTGGTAAGCGTCTCGCTACATCAAGATGCCTCTATCGTGGACGGTATGAATCTTAATTTGGCGCTTGCGGTTATTTCATCTCAAATCTTGTTCACCGTTAGTGACGTTCTTGCTCGAAGCAACCTGAAAGACGCAGGCTTTTCATGGGCTACCGTTGTCGCGCCATGGCTTATTGTCTATATCGCTGTACGACAGATAGCGGTTATAGGTCAGCTCTATGTGCACGCAAACGCTGAACTGGGCAAGATGGCTGGCCTGTTTGCTGCAACGTTCATACTTCTTAACAATGGCATCGGATATTTTTATTTGAATGAAACACTTACCGCACCAGCCTATATAGGCGTTTCTCTAGCGTTTTTAAGCTTTCTACTCTTCGTTCTTTACACCTGAGCTGCCACTCGACTTGAATGAAAACCTATAAAAATTTACACTGGGAATAACAGAACGTAGGCTGCTATGACCCCTGAAATAACTCCAACAACAACAGACCTTGTGTTTTTAGAACTTATGGAAGAAATGCATGCACTTCGGGTTTCTGGAGAGAAAGACAAAGCGACGCAAACTTATGAAACGCTTTGGCAATGCGGCACCAACGCCATTTCGTTAGAAGCGCTACTTTGGGCAGCAGATATTGTCATGCTGCGAGGCAAGTTCGACGAAGTGCTGGCTATCTGCGGACATCTAGAAGAGATGTTCATAGACGAATGCACCGATTTGCAAGGCGACCTTTACCGTTTCAAAGGGCTTATCTACCGTTTCATGTTCGACTTTAGGACCTCTGCTGCCATGTTCGAAGAAGCTAAAGCGTTCTATCTACACAAAAAGACGCCCTCGAAAATTGCTGACATAGCTACAAATCACATCGAAATTTTAGCGCACCTCGACCCTAAGACGGCCATAAACCAAGCCCCGAAGGCGTTACGGCTTCAAAAAGAGGTCGGCTGCAATTTAGAGCAAGGCAAAATCCACACAGCAGTTGCGCTCGCACATCTTCAACTCGGCAATCTTGACGAAACGCAAGCAAGTATTGAACAAGCAATCCCTGTCTTAGAGGCCGACAACTACACCGACGGCTTGGCTAGGGCAAACATCGTAGGCGGGTTGCTTTCATTGCGGCGCGGCGACACTGCTTTGGCTATTCAAATGATTGAATCTGCTGTTAAAGAATTCACCAGACAAAACATTTACCCCACTTTAATTATGGCATGTGATCTAGTTCTGCGACATCATGGAGCTCAAAGCCCTCTGGTGTGTGACGCTGCGCAGCAGGCAGAAGTAGCGATCGTCTACCAGGACAAAGATCCGCTTCTGCGGCGCATCATAAAGGTTGCAACGTACCTCGCTTCGTTTTAGCAATGTGTATGCTGATGCTATGCTAAAATCATGCTTTCTAGTTCGCAGAGAAACGTACTTCTTTTACCAGCTATAGTTGTCGCAGTTTTCTTTTTTCTAACTGCTGGATGTGCTTCCACTGAAGAAGGTTCCGACCCGACAACAACAGCTGTGCAAGCTCCAGACAAGGCTCAAGCGATAGGCGCTGGAATTTCGATTAACGTTCCAGGAGACAGTGAAATTACTCCCATTTCTGATGAGGTTACTAGCTGGCCTAGGGAACCTGCTAGCTGCACTCACCGTCAAGGTTCAATCAAGATAGGTGCCAACTATGTATCTGCTGATTTAGTGGGCAGCAAATGCGTAGGCAATGAGACCCTCAACGGCAACCGTGGTGCCTTTCTGAAACCTGATCAACCTCCGCAACCAGAAAACGTTGAAAGCTTCGAACTTGCTATTGGCACGTTGACATATTTTGAGCATCTCTATACTGAGTGCACCAACAGTTGTGAATCGTGGACCGTTTCCTATGCCCTTGTCGAGCTTGCGAACCCACAAGATGCAGACCACCCCACGTTGCTATTAAACACAGACAAAGACTCGGGCATTGACCTCAAAGAATATGCTCAAACCCTCTCATAAAAGATCGAAAATCAGACCTTCTCCTTCAGAGATGCCACAAACAATTACTTTAAAATCAGTCGTTAGAGTTCTAAAGCAAGCGCATAGACATATTTTTTGGGTCGACCTGAGATATAAACAAGGTCTTTAACCGCGTCACGGCGGCTGACTCCAGCAGCGATACTTTTTCGCAAATGTTCACATAGGGTCTCATCATCCCATTGTTCCTCTTCAACAAATGCACGACCTTCAAGAACGACTGCTATTTCGCCTTTAACGACACGTTTAGCAAAGACAGCTGCGAGCTCTTTGACTGTTCCCCTTGTGACTTCCTCAAACTTCTTTGTCAACTCACGGGCGACAACCGCTCGCCTGCTATCGCCGCATAGCACTGCGATTTCTTGCAACGTTTTTGCCACACGATGCGGTGATTCATACATCACCGTCGTTACGCTGCTGCGAGCAATAGACGCTAGCCTTCGTTGACGCGCAGCTCCTTTGCGAGGTAGGAAACCTTCAAACATGAAACGATCGGCAGAAAACCCGCTAAGCGCCAACGCGCAAGAAACAGCCGTCGGGCCTGGCACCACCCCAACATCGAAACCAGCACTAGCTACGGCACGAACAAGCTCAGCCCCAGGGTCAGAAATAAGGGGCATACCAGCGTCGCTTATCAATACAAGCTGCTTACCTTCGTTGAGTAAAGCGACAACAGAATCTAGTTGGCCATGCTCACTATGTTGATTGATTACAAGACATCGTTTGGGTTCGATGCCCAGCAGTTGAAAGAGCGTGCCTGCCCGACGACTGTCTTCGCACAATACAACATCGGCATCTGATATCGCCTGCTTTGCACGGTCACTCATGTCACCCATGTTCCCCAGAGGGGTACCGACTAGCGTTACGTTGCCTGTCATCGGCGTAGCTCTATTTTATCTCCAACAGCAAGGCCCCATTTGCCAAAAGCTCCAGCTTCGGCTTCAAAAGCACCTTTGGCACCAAACACAATTGACGTGCAACGGTTGCGTGGCAGCCTGCACTGTTTCACCACGACCATATCACTGTTCACAAACGCTACATCAAGATCAAACTTCATTCCGAACGAATGCAACGCTTTTGCGTTTTCTATGTAATAGGCACCTTCGAGAGACGTTCGACCAAGTAACCCTTTTGCTTTCGCTTTTTTCGACACCGCTATTTCAACAGATGCAAGTACTTTCGCATCAACAACAAGCCAGCCGTTAGCTTGTTGCGATGGGTCTCTCAATGCATCTTCCACATTGTCCAGAATACAGGACATCTCTAGCAAATACAGATGTGGGTGGCCGTTCCAAATCAAAAGTTATATTAATACAATTGATATTAATTATTTCTTGTATTAAATACTTACAAGATTAATTATTTGAATCATTCTTGGGCAAACACTACAATAGAGGAATGAAATCGTTTATTAATCGCAGCCAAGAACAACAGGAACTAGACATTCTTGCCGATCAAGGAGGCCTTTACGTTCTTATGGGAAGAAGACGAATCGGCAAATCGGAACTAATCAAACATTGGATGAACCAAGCTTCCGAACGCTCTACGATGGCATATTCTCAAGCCATCGAATCAAACAGCACTGTGCAATTTGATCAAATAGTTGAAGACTTCTCCGAAACTTTTGATTTCCCAGCCAAACCTAGAACCTGGGAAGAACTCTTCAAAGTATTGAACCTGTACGACAAACCACTTGTGCTGTGCATAGACGAATTTCCATACTTGATAAATAGTGATCCATCTCTTGCTAGTCGATTTCAAAAATGGATTGACACAACAGACAAAGAAAACATGCTGATCATCCTTGCAGGCTCCAGCACAAGGATGATGCACACAACTTTTCTTAACCACAACTCACCTCTCTATGATCGAGCCAGCAAAATTAGACAGCTCGAACCAATGAATTTTTCAAACTTTCTTGATTTCCTCGATACTGACATCGAGAAAGATTCAGCCTTTCGTTTGTTTTCAATGGTCGGCGGCATACCTAAATATTGGGAGTGGCTAGAGTTAGCAAACGCATTTTCCAAAAAACCCAACGACCCTATAGACATTGCAGACCGACTATTTTTTGACAACGGCTCTTGGATGGAATATGAGCCACAACGAGTTCTAACCGACGAAAAAACACATACGCTCTCTTCGCTGTCAATACTTGAAACCATTGGAAGAGGTTCGCAGCGACCCAATCAAATCGCAAGCAAAATTGGCATCGCTCAAACGAACTTACCCAAAACGATGCAAGCCCTGCTAGATGCATCGATTATTGAGCAAGAAATCCCCTTTGGTCAAAGCAGACGCAACACTAAACAAACGCTCTACGCAATTCAAGACCCAACGCTACAAGCTTGGTATAGCCTTTATTCACCCCACAAATTGCGATGGCAGCAGTACGACGACGAAAAAAAACTTGCGTTACTTGACACCCATTGCGGAAAGGTCTTTGAACAACACATACGCAGCCGCCACAAAGGGGCTCAGCGTTATTGGGAGGCAGCTATAGAGCTAGACCTCGTCGCCCCAATACAAGAGAATGAGTTACTTGTTGCTGAGGTCAAATGGAAAATACTTAAAGAACAGAAAAAGAAGGAACTTCTCAACTCTCTACAACGGAAATTTTTCTCCTCGAAGTTAAGCAAAAAATATGAAAACGTTACGTTCAAAGTGTTTGATCGCAATGATATGTAACTCTTCCAACTCCGAAATTAGATTGTCGGAGTTGACGTTACGATAAAGCCCTATGCTTCTTGCGGTGGATGTTCATTATTCAGAGGAAACTGGCTATGTCGCTGGTGTAGGATTTCACAGCTGGACAGATCAATCAGCCATAACTACTTATTCTTCAACAGTTACAAATATCGCTGCCTATACACCTGGACAATTCTACAAAAGAGAGCTGCCTTGCATTACTCAGCTGCTAGAAAAACATGCACTCACCCCCGCAATAATTATCGTCGACGGGTACGTTCATTTACCTGGAGGAAAGGCAGGCCTTGGGAAACATTTATTTGACTCTTTGCAAGGTGCCTACCCAATCATAGGAGTTGCGAAAAATCTGTTTCCTGGGACACATCCACGACACGAGCTGCTGCGAGGCTCCAGCCAAAGGCCGCTCTATATAACATCTGAAGGCATAGCTACAAACGAGGCGAAGAAACATATCGCTGAAATGTTCGGACAAAATAGAATCCCTGCGTTACTTAAACAAGTTGACCGCCTAGCAAGAGATGGCGAAAAGAATCAGTAAAGATACCCTGGTGGCAATGGATAACGCTCAACCTTATAACCCACTACACGGCATAACGTTAAAACAAATTGTTACAGAGCTGCACGAGTTCTATGGCTGGGATGCGCTGGCAGAACACGTTTCTATTAACTGTTTTCAAAGTAACCCATCGATAAAATCAAGCTTGAAGTTTCTCCGCAGAACCCCTTGGGCGCGCGATAAGGTAGAACACCTTTATCTAGAAACTATTGTCGAACGTTAAGGATAGGTCAAAAATTGAGAGGCTAAACAAACCCCATTGAAGTTATAGAAAACAAGGTGCTCACAGCCCTCCGTGGATACCCAAAACGTGGAGGCTCTTCACTATACGTTGAATTTAATGTCGAGCACGTCGCCGTCGTTAACAACATAGTCCTTACCTTCTTGACGCACGTTGCCTTCTTCTTTTGCTTTCGCCCATGAACCAGCCTGTAGCAGCTTGTCCCATTCTATTGTTTCAGCCCGAATAAAACCCCGTTCTAAATCACTGTGGATACGCCCTGCACAGACTGGCGCAAGCGAACCAACACGAAATGTCCATGCTCGGCTTTCTTGCTCACCTGTTGTGAGAAATGTTCGCAAACCAAGCGTGTGATATGCGGCTTTAATGAAGTTCGGCAGTGCCCCTTCGCCTAACCCCAATGCTTCTAGCATTTCAGCTCGATCTTCTTTGTCAAGCTGTGCTGCTTCAGCTTCAAGCTGAATCGAGGCACCAAAAACGGGTGCAATGTCGCCCAGTTCTTCTTGCACAGGCTTGATAATAGTGTCGATTTCGTCAAGCTGGTTCTCGTCAACATTCACAATAGCAAGCACGGGCTTGTTTGTCAGCAGGAACCAAGGTTTCAACAATTCGCTATGCGCTGCTGATAGCTCGCTTCTATAAAGCGGCGTTCCTTCGCCTAGAATTTCGAGCGCAGCTTCAAGTGCTTCAATTTCGTCGAGCAGTGAAGCATCACCTCGGCCAGCTTTACGCTTTTTGTCAATCTGCTTTTCTATTGTTTCAAGGTCAGCATAGGTGAGCTCTAACTCGACAATACGCAGATGTTCTAGTGGGTCTTGCGGCCCTGGCACGTCATCATCTTTAAAGGCACGCAGAACAAACACGATTGCGTCAACTTCACGGATACCACCAAGGAACTTATTCCCCAGGCCTTCACCTTTACTTGCGCCTTCAACCAAACCGCCAATATCGTTAAACTGCACAGTAGCGTTGACCGTCTTTTTCGATGCACTCATTTTTGCTAACGCATCAAGTCGCTCGTCAAACACTTTTGCAATGCCCACGTTTGGGTCTGTTGTAGCAAAGGCATACGGCGCAGCCAAAGCACTACCACCTGTCAAAGCGTTATAAAGCGAAGATTTACCTGCGTTAGGCAACCCGACGAATCCAAATTTTTCCATGTGACTGGTCCTGCATTTCTAGAGAAAGCTTTAGTCTATCGCCACGCGACGTACTCATCGTCAAGAAAGCCCATTGAAATATTCGCGATAGAACCACCATTTGCTCTACGGCGAATATTTCGGTACACAGTTTGAAGCGTTTCTCCTACTATTTCCCTATTGAAATGAAATATAGCAATACATATTTTATTTGAGATGTTCGCCATGCAAGTGTAAATATCGATAAACGTTTTCTGGATCGTTACTGATATACTTAGTCGTTCGCTGTGAAGCGGCACAAGATTTCGAGATTGTAAGGTATTCCAATGGCAAAACGTAGACGCAAGCAAAAACTAAGCGCACGCCGCAAAAAAGCTAACCACGGCCGCAAACCAAACCTTGGCCGCAACTAACTAATTTCACTATCGTGCTGCTTATTTATGACGGAGACTGCGGTTTCTGCACACACTCGGCAGCATGGCTAAGAAAAAGACTTGACACATCCTACGATGTGCAACCTTGGCAATCTCTAGATCTAACAGAACACGGCTTAACAGAGCAGGAAGTCAACACCGCCGCCTATTGGGTCGATCAAGAAGGCCGCCTTCATCGTGGACACCTAGCTGTTGGCGAGGCGCTCAAACATATTGGGTCTTTCTATAAGCCGTTAGGGTATTTCGCGACCCACTTGCCGTTCTCTCCTTTAGCTGCGATGATCTATAAACTCATAGCAAAATATCGTTACAAGCTGCCGGGTTCGACCGACGCTTGTAAGCTCCCTTAATAGCTCCAATAGTCAGTCTGAAAGACGAGCAAAACACCTTCAGCAACCTCAATCCGACACTCATTTTCAAGCAACTCATTGCTTAGCCCACGGTGTGTCGCAAATCCAAGCTGCTCATTCAGTAAGCGATAACGCAAACCATGAGTTGTTACAACAGTTTTTTCAGCAGCAGCAACGAGAGAACAAGTATCGCCAGTAGTCCCTGCGATATCAACGGCATCTCTGACTACCATGATTTTGTCGTTACCCACAACAGCTGAAATTGACATCACAGCATACTTTTTGTTACAAAGAACAAGCAAGTTACTAACACTAAAATCGGCTCGACCACCTTCGATTCCTGAGATAACTAGAGAAGTAGCTCCTAATGACTGACCATGTTTAATCGCCAGTTCGAGGTCTGAAAAATCTTTACTTCTAGGTGATTGTTCTACTTCGACCTGATGATCTTCTAAGAATTGTAGGCCTTCACCGCTGATCGAATCGAAGTCGCCGACCGCAGCGGTTACAGGCAAACCCAACGCTATGGCATGATCAACACCTCGATCTGCGCAAACCACTAAGTCAAACGGCCCTAACGACAAGACGTTATCATGCGCTGGAAGGTTGCCCCCAGCCAAGACTAGCGCTACTGACATCTACGAAAACCTCATGTTCATACACAAAATCTACTATGATTCTTATAGTTACACGATTTTTGGTCGATATCGGTATAAGTTAGGCGATAGATCGACGGGGAGAACATGAGCGGGAGAGCTGCTTTACCAGGTTTAGCGACAGGCGCATTGGGTTTAGTATCTGGCGTACTCAGCCTCGGCTTAGACAATCCCGCTTTTGGTGGTGTCGCAGGCATACTCGCCCTCGCTGCAGGTCTTGCTGGCACTCGGGTCAGCCAACGTTTAGGCGAACAGTCGCAAGTGCAGTCGCTTATTGAAGGCGAATTGCGCAGTATGCGCCATGAGTCGCAAGAAGCTGAGAAACAAATCAAGTCGCTTGAAGCCGACCTTGAAGAGGCCGAAAGCGACGACTACTATGAGGACGAAGAAGTAGAAGACGCACTAACTGACCCGACAACTGGGCTTTTCAGTCAAAGCTTTTTTGACGTGGCTCTAGACTCACGAATTGCCGCAGCCAAACGCCACCTTCGCCCTGTTGCAATCATCCTGCTCGAAGCTGTTGTCGGCGACGCAGCCAAAAATCCAGAACTGGCAGAACCTGACTTACTTTCAGGGGCGATTAAAGCAACCATCCGCGAAGCAGACACAGCGTGTCGTTTAAGCAACGGACATTTTGCGCTCCTTCTTGAAGACACTCCCGAGACAGGTGCTGTCTGGACAGTGGAACGCATCAGGCGAAACTTAAACGATGCCGAAAATAGCGAAGGCGTTACCTTGTGGGCTGGAGTAGCTTGCTATCCTGCGCATGCCTTCACCAGCGAATCAGTCATGCAAGCAGCCAATGAAGCCCTAGTCCAGGCCAAAGATTGGCCGCAAGACCGAATCGAAGTAGCGCTAGCCGCCGCAGAATAGAAGCAACCTGCTAGGACAACCTATAAAAATCCTGCTACTCTAGATGGAGAATATTGCGGGATGGATCATATGGAGTTTTTGCGAGTACCAAAGAATTTTTTTGCTATTATGGCGCTGCTAACATCTGTTCTTCTAGTAACCACTGTGGTTGCACATACGCTAAGGCCAGACAGTCCCACCACAGTATCGCGTTCTGCAGTGGCGACAACACTACCCGCAGCCTATCTAGCACCTGAACCTCAAGCACCATCTGGGCCTCAAACTTCTGAACCTCAGACACCTGATGACACGTCCACATCAGATAAAAGAAGTATGGCTGAGAATCTTGCGCTAATTCTTGATAACCCTTCTAGGAATACTGATTTCGATAATAATCAGTATTCTGATGTAGCTTCTGTCGACATTCCAGTGGATGCCTTGTCAGCTCCTGGTGATGCCTATAGCGAACCTGACATAGCAAATGACCCAGACGGCTTATTTAGAGTTAAGTGCGAAGTTAGCCACTTCGCTTATGACGACCCCATAGTGTTCCCTGGGCAACCTGGAAATGGCCATTTGCACATGTTTTTTGGCAATACTGAAGCTAATGCATATTCAACTTTTGATTCATTGATGAATACAGGCACGGGCACATGCAGTGGAGAAGATTTGAACAGAACAGCATATTGGATCCCTGCAGTACTGGACGAAGAAGGCAACGCTCTTATCCCGTGGGAAGTTATGGTGTATTACAAAAACACAAACTTTGCTTTAAACGGTGCCAATAATATAGTTGAACCTTTCCCAGATAATTTGCGCATGATTGCAGGCAATGGACGAGCTGAAACACCGCAGACAGAACTTACTGGCCCTGGCTCGGCACCTGTCGTCGGATTTGGTTGCGGCAGAGCATATTTTGCTGACATGCAACCGACAATCCCAAACTGCTATGGCGACGATTCAATAGAAATGAAAATAGCGTTCCCTGCGTGTTGGGCCCCAGACAAAGGAACTTACCAGAAAGACGGCAGCCATGTCACTAATCCAGAGTCTGGCTATTACCAGAAAGACTGCCCATCGAGCCACCCTGTTGCTTTACCTTCGGTCATGTATCGGATATTTTTTAGAGCAAGCGATTTCGGTGGATCACTCGAAAACCTTCACCTTAGTTCAGATGTTAGAAATGGCGAGCTTCTCCCTGGAGGGACCACTTTGCATGCCGACTGGTTTGGGGCGTGGCACGCTGAGGCGATGGATTCATGGGTTAACAACTGCACAAACAAACAAAACGTTGACTGTGAGATAGGACTCTTACAACGCAATCCAGATATCTCGATGACACCACGCAAAACAGGTTTCTATCCTAGAGGCCATCGTGTCCCTGTCGAGGATCTCGCTGCGTTATGTCCAGAAGAGTCATTTGACGCTTCCAACCCTGTGATTTCGATCTCTCATTGCGGTCACAAGTAATACAGAACCAGCTTGCGCATCCGATCAATGTTTACGGCACAGACTATTACACCCAGATAACGAAGTGTCTGCCTCTAGTTAGAATTGTGCAGTTCGTTCTTTATGCTTGAGGCATGAGGAGAAACCGATTCAAATTATCCGCCTTACTTGTTGCAGTTGCAGTACTATTTACTAGTTGTGGCGGTTCAACTGCTAGAGAAGATGCTGCTGCTACCTCTGATGAAACGACGAAACCTTCTATGGAGACGGAAGAAGGTTATAGTCATGGTGAAGTTCTTGAAGTGCCAGAAGGCATGGAAGTTCCAACAGTTGAAATCGAAGTGACCGAAGATGCGATGGCTGGCTACAACGTTTTTGTTGAGGTTGAAAACTTTGAGATAGCGCCTGAACGTGCAAGTTCTGAGCCAGTTGACGGGCAAGGGCACCTGCATTTATATATCGACGGCAAACGCACACAGCGGTTTTACAACACAGCGCTTCACCTCGACGGTCTCGAAGCTGGCGAACACACTATCGAAGTTGAAGTAAGCGCAAATAATCACAGCGCCTACGCGATAGACGGTGAAGCTATCCGCGCGTCTGAAACGATTACAGTCGAAGGAAGTGACGAAATGGCGATGGACGCTGAGGGGGTCGAGGTCGACACTGCAAACGCTCCTGCCGTTGCTATTGATGTTGTTGCTGACCCTAAATCGGGGTGGAACGTCAAGGTTGATCTAGAGAACTATACACTCGCGCCAGAGAACGCTAGCGGTGAAAATATTGCAGGCAAAGGCCACATGCACCTTACCGTTGATGGCGAAAAACTCACCCGTCTCTATGGGCAGTGGTGGCACATCGCCGAACTTGATGAAGGCAAACACACAGTTGAAGTGTCACTAAACGCTAATAACCATGCTCCATATCTTCTCAATGGCGAAGCTATCGTTGCAACACAAGAAATCGAAGTAACTGCTGAACAAGCTAAGAATAAAGGACATGGCAGCCATGACAAGATGGAGATGAAAGACGGACATAGTGCCTCAGGCGAAAACGTTTTAGATATCGCCGCTGACGAAGCTGACACTGTTGTAGAAGTAACTATTAAAGACGGTCAAATAACTGTCACGCCTGAAAGCCCTATCAAGGTTGCGAAAGGAACGAGCGTCGGCGTAAAGGCAACAAGCGATATCGAAGAAGAAATACATGTCCACACCTATGACATACTTGCCGCAATCGGACCTGACGAAGAAACAGACTTTGCTTTCGCTGCTGAAATCGACGGTCAAATCGAAGTTGAACTAGAGCGAACAGGCTCACTTCTTTTCAACTTTCAGATTAGCTAACTATGATACTTTTTGCGCATAGTGGTTCGTCAGAAGCAAGAGCGCCGCTGCCTATCCCCTTGTGGATGCTGACGTGGGGGGCGGCCGCTGCACTTGTTATTTCATTTGTTGCGCTGGCAGTACTGTGGGCTAGACCCAAACTGGCGAAAGCCAGTGATGGGAAGGCTGTTTTCTCAATACCAGACGCAGGTCAACGTAGCATTCTGTTTTTCACAAAAACACTCGGGCTGTTACTCTACGCCGTAACGCTTTATTCAGCATTCTTCGGTAACCCTGAAGAGTTAGCCACCCCTGACTTTGAAACTCCTATAGAGAACTACACACCAATCCTCATTTTTATGGTCTTCTGGGTTGGAGCGCTGCTAGTCAACGGGATTTTTGGCAATATTTGGCGGCTGTTTGACCCTATTGCGACACTCTCGCAGCTTATTAGCAAAATAAGGACGCCACTTTTTAAAGCTCCTCCGCAGTGGGTCAATGGTTTACCTGCCGCTGGTGGGCTCGCCGTTTTCTTGTTTCTGGAGTTAATTTTTCCTTATAATGGCCAGCCCAGAGCCTTAAGTTGGTTTCTGCTTAGCCATCTTGTTATTTCGCTTCTGCTCACAGTCATGTTTGGTGCTGACTGGTTACGCAAAAACGAGCCGTTCGCTGCCCTCTTCACCCTTCTAGCTTCTATGGGCATTTTCTATTTCAAAGATAACGCTTTGCGAATTCGCCCACCGCTCAGTGGGCTTATCTCAAAACCTTTTACTATCGGTTCGGTAGCTATTGCATTAGTAGTTCTTGGTGGCACAAGCTTTGATGGTTTCGGCGAAAGTGAGCTTGCGACAGACTGGCTCAACGGCGGCCAGTCGCAAGGCATGATCGTGCAGGCTGCGCCTGACCCTTGGGCACACGTACCGACAAAAATTGCAATGCTGATTGGTTCTATTGTTTTTGTTAGTCTGCTCTATTTCGCAGCATCGCTATGGGCCGAAGAAGTTGAAGATAAGCCGATTGGTTCATTAGCCAAAAAATTTGGTGCTTCGCTCATTCCGATCGTTTTCGGCTATTCTATAGCACACTACTTTTTAACTCTCATCGAAGATAGTCAAGCTTTCTACCGTAAGTTTGCTTACCCTCTTTCCAATCAATGGCAACTCTATGAAGCCCCCGATTCTATTTGGCGAATAGACATTACTGTAGTGTCTTGGATCCAGGCATGTGCAATAATTTTAGGCCACATCGGGGCAGTCATCATCACGCATGACCAAGGTTTAGATGTTTCGTCTAAAAAGACGTTGATTAAAAGCCAATCAGGCATGCTTCTGGTGATGGTTTTCTACTCTTGCATAGGTTTATGGCTACTCAATTTGGAGAAGGTCTAAAGCTTCAGAACGTTCTTTAGCCCAAACCGCAGCCAAGTTATCAAAACCTTCTCAGCAAGGGTGGTCAAGTTGAAACAATATCGGAGGAGTTGTAGCATGACGCCTATGAAAGCATTAATCGTTGGCGGTTCTGGAGGAATTGGCTCTACCATAGCCCTTGCCTATGCAAAAACTGGATTTGACGTTGTTATCACCTATTACGAGAACAGTGAGAAAGCCGAAAAGATAGCTGTCCAAGCACGCGCAGAAGGAGCCCAAGCTTCTACTGCATACGTTGACACATCTAATGATCAATCTGTTAAGGCG
This sequence comes from Acidimicrobiales bacterium, assembly GCA_020629155.1. Lineage (GTDB taxonomy): Bacteria > Actinomycetota > Acidimicrobiia > Acidimicrobiales > SZUA-35 > JAHDDW01. Next base: position 14,614 of record JAHDDW010000020.1, on the reverse strand, counting down.
CTGTATGAACAGATAGATTCGCTAGACGTTGTGGTTTTCGCTGTTGCGCAAGAAAAACCCCTGGGAGCAGACGAAGCAAACTATGAAGACTGGCGTTCAGTAACTGGGCCAATGATAGATGGAGCTCACCTATGCACGCACTATGCGATTCCGCTATTGAAAAAATCTGAGAATCCAAATATTATCTATATTCCCTCAACCGACGGCATTCGCCCGAACGGTGAATACATTGCTTACCAGGTCAGCGAGGCGGCACTGATTGCTTTGACAATCGGTAATGCAAAACATTTAGCTCGAAAGTACAAAATACGTGTTAACGCAGTATGCCCAGGCCCTGTAAGAACTGCGTTGTGGGATAAAGCAGGCGACAACACTGACGCTATGTGGTCAGAATTTGCAAGAAATAACCCTCTTGGACGAAACGCTACTGCTGAAGATATCGCTCAAGCATGCCTCACACTCAGCCAAGATCCGGGTAAGTACCTTAACGGCAACTTTCTATCTGTGAACGGAGAAGGTTTTCATTAGTACTACGAATCTACTAAATGGCGGTAAAGGTCGCTATAGAGTTGCCCGTTCAACGAATATTTCAATTATGTTTAATGGCTGTTTAACTTCTCGTCACTAGGTGTGATCACTCTGCCGTTGTAGGTTTATCTCTTACTGAGGTTGTTGTGATTTAAGAACAGGGTTTGTAAGAATGGGGAAACTTTGCCCGGCGACCTTTGACCGAAATGAAGCGAGCCGTAGTTCACGACGTGCTTGTCGAGCAGACTTCCACCTCTCGATTGTCTGACGTTCTTTGTAGATACTCGTTTTTTGATCGTGAATAGTTTGGTGATACCCAAACTCACTAGCTAAGCGTCGTGCGCGAGGCCCAATTACTGTTTCGAATTTTTTAATGTCTTTGGATGAGATCTTTGGCAAGGAAATTGGTCCGAGTATCCTCGGATGACATTCTGAGAATCTAACCGTGTGCATAGCAGATTTCATAGGTTCGGTATCTGTCAACATTTGATCGCTGAATCTCATATCCAGAAATTCACAAATCTCATTCAAGGTCTTGGCCGTGTCTTCAACGAGGTCCTCGTATTTGACCGTGAATGTTTTGTGGGCTTCCAGCTTTGATACATTTCTCATGGTTGCAGAAACTCGCTGATGCCAGTTAGTTAGAGCCATTTCTGGGTCTGAATACCAGCCTAGCCTAACATGAGATATAGCGACGGCGATTGGGTCGCGGACAATATGAACAACCTTCAGCGTCTGTACATGTTTTTGAAGCTCTAATATTTCTGCCCCCAGGGGGGTTTTATCAAGCACAAAATTACGCTTCTCGGTGTGATCAGTGAGGCTGCGCCACAACATGACCAGTATCTCAGGAGCCACAAGTCCTTCTGCAAGTCCCCTACGAATAACTGCTTTCATCAAAGTTGGCGGTAGGCCCCAAGTCGAGAAACCAGGTGTATCAGATATTGCCTCTACCGACAACGAAGGTGGTTTAGCGCAACGAGAGGTTAACTCAACAAGAGCTTCTACTTCTGGGTAAAACATTGTTTCTCCGCAAGAAACAACTTCGGGTTGTGTGGATAGCAGCCGTCTAAGTAACGTCCCTCCGCTCCGTCCACAACCGACGATCACTATCGCACCATTCACTATATAACACCTACGTTTATAGTCCCGTTGTTGCTCATTAGCAATTTTAACATTTTGGGGCTGCACCGTCTAGTAAGTCTTACTACTGGTTTTGTTGTAAAGATTTAAGCTGGGTCCACCAAATACCAACGCCAGATGCCTCAAACGTTATATTCCAGAAAAATCTATCAACTCATAAGAACAGTACAAATCACTTGACATACTATGCGAGCTTCAACACTATGACCGATTCACTAAACGGCGGTAGAGGTCGCTGTAGAGTTTGCCGCTAGCTAACAATTCGCTGTGTGTCCCTCTTTCGACGATACTGCCGTTGTCTAGAACAAGGATCTGGTCGGCGCTGGTTATCGTCGAAAGACGGTGCGCTATAACAATCGACGTGCGACCTGCCAATGCTTTATTCAACGCTTGATGCACTAGCGCTTCGTTTTCTGAATCAAGGCTAGACGTCGCTTCATCCAAGATCACGATTGCGGGGTCTTTCAACAGCATTCTGGCTATCGCCAGGCGCTGTTTTTCGCCGCCCGACATGCGATAACCACGCTCACCCACAATTGTTTCAAGCTGTGAGGGAAGAGCACGAATGGTCTCGGCTATTTGTGCTGCTTCGCACACCTGCCACAGGTCTTGCTCGCTAGCATCTGGTTTGGCATAACGTAAATTAGCTGCAATTGACTCGTGAAAAAGATGCGGATCTTGCGTCACCACACCGATTGAAGCTCGCAGCGACGATTTTGTTACATCCCGAACATCATGGCCATCAATCATGATAGCACCCGACCGAACATCATAGAGCCGAGGAACAAGCGACGCTAACGTCGATTTACCAGAACCAGACGGGCCGACAACAGCTACAAGTGACCCAGGCTCGGCAACAAATGAAACTGAGTCCAAAATGGTAGCCGGCTCTTGGCTCGTCTGTGCGTTGTCGGGTTCGCTTATAACTTCAAGCTCTGGGATGATCTGCTCGTCAGCGCCTGGGTAGCGGAACGTCACTTCTTTATATTCGATACGGCCTTTCGCATTGTCCAACACAAGCGCATCTTCTTTGTCGACTAACGGGTTTTGCGCGTCGAGAATTTCAAAGACTCTGTCGAATGAAACCAGCGCTGTGAGCACGTCAACTCTGGCGTTTGTCAAACTTGTCAACGGCGAATAGATGCGCCCGACAAGCAGACCCATCGTGGCAAGCTGCCCAACTTTGAACGCATCGTCGATAGCGAACAAACCACCGAGGCCATAAACCATAGCGGTGCCCATCGCGCCAAGCAGCGAAAGCATCGTCAAAAAACTTCTTGTATACAGCGCCGAACGTACGCCCATGTCTCGCACTTTGCCAGCACGGTCTGCAAACAAGGCTTGTTCTGCGTCGGCCTGGCCGAACAACTTCACCAAAAGCGCACCAGCGACGCCGAAGCGTTCGGTCATTGTTGTGTTCATCGAGGCGTTCAAATCCATCGCTTCACGAGTTATTTTTTGTTGAATGCCGCCGATCCAACGATACGGCACAATAAAGAACGGAGTCATACATAGCGCCAGCAGCGTCAACCGCCATTCTGCAAAAAACATTGCGGCGAGTGTCGTGGTGAGAGTGATCACGTTTGACACGACCGTGCCGAGTGTTGCCGTTAATGCTCGCTGCGCACCGATAACGTCGTTGTTTAATCGAGTTGTTAACGCACCTGTTTGTGTGCGTGTGAAGAAAGCAAGTGGTAGGTCTTGTACGTGACGAAACAACGCAACCCGAAGGTCATAAATAACGCCTTCACCGATGGCGGAAGAGATAAGTCGCTCGATAAGCCCAACAATACCTTGCAGCAGCGACGCCGCGACGATCAGAAACGCAAAAAGGGCGAGCAGACCACGGTCTTTGTTAGGGATTGCGTCGTCGATAATGCGACCGAACAGCAGTGCAGGCACCAAACCTAGTGACGCTGCCACCGTCACAGTGACAAGAAACCCAGCTACTTTTGAACGATATGGCCCAGCAAAACGCCATACTCGCGAAGCGGCTTCACGGGTAAGTTTCACATCTTTATATTTGTCATGGTCTCTCGGCCAGATGGCGCTCATTCTTGGCATCACACTGCCAAGGATACCTTCGCTTGCTACAGAACTACTGAGGGTTTTAGTGATCGAACTTGTGAATCTCCGAGAAAAATACCTGACTGCTTTCCCTGCGATGCGTCGCCAATGAGCTCTGCCACTACGGAAGGGTCAAAAAATGTTAATCCCCGCAGTTCAGAGACAGCCTTGTCCAGTGGGTCATTTACACCGTTTAATATAGTTTCAACTGTGACCACATCAGGCAAATCGGCAAGAAGTTCATGCAATCGCTCCACCTCTTCCTCAATTGCAGTCTGAGCGATAAGTTTCGCCATTTGCTTAGCTATTCCTTGGGGAAGTATTTTTTCTCTTTTCAAAAACCCGCAAACTACACCACAGCAATAAACTCGCCCAGCACGTTTCCTAAGCTCCATAAGATTTCTTTAGTCGGAGCATCATCTACTCCCTTTCTATCTGTCATCTTTAATAAAGTTGCATTCGCAAGAGACAAAATAGTTACGTCTCCCTTGTACAATGTGGAACGTCCTGGTTGATTAATGTTAACAATAACGATCAAATCACCCGATCCGAAGAATATGCAAGGACGGAACGACCTACTGTCAAAAAATCCACTTTCTGCGTTAGCCACTACCTCCCAAAATAGATTTCTCATCTCTTCTTCGCTAGATATACCGAGTTCTATGTGATGCCTTCGCTCTTTCATTGCGTGATCCACAATCCCATCGACCACCCGACCCATCAGATCACGATCGTTTAAAACAGTAGCCACCTGAGACTCTGTTGAGATAATTGGCAATGATGAGCTCATACAATAAAAGGGTAATGCAAAAACTAATACAAAATACATACTTGTAGAAGATAACCTTTGAAGTTGCTTGTTTGATACGAAATGGTTGATTCCAGGTGGTCATCCCCCAGAAATCGGGGATCTTGTCCAGCAGAGATTCCCACTTTCGTGGGATTGAAGACCTGAGCAGGCCAGGAATCAACCATCTAGATACCCCCAAGACCTTATCGCATATCTATGTTTAGCTGCTCAGTTGTTCGATCCTTAAATTCGGTCATAGTCGAAGCAAAATATCATTGCGACGCTTAGAGGGTTGACTGTTCTTCCCGTCGAAGAATTATCGTGACATCGAAGTCTATCCATTTAAACTTTCCCTAGATGAACCGTGAGCAAAAGAAAAGTACCTGACTGCTTTCCCTGCGACGCGTCGCCAATGAGCTCACCACTACAGAAGGGTCAAAAATGTTACCAACGAGACTATCGCTTAACAAGTGCTATTTGGATACTGAGCATAGACCGCTTCAATATCTTTTAGCACTGCTGATGGCAAGTCGAGTTGTGCGGCGTCGATACAAGTTGTTAGCTGGTTCATCTTGGTTGCGCCGATAATTGTCGACGACACGAACGGGCGGCTGACCACAAATGCTATAGCCATTTGTGTCGGATCAAGGCCATGACGTTTCGCAACGTCGACAAAAGCAGCGATCGCAGGCTGCGCTTCGGTTGAGTTATACCGATCTTGAATCTGCTTAAAATCGTACTTTTTGAGTCGCCCCTCTTGCGGCTTGGAGCCATGCAAGTATTTCCCAGTTAAAGAACCCATGTTCAACACAGAATAGGGAATCAGTGCGATATCTTCGCGCATCGCTATCTCGGCCATACCTACTTCATATTCGCGATTTGTTAAACTGTACTGATTTTGCACGGCAATAAGTTTCGGCAGATCATGCTCACGAGCAAGGCGCACATACTCACTCATACCCCATGGCGTTTCGTTTGAGATGCCCACATAGCGAATATGACCTTTATCTTGCATTTCTTTCAAAGCGGTTAGCGTTTCCACAATCGGCGTTGACACATCATCGCTGACATGAACGTACCCTCGCTGCCCAAAAAAGTTCGTTGACCGCTCAGGCCAGTGAACATAATAAAGGTCGATGTAGTCTGTCTGCAGACGTTGCAACGATCCCGCGACTGCTTCATAAACAGACTCTTTAGTTAGCAAAGCGGCCGCACCTGTTGGCCTAGTCGAAATTAGCGACGTTGGGCTCACCTTTGAAGCAAGCACAATGTCACTACGACTCACGCTTGCCTGCGTGAACCATTGACCTATATATTCTTCTGTCGCCCCTTGCGCCTGACCATCGAGCATAGGAATCGGATACATCTCTGCAGTGTCGATAAAGTTGATTCCATGTTCCATTGCATAGTTTAGCTGTTCAAAAGCTTCTACTTTTGTGTTCTGCTCGCCCCAAGTCATACTTCCAAGACAAAGTTGCGAAACCAGCAGCTGAGAGCCAGCTAGTTGATTGCGTTGCATAACGACCCTTTCTTCTAGGACTAGTGTAGTGACGTTACTCAAATTAGTGTTAAACAGAAGGTCACGTGCTTGCAACAATCACACCGCAAGAGTCAACCCCAACAAGATAGAAACTGGATTGTCAAATATAGTAGTCAGCACCCAGCTGTCCAAGCGATTGCTCGACATATTTTTTCCATGGTTACCCTGTCAACAAAACCAATTGATTGCGTTAGGTTCTCTCGTCGGATGGTTCCTAAAGCTAACGCATTAAGCACTCCCTTTATCCCATGCGCATGAAGAGGGACATCAGATGGGATTTCTCTTGCCGTCGAGGTGACTGGAACTACCAATGGGCTTGTGAGTTCTAACGCGGAAACTTCTAGTACGGGTCTACGTTTTACTGTTCCATCAGCATGAACTATCTCAGCCCAGAAAAGTTCGCCTCTCATTTAGGTTGTGCTTGGAGCATGAATGCTTCTGGGTCGCCCCACTCGTCTTCGGTGTCCAACGGTATACGTTCTACTGCTTCTGCTGCGTCAAGGTAACTTTGCTCTTTCATTGAAAGTTCTATAGCTGATCGGATTGCATCACTTGTTGACTTCTCAGTTGATTTGATCCAATGCATATGTTTATCACTAAGGCGCACCGTAACGCTTGTCATCGTCATACATTTATCATACAAAAGTAATACATGATTGTCAACGTTGCCAAGGGGTGCTTTAACGCCTTCCATTGTGCAGTGCTACCCATTTTCGCACTAGCATAAAATAGCAAAATGTTTTCTTATTCTTATTCACGAAGCTGGCGCAAAGACTTGCAGGAGTTGGGCTTGTCTGTTTTTAAGCAGCACTCCCCGACCTGGACACATCGAAACGCCCACACGCAAAGAGACAACGTTGCCAGTTGCTTCAAGAATTTCTCGTGCGTCTTGGGGCTGCAAATAAAGTAACACTTTTTCACTGCGCATCGTTTGCAACAGCGCGTTTGGCACAAACGATCGAAAGGTTGCAGTTGTCGCAGCGTAACGAAGCCCACTTTGCAAAAACTTTCTGAAAAAATCATCACTAACGTACTGTGCCAACAAATCGACATCATCAAAGACAACAAGACGGCCGTTCGTCGACTGCTTGCCAACCAGCGCTTGGAGCTGATTGCCCACATCGCCTTTATCGCACACAATAACGTTGCAGACATCGGCAAGTTCCCGCAACGGCGAGCTTTCTAAACATAGAATATCAATCTCATATTTTTGAAAGAGTTGGCTAATCAACAACAGCAACGTCGATGATTTGCCTGACGATTGCGGGCCCACTACCGCAAACGAATTGTTCTCTAAATCAAGCGAAATAGATGCCATGGAAATGTCAGCCACACCAAGCTGAGGAGAGGAAACTAACGCTGGCTGGAGTGTAGCGCTGCATTTTTCTGGCAGTGCCTGCGTGCGATATTTTTCGGGCACTGCTGTCTCTGAGGCACCATCTGGTTCAGCTAACTTTTCACCATCTACTTGTGTGACAGCCACCTGCGCCAACGAGCCGTTCCAGAACCCTCGACCTGGAGGCAATGATGCGCCTTCGGTTTGCTTTCTTGTTAAACCAAAATCGCTATATCGCTCCACCTCATTATGTTTTAGGACAAGCGACTGATGCACACAGGAAAGAATCGAACTGCGCAACAACGAACGAGTTGTCACGCTGAAAGCGCAAAAGATGCCCACTTGCCGTCCTTCTTTCACAAGACGGACCAATGATTCCAAAGGTTGCTGCAACCTATGGCTTTGCTTTGACCGCTCAAACTCTTCAATCAGGATATCGAAACCATCTACCAGCAACAGAAGGCCACGGTCATAGTGCAAATGTTCATGGTTCGCAACAGACGCCGCTTGAGCAGACCGACGCTCATCAAAAATAGTCGACAGCACTTCAATAATGCGAGTGACGCCTTCATAGGCATCAGCGGTAGCAACCGCAACGCAATTCGGCAATACGTTGAGTTCTAAAAGTTGGCGTGAAGCAAAGTCTATGCCATAGAGCAATGGCGGCTTTTCGCGCCGACTCGCCGATGCAGCCAACGTCTGCAATGCCGTTGTTTTTCCGGAACCTCCAGCGCCAAACACCGCAAAAGGCCCTGCGCTCAAGTCAACGATTGCGGGTTTTCGCGTCTGCATATCTGGATGGTCAACCAAACCAATGAGCACATTCAAGCCTGATTGGCTGGAGTCTTCATCAGCGTATTTTTTAGCCAGCTGGCTATGAAATAGTGTTTCGGGCAGCGGCTCACACCAAGGTTTGCGAGACGGTTGCAAACCTAGATGTTTCGCCGCTGTGACACATGCCGCCACAAACTGTTCGATCTGTGTTTCTTTGCCCACCGATGTTAGTGCTGATGCATACGCTGACTGCACTTCATGCAGCTGCCCATGCTCACGCTTGACAAACGCACGACCTCTTGTTGTCGAACGTATTTGTGCAGCCTCGCCTGAACCCAAAATGCTTGATGATTCGGCCGCGCTTAAGGTGCGTAACGCAATCCGAATAGTTGTGTTCGCTAAAATATTTTCATTTACGCACCCTTGTGGGCGCTGCGTCGCTAGCACCAGGTGAATCCCTAAACTACGTCCACGTTGCGCCACGTCGACCACGCCAGCGATAAACTCTGGCACTTCGGCAGCCAACGTAGCGAATTCATCAACAATAACCACAAGCGAAGGCGGACAAAGGTCTGGCCTTTTTCTATAAAGCTCTTCCATGTCTTTTGCTTTCCCCTGCAAAAGATGCATGCGATAGGTAAGTTCAGCTTTTAGCGATGTGACAACACGCAACGCATGTGAGCTGTCTAGGTTTGTTGCATACCCAACTTGATGTGGAAGGTCAGTAAAAACTTCGCTTGCTGAGCCGCCTTTATAATCGAGAAATAAGAACGCCACCCGTTTTGGGCTATAGCGTTTTGCTAGTCCAGCGACAAAAGCTAGCAGCAGTTCACTTTTGCCAGCACCGCTTGTGCCGCCGATCAAGCAATGTGGTCCGTCTTTGACAAGATCAAGTGTAAATGGCCCAGAGTCATTAACACCAAACGTGAATGGCAAGTCATAACCGCTTTGCTGTTCCCAACATTGCGCTAGAAAGAACGGATCAAATGCCTCTTCGCCCAAAACATCGCTCAACGAAACGTTCCCTTTGGGAAGCCCAGCTTTTTCTGCGCTGAATCCGTCGCGCATCGGCGCAAGCGATTCACAGGCTACGCCCAACATTGTTAGCGAAACATGTTCTGGCAGAAACCACTGCTCCTGTTTCTCAGAATCAGTGAAGCAGAGATGGCTAACTTTTTCTGCTGAACTTTTTTGAACCGTAAGAACAGCTGTGGCTTGACGAGCAACAGCGGCACCATCTGGGGCCAGCCACACAATCGATATGCCATAGCGTGGCCCAGACGACAAAAGCATCTCCAGGTGAGCAGAAACCGCAGCAATAGCATCACTAAAAAGTTGGGCGTCGAGGACACACACAATATGTGGCCAAAACGTTTTCTTCTGATTGTCTGCTGCTTGCATACGATCTTGCAACACAGAAGCTAGAGCGCCAAGCATCGCCGACGAATCAGCAGCCGTGTTTGCAAGTGGTTGAGGCACATGGCCAGCAGCAGCAACAACGTGAGGCATTTTGTAGAGCCACCTGAAATCATGCATTGTCTGCAATGACGCAACTATCAATAGATCAGCTGGGCTATGCAAGCAACACATTTGCAGAAGTAACGCATTTAGCAAACCGAAACTCGACGCAGTGTCACCTGTGAAGCAAAGCACCCCCAGCTGCGATAGTTGCAACGTGACTGGCACAGCCGCTAACGTCTCAGCTTTAGCGCAAAGGTTCTCAATTTTTTCATATAGTTCTGGCGGGCCGCCAGGCGTCACAGCAACGCTGACATGTGAATCAACTGCCCCTAACCCAATTCGCAACATCAAGAAATCTTTGTTCTTCCTATCTCGCACCCAAAGACCAGCATCACGCTGTTGCGCGCTGGAAATAAGCTGCGTCAAATCAGGCGCTGCTTTAAGACGCTTGCTTCGCTCTTGCGCTAACGCTACATCGACTTGTATAACAGTTTGCTCTAGCTTGTCTCGAAAAGTTGCCATATCATCGCCAGCTCGGTTTTTCGTTCGTCTTTTCTGATCGAAATACGAAGCCAAACCAATAATTGGCGACAACAAACCGAACAAGATATAGCGAGGCTGACCTAACAAAACGGCCATAAGTATCGCTGCCACCATCGGGCTCAGAATTGCGAAATAGGCGATCTTTGCAACCTCAGGCTTTTTAGGGACTTCACCCAACGAGTTAAACAAGACTTCATCGATGTGTTCTGGAAAATGCGGAGCGCGAACGAAGGCATCAGCGGCCACTTTCACCTCTTCAATCTCTGCGACTTCGTCGATGCGAAGTTCGCTACGGCCGAACTGTATTCTGTCGCCTACGTCTAGGTCTGACACAGTACTGATAGCTTCACCGTTAAGAAGACAAGCATCCAATGGCTTACACTGTACAGACCCATCAGCGCCAACACTAATTTCTAGGTGGTTACGCCCCAGGGAGGGATCTTTGAGCGCCGCCGCACATGACTGATCCCTCCCAACTATGTTTGACCCTTGCAAAAGCGGGAACCTTTTACCAACACAAGGGCCAAATGTTATGGTTGCTTCAAGCTTGTGACGCACGACGTTTTGAGGCCATGCGTACACATTGCGGGGCGAATCGACAGACACTTGAAGCAACCAAACCTGACTACGCTGCGTCGGCTAACGACACGTTAGATTTTGTTGTCTCCATGAAAGCAATCATTTCGTTTGTGACATGGTGGACAACAGAGAGAAGATTTTCTGTCTGCGAAGGAACTACGCTATTTTGAGCATAGTTGCGCGATTCACCCGACCAGCCACGTGTTTGCACCGTCGCTTGAGGAATTTGATTGAACCGCTCAACATTTTTATGCAACAACATCACCATCGCTTCTTTATGTTGAGGAATAACTTGCGCAACCATTTGCTCAAATCGAGCGATATCTATTTTATAATCATCGGCAGCGACCGCAGGCGGCGCTGGAAGATCCATCGCTGGGGGTGAATACACAATCGAAGATTCACCCGCCCCTAGTGAACGAGAAATGTTTGTAGTGACCTGATTAAGCGCCGAGACGAACCGTGCAACTTCATTGTTAATTTCACTAGCAGCTCGACTGACTAGCGTCAGCAGTTCGGCATTAAATTTCTCAGCGTCAGGCCCTTCGTAGGTTACCTGAAAGCTTTGTTGAATGAGGGCCACTAACTCCTCATTGAGCGTATCAAAGATAACTTTGGCGTCAGCATTATATTCGGATATGACTTGATGACTTGTTCCTATAATGTTCATAAAGACACATTAGGGCAATTAAATGCAATTTGCAACTTAAAATACTTTAAAATACCACAAACAAACCAAATAGCTTGAATTTACATATCAAAACCGATGTCGAGCGCTGTCACCGAGTTTGTGAGCGACCCAGATGAAACAAGGTCAACGCCTGTGTCGGCATACGCGTCGAGCGTGTCGAACGTAATCCCTCCAGAAGCTTCCAACAATGGCATCGCAAAGTTGTTCGCTGATGCATACGCTTTACTTTCTTTTACGACCTCAGTTAGCGCCGCCGGCGTGAAGTTATCGAGCAGAATAATATTTGCCCCAGCTTTTATCGCCTCCAAAGCCATTTCTTGCGTGTCAGCTTCAACATGAATTGTTCGCCCAGGCCACAACGATCTAGCTTTCGCTACCCCATCAGCAACCGACATAGTCGCCAAATGGTTATCTTTCAACATGATCCAGTCAGAAAGATTCCCACGATGATTTTTTGCACCTCCTGCACGTATCGCAGCTTTTTGCAGCGAACGATACCCAGGCAATGTTTTGCGAGTATCCCACACAGTCACCCGACCGCCAGCAAGATCAACCCATTTTGCTGCCATCGTTGCGATGCCCGACAGATGACTAACAAAGTTTAGTGCCGTGCGCTCGGCTGTTAACAGCGAAGCATACGATCCAGAGAATGTGGCCATGACACTACCTTCGGCCAACACAGCCCCTTCGCCGACGTGCCAGTCAACATTCACAGCAGGGTCCACAAAATGCATCGTACGATCGACGCAAAGCGCCCCGGCCAACACGCCTGCCTCTCTTGCAACCATCGTTATCGTCGCCTGCGAACCCTGAGTCAGAACAGAAGAAGAAAGATCGCCAAGCGGTGTTACATCTTCAGCCAATGCGGCAGCCACCAGACGGTCAACATCAGCTTGCGGAGGATAGAGAAAGTGAGACATCGTGCGCTTTCGTTAGAGAAACCTGACCACAGCTTACAAAAAGAGATCCACAGATTCACTGAGCATTTAAAGAAGATTTAGAGGCCTCTTCGATTTGCTCTTTAACCAACGGAAGGCAGCACCACTTTACATCGACCTGAACCTAAATTACCTGCCACTGTAGCTAGAGTTGCCTAATGAACCTTGTCCATCGCCGTTTACTGCCACTCTACATTTCTACATTTCTGGAACGATCGGTGTTCTGGTACGCACTTGAAAAAGTGTTTATGGACGAACTAGGGTTTGACGCCTCAATCGGTGTCGCTATTGCCTATATGTATGCGATAAATATGGTTTTGGAAGTTCCATCAGGCATACTCGCTGACAAATGGAGCCGCAAAGGAACCGCTCTTGTTGCACTCTTTTCATTACTTTTAGCAACCACTGGAGGCGCGTTAAGCACGACGCCAATGCACTTTATGATAGTTCTAACCTTTTGGGGAATCTACGGAGCGATGACTAGCGGAACTAAACAAGCCATTGTCTATGACACTGTTTTGGAAATGGAGAATAGTGACGCCAACTTCACAAAATACTATGGCATTCAGAATATTTGCGAAGGCGTGAGTTTGACTTTAGGCTCTTTATTAGCCAGCGGCATCATTCTTTTCCTGCCGATAGAGGCTGTCTTCTATTGCTCCATACCAGCGGTCGTTCTTGGAATAGTAGCATTATTTTTCCTGCAAGAACCTAAGCTCCACAAGAAAGAAGAAGCTTCTCTCTTTTCACAAACGAAACAGACTATTGATGAGGCCATACGACAGCCGCAACTTTACATTCTACTAGCCGTTCTTGTTCTTTCATACACGTTAATGCGACTTATCTCTGAATATGCTCAGCTATGGTGGCTACCCCTTACTTCATCCTTAGCTCTTATCGCCATCCTAGGCTCGATGGGAGAGTCGTCACGTTGGGTAGCTGGACATTTCGGCGACCGAATGAACAACACAAGACTCGTTTTCTTAGGTTGCACAGCAGCAGTTGCCTCTTTTCTTCTGCTTTTCACAAACCTTTATTTAGTCACAATTGCAATTGTCGTGCTGCTTATCATTTCTTTTATTTTTTCGATCGCTTTCGCCGAAAAACTCAACAAACATCTTTCTTCAGAAGTAAGAGCTGGAGCGATATCAATGGTTAGCCTGCTCGCTAACATCGCAGCCATCATACTGCTTGTTGCATTTGGTTTCATTCTAAAAAATGTTTCCATGTTCGCAGCATCATGGATAGCTATAGCTGTTGCGACTTTTCTAGCTGCATGCGTTATAAAAAGTATACAAGACGAAAAACAGTAGATAATCGAACTATAGAAGTTCTTTATTGATTCTGTATCGAACACTGCGGCCACCCTCGCCCTGCTTCACGACGTAGCGTAACGCCACAAGATGGCGTATCGCTGTGGCTTTACTTACTTTCGTTATTTTTTGCAAAGCTTATTAGACAGTATCAGCCCAGATTTTACGATAGCAATCGACAGAACCCAGTTCAGGGAGACCTCTTGTCGATTAAATTAAGGCTCGCAATTTAGCAATAAGAAAGAGTTGAGAAGTGAAACTATACGGGTTTTATTCACATTTACCCCTGAAAGAAATTGTCTGCTACTTCTGGGAGGTAACAAAAAGGTCAATGGAAAAGTGATATAAGGAAAACGTTCCCATAGCTGATGAGCTTTACGAAAACTATTTACAACGACAATAATGAATAGAGGCTTTCTCTTGCAGTAGTTTAGGCTGGGTGTTCATCAACTGCGACAGCGCTGTGAACAGGGAATATAACTGTGAACTGTTGCGTCCTGTCCATTTAATACGGGAACCCCCATTCCGTTTTTCTTACCGCCGTTGTAGGTTTTCTACAGCGATTGTAAGAGTCTGTTCATTTGGGCGCTGTTCTCGGGTTGTTGTCATGTGCCGCAAAGTAGGATTTTTGGGTGTTTCGTTTGAGGTTCCGTTAACGTAAAAAATCTCTGTTTGCTTACTTGACCCCCTAAGATGGTGTTGTGGTGGAAAGTAGCGTGCCTGAGGTGGTTAGAGAGATGAGAGATAGCAAGAAGTATTCAGACGGCAGTTTTAGTTTGCTTTCGGTAGAAGAAGCAGAAGAAATACTTGAATCTATACAAATATATGGATTTGAGGTGTTTCAAGATTTGGAAAACCGGAACGTGTCAATGGGGTTTTGCCGTTTTCTGGGTTTTGTTTTCTGGGTTCCT
>JAHDDW010000042.1 GCA_020629155.1 Acidimicrobiales bacterium | reverse complement strand
ATCGTCGAGTCATGATGGCGAGCCGCACAGCACTAACAGGTTGTGCGGCAGCCACCCTCATTTTTAACCGAACCAGGGCTGATGACGCAACCAATCTGGTGAGCTGGGTTGTTGATTGGCTCGGATACCCGGCAGCAGGATTCACCTACACCTGCGCAACGTTGCTTGCTGGAGTGGTGCTGTGTCTGATGACGAAAGGCTTCAACCAGGCGAACGAAAACGAGCACAAAGCTATCGTCGGGTTCTCCATCGCAGCAGCGGTAACCGTCGGACCTATCGTGTTGGCTGTTGCGGTGTGGGTCTTATTCGTCGCAGCAATCATCGCAATGTTCGCAGCCACAATCGGATTCGCTGTACTTGTTCTCTGGGCGTTAACACAAATCAACTAAACAAAGACTAGACAACAACGGCCTGACCGTTGCAACGTGTCAAGACTAAGCGGCGGGAATTTGGCTGTGGTGGTGTGTCACGGCGGCTACGACCTGTAAAGAACAGCTCTTCGAGCTGGTTTTTCCTCCAGCATTCACAAAACCCCGACACTAAGCAAGTTCGGCAGGTAACGCCGATTCTGTCGAGTGCTGGAGCTTGTGGAATTGGGGTTTGGTGAGGTCCGGAAAAACCCAACCACAGCCAAATAAGGGCTGCATCGTGGTTGGTTCGTTGACAGGTCTACACCGCCGCAGCTTGTCGCGGGCATGGAAATCGAGGCACAGCCTCGACCCCCAAAAACACGAGGGGGTCCTGAACCAAAGGGATCAAAGCCATGTACAACGAAAAAGGCAAACAAACCTACCTCCACCAGTTGAACCTGCTGGAAGACAAAGAACCCTACGCCGTAGCGCTAGCAAAAGAAATCATCGATCAGGAATCCTACAACGGTTGGGTGAACAGGGAGACGTGCGTCGTAGCTCTGCATTTGTCGTCTGATGAGGACTTGTATCGTCAAACACTCACCAGAATCGACGACACGGAAACAGTCGGCGAAGCAGCAGCTTCGATTGAGCGGTGGGTTAAAGAAAAACACAGCATCTTGCATCACGAGCCGCCGAACCGGATCACCCAACCCTGGCTGAATATGTTAGCTGATACTGGTAGTCTCTGGCGGGTCGACTGGCAACAAATAGCAGCATATTTCATCGACTAACAGCAACTCTTGGTCAGGCAGCGACGACCGAAGAAACCACCAATGTTTCTCGGTTCTCGTTGCCTGGCCTTTATGAACCGAATCCAATTTTTGAAACGAATCTCTCTATGTACACCGAGCACGAGAAACAACAACGCAACCTCAACCAATTTCAAACCAACAGCAGCGACGCCCTAGAGTAAGCTACCTCAACGGTCACCACGACCGATACCGGGGAGTGGCCGAACTGAGAAACCTACCTCGCCAAGACCTCTATCAGCGAACGCTCACAGTAATTGGCGATCTATGGCTGATCGAATGGGTGATACTCGTCGAACACTTCTCAGAATAACAACGACGGCTCGAACGACCAAGTATGTCGTTCGAGCCGTCTGAACCCACGTGTAAGACATGGCGGTTCGGATAGCATTTTTGGCGGTGGAACCTGAGCCGCATTACACCTCAGGTTCCACAACTCAGCCCGACCATCCAAGAACAAATTTAAGCTTTTGTCTGTTCGGAGCAATGGTTAGGTGTTTTTGCCTGCCCCTAAGATTGGCCTTTTGCTTTCAATCAGTAACCACAACTGCTAATTTCTCGAATGTCACATCAAGACGTTCTCCATCGTCAACGCCTCGACTGCGAAAATTGTTCGAGGTACCCGCCCGCCGACACCAAACTTGTGTAAGCAATACCCGTATTTTCGTTGAATCCCGCCGCCGTCAACACACGTTGTTGACTGTTTGATCGAAAAAAGGAAACCCGAACCAAAATGTCTCTTCGACATGTCGCTGTTCTAGTTCGTCACGCCCTAAACAAACTCATCGGTCGACGGACACGACGCACTTCGAGTGTCGTTACCCTCAGCCTTGTTTTCGTAGCGGTCTCACTAGCGTCGATCCCGATCAACCCCGACAAAGCCGCAGCCGTCGAAATAGCGCCAGCTTGCACCACCGTTGACCTGACCGAGCTAGGCCGTTTGTTATCGCCCAAGGTGGGGACCAGTGACGTTCGTGAAGAACGCACCCGAAAAGAAGAAACACAAACAGTCGATGTCGACGAGCTGAACGGAGACTACGAAATCATACTGATTTCTCGTGACGACTTACACGGAGACGACGACCAGCAAGACCAGGCGAATGAGCAGTGGTACCTCGAAGGTCTCAATGAAAACGGCGATGTCGTCATGGAAAGCGAACCCACAGGCGACCTTCCCAACGCAGTTAAATCGAAGCCGTTTAACGTCGGAACCGAAACATTCGAAGGCGTCGTCAAACTACGTGCACGCCACGCACAACAAGGCGACGGTATCGACTCAATCCAACCCGATCGAGTGATCCTCCGCAATGAAACTTGTACCACGAATGAGGACGATCAGGGAGGCGAAAATTTCAACCGGTATGAACTGCTTGTCAAGGGAACCCGTCTTTGTATAGGAATCGAGCCAGGAGCTGTCGCAAGAACCCAGGTTTGTGCAGGATCTGACAATCCCGACCTGGAGTCGTCAACGACCTACTTCGAAGAAATCCCAGTTGGCGACAAGTACCTTCTTCGTTCTGTGCTCACCGGTACCTGTCTCGCTGTGCCAGGTAGCGATCCGATCATCGCTTTCGAAGAAGTAGAATGTGACCCCGAAAACCAGGAGTTGTTGCTTTCACACGTCGGCGACCGAATCGTTGAGTTCAGCGGTAGGTGCTTGCACGTAAACGCCAAACAATCAGACGATGTTCTACGGCTCGGGGATTCAGTAACAGCCCGAAAGTGTCAGGAGTCTAAAGACGCCCAAACCTTCTATCCGACTACCACAGATAGCTTCCCGAAAGTCGATTTATCGGTCCGTAACGAAGCGTCAAGAACTGACTTAGAAATTTCTGGAGGCTCGACTAACTTTACTGAAATTCTTGTTTCTAACCAAGGACCTAACCAGGCAGAGACAGTCGTCCTAGAGCTGTTTATCGAAGACTCCGCTGTTGTCGACTTAGATGAGTTAGCAAAAGAGAATTTGATCTGCCCAGCGCCGAGCGCCGGGAAGATTAACGCTGGGCCAATGACTGAAGAAGCGAAGAGACCATATTGGGATGGAACGGGAGAGGCCCCGAAGAATCAACCACGAGAGATTAAGATCACTTGTGAAATGCTTGAACCGCTCGGCAGCGGCGAAACGAGAAGTATTTCGTTTAGCTTCAAAAACAGCAACGAGCCCACCGACGGACGTTTCCACGCACAAGTGTATGGATCTGGCGAAGAAATTGACTTTGGCAATAACCGAGTCTCAGTTCAGCCAATGGTCTCGCGTGGAGAATGGCTCGACCTCCTAGCTGATGACAAGAAATTTCTAACATGGCTCTCAGACGAGGTCGATTTACCATTAGAACTTAAGACCAGATTGTGCCCCGGCATATCAACACGACAAAGATTTGGGTTAGGGAGCAACGGGGTAAGTTCACGAGTGATTCGAGCAGCAGCTTTTGATCTAGTGGACCACGAACGAACTGGTGCCGAAGCGGAACTTGTTCTGGAACGGCTTGTCGACTACAACCCCGACGAGTTCAGCGACCGAGCTAACATTCTCAAGCATCTTTCAGAGACGTGTGCCATCGATGGCGCCGAAGGAAGAAAACTCAGAGGCGCCCTACGGAAAATCTACAACGCAATAACTGTTGACATTGACTTCTTTCCTGCAGACGTGACAGCATCTGAAGCTACAGCATTAGTCAATATCGACGTAGAAATATCTGTAAATGGCTACAACCAAACGGTGCTTCAACAAATCGAACTCCTAGGTAACTTCAACGAACAAACCGTCGGACGCATACTGGAGCTAGAAGCAGCTGGTCTTACCACTGGTCAAGCAGTCAAACTCGTCAGCATCGAGTCAGATCTCGATAATCGAGAACGTGTTATCAGTAGACTGCGGAACCGTTACCAAGTCTCGGAGACAGGCGAAATCCCGTCTGAAATATTCCGAGACAACAGCCAATTAGAGTATCAACAAGCTCAAACTATTCTAGGTGTTCTTCAAGCTGCAGAACTCAACACATATATCGAACAAAACGGCGTAGATCTGTACCCGGATTGGGTAACCGATAACAATGGCGAAACTTTAAAAACATGGCTCAATTTCCTTGATGTTTACGACGAACTTCTAAAACGGTCTAACGAGGTAGCTGGTGGGGAAAACGACACCGTAACCGTCGGATCTCTAGACTCACCTAGAACGCCCGCCCCGTTTGTAAGTTCGCTGCATCTATACGCATGGCAAGACCTAGCGGATGGCAGAAGTGACAAACCAGACTCGCTGCAGCTGATTAGCACCACACAAGATCTAGCAGAGGAGCGGATAGCCGAGGTAGTGGACGATTTCCTTTCGGATCCAGAACTGGTCAGAGCAGTGGCTTTGGCAGATATAAACCAAAACTTCGCAAACAACCAACTCCTGCCAGGCGTACCGAAATCGGTTAACCCAAACATTTTTACGACCGAACCGAAACCGACCCTAGGCTTTCAAGGCGACCCTCGAACCTATTACCCAAATGACCACGTATACGCAATCGACTACTCGAACCTCCAGGTCTTCGGCACCCAACTAGCAACCTACGGCCTCGCCAGAAACACAGAGTGCCCACAGGCTACAAAAACATCGAATTGCGCTTCACTCGAAGGATCTGATGGATTTAAGAACATCAAAAACGACGACAACCTGCCGTACCAATTCAGAGACAACGCTGCATTCTTAGCAAAATACGACTACGACAAAGACCCTATCGACCAACGAACAATAATAGCGTTCCTCTCCCTAAGTATCGCCGCAGCCTCCATGGTCTTCACCGGCCCAATTATTCTGCCGTCCGTTCTCTTGGCATTAGATATCGCAGATACCGTCCTCGCATTCAGAGCTGGCGCTACCGGAGAAGCGTTACTGAACGTTGTTCTCGTCCCAGCGTTCGCTATCGGCGACGTTAGAAAAGCAGCCCAATCGCTTCGCTCTTTCGGGGCTACAAAAAGGTCTGAAGATGAGCTGATAGAGATCATCGTAACGCCGGTCAGTTTCACCGATGAAAGCTACGAGGCACTAGAAACCTCAGGGACATTCATAGGCACCACAGAAGTATTCGAAAACGTCAATTTGCCAGGTGAACAGGGCGTCTTTAAAGTCGATGGATACCGAACAGCTGCCATAACAGAAGAGCTGATCGAATCAGGTATGAACGCCTCGAAAGCTACGAAAACAGCCAAAAGTATCGTAGCTCGGAAACGAAGCAAACTCTCAAGCCCGACAGCGATCAACGCAATCGAAACCACAGGCAGAATAATTGAGAGCCATCCACAAAAATTACTACCAATGTTCAATCGTTCGACACCTCAAACGATTGAACAACTCCAAGACTCCATCACGAAACACCCAAACCTATACGACACGCTACTTTCTGAACTCTCACAAACAGAACTAGTGTAGTGTTTTGTTATTGTTAGCGGTGTTGGTAGGGTGGGTTTATGCCT
>JAHDDW010000041.1 GCA_020629155.1 Acidimicrobiales bacterium | reverse complement strand
AACCGACCAAAACCTGATTTGCCCAAGCAAACCGATTGCTGCGGTGTTCTGCAAATAAACCTTCTCCCTGAATGTGAGATGCCCAGCCCTTTGAGCTCATTAAACCCGGTTTATCTAACCTTGCTCCGCCAGTTGTGCAATAGCGCTGCTGACAATCTAAAAACGTTCGACACGAACCACCCCCTTTCAAGTGAATGTGATACATACCCTTGTGTGGGTTATCGTCACCATTAGGCAACACGTTTGGTGCTGGACGCACAAACATCGCCGCAGGTGATCCATCGTTACAAACCGCATCACCATCTAAGACCACCTTTACCAATGGCCGTCCACTTTTCCACGAGGGTATTTGGCCATCCCACAACTTAGCGTCTGTAGGCACAGGGATGGGACAGAAATTCGGATCGCTTAGTTTCACCGACTGTGAATCCGCTTGTATGGGCGTTGAGTCGGCGTGCATGGGTAGAAGACAACACACTAAGCCAAAAACACAAAACAAAAATTGTGTTTTGTTAGTACCGGCTCGGTAACTTTTTAACATAGAAAGTCCCTAAATTTTGTTAGTGTTTATTTCCACAAAACACTACACCATGCACGCAAGGCAGGTTACGGGTTACTGTTTTTAACTAGCGCCCTTATAGTCGCTTTCCAGCTCTTCAATCTTTTCTTTTCCCTTAGTCCACTTCTTCACTTTGTGCATACGATAGGCAAACACATCACCCTCTCCAAACGTAATGACTGTGGTATTGGTTCCCGCCATTTTGAATGTGACTTTCAAGTCAGAGCCAGATTGCGCAATTAATTCAGCGCCGTGTTCAACTTTCTCAGCCAGAGCACCTTCCACCACGATCCACACCTCAGAGACTACTCGGCCATCCTTACCCTCATCACGTAATGCTTTCAATGCCCCACCCGCAGAACCGTTGAGGATACGCTTCAACTTACCCTCAGGAATCTCCAGGCTAATCAATTTTAAGTTCGCGGCTTTTGCTTCATTGCGCCCCACCGAGACTTTTCCACCGTTGCTTCCAAAGCGTACGACTGATCCCAGATCTACAGAAGAGGTAGAAACCCAGTCAACATCAAATGGACCATTAACATCGACATTGCCTATCAAGTGTTCTCTACGGATTTTATTGGTCTCCTCTAGCCTCGCTTTGGATCCGAGAGGATCATGTTTTACCCCATAGCTTGCAATATCTATTGCGTAAGCGTTGTCACGAAAATACTTATTACCATTGAAAACTACCGAGTGTTTTTTGATCTTAAACTCAGCGGCAGTACCCACACTTGTGTATCCCAAAGTCACCAATAAAGCCACCGCTGCCCAGATTAATTTATTTTTTACCATCGAAACTCTCCTCGAATAAGACTGAAATCATGGCAACAAACGCCTTGCTGCCTGATAAGTACAGGCCTGAGGGAGCTAAAAAAGAGCTCAAAAAAAATTAAATAAATTAGTTGAGCCACTTTTGAGTAAAACCCTGCCTTCATATATAGCCAGCAACAAATGCCCCCCGTTGTCGTAAAGCTAGAAGGCTCTAAAAGATGAATAGAATTCGAACCGGCCAATTTCTCTATGGCAGCGCCCCAAGACGTACTTGCACCCAAATCGGTGCATGGATGCCGTTGCTAGCCCTTGTGCTAGCTTTCATGGTTTCGGCTCCCTCTACCGCTCAGATGAGCGACTACGAACGCAGCAAGTTATCTGAAGCGATTAATCAGCAAATCCTGCAACCGGATAGCACGGTATTTGATGGCACACAATTTAGCGCTGGCGTAACTAAATCACAGGCTGGAAAATATTTAAACGATTACACCCGTGCGGTAAACCGTGCTGTTAACGCAGTGAACGGTTTGACAAGCTCAGCACGAAACTCTGAGGAAGGTCAGCAGTCAACCCAACGTGTGCAGCAGTTGTTGAACACTCACAAAGCCATCAAAACGGCCTATGAAAATTTCAGCATCGGGACTGAGGTTCTCTCAGAAAGCTCATCGCCGGACGTCGCAATTTCACCCGAATCAACTCTCGAGTTGGCCGCTCTCAATGCGCAACTCGATGACCTTGATCAAAAGCTCGAAAACGCCATATATACCCGAAACGGCTTTTTACCCGAAGCGACAATTGAAGAGGCTGAATCGTTTTTTCAGTCTATTAGCGATGCCCTATCCGACGCCACCCAGTTGTATAACAATCTGCCGAGCACGATGAGAAGCACGCGAGATGGAAACCAAGCTTACTATCGCTTAAATACACTCACGCAAACACAACGTGTTATGCGTTCAGACCTAATCTCCCATTTGGAAAAACAGCGTTTAAAGAAAAAACAACTTGCCGCCACCGAGGCGTCTGAAAATCTAAAAAACCTGAGTAATCGACTGCGTGACTTATTAAATGGCTCAGTCATGACTGATGGAGAATTCTTAAACCACATCTCTATCGAGACCGCTGAACAGCACACGCGCATCGTTCAATCGGTTACCAACGATCTATACAACGCACTGCGCCAACCAGGCTCAACGCAGTCGCAAAGAGAAGAAGCAAATCGGCTATGGAACCAAGGTAGAAACATTCAGAACACCTACACACGATTTCGCGCGACCACTGTCCGGCGTCAGGCCGCTGCCGATTTTGATAAACGCCAGCAAGCGCTCGCTGAGCGCACGGCCCAAATGCAAGAAGAACAACGACTACAAGCCGAACAAGCCGCAGTTGCCAAGGCTGCGGCAGATAAAGCCGAAGCTGAAGCGATAGCCGTCAGCACTGAGTGGTACAACCTAGCGATTCCAAATTACAAACAAATGGATATTACCAATGGCTTCATTCGCTGGACGGATGGTCCACCCAGTTATCGGGTCATCATGAATACGGCGCTAGCGGAACGTGACAAGGGTAATTTGAGTGACTTCCACGTAAACGCCTTCGCAGCCTACATCGACGAGCGCCTGGATAGCTACCCGGCATTAGATAAGTACCAGCCAGGCGATGTGGACTACGCAATCGACTTGCTTCGAACACGGCATGCCAATACGGGTATTACTTTGAAGTCTGCCTGGATGCTATATCCCAACTGGGATATTCATAGAAACTCATTAGGCGCTATTTTGTCAAGATCTCGTTTAGGCTACGTGACTTACGACGACCCCAGTGGCTATCATTGCATCGTCAGGAAATTTTTGGTAAGAGAAGAATACGCTGGAAGCGGTCTGTACGAGAGAACTAACGTAACACCGTTTCAGGGTTTGCGGTTTCAAGCCTGCGACAGTGTGGAAGAACAAAGCGGTGATTGAACAGAAACGTCGTGTCAGGATCTAAACAGCTACACAATTCCACTCAGGATGAAATAGATTCGCTGGTTTACCGTGCGATCGCGATTTCCGAAGAAAAGAGGTACGCCTGGCTTATTGAACAATGCGGTGAAAACGAAACGCTACTTAATGAAGTAGCGTCTCTTATTACGGCACATGAGCAGTCCGGAACCTTTCTGGAAACGACGATCGATATTGACAGCCTGCAACTGGCTAAAGTCGACTATTCAGGTCAGCGACTTGGGCCGTGGAAATTGCTGAGTCTTGTTGGGTTCGGTGGCATGGGGCACGTGTACAAAGCGTGTCGGGACGACGGTGCGTACGAACAAACGGTAGCCGTTAAAGTCAGTGCAGCAAAGGGATTAAAGAGCGAATTTTTCCATCGAGAGCGGCAAACGCTGGCACGACTGAATCATCCGGCCATCACAAGAATTATCGATGCGGGCGAGATTCCCAACAGCACTGATAGTTACCTGGTTATGGAGTACGTGGATGGGGAAACACTGGACACTTTTGCCGCCAAAGCATCTACCTCACTCGGTGACATTGTCGATGTCATAACGTCGTTGCTCGATGCACTGCATAAAGTCCATCAACAAGGCGTCTTGCATTGCGATATTAAACCCGAAAACATACTGATTACCGAAGTTAGTCAGCCTAAACTATTGGATTTCGGAATATCACGTCTAGAACGTGAATCGGAAACGTTGGGTAAGTTTTCTGGCCTCACTCCAAAATACGCAAGCCCACAGCGACTAGAAGGATCATCACCGACAATCACTGACGACGTTTACAGCATGGGTTTGGTTTTAAAACACACACTCTCCCATCGTTATTCCGCAAACCTAAAGTTTAACGAGGCACCGTCGCGCGAACTAGCATCTATCATCAATAAAGCAACACACCCGCTAGCAGAACAGCGGTATCAATCAGCAGCAGACTTTTCAGCTGATTTACTAAGATGGAAAAGAAAGGAACCTGTCTCCGCAATGCAAGGCAGTGGTGTATATGTAATTTCTAAGTGGCTTCATCGACACAAAATAGCCAGCTCAGCTATCGCAATATGCTTAGTTGCAATCGTATCAGCCTTTGTATTGTGGCAAAGGCATAATCAAACACTTTTATTAGCCGCTGCACAGGAACAGCAAGTAGAAGCCGCCCTTCAGCTAGCCAAGGAACTAAGGGAAGGTTTGGATGCAAAATTCACCGAGGTACAAGGCTCGTTACACGCCAGGCTTGCAACCTCTGAAGTTACGTTGCAACAGTTAGAGAAGATACATTCTCAACAACCCGACAACGCTCGCATTATGCGTATGCTCGGTGAATCTCATATGCATTTGGCGCAGCTGTACTTTCTACCAACACAACTGCACATTGGTGATTTGCCCAAATCACTATCGCACATAGAAGAAGCCTACAACCTACTACACGCAGCCTACAAGGCAGACCCAACCGTAGACAGTTTTATTCCATTAGCTAATATCACTCGACGCATTACAGCAAGTTTGATCATTATTGAACGAGACTATCAAACCTCCTTCCCCTTTGAACAAGCGTTGGTTGAAGAATACCAACAGTATCGCAATACAAGCTCGATAGGAGATGCGAGACATCGGATTCAATTAATCGGGCTACTACGATTTAATCTTTTAAACGGAAACTACACCGAGGCAAAAAAACAATTAGATGAGGCATTGTCTATCACGCAAGTCGTTGACCCAATGATAAGTGACTACGAAAAACGACGAATGCAAAAACAAGCGGCTCGTCTGCGTGAGCAAGCAGGTGTCTTTGCTTTGACGACAGGTGATTTAGCAACCGCCGAAAAAGAGTTTGCTTGGGTACTAAAAACGTTTAGAGAGGCAAAACCGTGGTTTGATTTAAAAAGGGCACTTTTCGCATCACGAGCCTTAGGCTGCATTAGCTTACTAAAGCCAACAACTGAAAAACACACGGCGATTGAACACTTCACTACAGCCTATTCTCTGGCTGAGGCTCTGGCGAATAAAGCCCCAAATGCCATTGGGTTACAGTGGGAAATAGCTGACTTAGAAGACATTCACCAACTCCAGTACACACTATTAAACTCAGAAAATCCTCTAATGAGCGAGAAAGAACGCCAGATCTGGATTAAATCGTTCGACTGCGATGACCCAGCCTTCTTACTCATGCCAGCCGGCCCTCCAGAAGGTTGGAAGGCCTATACACAAGGCGTGGAGTTAAGATACAAATCCATGCTGAAGCCTTTATAAGCCGTCAAGTTGCCATTTCCCTGGGACTTCTACGCGTACGCTTTTTACCCAGCAATGCTTAGTGTTACCATGACTGCCGTGGCAGTATGGCCCACGAGGTTCGGAACAGACAGCGCATGAGTTGCGACGATCTGAGTCAGCAGA
>JAHDDW010000009.1 GCA_020629155.1 Acidimicrobiales bacterium | reverse complement strand
GGCTGGGAATGACGTGGTGGTGGCTGGGAATGACGTGGTGGTGGCTGGGAATGACGTGGTGGTGGCTGGGAATGACGTGGTGGTGGCTGGGAATGACGTGGTGGTGGCTGGGAATGATGCGTGTTTAATTGAGAAAGAGGACTTGGAATAAACCATATAGCAAGCATATTTTTGACAGAAAGCGGTGACTGAAAGATAGCCTGTCTATCTGTAAGGTTCACAAGGAGTGAGAAATATGACGCAAGAAGGCAATAAAGTAGCAGTAGTTGGCGGTGACGGCATTGGTCCTGAGGTTATTGCTGAAGGTTTGCGAGTCATTAGCGCTGCAGGTATTTCGCTGCAAACAAAGAGCTTTAACTTGGGTGGTGCTCGATACCTCGAAGACGAAACTATTTTGCCAGATGAAATTCTTGAAGAATGGCGAGCATTTGACGCTATCTACCTTGGTGCTGTCGGCGACCCTCGTGTCACCCCTGGTGTTATCGAACGTGGTTTGTTGCTAAAAATGCGTTTTGAACTTGACCTCTATATTAATGAACGCCCGTTTGTTGCAGCCGATCATAACTTTGTTGTGATTCGTGAAAATACTGAAGGAGCATACGCTGGCGAGGGCGGTGTGTTGCGTAAAGGGACACCGTCTGAGATCGCTACCCAAGGTTCGGTTAATACACGGATGGGTGTTGAACGGTGTATCCGTTACGCATTCGAGACAGCAATGAAACGTCGTAAACATCTCACGCTGGTGCACAAAACAAATGTGTTGTCTTTCGCTGGTGACCTTTGGCAACGCACGTTTGATGAACTTGCTACGCAATACCCAGAAGTGGTAACAGATTATAACCATGTCGATGCAGCCTGTATTTATTTTGTTGAAGACCCGGCGCGTTATGATGTGATCGTTACAGACAACCTATTCGGTGACATCCTAACCGATCTGGGCGGTGCTGTTTCTGGTGGCGTTGGGTTGGCTGCGTCAGCTAACTTGAACCCTCCACGCACAAGTCCGTCAATGTTTGAGCCGGTGCATGGTTCTGCTCCAGATATTGCTGGACAATCGAAAGCTAACCCTATCGCTGCTATTATTTCTGGTGCGATGATGCTAGATTTCTTAGGTTTTGATCAGGCTGCATCAAAAATAAAACAGGCTTGCCATGACTGTGCGAGCGAACAAGGCTCGACTACGCAAATAGCTGATGCCGTAATCGCTAAGCTGTAGAGGTTCTGCTGGCTCTTTAGAGTTCTACGTTGTCTTCAAAAATGCCATTACTACTAGATGGTTTATTCATCCCCAACTCGATCACGTCATCCCCAACTCGATCACGTCATCCCCAACTCGATCACGTCATCCCCAACTTGATTGGGGATCTCCTTGGCCAGATTCCCAGTCGCAGCCGGGAATGACGTGGGGAGTGACAATTTCTCCTCCTACTCAGCACTAGGAAATGATGTTTCTTTAGTTTGTAGCGATAGAGTTTTGGTGTGTCTGCTCCTGATTTTATTCCTACATCACCTACTGCTCGTGTTCGTGCCTATAGTTCACCGCCGCGTCGCAATGACTCGTGGTCGCCTGATCGGGTAGCAGAAGTAAAATCGCAGCCTGCTGGCGATGGATTAGGGTCTTCAGGTCCAGATCAGGGATATTGTTTTACCCTTGTTAAGCTTTTCGATGACCAGCTTTTCCTTGGCGCAGTTAATCATGATGATGTTGCCGCTGGGTGTGTTGCGCTTGCTATGAAAAGGGCCTCTTTGTATGGGCGTGCGCCTGTTGTTCACGATTTAACAGTGGCATTTGCAGCGTATGGGTTTCTAAATCCATCGCCTGATAACGATTTAGTAACTCTGCGTGAAGATCTTTTCGCTGAATGTCGCAGCCCACATCACTATTTTGAGCGCAGACATATTGTCGATATCGTGAAGGTTGAGTATTTAAAGCAACCACACGCCGCTGCTGTCGAGGCATGCAGCGTTAATTGGAAAGAACCTTTTAGAACAGACAAAATATAAGACTGCCTTGTCCGCCAATAACGTTCCTAGCATCAGTCTACTACTAGCGTAGACCGTAAGAATCCCACTGGTTCGTAGCGCAATGCTACGATAGCAAAATGGTAGATATATCGCTAGAAAATATGGCAGTTGATGCCCCGATTTTTATCGCTGGTCACAATGGTATGGTCGGCTCAGCGTTGCTGCGCTTACTGAAAAAAGAGGGTTTTACAAATCTGCTAACAGTGTCACGAAACGAAGTAGATCTGCGCGATCAGTCAGCTGTGAATAACTGGTTTGCCGAGTACCGACCGACGTATGTTTTTCTTGCGGCTGGTACTGTCGGCGGCGTATACGCAAACGCGACCCGTCAAGCAGAGTTTCTTTATGACAACCTTATGATTCACGCTACTGTTGTTGAAGCAAGCAGGCAAAACGATGTGCGCAAATTGCTCTATCTTGGTAGCTCATGCATTTATCCTCGTAGTTCACATCAGCCGATTGTTGAAGAAGCGTTGCTTAGCGGTCCACTTGAACCAACAAACGAAGGCTATGCAATAGCGAAGATAGCTGGCATAAAACTTTGCCAGTTCTATAGAGAACAATACGGCAAAAACTTTATAACCGTAATGCCTACTAATCTTTATGGACCAAATGATAACTTTGATCTGTTGTCAAGCCATGTTTTGCCTGCGCTGCTACGTAAATTCCATGAAGCAAAAACAGCGGGTGCGCAGTCTGTTTCTGTGTGGGGGAGTGGGAAAGCGCGGCGTGAGTTCCTGCATGTCGACGACCTAGCCGAGGCATGCCTGCATCTTATGCGAACCTATAGCTCGCCTGAACATGTCAACGTCGGAACTGGCATAGACATCTCTATCAGAGAGCTAGCAACTATGATCGGTTCAGTCATTTACCCTGAAGCGGAACTGGCTTTTGATGCAACCAAACCTGACGGGATGCCACGAAAAGTCTTAGATGTTTCACGGCTCACCGAACTAGGTTGGAAAGCCAATCGCGGCTTGCGTGAAGGCATAGAAGAAACCTATGCGTGGTTCCTAGAAAACCAAGAAACAGCCCGTGGTGCGCAACGTGGGGTCTCTTCGCTATAACGGTATGCTTTGTCAAGCGAGTTTTGAGGTTAACGCATGACAGAGACAGAAAAGTCCGACTATCTTTGGCTAGATTCGTACCCATCGAATAACGATTTTTTCAAGCCGTTTGATGCGCAGCCACTTGGTGACTATCTTGATCAGGCGGTTGAACGTTTCCCAGACAATACGTGCACTAACTTTTTTGGTGCGAAAAAAACCTTTAGCCAGGTGGCTACCGAAGTTAACCATGTTGCTGCTGGTTTGGCGCAGCGAGGCGTCACGCAAGGGTCGAAAGTTGGCTTGTTCTTCCCGAATTGCCCAAGTTATGTCATCTATTATTATGCTGTTATGAAATTGGGGGCTGTTGTCGTCAACTTCAATCCGCTCTACAGCGTTGAAGAGTTAGAGCAGCAGATCGTCGACAGCGAAGTGTCGTTATTGGCTACGCTTGACGTCAAAAAATTATTTGATAAAGCCGAGTCGTTGCTAGAGCATGGTTCGTTAGAGCAAGTTATTGTCTGCGATTTCGCTTCGCTCTTGCCCACTGTTAAAAGTAAACTGTTTAAAA
The DNA here is from genome assembly GCA_020629155.1 of Acidimicrobiales bacterium. Lineage (GTDB taxonomy): Bacteria > Actinomycetota > Acidimicrobiia > Acidimicrobiales > SZUA-35 > JAHDDW01. The sequence goes on along the minus strand of JAHDDW010000009.1, from coordinate 125,288 downwards.
TTGTTAAACGTAAAGAGCTCGCTGATGTGAAAAAGTCGGCTGTTGTTGACAAACTGATTTTTGATGCTGATGTACGTGATAATGATGCCAGCTTTGACAAGCCCCAGATACATGTTGACGATCTCGCGGTGTTGCAATATACAGGAGGCACTACAGGTATTCCCAAAGGTGCGATGTTAACACATTCTAACCTTTCTATTAATGTGCAACAAGTAAACAGCTGGGCTCCCGAACTTGAAGATGGTAAACAGGTAATGATGGCTATCTTGCCATTTTTTCACGTGTTTGGCATGACTGTTGTGATGAACTATGCAATTATGCGTGCCGCAGAACTTGTACTTATCCCTAAATTCGAGATTGACGAAGCGCTGAAAATCATTTCGAAGAATAAGCCAACCTGTATGCCTGGCGTGCCAACATTGTTTAACGCTTTTATTAACCATAAAAAGATCACATCGGTCGATATGTCGTCGCTAAAGTTTTGTTTCTCGGGCGGTGCTCCGTTGCCGCTTGCTACAAAGCAAAAGTTTGAGGCACTTACAGGGTCTAAGCTTGTCGAAGGCTACGGCCTTTCTGAAACAGCACCTGTTGTTTCGTGCAATCCGTTAGATGGCCCACCGAAAGATCAATGCATCGGGCTTCCTATGCCACAAACGGTTTTGTCATTGCGGGATTTGGAAGACCCAACCAAAGAAGTAGCTCAGGGAGAGCGCGGCGAGCTTTGTGTTAAAGGTCCGCAGGTGATGAAGGGCTATTGGAAAAAGCCAGTTGCTACTGATGCGGTTTTTGTCGATGGTTTTCTCCGTACAGGCGATGTTGGCGTGATGGCAGAAGATGGTTTTGTTTCTATTGTCGACAGGCTGAAAGATATCATTCTATGCTCAGGATATAACGTCTACCCCCGCCATATTGAGGATGCTTTGTATAAGCATGCAGCCGTCGAGGAAGCTACGGTGATCGGCGTTGAAGATGAATATCGAGGCGAAGCGCCAAAAGCCTTCGTTAAGCTGCATGAGGGTCACAGTGTTTCAGCTGATGACTTGCTTGACTTTTTGAAGACTCGCTTGTCGAAAGTCGAGATTCCTTCGTTTATCGAGTTTCGTGACGAACTTCCCAAAAGTTTAATTGGCAAACTCTCTAAAAAAGAACTACGCCAAGAAGAGCAAGACTAGTTTCTTACTTAGGAAAAAGTTCTAGTTTCATTCGAGCTGCGGCTTCTCGCAATCTTTTGTCAGTTGCCACCAGTTTCTTAGTCTTGATAGACAATGCAGAAGCTAAATGAATTAAATCAAGGCTGCGAAGATATAGCGGGTCCTCCCCTTCGTGAGCATAAAGAGCAGTGACCAGTTCTCGAGATTTGCTGATGACTTGAGAGTTGTTGGTTATCAGCGTGATGCGTCCAGATGAAACGTCTTGAGTAAATCTATTGTAGAGTCTCTCTGCTGAACCGTTTTTTAGATCGCCGATCGACTGTTTCCGATAGAGACTACAAAGCACTTCTTGGCTTGTAATCGAAGAAGTGAATATAGGCGGCTCACTTGAGGCAACAAGGTCGAGAAAATACTTTGAGTCAAGTTCTTTGACATAAAGTTTGAAGAGAGCAGAAGTATCCCAGTAAATCACAAGCGATCTTCTCTGCTTTCTTCTAACAGCGCTTCAATCGTCGCGGATTCTTGAGTTGTTGCATACTGATTCTGAAGTGCTTTAAGTTCGTCGGACCATTGCTGCATATCTGTTTCTTCTGTATCACTAGCAGCTGTTAATTTGGCTTTAATTTTGCCATGTACAGTGATCAAAACGTCCTGCCCATTATTAGCCAGCTCAACAAGCTCCGACAGTTTGGCTTTGCTTTCACGAAGAGAAGTTATCATGTGACTATTGTAGTCACATTTTTTGTGAATGTCAATCTGGATAAGGCTAAGTTCTATGGTGTAGCTTTATGGTCTGTTAGCCATAGCGATATTTTTGCGTGACAAATGACGTTATAATAGATGGGGAGTATCTATCAAGAATTGGGTTTGAAGTTAATGGGTGGAGTTATTTTTGCGGTCTTAACTTCTATCGCATTCGCCTTATATATCACTCCTCGCAAGTTAAGTAGATTACCTGCTTCCACGTTTAACTTATTGATGGCTGCTGGTTTTTTATCTGGAAGTATTCTCCCTTATCTAATGCAAACGTTGTCGATCAATAATGAAAGACCTACACAAAATAAGCGAGATAACTAAAGGTGTCTTGCAAAATTAAAGCTACCCGTGTTTCCTTAGTGGTAGTCGCCTATCGCACATTCAACAAAATGGTTCACATACTATATTGTTTGTGAAAATAGCTGAAGCGAAAAAAATAGCGTTTGTTGCTCCGAGATATGGTCAAGGTGGTGCTGAAGCGGTGCTTGCTGAAGCGGCGCGAGGGTTACAAAAACGAGGGTATAGCGTCGAAATCCTAACAACATGCGCTGAAAATCATTACACATGGGAAAACGCGTATCCGCAAGGTGTAGCAATCGAAGACAATATTTCTGTGAGGCGTTTTCTAACAGAAGTGACAACCGATGGGACTCATCGTGAACGTATCGGTGGGCGCATCCTCAACGGCGAATATGTTTCCATTAGCGATCAGCAGCTTTGGGTTAACGACAGTGTCCGTTGCAGTGGCTTGTGGGACTATGTTAAACAAAACCATGACGACTATCGCTGTCTAATTTTTGCACCGTATATGTTTTGGACCACGTTTGCTGTTAGTCAGATCTGTCCAGAAAAATCTATTATCATGCCATGTCTTCATGACGAGCCGCCTGCCTATCTTGAACTTTTCAAACCGATGATTAACGAAGCAAAAGGCATCTGGTTTTTAACTGACCCTGAAGCTGAGCTTGCAGCAAAAATATTTGATCTTCCACAAAACAACCAGGTCGTCGGCGCTGGCGTTGACGTGCCTGCAACCTATGACGTTGAAGCGTTCAGGAAAAAATATTCGATATCACAGTCCTATATTTTTTATGCTGGGCGTCGTGAATGGGGCAAAGGCTGGGGTGACCTTACCGAAGCCTTCCGTCGCGTGGTAGCTGCCGGCCCGAGCGACCTGCTTCTTGTAACCTCTGGCGTTGGCGATATGGGTGTACCTGATGACATGAGCCACAGAGTTGTTGATATCGGTTACGTGCCAGAAGATGATCGCAACGCTGCGATGGCTGGGGCGTTAGCATATGCACAGCCATCAGCAATGGAAAGCTTCTCTCGTTCGATCATGGAAGCGTGGTTGGCAGGGACACCTGTTATTGCGAATGCAAAAAGCAATGTAGTGCGTTGGCATGTTGATCGGTCGCAAGCAGGGGTGTGTTATCGTAATATCGAAGAATTTGCAGAAGCTATGCTGCTGCTCGCAAGTAATCCGACATCCGCCGAGAAACTAGCGGAACCAGGTCGCCGCTATGTGCTAGATAATTATCAGTGGGATTTGGTTGAAGACAGAATGCAAGCATCGATAGAGCAGTGGTTTCCGCTGTCGTCAGTAAAGATAAATCGAGTGAAAGAGGCGGTAGCGAAATGACAGAACGGGCAAATAGGCAGTCGAAAACATTGATGGTCACACCATATGCCCCGTATCGAGACGGCATAGCAGCGTATGCAATTCAGGAAGTGGCGCAACGCATCGATGATGGTGAAAACGTTGAAGTGCTTTCGCCTTTGCCTTCTGCGGCGCAGCATCATATTGCGTTAGGTGACACTCGTGGAGCGCTGTCACTTCTGAAACGTGCGTCGCAATATAGTCGCATCGTTGTGCAGTTCTATCCAGAATTGTTTTTTGGAAAATGTACAAACCCTGTCGATCGGGTGGGGGTGTGGACGGCGTTACATCAGTTGACGAAGCGCACGTCGCTTGAGCTTCGTGTCCATGAGATAGAGTATGGTCCGCTTGAAAGAAACCCTTTAGAGCGGGCTATGGCAAAGCGGACAATGGCTTCAGCAGCACAGGTTTTGGTGCATACCAAAGCTGAGGCGCAGGAGCTAGCAACTAGGTTAGAGCTGCCATCAACTCTTTTTGAAGTTGTCGACCATGGCGCAAATTTTGCGCCAGCTGTATCATTAACACAAGCCGAAGCTCGATCACAGCTGGGGCTGGACTCGAAAAAGCATGTGTATGTTTGCATCGGGTTTATTCAAGAACATAAGGGTTTCGATCGCGCCGTTCGTGCGTTCGCTGCGGCGCATCCTGACGCAAGCGAGTTGCATATCGTCGGGTCTGTTCGTGTTGATGTGCCTGAATTGCTGCACTACGCAAACGGGTTAGGTCACTTGGTTAATTCTGTGCCTAACGCTTTTTATCATCAAAAATATGTTAGCGACGCGACGTTTGATATGTGGCTTATCGCTGCCGATACTGTGGTGTTGCCATATAGAGAGATTTGGTCTTCAGGTGTTTTAGAGCGTGCGAAATTGTTTGGGAAAGAGGTTTTTGCTGCCGATATTGGCGGGCTTGGCGACCAGGCAGACGCACGAACCGAGCTTTTCTCAACCGATGATGCATTAGTAAAGCTTTTTCAGAAACGAAGTGGTTTGAAGAAAGCTGCAACTGCGAAGAAAAAGCCTGTGCCATTACTAAGCCGTGACGAGATTGAGTTGGCAATGCGAGAAGCTGGCAAGGCGCAACGAGTTTCATCTGCTGCTACGAATACCATTTCGGCTGATTCGTTGCATGAGTTGAACTCACTGAAACGACCTGAGCCTACATCGCATCGTCCAGCAGCGGCGTTTGTCAAAAAACTTGTCTTCAAATGTAATAACTGGCAGATAGAACCACTTGTTAAACATATTGAATCCCTCCAACAAGCAACAACCCAAGCTGTCGATTCTCTAGAAAAGCGCCTCGACAAAGACTAAATCCCCTTTCTTTGTGTGTCATTATGGTGTACAATGAAGAAATGGAAACTGCATCTAAAACAGGGCGTTGGAGTATGCGTGTGACACCTGCTCAAGATGCTATCGTGCGTCAAGTGGTGGCCTCTAGCGGATTGTCTCTCAACGATTATGTTGTGTCTAGCGCAATCGCAGCTGCTGCGAATGACCTCGCTGATCGCAAAGTTTTTGCTGTTGAGGCAGATCAGTGGGATGCATTGCAAGCGCTTCTTGATGAACCGCCTGTTGTAAATGGCAAATTGCAAGCGCTTCTTTCGAAGCCGTCTGTGCTTGAATCTCAGTGACGGCATATCAAGGGCCTGAACTGCTTTCAAACCATCACGATATTGCTGGATTCGATTGTGGCGTGGAAGTGCTGAATCAATGGCTTCAGAGGTGGGCCCTGAAAAATCAGAAAGACGGTTCAAGTAGGATATGGGTAGTGACAACAGGTGGGCGAGTTGTTGCTTTTTATGCTTCAAGCGCTGCTGCTATTGCTCGAACTTTGACAACAAATAGAGTTGCGCGTAATCAGCCAGATCCTCTTCCAGCACTTCTTCTTGGGCGATTGGCAGTCGATGTTTCGTTTCAAAAACAGGGCCTTGCCTCTGCTCTGGTGAAGCATTTTCTGTTAAAAGTGATTGAGGTTTCAGAACACACTGGAGTCCGTATCGCTCTTGTTCATGCGAAAGATGCAGAAGCTGCTAGTTTCTATCAAAACCTTGGTTTTGTAGCTTCGCCTGTTGATGAATTAACGCTGATGGTTTTAGTGAAAGACATTGTTGGCTTGTAAAGTTGCGAAAGTAATTCAAATTTGATTTACCTGGTGGGGTGTTGAACCTGTACTAGGGTCGCAGTTATGCGAATAGTTGTCACAGGTGGTCTCGGATTTATTGGCTCGGCGCTCGTACGTCTTTTGATCGGGGAGACTCGTCATCACGTTATAAATCTCGACAAAGTAAGTTATGCGTCAACGTTTGGATCTGTCGAAGCTGTCGCGCACAGTGAGCGTTACCAGTTTAAGAAATGTGACCTTGCTGATGAAGCTGCCACGTTGGAAGCCATAGTTGATGCGCAACCTGACGCGATTGTGCATTTGGCAGCTGAGTCGCATGTTGACCGTTCGATTGATGGACCGAAGGATTTCCTCGAATCTAATGTTTGCGGCACCTTTAACTTGCTGCAAGCTGCCCGTCACATTGACGGACTAAAAAAGTTTGTCCATGTCTCGACTGATGAAGTGTTCGGTGCGCTGCCACTTGGTGAAGGCACCTTCAACGAAGCAACAGCCTATAACCCGCATTCGCCTTACTCAGCAAGCAAAGCAGCATCAGACCATTTCGCTAGAGCATGGGCGACGACTTTTGACCTGCCAGTTGTGGTCACGAACTGTTCAAATAACTATGGGCCATACCAGTTTCCTGAAAAACTTATTCCTCTGATGATTGCAAAAGCTGTCGCTGGAGAAAAACTCCCCATCTATGGGTCAGGCGAAAATGTGCGTGACTGGCTCTATGTTGATGACCATGCCCGAGCATTGCTTAGCGCTCTTGAGCGAGGCGACGTCGGCGAAACCTATCTTGTTGGCGGCTCGAACGAAAAATCTAACCTTGAACTTGTCTATGAACTTTGTGACCTAATCGACAGCCGAATCGAAGCTGGTGCTATAACGCAGCTGTCAGTCGATGGTGAGTATCCACGCAAAGAGCTGGTTGAGTTCGTAGCGGATCGACCTGGCCATGATTTGCGTTATGCGATAGACGCGAGCCACATCGCTGCCGATCTTGGGTGGAAACCGCGAGTAACTGTTGAACAAGGGCTTGCGTTGACGGTTGACTGGTATCTAGCCAACAGCGAGTGGTGGCTGCCGATCGTGTCAGGATCTGGCGCAACGCAGCGTATCGGCATTGCATGAGCAAAATAGTTGCAATAGAAGTCACAGACGTTTTTAAAACATTTAAACGACATAGCGAGCCCGCCTCAACCCTAAAAGAGCGGCTAATTAGTTTACATAAATCAGAAGTTAAAACATTTAACGCGTTAACTGATATTAACTTTGAAGTAGCCGTCGGTGAATCAGTAGGGATCCTTGGACATAACGGTTCTGGGAAAAGCACATTGTTAAAAACAATTGCTGGAACGCTTCGACCAAGTAAAGGTACAGTGAAAGTCCGTGGCGCGTTAGCTGCGCTGCTTGAACTCGGGGCAGGGTTTCATCCTGATTTGACAGGAAAAGAAAACATTTACCTAAACGGTTCGGTTCTAGGTTTTTCAAAAGAAGATATTGATAAAATTTTTGACCAGATCGTCGATTTTGCCGAGCTAGAAGAGTTTATCCATACGCAGGTAAAGCATTACAGCTCGGGCATGTATGCGCGTCTCGGTTTTGCTGTCGCGATCAATTTGCAGCCTGATGTGCTTCTTGTCGACGAGGTTCTAGCAGTCGGTGACGAGGCGTTCCAACGCAAATGTATCGCTCGTATTAATCAATTTCAGCAGCAAGGCAAAACCCTTATGCTTGTGACGCATTCACCCGAACAGGTTGTCGATATTTGTGATCGAGCGATCGTGCTCGACCATGGCAATATGCTTTATGCTGGCGATGTGCATGAAGCGGCACTTGTCTATCGTCGCTCTATCCATGGCGAGTCTTACAGCGAACTTAATCTAACCGAAGGCAGCGAATCTCACTGTATAACAGTCAAAAAAGCAACAGTCACGTCGACATCGGGGGAGAATATCGTTGAGGCTGACGAGGCTCTAGCGATTCGGTTACAGCTCAACGTCGGTTTTGCAGTCGAAGGCGATGCCAGAGTACTGATTCATGACCATGAAGGCGCCGAAATGGTGAACCTATCAAGTCAGATTCTGCTTGGCAAAACACTGGCTTTTGATGCTGGCGACAACGAACTCGTTCTTGAGGTAGAGAAACTTTCGCTGGCAACAGGTGTGTATACCATCTCGTTTGTTATGGGCGACACATCTTCGCCAACAGCGTATGCTCGCGTAGAAAAAATCACAAAGTTCACGGTTCAAAACAAGGCGGCAGATACAGGCCGTGTCGCAGTAAACGCCAAAATAGTGCAACGACAACTTGTCTAGAGATTTTCTCGCTAGATGGTTGATTCCGAGCCCATGTAGGTCGTCATTACTACGAAAGTGAGAATCTCTGCTGGATAAGATCCCCGATTTCTCGGGGATGACTACCCTGGAATCATAAGAAGCAAAGTCGAGTAAGCTAGTAGACGTTTATGCTAGAAAGTTGCAATGAAAGTTTTTTGTTTGACAGGTGGCATTGGTTCTGGGAAGTCTACTTTTGCATCCATGCTCGAAACGCAAGGTGTGGTCCGTATTGATGCTGATGCAGTTACGAAAACGCTGCAACAGCCAGGACAACCTGTTTTTGATGCACTCGTCGAACAGTGGGGCGATCACATTGTTGCAGCGAACGGGGAGCTTGACCGAGCTGCATTAGGAAGCATTGTTTTTTCTGATCGTGACGCGCTTAAGCGAGCAGAGCAGATTGTTCATCCTGCGGTACGCTCTGCTATCGAGACACAGCTAGAAGCGTTGGCGGCAACCGATTCGCTTGTCGTTCTAGAACTGCCTTTGCTGCAACCTGACGATCATTACCTTGAGCGTAGCTGTGGTGTGATTGTTGTTGATTGCCCTCTTGAAATCGCAAAAAACCGCATTATCGTGACGAGAGGCCTCAACGAAGCAGAAGCACAAAAACGCATTGAAGCGCAATGTGGCCGAGACGTTCGCCTAGCTATGGCTGATCATGTGATTGACAATAGCGGCACACAGTTGCAGCTTGAGGCGCAAGTTCCGTCGTGCCTTTCTTGGATGCATAGTGTTAAAGCAAAATAAAGGTCGGCAACTCTTGCTACAATTGCGACTCGTATGACTATTTCAATGACAGTAGAGCATAGCGACGGGCAAGCGAGAACAGGGCAGATCACGACGCCTCGGGGCGCAATTGCGACGCCAGTGTTTATGCCTGTGGGCACTCGCGCTGCGGTCAAAACGCTAGACACGGCCGATATTGAACGTCTCGATCCTCCTATTATTTTGGGTAACACGTATCACTTGATGGAGCGTCCTGGTTCGAAACTTATTGCTGACTTGGGTGGGTTGCACGCTTTTATGGATTGGAACGGCCATATTTTGACTGACTCAGGTGGTTTTCAAGTTTTCTCTCTACAACCGAAGGTGTCTGAAGAGGCTGCCCGGTTCAAATCTGTGTATGACGGTCGCTACATCGATTTGTCGCCTGAGTGGGCTGTCGAGATTCAGCAAGACCTTGGTTCTGATATCGCGATGGTGCTCGACGTATGTTCTGCGTTGCCAGCCGAAAAGGCTGACCTGCGGCGCGACATGGAGCTGTCGCTTCGCTGGGCGCAGCGCTGCAAAGATGCGCACAGCCTAGATCGGCAAGCATTGTTTGGCATCTGCCAAGGCGGCGTTGAAACTGATTTGCGTGAAGAGTCAGCCAAGCGGACAGTTGAACTAGGGTTTGATGGTTATGCTATTGGTGGTCTATCTGTTGGCGAGTCACGCAACCAAATGGTGCCTGCATTGCAAGCGGCAATAGCGCATCTGCCAGTGGATAAACCTCGCTATTTTATGGGGCTAGGCGACCCGCTTGGCTTGATCACAGCAGTCGAGAACGGTGTCGACATGTTTGACTGTGTTTTGCCCACCCGTCTGGCCCGTCACGGCACGGCACTGACGTGGCAAGGGAGATTAAACCTTAAAAATAAGGTGTTTGCTACTGATAGCGGGCCTATCGACCCCGACTTTGTTCACGATCTTTCAGGAAGGTACTCACGAGCATACATACGCCATCTTTTGGTGACGAAAGAGCCAACGGCGGGCAAAATAATCACCTTGCATAATCTTGCGTGGCTTGCCGATTTAGTTACCCAAATGCGTGAAGCCATCAAAAAAGGTGAACTTGCTGCGTTAAAAGCTAAAGTAGCTGCCGTGTATTCGTGAGAATCAACACGTCAAGGCTTTGCGATGCTGAAAAGAGTGACTGCTGTAGTTAAAACGCCCTGGTGGTAGGCCTAAAAGGCCTAGAAAGCTAGGTGAGGTAGCTTCTAGGATCATCAGTACTTTCACGGTAAAAATAGAAGGTACGAGGTGTGAATATGTCAGCTGAAACAAGTCAGTATCTACAATTTTTGCAAGCGTGTCCTACTGGATGTCTTCTTATCGACTCTGGTGGTGTTGTAACGTCGATGAATGAGATGGCAATAGACGTTATGGGAATACCAGAAGATAAACTTCTGGGTGTTCCATTAGGCGAATTGCTTGTTCCTGAGTTCTCCGATAGTTGGGAAGCGCTTTTGCGTGGTGCTAGTGCAAAGCCAGCAAGTGTCACGGTGCGTATTTCTCGTGCGTTATTGCCATTAGAGCTAACAGTTAAACAGATCGATGCTAACCACATGGCAGTTGGCGTTCGCAGCATGGAAAACGAATTTGAGCTTTCTGCTAAAGCCGCAGGCGATTTAACACATGACGTGCTTACAGGTTTGCCTGATCATTATCATGTGCTGTCTGAACTTTATAGGCGATCGCACGCGAACCAGCCGAAACCTATGGCGTTGCTTTGTTTGTGGATAGATGAGCTGGCTGGGCTTGTTACTTCGCATGGCGATAAACAAGTTGAGAGGGTAGTGAAAGAGTCAGGCGAGCGTATTAAAGGAAAGCTGCGGTCTCCCGATTTGGTTGGCCGGTTTGAAAAGTCTGGCTTTTTGGCGTTGCTTACCTCAGACGCTGACACAGATCAGATAACTGAGATTGCCGAGCGCTTACGAGGCGAAATAGCTTTTCCTGTCTATTTCGATAAAAAGCTTGTTTCGTTCACGACAAGTGTGGCGTTAACATCGGTGATGAATACAAAACCGTCGATTGAAAAGCTGCTTGCGCTGTTAGAAGCATCAGGCAATCGAGCCTCGACAAGCGGCGGCAGCAGAACCGATATCTTGCAGCTCTAAGCTTGGTTGTTGCAGAATTGTCTGGCAGAGGTAGACGCGCCATGTCGTAGGCTTTAGAGTAAATGAGTGAATTCGTACGAGGCGAGATTATTTTCGGTTGATGCACCAACATCAAACCTTAACGATTCTAAATCGCTTCCTCTACGAGCCCAACGTGAAATGCGGGCTCTTCTAGGCTTGCTCCGAGAGTATCATATAGATTCGTATTATCATTCGCATCGGGTTGCGGCCTACGTCAACTATTTTGCTGCTCAGAGTAGGGTGTCAGACGAAGAGAGAGTCAAGCTGGTATGTGCAGCTCTGCTGCATGATATTGGAAAGCTATGCACTCCACTCGAAATTCTAGATAGTCCTGGTAAACCCACTTTGGAGGAATATGAAGAAATTAAACGGCACCCTCAAAATGGCATGTATCTGCTAAGTGACGTACTGGTCGAGTGGTTGGGAGAACACTCAAGTGGCATACTATGCCATCATGAACGGTGGGATGGCACAGGCTATCCCCAAGAACTAACAGGCGAAAAAATTGCCCTTGCTGGTCAGATTATTGCGGCTGGAGATGTTATAGACGTCATAACTTCAAAACGACCGTACAAAGTGGCTTTACCCTATGATGACGCAATTAATGCGTTAAGAAAATACGCTGGAACCCAATTCAGTCCTAAAGTTGCCTACTCTTTTCTGAAGCTAGATTGTATAAATCCAGATCTTGAAGATCTTCATGACAGTCTTAAATCTTGTATGGCTTGGAAACCCAACAACCAGCCGATTTCCCAGGCAGGAAGATCACACACCCAGTTGGCGGGCGATATGAGGGTTGCCTCCTAATGATGTTGTTAGCGTAGCCGGCAGTTCGTGAGCTAAAACATCCCACATTCTGTCAAGCAGCTGTGCTTTGATCATAACGTCGAGTGATAATTGCGAATGCGCATTGCGGCGTATCTCATCGGCTAAAGTGCGTATTCCGACAAGTGTGCTAGCAACGCCCAGATCTAAAGGAGCGGCACCTGCGACGCGTGCTGCCCTCACCCGAGATTCAACATCGGTTGCCAAAGCTTTGGCAACCGTATCGGTGACATGGTTATATGCTTCGCGTTGCGCTAACGGGTTCTTCATTAACAGTGTTTGTGTAGCGCTTCTTCCTGAAAGATGCGCCAAACGCTGGATCTGTTCGGCTACGCCGGCTGCCCACGCTTGACGCCGTGTTCGACCTGTTGCTGGCATAGGTTGTGGCACTGGAACAGGTTCAGCCAATGAAGCGTCGTAAGAAATTTTCAGCTGCGGGTCTGACAGCACCCGCCACGCCTCATTTATGTCGCGCATAATAGAGGGATCGGCTGTCGAAACATCAGGGTGATTTTCTCTCGCTACCTTACGGTAAGCGTCGCGTAGCTCATCATCTGAAGCTCCAGGCGCGACGCCTAGAAGGCTGTAATACTCTTTGTTGAGCAAAGCAGCTGGCACTAGTTATTGTTGGAAGTCATTGACATTGGCACAACCCACTTGTCAAAGTCTTCTTCGCTGACATGACCAAGCCCTATAGCTGCTTCTTTAAGCGTTGAACCATTTTTATGGGCTGTTTTTGCGATTTCGCCCGCTTTGTCATACCCAATGTGGCGGTTCAAGGCAGTAACAAGCATAAGGTTTTGCGATAGGTTTTCTTCAATTCGTGCAGTGTTAGGTTCTAAGCCTTCTGCGCAATTGTCGTTGAACGCTTGGCATGTGTCGCCCAGCAGGCGGATGCTTTCAATCACATTATGCACCATCACTGGTTTAAATACGTTGAGCTGAAAGTTGCCTTGGCTGCCAGCAAACGCCACTGTTGCGTCGTTGCCGAACACCTGGGCGGCAACCATGGTCATAGCTTCTGATTGGGTTGGGTTTACTTTGCCAGGCATGATAGAAGACCCTGGCTCGTTTGCCGGAATGGTTATTTCGCCGATGCCGTTACGTGGTCCGCTTGCCAGCCAACGAACGTCGTTGGCAACTTTAAGCAGCACGCCAGCAAGTGTGCGCAGTGAAGCTGATGTGGCAACAAGTGCATCGTGAGCTGCGAGCGCTGCGAATTTGTTTTCAGCGCTCACAAACGCAAAGCCTGTTTCTTCGGCGATCAGCGCAGCCACTCGATCGCCAAACTTTGGATGAGCGTTGAGGCCTGTGCCGACAGCGGTGCCGCCTATAGCAAGTTCAAGCAGGCCAGCGGAATTCTGTTTAATGTTGTCGATAGCCTGGTCTAGCTGGGCGACCCACGCATTAATTTCTTGCCCTAACGTGACAGGCGTAGCGTCTTGCAAGTGTGTACGGCCCACTTTAACAACGTCTTTATATTGCTCAGCTTTGGTAGCGAGGGTGTCACGTAGTGTTTTGACTTTGCCATAAAGCGACCGTTCTAGCTCGATCATGGTTGCGACATACATTGCGGTTGGGAACGTATCGTTTGATGACTGGCCTCGATTCACGTGATCGTTAGGGTGCACTGGTGTTTTCGACCCCATCTCACCACCTGCGAGTTCGATCGCCCGGTTAGAGATCACTTCGTTTGAATTCATGTTTGACTGGGTCCCAGAACCTGTTTGAAACACCACAAGCGGGAAATGGTCATCAAGATCGCCTGCTGCGACTTCTTTAGCGGCTGCGATGACAAACTTAGCGACATCATTATCGATCTGGTCTAACTCGGCGTTGGCCTGTGCAGCAGCACCTTTAAGAATGCCGAACCCTTCAATAATTGAACGACCCCAGATGAAACGGTCACGGCCAATAGGAAAGTTCTCAATACTGCGTTGCGTTTGCGCACCCCAGTAACGGTCAGCAGCAACAGCTATCTCCCCGATTGAGTCCTTTTCGATTCGTGTTTCATTGTTTGTTGTCACGGCAGTCTCCCAACTAACGATTTGGCATTACCAATGCTAATGGAGTAGTTCCGTAACATGACAGCAAAGTGAAATTGAATGTGAGAATTTTGACTCCTGTATAAACTGAGCTATGCGAGACTTTAGGATTTCATATTGAAACTACGTGGTTTAGGGCAGCAGGTACAAATCTTGCAGGGTTGGCTTTCAAGTAAGGCTAGAGGCTCAAAAGATTTACAGTTTTTGCCTGATCGGCGCGGTTTGATTGATCCTAGAACGTACGAAGTAGATCCTTTTTCTTTAGGAAGATTGTTCTATAGGGTATATAGGCCAGCAGCGCCAATCTTGGAAGTAGTGGATTCTTTGCATGAACAATGCTGGGAAGCAAACTCCTCAAATCTTGGGCAACTTCTAGATAATCCTGACGCGGAGCTGGTAGTTGTTATAGGTGATTCTACGAATCTGGGTGCAGGAACACTAAAATATAATCAAGGTTTTGCTGGTTCTCTTTCGTCCTCAATTTTTTCGGATAAAATAGTTTTGAACCTCGCTCGTTTTGGTGCCACATTTAACCTTCTGCTTAAGATGGAAGAGCGTCTAAATAACGTTCTTGCATGCTTGCCAGAAGGTTCAAACCCTGCATTGACCATTATTGTGAATATAGGAGGAAATAATATTCGAAATGATGCATTGTCAAGGGCTACAAACCTTCAGGAAGTTAAGATTTTTGAAGAGGTTTTGAAAAGGTTAGCTCAGAAAGGTGAAGTCTACGTTGCAGAGGCACCAGCGATTAATAGTTATACTGACGAGATTAATGCTGCTATTCCAGACTTGTGCAACAGATTTGGTCCATACAAGGCAGATAAATCATTAATGGCTCCGGACGGATATCACCCGAACCTTTTAAATGACCTCTATATGTGTCTCTCCTTTGCTAAAAGTTACTATGGCAATACCAGGTTAAGGATTGTTGACAATACAATTTTAGTGTCGAAGTTTAACTTGGTTTTTAAGTATTGTCAGGAAAAAGAAATCGGCGATCAAGAGTTTGGCGGCTGCTTGCGAGAACTGTCTGAGTTGTTGAATAATCCATCTTCTGATAACCAAAAGGTATTGGATGTATTCGAGGGGCTTCTAGATTCGGTTAATGTTCAGCTTTCTAGTAATAAGTATGGTGAATCGCAATCTTTGTGGGTCGGTGTTATAAGAACTATTCAAGCAAGGCAAGAAGGCAAAGGGTGGCTTGTTTCGTCCTCAGGAAAACTTCCACGATCCGTTTCTTCTGCAGCTTTTGCGGCTAAAAATCTTGCGACAAAGGTAAGCACTGCGAGAGGCGGAACTCACTCAGTAAACACTGCTAAATAAGATTTGATCATGCGGTTTTGGATCCAGAAGGCGTTTCTTTAAAGCCATATCCATAATGATAACTATAACTATGTTAATTAAAACTCACAAGATTAACTTTAAGTAACAACGGTGACAGGGGTGCCTAGCGGGACGTTGCCTGCAAGTTGGGTTATCAAATCGTTCGGGATGCGGATGCATCCGTTGCTGCGGCTCTGGCCAATAAGACCAGGCTGGTTAGTGCCATGAATCGCAATCGCAGGCAAACCGCCAGCGAATGTTTCTAATGTTTCTGAGAAACCTGACAAGGCAACAATATAGGGCCCATAGGCCCCACCTGCGTTAGGTTTTTTTATGATATCGCGAACATAGAAGGTGCCAAGTGGTGTTGGTGTGCTGGCTTTGCCAGTAACCGCTTGAGTGCGAACAATAATGTCATCACCATCCCACACTGTTAGCGAGTTGTTGCGTAAATCAACAAGTGCTTTGAAATCGATTTCTTCAAGTGTGATGTCTTCTCGCAGTACCCAGCCTTCTTGGCCATTCGGTTTTGACGGTAGCGATACCTTCACATGTGTCGGATGTGCAAGGTCAAGAACGTGAAACACCCGAGGGCCGCCAAACTGCGTTGGGTTCGGGAAACTTTTTGTCACGGCACCTTCTGGTTGGGCAGATACCTCAACGTTGCTGCCAACTGCGGTAGCTACCCATGAAGTGGCTGGCAACGAGACATCGCGATAGTCAATAGCTGGTTCTTTAGCCGTGTCGCTCGAAGTTGTCCTGCCGTCACTAGTAGAAGACTCGTCAAGAGTTGGATCGTCAAAAGCTAATGCGTCAGGAATGCCTGCAGCGGTCGACGAGGAAAGCGCCGCATCAGTCTCAGCTAGCACATTTTTCGACGACTCATCTTTTGTAGCGGAAGAAGCTGTTTTTTGCGAACCTGCGGAACACGAAGTAGCTAAAAGAGCAATCGCTAGAAAGAAGAGAAAAAAACGTTTCACAAATACTTGATCGGCCCAAGTAGCAAATACTTTTAGCGATAAACTCACATTGTGCGAATTGAGTCGCATGCACTCCCATGTTAGGAAAATCGTGTCTGTAACTGAAGAACAAATTATTGAAGCACTGCGCCCTGTGCAAGACCCAGAATTACACAGAAGTATTGTCGACCTTGGCATGGTCCGTAGCACTACAATTGAACTTCCTCTCGTGACCGTAGCCATCGATTTAACAATCGCAGGGTGTCCGCTGAAAGCGGAAATTCAACAGCGTGTCTCGACGGCAGTTACAGCGCTTGAAGGAGTCGACGAAGTTGCGATAACGTTTGGCGTCATGACTGACGAGCAGCGTGAAGCTGTCCGTAAATCGCTGCATGGCAGCCCAAGCGAAACTGCTGGTTCTCAAGAGGCACATGGTCATGCCGAAGGGCGTACTATCCCGTTTGCCGACCCAGACAACCGCACTCGTGTGCTTTTGGTTGCCTCAGGTAAAGGCGGCGTTGGGAAAAGCTCGGTTACCACAAATGTTGCGGTGGCTTTAGCGGCACGAGGCAAAAAAGTTGCTGTTGTTGACGCAGATGTTTGGGGTTTTTCAATCCCTCGCATGCTTGGCACTGATCGAGAAGCGACAATTATCGACGAAATGATTGTGCCTCCTGAAGCACATGGCGTGCGATGCATTTCGATGGGCTTCTTCGTTGACGAAGACGAACCTGTTATCTGGCGGGGCCCAATGCTTCACAAAGCGCTAGAACAGTTCCTGACGGACGTTTTTTGGGATAACCCTGACTATCTTGTTGTTGACTTGCCGCCTGGCACTGGCGATATCGCCCTTTCGCTGGCAAAGTTTTTGCCTAAAGCCGAACTTTTTGTTGTTACAACGCCACAAGCAGCAGCACAGAAAGTAGCCCAGCGAGCAGCTTATATGGCTCGCAAAGTTCGCATCAGTGTTTCTGGCGTTATCGAAAATATGAGTTGGTTCACTGGTGACGATTCTAAAACATATGAAATTTTTGGTTCTGGAGGCGGCAAAGAACTAGCAGACAAGCTAGACGTTCCGTTGTTAGCGCAAATCCCACTTGTTACGTCACTGCGTGAAGGGTCTGACGATGGTGCCCCTGTTGCTACTGATCCAAGCAGCGAAGCAGGAGCTATATTTGCAGACTTGGCTGAAAAAATTGATGTCGAATTGGCGCCAAAGAAGCGGTATCGTTCTGAACTAAAAATTATGTAGGCAACGCAACAAGCTTGTTGGTCCTGTATCGGCTTAGATTCTCAATGACTTTGCACAACAAATCTGAAAGCAACCTTGGTTTCAGATTTTTTCTGTTGCAACGCCCGAATACGTTTTGTTTAGGCTATTTTATGTAAATGGATCTTCGTATTGGAATTAAACAGAACCCGCAAGCTATCGAGTTAGCATTACCAGAAGAAGCAGATGCAACTGCTTTGAAAAAAGAGGTAGAGCAAGCTGTAAGTGCTTCTGAGCTGCTTTGGGTTGCTGACAAAGACGGCAACGAAACAGCTATTTCTGGAGAACAAATAGCTTTCATCGAGATCCGTTCAGCTGATAAGGATAGGAAAATAGGTTTCGGAGCTTAATCGAAAGTTAACGGAGCACATAAAACGCGGTGGGCTGTTGGAGAGTTTATGTTAATCCATGATCTTCTAAACAAAAACACAGGGTTATCACCTGAACAAATAGCGTATTTGCAGAAGTTAACGCTGTCATGGGGGACAGTAGCAGATCTTTTTCTAGGTGATCTTATGCTGTTTGTGGATCCTGGCGATAGTGGATCTGAGGAGCAGACGTTTCTTTGTGTAGATCATATTCGATCGTTGATGGTTAAAACACTCTATGTCGAAGACCAAGTCGGGATGAAAGTTACCTGGCCCATCATCGGTGAAGCGTTCGACGGCAACAAGACAGAAGAATTGATTTTTGATTTCCCTGAGTACGGTCGAACGGTAAGAAGTTTCGCAGTGCCAGTACGTCACAACGGGACTGTCATTGCTGTGCTTGTTGCTCAGAGAATCAACCCACGTAATGCCGTGTCGCTTGTCGTTGGCCTTTATATGGAAATGTCTGAACGTTTCATCAACATGATTGCTGCCAGCGATTTCCCGTATGCTCATTCTGTAAGCACAAAAAATGCGCCTCGTGTAGGCGATGGTGCGCTGCATGTGAATCGTTTCGGCAAAATTTTGAATGTGACACCTAACTGCGTTTCGACAATGCGGCGGATCGGTTTTAATGGTTCGCTGATAGGTAAGCATTTGCACGATATTGGTTTTGATAGACAAAAAATTATGTCATCTATCGAGTCAAGCAAACCTTGCATCGACGAGTTTCAGAAAGGCGATGAGTCGTTACTGTTGCTTTTGTTGCCGCTTATCGAAGACAAAAAATCGTTTGAAGGGCTTGCACTTATCCGTGATATATCAGATATCCGCCAGCACGACCGTCTAGCTATTTCATTAGACACAACCGTAAGAGAGATCCATCATCGAGTCAAAAATAATCTGCAAACAGTTTCGGCATTGTTACGCCTTCAAAGCCGTCGGCTTTCAAGCAGTGACGCGAAAGCAGCTATCGACGATTCAGTCCGCCGTATTGCCTCTATAGCAGTTGTGCATGAGTTATTGTCTAAAAAAGGTGTTGATGATGTACATCTGCAAGATGTTATCCAACCGTTAGTTGCTATGACAAAGTCGGCGCTTGTCGGCCCAGATTGTCCTATCCGCATTGAAGTTTCTGGTGATAACCCATTGTTGCCAGAGCGCCTAGTCAACTCAATAGCCATTGTTGTTACTGAGCTTTTGCAAAACGCTGTAGAGCATGGCTACAGCGGCACGCAAGGTGGGACAGTCAAAATAGAGATTGAAGATAAACCCGCGACGTTGCAGCTAAAGGTTATAGATGATGGGGAAGGGCTGCCTGAAACATTCAGCAAAAAAGATTTCGGGTTAGGTTTGACTTTGGCCAAGAAGTTGACCAAAGATGACTTTAAAGGCGACTTAACGTTGGAACCTTCTGTTAACGGATTTGGAACTACAGCAACAATTAAAGTGATATCAATGCAGCTGCAACCTGCGCTAGTTAGCAGGGACAACTAACGAAATAGCATCTGGTTTATGTTCAAGTTGTAGCTCTGTCACAGGTTCTAAAAACTCACCATCAAGTTGATAGGGAAAAGGGCGATGGCCTTTGATAACAGCAGTTGTGATATCTTGCCAGTGCTTTGTTGATTTGCCGTTTGGAATCCCAGTCGATGATTGGAGAGCTTTTGCAACAGCTGGCAGCAGTTTGTTAATCGAAAGCTGTGTTAAAGCGATAATCGACAGCGGCGAATCTAGCGTGGTCTCTGGCGCTAAATCAAGGGGTTTATTGCCGAGATAGGTGTAGGGGTTACAGTTTAAGGCAACTGCAAGCTGCGCCCCGTCAACATGGTGACCATCGCTTGTTGTGATCGAAAACCAAGGATTTTTTCGGTCAACCCCTTTCGCCCACGTTGCGATAGTGCTAGCAATGAAAAGTGGGTGGCCGATATAGCGCTTCAGTTGGCCTTTCTCTTCAACCTTGCTGACCACAGCTGCGTCAAACCCTGCGCCTACGTGAAACAGGAAGGCACGGTTATTTGCCATACCAACGCTGGCTTTTCGGATCGACCCTTTGTCTAAAGCATCAAGTAAGACACTTGTAGCTTCAATCGTATTATTCGGAAATCCAATGGCGCGAGCGAACACGTTGGTTGACCCTCCAGGCAGGTGGGCTATTGCACAGTCATGGCCGAGAACTCCATTTGCCACTTCGTTGATGGTGCCATCTCCGCCTAAAGCAATGACCACTTCAGCGCCTGATTTAGCTGCATTATGTGCAAGTCTGGTGCCATGGCCACGCCGAGCTGTTTCGACGATTGAAATGTCATGGTCGGCGGCTAGCGCCTTTTGGATAACAACGCGAGTTCGTTTTGTAACTGATGATGCATATGGGTTAACGATGAGACTAATCTTCACCCTTTGAGGATAGCTTTTTATTAACCTATACGATGTTGTATGGCAAAACGTATAGATCCGCTTACTTGGCAAACAGTAGAACTTCTGCAGCAGCTTATTCGTAATCGCTGCGTTAATGATGGCACGAAATCTTCTGGGCAAGAAGTTCGTAACGCACAGTTGCTGAAGGAGTATCTTGCTGTTGATGGTGTCGAGCAACAGCTTTTTGAGCAAGCGCCTGGACGCACATCGCTTATCTCGACGTTGCGTGGAACAGACCCTAGCGCACCAACGCTCTGCCTTATGGGACATACCGATGTTGTTCCAGTAACCGCAGATAGCTGGCGACATGATCCTTTCGGTGGCGAACTTATCGATGGCGAGGTCTGGGGCAGAGGCGCAGTCGACATGCTGAATCTGACTGCTTCTATGGCTGTGGCTTTCAAAAATATCGCTGAGTCACAGCAGCGTTATCGAGGCGACATTATCTATTTTGCTGTTGCTGATGAAGAAGCAGGCGGCGGTTTAGGCGCTGAGCCGCTAATTAAAAAGCATTGGGATATTTTGCAATGCGACTATGTTTTAACTGAATATGGTGGTGTGGTACTGCAAAACGATGACCAAACAACTGTTATGATAGCAGCTGCTGAAAAAGGCGTTATGTGGCGTCGTCTCACAATAAGAGGCACCCCGAGCCATGGGTCAGCACCTTATGGCGCCGATAATGCGTTACTTAAGGCTGCCGAAGTTATTCGACGGTTGCAAGCCTATAGCCCATCACCTTTGCTCGATGAGACATGGCGAGATATAGTACATTCGCTAGCAATCGATGACAAGCTTAAAGTCTCTCTGTGCGATGCAGCTGCCCTGAATGACGCGTTGTCGAATTTAGAAATGCCGGTGGCTCGCCATTTGCACGCTTGTTGCCACACAACTTTCAGTCCTAACATGATTGTAGGCGGAACTAAAACCAATACAGTGCCTGACAAGGTTGTGATTGATCTTGATGTTCGTTCGCTGCCAGGTGAATCGGTTGAAGATATTAGTGACCATTTGAAACTGGCATTGGGGGACTGGTTTGGTCATGTAGAGCTAAGCGATATTCATACAACAGAAGCCACGAAATCTTCAACAGAGACACCGCTTTGGAATGCGCTAGATGGAGCAATTAAAAAGGGTTACCCGAATGCGAATCTTGTCTCGACTATAACAACAGGCGGCACCGATGGAAGATTCTTTAGAGATAAAGGCGTACCTGTCTATGGTGCAGGCTTACTCAGTCAGAAAATTTCGTTAGGCGAGTTTTTTAGCCGCTTCCACGGGAACAATGAACGAATAGATGTCGAATCGCTGCGACTTACAACAAATTTGTGGCTTGACACGATGAACGTACTTCTTAACTAGGAAAGACGCTGGGTTTATACTGATGCAGTGGTTTCGATGAGGCGACGGTTTGGTGCGTGCGCTGGCAGTTTGCCCTTAGCTGAACGTTCTTCTAAATGTTTTTGTCCTGTGGGGCACTGCTCTATGAAGGCACACCATCCGCAAAGAACACCAGCTTTTGCTTCAAAGGTTTGCGTATCGCATGCAGTTTCGATCTCGGTCCATGTTTTTTTGATTGTTTTCCTGGCTTCGGCCATGCTTGGCTGCGTCACTTTGACATCTAACGTTCGCTTGCCAAGATAAAGCAAGCGTGCTTCGGCTGGCTGTTCATCGCTGATTTCGTTTAGCGCAGCAGCGTACAGCATCACCTGCAGAATTTTATCTTTACGCCACATCTGATGTGGCAAGTAGCCAGATTTATAGTCGCTGACAATTAAAGCGCCACGTTCTGACCTCTCAACCCGATCGACTATGCCTCGGAAGGGGACGCCGTCAAGGTGGGTGTCAATTTTTTGCTCAGTCGAAATAACTTCTATAGCTTTTGGATCTTCAAGTTTCCATATTCCTTCGATAGCGAGCCATCCTTGCCATCGAAAAAGCCGAGCTTGGTCATCATCAAGCTCTAACGCTTGGTAATTTTTATCGCAAGCAAACTCGTCCCATAACTCGCGTGCCAGCGTTTTGGCTTGTTCCTTTGTTCGTTGCTGCGGCGCAAGTTCATAGAGCTTCTCCAAAATCAGATGTGCAAATGAACCGACAAGTGCCGGCTGGTTAGAAGGATCGGGCAGACGGTCGACATATTTAAACTTCCACCGCAGCGGACAACCATCAAACGAGTTGGCTGATGAAGGTGAAATATACGAAGGATTTTTTAACACAACCATAGTTTGCCTCAAAGGTGTGACATTCTTGACACGACGTTAGCTTATCGTCTTCGTCGGCGAGAAAAAGTTCTGCCAGCTCCACCTTTTGAACGACTTGTGCTTCTTCTTGTAGTACGTCTGCCAAAGCTTCTCCCAGCGCCACGGCCTCTTGAAGAAGACGGTTGTCTGCGGCCAAATCCACCAGATTTCGGTCTTGAACCGAAGCCGTCAGAACTTGAACGCCGCTGTTGTGTACGTCGTGACGGCATTCCAAGTCCGCCCCCGCCCATAAGAATACCGCCAAGCACTTTGCCAAGTGAACCGAGCCCGCCGCCTGACGAACGTCTAGTGCGTCGCTGGTATTCACGTCCCGACCGTGGCGAGGTAAACACCGATTCATCTTTACCCAAGGCAGGCGTGGTATCTTCTTCAGACTGTTTCTTAGCGGCTTCTTGTTCTATTTCTTGTGGGGAAGGTGGATCTGGCTGTCCTGCAAGTCGAGCTTCTATAGTTTCAAACTGCCATTGTGCGGTATCTATTTTGTCGTCTAGCGCGTCAACTTGCGCAGGCGTTGCGGCTGCATCAATTTCTAAGCTGACCTGCTGGTAGCTCTGTGAAGCTTGCTCGTAAAGACCTTGCAGTTCACTATTTTTTGAAGCAATAACTTGGTCGCCGAGTTCGATTACACGGTCAGAATTATCTTGTAGCTGCTGCCTGATTTCAGCCTTATCAGCAGCCATGTCAGCAGCTTGTCGTTGTGCTGCTTTTTTCTTACGTCGACGACTTGCAAAAACCCAGAAAACGCCGCCTAAAAGTAAAAGCGGGACGAGGATATAGCGTAGCTTAAAACCGCCTGAAGAAGTGGCCGAGTTAACTTCTTCAGGCGTGCTTGAATCATCTAAACCTTGTGAAGAGTTACCAAGATCGTTGTCGGTGCGCGATGTAGTTCTATCGCTAGTAGGAAAAGGGCTGCTAACTGCATCGATCAAGTCATGTAACGAGTCGTTTTCAAAATCAATGTTGCCAGGGTTAACAGACCTTTCGAGCACATCGGAAGAGTGCGTGAGAGAATCCACAAAAATAGCGTCTTGGAAAAGCACAATGATTGTGTCATACCGCGAGTCATGGGTAGCAAACTCTTGCAGTAGCCTTTCAGCTAACTGCTCGGCTTCTTGCTCTCCATCTTGGTCAAGTTCCAGAAAAGCAATAGCTTTCTCGTTTGCACGACTAATACTGGCCCGTTCAGAATCATTGAGAGGGAAGTCGCTGTAATAGCCATCAGCTTCGATATCGTCAGCTATTTCCGAAACCCGCTGCGCATATGCCGCAGGCATAAAGCTAAGAAAAGCAAGGAAGCTAGAAAACAGCAGAAGAGAAACTTTACGATAATTCACTACTTGAGCATAGCCAAATTTAAGATCGGCTAAACAGTTCGTGCTAAGTCGATAATATCTTTCGGTTCGTTCGGCAGAATTGAGCCTGGTTCAACGCCGAGCCACGAAGCGAGACTGCCAAGATACACATCAAAAGGAACGGTTGTGGCAAGGCTATCATTTCGTAGAGCTGTCAATGAAGGAGCTTGTCCAAGGCGACCTTGTTTCCCGCCAACAACAAGCATTGCCGAGGCACGACCATGGTCGGTGCCTCGGTCTCCGTTTTCGTCAGCTCGTCGTCCGAATTCGCTTACTGTAGCGACGAGTACTCGATCGGCGAAACCTTTTGCTTCAGCTTTTTGCATAAAACCAGCGATCGAGGCATCAAGCGTATTCATCAGTTGGTTGTATCGTCCTTCTTGGCCATTATGGGTGTCAAAACCGCCAAGCTTGGCGTGAACAACTCGCACCCCAACATCGGCTGCGATCATATCGGCAGCAAAGTTAAGTTGGTCCCCGAGGTTTCCACCGTCTTGAAGATTCTGATTTTTGCTGTCTTCAGTGGCACTTCCTGTTAGCTGACCAAGCTCTAAGAGTTTCTCCCACGAGTTGCCAACAAGGCTTTCTAACTCTCCTGTATTATCAGCCCCGTAGCCACGAAGTCCTTCATGATAGGCCTGTTTTAGTTCCCAGTCGTCTGCGGAGAGATATTCTAACGACCCAGCGTTTCTGATGGCTAAAGTAGATGCATTAGAAGCGCTGAAATATGGGGTTTGCCCTCCAGTGGCAAGACCTGTTAAAGGCGACCCTTGATCAAGTGGGTCTATGCATCGAGATAAGAAGCCTGAGCGATAATTGTTTTTACCTGTTACATCGCCGCGTTCCCACCATTTTTCCATGCCGAAATGTGATAGGTCCCCATCTATAGAACCGACGCCTTCGACGACCGCAATGTTGCCAAGGTCGTAGCAGCGTCGTAAATTAGGGTGAAGCCCGATTTCGTTATTGAGTGCGAGTACTTCTTCTGGTGAAACAGCAGTGTTTGGTCTACGGTCGTAGTAATGACCAGAGCTAGCAGGAACAACCATCGATAGGCCATCGTTGCCACCTGCAAGCTGGATAACGACTAACACCCTGCCATCAACGGCATCAGATTTTTTAGATCCAACAGGGTCACTTGTGAATGATTGTTCATTAAAAGAAGATGCTGTGTTTGAAGAGCCAGAGCTAGCCCCAAACATATTTTTTGCAACGATAAGCCCTCCTCCAGCAACAAAAGCGCCTGTAGCTGCCGCTCCTTTAAGTACCGTTCGTCGGCTTATACCTTTTGGTTTGGCTTGTTTCTTTGAAGGTGCTGGCTTTTTCGCTAAGATATCTTGTTCAACAGCTGCATCGCCAGATTTTTTAGGGGGCGCCGTAGTGGGAGCCGAAGGGATGTAATCTCGTGCTTTGTTCACTGGCCAGTTAGTATTGTCGTCGATGCTCATATCAGGTGAAACTCCGGTGCGCTAAGAGCTAAATACCATTTGGCCTTAGCTTTATCTTCTGGACCTAACTCTTTTGTTTCTATGGCGGATAAGGCGGTTCGTGTTTTATCAGAGACAGCATGAATGCCACAAGTATCAAGAATTTGATCGTCTGTAGCATTTTGCCATCCAGCTATATTTTTAAGATCGCTGTTGAAAACTTGGCCACCGCGAATAATCATCGAACCTGGCTCCAACCACCGGTTATCTGTCGGCCATCCTGCAACGTTTGGCGGTTCATACGGTGTTTGCCCTAGGCTTCGCATCGGGTTATAGTCACCATTGAATTCGCCGTTTGCAACTGGTTCATTCATGACGATAGAGCGTGCTAGATAAAATTCGAAACCAGCGCGTGGGCGAGTGTAGTTTGAACCGTTTTGCATGTCGAGTAATGCTTTTTCTACAAGCGGTTTAATCTCAAGGTTCTTACCTTGCCACCATTTACCGAGATTGGTAGCGTCTTTTTCATTAAGCCAGCCGCCGCCTAAATAATGCCAAACTTTTCGAGAAATGTATGCCGCTGTCCTAGGATCGTCGCAAAGGTGATCGACTATTTTTTCAGCATTCCATTTGTCTTGTATACCTCGGTAAAGCAGCGGCAAACGAAAAGCGTCTTTGCGTTCAAAGCTAACTTCATACGGCCTGTTATCATCTTGGCCTTCTGGTGGTCGTTCGCCTTGACGGTCTACTCGCCAGCCAGCTAAACCGACGGCACCAGCTTGTACGTCATCTTCGGTGTAGTTACCAACGCCGAGAGTGAAAAGTTCCATTAGCTCACGGCTAAGGTTTTCGTTAGGGTTACCTGCTTTAGACCCATCCCCATTGAGGTACTGCAACAATGCGCCGTCGATAACAAACGCTTGCATCATGGCGCGATAATTTCCAAGAGCGTGGGTCCGCAACAACGTAAGTTGCTTATGCAGAAATGGATAACGATCTTTGCCAACGTCGCCACGGTGGGTTGTTAGCACTCCATGCCAAAACCATGTCATACGCTCATGAATGCCGCTGTTTGTGCCGCCCATTTGATTGATCCACCAGATAATCAATTTATCTTCAGGATTCTTACGGTTGTCTGCACCCTCAGGGTCTTGTTGAAATGCGGGAGGTTCAATAGGGTTAGGCGCTTGATCCATCACTGCCCGTACACCATCAGGCCAAGATTTCTTGGCATAGGTATCTATCTTTGTTGCATCAACACGAAGTGATGCGCGACGAAGCAGCCGTGCTGCATCATTGCGTCGCTCGTTTCGTACCTTATAAGGTCTTTCTTCTGCCGCCATGCAAAACGATTATAGGACACTTCAATGAAAAAAAGTAAGCAGTTTGTAAAAAAGTTGGTATTTTTGCTCAAGGTTTTTAGCAAAAATGCTCATCAGCCCACCGTTGCGCTTCTGCGCGAGCTTCACATTCTGCGTCTATTTCGCGATAGGCACACGACCAACTTCGTTGCTTCTTATATCCTTTGATAAAACAACGCAGATAGTCAACTAGAAAGCGCACTTTTCCTTGTTCTTGCCATTGACGTACATGAACGAGCTCATGGGCAAGCAAAACACTTGTCCCGTCTTGTGGTTGATCAACCATAAGAAAAATCCAGTTGCCCAAAGTGATCCCGGTATAGGCAGGCAGAACTTTTTTAACCCTAAAAATCCGAACATCTTTTAAAAGCGCTGGAGCAATATGGTTGTACGCTTCCAGCTCTTTTTGATGCAGTCTTCTTCCAAATCGGATCATTATTCATAGCATAGCTGCTTCCTTTTCTATCGACAGGAAAGCGTAGCTTCAAACAGACAATTGCCAAACTGTTTCAATATGCAGTAATTATTCGATGTCGCCTTTAGTGTTAGGGCATGAACTTTTTTACGAAAAAGAAAGCAGCGGTTCTTTGTGCCGCTGTAACCGCAGCTGTTTTGTTTGCGAGAGGTAGAAATAAGAAAGATCTGTACACCCCAAATCTTGGCTTTCTGTCGGCCCTGCAGCGTGACTCTCAGATGGTGAAACTAGGGGCTAAAGCAGCTGGCCGATACGGGGTATATCGTGCAAAGAAAAAATTTAGCTCTGAAAAACGTCAACTTGTTTTAGATGAAAAATTTCAGATGCAAACAGCGGCTGACGTTACGAAAGAACTAGGGCATATGAAAGGTGCAATGATGAAAATTGGCCAAGTCGCCAGTTATCTTGACACTGGTTTGCCTGACCATGTGCGCACAACGCTAGCGTCTTTGCAGTCTGATTCGCCTCCAATGTCTGGTGCTTTAGCTGCACAGCAAATAGAAAAATCTTTCGGGCAAACACCAGACAAACTATTTCACACGTGGGATGAAACGCCGATAGCAGCAGCTTCGATAGGGCAGGTTCATAAGGCAGTGACCCATGAAGGCGACGCTGTTGCCGTAAAGATCCAATACCCAGGAATCAAAGAAGTTATTGCAAGCGATTTAACTAAAGCTGACTGGCTTTTCAAAGCCATCTCCGTTATGTTCCCTGGCTTAGATCCTGACCCAATTGTCGTCGAAATACGATCGCGGCTTTCAGAAGAGCTTGACTATGTTCTTGAGGCTAAAAATCAAGATGACTTCCATAGTTACTTTGATGGTCATCCATATATCAACGTTCCGAAAGTTCATCACAACTATTGCACGCAAACCGTTTTAACTTCTGATCTAGTTGTTGGCTATACCTTTGATGAGGTCTGTCAGTGGTCGCAGGATGAGCGAAATCTGCTCTCTGAAACGTTGTACCGATTCTCATTCGGTTCGATTTATCAGCTTGCGTCTTTTAACGGCGACCCTCATCCTGGTAACTATATTTTTCATAAGGGGGGCAAAGTAACCTTTCTCGATTTTGGGCTAGTGAAAAAATTCAATGCCTCAGAGACACAACTATTTGAAGATCTGATCCAAAAGATGGTTCTGCATCCAGATAAAAAAGTGTTTCGAAAACTAGTCGAGGATGCGTCAATTCTGGCTCCTGATGCTCCTTTCAGCGACGAACTTGTCGAAGAATACTTCCGTTTCTATTATGAATACGTTTTGCAAGATGCTGTAACGGTGATCGATGAAACCTATGCAGAACGTGGCGTTGCACATCTATTCGATATGAAGGGCCCGTATGGAGAGTTAATGAAAAATCTTAACGTTCCACCTGCACTTGTTGTGGTTCAACGGATAACGCTTGGCTTAATGGGAATTTTCGCGAAATTAAATGCAACAGCAAACTGGCAGCAAATCTCAAGAGAGCTGTGGCCGTTTGTTGAAAATGGTCCTTCAACACCTATGGGCGAAAAAATTGCTGCGTGGAGAACGTCGATAGGGCAAGAGCCTGTCGGGGTTTGATGCAAATTTGGTACTGCCTGAACGACTATTTCGTGCTGTAGTTATTAATGATTGTGATCAGAAGCTATGCTGAAGCTAAAGGGGACGTACGTGCTATGTTAGATGACCGAAAATCTATGGTGCTGCGCGCTGTTATCAATGCGTATACCGATTCGGCTATTCCAGTTGGTTCAAGCGTTGTAGCTTCAAAATCTGGGATTGATGTTTCGCCTGCTACTGTCCGTAATGATATGGCTTTTCTCGAAGCCGAAGGCTACCTGGAACAACCTCATACAAGCGCTGGTCGTGTGCCAACAGAAAAAGGCTATCGACATTTTGTTGATCACCTCGATGGAGCAAAGTTGCAGCTGCCCGATAAGCAGACAGTTGCCTCTTTCTTTTCACAAATGCGTGGCGAAATTGAAGAAATGCTTCGAGACACTGCAGGTTTGCTTTCTAACTTGACCGACCATACTGCGGTGGTTGTAGACACGCCAGCTGAATCGATCGAGCTGGTATCGTTGCAGCTCGTATCGTTGCATGAAACAACAGTTCTGCTTGTGCTGGTTTTCTCAAACGGGCAAGTAAGCAAACACACCCTAGAGTTAACAAGTCACACGCAAGACGAAGTAGCTGCTGCGAATCTTTTCTTGCAGAACCTTTTACAAAAAAAGGAGCTAGCTGCTGACGTTTCGCTGCAAGGGTTGGACGCGCGCGCTTCTACTATCGTCCGACAGTGTTTAGAAACTATCGCTAACCCAAAAATTGATGGCGGTAAACTATATGTTGACGGCGCTTCTCATGTAGTAAATGCTTTCGAAGCGGTTGAGTCTGTCGGCAAGGTTCTGCAGATTCTGGAACAACAGCTTGTTGTAGCTACACTTCTTGCTGATATAGCTGATCAAGGGGTTACCGTAGCAATTGGCACTGAAACGGGGGTAGCGCCGCTTTCAGACTGTAGCCTAGTTGTTTCGCCTTATAATGTAGATGGTGAACATAGCGGTGCTATAGCGGTCCTAGGGCCGACGAGGATGAACTATCCTCAAGCTATGTCTGCTGTGGCTGCCGTGAGTAGACATTTAGAGAACAGATTGAGTGAAGGCTAATCGTTGTGGATTATTACAAATCGCTAGGAGTGGACAAGTCTGCTTCACAAGATGAGATTAAACGATCGTATCGTAAGTTGGCGCGTGAACTGCACCCAGACGCTAACCCAGACGATAAAGAAGCAGAAACTAGGTTTAAAGAAGTTGCTGAAGCGTATGAAGTGCTAAGCGACCCACAGAAACGTTCGAGCTATGATCGTTTCGGTACAACCGCTTCTGGCCGTTCGGCTGGCGGTGGTGCTGGCGACCCGTTTGCTGGCGGCGGTTTTGGTGATCTTTTCGATGCTTTCTTCACGAATTCTGGATTTTCGCAAGGTGGCGGCGGCGGTGCAAGCCGTGCAAGTCAAGGTATCGACCTTGAAACAGTTGTTGACCTTTCGCTCGAAGATGTTATTGGTGGCGCCACTAAGAAAGTTAACGTACAGACAGCTTTATCGTGTGATCCGTGTGAAGCTACTGGAGCCGAGCCTGGATCTGGCACTAACAAGTGTGATCAATGTTCTGGAACAGGCCAAATTCGTCAAGTTCGACAATCTATTTTAGGTCAGATGGTAACAACTGGTGCGTGCCCTCGTTGCGCTGGCGAAGGGCAAATTGTTGAATCGCCATGCAAAGAGTGCTCTGGTGAAGGCCGCAAAGTGCAAGACGCAACCTATAGCGTCGACATTCCTGCTGGCGTTGGTCTAGGCGCAACACTTCGGCTAACAGGCAAAGGTGCGGTCGGTCGCAGAGGCGGCGGCGCAGGCGACTTGTATGTGCAAGTTCGAATTGAAGATCACCCGGTTTTTGCTCGTGAAGGCAACGATTTGTTCGCCGAAATTCATGTGCCAGTGACCCAAGCTGCTCTTGGCGCTGTCGTGAGTTTTGAATCCATTGATGAAGCCATTGAGGTGGCAATTAAACCTGGTGCGCAAACAGGCCATGTTTATACCTTCAAAGGTAAAGGTGTCCCTCGTTTGCAAGGCGGCGGCAGTAGAGGCAGCCTAAAGTTAACGCTTATTGTTGATACGCCAACCGACCTATCAGACAAGCAGGAGCAGTTGCTGCGAGAATTCGCCGAAGACCGCGAAGAAGAAGTCAGCGAACCTGGCGAAGGTCTATTCGAAAAAATCGGGAAATTTAAGTCTAAGTTTGCGTAATGAGCCATCTTGCTTTGGTGCGCAAACGGCAACTATTTTTTGTAGATGATCTAGCGGTACCTGTTCTCAGTGACGTCGACTATCGGCATGGCGCTAAATCGCTTCGTCTCAAAGAAGGCGCAGCGATTACGCTAAGCGACGGTGTAGGCAACTGGGTTGAAGCTCGCTTTGCTCCAGAGCCTGAACTGGTACACGAACCTACCTTTAGCGAACGCAGCGCTACCATTACTGTGTGTTTCACACCAGTGAAAAACGTGCGGCCAGATTTTATTGTGCAAAAACTTACTGAACTAGGAGTTGCTAGAATCATTCCACTTATAACGCAGCGCTCAGTTGTGCGGTGGGATGAACGGAAAGCTAGTAAGAATTATGAGAAATTTTGTTTAGTTGCCAGGGAAGCAGCAATGCAATCGCGAACACTTTACATCCCCACTATTGAGCCAGTAACGTTGCTGTCTTCTCTCGCTATGTCGACTGTTGTTCTTGCCGATCCTGAAGGTCGTCAAATCACAGCTGAAGATCGGTCGATCTGTATCGGTCCAGAAGGAGGTTTTAGCGATGATGAGAAGGCTGCTGGTGAACTTGTGGCATTGCCAGGCAATATTCTGCGAGCTGAAACAGCCGCCATCACAGCTGCTGCTATAGCACAACATATAGGACATCTTTAAAAATTGTAGATGCCCAGTGTGTACCCGCTGCGCTTGGTGCGTTAGCACACAGCTTTTAGCGGTTTCTTAGCAAAATGATCCGATAAAAAGTAATACCTATCGAGGTAGTTTATATACGTTATCAAAGGCACCTCGGACGCTGCGCTAAAAATATCACTGGCAGTGGTTGACCTTGCTCTCCGTGAGGTATACCTTGGTTGCTGGGAGCCGCAACGAATCAATTGGAAGTAGGCAGATATGAGTGTTAATGAGTCAGAGCTAGGGACTGACTCTGAGTACAGCCAAAAGGTTGGTGAACGTTTGCGAGCAATCCGTCGACAGAAACGGATGTCGCTGCAAGATGTTGAGTCTCAGTCTGACCACGAGTTCAAAGCGTCGGTTCTCGGCGCATATGAACGCGGTGAACGCGCTATCTCGGTTCCACGGCTGCATCGGCTAGCTACCTATTACAATGTCCCAGTTGACCAGCTCCTACCACGTTCTTCTGTTTCGAGTGGACGTTCATCAGATGTTCTTGACCTTACAGATTCGACGCACGCCATTGGCGGTATTCTTCTAGACCTAGCTCATTTAGAAGAAATCCCAGGACCTGAGGGTGAAATGTTAGGCCGCTACCTTTCTATGATTCAGGTACAGCGGCAAGATTTTAACGGCAAAGTTCTTACTATACGTAAAGATGACCTTCGTGCTGTTGCCTGCATTCTTGGCGTTGAAATAGACTTTGTTCTAGACCGCCTTGCCGACCTGAAGCTCACACGAGCATGAGCTGTTAAACGTTGTGCTACTCACTGGCAGATAGAAATAATTGAAGGATGTACAACAAAATGATATGTTCTGATTTTTTTGTTGTGGCTCCTTTATGCTTAAAGTCTTATGTCTAACAAGATCCAAGTTCAAGATAATCGCCTTGTAGCGTCACTCGTAGGCGAACAAGATACATATTTGCGGATTCTAGAAGATGGGTTGCAGGCTCAAATCAATGTACGCGGTAATGAAATAAACATAACTGGGCCAGAATCTGCTCTTGCCGCTGAGGTCGTCGCAGAAATGATTGCTGTGTTAGAAAGTGGCCAGTTGCTGGATAAAGAGAAGGTGCGTCGTTCTATCACTATGGTTCGTTCTTCAGACAGCCCAGCGAAAATATTCACTGATCAAATTCTGACGACGGCAACTGGCAAACCTGTTGTTCCTAAAACAGCTGGACAGAAAAAGTATTTAGATTGCATCAGCAAAAACATGGTGACATTTGGTATAGGCCCTGCTGGGACTGGGAAAAGCTGGCTTGCGGTTGCTTGTGCTGTGCGTGCGTTGCAAAATAAAGAAGTCGGTCGCATCCTACTTACTCGTCCTGCGGTCGAAGCAGGCGAGAGGTTAGGCTATCTTCCAGGTGATCTAATGTCGAAAGTTGACCCTTTCCTACGGCCTCTGTATGATGCTCTTTCCGACCTTGTCGGTGCCGAAAAAATGACACAACTGTTTAACGATAATGTTGTTGAAGTTGCGCCGCTAGCGTTTATGCGTGGCCGCACATTAAATAACAGTTTTATTATTCTTGATGAGGCACAAAATACGTCGCCGCAACAAATGATGATGTTTCTTACACGTATCGGGTTCGGTTCTAAAGCAGTTATTACTGGAGATAGAACACAACTAGATATTGCAAACGGTAAAAGCGGTTTAGCTGGTCTGGAAAGTATTTTGTCTTCCGTCGAAGGTGTTGGCTTTTCTAAACTAACGTCGCAAGACGTGGTTCGCCACCGCATTGTGCAAGATATTGTTGATGCCTATGAATCTCATCAGGACACAAACCGATGAAGACACAACCAAACAAAATCATGGATGAAGTCACCCTTCAGAACGGCAATTTGAGTGTTTGTGTGCGTAACCGCTCTGGCGACTCTTCGCTCAAAGCGCTTTCTCATTGGGCGCAGCTAGCGGCAGCTGTTTTGGCATCGGAAAATGTTTCTGCTGGGCAACTTGACGTAGCTTTCATCACAAGTGAAGAGATTGCTGGGCTGAATCAAGAACATATGGGCAAAGAAGGACCCACCGACGTTTTAGCGTTTCCAATCGATATACCTGCAACCTCTGGGCAAGCGAAAGGTGACATCGAAACCGTTGCCCATCTCGAAGCTATTTTGCTAGGCGATGTAGTTATCAACGTAGAGCGTGCCAATGAGCAAGCAGTCCAGTTTGATATGCCAACAGAGTCAGAAATTTCTTTGCTGCTAATTCACGGGGTGTTACATGTCCTTGGATATGATCATCAAGAAGCGCACGATCGAGAACAGATGGAAGCGAAAGAACGAACTCTTTTAAAAGCCGTTGGCTATGAACGCAGAGCAAACCAATGAAAGCAGTTGGATTCACAGCAGTAGATAGCCTGCTTATCATTCTTTTGTTGTCTTTGTTGTGTTTCTCATTGGCTGTTGTTGCGTTGGAAGAAGCGCTTTCGCGGCTTAATCGGGTACGTGTCGAAGCGTTAGCAGAAACTGTTGGCACTAAGAAAGTTGCTTCGCTTAACCGGCTAGTTACCAGCTCTCACGTTACTCGGAACGCGTTACGTTTACTTGGGCTTTTGTCGCAGCTATTTCAAACAGCGCTTGTGACTTTTCTGGCGATTAAATTTTTTCTGCCGCCTTGGTCTGCGCTTGCTGTTGTTCTAAACATCATTTTTGTTTTTGTTATTGCCGAGTCGGTGCCACGGACTTTAGCTATTCTACATGCAGACGCTGTGGCTTTGGCGCTTGCTCGCCCGCTAGATGTGTTGCTCAGAGCGTTGCCGATGCGTTTTGCTTCGCAACTTCTCATTCGTTTAACTAACGCAATCGTTCCAGGTGGCGGTTTGCAGCAAGGGCCGTTTTCTCTCCCCGAAGAATTTCTCGCCCTGGCTGATGTTGCAGTCGAAGACGAGGTGTTAGAACCGCAAGAGCGAGACCTAATAGAATCTGTCATCGAATTTGGTGACACCATTGTGCGTGAAGTTATGATGCCTCGCACCGACATGACAACTATTGTTAGCTCTCTGAGAGTGGCTGACGCTTTGCAAGAAGCAACTGCTGTTGGGTTTTCTCGCTTGCCTGTTGTTGAAGAAAACGTTGACGATGTTGTGGGGCTTATCTATGTGAAAGATCTGATTAAAGCTGATATCGCTGGCAGTTCTGATGAACCTATTCAAAGTTTGCTTCGACCCTCGCGGTTTGTGCCTGAAACCAAAAAGGTTGCCGAACTTCTCAAAGAGATGCAGCAGGAAAAGTTCCATATGGCTATCGCTGTCGATGAATATGGCGGAATCGCTGGTCTTGTCACACTAGAAGATCTGATCGAAGAAATTGTTGGAGAAATTGTTGATGAGTACGACACTGAGGAGCCGTTAGTCGAACGTCAGCTTGACGGCACGTTAGAGGTCGACGCTCGCATTATGGTAGACGAACTAAACGATTTAGCAGGAACGACACTGCCGACAGGTCCGTGGGATACTGTTGGCGGTCTTGTCTTTGATACGTTTGGCCGTGTGCCAGGTAAGGGCGAAACCTGCACCTTTTCTGATTGTGTTCTAAAAGTGGTGAGGCTGCAAGGTCGAAGGATTACACGGATTCAGCTCAAAAATATCGAGTCTGCTTCTGCTGAAGGCGATGAGGATAGTACATGACAGATGAGGTAAAAGAGTTTACGTCTGGGTTTGTTGCTTTAACAGGCAGGCCTAATGTTGGAAAATCAACGTTACTAAACCAGATCTTAGATCAGAAAGTCTCAATTGTTTCGAACAAAGCGCAAACAACAAGACATAGGATAAACGGGGTTCTAAATCGAGAGTCTAGTCAAATTGTTTTTGTTGACACGCCAGGTATTTCAAAACCAAGAACACCGTTGGGGACAAGATTAAATGAGTCAGCTGCTGAGGCGCGTAAAGATGTTGACGTTGTTTGTTTCATTATTGACGCGAAATCTGGTTTTGGTCGTGGTGATGAGTTTCTTTTGCAAGAGCTAGACCCTCAGAAAACAGTTATTGTCCTCAACAAGATAGATGGCCTCGCTCCCGAAAAAATTGTGAAACAGCTAGAAATTGTTTCGGAACATAACTTTCAAGAGTATTTCCCTCTTTCAGCTTTCACAGGCAAAAATGTTACCCCACTTGTTGACTATTTACTTGCACAAATGCCGCCAGGGCCTAGATGGTTTCCTGAAGGGATGATTTCTGATAAAGAAGACGCTTTTATGGTGGCTGAACTAGTTCGTGAACAGCTTTTGCATATCGCGAAAGAAGAACTGCCACATTCAATTGCAACACGAGTTGTATCCTGGGAGTGGCCTGTTGTCAAGGTCGAAATTCTGGTTGAACGTGAATCTCAAAAGGCTATTGTCATCGGTAAAGGTGGGCAAGTGCTCAAAAAAGTTGGGTCGTCTGTACGCCGTTCAATGAAAAAAGGCGCGTATCTAGAGCTGATGGTAAAAGTCAACAAAAACTGGCAGCAACGCCCATCTGAAATAACCCGCCTAGGCTACTAATTCTTCTAGAAAATCTAAGACTTGTTGTTTGTTGCTTGTTCGTGTAAATGGCGGCAGCGCATGTATAAGTTCCCAGCGATAACTTTTTTTGGTCGCCAAGCGAGAATCTAGAACAGCAACAACGCCTCGGTCATCTTGACGTCGCAATAGTCGACCTGCAGCTTGTGCTAACAATATTTGTGCTCTAGGCAGATCAACAGTCATAAAAGCAGTACGCCCTGCTTTGTCGCGACGTGCTTGGTTCACTGGCTCGTCAGGACGAGGAAAGGGGATCCGGTCAATAGTAACAAGACTTAACGCAGGCCCTGGAATATCAATGCCTTGCCAAAAAGACAGCGTTGCTAGAAGCAAGGCGTTTGGTGCAGCTTTGAAAGCCTCTATAAGTTTGCCTTTGGGCATCTCGCCTTGTAAAAACAATGTATGGGGGCTGTCTTCGAACGCTTCATGGGCCTGTTTCATCGCTGAGTAGCTTGTAAAAAGGCATAAAGCTCGTCCTTTCGACGCGGCAGCTAAGCTTAGGATCTCTTTGTGGCATTCTTCTCGAAAGTTTTTGTGAGAAGGCGCGGGTAAATGGGTAGCGCAGTAAAGGAGCCCAGCTTTCTTATAATCGAAAGGAGAACCAACCCGTTTAACTTCGGTTTCGCCAACAACAAGCTGCTGAGCGATGGCGTCGCTCATCGTCGCGCTTGTAAAGATAGTTGAGGCATCGTCGCAAACATATTTTTGTAGCTGATCGCCAATCCAAAGAGGCGTCAACCGCAAAACGCATGTTGCATAGCTTGCATCAACCCACAACACGTCGTCGTCGCTTGCGCTCATAATCTGGTCGACTGTATCTATTAAAGAAGTTGCACTATTTGTAGCGCGCGATATTTTCGCAGCGGTATCGCTGCCGTCTTTCACTGTCAGTTTGCGAAGCAGAGCAATAGCTTTTTCTGCCAACGTTCGGCTTGCAATAAGAGCGGTCGATAACTCTGCGGTGCGTTCCACTGTTGTGCCAGCAACTGGTTCTAAAATGTCTTCTAGGCGCCCAGCGGCTTCATCTATTTCTTCGACGAGGGGCTCTTTGACCAGCACTCGCCGTAGCTGGCGCGCGAGCCCAAAAAGTTTTGGGCCAGAAAGTTCAGCGCCACATGTTACGCTGAGCGTTTCAGGTAGCTGATGTGCTTCATCAAAAACTACTACGTCATGTTCGGGCAGCAGCGTCGCTCCAGAAGCTATATGAAGCCCATAGAAATGATGGTTTGTCACGATGACATCAGCGGCTAATGCTTTATGGCGCGCCTTTTCTGAAAAGCAGACATCGCCCGATGGGCAACGTGTAGCGCCTGGACATTCGTTGGAACGTATCGATAACGTGTTCCAGGCTTGTGGCGATGGGCTTATTGTCAGGTCTTCTTTGTCGCCTGTGGAAGTATCTTGTGCCCATTTCGTGAGTATCTTCATATCTTTATTTTTGGTTTCGCCGACTACTAAATCAAGTTGTTCGCTTTTTTTCGCTGTCGTAAATTCTTTCAGTTTTTGATTACAAATGTAGTTATTTCTGCCTTTTAATAAAGCTATTTTTGTGTCTGTTTCAAGTGCTGTTATCACTTGTGGTAAATCTTGGTCGAGAAGCTGATTTTGTAACGCAATTGTCGCGGTTGCTATAACGGCCTTCTTTTTTGCGTCGACGACAGGTGTGAGGTAAGCAAACGATTTGCCAGTGCCAGTTCCAGCTTCTATAAAGGCTGTTTCTTTACTAGTAATAGCTTTTTCAACGATTTCGGCCATCTCTATCTGACCTTCACGTTGCTCACCACCTTTATGCAAAGATTGAGTTACTCTGCCTAATTTAGTCTTGCTGTCACCCATCAGTGAAAGCCTAGGCTGTAGAATAGATAAAGAGACTTGTAAGGCGGACTTAATTTATGACCAAAAATAGCGGTGAGCCATCAGAAAATATGCCTGACCAGTTTGGCGATTTCGAAATAGCACCTGAGAATCAACTCGACGATTTCTTTACAGATAGTCAGCCAACCTCGCAGTTAGCAGCCATAACTCCTGATAACAGCGAAGAAACAACAACGCACATAGTGCCTTCTGCAGAGGCTGATGTTACCGAAGCTTTCTGGGGCGGCGGCGTGACTCCTGACACTGTTGCTGTCTCTTCTAATCTTACCGACGATTTACCTGACGTAGTCGCAGAAATTCCAGACTATGATTATCTTGGTCATGTCGAATATGAACCAGAGTTCGAAGACGAAGATGATTCAAGCACTGTCGCAGGTGGCTACTTCGGCAACCAGCAACTGTTGGAAGATATTAATATCCCACAGAAATCTCGTTTTTCTTCAGTAGCTGGAAGTAGGCGCTTCTGGAATGCTGTTGTTGCTGCCGCCGTTGTGGCGGTTGCTGCTTCAGCAGCTTGGGTCTTAGGGTTTCGTGAATCTGGCCCTACAGAATCTGCGCAAGAGTCTGCAATCGACAGCAGCGCCATCAAAAACAGCTCGGTGACACCTC
The DNA here is from genome assembly GCA_020629155.1 of Acidimicrobiales bacterium. Classification (GTDB taxonomy): domain Bacteria; phylum Actinomycetota; class Acidimicrobiia; order Acidimicrobiales; family SZUA-35; genus JAHDDW01. Next base: position 86,812 of record JAHDDW010000009.1, on the reverse strand, counting down.
AAGAGCTAGCTAGCCCCACTACAAGCAGAGAAGTTGAAGAAGAAACTCCTGAAGAAGAACAAAAAGCTGAAGAAGTCCTCAACGTTTTCCCTCGGATGGAACAGTCAGTAACAGCGATGAAGAAAGAAACAGAAAAGCCTACAACAACTGAAGTTCCTAGAACAGTTGCAGTCTCTACAGAAAAAACAGTAACCACTGAGCGTACTTCTTCTTTTGTGACGACGACAGCACCACCTGTTACCTCACCGAGCATTGTTCCACCGCCACAAAGCGCGACAACGTTGCCTACAACAGCTACGCCTGTGACAACGTTTGCATCTACAGAAACAACCGAGCAGCAAACGACAGCTTCGCCGACGACAGTGCCGCAGACCACAACAAGCCCAACGACGCCACAGCCTGTAACAACAGTGAAACCAACTACAACTGCCAAACCGACCACTACTGAACCTGTAACAACAGTTGAGACAACGGTAGAAGAAACCACAACCACGGTTGATACTTGCGAAGATGCTGAGGTAAAAGAAACCACAACCACAGTAGAAGGCGGGATACTCGCCCCGATTATAACTATTTCGCTACCGCAAGGTGACGAAGATTGCGACTCTGAACTCACCGATACAGCCGCTGAGGATCAAGAGACAACGACAGTAGCAGCGGTTATCGCATCGACATCGAATCAATAACCACTGACCCTGTATACTTTCTATAGAATTAACAATCTTCGTCGTCTAGTGTGCATTGGCTTAGTATGAGTTTGGAAAAAGTTGATAAAAAGCGTTTGCCGAAGCACATTGCTTGTGTGATGGACGGAAATGGCCGTTGGGCTAAGCAACGTAACCTGAAGCGGACCGATGGGCACGCTGCTGGCGAAGAAGCGCTGATGGACGTTATCGAAGGCGCTTTAGATATGGGCGTCGAATGGCTAACGTTGTATGCGTTCTCGACCGAGAATTGGCGTCGACCAGTCGATGAGGTTCGTTTTCTGATGCAGTTTAACGAGTCTATTCTTGTTCGTCGTCGTGATGAGCTCAACGATATGGGCGTTCGTATCCGATTTATAGGCCGCCGTGATCGCCGAGTGCCAAAGCGTTTACTTAAACAGATGGACGAATCAACAGCGCTGACTGCTGGCAATCGTCGTTTGACGTTAACAATTGCTTTCAACTATGGGGCGCAAGCCGAAATTGTTGATGCAGTGAAGCAGATTGTTGAAAAAAATGTTTCTGCTAGTTCAGTTACTGCCGACATGATTTCAAAACATTTGTATGACCCCGAGATGCCTGAAGTCGATTTGTGGATCAGAACATCGGGCGAATATCGAATTTCGAACTATCTGATTTGGCAATCGGCGTATGCTGAACTGATTTTTCTAGAAACGTTTTGGCCTGACATGAGGCGCACGCATTTGTTTGATGCTGTCGTCGAGTTCCAGGGCAGGAATCGACGTTTCGGCGGTTTAAGCAGCTAGCCTAGCGTCTTGTGGCTTCGTATCGAGATCAAGCGATAGTTTTAAGGAACTATAAACTTGCTGAGGCCGACAAGATTGTCGTGCTGTTTTGTCTAGCTCGCGGCAAAGTCCGTGCAGTAGCCAAAGGGGTGCGGCGGACGAAAAGCAAGTTCGGTGCTCGACTAGAGCCAGGCGCGTTTATTAGCGTGCAGCTGCATGAAGGCCGCAATCTTGACATTGTGACCCAAGCTGAGCGTGTCGAGACCTATGTCGACATTCGTAATGATATTGATGCCTATGCGAAGGCAGCCATTTTTTTAGAATCAGTTGACCGGTGCTGCCAAGAACAAGAAGCGAACCCTGCCATGTTTACATTGCTTGTTGGGGCGCTTCGTGAGTTGAACCGTAAAAATACCTCCGTACTTGTCCCAGCTTTTATTGCGAAGCTTTTAGCGCTTGAAGGGGTCCAGCCGCTGGTTTCTCACTGTGCAAGTTGTGGGAGCAAAGGTCCGTTAGTGGCGTTTCAGCTCTATGAAGGGGGAGCGTTATGCTCAAATTGTCGTCGCGGGTCGGCTATTTCTCAGCAAGCGTTAGCCGCACTTGAACTTATTTTTTCTGGTCAAGTTCGTGCTGTTCTTGAAACAACAGCAGGCCCAGTAGCGCGCGAGCTTGAAACGCTTGCGTCACAGATGATAGAGCAACATATAGAAAGAAAACTCACATCGTCAGCGGTCTATAGCCAAATGTCGTAAGATAGAAGCCATTCGCTACAACAGGCATTTTTCTCTACTGGACAAGAAAGATAGAGGCAGGTTCAACTGATCGTTCAGCAACTGGCCAGAGTTAATCGCTGAGCCTGCTAGGCTTAGAGCAGTGGGTATCGTCGACGAAGACATAGCAAGAGTGAGAGACACAACCGATGCTGTTGCAATCGTGTCTCAATACACACAGCTGCGACGAAGCGGTCGACGTTTCCAAGGTTTGTGTCCATTTCATTCAGAGAAAAGCCCGTCGTTTTCTTTAAACGCTGAAGAAGGCTTGTATTACTGTTTCGGCTGTGCAGCCAAAGGCGACATGATCACGTTTGTTCGTGAAAAGGAGCAGCTTGATTTTGTCGCTGCGGTTGAATTTCTTGCCTCCAAAGCAGGTGTTACGCTTCGCTACACAGACTCGAACGAAGGTGAAGACCGCCGTCGCCGTAAGGAGCTACAAAAAATTGTTGGCAAAGCAGCACAGTGGTATCATGAACGGCTACTAAACGATAAAGACGCTGGCGCAGCCAGAAGCTATCTTCGGCAGCGTGGTTTGAGTGGCGAAATAGTACGCCGTTTCCAAATTGGGTGGGCACCCGACAATTGGGATTCACTCGCCAAAGCGCTGCGGGTCTCTAACACAGACTTGACAGAAAGCGGCCTTGGGTTTGTGAACCGCCGCAACCGCCAACAAGACGCTTTTCGTGCGCGGATCATGTTTCCTATCAACGATGTGCAAGGCGAACCTGTTGGTTTCGGTGGACGCATCATGCCAGGCGCTGCGGCAGACGCCGCGAAATATAAAAACTCGTCCGAGTCGACCATCTATTCCAAAAGTCGGATCTTGTATTCGTTAGATGCCGCTAAGAAAGATATTGTTACTACAAACCAGGTGCTTATCTGCGAAGGCTACACTGACGTGATCGGGTTCTCGTGTGCTGGTTTGCAAACAGCGGTAGCGACCTGTGGCACGTCGTTAACGCAAGACCACGTAAAGCTGTTGAAACGATTCACCAGCAAAGTTATCTTAGCGTTCGACGCCGACAAAGCTGGCCAGAACGCTGCTGAGCGTTTCTATGAGTGGGAAAAATCCTACGAAATAGACGTGTATGTTGCAGACCTGCCGCCAGGGGTTGACCCAGGCGATTTAGGGGTCAAAAAACCTGCCGAGTTACAGCGCGCAGTTGCAGAAGCGAAACCTTTTTTAGCATTTCGCATCGATCGTCTTTTCGAAAAGTCAGACGCCACCACCGTTGAAGGCCGCGCCCGTTTTGCAGAAAAAGCACTAGAAATGGTCCGTGAACATCCTGACCCACTCGTGCAAGATCAATACACAATGCAGATAGCAAGCCGTGCACGCCTACAACCTGATATCTTGCGTAAACAACTCAAAAAACGGTCTTCCTCGCCTGTGCAATCGCAAGCACGTCCTAAGCATGTGGACAGTAGCACATCTCGCTACACCCCAGAGTATGAAGCGTTGAAAGTTGCCAGCAGTCGCAAAGAAGAAATAGCAGCAGTGCTTGCCCCCGAACTCTTTACCGATGAGCTGTATGCAACGGCCTACCATCACATCGCCACATCAGCCACGTTCCATGAAGCGATCGCATCGGGAGGGCCAGAAGTTGCCGAAGTGTTACAGCGGCTTTCTGTGGAAGAAACAGACGCAGAGGCTATCGATGTGGCGGCACTACTTTGGAGCTCATATATTCAGCGTTTGATGGATGCAAGTCGAGCCGAAATGGTCACTGACGGATTTTCTTCCGAGGTTGTTGCTCAACACACCTGGTTTCGTCTACGTTTAGAGGAGCTTCGTCAAAATGACACACAAGCTGAAGCGGTGCACACATTGGTTGCATGGTTAAATCCAGAAAGTCAGGTTAGCGATGGCCAGTAAACAAAAAGAGTTAGCAGATACCGCCTCTGATACAAAGCATGACGGTGCAGAGAAACGAAACCGCCGTAAGACAGACACAAAACGGGTTGCTTCAGCTGCGCTGTCACAGGCAAGCCTTTCATCAGACCCGATAAAGATGTATCTGCGTGAAATTGGCAAAGTCCCACTTTTAAGCGCCGCAGAAGAAATTGATTTGGCTAGGCGTATCGAAAACGGTCTAAAAGCAGCAAACGAAGTGGCTGAAGCCTCAGTGGATGACAGCTGGGATTCATTTCCAATTAAAGAAAAACGCAGATTGCGTCGGCTTGTTTCTGACGGCGACGCTGCTACTGATATGTTAACATCTGCGAACCTGCGGCTTGTTGTTTCGATTGCTAAACGTTATTTAGGTAGGGGAGTGCCGCTGCTTGACCTCATCCAAGAAGGCAACGTAGGCTTAATGCGTGCAGTGCAAAAATTTGACTATGAGAAAGGGTTCAAATTCTCGACGTATGCAACCTGGTGGATCCGTCAAGCTATAACACGCGCTATTTCAGACCAGTCACGAACGATTCGCATTCCAGTTCATATGTCTGAAACAATGAATCGTGTGCTGCGCACAAAACGTAGTTTGAGTCAGAAACTTGGCGAAGAGCCAACGATGGCCGAGCTGGCAAAACATGTCGATATGACAGAAGCGAAAGTCAGCGAAATCTTACAGCTAGCGAAGCAAGACCCTATCTCTTTAGACACCCCTCTTGGTGAAGATGATGATGGGTCGATGGCTGACTTTATTCCTGATAAAGCGCCAGCGCCTTTAGAACAGGCAGCTCGAAGCTTGCTTGAAGATTCTGTTGAAGATGTGTTGGCTGGCCTTTCTGATCGGGAATCTGACGTGTTGAGACTGCGTTTCGGCCTCGAAGACGGCCGTCCACGCACCCTAGAAGAAGTTGGTGCTGCCTTTGGCGTCACCCGGGAGCGAGTCCGACAAATCGAATCCAAAACACTTGCGAAGTTACGTCACCCGCTACGTAGCGACCGTTTGCGCGACTACCTGCTTTAGATATCTTTTAATTAAAATTCTTCTCGCCGTCCTCACCATATGGCCAGTCAAAATTCCAGTTATCATTTTCGATTTCTGACAGCTCGTAGCAAAATAGCTGCTGGTTAAGTTTTTGAATAGCTTGAAGATCTTTCGGCTGCGCTTTTCTAACGTCTATCATGTGTCTAACTATAGAGCCTTGCCTCTCCTGGATAGAGTAACACGACTATTTGGGATAATCCTCTGATGAAATGAAGCAAGTCGTTCGAGAATTTACATGCTTGTAATCTAGGAGGTATTTATGGTTTACTTTATTTGATATTCTACAACTATGTCTGATGATATATCTTCTTCTAACTCTAAAGTCTTCACCTTTATTGTAGGTGCCGCCGCCATTGTGCTAGTCGCCGTTCTGGCGGTTGTTCTGTACGGTTCTTCTATCAAAACAGATGATAAAGCAAACCCTACAGTGCCAGCGCCTGAATCGCTGCCAACTCCAACATTAGATGGAGCAGATACTACGACTGCATCTAATGGCACTTCAGTTCAGAAAGAAAAAAATTCACCAAAACAGCCAACGTTAACGCAGTCAGATGGTGACGATGGCGACTATCCATGGGATAAAAAAACAACCTTTGAAATTCTGAACAAAACAAACTCGCAGTACAGCGACGATCAAATCTATTGGGCCATAGTGGGTAGAGATCCAGCAAGCGGCAACTTTGTTCATATACAAAAAGATGGTTCTGCTAAGGAGATGGCGCTTGCAGATAATGGCGCTTTGACAAAAGATGGTCTGGACTATACTAATTATTTCCACACGATAGCTGAGCTCGATGCCACCACAATCGACCCGATAGATTCAGCTAGGCTGTTTCTTTCTGTAGGGTCACCGATGTATCTGCAAGTTAATGTCAACGACGCTGGAGAAATAGCGTACGCTGGGGCAAATGTTGAGAATCCAAGCGACCCTAATCATGATATTTATTTTGACTTCGCTGAGATGGCTATCGTTGAGGACTTAGGCATATTTGTTAACACATCTCGTGTCGACCATTTTGGGTTTCCTGTTCGGCTTCGCTTAGAAGGCGGCGGTGGCTATGACCGGACTGTTGGCGAATTTGAATCAAGAGATGAACTCATCAAAGCGTTTAATGAAGAAGTGCCTACAGAATTTACAAGCCTCTATGACCCTGCGGTGCCGCAAAGAATCATAGCGCCAGCCCACAGTACCTTCAAAGTAGGAGAACCAAACGGCACGTATTTAGACAGTTATATCGACGAAGTGTGGGAAAAATATCGTTCTGAAGATCTTGTGTTTACTATTCAAAGTGGCACCTATCGCGGCAGGGTTTCGGGAGATGTGTTTTCTTTCACTCGCGAAGACGATGGCGCTGGGCCATATTTCATTAACGGCAAGCCAACAACCGAAATGGCGATGCTCGGCAATGGTCTGCTTGATGATAAACAAGGTGCACCTGCCGATAACGGCCATATTGATCAGCTGCAAATTCAAGCACAAATGACTGCAGCTCTCAACAGGCGAGTAGCAGATACACCAGAGGAATGGCAGAACCATGATGCCTTTCACCCAGAAGGGCTAGCGTCAAATTCTTACGCAGAATTTTGGCATCGGCACAGCATCGACAACCTAGCATATGGTTTCTCTTACGATGATGTTTCTGAATATAGTCCGTCGCTTCATTCAACAAGCCCAGAAAAAGTAACTATCGAAGTTGGCTGGTAACTCTTGGTACGTTTAATGCCAAGAGAAAATACGTTGGACACGAGGCCCGACTTTGACAGCAAGCTCATAAGGGATAGTTTGCGCTGAATCGGCGACTGTCTCCATAGCAACGCTGTGACCGTCGAGCTTTCCATAAAGTAAAACATCTGATCCGACCACCGCTTCTTCACAGTCAGAAACGTCAACAGTCATCGAATCCATCGAAATGTTGCCAACCATAGGGCAACGTTTTCCAGCGATAACAACGTAACTCTTGTTTGAAAAAAGCCGTTGCATACCGTCGAAATAGCCAGCAGGTATAACCCCAATTCGTGCCCCTCCTGATGGGGCAGTAAAGGTATGCCCATAGCCGACACCTTCGCCTTCAGGAACATCGATGATCTGCACAAGACGACTCATAAAACGAGCCACTGGTTTAAGATCGATAAGGCCTTCAGTGTGATCTGGGTATAACCCGTAAAGCCCTAAACCAATGCGCACCATATCAAAATGCATATCTTTGAATCGAACACTGGCAGCTGAATTAGCTGCATGACAAATAGGGTTTAACCCAATTTGGTGCGCATAGTCGACAACGCTTTGGTAGCGTGCATGTTGCATTACAGTTACAGAGTCTTTCTGCGGTTCGTCAGCACAACACATATGTGTCATTAAACCAGCTACTGTCACATTAGGTGCCGCCGCTAGACGGTCTAGTGCAGCTTTTGCGGCATCAGGTTTTAGTCCTGCACGGTTCATCCCAGAGTTAACTTCTAGATGCACAGTTGTTTGGCGCCCAGCATTGCCTTGCTGCAAAACAAGTTCTAGCACAGCGGGGGAGTAGACCACTGGTTCTATGTCACTGCGATAGGCTTTTTCTATTTCAGTATCGGTCGCAAGCATTGCCATAATAGGTTTACTAATGCCACTTTGACGAAGCTGGACTCCTTCGTCGATAGTCGATACACCAAAATAGTCGATACCGATACGCTCTAGTGCATGGCTTATTGCAGTTGCGTCTGAACCATAGGCAAGGGCTTTCACCATCGCAGTTATTTTAACGTTTGGTCCAACAATTTTTCGAAACGCAGTAACGTTGTGTTCCAACGCCGAAAGGTCAACGTGTAAGCGGTTAGGTGCCAGTGCATCTATGATCACGTTGCCTAACTCAGCAAGTTCTTTATCTTTTGGGCTTTGTATCAGACAAACATCGCCTGGAGCTAAAAGAGCGAGAAGGGTTTTGCTTAAAGCTTCAACTGATGATGCTAGGTCGACCGTATTTTGGCCTGAAGATTTCAGGCTAGCAGCTATCGTTCGATGTAGCTCGGTATCGAATCCATAAACCGAGAGCTGCTGATGAGCTGCAAGTGCGCTAGTAAAATCGGCTATCTGATCACTAGTCCACGGTGTTTCAGGCATGCCTAACACAAAATAGGTTTTACCAGTTCGTGTCACAATATTTTGTGCCGCTTCGATAGCTGAGGCAAACGATAGCGGATCAGGTGTTGTGCCAGCACGCATAATCGTGAAACCTTTAGGAGACCGCCACAGCTCAGTACGCATGGCTGTGGGGGAGTAGCCAGCCAATCCACGAAGAATCGACGATTCATCTACCCCTAAAAGATGCGCCACACTTGCCGCAAGCTGTATGTCTTGCGCTAAATCAATGAGGTGGGTTGCGAACGTAACTGGAACTCTTGCGCCACTTGGGAAGATAGCTTTTGCTGTTACGCCGTCGTTACTGTAGGCGTTGCTTTCAAAACGGCAGAGTCGATCATCGATATTTGTATAGCAACGTTTTTGTGGTACTTTACTAGCGGCTTGAGCAACACTTTCGTCACCTGGAGCAACTATCCAGCCAGATGATCCAACATTTGCGATGGTAAACATTTCAGTGATCTGGTGGTGTCGGCTAGTGAAATTGTGTTGCCATCGTGTGTTGACGTTGGTGATAACCACATGGTCGGCAGCAACAAGGGGAGCGAGGGTCTCCATTTCGCCTGGCTGCGACGCCGCTACTTCGATAAAAGCAAACTCAGCCGTTCGTGGACATTCCAAGAGGGCAAGTGGTACGCCGAGCTGGCTATTAAAACTGCCTGGACTTCCATACGTTCGGAAATGAGGCGTGCAAAGATGAACAAGCGCATCTTTTGTGATAGTTTTTCCTGTGCTCCCTGTGATTGCTATGACTTTCGTCTTGTCAAGCTGAGTGCGCCACCAAGCGGCAAGTTTTTGCAGTGCGGCAAGCGGTTCAGGCACAGCGATGTGTGGAACTGCTAGTTGTTTATCTATAGTGCTTTGGTATTCATCAGTTGTCACCACCGCTGCGCAGCCATTAGCGATCGCAGCGTCGATATGGTTGTGCCCGTCCCCTCGTGCTCCTTTCAAAGCAAAAAAGACGCAGTTGCTAGCAATGCGATCACTATGTATCGAAACATTTTCGACAGATAATTCACTAACGCTTGCTGTTTGCGGAAGCGTCAACGAACCTCCTAACAGTGAAGAAAATTTTTCAAGCGACAACGATTCCATAGAGTCCTTTTGAATGTGACTAGTTGCAATTAGTATAACTAACGAGTGCACAACATCTAGGCATAGCCTGCACCAGTCTTTCCGACAGGTCAGTATTGATGGTATGCTGGTAGCGGCAGGATGCAGGGAGAACCATGGCGAAGGCAAATTTGGCGGCAGATACCAGAAGAGTCCCTCCTCACCCACATGAAGATCCTGCGAAAGCGCGTGCGGCTTTGCTGGCAGCTTTGGCCCAACAAACTTCGATAGCTGCGTTGAATACGCAGCAAGAGCAGGAACGACTTAGAAATGAGATGCATAGACTAGCTTTAGAAGCTAAGCAAACAGAAGAAGATGCAAAAGCTTTAGCCAAACAAAAAGCAGCCGCTGCCAAAAAAGATCCTGCAAATCCAAATTATCGATCCTTACAGCAGGTTGCAGGCGATGCATCACGACTTCGCAGTGAAGCGCTCCGTTTGAAAGCCGCTTTTACAGAAGCTATCGCGGTTGCAAAAAGTACCATTCATCAAAATGTTTTGGTTGCCTTTGCGACAAAAGCCAAACAGTTAGCTGCCCGCCTCAAAACATTACAAACAACGCTTAAAGGCGTCGGTAAAGCTATCGCTAGCATAGGTAGCAGTAATGTAAGGCTTTCATCTCAGAATTCGCCACCACCACCTTCATCGATGCAGCCACAAACATCGCTAAACAATACTACGATGTCTCCTATCGGCGGCGCAGCTGAGCGCAATGAGCAGTTAAGAAAGGCTCAAAACAAAAAGGCTGAAGCAGACGCCGCTAAAACGGAAGCTACTAACCGTAGTTCGTCGGCAGATCCCAACGAGGCTAAACGAAATAGAAAAAGTAGAAGTTCTTTATTTTCGTCGAGGATGCCAGGACTTGCAATCGTAGCATTTCAAGTTTCGCCAGCGGCCCGTGCGGCTGTTATGGGTGTCACGAGTAAATCACAAGTTTCGCTTGCTGCATAACGACTTAAAAGTCGATACCTTTTTTTGCGATAATTCCAGCATCAAAAGCATGTTTGCTATTTTTCATTTCAGTCACAGTATCGGCTGCTTCGATTACTTCTCCTGCCATGTCACGACCTGTTAGAAAAATGCTAACGTTTGAAGGGCGCTTTTTGAGAGCCGCGGCCACGTCAGCCGGGTCTATCCACTGCCATGTCATTGCATAGCTGACCTCATCTAAAATGATGAGCCTGTGCTCACCAGCTTTAATCAGGTTGCTTGCGCATTGCCAGGCGGCGATAGCTTTTGCTTTGCTTTCTTCAAGATCGTCACTATCCCAGGTGAAGCCGTCGCCAGCAGCAAACCAATCGACGCCTAACTGGCGACACATTTTTTCTTCACCGACATGCCAGCCATCAGATTTGAAAAACTGTACAACCGCAACATTCCAACCTTGCGCCAGTGACCGTAATGCCGTACCAAATGCTGCGGTTGATTTACCCTTGCCTTCACCAGTTGCCACAAGCACTAATGATTCTGCTGTTGTATGCGTTGACTTATCTGGTGTCTGTGTTGGTGGCTTTCCCATACATTAAAGCCTACATGTTGTTAACTATTTCACAGCACCAGAGGCCAGCTAGAACTATGCTGGCCTCTTTATGCTGCTAGCCAGTTCCCCCAGCTAGAAGATGCACTCATTTGTGAAAGTATCTCATGCTTGGATGGAGTCCTCGGCAACGTCTTTAGTTTCCAACCTAACTCGGATAACAACTTGTCGCCTTTCGTTGAGTTGTGTTTTGCGCACATAAGCACAACGTTGTCCCAAGTGTGTTGTCCACCGCGGGAGCGGGGGAGTAGGTGGTCAATCGTTGCGCCTTTTGCATGACACTTCTTGACTTGGCACACGTTTTTGTCGCGCACTTTCAGCCGTTGCCGTGTTAAAGACACAGCGGCTGTTCGTGGAACACGAGCCATCTTTGTGAGAGCGATTACAGCTGGTAGTGGCATTACAAAACCGCCAGCAGAACGAATGACTGCATCTTGATGTTGCTCAACAACCTGGCACTTTTGCGTCAGAATCATAGAGACCGCCCGTTGCCATGGCATTGCGCCAAGCACTTCATACGTTGCGTTAAGAAGCAACACTTTTTGGGCCAACCTGTTCATGACTTTAGATAACTACATATTTGTTATCTATGCAAATCAATATTACTGGGCTGTAATATGCACAAGATAGTTCATACACCCGTGTCGAATGTTGCAGGCAGAATTATTTCCTTAGGGCATGTTGCTGGCGACATACTATAAATGCACTGAATCAGGTTTGACATGTCGTTATAGGGTATGCGAATCTCAGAGTTGGGTTCAGCTGTCAAACCTCCTGGTGAGATGACTGACGTACGCAACATGTACGGTCGACCTTCTTCTCGAACAGCATGAGCAAGCCCTCGCAGCCCGAATTTAGAAGCGGCATACGTTACTGATTTGCCTCCGCTATTATCAAGTCCGCTCGTCGAACCAATCAGAACGATGAGTGAACCTTTTCTTGCTGTCAGCTGTGGCCATAATGTTTGAATGAAAGCAATTGCGCTAGTTAGATTAACAGTTATCATCTCTTCGTTTTCAGCTATTGAAGATTCTATAAACGGTTTATCATGCCAAGAAGCCGCATTATAAATAAGCAAATCAATCGGATCGCTATGAGCGGCCGCTACCTTTTCAGCCGCCTCAGCTGGTTGAGTCAAATCAGATCTGACCCACCTGGTATTACTACTTTCGTACTCTGGCTCATTTCTAGACGTGGTAAGTGTTTTAGTGAACAGAGGGGCAAGGTTTGTCGCAAAACAATGCCCTAAGCCCTTGCTAGCTCCGACGATGACGAGGTTGTTTGAATTCTTTTCAGTACTTTTCATATCCTAGATAATAAAATATAAACCCGACTTTAAGTCAAGAGAAAATAGCAAATAGCTAGCTAGTGAAGAAGTATTTAGTGTAGGCAGGAACTTCACGCAGTAAAGAGTATGCGTCTCTTGCCTCTATGTAGCTAGCATGGGCGGTGGTGACAGAATCGATACCTGCTCGCCGATGCGCAAGTCGACTACGAGAAATGTGGTAGTACTGACTGACAACTATAGCGCTATCCCAGTTTCGCTGCTCCATTATTGCGGCGACGTTTGTGGCTGTCGCGCCTGTCGTTATTCCTTCATTGTCGCGAATAATTGAATCGGCTGGAACGTTATTGGCAAGCAGATAGTTTGCCATAACTTCGGCTTCGTCAAAGCCTGACACGCCAAATCCACCGCTGACGATGATGGTGGGGGCCAACGATTTGTCGTAGAGCTCAATTGCCTTATCCAACCGAGCAGCGAGACGATCTGATGGTTCTCCGCTGCTAAGGACTTCATTTCCTAAAACAACAAGCACATCACTTTCTTGGGCTGAGTCTGTTACCCCGTCGAATACAAGCGTGGCGATGGCTCCAACATATGCAACCAGGGAAACTATAACGATGCGACGGCAAAGTGCAAATAATTGAGACTCAAACAGTTTTCTTCTGTTGATAAACGTAGACCGCAGTGAAATCATGTCTCAGATAGTCTACCTTCAGTAGGCAGGCAAGTTTACACTAAAAGCGTGTGAGTATTACCGCCCTTGCTTTTGCTGCTATACATTGCTGTATCGGCTTTCTTTATTATTTCTGCAAGCGTGTCACCTGCAGTCATCCTGGCAACACCGATGCTGACATGCAAGTCAATCGTTGTTTGGCTATCTATTTCAAGCGTTGTATGTAACAGTTTGTCTATTCTGTCCTGCAGCGACGCAACTTTTTCGACGCCGCCTATAAAAACAATAAATTCGTCACCGCCTGCTCTTGCCACTAAATCGCTTGCTCGTACATTTCGCTTGATGGTGGATGCGATTTTTTTTATCGCTTTATCTCCAGCTTCATGGCCATAGGTGTCGTTAACGTTTTTGAAATGGTCAACATCTATAAACATGACAACACAATGTTGATGGAACTTTCGTTGCTTCTCAACTTGTTCAAAGAAATAACTTCTATTGTAAAGACCTGTCAAGGCATCATGACGTGCTTGATAAGCGAGTGTGTCTAAAGCTTCTTGGCTGATCTCAAGCCGGTCAATCACAGTACGCAAAATATCTGCCAGCTTCCGTAGTGCTTGAAGCTCGGCGAAAGCCAGAGGTTTGTCTGCCTCGACTGAAAGCACATAGGTTTTCTTTGATAATGCTAGGTTCCAACGTTTACGGAAAGGGTAGAGGGGAGCGGTCGCATGGCTTGTGGCTCGTGTCTGCTCAAAGATTGTAATTCTTTGAACGCCAGCGATCTGATCCTCTACATAGCGCATAACAAGCGGCTCGACTTGATTGACACCTGTTGCTTCAAAAAGAGCTTCTTGTAGCCGGCTGAGCTGCTTTTCATATGCATGTTCTCTGTCTCGCTCTTTCAATAGAATCCAAAGGCGCCCGACGGTGCTTGCTCCGCCGAGAATCCCAAGAAACGTTGCTATAGAAGCCGTTATAGGTTGGTCTGTCGCTGCTGAGCGGAAGAAAGCTAGCGGTTGTAGCGCCAAGAGAGCGAAAAGACCAGCGAGATGTTTTATATCAAACTTGTCGGCTCGTTTGGCCTGTGTGGGTTTTATGTGAATTTGTAAACTGCCAGCGACGCCTAGAGGTAGAAAGCTTGAGGCACTAAAAACAAGTCGCAATGTTGAATCTTGTGGAAAGTTAAAAACTTCGTTCGCTAGAGGGCCAACAATTGCTAAGGCCAGAATTTGGAAAAGCGGATCATTTTTGCTTAAAGCAAGCGAGACGATGAGGAGAAATGAAAGCGCCACCATGACTCTACTATTGTTTGTGTTGGCCTCTACAGAAGCTGTTGTAACCAAAATGCCAGTGAAAGACACAACACCGACGAGTAGCAATCTTTCGCGTAGTTTCTTGAACTCGATATTGCCGACAGAAAGAGAAAAGGCCGCAATCAATGGGACTAGTCCCCAGAGCGCTGACTGTGACTCTTTCGAAAAGCTAATCCCGATAGCGACAAGTATTGAAGTTGTGGAGGTTAACGTTATTGCTTCCAAAAATGTTTCTGGGCGAAGTTTCTGAACTTTTTTCCATATCAGAGAACCAATAACTAAGACAGCGACACCAGTGCCTATCATTTCTGCGGTAGCTGCAGGTTGTGGAGTTAGTGGTTGTGTGCAGGTTGTGGAGTTAGTGGTTGTGTGACTTGACCAAAAACAGCTAGTAAAATAGCCGGTGTCAACCAGCGTATTGCAGGAATAGATTGGTTTTTCCAGCATGCGTGCATTGCAAAAAAACCAGAAAATATGTATACGAGGCTAGCAAAAAGTGGTGAATTGCTAAACGCAGCAAGAATTAGGAAAATGGTTATCCCTATAACGCTGGGCAGAAGTGTACGACGCACACTAAAGCTGTCGACCTAACCTTGCTAAGACATTAGCCCAACAGCTGGCAGTAAGAAGAATTTCTAGGCATTTCCGTGATAATCTATCTTATCACGGAAATGCGTATGTTGTCAGCTGCGCTCTGCATTGCTGCGCCAAATCCTTCCTCAACGATTCGCGAGTCAAGGGAATCTGTTGCCCACCCCCTAAATTGTCTTGCAAAGGGTGACTGTGGTTTGCCCACCCCAGGGAAAAACTTGCTAACGTTTGGATCTAAACAAGCTGGTACGACAGTGTTGACAAGGAATCGTTTGAGTGCTGGATCGTCAACTTGGGCGGCCGTTGCCATTGTAAGAAACAAATAAATTGCCTCAAAATCAATGGCTACTTCTGGCATGTACTCTAGGTAGACAAGATTGCGGGGAGTCATGTAGTTTGTAGAGAGAACATCTAAATCCTTGGAAAAGACTTTCCAGAATTCTTTATCAGGCAGGAGACCTTTTTCAAGAAGGTTGCAAATAGCTCCGTTGGCTTCCATCAGTTTCAAATAATCAGTTAGGTCGATAGTAGAAGAATTACTTCCAAGTGGTTGTCTTACTCTTGAATGCATAAGTGCCTTCGCTACATCGGCTGGCAAATAGAAATCTCCATTACTAAAGCTAGGTCGAGCTATGAGCTCATTTAGTTCTTCTCCAGTAAAAGTTGTCTTGTTCTTATCTCCTGAACCCAATGCACCTTTCAGCGCAACTGTTAGGGGTTTGCGGAGTCCATCCCCATGTAGAAAACTGATAAATCGATTTAGATCGAAGGCTTGCCCAGATGTTAGGGCAGTTAGTTGTGACGAGGAAAGAAGCGAAAATAAATCTTCAGTCACATTGTTCTTAACTAGTGAGTCCAAAATTGCCTGAAATTGAGCATCAATTGGATCAATCGCTTCAGCTTCGGTACAGCTTCTATTGTGATTCATTCTCAAAATAAAAGATTCAAAATCTTCCAACAAATGCAATGCGTCTTGAATTTTCTTAATCGAACTATAAATATCTTCCTTTTCATTTAGCAAAGGTTCAGGAATAGCACCTTTCTTTAATGACTCTAGAACAGCATCGACAGCTTTACGCTCTTTTCTTGTTAAGTTTGATGGTGTCTCAGATTCAATCCTGTTTATCCACATAGACGTAACATGTTGATTCACTATGGCACTAGAAATCTTGTCCAAAATGAATAGGCCAGAGTGAGCTTTTTGAGGAATGCTGGTCGCCGCCATAGAATGATTTTACCTGCTTTCGGCTCAAAATTGCCTGATTGCTTACTCCCAAATTGCTTTGCTGTAATTTTTGTGAATAAGTTTGTCTTTTGTCGCCAGTTCAGCATCGTTGCAGATTGCGTCTGCGGTTATGATTCTATCAAACGGGTCTCGCGTCCACCCTAGGTCACTTGCTTGGTCAATAACGTCAGCAAAGGTGGCACAAGATAAAGAAAGGTCTGCTTCTCGTGTGAGTTTTTCGACTATTTCAGTGCTTGAAACGGTTATTCTCCCGATTCCTGCTAAGTAGTCTAGTTCCAACTTGACAATTGGCGAAATAACAATATCTGCATTGTTGACTTTCTCTTGGACCAGTTGTGATACTTGTTTAAGATCGGCAGCCAGCCATATCGCTACGTGTGTGTCCAGGCAGATCATTCGATCGAGCCGTTCCATTCATCTTCCCAACTAATTTTTGCTAAATCTTGAGCATCGCCTACGATCGCATCTGGCCAAGGAGTTATCCTTTGTGTTTTGAGTACTGTATGTTCTGGGACGATTCGCAGTTTTTTGCCTTTGCGGGTCACTTCGATAGCTTGACCTGACTCAAGTGCTTGGTCAAATATATTGTAAATATTTGCGCGAAGTTTTGATGTAGTTAGGCTTTCCATATTGCATAATAATACAGTGTTCGTACGTATTTGTCAACTAGGACGTACGTGTCTTGTCGTTTGCAAGAAAGTACAGCAGTAAAACGTGTCGATATTGAAACAGCTATTTCGACTCTATCTCAATTGGGTAGAGTCTATTTCAACAAGAAATTGCTTTTCCTAGCGTTACGAGATTTTGTGAAATATCCGAAGCTTACGGAAGTAGATAAACATAGCTTGTTCACGTTCGATAAAGCAGTAGCAAAAACCGTTTACTCGGCTAAACTCCTCGCATGAATCAAACCTGCTAGAACTAACGCATAGTCTCATTTGTATCTTTTCGCGGTACGCTGCAACTATGATCGTGCCGATTATTTTTGCAGCTATTGGCGTCGTTTCGATAACATTTCTTATAAGTTTTTATCGACGGTTTGCCTGCCCCTCATGCGATGAGGCCAAAGCTGTTAGAGCTCGTCATTCTGTCGAGCCTGATTGTAAATGTTGCGGCGAAAAAATGGAAAAGCAGCCTCATCGATATACCACCAGCAAGAAGTAATACCTTTCGCTATGTCCTCCACTCCCCTGACCGCTCTTGTTGATGCTTGGATTGTTGATAACCGAATCAGGGCCAGGCGCGGCTTTTCTGAACAAACTGAACGCGCCTATCGTAATGACCTGGCCACCTTTGCGCGGACGCTAGCCGACATCGGAAAGAAAGTAACGCCAGAGCTTTCTGGCAAAAAGCAAGATCGATGGGCGAAACAAAACCAGCAGCTGCAACGCATCGACGCTCATGAACTAACTGATGCCAACCTTGCGTTAGTTTTCGGCAAACTTATCGAGCAAAACGCTGCCGCTTCAAGCCGAGGCAGAATGCTCAGCGCTTTACGTGGCTTGTGCGCTTGGCTTTGCAAAAACGGCCATCTGAAGGTTGATCCGACAGAAGATTTTGAAACGCCACAAGTTGGCGAAAAACTTCCCGTGGCGTTCACCGAAGAGCAGCTCGAAGCTATTTTGCAGGCAGCAGCAAACCCGCATAAACGCCTGCGTGCCACATGGGCGAAACGAGACGTTGCGATGATCGGTGTACTTGCAGGCTGCGGGTTGCGGTCATCCGAACTTACCGATCTGTCTATCGCAGGTATAGACAGGCAATCGCCGCAGCGAATCCGTGTCACAGGCAAAGGCAACAAAGATAGGGTACTCCCCCTTTCTGGTGAAGTGCTTACCGCTATTGACACCTATCTTTCCGAACGAAAAGACAAAAACCTTGGAGGCGACAAAAAAACAGACTATGTATTTGTGCGCAACAACGGCGCACAGTTAAACAACCAAGCGCTGCAAGCGCTTGTTGTCAACTGGCTCAACGGTGCAGGCGTGCCGCTCCCCCACGGCGAAAAAGCCCATGCTTTTCGCCATACCTATGCGGTTGCTCAACTTGACCATGGCACCAACCCAGCCGAGCTGCAAACCCTGCTAGGTCACAAAAACTTAGCGACAACAAGCCAGTATCTACGCCTGGCTGCTGACGGGTTGCATCACACCGCTCAAGCAACTGCTGTCAACGCTCTGCTACGCAAAGTAAACAAACGCTAGGGCTTCTCTACTAATTGTAGATGCCCTCTGTATTTCCGCTTCGCTCCGAGCGTTAACACGCACCTTTTAGCGGTTTTTGGATAAAGCGATTCAGCGGAGAAGCAATAATAGAGATAGCTAGTAGTAGGCTGCGATGATGCATCGCTTGTTCACAAAATCTGTTTCTGTTCCAAACTTTTTGGCTCCGCTAATGCTTCTTCTGGCTGCGTGTTCGGGCTCATCTGCTTCTGACTTGGCAGAAACTAATGAGCAGGCCAACACCAGCACGTCAGCGCAAGGTTCCATGGCGCAGCCGACAGCACCCGCTTCAACAGCAGAGCAAAAAGAAAAACAACAGTCAGATCCCTATTTTGCTTTGCCGGCAAGTGCAGAGCAGCTAGCTGCAGAACTGATCGAGGTTGAACAAGCAATCATAGACGATGCAACTAGCCAGGCTGCGATGCAAACCTATTGGGGGCCACGCCAACAAATTCTGTATCGGCAGCTTTGGGCGGCTCAAGATTGGGAAGATGTCGTAGTCGCAGAAATGAGCGCACAAGACAATAGTCATTTGCTCGTAGCGTTCACAAACAACTGGGCTGCACGTAAAGAATCGTCGGCGCTAGTCAAAACCGAGAAAGCAAGCCAAGCATTGCCGGCCTGGACGATACAAGCGCCAGAAGATTCAGAGGTTCTGCTCGCCTACTATAAAGAAGCAGAGGCAGCGACAGGTATCGAATGGGAATATTTAGCGGCAGTCAACCTGATAGAGACAGTTGTCGGTCGGATCGACGGAGTTTCAACCGCTGGCGCTGTCGGACCTATGCAGTTTCTACTGACCACCTGGGCAGAATGTTGCGAAGGAGACCCAACCGACACCAAAGACGCAATCATGGGTGCCGCCAAGTATCTTGTCGACAGAGGCGGGCTTGAAAGCATGGATCAAGCATTATTTGGCTACAACAATTCGCAATACTACGTCAATTCAGTGTCGGGCTATGCTGCGGTGATGAAATCAGACGAGCGGGCGTTTTATGGCTACCACGGCTGGCAAGTGTTCTTCCAAACAAACATAGGCCTTGTTCATCTAGACGAAGGATATGCACAAGCGGCAGAACTTTCAGCAGAGGCTTGGACCGCAAATAACCCAGATTCGATCGTGAAAGAAATCCAAACCAGCTAGTGTTTGGTCACAGGACCAAGTTTGCTTGCAACAAAAAATCTTTTTCTCTATATAGTTAACAACTATAAACATGAATGTTAGTGCAGGAATAGAACGCCAAGCGAAAAATTTGTCAACTGGAGCAAAAACAATGCTCTACTTTATTTCAGCTGTTAAATTATCAGCACTCGTTCTCTTGCTGATAACGGTTATTAAAGAAGGATTTGCTTCTGAAGAAGCAGCTAACATCATAACTATCTTTGCTGTTATCTTAGGGCTAGGCATTACAGCTCAAACAATCTCAGCCGCTGCCGATAGCACTAAAGCAGCATTATTTTTTTCGTGGACTGTATTTATTTTTGATTGTATAGTTTTTCTGTTTTTTGGCGCCGCAAGTCTGCTTACTATGACTTCAGAAGATAAAAACTTCACTCTGTTGGTTGTGCTAGCTTTTCTGATGGTCACTATCTTTCAGCTAATCGCAGTTGCGTGCATAGGACAATCAGTTCGAGCTGCTAAACATGAAACGGAGCTTTTGATCCCAAATCCCCATGGTGACTGAGGATTGTCTGTTTGTCATGACCAGGCATTTTCGTTGAAGGAAGTTGTAGGCTTCTTAGTATGGAAATCGTTTATGCCTGGATCGCTTCTGTTGCCTCCGGCATATCACCTTTGATAATAAAAGCCACAACTAAAACTTTGAATCCTTGGTTGTTTAACGTGCTGTGGGTGGCTTTAGGTATCCCTCTAGTCTCGATTTATGCTTTCTTACTAGGTGGAGGGGTTCCAACGGATTGGCTATCGTTGATTCTCCTATCGTCTAGTTTTACTTTATTGCATGCGTTATTGACTTTTTCTTATTGCAGGTTAGATGTCACGACGATTAGCCCATTATTTAGTCTGCAAATCGTATTTTCATCTTTATTAGGAGTGTTCCTTTTAAATGAACCTATGGATAATTGGAAAGCAATGCTCATAGCGCTGATTGTTCTAGCTAGTCCGCTTATTGCTTATGACGAAACTCAAAAAATCAAATCTTTTCTCAATCTGCAGATATTGTTTCCTATCATCGCTATAACAAATAAAGCTAGCTGTGTGATTCCACGAAAACTTAGGTATGAGTATCTTACAGTTTTCGAAAAAAATAAAGCAGGCAATAACGGAGAAATCTGGGATCTAGAAATCCATGCCAGGTTTAATACTGAAAGTTTGCCAGTCCTTTCTTATCAGGTAACTAAGGCTATCTAAAATCACAATTTCAGGGTTAAGTCAACAGAAAGTCGACATATTTGCCTGTTTTGTGTAGGCTTATGCTTGTGAAGCGAAACCAGGCAATGCAAACATTGGCACATTGGGACAGACAAGGTCGGTTTGTCTATACCTTGGCTGATCTTCGTAAACTGTTCTCCGAAGACGGTGTAACATTGCAAGCAACGCTTCGTCGGCTGAAGGGGGAAGGGACGCTTGATCAAGTGACGCGAGGCGTCTATCTCTATACCTTTGCACACAGTCAAGATGGCTTTATCATCGAACATATCGCAAAAGCAATGCGTCGAGGACACTACAGTTACATCAGTTTAGAGTCAGCGTTGTCAGAATACGGAGCCATTTCGCAAATCCCTATCGATCGTTTAACGGTCATGACGACAGGTCGTTCAGGGGAATATAAAACGAGTTTCGGGACAATAGAGTTTACTCATACAAAACGAGATGCTGCCCAGATTCTGCAGGGTGTTTGTGATCAAAGTAGACCTTTGCGCTTTGCAAAACCCGCTACAGCTTGGCGCGACTTAAAGCGAGTAGGTCGCAATGTTCACCTTGTCTCTCTAGAAGCTTTGGAAGGAGCGTAATGAATAGTTCTGCTGATTATCAATTGCTTGTCGAGCAGGCGATGCAGGTCGGTGGCCGTGCTCATATGAGGCCAGTAGTTAGCAAGGAATTGTTACACTATGATATTCTTTTTTCTCTCGATCGTGAAGGGATCTTAGATGAGCTCACGTTCCAAGGCGGCACGTCGTTGCGTCTTTGCTATGGCTCGGCTCGATTTAGCGAAGATTTAGATTTTGCAGGTGGGAAACAATTTTCGAGTGCGACTTTGCAATCATTAAAATTATGTATAGAGAAGTATATAGGTGATCGTTATGGGCTTGAAGTTACCGTCAAGAACCCTAAAGAACTTCGCGACGATCCAACATATCGAGATCTCAACATCGACAAATGGCTTGTTTCGATTATCACCTCGTCAGGCAGGCCAGACATTCCTAAACAGCGAATAAAAATAGAGATAGCTAATGTTGATGCTCACACGAAAGAACCAAAAGCGTTACTTTCGAACTATTCGTTTCTACCAGATGGCTATGAGGACACGCTCGTTATGGTTGAAACGTTAGAAGAAATTATGGCTGATAAACTCATCTCGCTAGTTACTACCTCAAAGTATGTTCGGCATAGAGATATTTGGGATCTGCGATGGTTAAAACAGCAAGGAGCGGAAGTTTCTAAGGAGCTAGTTGCGAAAAAAATCGAAGACTACCGCATATCTGACTATCAATTGAAATTAGAAACTATGATAACTCGGTTACCTGCGATCATCGAAGGAGCATCTTTGCGTAACGAGCTAAAACGATTCCTTCCAACAGAGGTCCAAGAGAGAACGTTGGAGAAACCCAAGTTTCTGCTCTTCTTAAAAAATGAAGTATCTGAGCTTTTAATGCAGTGTCGTGAATAAATCAGCGGTGACAAGATTAACGACGCGCCTTTAGTTTCTGAGTTTGTCGCCATAGCTACAGCGTATCAAGCGATCGGACTTCGGTGGCGATGCGTTTTATGCCTTCTTTGACTGTTGCTGGGTCTTGTGAATAGGTTATACGCAAGCATTGATCTTTATGATCCCACGGCTCGTCTAAACCTGGATAAAAATAGTGCCCGGAAACAACCAGCACTCCCCTATCGGTAAGCCGCTGATAGAGTTCTTGCGACGTTATCGACAGCTCTGGGAACCATAGCCACAAAAACAATGCGCCTTCTGGCTTGTGAATGCGATAGTTCAAGCCCTCAAATTCTTCGCTAATCCATTCAACAGCTTGGTCAACTTTTTCTTTATAAAACGGCTGGATACATTCTTTAGAAAGCTTCAGGATTTGGCCCGATTCAACCATGTCTGTCGCCATGACGGCGCCAACGCTGCTAACGGTAAGGTTCATGATGGCGTTCATGCGAGAAATCAGCTGCACAACTTCGGGTTTGGCGACAATAATGCCTGTGCGAGTGGCAGGCAACCCTAGTTTGGAAAGCGACATCGACAAAATAATATTTTCGTTCCAAATCGGGTTTGCTTCGCTAAAAATAATATTCGGAAACGGCAAACCATAAGCATTGTCGATCAACAGCGGAATATCGTGCGTTTCAGCTAAAGCAGCAAGCTGAGAAACCTCATCATCAGTGAGCACATTACCTGTTGGGTTTGTCGGACGAGAAACACAAATCGCAGCAGTCTCATCAGTTACTTCAAGCGCCGAAAAGTCGATTCCATATTTAAACTGGTTGTTGTCGAGCAGCTCGATAGTAGGCCTCTGCGATGTAAAAAGATCGTCGGTTATCCCCTGGTCTGCATAGCCAATATATTCTGGTGTTAGCGGAAGTAGCACGTGTCGCTTAGAACTGTCTTCGCATTCACCAGCGAATGCGTTAAACAACATAAAAAAGCCTGACTGGCTCCCTGAAACAAGCGCCACATTCTCTTCTGTAAGCGGCCAACCATAGGTTTCACTTAGCAAGGCAGCAAGAGCACGACGAAAATGTGTTTCACCAGCTGGTGCAGCATAGTTGCCGACCATCTGCCGAAACTTTTTCGTATCGTTTGCGATAAACGCAAGCTGCTGTTGCAGGTATGCTTCAACCTCTGGAACTTGTCCAGGGTTGCCGCCGCCCAACATATATTTTTCGCCAGGCATTGCCATCGCAGCGCCAAGGTCGACCATCAGCCGATCTATCCCAGATTCTTGTTGAAAACGCTGCCCAAAACTAGATAACTCCATCAGGTTAAGTGTAAAGCATCGGTGCCAGAAAATTAGCGCAGCGAGCGTACTCGTTCTATTCTTTGTGAATCGATACATACTTGTTATAGGGGGACAGTTATCTGTTCTGCTTTATCTAAATCAAGGCGTTTTTCGATTTCTTCATGCTGCTGAGCTGGAAAATATAAGATTACGGAAGCTAGACGTTCATTGAGCAGATATAAGCCGACTGTTCCTTCTTGATAGTGATAGTGACTGTTTGAAACTGTTGGAAACCTTCCTCCCGAAGAAGAGAAAATCCCTTTCCTTTCGTTGCCACAGAAATTTTTCTTGTAAGTTTAAACAACCCGTTTTGCTCTACGAGATAATGAATATGCACTGTCTTTTTATCAACCACCATTTTAACTACATTATTCGTTGCGGTGTCTGCGTAGTAATGAGTTGTGTGTACCGTTGGTTTTTTAGAGGCATTTGCTGCTTCAAGTAGAGCAATAATTTGGTGAAAATCGGACACTCGATATTTTTTCTCTAGGTATGTCATAAGGAAATCTTAGACTAGCCAAATAAGCCAATCCTGGCTTTGTGGTTGTGCGGTAGCTTCAAGCCAGTCGATTCAGTAACCATAGCAATGCCCCAAATACTTTTGAGCAAGGGGCATCGAAGCATTGTGACGATTAGCTCAGTTTCTCCACCAGTGGGATTTACGATAAGCTTTCACTATGCAGCAGCTTCCTATCGGCATTAGCACGTTCAAGAAAATACGAGAAGGAAACTATGTGTACGTCGATAAAACATCGCATGTCTTTAACCTCAGCCAAGGCAGTTACTATTTCTTGTCACGGCCACGCCGATTCGGGAAATCACTTTTTGTTGACACGTTGCATGAAGCTTTTTCTGGCAATAGAGAACTTTTTGAAGGATTAGCGTTAGAGCCGCTTTGGGATTGGTCCCAAACAAACCCTGTTATTTCGATAAACCTAGCCCAAGGCAAAATTTCATCCAAAGAAGAACTTGACTTACATCTTCGAGAGATTCTTTCTATAAACGCAGAACGGCTTGCCGTCGACCTTGCGTTAACACCGACAGCAAATGTAGCGATTGCTTTCGGGCAGCTGATTCGTAAAACTTTTGAAGCCCACAACAAAAGAGTGGTGGTACTTGTCGACGAATATGATAAGCCGCTGCTCGACGCATTACTCACTCCAGAAGTGAAAGAGATACGTCATGGGTTGCAAAATTTTTATTCTGTGTTGAAAGCACACGACAAACATTTACGCTTCGTTTTTTTGACAGGAATCTCAAAATTTTCTAGGGTTTCAGTTTTTAGCGAACTAAATAATTTAGACGATATAACGTTAGATTCTCGTTACGGCACAATCTGCGGCTATACCCAGGCAGAACTAGAACATTATTTTGCAGCCCACCTAGGCGACGTTGATCTCGCTCAGGTTAAAGCTTGGTATAACGGTTACAGCTGGGACGCTGAGAAAGTATATAACCCGTTCAACATTCTTCTTTTTCTAGAAAAAAACCATGAATATCGACCGTACTGGTCTTCGACAAGCACCCCAAGTTTTCTTGTGAACTTGTTTAAATCACGGAGCTACCACATCCCCGATTTAGAAAACGTCGAAGCCACAAACACCTCGCTCGACAACTTTGATGTTGACCATATCGATATTGAATCGCTCCTTTTTCAAGCTGGCTATCTGACAATTAAATCTAAAGATGTTTCTTTCGGGAAACCGATGTATCACTTAGGTTTTCCGAACCAAGAAGTCCGCACGGCTTTTAACGAAATTCTGCTTAAAAACTATCTTTTGGATAATCCAAGAGAGCGCGATCTTGATGTTACTTCGACTCTTCGTGCTTTACGAGACGGCAAACTTGACGATCTGCAAGTTTCTCTCGAAGCGTTATTTGCAGGTATCGCAAACGATAATTATCGCAATAATAAAATCGCAGACTATGAAGGTTTCTATGCAGCAGTTATCTATGCATACTTTAATTCGCTAGGAATAGAAACACATGCAGAAGACACCACAAGTAGGGGCAGGATCGACCTTACACTCCGCCTGAAAAATCAAGAAGGGCAGAAAGTTGTGTATGTGCTTGAGTTCAAAATGGCCAAAGGAACAAAGACAGCAGACAGCGAGAACAGCGCTTTGGAACAGATAGAATTAAAAGGCTACGCAGATAAATACAGAACCTCTGATGTTCAAGCTATATATCTCGTGGGCATAGAATTCTCTTCTACAATCAAATCAATTAGTAGTTTCAAAAGCAAGAACCTGCTCAGCGAACCTAATGACTAACACAGATAAATCATAGGCCTAAGCTTGATGAGGAAGCTTCACATACGCTATTTTTAGCGTTTAATGCGTCACTGCGCGACTGATTCCATCCTAGGAAACCAAAGCTAGTAGGTTCATCAAAGTTTTGCTGACAGAACCGTTCTTGTTCGTAGGTTTCAAGTGTCTCGAAATGTTGAGCAACGACCACCGCAGCATCGTCGGAAAGACCAACAAGATAGGCGCCGTCTGTTTGACGGCTTGCTGAAAGCTCTTTCGTAACGTTTGTTTCAGCTATGAATGCTTCAGGGTTAAACCAGCCGAAACAACACACGAACACAAGTGCTGAAGCAACGCTAAACGGTACGGCAGTACGTTCGCCAACCATTTGTGTGCTAAAAAATCGTAGCACCGCAGCAAGCAGCATAACCGCTAGCCAAGCGAGGAACCAGGCAACAAAAAGGCGGGTTATTGTTAAGGCAAACGCTTCGATATAAAGAAATAATCGTGAGTAAGCAACAGCGACTAGCGCTAAGGTTTCTGCCGAAAGAAGCAGAACCAGACTTTTTGTTAGCAGACCTGCTTGCTGCGCTCTGTGGCGAATTAGAGACCCAACCTTTGCGATTGTGACAAGCACAATGGAGGCAACAGCCACAAGCTGGAAGAAACCTTGTCGAGCATAGTCCGCTTTTGATATGTCATTAGCTTCGAGAAAGCTGTCGGCTCCCCCGAAGGCAACAGTGAGCTGTGTTAAGCACCAGACTCCTAAAACACCAGCAAGAAGTCCAACAACGATTTGATAATCGTTAGTCGTTGTCGAACGAGAGATTGTCTTAAAGACAGGAACAGCCGAACGTGTGCGAGAAGCGCTGAGAGAAATACCTAGCAACAGCCAGCTAAGGAACCCAGTAAGCACCACATGTTTGAGAAGGGAACCGCCGATAGAAATCGACCCGAAAGATAACGGATTAAACAAAGAAGCAAAAACAGCGTCACCGCTGGCCAACAGGATAAGAACAGGCAAGACGACGCCAGCACCTACCACAAGACCTCGAATGTTAGCTAACCCATTTTGAGGTCGACGAAACGTGAAGGTTGGCAGCATCCTCGCCAGCCAAACGTTAGCTAAGAAAACATCGCCTACCGCTTTGATACCTAGCATCGGCCATCGATAGAGACTATGTTCGAACAGTCGGTAGACAACAGCGCCGAGCACACCTGACAAACTTAGAAAGACAAGAAAGATCACAAGTGGTGACGACCGCAAAAATAAATTACTCGCTGTTGCGACGCAAACACCGAGGATAAGTAGTGTTTCCAAACGAGTTCGAGAACTAGCACTTTCTGTGTCTGGTAACCTGTTCGGGGCGTGAAAAAGAAGTTGTGCTAAGGCAGCAAGAAAAATTGTGACGCCAAGGAACAACGCAAGCGAAGGGTGGCCGACGCGTAACGCTATGTTGAGCAAAAACGCGCTCCCTAAACAGGCTGCTAACGTTAGCGGTGAAGGCGACGGCGGCACCAGTCGATTTAGCACAGCAAAATTCTCATGGTTTTGATCTGATCCGGCTTCACTTTTTATTGTTTCTTCTGCATACATAGTTAGTATTTCTCCTAGATTCGAGTAGTTGCTAGTCATTTGTGGGTTGCCAAAATAAGCCCTTGATTGCAATCTGCAAATTTGTCGTGCAGGGCTGGTTAGAACGATGGGTTGTTGGGCGGCAACTGCTAAGGGTCTGAGAATGACTGGCTGCTGGGCAAAACAATTTTAAAGCAGCAACCGTTTGGCTTGTTATCTTCAACAGTTATCTGTCCACCATGGTTATGCACAATCTGTTTCGTGATTGCTAAACCGAGGCCAGCACCTTCATCTGTGATTTGGCTAGTATTATCGGCTCGCCAGAATCGTTCAAAGATCTGCGCTTTATGCTCTGCTGCGATTCCTGAACCCTGATCGAGTATTTCTATATGTAGTAGATTTCCTGCTTGTCTTGCCGCAACTTTAATTGTCCCATCGGTCGGTGAAAATCGAACAGCGTTAGTGAGAAGGTTACGAATTGCTTGTTCTAGCTGCATCTGGTTAGCTTCGAGAAAAAGATCTTTCTCTATGCTCGCAATGAAATGTATGTCAGCTGTGCTGTGGCTAAGCTCAAAAAACAAGTCCTGGCAAAGAGGAAGGAACTCGAACCGCTCATATGTCAGCTTTTGGTTCGCGGAAGCCTCAAGATGTGAAAGATCGAGCAGTTGGGAAGCTAGACTTGAAAGCCGTTCAGCTTGATGTACTAAAGCAGCAAGGGTTTCTGGATCAGCTTTTTCAACACCGTCAGCAAGATTTTCTATAGCTAATCGCAATGATGTGACGGGTGTGCGTAGCTCATGGGCAGCGTTAGCAACGAAATCTTTTTGTAGTCGATCAGTAGCTTCTAACGTGTCTGCCATTGCATCGAAGGCATGTGCTAGCTGCCCAACTTCATCGTTGCGGCTAGTGTTGACGCGCTGAGAATAGTCACCTGCAGCTAGCGCCTTTGACACTGCAACCATTTTACGCAAAGGCCTTGTCAAACCACGAGAAAGATAAAATGTCATCGCAAGCGCGAACACCACCGCGATAGCATACTTTGCTAATGTTTCTATGCCAAGACGCGATCCGATTTCGCTTACGACAACTGTCGCAGCAATAGCAGTAACGATGACTATCGATATTTTTGTTTTGATAGAAGAGAGCTGTTCAAGCGGTTTCCATAGTGTCATGGCTTGGCTCTAAACGATGTTTGAGGCGCACTGATAGCGTAACCTACACCGTGTACTGTTCGGATAGCGTCTGTTGTCAGTTTCGCACGCAATGAGCGTATATGGCTATCGACGGTTCGCTGTCCTCCACCGTCACGATATCCCCAGACAGATGCAAGCAGCTGTGTTCTTGAGAGAACTGAACCTTTCGCGTCGGCTAACGCTTTCAGCAAGTCAAATTCGGTTGCAGTCAACGTAACTTCGCTATCTTTGTCATAGACCCGTCTGGTCGCCGCGTTAATAGTGAGGCCGCTAGCTACTTGTTGTATATCTGCCGCAGGTGCTAACCCAGTTGCTCTTCGCAACACAGATTTGACTCGCACGACAAGTTCTCTAGCCGAGAACGGTTTTGTTATGTAATCGTCGGCGCCTAATTCCAGGCCAAGAAGCATATCGATTTCTTCATCTTTCGCGGTAAGCATAATCACTGGCGTTCGATGATGGCGGTGGATCTGCTTACAAACCTCTATGCCGTCAAAGCCAGGCAGGTTTATATCAAGAATCACGAGATCTGGAAGGATTTTTGTGTGCAATTCGACAGCTGTTGGGCCATCAAAAGCGGTTGCTGTTTGAAACCCTTCACTATGTAACCGCTTCTCGACAGACTTAGAAATAGCTTTGTCGTCTTCAACAATCAAGATCATTTGCATACTTCCATGATAAATCAATGTTGTGCAGCAACGTCCGAATAGTTGTGTAGATATTGTGCAAAGCAATACAGAGGCGATGAAGCTTTAGGCCCACTCGTAGATCTCTACTTGATGGGTGCTGTCGATAGCTAATTCAATAACCGTTTTTGTGATGGCTATAAAGACGCTCAATATGGTTGCACGAAGAAGGAACTATATTTGCAAAGTGTGCCCAAGACTTGGCGGGATGAGGGTTAGGAACAAAGTAAGGTTCCTAACCCTTCGCCAGATCGACCATCAGTAGTGTCTACAACCCGCCAGAAGAGACAAAAGATCGGATCTGCTTACCCGCTTTATAAGTAAACCATGGCAAAAGTCGCACGGGAATAGTCCATTCGCATCAAAGTTATCGCCTCTAGAAGTCGGCGAACTCGAAAAGACTTATAAGCGGCGCAGTTTTACTTCTGTGATCCGATGGTTAGCGGCTTTTTTGAGGATCAAGTCGGCCCGTTCACGAGTGGGAAGAATATTTTCAAGTAAGTTTTTCTTATTAATTGTTTCCCAAATTTCTGTAGCCACCTGCACAGCTTGCGCATCATCGAGCGAAGCGTAACGCTTAAAATATGAACGGGGGTCTTTAAACGCAGTCTCACGAAGCATCAAAAACCGCTGCACATACCACTCTTGAATATCGCTACGATGGGCATCAACGTAAATTGAGAAATCGAAATAGTCAGAAATAAACACAGGCGTTGCAGGGTCAACAGGCCCTGTTTGAAGCATAGTAAGGCCTTCAACTAATAAAATATCGGGCTGATCAATGCTAATAGACTGGCAGTCAAGAACATCATACGTTAAATGCGAATATACAGGTGCTTCTACTTTCGGTATTCCAGATTTGATATTGGCTAAAAACCGTAGCAAAGCAAGACGGTTATAGCTTTCAGGAAAACCCTTGCGGTCCATTAGCGACCGCTCTTGCAAAACTCGGTTCGGATAGAGAAACCCATCAGTGGTGACTAAGTCAACCCTGGGGTGACTAGGCCAGCGAGACAATATTTTTTGGAGGATACGCGCTGTTGTCGATTTGCCAACGGCAACCGATCCAGCGATACCTATAACAAAAGGAACTTTAGCAGGTAGGTTTCCAAGAAAAGTACCTCCAGCACGATGAAGATTCTGCGAGGCTTCAACATAAAGACTCAGCAAGCGTGAAAGTGGCAGATAGATTTCTGCAACTTCGTCAAGGCCAATATTTTCGTTAATGCCTCGCAGTTGCGCTAAGTCAGATTCTGTCAGCGTTAGCGGCGTATTTGCTCGTAGCGCACCCCACTGTTTAGCATCAAGAGTTACATGAAGATCCAACGGATCAGATGATTGCTGACTCACTACTCAAAATCTCTGCCCAGGATAACAATAACTTGCGGACCGTTTAAAGCCTCACGTAACTGTGCCACTGTCTCTTCATCTGGGTCATCTTCTTCGGCTTCAATCGCAGCTTGACGCTCAAACGTTAAGACCTGCTCTGTCGAAATTTGAAGCTCTGCGGCAGCAGAAGCGGCAACGTTCTGAACGTCATCACTACTATCAGGATCATAGACTACGACTGAATTAGCATAAAGTTTTTTGGCATTACCTGTCGTGGTGCGAAACCCTCGCTGGGTTAGTAACTCTCTCCCCTCGCCAGCTATACCTTCTTGGCGACCTTCTGTTCCGTTAACAACTGCAACTAGCGATGGAACATTACGTCCATCATCAGCATCAATTGTAGTAGGTGCCGCTTTTACATCATCAACTTTGTCAGTTCTAAGTAACACGAAAATGCCTATAAAAGCAATCAGAGCCATTCCTACTAAAGCTCCGGCGAGCATGGCTCCATTGACAATATCTTTGCGTTCAATCCGATCTGACATGTGTGACTTTCTTGTTCTAGACAACTCTATGGTAGAACAAAATCTTTCGATTGCGACTCTCTGGCGTTCTTAACTTGCGAGCAGGCGCCCTTTAGTTAAAAACGCGGTATGAGCTACCATTCGGTGGTCAGGACGCACGGCGTCGCCTTTGATATGCCAAGACCGGTGCAGCACTTCCATTGTGTTAGTTTCTGTGAAACGGTGGGCACGTAATGCTTCGGTTACCTTCGCTGACTGCACTATGGAAGGGCTGTATGAAACAAAAGTTGCCCCTGGACGCATAGCTTTTGCTGCATGAGGAACGACATTCCATGGTTCTGGTAGATCTAACACCACACGATCAAGACCTTCTGCTTCAATGGTCTCATAGCTGTCTTGAATATGAACGTCGTAACGCTGAAGCGCCTCGTCGCCTAAAAACTTTGTGACATTTTTCTTAGCCCGAGAAGCAAAGTCTTCACGGATTTCATAGCCAAGGATGTCGGCACCTGCACGCAGCAGAGCTGTTGAAAGCGCACCCGAACCAAGCCCAGATTCAAAAACGCGCATACCAGGGCCAATATCAGCCAGCATCAATATGGCACCTATATCCTTCGGATAAATAACTTGCGCACCACGAGGCATATTGATAATGAAATCGCTTAAAGAGGGGCGCAGAATTCGGAAAAGATGTCCACCTGAAGTTTCAAGCATCGAGCCGTCCAGATTGCCCACAATAGAGCTATGAGGAAGTACACCACCGTGGGTGTGAAACTCTTCACCTTCTTTGAGTGTTACGAGATAGCTGCGACGCTTATTATCGATAAGTACGAGAAGATCGCCATACTCTAAAATGGCTGTATCAGATTCAGTCATTGAAACCCAAATAAAGAAGCATTTTCTAGCCTTTCTTTGCTGCTTTGCGAGCCTTACGAGAAGCCTTTTTAGCTTTCTTTTCTTCTTTCATTTGAGCGCCATGTGTTGTAGTAAGGTGCTCAATAACAAGCTTTTCTCCAGGTTTTGTGGATGAAGCATCGACAACGCCTCGGCGACCTGTGAAAGATTTTACAACTTTGAGAAAAAGAAAAAAACCTGAGCTAAGAAACCATGTCTTGCGACCACGGAGAAGATATTTAAATAGAAAAAGGAATACTTTTTTCACTGATGCCTTTGCGAGCTATAACCGACGAATTTCGAGAACAGAACTTTTTTTCTTGCCTGCTTTTCTACCCATAGTATAGATGACTAGAAGAATTAAGACAGTAAGCATCGTGCCACCCACAGCAAGCTTCTTTTTGCTGTCGTCCTTAACTGTTTCGACCTGATCTTGAATGTCTCTAAATTTAGATTCAATATCTTGTGGCGTTATTTTTGTTTCTTCACTCATCTAACTTTCCTTTTTGCTCGACTCATTGCGGTTCCGATTAAGACAATAACAGCAATAAGAAAACCAACAGTTATTAAATATGGCAGAACCGAAGCCCATGAGTTGCCCTCAAAAAAACTAAGAGTTTGAACAAATCGAAGTACGCCTAAACCTGTGAGAACAACGCCAATAGCGATCATTACCGAACCAACAAGCCCTAAAGCTAAATATTTACCCAAACTTTTTAGTGGCTCTATTGTTTCCTGTTTGGCATAACCAACCAGCATTTTTTGCATTTCCTGCGCCCCTTCAAACGGGCTTGATTCACTCACTGTTGTAACCTCTTTGCTGTCAAACTGGCGGCTAGCATAGCGTTGATAAAATGGGTTCGCTATGGCAATGTCGCCAACGCGATTTCACTCTAACACCTGTTTGCATGGAACCTCTAGAAGGACTTAAAAATTGTGACGCTTCTCAGTTGGCGATTGCAGGTTGTGGAGAAAGTTCTGTAATCTCAGGGCCCTGTGGGTACGCAGCGAGACTGAGCACAATATCTTTTCGCAGCGCTTGAGATGACAGGGAAACAGGTGATTCATTTACAATATAGGCAAAAGCAGTAGCCACATTTTCTTGCGAGGCAGACTGCACGTAGCCAGACAAAGCAGTAACTGCATTAAGTGTGCCTGTTTTAGCGAAAACTTTGCCGTCAGCTGCGGTGTTTGCGTAGCCGTTTCTTAACGAACCTCGCTGCCCGCCAATCGACATTGTTTGCGCAAACGCCGAGTTCGCACCTTCGGCTACTAAAATATCTAGCAAGAACTTGCATGTCAAAACGTTTGTTTCTGCTAACCCTGATCCATCGCTGAAACGTACGCCTGAAGCATCAATATTGTTTTCTTCTAACGCTTCTCGCGCCGCTTTCACGCCTGCTTCTGTTGAGCCAACCCCACTACGAGCAAGGCCGATTTCTTTTAAAAGAAGTTCAGCACCTATATTTGAACTATAGCTATTTATATGTGTTGCGATTTCTTCCAGCGTTGGAGACTGTATCGACGTTAACAAAACGGCTGAATCTGGCGCTACGCCAGTGGAAATATCGTTAACTGTGACGCCACGCTCTTCAAGCAGTTGACTGAGAATAGAAACGCTTGACAGGGCTGCGTTATCTGACCGAGAGCGAGACCCAAAGTTAATAAAATTTTCTGGCCAATCAGTATATCCTTCGTTCACCACGAGGGCAGAAAGTGGGCCTGACTGCTCTTGGTCAACGAGACGCTGCGCCCATGGTCCCACACGAACATCGTCATATGCTGAATCATCACCGATGAGAGTACCGCTAATTTCTGTCACCCCAGACGCTTTAATTTGATCAGCTAGGTCTTCCAGCCGGGTATGGTAACGGCCTTCGCTCGACTTGTATTGTGTCCACCAGTTATCTGTTGATAAATACGGGTCACCACCGCCTACAAGATAAAGGTCAGTGACTACTCCCCCAACAGGCTGGTTTGCGGTAACAACCTTTGTCGTGAAACGAAAGTTGGGTTTCAAAATTTTAAAAGCCGCATAGGTAGTGACGATTTTTTGATTTGACGCTGGAACTAATGCAGTTGTTAAATTTTTGTTGGCGCCGATCAAACGGTCGCCTCGCTGCACACCGATGCAAGAGTTAGCAGCTGATTTTTCTACAACCGCACTAAGTTGTGTTTCAAGCGTTGACTCGGCAAAAGGGTTCTGCAATGTCTGAGGGATACGCCGTGCAGAAAGCACTGGTGTTTGCACAGACTGCGTGTAGACAATCGGCTCTGAATCAGAAGAAGCGACATCAGAACTATTGCCAACTTGCCAAGCTACAAAAGCCAAAAGCAAAATGCCCAATGGCATGAACCAGCGGTGAACACTATCAGGAATTTTCGACTGAGAATTATCCATAGAAACCGCTTCTGCTGTTATATCGACCAAAAAGCTCTGCATCTAAAGGCTCTATCTAAGGCGATATGATTTAGTATACCTTTCTCGTGACTATCCGTAACTTTCGTCGCAGCAACCACCACACTTTGTTGCTCTAACAATCAGACCGACCCATCTTAAGAGTTGTAACAGAAATGTCGTTACCTTCTTTATGAGACACTTCTTAACATATGGTGCTGTTAGACGAGCTGAGGGCAGATCGTTTCGGGCTATAGAACATCAGCAGCGAAATGCTGACATGCAACGCAAACAAGCACGAAATGAGAAAGAAAAAATCGAAGATCAGCTTGACGCTTTACGTCTTGCTTCTGCAGCAATGTGGGAGCTGATGAAAGAAAAACTTGCTGTAACCGATGCAGAACTTGAAGCAAAGATGGACGCTATCGATTCAGCCGACGGACACAAAGATGGCAGATACCGTCCGCGACCAACTACGTGCAGCTGTGGAGCGAAGGTGAACGCCTCTGATTCGATCTGTATTTATTGTAGTAAACCTGTAGAGCGGCAAAATTTATTTTGACATACAAAAACAACCTTGGCATTCGATGTGGCACAAACCTTCAGAATCGACTACGTTTGATAGCCAAGGAGTAAATTGTATGACGATAAAAAAACGTAGACCAGTCTCGGTTCTCATTCTAGTGCTACTTGTTTTTGCTGGATGCACTAGTGATAGTAAACCTGAGGATACGCAAGCCCCACCTCAATCGAAAGAAACAATAGAATCAACGGTGCAAGAAGCAACGTCAGTGAAACCTTCAACGTCAGTAGGTGTCACAACTTCTTCAAAGCAAAACGTACAAGAAGAAAAACTTGGCTCCAGTACCACAATTGACCAGACATCTGCAGGCGCTACATCAACAGCAGACTCACCGTCTGCGCCGCCAGAGAAGCCGTCAGTAAGCACAACTACACAAATTCCAGATCTCAAAGATAGAACACCTAGGGTGACTTCAACGTTGATCTGCCCGAACCAACCCCGCCCATATCCAAGCGGGAAATGTCCTCTTTGGTAACTATTGCCCAGAAAATAGTTGAAACTATTTGAAAAGTAAATCCATCAAGGCTAGTCTGCCTGCATTACCTTGTGGTTTCATGTCGGAGCTGCAATACATGCGGGGAAAACTATGAAGAAACTTTGTTCACTTTTTGCTTCGCTGATGGTCATGTCATTAGTAATGACACCTACATCAGCTCTAGCAGAAACCGAGCCTCTCATTGCTGAAGAGCAGTCTGAAGCGGCTAGACAAATACTCGAAGAGCTTGAAGAAGCAACGACGTCGCAGGCGGTGAGTTCCATCGAAGGAGTCGACGCCATAGGCCCCGTACCATGGCTATCTTTCAGCGAGCAAAACGAAGATACAGCTGAAGCGTGGCTTGAAATAGCTAAACAACTACCTGCAAACGAACTTTCTGCAAACACTTCTTCAACGAAGCAAAGCTATTTGCAACAGTTGAGAACTGGGAAAAACAAAACAGTCACCGTCGAAGAGCGCGAATTGCAAGGTGAGTTGGGTATCAACGATACACCCGCACAAGCAGAGAAGATACGCAAGTTTGGGACGTGGCGTAAAGGTGCCCGCGTCGCAGAACTGTCAGGTAATCTAAGCGGAGGTGTCGATCGCAACCCTATTGATTTCGACTGCCCATCGGTTGAAGAAGACGGGTCGATACCAGAGGCTAACGAAATTCTCGGTGATTTTGCTCTTTGCGGAGGTGAAATAGGCGACGGGCCTGCTGCTGAAACAAGCGGCGATGTCGACTTCTATTCGTTTGGACAAATCGAAAAAGGAAGCGTGATAGTGCTTGACGTTGTCCAACTGTCTGACCCACTCGATCCAGTTGCAGCTACAGTGGGGATTTACTCATCTTCAGGCGAGCTTGTAGCTTCAATGCAAGATGATGGTTCTCCGCTTGAAAACAAGTTCCTCGAATACAGCGCTGAAGAGGATGACACCTATTACGGCGCTATTGCTGGTGGACTGCCGACAGATCCTTTTGACCCAGAAAGCGGAACAGACACAACTAAAACGGGGACGTACGAATTTTTCGCTTCAGTCGCAGCACCTCCTTGCCTTTCAGTTGAAGACGACGGAAACATTACTGAAGCTAACGATGCAAGCAACGTCGAAGATGGTGCCATTCGTTTTGTGCTATGTAGCGGCGAAGTTGGCAACGGGCCATTTGCGGACAGCAGCGGTGATGTCGACTTTTTCCAAACAGCAGAAATTGAAGCTGGCAGAGTGCTCTTAGTCGACCTAGGCATTGTCACAGGTGAAGAAGAACAAAGCGGCGACCTTACAATTGGTGTCTACGACAATCAAGGCACGCTACTTGCAAGTGGCAACGACAGTCCAGCTGTAAACAATACCGACTATTTTTCTGTAAAAATCCCAGCAACTGGCAGCTATTACGTCGCTTTGAGCGGGGCGCTGCCTGCCGACCCTTTCGACAGCGAAAGCGGTGCAGACACCGAGATAGTAAGCCCATACAGTGCATATTTCGTTGATCTGACTCCAGAACTTTTGGAAGAAATAACAAACAGCATTGACGAAGAACCTGGCGATATCGAAGAAGAAAACATTCCTGAAGCACCTGAATGGAAAGCCACAAGCATTTCTCGTGAAGATCGCCAAGAAGAAAGAAAAGAAGAAATAGCAGACGATCTTGAAGAAATCCCAGAACTTGATGTTGACTTCTACAAGGTGTATCTGCGCAAAGGCGATGCTATCTCTGGCGGGTTTGATTCCGCACGCGAAGTTGGAATTGTTGGCCCTGATGAAACTCTTCTTATGAGTTCTCCTTTTAATCCAAGCTTTATTTACCCTCCAGAGTCACCGTTGCGCCACAACAGGCGTGTCGGTATGGACCACGTCGCTTCTGAAAGAGGCCTCTACTATGTTTATGTGACAGACGGCAACGGCCCTTACGAAGGCGAACTGCGAGTTACTCGATCTGGCTTGGCAGATGAGTACTCAGACGCACAGCAGGTGATCTTTGTAGATTTCGATGGTGCTTCGGTTGACCCTTCAATATATGATCCATTTGCGAGCAGCCCTGCTGAAGAAGTAGCACTTTCCCCGTTAGCTGATTTCATCGAGAAATGGGGTCTTGACGCTTCTGATGAAGATGCGATTATAGACGGCGTCCTTGATATTCTTCATGAAAATCTTGATGAGGATTTACGTATCAAAGACGGTCGAAACGGAAACCGTGACGAAACTGGTTTGCCAACACGGTTTGATGTCGAAATTCTTAACAGTCGAGATCATCAAGACCCTTGGGGGCAGCCAAACGTGAGTCGCCTAATTATCGGCGGTACAATTGAGGAGCTTGGAATCCAAACAATTGGGATAGCTGAATCTATCGATCCAGGCAATACTGATACAACAGAAACAGGAGTAATCCTACTTGATCTGCTTAGCAGCGATGTAGCAGATGATCCAATTTCGCTCAACTCCTATGAGATAGCTGAAGGTTCGACCAAAGTTGATTTAGTTAGTGAAGCTCTTGGCAATATAACCGCTCACGAAGCAGGACACTATTTTGGAAACTGGCATACAGAAACATTCAACGAGAAAAAATCGTTAATGGATGCAGGAGGAGAGTTTAACTCTGTCTTTGGTGTCGGCGAGGACTCGATTTATGGCTCTAATGATGACGTTGATCTTGCTTTCAGCACCGATGCATTCAATGTATTTGAAGGGTTTATCGGCACTGAAGACACGTCCGCTCGTTCAGTCTTTGCTTTGAGCACCGGAAGAGCTTGGACCACAAACTGCTGGTACGGCAGCCATTGCAAGCAGTCACAAAAATCTTCTAAAAATACGCATGGACATAAGCATTAAGGGCATCGCTAAAAGTTGTAGATGCCCACTGCTAGATGGTTGATTTCAAGGGTATATCGAATTTTAAAGTATTTTACACACAAGTAGCGTTATCGGTTTTGCTCTATTTCGATTCCAGGGTGGTTATCCCCGAGAAATCGGGGATCTTGTCCAAGAGAGATTCCCACTTTCGTGGGAATGACGACCTGAATAAGCTTGGAATCAACCATCTGGGGCCATTCAAACAAAGTTATTTTTAGAAATAGCTTTAACTAGTAAATAGCTTCAAGTATGTAGAGTTGTCTGATCGGCTTCTCTGCATACTTGCTGTGTTCCTGTTAAAGATCTCGGCAGCTGACTATAGAAAAAACTCGATAACGCGCCAAAACAGATAGCCGCAGAGGGCAACAAAAATTAACCAGAAATGCCACGGCGGCTTCGTATCATCTTCAAATGCTGCATCAGCTATGTCTAATTTTGTGCCACAAGTCGGGCATTGCTCACCACGTTCGCCTTTTGCTTCCACAAAAACATCACAGCCATCGCACCACGCCACTGTTCGCTCCTATGTTCTTCTGATTACTAGCACAGCAACATCGTCTGCGATAGGTCCACCAGCAAAGTCTCGTGCCGCTTCCACCAACAATTTGGTCATCTTATCTGGCGCAGCTGTTGGGTCACGGCGGATCATGCTCGCAATACCATCTTCGCCAAACATTGCATCGCCATTGCGTGCTTCAACTAGACCATCGGTATAGAGCACACAAATATCGTCAAGGTCCCAACCTATTTCGCGTGAATGATACGTGCCTTTCGGATCTAACATCAACAACGGCCCTGTGGCTCCGAGTGGTCGAACTTCACGCTTATGCCAAACAAAGGCAGCAGGGTGACCAGCCGAAGCGTAACGAATCGTGGAGACGTCTGAGTCAAAGACAACAACAGCAAGCGAAATAAATTCTTCACCACGTTCAAGCACCGACATTTGCGCATTTAGTTGCTCTAGCGCCTGGCCAGGGTCACGGAACTGCATCAAAAACGCCCGGAGTAAATATTTCGCCTGTAGCGCTGTTATAGAAGGCTCGATACCATGGCCAGTGACATCGCCTATGACAGCTGCAACTCTGTTCTCCCCCGCCTGGAACACGTCATAAAAATCGCCCGCCATGGCGCCGCTGCCTGCTTGATAGGCTTGCCCCACTTCGATGCCGTCTAAATCTGGCAGCGAAGACGGCGCTAAACGAGCAGCCCATTGCAGCGGGGCTAACTCTTTTTGCGAAAGCACTTCACGAGCTCGGCGTTCAACCTCAACGCGATCTGCAGCTATACGGGCAATCTCGTTTTGAGCTTCACGGCGAGCAAGCGTTACTGTCGACGGAATAGCAAGAAGTGATGTCGTAAATGCAGGCCAAAAATCTATACCAACAATTGCTATAACAAGCAACGCAACCGCTGAAATTGATGTAGCAATTGCTGTGTGCACATCGCGCTTGTAGTCGTTGCTTGCTAAACGCCACAGATCAATATCAATATTTTTGGCTGATAATCGTTCAACGACTTTTTCTTGTTTGACCGCCGCCCGTATCCAAATAAATGCAGCAACTGCACAAATAACGGCAGCAAAAGCTGGAAGTAAACGTTCCATAGATTCATAGACTACATCATTTGTAGCCAATCGCTTACACTTGCACAGAATCTAGTGGTGCGTCGTCTAAATGGCGACGTTATTATGGCGAGATATTTGCAGCGTTGATTGATGCTCAAGGTGCTGTCCAAGTAAAAGGCACTGTTCACACCTGGTCTGCCTCGCTGGCTGTTAGCGTGGACTACATGCAAGAGCAGCCTTCTCCGCAGTCAAAGTGGTTTCGAAATCGGTTTCTTCATGCTCCGATGGCCTATATTTTTTTGTGGGTTTTAGCAATATGGTTTATCGAAATTGTCGACTCATTTGTTTTAGACGATCGCTTACAAGCAAACGGCATTAGACCGCGTGATACTTCTGGTTTAACTGGCATAGTATGGTCGCCTTTTTTGTACTCAAATTTCGGTCACGTTTTTTCTAACACCGCGCCATTTGTAGCCATGGGGTTTCTTGTTTCTTTACGAGATAAAAACCGATGGTTTGTTGTAACATTCACAGCGATGCTTGGCGGTGGTCTTCTCACTTGGCTTTTCGCC
This sequence comes from Acidimicrobiales bacterium, assembly GCA_020629155.1. Taxonomy (GTDB): domain Bacteria; phylum Actinomycetota; class Acidimicrobiia; order Acidimicrobiales; family SZUA-35; genus JAHDDW01. The sequence goes on along the minus strand of JAHDDW010000009.1, from coordinate 46,476 downwards.
GCTGGAGGAAACCATATAGGCTTAAGCGGTATTGTCTTCAGCTATTTTGGCTACCTTTTAGGCTATGCCTTTTTCACTCGTAGCGTGCGCAGCATGGCGATAGCTGCTGTAACAGGTTTTCTTTACGGCACAATGTTGCTCGGGCTTGTTCCACGGCCAGGGATCTCTTGGGAAGGCCATCTTAGCGGAGTGGCTGTAGGCGTCATCATCGCAGCAATCTATAAAGATGAACGCGAAACTTCTAAAGCAAGACAACGCACAGAGCCTCAGGCCTGGGAAGCTGACGAACCCTGGTTAGAGTAAACTATGCTCGCAGCGTTGGGCCACGATAGCCTGGTGGAATCCGTTTGCTAAAAGCAGATCACGCAGAATAGGCGACACTGTTGTTGGTGGCTGATCCTTTTCATTGGGTGATGATTATCAGGCAATTGCAACTGCTTGTGAATCTATGATCTTTTTATCAACGGTCAGTAAAGGGCATTGTGAAACCCGTGCCGCAGCAGCTATAAGTTGGTCCGCTGGATCTTTGTGAAAGTTTTTAAGTCGGGTGCTTTCAAGGGCTATCTCTGGTGAAATAGCAAGGATCTTTAGCCATGATTCTGAATATATTTTGTCAAGCAACGAATCAACAGAAATCTGAAGCTGTAGCTTTTTTAGTTCATGCAACTTTGCTATTTCCCATAAAGAAATATCGCACAAACCAACAGAGTTATTTCTTTGTTCCAACGTTTGCAATTGGACAACATATTTCTCTGGAAGTCGACTATTGTTTTCGTACCACCACAACAAAATATGTGTGTCTACGATCACCTTCACTTCAACACATCCCACATAGTTGACGAATCAAATTCAACGATATCTTCAGACGTTTCAAGCATGTGCGCTAGGCTCCCCTGGGAGCTTTCAATATTTTTTGTGATTGGCACGACGTTAGCGATCGGCTCGCCATGTTTTGTAACAACATATTCGCCACCTTCTGAAACAGCAGTAAATAGTTCAAGAGCTTTTGTTTTGAATTCGCTGACACCAACATGAATAGTCTCCATGCCAAAAGTATATATTGACTACTAATGGTAGTCAATATATACTTTTTATCTCAGTGTTGGGCCACGATAGCCTGGTTGGAAACCGTTTGTTAAGAGTAGATCACGCATATCAGGCGACTCGGCTGTTGGTTTTGCGTTGATCGTGCGGATCTCCAGCTGCGTTACTTTTCGTTCACGCACAAGCTTTTTAAGCTGGACGATCCACTGTGTTTGCTCTTTGGCTATTTCTTCATTGAAAATGATCAGACTACGACCGCCGCGCTCGACAAATATACATGGCTCGCCATCACACAAAATAACGTATGCCCCAACCGTTCGAGAAGGCCGGCAATCAGTAGTAGGCCACGCAAGCGCCGCGCCATAGGGTTGTGCTGGATCGACAGCCGCTAGCGTTAGCCAATCAACAGAATCATCTGGAGCGTCCGAAACTGTCAAAGTAGATTTTGTTTCTCGTTGATCTCGCAGGCGATCAACTGCACCAGGAAGCGCAAACTGTGCTGCGCCAAGGCCAGCGACAAAATAACCTCGCCGCACATGGCCTCGCTCTTCCATTGCTTTTAGAACAGGATACACACCAGCAAAACCACCAGTGATCCCTTCAGCCAGCGCCATTTCTCTTGTTAAAACGCCGTAGCGTTCAAGCAGCTGATTTGCTTTGAGCGATGCAACTTCGGTCGCCGATGCAACAGGCGCTGTTGCGAGAATGTCGGATACAAGCGACCAACGTCCTGTAGATGCTGGCGGTCCAAGTCTCGATAATGATCGTAGCGCTGGACGACGCTGCCCTCGGGCACGGCGCTTCGGTTTTGTGCCTTTGCCAGCAGTCAACAACGCGCGCAGCGGTGTTAGCGAATCATTCGTTACCAAGCCTGTCCACACCAGATCCCACAGCGCAGTCACTACCGTCGTGTCATCATAATCGCAGCCACTTTGTTGCGCCGCGGCAACAAGATCGGACCAGAACGATGCTCCCCTAGCTTCAAGATGTTTCAGCAACGCCTGGTGGATAGGTTCAGCTGGGATGTCGCTATCAGCGGTGGTCGTCAACAACGACAGCTGGTCTCGCCAAAGTAATTGGATTCTCCCGTCGTTAGACCCTAGTGGCGAATGCCCTACCCAGATAACCTGACCAGCGGTCAACAACGTGTCGAGAAAGCCAGATTCATAGTTTTTCATGCGATCAGGCAAGATGGCAGCTTCTAACATCGACGCTGGTAACGCAGCGCCAGCCATCGTGGTGATAATGTCAGAAAGCCCATCGACGCCAAAACGCTTCGACCCAACATGTTGCCAGTTGGCCAAGAAAGTCGACAGCACAGGCGGATCAACTGGTTCAACTTGACGTCGTAACGCCGCTAGCGAACGCTGACGCAGCGTTTTTAAAACATCGTTGTGACACCATTCACGCGACGTGCCTTCTGGGCGAAATTCGCCACGACACACTCTGCCTTGGCGCTCCAAATTCTCTAATGCCACATCAGCACGGCCGCTGTCTATGCCAACAGCTTCAGCCAGTTCACTTGTGACAAACGGACCGTGCGTGCGAGCATAGCGAGAAACAATATCAGCCAATGGGTCGGCGACCGATTCGGTGAATGCTGCTGGCAAACCTTGCGGCAACGCAACGCCAAGCGCATCACGCAAACGTGACGCATCATCGGCGGCAGCGAAACATTTCTTGTTCGCAACGGTTACCGCTATGATGCGGCGCTGTTCTACAAGTTTTGTAAGCGCTGAATCAAGGTCAAACTGACTTTCAACTCCGCTCACACGTTTCTTGATCTGCTCAACCGAGAGCGGCCCAAGCCAGCGAAGCAGGTCTTCAACTTGGTCAACCGTTTTTGCGCGCCAAGCCTCATCAGTACGTTGTAGCTGCGCTTCGACAGCAACAAGCACCTCAGGGTCGAGCAGCTCACGAAGCTCTTCGGCGCCGAGCAAATCTTTCAGCAACTCTTGGTCTAACGCTAGCGCTGCTGCTCGACGTTCGGCAAGTGGCGCATCACCGCCATACATAAACTGGGCGATCCAACCAAACAGCAGAGACTGAGCGAACGGCGAGGCGACAGCGCTATCAACAGGAATGATTTTTATTTTACGGCTGCGGATATCTCGAAGCAGCTCTTTCAAGGCAGGCACATCAAAAACATCATGCAAACATTCACGACTAGTTTCTAACAGCATCGGAAAGCTTGGATATTTCGCGGCGACGCTTAACAAATCGGCAGCTTTCTGGCGTTGCTGCCACAGCGGCGTGCGTTTATCGGGACGAAGGCGAGGCAACAACAAGGCACGAGCTGAGCACTCTCGAAAACGTGCAGCAAATAAAGCAGAGCTCGGCAGCTGCGCATACAACAACGATTCAATATCATCAGGATCGATTGACAGCTCGTCTAGCGGCAGCTGGTCAACTGCTTCAGGTAGGCGGATTACAATACCATCATCAGCCCACTGCATTTCGACGTCGAGACCCCACTGCTGCGCCAAGCGATGTTGCAGTGCCATCCCCCACGGCGCGTGCACTTGGGTGCCAAATGGTGTGAGGATACAGACCCGCCAATCGCCTATTTCGTCTTTGAATCGTTCGACGACTATGGTGCGGTCTGTCGGCAAATGCGTGCACGCTTCTTGTTGGTCGGCTATGTAACTAACTAGGTTTGTGGCTGCTAGCTCATCAAGGTTATGCTCACCAGTAAGCAGCTTTTGTGCCTTGGCTGAACTCATCGACGAAACGTTGCGCATAAACGCGCCGATGGCTTTGCCAAGTTCGAGCGGTCGACCTGGACCATCACCATGCCAAAACGGCATTTTGCCTGGCTGACCTGGCGCTGGTGTTACGACAACTCGTTCATGGGTGATATCTTCGATCCGCCACGTGCTTGCTCCAAGCAAGAATGTTTCACCGACACGTGATTCATAAACCATCTCCTCGTCAAGCTCACCGACACGAACCCCATCGGGCAGGAACACGCCATAGAGCCCACGATCAGGAATAGTGCCGCCACTGGTAACAGCAAGGCGTTGCGCTCCTGGACGACCTTGCAGCTTGCCTGTGATACGATCCCAAATGATACGGGGACGCAACTCAGCAAACTCATCAGATGGATAACGTCCAGCGAGCAAGTCAAGCGTGGTTTCGAAAGCTTGGTCGGAAATGTCAGAAAAGTTAGCAGCACCTCGGCACAGCGTTTTTAGATGGTCAAGATCCCAATCATCGACGGCGCACGCCGCGACAATATGTTGCGCTAACACGTCTAATGGATTGCGCGGGTAGCGAGTTTTTTCTATCAGCCCTTGTTCCATCCGCTGCGTAATAACAGCAGCTTCTAATAAATCGGCTCGATGTTTCGGAAACAGCTTCCCTCGACTTGGTGCACCCACTTGGTGTCCTGCGCGGCCAACACGCTGCAACCCTCGACTTACCGCTCCAGGCGACGCCACTTGAATAACCAAGTCGACTGCGCCCATATCAATACCAAGTTCAAGCGAGGATGTTGCTACCAAGCCGCGCAACTCGCCACGTTTTAAGCGATCTTCAATAGCAAGGCGCTGCGTTCGGCTAAGCGACCCATGATGTGCCATCACTAGTTCTTGGCCCTCTTCTGGTGATGTTCCTTCAGCTTCGGCGGATCGATTAACACCATCAAGGCTTAGCTCGTTGAGACGTGTGGCAAGTCGTTCCGCCAGGCGTCTTGAGTTAACAAAAACAATTGTCGAACGATGGGTTTGAATAAGATTTAGCAGCTGTGGGTGCATCGATGGCCAGATACTGCGACGCATCGACCCAGGTTCTTTCTGCATGTCGGCTTGTGAGTTTTGTTGCTCTTCTATGTTCTTTGGTTCGCCGAGTGAAGACATATCTTCGACTGGCACAATAACTTCTAGTTCAAGCTCTTTTGAAACGCCAGCATCCACAATCGACACAGGTCGAGGCGCACCGTTTTTGTAGCCGCCGAGGAATCGAGCGATTTCTTCCAACGGACGCTGCGTTGCCGAAAGGCCGATACGTTGCGGCGGTTTATCTGCAATATGTTCGAGCTTTTCAAGACTAAGCGCCATATGTGCACCACGTTTGGTTGCCGCAAGCGCATGAATCTCATCGATAATAACGGTTTCGACTCCAGCAAGCGTTTCAGACACTTTCGAGGTGAGCATTAGATACAGCGATTCGGGTGTTGTGATAAGCAGATCTGGCGGGTGTTTGGCTAACGCTCGGCGTTCTTTTTGTGTAGTGTCGCCTGTGCGGATCGCAACGTTCGGCTCGTGGTACGGTTCGCCGAGGCGTTCAGCAGCCAAGCGAGTGCCTTGCAACGGCGCTCGCAAGTTCTTCTCAACGTCAACGGCCAACGCACGAAGCGGCGAAATATAGAGAATCCGAGTGCGATGGTTTTTGTCTTTTGGCGCTGGCCTTGTTGTTAGCTGATCAAGCCCCCAGAAGAACGCAGACAGTGTTTTACCAGAACCAGTAGGCGCCAAAATCAGGGTATGGTCACCCGCTGCAATTTTTGGCCAACCAGCAGCTTGCGGCGGCGTCGGCGAGTCAAACGTCGTCGAAAACCACGCAGCAGCAGCTGGACTAAACGATTGCAACGGATCCTTCTTCGACACATCTTCCAGAGTAGCCCCGACAAGAGATTGTTGCATCATTCTATAGATGCTTAGAACCCTGATGCCCGGTCCGTGGAATGCGCAAAGGCACAGGATCTCGTTGCCCTAAATGACTTTCAGGCAGAATGCCATGTGGAACCTGGTCTCTATCAAAGTGCCTCACGAGGACAGCTGGTCTATCAACAGGAGATTGCTTACTGTTATACAATGTATCGCATAGAATTTCCCTAGCCTCTGTAGAGAATGTTGTTCGTACAAATTCGTCTCCGTAAAAAGTTGAAGGTGCTAGTAACGGTTGATCTCCTATTTTTTTATTTGCAGTAACATAGTTATTTGACCAGTCTCTACGCAAATTCTCAAGAACGTTAAGCACTTCGGAATGAGAACCCTGCTTATCAAGTAATTCACTAGCTTTCGCCAATGCATTGCCCTCGCTTGGGCTATTAGGCAAGGGTGAAATACGTTCAAGCCTGTCTAACAGAACATAAGCTTTTGCTCTGACCTCATCCAAAGTAGCCTCAACTGTTGTTTGTGGAGGACCGAATTGAAAAACTACTGACTCTTCCTCTTGTTTTTTTGGCTTTTGATCATCACCTGCGTTAGAGGTACTTGCAGACTGTGGCTCTGATGCGCCTGTAAAAACTCGCCTTTTTGTTCTTGGAGGAGCCTTAAAGGTCTTCTCAACAGCTTCTTTTTCTATCGACTGCTTTGCAGGAACCAATAATTTAATCGCACCCGCGCCTACAGACACACCGAATGCTAGTGTAATTGCAGCCGCCGTAGACGAAAAAGCTGTAAGAGAAACCAGAAACGTTCCAATACCTGCTGTTGCAGGCCATTTCCAACTAGCCACTCGCTCTTTTTGTTCAGTTAGGTTTTTCTTAGAGAACACCACCACACAACCAGGATACCTAAGAAAGCTAGAACAAAATCAAGTCTGCAAAGAGGCACTACTCTTATTAGCAGAGCTGCCGATCTAGACGTATGAGCAAGTATCCACTTTTCCCTCCGCCGCCATCAAATAGCCCCTTATCAACAAGTTCTTTGAATAGCGTAACTTCTAAACGTAAGTGGTATCAGAAAAAGCGGTGGCAGGTCGGTGGCTCAGCATTCGGACTACTTTTATTTATCACTGCGCTAACAGATGACCCAGTTGAAGAACCTTTGCCAGCTGACAATCTAGCTTTCGTTGATTCTGATCAAAAAACTATTACTTCTGCAGAAACGACAATAAAATCTATAGAAGAGATAAGCACAACCGCAGAACAAACAACAACAGAACCACCTACTACACAAGAACCAACTACAGTAACGACGCAACCATCGACAGTTGCGCCTACTCAAACACCTGTAGCGGCCACAGCACCACCTGCGCAAATTTCTTACCCCAACTGTGACGCGGTCCGAGCTGCGGGTAAGGCACCTATCAGAGCAGGTGATCCTGGCTACGGCAACCATCTTGACAGAGATGACGATGGCATTGGCTGTGAGTAAAACCTTCTATTCTAGTTTTTCTATAGTACTTCTATGCGTTAGTAAGTTATCCTTGCAGCATGAGTGCACCCCAAATCTTAACGCCTGAGGAACTTGCTGAAGCTATAGCTAAGCGATCTGATTGGGTTCTAAAAGATGGTAAAATAGGAGCAAAATTTGAGTTCAAAGACTTCAAAAATGCGATGGCTTTTATCACAATCGTTGCGCTAGAAGCAGAAAAACATAACCATCATCCAACGTGGACCAACTCGTGGAATATCGTCGAGTTCTCTTTCTGCACACACGATGCTGGCAACAAAATTACCGAGCTAGATTTTTTGCTAGCTGATCTGATTTCTCAAGCAGCCCTACAAATCGGCGGAGGCTCTATAGATGACGACTAAAGTTCTTCCATAACAACTAACAGTTTCTATAGCAAAGTTTGTGACAACAGATGAATGAGAACGCCAGCAAGGCCGCCGACAATTGTGCCATTGATGCGAATAAACTGAAGGTCTTTGCCAACTTGCAGCTCTAGCCGTTCTGCTGTTTCTTTGCTATCCCAACCCTCGACCGTCGAAGAGATTAGCCCTGAGACTTCGCCACGAAACTCTTGCGCTACATAACTAAGCGCTTGTGTAATCCAGTCGTCAACCTTTGTTTGCAGTTGTTCGTCTTCTTGCAGCCTTTCTCCGATCGATGATATTGCTTCTTCTAGACGCAACCGCAGCTGCGAATTCGGGTCACGGCTTGCAGTCATCAGGCCAGATTTTATTTGTTCCCACAGCGAATAAATCCACGCACGAACCTCGTCATGGCTCAGCACCTCAGCTTTAAGCTCAGCACCTTTTGCGGCAGCCTCAGGGCTGGTCTGCAACGTTTGGGCCAACGCAGCAAAACGGCGGGAGAACTCGTGACGCAGCTCATGATCTTTATCTGCAATCACTTCGTCAATAAAAACAGTGACTGCTGCATACACTTTCGCAAAGATACGATCATCGACCGTTGCTGGCAACCACCATGGCGACTCTTCCGCAAACCGATCCGCAAAAACCTGTTTTTGCTCTTGTAGAAAACCACCGAGACCCGTCAACGCTCCGTCGAACAAAACATTGTGATGCCCACCGTCAACCGCTACTTCGAGACCTTTGCCAACAAGCGGCGTCACATCAATATCGTTCGCTTTTGCCACGACAAGATCTTCGATAGCTTTCGCCACAACATCATCGTGCAACACTTCACCCATGCCAGCAAGCGCCGTCGCACTCTGAGCAGATAGCCGCTTTGCATTCTCGCCTTGCGCAAGCCAACCGCCTATCCTCCGTGCAAGATAGGCATCGCTGAGACGATCGACAATAACTTCTTTCGTCAAAAAATTATCTCGGACAAACCCACCGAGCGACGAGCCAATCTGATCTTTACGCTTCTGGATAATCGCAGTGTGAGGAATCGGCAACCCCAGCGGATGGCGAAACAACGCAACCACAGCAAACCAATCAGCTAATGCACCAATCATCGCCGCTTCGCTGCCAGCACGAACATAGCCCCATGCTGTGCTGGATTCTTCATATTTTTTTGAGACAATAAAAATAATCGCAGCGATGACAAACAACGCAGTGGCAATAATTTTCATCCGCCGCAAGGAAGCATGCGGATCGCTCGCCTCAGGACTCATTGCTCTAGCGTGCGTCACCATCGGCACGCACGTCATTCGCGATTGCAGACAAAATGCCGTTCACGAATTTGCCTGAATCAGGGGTTGAATACATCGAAGCTAACTCAACAGATTCAGAAAGAATAACACCAGTCGGTGTGTCCAAAACCAGCATCTCGGCGACAGCCATCCGCATAATTAAAAGATCTAGCACAGGCATTCTGGTAAGCTTCCACCCTGTTGCTTTTCCCTCGATAAGCGCTGTCGACTCACTATGTTTGTTTTCCAAAGCAGCAAGCAATTTCAAAACAAAATCATCAGGCTCGGTAGGTAGCGGTGCGATAATCTCTTCAACAGATGAGCCGCGTTGCTGCGCTTCATACCCTAACTCGATGGCTCGTTCGCGAGATTCACGTCTGCCACCTAAACTTCTTTGCAGGTCGCTCATGCTCGGGTCTGGTATTCGCCTGTGCGAGTATCGACTTTAATACGCTCGCCCTGGTTCACAAAAAGCGGAACCTGTAACTCTAGACCCGTCTCTAACGTTGCAGGTTTGCGAGCGCCAGCGACTCTATCACCTTTTAAGCCTGGCTCGGTTTCAGTAACTTCAAGCTCTACAATCGCAGGCAAATCTGTGCCCACGATTTCATCGTTATAGGTCATTACTGAAATAGTCATGCCATCAGTTAAATAGTTAACAGCATCGCCCATATCTTCGGTAGGAACAGTCACTTGTTCATAGGATTTATTATCCATGAAAGTGTAGCCAGAACCGTCTTTATACAGAAATTGCTGTTCACGTTTCTCAATAAAAGCATGCCCGACTTTTTCAGCCGCTCGAAAGGTGCGGTCGACCACAGCACCTGTGCGCACATTTTTTAGCTTGGTGCGAACAAATGCACCACCTTTGCCAGGCTTAACATGTTGAAACTCTAATACTTGAACAAGCTGACCATCAAGATCTAGAGCCATACCAGTTTTTAAATCGTTTGTGCTTACCGTACCCATAAATTAGTGGAGACCTCTCACCTGTTGCAGTTGGCACTTAGAAAGTAGCTTCTCTTGATGATCGTTGGCTGAATACGAACGCGGAGCATTCACCTAGCAGCTGATCTATCAGAGAGCTACTTCTAAAAGTACCTTTGAATGATAGCGCCTTTAAAGAACATCTAGACCGATATTCGATCAACTGATGAATTTTATTTTTACTATTATTTTACTTCTACCAATATTTATCGAGACGGAGATCTATTAGCCTACCGAACCTTCCATTTGCAGCTCAATCAGGCGGCTCCACTCGACAGCGTATTCCATTGGAAGTGTACGAGTCACAGGCTCGATAAAGCCGTTGACAATCATGCCCATTGCTTGCTCTTCTGATAGGCCACGGCTCATTAGATAGAAAAGCTGCTCGTCGGCGACTCGAGAAACCGTCGCTTCATGGCCAATCTGTGCATCTTGTGCACCGATCTCCATGTAAGGATAAGTATCACTGATCGAATCGTCGTCAAGAATAAGCGCATCACACTGCACATGACTTTTACAGCCCTGCGCATCATCTTCGACACGAACCAAACCACGATAGCTTGAACGACCGCCACCAGAAGAAATAGACTTAGAAACAATTTTTGATGATGTCTCAGGCGCAGCATGCACCATTTTTGCGCCAGTATCTTGATGCTGACCAGCACCAGCATACGCTACAGAAAGAACCTCGCCAGTAGCTTTAGGGCCAACAAGCCACACTGCTGGATATTTCATTGTGAGACGGCTACCGATGTTTCCGTCGATCCATTCCATATGACCTTCAGCTTCAACAACTGCGCGTTTGGTAACCAAGTTAAACACGTTCGATGACCAGTTCTGAATAGTGGTGTACGTGACATGGGCGCTAGGTTTCACCACAATTTCGACTACCGCTGAATGCAGAGAGTCAGAAGTATAGACAGGTGCAGAACAACCTTCGATGTAGTGTACTTTTGAGCCTTCGTCGGCGATAATCAGCGTGCGTTCAAACTGGCCCATATTTTCGGCATTAATTCTGAAGTAGGCTTGCAAGGGCATTTCAACCTCGACACCAGGCGGAACATAAATAAATGAGCCACCTGACCACACTGAGGTGTTCAGCGCAGAAAACTTGTTGTCATTCATAGGAATGACTTTGCCAAAGTACGGTTTCACTAGCTCGGGATATTCACGCAGCGCTGTATCCATATCGCAGAAAATAACGCCCTGACGTTCAAGATCTTCACGGTTGCGGTGAAAAACAACTTCGCTTTCATATTGCGCTGTTACACCAGCCAGATATTTGCGTTCGGCCTCTGGGATACCCAGTTTTTCATAGGTGTCTTTAATAGCATCTGGCAAGTCATCCCAATTATCGACCTGACCATCGGTTGGTTTGATGTAATAAAAAATGTCGTCGAAATAAATTTCAGACATGTCGCCGCCCCAAGTAGGCATCGGACGCTTCTTAAAATGGTTGTAGGATTTGAGACGCTTTTCAAGCATCCAATCAGGCTCGCCCTTCATCCAAGACATCTCTTTAAGAATCTCTTCATTTAAACCTTTTTTAGGCTTAAAAACGTAGTCTTCCTGGTCGCTCCACCCAAGTGTGTAACGGTCAAGATTAAGCTTTTCAGGGGTAACAGTCATGTCTAACTTCTCCGATGAGTCACGGCGACACCGTGCAGTGATAAGTCTAACGGGCGATGCCTTTACTAGTATACATCACCTCAATATTTCCAATATGTTTAAGGTAGCAGCCTGAGGCTTAGGTTAAGTACTAGAAGTTGTTCTGTTACGACACGACATCTTAAACACCTAGAATCTCTCAAAGAAGAATTTAAAAACCTCTTGGATTCTTTCTTTGTCAAGAAGTAACCTGCGTTTGGATGGAATTAGAGTCCCCTTGGCTACTTAGACTGCAAACGCTATTTGAGACCTAGTGGTGTAGAAACATTTTTTCGAGCTGGATTATAAGCCAAATAACACAGAGCTACTGCTGCGGCATCAGCGGCGTCAGCAGGTTTTGGTGTTTCTTTCAAGTTCAATAGCGTCTGAACCATATATTGCATCTGCTTTTTGTCGGCAGTGCCGTCGCCTGCAATAACCGCTTTGATTTCACTCGGAGAATATTCGATAGCGGTTGCTCCAGAAGCAATCGCCTCAGCCAGAATCACACCAGAAGCCTGAGCGACACCAACAGCAGTGCTACGGTTTTTATAGAAGAAAATTCGTTCAACAGCAACAGCAGCTGGTCTATACTCTGCAAGTAGCTCTTGCAGGTCAGTTCGCAGCAAGGCAAGGCGTTTCGGCGTTTCCATAGCAGGCGGCGTTGTTACAACTCCCATAGCAACAGCTTTACCTTTACCTCGCGGAGCAGCTTCAATAACTGCATAACCGCAGCGTGACAAACCTGGATCTATACCGAGAATATACATTCGTTCACCTATCTGCCATGTCATTTTTATTTCGCTAGCCGTATTAGTAGACACCGCTAGATATCGCCTAATGCCGCCATAACATCGTCAGAAATATCAATGTTAGAATGAACATCTTGCACATCATCATTATCGTCAAGCAGCTCAACGAGTGCAAGCACTGACTTTACGACCGAGGCGTCTTCAACGGGGACCATGTTTTTAGCAACCATAGACGAATCGGCCTCAAGCACCTTAATGTCAGACGCTTCTAACGCTGCGCGTAAAGACAACAAGTCGCCTGGCTCACATGTTACTTGCCATAGTTCTTCTAAATCTGCAACATCTTCACCACCATGTTCAAGAGCAACCATCATAATCTCGTCTTCTGTTGCGCTGCGATCAACCTTGATAGCACCTTTACGCTCAAATTGCCATGCAACAGCGCCAGGTTCAGCCAGCGAACCGCCATTTTTACTTAATAATGAACGCATCTCAGAACTTGAACGATTGCGGTTATCAGTCAGCGTTTCTATAAGCAACGCCACTCCCCCAGGGGCATACCCTTCATAGGTAATAGGTTCATAGGTGACACCTTCAAGCTCACCAGTGCCGCGTTTGACAGCTCGTTCGATAGTGTCAAGGGGCACAGAGTTATCACGAGCTTTCTGAAACATCGTGCGCAGCGTTGGGTTAGATTCAACATCGCCGCCGCCCTGACGTGCAGCTACTTCAACCTGCTTGATAAGTTTGGCAAACAATTTGCCGCGTTTCGCGTCAGTCGCACCTTTTTTATGTTTAATCGTTGCCCATTTAGAATGTCCAGACACAATTTGCCTCCTCGGTAGAACGAAGCACAGTCTAGTGGGAGAAGAGCTAGATCAGTGGCTAGGATTATGTCCAATACTTTCAATAATCTTTTTAAAGTATACTTATCTGGTAGCTACACTTTAGATCGGCTTATTATATGGCGGAACTCGATTCTACACAATTTCAACGTATCTCGTTAGGGTCGCCTTATTTCTCGGTGCTCGCCCTTACACGATCGATGCTGTTCGATCAACCAGTAAGCCCTTTTTACTCAGGGTATATTTTGAACCCTGAAGGTGTAATTACGCAGTATGACCGCGAGAAAAAGATCAGTGAAATTAAGCTACTTAATTTCTTAGGGATCGAGGTGACTCCAGACCCTGATCTTGTTACTTCTGAAGGTATGCGTCAAGGCGTCCCTAACACCGACAAGGTTAAAGTCCGGCTTAAAGGCGACGGGGTACAATCTATTTATTTCCAAGATGGATCAACTGCGGTATGTGCAAATTTAATGACGCAAGATGCAAGTTTCGAGCGTTGGTACACGCTGGACAACATCGAAATTCATGAAAGACTTGAACTAGACACATCAGGAACAACTCGAAAGATTATTCGAGAACAAGGTCCTGATAAGATTACTTTAATCTATAACGACAGCGGTTTACTCAAAGAAGTCTATGGAACAGCTGAAGCGTTACCTAATTCTGATTTGCAGTCTACAAGTCTTGTCCCATCGTTTCTGGCCTTGAAGCTGCTAACGAAGCGTTGTTGGAGATGTTCGGTTTTGACTACAAGTTGATTTTTTAGGGCTGCGAACCATCTCAATGTTCGTGTCATAACGCTCTAACAGAACTACGCAAAGAAAACATCACCATACGCCACCTCGCCCAACAACTCCAACTCAAACCCAACGACCTAAGACAACACCTATTCACACCCACACTCGCGTAACAAAAAATCAGAGACTAGGAGCCATCCGCTCTAGCTCGAACTAGAGCGGACGTGTCTTCTTCTCAGCAACAGGACCAGTATTCGCCGTATTCAAACTCGACGTTTACATTGCCTTGTTTGTCAAGTGTCAGAAAAGCAGACACCCAACTCTCGCCTAAAGATTCTACCATTCTCAAATTAGCTTCTTTGAATAAGCTAATTATCTCTGAACTCTTTGTTCCATGTTGCTTCGAATTGAAGATCGTTTGCATGGTTTTGGTATTCATCTTTGAATCGTTCGTCACAGACCCATAGCGTCGACGGCTGAACAACATGTCCTGGGCGACCCATCTGTCGTGGATCCACAGCTAACTGGCGTGAAAGGGTCTTACCGCGTGAATCGACTTTCGATCTTTTCGGGTCGGTAACGTTAACGATTGAGCTTCGTTGAAGCCGACATTCAAAGAATGGTCGTCCTTCGACGTTAAACTCGAACCACGAAGCGTCAGGAGCGAACTGTTCAATGATTTTTTTCCCAGTAGTGTCAGCGCAGTAGTGCCTGTTGCTTAACAGAAACGTAGCTGGGATATCGTCCACATTGAGCCCCTTACTCGCATCGCAGGTATAGTCGGGGCCGCCAACCACGTCTTCCTTGATCATACGTTCGTTATAAATATCTTCGAACTGCTCCATGTCGATCCAATGAGATGACCCTGGACCTCTGAGCTGGTAGTGGATACGTTCACCAGACGGACCCAACCCTAACGACGTTTCGGAGAGTTCGTTGAAGTAGTCGATACGCCATTTTCTTCGTGTATTTGGGAAATGCTGTGTGCTAAAGACGTAATCGCTGCAACGTTCAGCAAGCTTCAGAATCGAGGATGCGTCTGAATGTATATCTATCCGAGGCTGCCTAAACAGATCACTCCAAAGATCGATAGGGACCCACGAACTGAGCGGCCACACTGCAACCTGGACCAATGGAACGCTATCCCAAATTGTGGATTGGATACGCAGCGGACCCTTTTGACGGACAACACCAATAACATCACGTGAACTGTCACCCTCCACCAACCAACCAGAAGTAAAGTCCGCACCGATTAATAGATCGTCTAGTTCTTTCAGCCATCTAGACGAATTCAATTTCTTCGGGAGAACTGGCATTTCCTGCTCGCTGGATACAGGCCCCCTAGACGAAACCCAGGCTTCTCGTACTTTCCTCAGCTCTGTTAAAGCATCTAAATCACTTCTTAAGGCGTTAAGTTCTTCCAATCGTTCTAATATTTCAAGCTGTTTCTTCCCCTCAACTTCCTCTTGACAGGAACCGTCGAGCAAGGAAAGCCACTCCCCAGCATCGAAATATTGGCCACCCCCAGCAGACAGGACCAGCGTACGTTCATGGGCCACTCCGAGCGAACGGTTACTTCTGCGAAGAATTCTCACATGACAATGACCTAAGTCGATCTCCAACAACTGAGGGTCGACTGCCTTTACATTATTCTGCTCCAAGAAACCGCGTATCCACTTTGGGTATCGGTCTATCCATCCATCAATAAGGCCAACCACACCCCAAGGTTATCATTAGAATTTATCAGATATCGAGCGTAGATTTATGGCGTAAAAGAGGATGAGTTGAGCGGCGTGTAGGTCTTTGTTTGCTCCAATTTGGTAATCGACAGCAGATCGATTGAGCTATTTCAAGGATCTTTCGCAAAGAAAGAAATTACATTTACTGCTGGAACTGAAGTTTCTGACGAAATACTACATAATTTTTGCAAAAACATACTTAGGCTTACAACAACCGATGATGAGATGACTATTCATATTCGGTTCGCCCATGACGACGGGAGAGCAAACGATATTATCGATTTCTTCAAAAAATCACGAAAAAATTTTCAGATACGCTTTGATAATTTTTATGAACTTGCAGAAATACCTCTTTGGCAGAAACCAGCTGGCACATCTATTGTGCCGACTGGTTCCCCAATACGTCCTGTAGACCTTAGATGATAAAAGACATTCCATAAAAAATACTGTTCGGTCGAACTTAAGAGAAGGTTCTCTAGCTAAGTTATAGTATGTGTACGTTTTAGCTCAAGCGGTCGCTGAAGACCAAACCGTAGATGTTGACAATTACCTTGTGGCAGGTGCAGCTTTTGTTATCTCTGTTGTCTTGGCATTGCTATCAAAAAAGACGTTGACGCTCGCTACAAAAAAACTGGCGTTAGAAAAACAAGTTGTTAATATTTTTTCTCGTTTGCTTGCCATAGTTTTTCTTGGCATCGGTGCGTTCTATGTGCTTACGAACCTAGGCGTGCGCGTTGGTCCTCTGCTCGGAACACTTGGTATAGGTGGTGTTGCGCTTGCCTTCGCGTTACAGAACCTTGTTATAAATTTGCTTGGTTCAGTACTCATACACGCACGAAAACCTTTCCGTCAAGGCGACCAAGTTGAAATATTAGGCAACAAAGGAACGGTTATAGATGTTAATACTCGCACCGTTGTTCTTTTGACATTTGAAGGCACACACTTGCATATCCCCAACAGCAAAGTGATGGACGACCCCTTTATCAATAGAACACGCGAGCCTAGCCGACGAACGTCGATGAACATTTCTGTCTCTTACAACACCGACTTAGAACGGGCGCTACGAACCGTGCAAGCAGCAATTCGTGAATGCGAAGGGGTTGTTAACCCTATGCTTGCTGAAGCGCATGTTGTCAACTTTGGTGATAATGGCATAGACATAACCTATAGATTCTGGCACCCGTCTGAACAGCTTGAGGCTAACCAAGTTATTAGCAGCGTCGCGATCGCTATACATAACGCTTTTAATCGAGAAGGTATCGAAATCCCTTATCCGCAGCTTGTTGTGCACCAATGAGGTTAGCTTTTGCACAGCGCCGACTGATCGTAAGCAGCGGCCATAGCAGCCAAAGCAGGACGGGTTAGGTCCCCTTTTTTTGCCGCTGCCAGGAAGACAGCATCAACGAATTTTGCTTGTGTCCAACCCAGCAAAAACTTGTTTTTATCTTCGCTGCTTATGTTTGATGCATTAAACGCTTCAACAAATTCTTTCTCTGTGGCACAAGTTGCTGTAACGTTCTGAATATTGCTTTGAGGATCGCTCCACTGTTCTTCAGTCGCCATTGTTACCCCAGACATTTGTGAACGAATCAATGCAGGTTCTGCAATCAAAGAGAACGAGTGATCTTCGAGCAATACGACCATTGCCACGCCAGCATCGTCTTCGGCGCCTAGCTCACGAATGTTTTGTAGATGCGTGAGCGCATCACCAGTTGTATCAAGCCAACGAACTTCATAGCTTCTTCCTGCCATACCTCCTTGACTATTTATAGCGTCTAGATATGCTTTGAAGCCATCTTGCAAAACAGTGCTTTCGCTTTCTTCCCCAAGAAAAATGCTGCTCCCAATGCGTATCTCTGCAGTAGATACGCCATAGTCGACAATAGGCTCGCTTTCAACAAGACGAGGGTCAACTGTTGTTGAAGGTGATACCGATGTGCTAGAGCTGCAACCTAGGACAAAAACAAAGAAAAAAGCAACAAAAAATATTCGCATGCCTGAATACTAAAGCAAGACGAACCCTTAGTGGCGTTTCTTCCAAGCCGACCAGAAAATACCTAGAAAAGCTGTATCAGTCACTAGATATCGCTTGGTCATGCGACGTGGATCTCGCGAAAGACGATACATCCACTCTAAGCTGTACCGCTGCATCCATTTCGGGGCACGTTTCTCAAGGTTTAGATACATAGCATATGATGCGCCCAAGCCTAAGCAAAGAGGCGGAGGCGAAACGGTGGTATCCCATGCCTCAAGCAGCTTAGCTGAAAGGAACGAATCTTTCGGGTTGCCTAAACCAAAAAATATGTAATCGGCTTTGTGTCCAGAAGCTAAGGTCACAAGTTTTTTTGTGAACTGAGTAATCTGTTCGCCATCATCAATCGATAACAACGGCGGCACGAGACAAGAAACCGACGTTTGCGACTCAAGCTTTTCAGCAATTAGATTATTGGCACAAACAACAACTACTTGTCTGTTATCAGCAAGCAACCTAGGCCATAAGGCAGCAAACAAATCGCTACCAGCTAATCGAGCCTGCAGCGGTTTACCAAGAAACCGAGATGCTGCAACAATAGGCATGCCGTCAGGCAAGACATAGTGCGCTTTTCGTACAAATTTTGTCTCGATCGCATCAGGATTTTTTTTGTAGTGAACCATAATATCCACGTTTGGCGTGACCACAGCATTATGGTAGTGAGCCGAGGCGACTTCATGATGTTTCAAGATAACATCGGCGACAGCATCGATACTGTCTTCATTTATAAACGGCAAATCAAATACTTCTGTGCGTTCTAATCCATCTGCCAACAATTCTTTAGCCACTGCATGCATTGTAAGGAGTTAAAAAGCTATTTATATGCAAACAGGTACACAAAATATTGTTATTTTTACGAAAGAATTTTACCTTCTGACTTCACGATGACGTGAGAAGCAACTGGTCGGCGCGATTCGCTTACGACGTCGAAAGCTGCGCCATGGGTGTCGAGCTGTGTAGAGTCAGACCCGTCGAGCATAACAGCTTCAACTGCTCCGAAAGCAATCATTTTGTCTGCTAACTGCGAAGCATTAAGATCATATGATGACATAATGATCCACCGTCCACGTTTAGTATAGCCAAGGGCTGAGTGCTCATCAATATCAAAGGTATAGCCTTGGAACATGCCTTTAAAATATTCATCTGCACGTTTGCCCTTGTGAACCAGATGGATGCCTGACACACCAAACACAACGTCACTAGGAGGCTCTTTCACTTCGCCATGCCAAATGCTAATTTTATCACCAGAGTTTCTATGCCCAAGAAAACCCTTTGTCTTATCATCAGCAGAACCGATTCGAATCCCATTGGAGACCAATGGCGCGACTGTTGACCCATTGCGGGCAAACCAGTTGGCGTTAAAGACAACATCGTAGCCGCCGCTGCTGCGGACGCTAGTAGCTGACTGTCTGCCATCAGACGTTAACGCATTTATAGCTACGTTTGTATTGTCAAGCAAAACGGTCGACGTGCGCCCCTCTTTTTTAGCCATAATACCTGGCCTCACCTGCGTCATAGCATGACGACCTGCCCAGACACAAAAATCTGCGGCTATGTAAGACTCCTGCGCAGCTTGTGGACGTTTTGCGACACGCACAGCGAAACCATCGCGACCTATTTGTGGCAACAACGCTGTCCAATAGTCAATAGCAGCCCTGCTAGTAGCTATGTCTCGCCCCAAAAAGTTCTTGTAAACCTCTGTCACAAAAGTGCGATCATCTACTTTTCTCTGTCGTTTTTTATAGATCTCAGTTTTAGCAAGCTCTTCAGCAACATCGTACAATGAACCTTTTTTATAGAGCCAAATAGTTGCATCACTTTCTGTTGGTTCACGTCCAATCAATATATGAAAGAGACGAAGATTATAAGGCTTTCCTTCACATGTTTTTACTTCGTTCACACCAGCAGAAACAGGTCCCACCCAAATGAGCGAAATGCTAGCAATAATCGCCAAAATGGCAAAAGTTTTTTTCATATCTGCTCCGCCGAGACTAAAGGAGTGCCTCCCCCAATTTTACAATCAACAAACAACAAGCTGCCAGAAGCAAAACCAGCGACCCTTCTAGTTCTTTCGACTTACAGCCAAAAACATTGTTGTGGTAAGGCTTCCCTATAGCTGTCAGAATGCCTTTGGAATGGTAAATTAGAAACATGGACGCCTATAACGAATCATTGTTGTTGGAAGAAACAAGTACCCTTGTTACGACCTGGCTAGATTCTGCGCAAAAGGCCACCACAAAGGCAGAGAAAAAACAAAACGAACAGCTACGAAACCTGATCGAAGACCCAAACGGCACTGCTTTCGCTATGGCATTTATCGACCGAGTGGCTCGACCATCGAACAGTCGGGTTGCCGCCAAAAATTTTCGAGCTTTAACAAAAACTTTACCGAAACTCACCTTTTTATCTTCCTTTGATATATTTTTAATGAAACTCGGTGGGATGACAGCTCGTATCGCTCCTTTCTTTGTTGTCCCAGCAGCAATCGCTCGCATGCGTCAGATAGTGGGCAAGCTCGTCATCGACGCTGACGCATCACAGCTTGCGAAGCACAGCGCTAGCCAAAAAAAACATAATTTTAGGCAAAACACTAACTTGTTGGGTGAAATGGTTCTTGGCGAAGGCCAGTCTCAACGCAAACTTGAGAAAAACCTTGCCTTGATTGCAACATCAGAAATAACCTATGTTTCTATTAAACTTTCGTCGTTATTGCCTGGTTTAAGCTATTGGGATTACGACCGTTCACTTCGTCTAATTACGCAAAAACTAGAAAACGTTTTTGACCACGCACAGCAAAGCACACCAGAAACGTTCATTAACCTTGACATGGAAGAATACCATGACTTGCAGTTTACGATAGACGCATTCAAGGCCGTACTTTCGCTAGAGAAGTTTAAAAACGTTGAAGCAGGCATTGTGATGCAAGCCTACTTGCCTGACAGTTTTGCTGCTTTGCAAGACTTGACAGCTTGGGCTCAACAACGCTGTGGCAATGGCGGGGCGTCAATAAAAGTGCGTCTAGTCAAAGGTGCTAATCTAGCGATGGAAAAAGTACAGGCCGCCATCGAAGGCTGGCAGCAAGCACCCTATGCTACCAAAGCAGAAACTGATGCTAATTATTTGCGCTGCCTCGACTGGCTTCTCACCGAAGATAGAACCGATGCGGTTCGTCTCGGCCTTGCCAGTCACAACCTTTTCACGATTGCTTGGGCGCTACAGTTGGCACAATTTCGTGGCGTTAGCGACCGTGTCGAATGCGAGATGTTGCAAGGAATGGCGCCAGCACAAGCACGCGCAGTTAATGCACAAACACCCAACGACTTACTTTTGTATACCCCGATTGTTGCCAAAAAAGATTTTGACGTTGCTATAGCATACTTATTTAGACGTCTAGAAGAAAATTCTTCGGCAGGAAACTTTCTCCGCTCGTTGCTTTCGCTCACTCCTACATCGGTGAGTTTCGGCCAAGAGTCACAGCGATTCGCATCCGCGCTGCAGCAACGCTGGCGAATCGCTGCCGCCCCTCAAAGGCAACAGCAACGCCCTGCTCTGCAAGCACACGCTGCCACGCAGCCACAAGATAGGTTCGTTAATGAACCAAACTCTGACCCAGCACTTGCTGCTACGAGGCAATGGGCGCAAAATGTTCTTACACAGAAGCCTGCGCAAAAGCCAGCGCTGATCACTTCGCCTACACAAATAGAATCGGAGCTAGCAACAGGAAGAAAGGCGGCAATTCGTTGGCAACAAAAACCTTTATCGCAGCGCCGTGATCTTCTGCACAAAGCAGCCGACAAACTAGCCCAAAACAGAGGAGCTTTGATAGCTATCCTCATCAGCGAAGGCAAAAAAACTTTCTCACAAGCCGACGCCGAGGTGAGCGAGGCTATTGACTTCGCTCGATACTATGGCGACCATGTCGAATCGATAGCGAATCGCGACCATGTCACATTTCAACCTTTCGGGGCTGTTGCAATAGCTGGTCCATGGAATTTTCCTGTTGCGATCCCACTTGGCGGAGCACTAGCAGCTCTAGCTGCTGGGAACGCAGCACTTATCAAACCAGCACCTCAAACTACCCGCTGTGCTCTTCTTGCAACCCAGTGCTGCTGGCAAGCTGGCATCGACACCCAGCTGCTACGTTTTGTGCCGACACAAGACGACGAAGCAGGCAAAACGCTCATCACTTCAGCTGATGCCGTTGTGCTTACGGGATCGGCCGAAACAGCGAAGCTATTTAAAAGCTGGAAACCGTCAATGCGCCTTTTTGCGGAAACGTCTGGAAAGAACGCAATGATTATTACCGAAAACGCCGACGTCGACCAAGCCGTAGCTGATATTGTTGCTTCAGCGTTTGGACACAGCGGACAAAAATGTTCTGCCGCCTCGCTTGTCATAGGCGTTGGCAAAGTGGCAACCTCTGAAAGGTTTTTGCGTCAGCTAAAAGACGCAACACAAAGCCTTCGCATCGGTTTTGCAAGTGACCTTTCATGCGATGTGACACCTTTGATGACAAAACCTGAAGCGCCGCTACAACGCGCTTTAACACAACTTGACGCCGGGGAACGCTGGCTTGTCGAACCTAAACAGCTAGATGCTCGACATGACCTATGGAGCCCAGGAATCAGACTCGGCGTCAAACCAGATGCTTGGTTTGCCGACACGGAATGCTTCGGGCCCGTTGTTGGCATTATCACAGCTGAATCGCTTGAAGAAGCTGTCGCGATACAAAACGGCAGCTCGTTTGGTTTAACTGGAGGTATCCATAGTTTAGACGCTACCGAAATAGCCTATTGGACAGACAAAGTAGAAGTCGGCAACGGCTATATTAACCGCCCGATAACAGGCGCTATTGTTAATCGTCAACCATTCGGCGGCTGGAAAAAATCGTCTTTCGGGCCAGGAGCGAAAGCGGGCGGACCAAACTATGTCCAACAGTTCGGGACATGGCAATCAACAAGCGGCCTTACCAGCGACCAGTTTATAGCGACTGCGAAACAAAGCGATACCTACGCATGGAGTAAAGAATTTTCCTTAGAGCACGACCCTACAGCGCTATTTTGCGAAGCAAACATCTTTCGCTACAAAGCCCACAAACACGTCGGCTTATGGACAGAGCAGCAATCTGATCTTGCCGAAAGAGCAAGAGACGCAGCGCAACTATGTGGCAGCTCGTTGTTAGAAAACACGCCAGGTGAATCGTTTGCAGATTTTGTGAAACGTTGCGAAGCACACAACATAGAGGTGATCAGGCTCATGCAACCAGCTGATGCGAATCAACACAAAATTGCAGCCGACCATGCTATGTATCTAGCTGACCAGCAAGTCACCGCAGACGGCTATATAGAATTACAGCACTACGTACGCGAACAATCACTTAGCATAACGCAGCACCGCTTCGGAAACATCGTGGCACCGTACACCACCAGCTAACAAGTTCACCAAGCACGGTTAGGTGCCACAGTGCGAGCAAACGACCGATACAGGTCATTATGCACGTTAATCCAGTCGAGCAAGTGTACATCTGAGCTGCGAAGAGCTGTTTCGCCCCAAAGAAACAACTCAATATCGCTTTGATACAGCGCATCTGGATCTGTATCGATTAGAGAAACAACAAGAGCATAAGAAATATCGGCACTAACTTTTGCTTTTGTGACAGCATAGTGTAAAGCATCTATGCATGCATCGCCGCTACGATCATATATTGCCAGATCGCATAGTTGTAGGCTGCCATCAAGCAGGAATGCGAAATGTGCATGGCTGTAGTCTTCAGCAAGCCCGAAAGCTGTTCCGAGCGCTGATTCAAAACTTGTAACACACCGTGGCGTTTGAATGATATCCATATTTTACCTGAGTCTCGTTTATCTGCTAGATACGTTTAGAAGGTTTAAAACCTACGTATCTAGCTGTTTTGGAGTAAACGGCGGCCGAAGCTGCGAGCCTCGCAAGAGGTAGTTGTCACAGTACCACCAAGGTGTGACACTGTAGCTTGCCTATAGTGAATAGTTAGCTAGACCTATGTAGATACTAACGCTCTCCGACGATCATTTCTATAAGCCCAAACGGGACCGAACAACAAACAAACGGAGAATACAATGTCACAGATCGAATTTCTAAAAGTATGGCTACAAGCACACACAGACTCTGAACGAGGAGCAAGTCTTGTTGAATATGCTCTATTGGTAGCATTAATCGCAGTAGTGTGTATCGGCGCTGTAACACTGCTCGGTGGCGAAGCTAAGAAAAACTTCGACGCAGTAACCAGCAGCATTGCGGTTCCATAAACCAAAGTCAGAAAGAAGGGGCGGAACGTTACGTTCCGCCCCTTTTCTGCTTTTCAAGACGGCAACGTTTCTGCTGCCTTGAGTTGCATTTCTTGCTTACATCCTCTAACGTCAATTTAAACCCGACTAAGTTGATCGGAATTAACGACAATGACTGATACCGCAGTAGTTCTACAACCCCGTTCTCTCACACTTGCGAAACGCGATCTTGAAGGCTGCACCGCAATTGAGATTGTTATGTGGGCTGTCAAAGAACACCGCAATACGTTCTGCCTCACAACTTCGTTTGCCGACACTGTACTGCTCGACATTGTGATGGCAGTTGACAACACTATTCCAGTTGTCTTTCTAGATACAGGGTTTCATTTTCCTGAGACACTTGAAACAGTTAGAAAAGCGCAACAGCGTTACGATATGGATCTGCGTGTCATCAAACCTAAAAAGAATGCTACAACCCTCTATGAAACTGATACAGATGGGTGCTGCCAGGCTCGGAAAGTCGACCCGCTTAACGACTTTCTTGTTGAATCAGGTTTTACAGCATGGCTCAGTGGGCTTCGACGATCTGATTCGTCTGCACGAGCTGCGGCCCCTATTGCCTCGATAGACAAACGTGGCCTTATAAAGGTAAATCCAATCGCAAACTGGACAGACGAACAAACAGCAACGTTTGTTGAACGCCGAAATATCTTGATCAACCCGCTTTTGTCAAATGGTTACAGCTCTATCGGTTGCTGGCCGTGCACACAAAAAACGTCTGACGCTGACGCTAGAGCAGGCCGCTGGCAGGATTCAGAAAAAACTGAGTGTGGCATTCACCTAGAGTAAACTTTCATTTACGGGTATCTCGATTTATTGGTTTTATATAGAATCGCTTTACCAGAGAGGCACTAAAAGCTACGTGAAAACGCCCTGGGTGGAGCGGAGATACAGAGGGAATCTACAATTTTAGAGATGCCCAGCTACCTTCTAGTAGCAAGTGTTCCTCATAGACACTTTCCATGAGGAACACTTGTCAATATCTCGTTACTCCTCAACACACTTAGTAGTAGCTTCTTCCATTTTTTCTTCCATCGATTCATCTTCTTCGCCTAAAGCTGCGGCTTCCATCATCGATTTAATATCTTTTTCGCCGACCTCATCAACAACACAAGAAGCTATTTCTTCAGGTACGCCACCTGTTTCCGAGAGAAGTTCCTTCGCATCAAGACAGTCGAAGGTAGCAGAAATAAGTTGTTTTTCTTCATCTTCAGTAAAATCAGGGTCTTCTGCGACTTCATCGGCTGTCACACCAAGTTCTTCAAAACGGTCAACACCGATTGTCTTTACCATGCCATTAGCGATACATTCTGCAGCTTCTGCATCAGCGAACTCAGCAAAATCTCCATCTGTTTCAAATTCGGCCGCAAGGTTTTCAGCGATCTTTTTTTCTTCTGCGCTTAGTGAACCAGACCCACAAGCGGCAAATACCATAGAAGATACTGCAAAGGCTACAACTACTTTAGATACTTTCATTTCTACTCTTTCCTAGGTTACGACGTCAGTATAAGCGCTAAAAACGTCCCTACTGGCGTTGGCATTAAAGTGTCATAACTTCATTGCATATAATGAGCGCCGCAACTTTCTGGTCTTCGCAAAGCAGCGGCCACAATATTTTCGACTATGTTAACCATGTCTCGCAAGCGCAAAGACCAGCCTTGCAACTCTATTCTTTCTGCTAACGCAGCCACTTTAGCCGCAGCCTCGGTGAGCCCTTCATATGATCGGGTTACACCGACATGATCCCAAACAATAGTACGCAGCTCTTCTTCTGCTTCACGCAAAAAAATAGTCGCAGGCTCTTGCGCGAAACTGATTCGGAGGAACGGCAAAAAACTTTTTGTAATAAACAGCTGTGAAAAAACTGGTGATTGTCTTCGTGTTGCCTGCCCTGCGATTGCATCAGCTACAACAGAGCCCATAACAAAACCTTCAAGCAATGAATTAGATGCCAAACGATTAGCGCCATGCAAACCCGACGAAGAGGTTTCTCCCACTGCCCACAGCCCTTTGATAGAGCTGCGCCCGGTCGCATCAGTTGCAACTCCACCCATGGTATAGTGCGCCGCAGGTGTTACAGGCAGCGGCTGAGTTTGCGGATCAAACCCATGCTTTTGCGCTAAAGCATACACCGTTGGAAACCGTCTTGGAAAGCGGCTGCCTACAGCTTCGCTGGCATCAAGCTGCGGCTCGTTGCCTTTCTGTAACTGCCAATAATTACCACGCGCAACCACGTCACGTGGCGCTAACTCGCCATCTTTATGCAGTGCTTGCATATAACGTTCACCGTTTTTATTGATAAGAATAGCCCCTTCGCCTCGAATTGCTTCGGTTAGAAGCGGTAGGCGACTATCGCCTTGAACCAGCAACGCTGTTGGATGGAACTGCACAAACTCCATATCTGCAAGCTGCGCACCTGCTCTATCGGCCATCGCTATACCAGAGCCGATAGAACCACGAGGGTTCGTTGAACGACGATAGCAATAGGCGTAGCCACCTGTAGCCAAAACAACATCGGGGGCGAGAAAGGCAACTACTTCGCCTGCCTGCTTCGCCAGTACTCCACTCACTTGCTGCTGGTCGTTTATGAGCAAATCAATAGCATACGTTTCTTCAACAATTTCGACTGCTGGCTCGGCGAGCACCGCAGCTGTTAACGTGCGGATAATTTCGGCGCCGATAGCATCGCCATTAGCACGCACAATGCGGTTACGCCTATGGCCAGCTTCATGCCCCAAAAGCAATTGCCCATCGTCGCTTCGATCGAATTTTGCGCCCAATGCTACTAATTGTTCAATCGCTGCGGGGCCAGCAGAAGTAATCGATTTAGCTATTGTTGATTCGCTTAAACCAGCAGAAACAGCCATTGTATCTTGCGCATGGTCTTCACTGCTGTCATCAGGCGACACAGCTGCTGCTATGCCTCCTTGCGCCCACGGTGTTGAACCGTTTACGCCGAGGGAACCAGCAGTGAGCAGGGTGCAATCTTGCAGGTGGAGCGCAGCAGATAGGCCAGCTATTCCGCTGCCAACAACAATGGTTTCGCACTGGCGAACAGCGATCGTATTGCTTTCGTCCAATTCGTTCAAGTTAATAAACACGAGTGTTCTCCATAGAAGTCTAGCCCTCTGGCCATGCTAAAGACGACACACCCCTAGACAGCGATTTTCAGCATTGCGTCAACAGAACGACGAGCTTTTTCGGCCATTTCTGGTGCGATGACAACTTCATGATTCATTGTCTCTAACGAGGTCGCAATTTTTTCGAGTGTAATCTTTTTCATATGTGGACACAGGTTGCATGGCCGCACAAACTCCACATCAGGCGTTTCAAGCGCAACGTTATCAGACATAGAACACTCGGTCACCATGACTACTTTTTTCGGCTTGTTGTCTTTAACCCAGCCGATCATGCCAGCTGTAGAACCAACAAAGTCTGCTTCGGCTAGCACGTCGGGCGGACATTCAGGGTGCGCGATGATTTCGACGCCATCGTGGCTTTGTCTATATTCACGAAGTTCGGCGCCTGTGAAAAGCTCGTGTACCATGCAGCTGCCTTCCCACAAAATAATCTCGGTATCGGTTTGTGTGGCAACCCAACGACCAAGGTACTGGTCTGGTAAGAAGATAACCCGGTCGACATCTAGCGATTCGACCACTTGCACTGCGTTGCCTGAAGTGCAGCAAATGTCAACTTCGGCTTTCACCTCAGCAGACGTATTCACATAAGCGACAACTGGAACCCCAGGGTAGCGTTCACGCAGAAGACGAATATCAGCGGCGGTTATAGACTCGGCCAAAGAACAGCCAGCATCAAGATCTGGGATAAGCACGGTTTTTTCAGGACAAGTTATTTTTGCAGTTTCAGCCATGAAATGAACGCCAGCAAACACAATCACGTCGGCGTCGGTTTCGGCTGCTGCATGGGCAAGCGCCAGAGAATCACCTTTGATGTCGGCAACAGTGTGATAGATATCAGGCGTCATATAATTGTGCGCCAGCACAATAGCGTTGCGCTCTTTTTTGAGGCGCTCAATTTTTTCTATCGTTTCGCTTAGTGCTGCAAGCTCCACATCAGGAATGCATTGTTGAAGTGATAACGGGGTAACTACGGTCATACTTTAAATTATACTCATTTTGAGTATAAGTGCAACCTGTCTAGGTCATACCCCCTAACGCTTCTTGTAGTCTCTTCAGATCTTATACACAAACGCCGATACGTAAAAAGGCTGATTCAACGATTCCGAAAGGACGCTATGACTACTAAATACAGAGCTTTTCTAGTAGCTATTGTTCTCTTATTCGTTTGCGCTATCGTTGCACAACCTCAACAGACTCAAACAACTGAATCTGCTCAAAATAATGCACAACGAAACAGTGCCGACAACCAAGTAGCAACTGGCAAAACAGCCGGCGATAGCAAAAGCAAGAACGGCAGCACACCGCAAAAAGATTCACAACAAGGCGATGTAGAACAAGCAGGTGCTAATGATTTAGCTTTCGCAAAACCGACTTCCACTGCGAAGGGTTCCACGACTCAAAAACAGGGGCAAACACAATCTAACTCGTCGAACGTATCATCTGAGAAAACTACTGCTGGCACCACACAAACTGCAACTGCAGCAAAGCAAACGACCGCAGCAAGCTCTCCTTTTGCCAGCGGCACATCTACTTCTGATACACCAGGCTCTTTATCTAGCTCTGAAACATCATCGCCTGCGCAACCAACACAAACAAGCAACCCACAGACCAACACAAACGGCAGCTCTCCTTCAAATCAAGGGTCGCCTTCTTCAACAGTGGCAACCACAACACCAGCAACAACTTCACCGCCACAGTCACCGAGCTGTGGAGCATACTGGGGTGCATACGTCAACTCTCCGCAACGAACTGGCGGCTACAACGCAACCGATAAACTTCAAGCCATTAGTTACGTCGAAAGTCAGATGGGGCGCACCTTTGATATTGACCACCAGTTCTATCGCTGGGATGATTTTGTCACAACGTATAATATTAACAACTATATTAAACCGTCAATTGCTCAGGGCCGCAAACCGTTTCTGTCTTGGAAACCTGTCTTTAAAAACAATACTAACATCGCCTGGGCTTCTATCGCTGGCGGCGACCATGACGTGTTAATTCGAGAAAAAGCACAACAGGTTAAATCAATCGGCTCGCCAGTAATTCTAGTTTTTGGCCATGAAGCAGACTCTCGAATCGGACCGTTCCAACCAGGGCAAACAGAATCAGGCCACGTCAAAACTGATGCTGGCAGCGCAGCAGATTTTGTTGCGGCCTACCGTCATGTCCATACGGTTTTTGCGCAAGAAGGCGTCACCAATGTTGACTGGGCTTGGATTATGACACGAGCACCCTTTGAGCCTAACGCGGGTGCGCGAGCTGCAAACTTGCTCTACCCTGGCGATAGTTACGTCGACATTGTCGGACTCGATCCTTACAACTTTTTCCACGGCGGCAACTGGCGTGAAATGCAAACGCTAATGAGCGGATTCACTTCGTGGGCTACTGCTAACAACATCAATAAACCTTGGATGCTTGCAGAGTGGGGCTCAGTCGAAGACCCAAATCAAGCTGGCAGAAAAGCACAATGGCTTCGAAACGCAGCAGATTATTTCGAGTCAGAACCACGAATCAAATATCTTATACATTTTGATTCGTTCCCTGAATACAACTGGCGCTTCGATTCAAGCCCATCATCAGCAGCTGCCTGGGCTGACATCTCCAACCGAAGTTACTTCACCTGCCCATAAGACCGCTACCCAAGGCCTGGTTTAGGGCGTTCGTGCAAAACTTCGCGGCGAAACTCAAACAATTCAGCAGGACGCCCACGAGTAGGTGTCATCTCACCTGTTCGTGCTACAAGACCACCGCCTTCGACAAGGCGGCGAAAGTTCTGTTTGTGGAGCGTTTTGCCAGACAACGCTTCGACAACAGTTTGCAGTTGCAGCAACGTAAAACGTTTTGCTAGCAACTCAAATACAACAGGTCGATATGTCAGCTTGCCTCGCAGACGGCTGAGCGCAGTGGCAGCAATCCGTCGATGATCCAAATGCATTGGTATATCTTCTAAATGTAGTTGCTGGCCAGGATGCTTCGACTCTTGAAGCAAACCAGCTTCATACAGAAGCTCGCAACGTTCAAGCGCACGGATTCCATCAAAGAGTTCTTTGGTAGCAAACGTTGTTCGACAACGGTCTTGTCGTGCCAAACGTGTTGTCTTATCGTTTGCTTCGGCAACAAATGCTGCCAGTTGAGGCACAATTTTTTCGTCCCAAATTTCTGGCTGAGTAACGCGGTGGTCTTCCCAAGGGAAAAAGTCATACCAATCAACCCATTTAGCACCAGCAGACGGAGCCGCCTCACGCACTAACGCCAGATACGCAATCGATAGCATCCGCTTTGACTCAGCGCCATCAGTCCGAGCCTTATCGCCAAAGGTATAAAGCTGTTCGACATAGCCAAGCTCTAAGGCTGTTTGCTCGCGCACCCAACGCCGCAAAGCTTCTTCTATCGTCCGGTCGCTGCGTTTCAAAACGCCGCTAGGCAACGCAGGTAAACCCTCATCAGAAGTTACTGTTAAAAGGCGTGGCACCCCGTCAGTAACGGCAACAATAACCGCATCAAGCGTTATTTCAATCAGATCTGACACTATTTTGCTGCGTCAATAACGTTTCGCACTAACGCATCAACTGCCAACAAATACCCTGTAGCGCCAAACCCTGTTATCGTGCCGAGACACACAGGAGCAATATACGATGTGTGGCGAAACGTCTCACGAGCCGCCACGTTCGACATGTGCACTTCGACTACAGGCAGTTGCGCAGCTGTGATAGCATCGCCAAGTGCTACTGATGTATGTGTGTACGCGCCAGCGTTAAATACCACACCAGCAGCCCATGTGCGAGCCTCATGCAACGCATCGATTAAATCACCTTCGCTATTAGATTGAAAACCTGTAATCTCAACCTGCTGTTTCTCTCCATGACGTGTGATCTCAGCGAGAAGCTCGTCAAGTGTCTGCGATCCGTAGGTCTCAGGCTCACGAGTCCCAAGCAAATTCAGGTTTGGACCGTTTAGAACAAGAATTTTTCTACTCATGTATAACTCCTCCATACTTTGGCCACATAGCTGGTAAACATTGTCTATAAATCTAGAACAATGGCTTTAACAACAGGATCTAGTTTTTTGATGTTTGCAAGTTCATCATCGGATGGCAAACGGTCTAAGTTAACAAACGATAATGCCTCGTCACGGGCCTCATCACGACCTAAACGCCATTCGGCGATATTAATACCGCATTCACCAAGCGCCGTGCCAGCAGAGCCAACCACACCAGGAACATCGTTATTGAGCAGCAACAGCACAGGACCATGAGGGTCGGCTTCAAACCTATAGCTAGAAATTTGCACGATTCGCTGCTTATCGCCTTCATAAACAACACCTGAAATTGTTCGTTGTCCACCGTCAAACTTTACCCTGCAAGCAATATGGTTCCGATGATAGGACCCACCTATGCCGACTGCACGCGAAACTGCTAAACCTTGCTCTTGGCCTAGCACAGGCGCGTTTACATAGTTGATAAGGCCAGGATAGTCAGAAGCCAGGAGACCTTTCATAAGGCCAGCAGCAACCGGTTTCAAAAGTTCTTCTGCGTCTGCGTCTAACACTTCAACTTCTATTGAGGTGATAGGATTCTCGGCCATAGCTGCCTGAATTGCACCGATTTTTTCGGCCAGCTCAATAAACGGCGCAAGACGATCAAACGACGCACCACTAGAGAAGCCAAGGTTAACACAGTTCGTTATTTTGTCGCCTCGTAACGCTTCAACAACTTGCGTTGCAACGTCGATTGCTACATCTCGTTGTGCTTCAGCTGTTGAGGCCCCGAGATGCGGCGTGTGAACAACCTTTGGATGATTTACTAGACGATTAGACTCTTTTGGAGGTTCAACCGCGAACACGTCTAACCCCGCAGCGCTTAGTTTGCCTTCGTCTAGCGCTGTGGCTACAGCATCAGCGTCAACCAAACCACCGCGTGCCACGTTTATCAACACAGCGCTATCTTTCATCAACGCAATGCGGTCGGTATTGATAAGGTTCTGTGTTTCTTCATTAAGCACAGAATGCAGTGTCACATAGTCAGACGCTGCCAGAACCTCGTCAAGGTTGGCGAGTTCAACACCTGTTTCTTTCGCAACAGTTTCGCTCACATATGGGTCATACACTAACACATTCATTTCAAACGCTTTCGCACGTGCAGCCACGGCACGACCTACACGACCATAGCCAATAACGCCTAACATCTTGCCTCGCAGTTCGCTACCGCCGAAGTTTGACCGCTTCCACTCCCCTGCTGCTAGCGAATTGTGTGCAGGTACAATATGGCGGCTTACCGAAAGCATCAATGCCAGTGCATGTTCTGCTGTTGCGATTGTGTTAGCCGACGGCGTGTTCATGACAATGACGCCGTGGCGAGTAGCAGATTCAATGTCGACGTTATCAACGCCGACACCTGCACGGCCGACAACTTTAAGATTTTTTGCCGCCTTTAAAATGTTTTCAGTTACAGTTGTCCCAGAGCGGATAATAAGCCCGTCATAGTCAGTAATTGCTTCGACCAAACCCGCTTCGTCTAGCGAAGTATTGACGGTTACTTCAACGTCATCAGCAGCTTCTAGAATTTCTAGCCCTGCTTGACCCAGTTTGTCAGAAACAAAAACTTTAAACATGCAATCCTCATCTTCAGCCTATGGCAGCTTACGTATGCAAGCCTCTGACAGCCTATAGCAGGGCTTGGCCAAACGCCTCAAAAAACTTTGTTTCTAACGTTTTGTCGTTAAAAACTAGCGCACCGTTTTCGATTGCAGTGAGTGCAGCTTTCGCCACCGCATTATGTGGCGATTCGAGTAGAGCGACAACCGCTGCGGGTCCTAAAACAAGCGCCAATAACGGGGCTATATCAAACGATGTTATCACCACAGCCGCTTGAGAGGTAACGATATGGCGATCGACGACACCGCTATAGGCAACAAAAAGGTCAACATCTGGTTGCGTAGCAAGATCGCTGGCACCATCGCCTATCATAATTCGACGCCCAGCTGGCACATTGGTTTTGATAACGTCGCCTTTGCCGACGGTGTCAGTTAGCGCTCCGACTTCATGGTCGATAAAGGTTTGTCGCTGCGCATTTTCTGCCAGCCACCAACGGTGACTAAGCGGATCATATCGAGCTCCGACTGCATGAATATTTTCTGCATCAATGCCAAGCCACACGCCATACTCTTCGACAGCTTCTTGCAGACCGCCGCTAACGATCGTTGCCGTCACTTTCTGATCAGTCAATGCTGCAATAACTTCTTTTGCATGTGGCACGGTGTGCGTCTTGTATGCCTCTTTAAGCGAACGGACCTGCTGTTTTGATGGCTGCAAAAGCTCAAGCCGTTTCCCGTAGACGTCTTTAAGGTCGACTTCACCGTCCATCGCTGCATTTGTTAAAGCCTCAACAGCTTCTTTCTGGTTAAGCAGGACAGCGAGCTCATCGATACCTTCGATAGATGAAAGCGTAGAATCACAGTCAAAAATAGTATGAGAAAAAGATCGCCAGCGCATACGCTTATGCTAACTCTCCAATCACGGCATTGTATGTATTACTCGCTATCTCTAAAAATAGCTTATGTTTGCTACTTGCTTGCACAAGCACACGTAAAAACATCCATGGAATGTCCTGAGCGCAGCGGTAATGCTGTGGCCATCTACAATTATTAGACATCGGTCAGTTTTGCCTGACATAGAAATACACTAGGAATTTCTGGTAGTGCAGTGCATCGAGCAGTTTTGCGACCTTTATAGTTACAACCTGGGAGGATTGAAGCTATGGAACATACAGAGGTTACGCTTGCAGAGATTTCAAATCGTTTTGGTGAAGTTGCCACTATTTTAGCGACACCCTCTTCTGAAGAAATTCAAAATACCCCAGACGATATAGACTTTAAATCGCTTCCTCTTGTGCCCACAGCTAAGCAACGCAGTGGATGGCTTAGGCTGATCAAAGCGGCAAAAGACGAGAAGAATAGGACGATTCAACAGTTTATAGCTGGAACGTTACTCCTTCACGCGCGAGCCTCTATCAACCATCCTCACGCCCCTCAAACACTAGAACAAGATGTAGACACGTTAGCTCAGAGACTTGCAACCATCGCTGAGGCGCAAACGCTAAAAGCTCTTTCGTCTGCAAGAAAAAGTTATCCACCGACTGTGCCAGCATCTCGAAATACTGTGGGCGATGAAAAACCACAGAAATTTGATCAATCAGCAGCCAAAGTCGTTGTAGGTCCTACACAGACAGCTAAAGATTCTTCACCCGACAAACGTGGTTCCCAAACAACAAACTGAGGATTTGCTTGAATCAAAACGGGGTGCTGGTAACGAATGTGTCACCAGAGGGAAACGAGCTAGGTGTTTCGTATGAGTGTTCTGTAGCCGGTGGGTTTTGAGATTCCGAATATTTCGGCTATCTCACTTACAGTGTGCTCGTTTTTGTCGTAAAGCTTTCGTAAAGTCTCGGCTTGATTAGTGGACAGTTCTGGTTGTTTGCCTTTTAATCGGCCTTTCTTTTTCGCTATTGCCATTCCCTCACGAGTGCGTGCCGATAGTAGGTCTGTCTCAAACTCGGCGAACGTGAGGATGTTGAAAAACATTTTCCCCATCGGATCATTTGGGTCATACGTCTGCCCACCCAGAAATAGAGAAACGTTTTTAGCTGCTAGTTCGTCGGCTATTGTCCTTGCGTCTGGTACTGAACGTGCGAGTCAGTCTAGTTTTGGGACTGCGAGTGTGTCGTTGGGGGTTCCTCTTACGACACACCCAAAAACCTACTTTGCGGCATATGAGGGGTCGACATTACTAGCGTGAAACTAAGGTATGTCCTGTTGTTCGGTTTGTTCTGCCAAGGTAGCTGAACAACCGATGAAGAAGATTCCAGGTAGCGAGAGTGCAAGAATTGATGGTATGGCGAAAAGGCCGAGCCAGGGTTCGAGTACTGCGAGGATGAGCGGTGGAAGCCCAAACAATATGGCTAAGCCTATGCCTAGCTGCTTCCCATAGAACGCGGCATCGGAAGGTCGACGTGCTGATATCTTGATGAGTTTACAGATGGCGACTGTCAGCAGAAGCCCAAAGGCTGCAACAGCCAGAGAGGCCAGAAAACCGTCTCGGTCGCCTTCACTCATGCCGTTTTCTCTGTTGATGTAGAGAACCCAAACTGGGAACCCTATAGAGGTAAGACCTATGAATAGCCAATAGACAGCCATGGTTCGCCATACAAATAAATGAGCCGCTAACTTCATGAATAGTATTCGACATTAATCGGGATAACATTAAGAAGTCAACTAAAAGTGTTGCAAGTTTCTGGGTTTATGGTGTCGCTATCGATTGGGTTACTGCCTCAAAGTTAGGCGTTGCTTCGTCTCCAGTGTTCAGCTCCATTGAAGTTGTACAGTCATCTTCAGGAATATCTACGAGTTCTTCAGCCCCGTGGTATGCGTAGCTAAAATTGTATGTGTAGCTCTCTGATTCGTTGACACTCACTGAAATTGTGATTTCGTTTGGCATTTCTGTAAAAGTGAGCGTTGCCTCGTCAGGCTCGGAAGGTTGTGGAATACTTCTAATAGGCAACTGGGAAAATAGTGTGTCTAGCTCTTTGAGAGATGGTTTATCCCTTGATGTCTCAGCTAGCAAGCTGGTTATCGATGAATACTCTAAGAGTTCAGGTTTGTTGGCTATATCGCCTAGACGCATGCCAGATATATCTAAGCTTTCGCTCTCTCCCCAAATTTCGTTCTCATCGCTATATGTCTCTAAACATAAAGTATCTTCTTCAGTGCTCGCTACTTGTCTTCTGCCGTAGAAGATTTCTTCCTCTTTATACAAATAGAACGTACTGCTGCTATCTGTTGCCTCTAATCCATCGACCGATTCCGATATTTCAAGAACAAACGGTTGGCCTGCGTTTAGATTCTCAGCCTGTGTTTCGTTATTGCTTGAGCTTTGAGAACTTTCTTGCGGGTCGGTTGTCTGTACTTGTGTTGTTGAGTTTGATGCGCATCCGACAAGGAAAAGTAAGACTATCGGAGATAGAAAGAGTTTATACATATGCCGGTTATCGAATCTGAAATGCGAGGACTTTAGCAGTTTTACTAGCTATGTTCGTAAGAATAGAACACTTTGATTCGTCCTGGGTTTGTTGTAGAGATTTAAGACACGGTTTATAGAATATTTGGTTGAAAAGATCGATTATTTATGGATCAAAAAATAGTAATGATGATGTTAATGTGTCTGGGAATAAGCGTGGCAAGCGTACGTATTCGCCGGAGAACAGGCAGCGTGCTGTCCGGATGGTCAATCAGTTACGCAGCGAGTTAGGGTGCGTCAAGCAGAAATTGATGAAGGTGAACGTCAAGGCGTCACAACGAGTCAGTCTGAGGAAAATAGAAAGCTTTGTCAAGAGTTGAAAGAACTTCGCCGTGCTAACGAGATACTGCGTGCTGCTTCGGTTTTTTAAGCTTTCGAGCACGATGGTCAACAACCGAGATAGTGGCTTTTATTAATAAGTTTAGGAATCGGTGGGGTGTCGGGCATATCTGCCGTGATTTGCAGGTATCACCCTAAACATATTACGCAGCGAAAAATCGTGAACCGTCAGCTAGAAGTGTTAAAGATCAGGAACTGAAACCAGTGTTATATGATCTTTGGGTGAAGAATCGTAGCGTGTTTGGTGCTGCGAAACTAGCGCATACAGCTAACAAAATAGATGGTGTCGATATCGGTCGCGATCAGTACGCCAGACTTATGCGACAGTTAGGGATACGCGTCATACGGCGCATGTGGAAAGATTAGAAGCGGTTAAAACAGCAAACCGCAGCCTAACCCCATTGACAAAAGAGCGTTACCAGCACCCCAGAACGTGTACGACAAAAACAAAAGAACCTAGCTGTGACCTTACGAATTACGGCAGCACCACAACGGTCGTGCCGATGTCTGCCCATTCATAAAGCGCTTTAGCTTTACCCAGATTTTGTCTGATGCAACCAGCTGATTGATACGTGCCCAGCTGGCCCTCCGTTTGCATAGGCCTGCCGCTTGCATAAAGTGGAATAGCGTGAAAACCTATTGGAAGGCTACGACCGTAGGTGAAGCGAACCATATATTCCATAGTTATCCCGTCATGGCCAGCCCAAGCAAGCGGAGACTTCGAAAACACTGAATATGTTCCTGGCATTGGAGTTTGTTCTCTGCCAGAGACAAGATAAGAATCAACGACTTGTTCATTCTCATCGACTAGCCAGACACGCTGGCCATCATTATCATAAATAACCCTTTTGCCGAAACCAGACCCTGTAGGAATAGCTGGGAAAATACTCGGGGCTAAAGGTGCAGCAGTTTCTGTTTTAGCAACAAACTCGTCAGACTCAGAAAAATACAGTAAGAGCTCAGTTCTGCTAAGCCCAGTAGAGAGTTGCTGGAGCCAATATGCACCACCTTCTTGATCAGGACTTCGGTTTAGAACATTGCGATATAACAATTCGACATAATCGCTATCAGCAGGTTGACCATACCGCAATCGCCATTCTTGCGAAACAATAAACTCATCAGCTACCGCAGAAAGCGGCGTACCTGTTGCATAAAGATCAACCCAATAGTCAAATCCTTCGCTATCTGGAGCTCTACCAAAAACAGCACTATAGAGGCGGACTATCGAATCGCTCACACCTGGTTCGACCGTCGACGATCGCGACAATTCAGCAGCCTTGGCAGAAGAACTGTGTGTAGGAGCAAGCAGCAGAGCAAGGGCAAGCAAAAGCGCCACGACAAGTCGCTTAGCGGGAACGGTAAGGGAAGCTCTAGAGAACATATAGTTCAATCGGCCTAGACTCTATAAAGTTTAGAGAATCTATGGCACCTCTGTTTAGTAAGATGCCCTTCGCCGCTCCGAGCTGTGGTGGCAATGGTTTCCGCTCCGCTTGCGTTTGGGGCGTTTCCACGCAGATTATTTAGGAGTTTGTGCTTCCACGTCCGCAATGAGACAAAGAAACTACAGGGTTTGAAGCATCAAAACTCTCACCAGGGCACAACTTTGCAAGCTCTTCTGGCGCTATTCTAGTTCCCCGAGGGTAGTGACCCGTTTTTCGTGGCACCATAGAAACCATAGGGTTTCTGTTTAATATGCCGATTTCACAATCAGCGCGTTTGTTATTACAATTTGTGACCCACTGTCGCATAGCCTCAGGATGCCAGGCTCCGAACCAATCACCGTGCAACGTTGTGCCCCCAGGCAATAATTCTCCATTGCGAACATCAGAGCTCAAGTATAAATTCTTCAATGTGCCGCCATAGTCTGCCGGTTTAAAAAACACACGATACATGATCGAAGAAATATCATTCGGATGTGTATCTGGACATGTAGAACCAAAATAGCCATATAGAGGTTGCGCCATATGGCTTTGATCTTCCTCATAAAGATTTTTGCCATCCCAACAGGAAGGAAACGCTATCTGCGCTTCAATAAAATTGGGAGCTGAACATTGCGGGATTAACGGTTGCTTTTGGTTATCCCCGTACGCTGGGCCGCATGAAAAACTCACATGTGGTATATCGTTCTCGCCAGTACGTTCTGTTTGAGGCGACGTTGCGCGCCCTTCACCAGCGATAATACGTAAATCGTCAGGGAATGGTTCAACAAGTTCATTGGCCCCATTTAAAAACGCGTTATCGTTTTTGTAATACACCATTATATGGTCAGGGAGAAGCGCATAGCCATTCTCGTCAAGCACAGCAGGGATCCAATACGCTGTTCGATTCAAATCTTCCCCATTACATGTTCCTGTGCCTGTGTTCATCAACGAGTCAAATGTGCTATACGCATTAGCCTTAGTGTTGCCAAAAAACATGTGAAGATGTCCGTTGCCTGGCTCGCCTGGAAAAACAATCGGGTCGTCGTAGGCAAAGTGGCTAACCTCACACTTCACTCTAAAAAACCCACTGTTCGTAGTATCAAGGAGACCTTCATCGTAAAGATCAGCATTTTCTGTTAGGCCAGATACATCGATATCTGCCATTGGCACATCTTTATATTTGTTATTGTCAAAGGACGTATTTCTTGTCGGGCTTGCAAGAATCATTTCCAGGTTTTCTTTAGCAGATAAGGATTGCGAAGCATCAGTTGAACTTGTATCTTCTTCTTTGTTTGCATCTGGTTTGAGTGAAGTTGCTGTTTGGTCCAGAGAAGTATTGTCATCGATACCGTTCTTTTCTTGCAAGGTTGCATCGCTTTGAACAGTATTGTCTTTTTGCTCTAGCGAAATCGCAACCGTAGAACTTTGACCTGTGGAAGTGAGAGCATCATCATCTCCTGTAAGAATCAAAAAAGTAATCGCCGCTAACGCAGCAACAACCAGCGCCCCACCAGCTACTGCGACTTTTTGCTTTTTTATTTTTTCCATCACACCGCCTTTGATACATGCATAGACATTTAGGCTATCTCACCTACCCTATAGAAGAACTTGCATAAAAGGTCGCTAGTAACTCTATTTTTTCCTTTACCCTGGAAACGTACATTTCGTTACTAACCAGAGGTGGCTATGTGGCTGAAGTCAAGATCCTACACAAGTCTTCTGATGATCTTCTAACAATTGGTGAACTAGCAGAGCGATGCGGCGTTGCAACTTCTGCGATTCGCTATTACGAAGCAGAAAAGTTGCTAGCGTCATCGCGTACCTCTGGCAACCAGCGACGTTTCAAGCGTGAGACTATTCGTAGAGTAGCCTTTATTCAAATAGGGCAGAATCTAGGTCGCACCCTAGATGAAATCCGTGCAGCAATGCTACAACTACCCCAGAATCGAACGCCGACAAAAGCCGACTGGACTGTTGTCGCTCAGCAATGGCGCCCTCGCATCGAAGAGCGAATCGAGCACTTACAGCAGCTGCATAAGAAGCTTGATGGCTGTATAGCCTGCGGCTGTCTCTCTATGGAAAATTGCCATCTCTATAATCCAGAAGATAAAGCATATCTACTTGGCCC
This sequence comes from Acidimicrobiales bacterium, assembly GCA_020629155.1. Classification (GTDB taxonomy): domain Bacteria; phylum Actinomycetota; class Acidimicrobiia; order Acidimicrobiales; family SZUA-35; genus JAHDDW01. The sequence goes on along the minus strand of JAHDDW010000009.1, from coordinate 6,497 downwards.
TGGCTCACACATTAGCGATTTTTAAGGGGAATCTGCTCGTCTGTAGCAGGAAATTAGCTGTTTTCGCTTGGTAAGGCTGACGCTTCGGTTTCGTAGCCTAATTCCATATTAATGCGAGTACTAGAATCGGCTTTTTCATTGCCTCCCATACCAAAAACCATTTCAATAGCGTTTGCTTCGCAAACACCTGTCTCGGGAACGACAGCACCAGAAGAGCGGTCGCCGCCGTTAGCAAAAACAAGCTCATGGTCACTATATTTGTCAGCTATTGTTTGAATTGTTTTGCTAATATCACGCGTCTCATCAATCGAAAGAATAACGTCATCTACTTTTGCTAGCGCCTCGACAACACGAACACGATCTTTCTCGTCGATAATAATTTTGCCTTTTTTTAACATCTGTTGAGCGTTATTATTAACGACAACAATAAGTTTGTCACCCGCAGCTGCTGCGGCATCGATCATATCAAGATGGCCTACATGCAGCGGGCTGAAATAGCCGCTTATTATAATTCCTTTTGGTTTACTCATAGCAACTCCTCATTGGTTCTGACGCTACTCTAGTGGTGTGTCGTCTAAATGGCGACGTTGTTATGGCGAGATATTTGGAGTTCTGACTAGAACGAGAAATCGTCACTACCTGGTAGTAATGGCGATTTTTAGGACAACGTCAGAACTTCTAAGAGCCGTCAGAACACATCGATTAATTAGACGACACACCACTAGTGCATATCGGCGCTTATGAAAGCGCATTTAGCATCCAGCGCTACCTCTTGTCGCATAGTTGCACAAAAAGTTGCTCATACATTTCGGCCTGTTTCTCTGCACTCAGCCATTCTTCAGCAAAAATTCGTGCTCGTTTGCCCATCACTTGTAACTGCTCTTGGTCATTCATTAATGTTTCTAAAGCAACCAGAAAATCGTTTGTTTTTTCTGGCCCAACAGACAGGCCGACACCAGCTCGCTCGATAACATTAGCCACTTCGCAGCCTTCATCGACGCTGGCTAACACAGGGCGGCCAGCTGCTAAGATTCCGTACAGTTTCGAGGGTGTCGAACTTTTTGATAAGCCTTTTTTCAGTAATACAAGGTGCACATCTGCTGCGCCAAGAATAGAACTCACTTCGCGACGAGGGCCGAAATTAACAACCTTCACGTTTGGCATTGCTTGTGCCCAACGATCGACTTGCGGCCGTCCTGAACCTTCGCCGTTGATGACAAAAACAATGTTTTGATTATGCTGCCAATGCTCAGCAGCAGATCGTACCAAGTCAAACGATTGTGACAGCCCCACATTACCCGAATACATAACAACAAATTTGCCAGACAAACCATGACGGCGACGATATGAGCCTTCTTTCGGACGCGGTTGCACTTTCTCCAGATCAACAAAGTTATGAATAATATGAACTTTTTTGGCGCTTTGCGAAGATATTTTTGCACGCACATTCGCCGCTTGGTCATCAGAAAGAACGGTTATTGCATCACTGCGGCGATACATTGCAGCTTCATATTTTTTAGCGAGTGAAATCACCTTTGCATTTGTTAACGCACCGAGTTCAACAGCTACATCAGGAAAAATATCTTGCGTGTTGAAAACAAATGGCGCCTTGCTTCGCTTAGCCGCCAAATATGCGGCGTCACCAAGAAAAAGCGGCGGCGACATGCCCATCACAACATTATGTTTGCCAGCGGTTAAAGCAGCGGCGCTTGCTAATGCTGTGAACCCGACAAACCCTGCGGCTCGAGCTGCGATGCTGTTCTTGCTTGTTGGGAAAGGCCACACTCGTATGATTCGGCCCCACGCTGTTTTTTCTTTGCGCCATGGCCTACCACGCCACGCTTTATCAACGCTGTGACCTTTATACCAGGGCAGCGACGTTACCACCGTTAGCTCATGGCCTCTTGCTGCAAGCGATTCAACAAGTTTTGTCATAACCTCGCCAGTCGCTGCATGAAGGTCTGGCGTGAAATGAGGGCAAACAAACAATATTCTCATAATCTGAAGATTTCTCCTGAGGCTAAAAACTGTGGCAATGTGTCTGGTCTACAAAAACCCATCACAAGCCTCTGCTATCTAACGCTTCTCGGTAAACAGCCGTGAGCGTTTCGCCTGCCCGTTTGTGAGAGAAATACTTTGCTCGACTACGACCTTTCCTCACAAGTTTTTCGCTATAGCCAGGGCGAAGCACTTTTTCAATCGCAGCCGCTAGCGCTTCGCTGTTGCCTGCTGGAAAGATCTGCGCTGCATCGCCAGCTATTTCTGGCAGTGCACCAGCGTTACTGCAGATAACAGGACAGCCCGCTTCCATCGCTTCAATAATTGGATTTCCGAACCCTTCATAGGTTGAAGGAAACACCAGGGCAGCTGCCTGCTCATAGAGCTGTGTCAGCTCTTGCGTTGAGACACGACCAAGATGATGAACACGACGTTGCATGCCTTTTAGATGAGCGTATGATTTGAGTGATTCGGTGAGAGGGCCGGGCGTTCCTGTAAAGACGATAGCTATATCATCGCTTGGTAAAGTAGCCGCCGTTGACTGTTGCTTGGCAAGGTGCGACAAAGCGTCAATGATATCACCATGATTTTTATGGGCATAGGCAACTGCTGGATAAAGCAAATATCGTCCAAATCGCTCTTTGGGTGAAAGGTCGCTGCTTTTAGAAGTCGCTGGCACCTCTTGTGTTGAGCCGTGTTGCACAACACGCATTTTCGATCGGTCAGCGCCAAGAAGCTGCACTGCACGGTCACAAGTGAAACGCGACGGAGCTAAAATAAACCGAGACTTTTTCACAGAATATGGGATCATCTTTTTAAGCCAAAGCTGTTTTAGGCGCGAAAAGTTCTGCGGCATTTCTAACGGCTGCAAGTCGTGCAATGTCATGATCGGCACTGATGAATACGCCAGGGGGATTACCCCACCACCATGATGGACAACACTGTCGTTGCGAGTTTCATACGCTAGCCAAGAGTTTTCTAGAGCAATCCTTGACCCTTTCCCAACATATTTGTGAGGAACTTCACGCAGTTCAAAACGTTGCGGCAAATCGCTGTGATGTGCAGCGACGGTTGGCTGCACATAGAGACGGACAGAAAAATCGGTAGATCCATAGTCGTCAAGTGCACGTAACAAACGCAACAAGTGTTCTTCCGAGCCTCCTACTTTGCCTGGGATAAGCCACGAAAGGTTAACACCTACCGTCGGTTTTTCTTGATTGGTCATGCAGCTGCCGCCTTTTTAAACACATCGATATACTTCTGTGCCGTGCTTGTCCAGCTAAACTCGGCGGCTCGCTTCTTTCCCTGCTCCCCCAGCACTTCGCACAATTTTTTGTCTTCAAAACAGTATGTAATAGCATTCGCAATCGAAGTTGGTTTCTGTGGGTTTACGAGCAAAGCCGCCGAACCAGCTATTTCTTTCATCGCTGAAACATTTGAAGTTATAACAGGCGTCCCTTGTGCCATCGCTTCAAGAATTGGTAACCCGAAACCTTCAGCTAGCGAAGGGAAAAGAAACAGTTTGGCTTGAGCATAAAATGCTCGTAGCGTTACTTCGTCAACCCAGCCGACAAGATGCACACGATCGCCTAACGAAGCAAAAAGCTCTTTGCTGTCTATATTCCATCCACGAGGGCCGACAATCACCAGATGATGGTTAGTTGTCTCTAACGCTTTAACAATATTTGCCAAGTTTTTACGAGGTTCTTGTGTGCCTACCCACAAAATATAGTCTGAAGGTAAAGCAAACCTTTGGAGCAGGCTTTGGCTATCGCTGATCGCAACCGTTTCGACGCCCCAAGGAATTACAACGGTTTTTTCTGCCGACGCACCATAGGCAACCGCGTCGTCGGCCACGCTTTGCGATGGGCAAACAAGCACATCAGAACGTTCTAGCGCCTTCTCCCACGCACGAGGGAAGAAGTTTTTACCTCGGGAAGAAAGAAGCTCCTGATTTTTCAGAAAATCGACATCGTGCACGGTAGTGACAAGGGGTTTACTTGTCGGCGGTGCGACCATCGCAGCAGCCCAAGTGACATCAAGTTGCGGAATAAACAATTCAGCTTTCAGCATTGTTGTGCGCAGCCATGTTTCATACAGTAACGCCCTAGGCAAGCGACTATGTTTGACTTTCCCAGAGAATTCAGCGGCTAGGTCTGCTTCTTTTTTATGGGCGGCAGCTAGTGGCGTAATCTCGCACAAACCTGTTTTTTCTATGTATTGCAGCGTTTTTGCAGTCGCCAACGCAGTCCCCCCAGGGACACTATGCCAGAACTGTTCAACTATAGCCGCGAGGTGCATCTGCATCGCAGAAAGCTTAGACCATCAGATAACGCTCAGGTTGGATCGAGACCCAATAGAGTATCGAATGGTATGTTTACATAGAGAACCGAATGCTCGCTGCCTTATCAGGGTTTCAAACGTAGTGAAAACCGTGAAAGATAGTTGCTAACTATCTTTTTTGGGTGCCGCTTTTTTAACGCGTACGACACTGCCATCGATATCTGAGCCATTGAGATTAAACACCGCAGCTTTTGCTTCGCCTGCCTTAGGCATTTCAACAAACCCGAAGCCTTTAGACCGTCGGGTCTCAGCGTCTAGCACAACTGTGCATGATTGCACGCTGCCATAGGTCTCAAACAAGTCTTTCAAGGCTTCCTTGGTAGTTGATCGAGCTAAATTTCTAATGAGTAGTCTCATATGTCCAGTATTTTGCTCAGTTTAAACGAATTCTACGCTCACATTGAAGGAGCAGTTCTAGAATGCATTTTAAAAAATTAGTGCGCCCAGAGGGACTTGAACCCCCAACCGTCTGGTTCGAAGCCAGATACTCTATCCAATTGAGCTATAGACGCTTGTTTGCCTCAGTCTATTAGACAGATTGCATTAGGACAACGTTATGATCAGCTTACTTCAATCTCAATATTTTCGATATAGAGCGCTTCTTGAGGCGTATCTCCTTGAGGACCCGCAGTTGGGATAGCCGCTATTTTTGCAAGCACATCTTGTCCAGCTGTCAGCTGTCCAAATTTAGAATATTGCAGCCCAAGTCGATCGCTATTGTTAGCGAAGTTAATAAAAATCTGACTCCCGTTTGTGTTAGGTCCTGAGTTAGCCATCACAACAGCCCCTTCAACATATTCATCAGTTGAGGCAGGCAGCTCATCATCGAAACTATATCCAGGACCACCATCACCGCGAGCAGTCGGATCGCCTAGCTGCAAAACAAAACCTGGCACAATTCGATGTGAAACAATCCCCTCATAGAAACCCTCACGAGCGAGAAATACAAAACTGTTGACTGTTTCAGGAGCGGCCTCAGGATCTAAAGTGAGCACAAGATCTCCGCACGAGGTTGTTACCGTGGCAGTAACTAATTGTTCAGGCTCAATTTCTTGGTCGACTGGCTCACTGTATTGTTTCCCGGTTGGGCTTTCAGGGGCCGTCCCGCCACAAGCAACTGGCAAAGCCTGGAAAGCTTCATACGGTGCCTCAAACTCATCTGGAGAAGGCACTGAATCAGCGATACTAGAAACCTCAGCAGTCGAAGAATCAGCAGCGTCCGCTTCAGAAGCGCTTGAACAAGCTGCTGTAAAAAGAATGCATGAACAAGCGGCGAACAAATATTTTACTTTCATAAGAACCTCAGTACACTAGTGGAGCCAATCTAGCGGCCCTCTTGTCTGCATCCAACTATCTACCCCCTAAACGTACTTCCTGCGGAACGAAGTGACTAAGGCACTACGATAATAGCTCAGTTCAATCCAAAACAAGCAGGTCCCATGACAAACGATTCACTACTATTTGTGACAGGCAACCACGAAAAGCTTTTACAAGCACAGCATGTCTGCGCTGTCTATAACATTTCGCTTGAGCACAAAAACATTGCGATAGACGAAATCCAATCTGAAGATAGTGAACAGGTTGCTGTCAAAAAAGCCATGGCTGCTTTTACTCAAGTGAACCAGCCTGTAATTATTAGCGACGACAGCTGGCATTACCATGGTTTCAATGGATTCCCTGGTGCCTATATGCATTCGATGAATGTTTGGTTCACCCCTCAAAATTTCGCGGCTTTACATCGTATAGCCGAGAACAAACAAGTCACACAAACCAAGTATTTGGTTTATCAAGACGCTGATCAAACCAAAATATGGCGGACCAAGTTGCCTGGCAAATTACTAGAAAAACCCGCTGGCAAATCAGACCACCCCAGCCACACTGTTATCGCTATGGACCATGACGATGGCTTAAGTATCGCACAAGCCATCACAAAGTTTTCTAACGCTCCAGAGACGAGAAAATCAGCAGAAATATGGCATCAGCTAGCGAAATGGCACCTTGGCTTGCAAAAACAGAAAACCAGCTAGTTCTCCTTACACGTCATTCCCACGAAAGTGGGAATCTCTGCTGGGCAAGATCCCTGATTTCTCGGGATGACTGGCTAGTGTTGTGATTGTTTAGTTTGTTGACTTTTGTGGTATGGTTGTTGTTGTGGT